>JADMKE010000037.1 GCA_018780035.1 Candidatus Sericytochromatia bacterium
AAGATGTGAGCGCCTTGGCGGTGGCGGCCCGCGACGGTTTGCCCGGAGATGCCAAGGTGGTGGAATTTGTGGAATTGGCGCAGAAAGCGGAGTTGATGTTTAACCCTGCGCCACGCTTGAGCATATCGACGATTGTAGGCGGTAGCAAAAACCCGGCACAATTGAGCAAATGGAGTGACTTTTTGGCCCAGCAGCTCGGGGGCGGAGGCAAGCCTCCGGTGGGGAAATAAGAATCCCGACTATCTTGTCTGTTTTGTGGCGTCTGTGTTACCCTGAACCTGTGATTATCAACGTATTCGGGAGTTGCCCATGATTGCCCAACAGGTCAAAGAGATCATCGAAAACCAATTGGAAAATGCCCAGGTGTTTATCCGCGATTTTACGGGCGGAGGTGATCATCTGGAAGTCAATGTGGTTTGGCCCGGTTTTGAGGGCATGTCCCGCGTGCGCCAACAGCAGACCGTGTATGGGCTGCTCAATCACTTGATTGGCGATGGCAAACCCATTCATGCCCTCTCGATGAAAACCTGGGCTGTTGCGCCCGCTGAATTGAGCCGTCCCGCTGATGCCTATTATGGCATTTAATATAGCCACCCTTAAATAATCTCTCTGAAGGAGAACTGCCATGTCCCGTGATGTGATCAAAGAAATTGAAGAAGAGATCAAAACCCACAAGGTGATGCTCTATATGAAGGGCACACCCGAACAGCCCATGTGTGGCTTTTCGTACACCGTGATCGAAATCCTGAACCAAGTCGGGCAGCCTTACGCCTCTGTCAATATCCTGGCTGATCAGGAAAAGCGTGAAGCCATCAAGCAGTATTCAAATTGGCCCACGATTCCGCAATTGTATATCAATGGCGAATTTGTTGGCGGCTGTGATATCACCCGCGAAATGTTTGAAAGTGGTGAATTGAAACAGGTTGTTGATCAGGCTTTTGCAGCCACCGTTTAGTTTTTCAGTTTTTACCAATCAAAAGCGGGCCTCATTTGAGGCCCGCTTTGTGCTGTGTCAGATTTTATCTTGATCTGAGCGGAGTCTATTTCATCAGGGCGTCATAGACTTGGCGTTTGTTATAGTCAGAGCTGAAGTTCTGACCCACTTGGTGCATCAGGAATTCTTTTTCGGGCATATCCAGACGTTGACTGCGAATCAGGCTCTTGAAGCTTTCAACCTGGGTGTATTCGCTACCGATGGTGCCAATGCTGATCATCACAGACTGTTGGGCCTGGGGAGAGAGGCGTTGGGTCTGAATCAGATTACCAAGGATCTGGCCTTTGTTAAAATCAGAGCTCATTTCCCGGACAGACTTGGCCAATTTGATCGCCGACTCGTCGCGCAGGCTGGGGTTTTTGGCCAGACTCTTGAGCAATTCGGTTTGGGTATAATCAGAGCTGATGGATTTGCTGATGGTTTCAACCAACATCAGTTGTTCACGGGTGGACATATCTGTTTGTCCAACCATTTTGCCGAGAATCTGACCTTTTTCGTAGTCAGAACTCATGCTGCGGACCATTTCGAGCTTCATATAAGCGCCTGAATCACGCTCAGCAGGGGGAGCTGAAAAGGGATCGTTGAAAGGGTTGCTGGGTTGAACGGGACGGGGCTGAGTGGGCTGGGGCTTAAAGGGATCGTTGCTGGGTGAATTAAAAGGATTGCTGGGAGCGGGCTCTTTAAAAGGGTTGTGGCTGGTTTGGCTGGCTTGACCCAGGGTCAAACTACCGGAAACCAGGGCTTCAGCAAATTCTTTGCGGCTGATGCGGTTGTCGCCATTGATATCCACTGCACGCAGCACTTCGGGGCTGGCAGCAAAGTCTTCTTTGGAGATCCAGGCATCAGAAACCCATTCAGCTACAGGGCGATCAAAATTTTCGTTGCGTTTGGAGAAATAATCGGCAATTTTATCAGCCGTTTCGGGGCTCAGGCGGGAGATAAAGACATCGCCTTTTTCGAGCGAGGTGGCCATTTCACGGGTGCCAGCAATGCCGTTGGCATTGCCCATTTGGGCGTGGGCATTCCAGCTGATATTGGCTTCAGTTTTGTCGATACGGTTATTGCGGTTATTGTCGAGGGCACGGGTGAGTGCCATATAGTCTTGGGACTGAAGATTGGTTAAATTTGGCATAATCTGGGATCCTCTTTTCATTTACACTTGAGTTTGGATAATTTTCTTATCGGGAGAAATCCAGCTAAAATTCTTATGGTTTGGTTAAGTCAAGAGAAATAAATAGTTAATTATTTGCTAAGAAATAAATAATTTTCTTTACTTTTGCGCGCAATGATACATCCGCATTGAAGATAGGGGTGTTAAAATTAAATGCAAAATGGCCCTAAATGCCTCAAAAGCCCATTATTAAAAGTTCTGGAGAACGAGTAGCACAATCATGAAAAAAGCCTTACAGATCGTCAGCATGGGCAAATATCTTCCGCCCCATCAGGTGACTGCCTCAGAATTGGAGGCCAAAATGGGGCTGGAGCCCGGCTGGATTATGGAAAAATCAGGGGTCGCCATTCGCCATTTTGTCGAAGAAGACAGCAATGCCAGCATGGGAGCCAAAGCCCTGGCCCAGGCCTTGGAGCGCGGGGGAGTGGCCTATGAGGAGCTGGATTTGATTATTTCAGCTGCAGGCTCTTATGATTACCCGATCCCCGACACTTCCTGTTTGATTCAAAAAGAGGCAGGCCATGGTGATTCGGGCATTCCCTCGTTTACTGTGGATGCCACCTGTCTGAGTTTTATCACAGCCATGGATGTGGCCTCGTGTCTGCTCAGCAGCGGCCGTTACCGCCAAATTGCGATCGTCAGCAGTGAATCGGCTTCAAAGTCGCTGAATTACAACGAGTGGGAGAGTGCCTCTCTGCTGGGGGATGGGGCGGCTGCGGCGATTGTGCGTCTGACGCCCGAAGGCGAAGCTTCGGGGGTTTTAAGTGCGGCGATGGAAACCTATGGCGATGGCGCTTTTTATACCTGGGTGCGGGGGGGCGGCAATGCCTTTCATCCGGGGCATGAGCCCTTTGATGCCGAGGCGTATACCTTCCACATGAACGGCGCAGCCGTTTTGGGCATGGCCTTTCGCAAATTGCGGGGCTTTGTCAAAAAACTCTTTGCTGAGTTGGATTTTTCTTTGCAAGAAGTTGACCTGTTTGTTCCTCACCAGGCCAGTCGTGTGGCCTTGGAAAAGGCCCAGGCCTTTTTTAAGTTGAGTGATACCCAATTTGTCAGCAATATTGAAACCCATGGCAATTGTATTGCTGCTTCGATTCCGATGGCACTCTGTGATGCGATTGAAGCAAAACGTCTCAAGCGTGGAGACCGCGTCTGTCTGCTGGGCACGGGTGCCGGTTTGTCGTTGGGTGGGCTGGTTTTTGTCTACTAATCTGCCCTTGGAACGTGTCCTGTTTACGGGTGGGCGCAGCCCCGCCACACTGGCGCTTTTGCGCCTCTTTGCTGCTCACGGCACACGGGCCTATGTGGCTGAAAGTATTCCGTTTAATTTGGCGGGTGCCTCGCGCTTTTGTCAAAAAAGCCTCAAGGTGCCCCCCCCCGCCCAGGAAAGTGCCGCTTTTGTGGCTGCATTGGAGCAATACCTCAAGGAATACCGGATTGAATTGTTGATCCCGACCTGTGAAGAGGTTTTTTATGTCTCACGCTGGAAGCAAACCCTGGAAAAACACTGTGAGGTCTTTACCTCAACCATTGATGTCTTGACCAATTTGCACAGCAAATACCAATTTGTGCAAATTCTCGGTGGGCTTAAACTTTCGGCACCAGAGACGGTCCGGGTTGAGACTTCAGCACAATTGGAAGCCGCTCTGGCGGAATACCCGCAATATGTGCTCAAAGCGGAATTCTCGCGTTTTTCGAGCCATGTTTTGATCAATCAGCCCGTAGAGCAGGCTTTGGCAGAAGTTCAGCCCAGTCCCGAACAGGCCTGGGTCGTGCAACGCTTTTTGCCAGGGCAGCAATTCTGTTCGTATACAGTGGCCCGCGCCGGAAAAATCCGGGCCCACTGTGTCTATGCCAGTGTGCACTGTGTCGGACAGGGCTCCACGATTTATTTTGAGTCGGTCAGCGTGCCCGAAATTGAGCAGATTGTGGCCAAAATTGTCGATGGTCTGGATTATACCGGGCAAATCGCCTTTGACTTTATCTACAGCGAGGGCCGCTATTGGCCGATTGAATGCAATCCCCGCGCCACCACAGGCACACTTTTATTCGAACCCCAGGATGGCTTGAGCCAGGCCTTTGCCCCCGGAGATGCGGGCCCTGTGCACCGACCCGGAGGTGATCGCAACCGCATGGTGGCTTTTGCGATGTGGCTCTTTGCCATGCCGCAGGTGCGCAGTTTAAGCGCTTTTCAGGCCCTGTGGACCGAAATGCAGCAGGCCGATGATGCGGTTTTTCGCGCCGATGATCTGCAGCCCTTTTGGGCCCAGTTTCAGTTGATGTTTGAAACCTGGCGCCGATCGCGCAAACACAAAACCGATCTGCTCTCAGCTTCAACCCTGGATATTGAATGGAATGGCCACTGGCCCAAACAAAGGAGCGCATGATGAAAATTCTGGTAACGGGTGCCACAGGCTTTTTGGGCTTTCGCCTGATCCAAGCCCTGAAAGAACAGGGCCATTTTGTGATTGCCACAGGCCGCAATCCCGCCATGGCCGAAAAAATTCGCCACCTTGGGATCGCTTTTGAAGCCGGTTCTGTCGAAAATGCCGACTTTGTGGCGGGTATTTCCCAAGGGGTGGAAGCCGTGATTCACACCGCAGGTTTGTCTTCGCCCTGGGGCAAATACGCCGACTTTTATGCTGCCAATGTGCAAGGCACAGAGTCGGTGATCGCGGCCTGCAAGCAGAATCAGATTCGCCGTTTGGTGCATGTCTCGACCCCCAGCATTTATGTCGAGTACCGCGACCGCGAAGATGTCAAAGAATCTGACCCCTTGCCGAGCAAATTTGCCAATGCTTATGCAACCACCAAATTTTTGGCCGAAGAGCGGGTGCGGGCGGCTGCCCAAGCCGGCCTCGAAACGATCATGATTCGCCCCCGGGCTTTGATAGGAGCGGGCGACACCGTGATTCTGCCCCGCCTGCTGCGGGCCCACAAAGAGGGCCGTCTACGCATCATTGGCAAAGGCCAAAACCGGGTGGATTTAACGGCGGTCTCCAATGTCGTCGATGCCCTGATACTCTGTTTAAATGCGCCAACAGAGGCCCTCGGTGAGGCGTACAATATCACCAACGGAGAGCCGGTGAAACTCTGGGAATTTCTGCAGAGCGCCTTTGAGCGTCTCGGCCTCACGCTGGATACCCGCCATCTTCCCTATCACTTGGCTTTTTCGCTGGCTGCGGCTCTGGAAAGCGCCGCCACACTCGACCCGGCGTATAAAGAACCCCCTTTGACCCGCTACACGGTTTGTATGCTCGCAAAAAGCCAAACCCTGAATATCGACAAAGCCCGCGCGCGCTTGGGCTATCAGCCCCGGCAGTCGCTCTTGGATGCCACGGCTGAATTTATCACCTGGTGGAAGCAGAGCAATTGGCTTTAGACTCAGCTCCAAGCGACCCCGAGGCGGCTTTTCAACAGGCCCTTTCACTTCAGCAGGCAGGACAAAACGCTGAGGCAGAGCGGGTTTATCGCGAATTGTTAAAACTTGCCCCCAATTGGGTCGCCGCCCATTTTAATCTGGGGGTGTTGCTTTTGGCGCGAGGGGCCTGGCATGAGGGTTTTCAGCAGTTGGAATGGCGTCTGCAGAAGCCCTCAAGTCGCTTTAAAGTCGGGCATCGTCCCCGCTGGCAGGGCCAAAAGCTAAGCGGTCAGCGGATTTTGATCCAAGCGGAATATGGCTATGGCGATATGATTCAGTTTTGGCGTTTTTTACCGAGGCTCTGTGAACAGGCCGGTGAGGTCATTCTGGAATTGCCAAGAGCGCTGCAGCCTTTGGCGGCCCAATTGGATTTACCCCTGACTTTGCATCCAGAGGGCGCGCCTCTCCCGGCTTGTGAATATCTGTTGCCGCTACTCAGTTTGCCTCACCGGCTGGGGGTTTCCCTGACCGCAGAGCTTGCGGTCTTGCCTCCCTGGAAAAGCGCTTTTGCCCGCTCATTGGTCTCCTCACTTGAAACTGTCAAACAGGTGGGGCTGGTTTGGCAAGGCCGCCAGGCTTCCGATGACGCCTCTCAAAAGGCCGCTTACCGTGAGTTACAAAGGCGCAAAGCTTTGCCTGTGGACGTGGTTCAGGCCTGGGTTGCAGCCTTCTCCAGCACGACTTTTTCTGCTTTTCAGCCCGGCATTGCCCCCGGTGATTTGCCCCCTGGTCTGATTGACCTCGGCTCTCAGCTTGGGGATTTTGCCCAGACAGCAGAACACCTGCTGCAGATGGATCTGGTCATTTCGGTCGATTCTGCGGTGGCCCATTTGGCCGCTTCGCTGGGCCTGCCGACCTGCTTGCTTTTGCCTGAGCCTGCGCCCTGGATCTGGCCAAGTAGAGGCATCGAGACCCCCTGGTATCCGTCCTTGCGGATCTTTCGCCAAGTTTTGCCCGCTGATTGGACGGTGCCAAATGCTGAGATAGTCAAGCTTCTGGCGCAAACCACTGGCACAAATGGCCTCCAACCTGCTTAAATAAGGGGATGTTGCATTTTTCTACTGGCTTGGTTTTGGGACTTTCGGCCCTGAGCATTTTCACGGCCTGTGTTTCTGTCGATGCCCGCTCGCAGCAGGCTGTCCCATCGCCAACATCTTTGCCCACTTCAGTTGCAAGCGCTTCAGCAAGCCCTGTCCTGTTGCCCGCGCGTTTTGGCGAGGTTGCTCTGCAGGTTGAACTCGCCCGCAGCGATCAAGAACAGCAAAAAGGCCTGATGTTTCGCAAGAGCATGCCCGCCGATCAGGGCATGTTATTTGTGTTTGAAAAAGAGCAACGCTTGGGCTTTTGGATGAAAAATACCTATCTCCCCCTGAGCATTGCTTTTCTAAATTCAGCCTTCAAAATTGTGGATATCCAGGATATGATGCCCCTGGATGAAAATACCCATGTCTCTCTCTCTCCCGCCCTCTACGCCCTGGAAATGAATCAGGGCTGGTTTCGCCAACACAACATTGAAGTTGGCGCCAAATTGGAGATCCGCCTGCCTGCGGAGCCATCCTAAGTCAGGGGTACCCCCCTCACAGATTCCCTGTTGGGAGACAGGATAAAATACCCAGAGGATCAGGTCTGAAAAGAATGAAAAACAATTGGGATGATTTACCCCTTCGCCTTGCTGCGCCCCGCCCTTTTCGGTTTTGGGGAGCAATTGCCTTGCTGGTTATTTTTGGATTTGTGCCTTTGACATTTTTTGGGCCTTTTGCGGCGCCGGCCCAGGCTCAAGCGCTTGTGGCTTCTGTGATTCAGCAATTGCAGTACAATTCCCAGGAACAAATGCTGGGCTTTGTTTCCAGCGCCCGTCCCCTACCGCAAATTCAATACCTGCCCCGCGAAATGGGCCGCAAAGTCGTGATAGATTTGCCCGATGCGGTTTTTCCCAAGGTGCGCGATGAACTCACGACCCAGATTCCCGGTGTGGAAAAGGTGCGGATCAGCCAATTTAGTAGCAATCCCCCGGCTGTGCGCATGGTGCTGGATGTCGAGCCCGAAGTGGACGTGGCGATTCGCACGGAAGCACTGAGCCAGGGTTTTCAGACCTGGATTCAACCCCGTCTGCGGGGTGGATCTTCGGCCCACAAAGTTTTCAAAGTCGATCCGCCGCCCCTGCAATTGGCGGCGATCCAAGCGGCTGAACTGCGCCAAATTGAAGTGCGCAACAACAATCTCCATTTAACGGGCTCGGGCCCCCTTTATCCCGAGATTCGCAAGCTGGATGCCGAAGAAAAGCGCTATGCAGTTACCCTTTACAATGTGCGCAGCAATATCACCGGCAAACGCCCTGAACTCAGCTCCAACCTCTTCCGCGACGTGCAGATTGCCAATAGCAGTGATCGGGTTGAGATTCAATTTAAACTCACCCGTGACGATGTTGAAATTGTGCCCTTTAGCGAAGAAAACAGCTGCACGATTCAGTTTTTGGTGCTGGCCTCCTCCAAAAATTTGGCCCAGCTCGACGAAATCGAAATCATGGAAATGGATCAACAGGTCACACGGGTGCGGATTCACACCAACCGCCCCTTTGATTACCAGATCTACGCCCTTGAAAAGCCCCACCGCCTGGTGATGGATACCCTGGGAACAGTGCTGACCCAGCGCGAAGACCTGCGCAAAATTCAATCCAGCAGCAATTTGACCCAGATTCGCATGGCTCCGGTCAACCGCCAGCAAAACACAGATATCCGCTTTGTCTTTGATCTCAAGGGCGAGGCCAATTTTCAGTACAGCACCCATGATCGCTATGTTGAGATTGTAATGCAGGCCCGTGAAAAAGATCGCGCCCCCCTTTTGCCACCCGACAGCCGCCGGGCCTTTATTGTGATTGATGCCGGGCATGGCGGCAACGACCCCGGTGCGATAGGCAAAGGTGGTACCCGCGAAAAAGAGGTCACCCTGGCTGTCTCTGAATACCTCAAACGCTACCTCGAAAATGATCAGTTTAAGGTCATTTTGACCCGCGCCGAAGACATGGAGATCTTGCTTCAGCCCCGTGTCGATGTGGCCAACTTGCGCAATTCGGATCTGTTTATCAGCATCCACTGCAATTCGATGCCACCCAATAATGAACATGTGCGTGGCATTGAAACCTATTTCACCACGCCCCAAAGCAAAGAATTGGCAGATATTTTGCACCAATACCTGGTCAAAGAACTCAAGGCCCCTGATCGCCGTGTGCGCAAGCGGGGTCTGTTTGTGACCCGCAAAACCAAGATGCCTTCGGTTTTGCTCGAAATTGGCTTTCTTTCCAATCCCCAAGAAGAGGCCCAGCTCAGCAATAGCAATTATCAGCGCCTGGTGGCCAAAGCGATTCGCGATGGGATTTACGACTACCTCTCCAAACACAAACCCGTGCGCGGTGGACAGCTCTAGTCTGATGAAAAAATGGGCGCTTGCAATTGTCTTTCCGCTGTTCTCATTGTTTCCACAGCAGGCACAGGCTGCACCTCAGCGCACCGTGATTCTGCCCTTTGAAAATCTCTCAGCGCAGACCGAAGATCAGTGGCTGGGCAAGAGTTTTGCAGAAAACCTGACCCAAGGCCTGAGTCAATTGCAGGCTCTGGAAATTTTGGAGCGCAGTCAAATTCAGGCCCTGTTTAAAGAACAAAATTTTGGTCAGAGTCTGCAGGTCAATGAGCAGTCGGCCCCGCAATTGGGGCAAATGCTGGGAGCCAAATGGATTTTGATCGGCAGTTATCAGCGTCAAGGGCAGCAACTCTTGATCAATGCCCGCTTTGTTAATGTCGAGACAGGAAAGGTCGATCCGGCCCTCAGCGTACAGTTGCAGGGGCCGGTCAATCAACTCTTTCTTTTGCAAAGTCAATTGGCCACAGCGCTGGCTGAAAAACTCAAAATTGTGACATCTGAGCGCGAGCGTATGGCTTTGGCGGCCCGTTTTCAGCAGACGACTTCGACCGAGGCCCATTCCCTGTATCTACAGGCCCAAGAGGCCAGTGCCGCATCAGATGCCCGCAAAGCCTATGGCCTGTATCAAAAAGCCCTGATCTTGGATCCTGTGTATGTCCCTGCTGTCTTGGGGCAGGCTGACAATCTGGTCAATCACGCGATTTTAAGCCAGCGCTTTCAGATGAATCTCTTGGATCTCTCGCCTGAGCAGGCCTTGCAAGCGGCTGGACAATTGTTTAAATCGCTTTCACTCACAGAGCAAGAAAGCCTCCAGGGTCGTTCGCTCCAGGCCCTTTTGTTTTATGCCGGTGGGGACAAGCCCCAGGCTTTACAGGTCTTGCAAGCGGCTGCCAAGGCCCATGGCGATCGGCCCGAGCTGATCCTGCTCTTTTTTCAGCTCTATTCAGATTTTGGCACGGGCCTGTCTGCTGAAAATGCGGGCAAGATCCTGGCTTTGCTTCAGCCGTATATCAAAGACAATCCCCGCTTGAAATATGAGTTGGCAACCCAAGCTCTGCACAACCTTGGCATGGGGGTGGAGCTGGCTCAAATTCGTCTTTGGTTGGAAGAGGTGGCCCAAGCCTGGCCCCAAAACCCCGAGGTCTACTTCAGCCTGAGTGAGGTCTATCAGCGCCTGGGGGAATCTGAAAAATCTGCAAGCAGCTTGCAAAAGGCCCTGGCGCTTGGACCCGACAATCCCTATTTGCAATTGGCTGTGGCGCAAAAACAGTTTTTGGCCCAAAATCCAGAAGCAGCGATGCAGAGTGTGCAGACACTTTTACGCAAGCACCCGAATTTTGTGCTGGGCCATTATTGGCTTTGTAGCCTTTATCTGCAATTGGAACAGCCAGAAGCCGCTCGCTCCTCTGCAGAAGCCATGCTCCGTTTGGAACCCCGCTTTGGACTTGGCTGGTATTTGTATGGTTTGCTTTTGAACACAAGCTCAGATTACCCGGCCTCAAATCAGGCTTTGGAGCACGCTTTGTCTCTTTTGCTGCCCGAGCAAGATGCCGACTCAATCTGGCGGGCTTGGCGCCTCAAAGCGATCAATCAGCAAGAAATGCATCAGCTCGCTTCATCCCGTGAAAGCCTTTTGCAAGCGGTTCAAACCGCTCCTGAACCAGATCTGAAGGCCTCGCTTTATCTCCAATTGGCCAATAGCTATTATTTGGGCTCAGATCCAGAGATTGAAAAGACAAGCCTGCAACGTGAAGCGTGGTTAAAACAGGCCCTGACCTTGGTGCAAGCCCCAGCGTTGCGCGCTCAACTGTATCGCGAACTGGCAAATGAATATCACCTTTACCAGCAAAAGCCCGCTGAGGCGGTACTGCTCTACGAAAAGGCCCTGGCCCTGGCCCGGCATGAATCCGAACGGTTGAAATTGCGGGTTGAATTGGCTGATGCCCGCCTGAGTGCAGGCCAAGCGGCTGAGGCTGAAGCTGAATGGTTCAAATTATTAGAAACCCCAGAAGCGCCTCAGGCCCATCGCAAATTGGCCATGCTCTATTCAGGGCAGAACCAGTGGGCCAAAAGCCTCAGCCATTACAGTCAATTTTTAAAGTCGAGCCCTGACATTGCCCAAAATGCCTTTCATCAGAGTACCTATCGCTATTATTATTTACATGCCGAGTTGGAGAAAACCCCCAATAAACCCGAGTTGCTCAACGATTTGGGGCAATACCATCTGCAAATTGACGACCCAGAGGGGGCCTTGGATTACCTGCAAGCAGCGGCTGCTCAGCTGCAGACCCATCCTGTGGTGCAGTACAATCTCGGCTTGGCCTTGCTCCAGCTCAAACGCTGGACAGAGGCTGCCAAAAGCTTTGAAAAAGCCTTGGAATTGCGTTCTGACTACGTCGAGGCTTGGTTTAATTTGGGGTTTTGTCTGCGTGAGCAGGGGCAGAAAGATTCTGCCCGTCGGGCCTGGCTCAAAGCCCGCGAATTGAGGCCGGACTTCCCTGGCCTGCAGGCGGCTTTGGAGGGTCTGTAATCCTCCCTTAAGGTCTCAATCTTATGGGAGCAGATGTTTGAGGGTCTGAATTTTCCAACTTGTGCCGCTGGGGACCAAGGGCAGTTGGGGCTGGATTTTTTTCTGTGGCTCTGGTTTGGCCAGCACATTCTGATTTGCTATTCCCCCGCTCAGTTTGTCGGCCTCTGCTTTGAATTCAGATTTTAGCGCCAATTGGCTCCAGAGCCATTCGCGGATCAGCGGGTGGCCGTTTTCGAGCATTGTTTGCCATTGGCGGGTGCTAAAGACAGGGTCGGTGTGGGTTTTGCTCAGGTAATCAATCACTTCGCGCTGGGCTTGGCGGCTGAGCAAGAACCAGAGTTGCCCATCGTCTTGGGCTTGCCAAGCCCTTAAAAAAGCGGCAGTGATGTCGGCGGTATTGCGTTTGGGCACGGCATAGCTGCCAGTGGGCAATTGCTTTAAGATCGGCGCGCCGACCCAGACCCCAAAGCCATCGACAAAGAGTTCGGGCACAATTACCAACGCCAGTGGCTGTGAAGAGCCCAGCCCTGGATGGCGCTCTAAATTGAGGCTGTTTAAGGCCAATTCGGCCAGCCAATTGGTTTCGGGCAATTTTGCCTGAATCGGCAATTGGGCCTGGGCATTTAAATCTGCGTATCCCGAAAATTGCCTGACCAGATGGGTGCTGAGCAAGGGGCCCCGCCGGTTGCCCTCTTGGGCGTAGACCCGCAGCAGCAATTGGGCGTTTTGGCCCTGGTTTTGCCCGAGGTCCGTGGGCAAGCTCAATGTGCCTTTTAAACTGAGCCCGTCTGTTTTGCCGGGGGGAGCAGTTTGGCCTGTCTCCGTTTCCTCCGGTTGTTGACTTGGCTTTGTGTCTGATTGGGGAGGGCTGTCGGATTTGGGCGGGAGAGTGGATGGCGCTAGCGGAATTGTACTGAGAATGGGCGCTGGTTTGAGTTGATCCACCACCATTTGTTCTTCTTCGACCGCGCCATCGTCGGGGTCTTCGCCCCCTTGCAAGCGACGGCCCCAGGCTTCGGGCTGATTCAATGAGCGGTTGGGGGGGGAGGGCTGTGCGGGTGCAGGAAGCCCGTTGATCGCGTCTTTGGCGACAAATCCCTCACGCACCACGCGGGCAAACCAGGCGTAGTCGATGTGGCCAAAGCCCCCATCGGCCCAGCGCGGGCCCCAGGAATTGATGACTTTAAAGCTGCGTTTGGCATCATCGTAGCCCACCAGTACCAAGGCATGGCCACCCAGGCTTTTGCCCTCGCGCTTTTTCCAGACATGGCCTTTGCGCGCTTTGTAAAAGCCCTGATCGATCACCGCTCCCAACATCACTGGATAACCCGCATTGAGGTGGGACTTGAGTTCTTTTGGATCGAGGACATTGACCTGCCGCCAATAGTCGATCCGCCAGGCGCGGGCTTTTTGCAGCAGGGCCGGTGCCGGTTTGCTGCGGAAATCGTCGGGATTGTAGGGCATTTCCGACCAGGGCACGACCCCTTGACTGGAAAGCAAATTGAGCGCGTCGATATACGTGATGCCGCCGTCGCGGCTGTTATTGAGTAAATTATAGACAAAGGCCGGGCTGAAAACCTTTTGCCATTGCGGTGAGCCATCGGGTTTGGCCAAGAGGTGATTGTGTTCAATCCGCTCTTGATACGATTTGAGTACATAAGCTGTGGCCCAGCCGACACAGGAGTTTTGCCCGCCCTGGTCGCCCGGTGGGGGCATGTTTTCAGACAAATCCACTTTACTGGGCAGATCCACCCCCGAATAGGGCATGGAGGCCAACGGAATGGCACGCAATTGCTCAGGGCTGGCCAATTGCAGGCCGGTCGGCGCTGTTCCAGGAATCAGGCTGGGCAAGAGGCTGGCCGCCAATAAACTCAGCAAGGGGGTTTTGAACATGGCGGCCTCCTTTTGCTACCGGACAGTAAGTTAAAGAACAGACGTTTCAAAACTTGAGCCTGTTCAGATCTGGATTTTGCTCAGCTAAAGCAATGGGGATGTCTAAAAGGGTTTTGATTGTTTTTCCTTGCAGATCCGAAAGCATTAATTTCTGTGTTTTTTTCTCGACAAAAGCAACTTGGGTCAGATCGGGTGAAAAAGCAAATGCTGCATGATTTTGAATGGCCAATAAAATTGGGGGAGAGATGTTTTTGAGTTCAGTGCTGGTGTGGGTTGTGAGATCATAATCATACACAATGACTTTTTTTTCTGATTCAGGTGCGCTTTTTTGCACGGCATAATAAATCCGGTTTTCGTCTTTCCAACCCAAAAAGTGAAGCATCTCTCTGGGTATCATGGGGTCAGAGGGTGGGTCAAGAGAATAAAAGCGCGTGGGATTCAAGACCTGCTTTTTTTCTATATCTAGCTCAGCCAGAAGATGATGCTGTGCTTTGGCGTCATGGGTGCCGCTGCTAAATTCAAGATAAATGCGGTTTGAAAAGGGAGAACAGGCCAAGGCCGTTCCAGAGAGCGTGTTTGGGGCTTCAAAATCTGCTGTCGTTTGAAATTGAAGCGGGAGAATTTGTTGATACTCCGATTCTTTTTTAATAAAGAGACCCGGTGTAAAGAATTCACTTGTACGGCCCTGAGGGTTATTTACACGTCCCTGAATTAAAAGATCTTTAGCGGGTGTTAAGCTGCACATATGACTTAGAACATGGGTTTTGTACCCTGAATCAGATATAAATTGGGGTTGGCCGAGATAGTTAAGTTGATAAGTAGTCCCATTATTCAAAACAAACCTTTCGGATGAAACCCAGAAAAAAAGGGGAGATGTGTCTGAGGCGATAAGGGGGATCTTTTTTAAGGATGCCCCGTCTGTATTGATTAAATAGTGCTGATGATAATCATTTTCTGGGAAGATGTCAGGGGTTTGGGGAAGGTTCTTTATTGTCAAAGCCAGTTTTTTCCCATCTGGCGACCAAGCCATGTTTATAATCGCGTATTTTTGAGGCTCTTCAATTTGGCTGAGAAGCTCAATGGGGTTCCAGATTTGACTGCAGGCAGAGAGCACTCCAAAGAGCCATCCAAACAGGATTAAACCGATCAAAATCCGTACCTTCATCTGGTTCCCTCGCGATACAACCCCTGCGCCTGAATATATTCCCAGACCGCTGGCACCAGCGCATAGCGGCAATCGTAGCCCTGGCTTAAAACACCCCGCAGCAGGGTCGAAGAAATATCCACCTGGGGCAAATCGAGCCAGCTGACTTTGCCCAAATAGCTGGGCAGCTGTTCCGCGACATAGGCCTTTAATCTGGCAGCATCTTGCACCAGAGCGTCTTGCCTTGGCAGCACAGCCAATTCACAATAATCACCAAACTCCTGCCAGCGGTGCCATTTGTGCAAATTCAGCAGTGAGTCCAGGCCGATGATCAAGATCGGCGGGGTCTCAAATTGGGGGCGCAGGGCGATCAGGGTTTCGATTGTATAACTGGAGGTGGTTTTTTCAATTTCGTATTTACAGACCTGGATCTGGGGATTGTCTTGGACCGCCAACTCGGTCATTTTGAGCCGATGCTGGGCCGCTGTCACAGGCCTGTCGGCCTTATGCGGCGGCTGTCCGGCGGGGATCAGCCAGATCTCCGACAGGCCCAAAGCATGCAGCGCCCATTGGGCCATGCTGAGATGGCCGACATGAATCGGATCAAAGGTTCCGCCCAGGAGTCCAACAGGGTGTGGCATAATTTTATTAAATCACAAATCGGAAACCAACCCCATGACTGAAAGCAAGCTTTCGACTCAGCCCTACAAAGGCACCCGCGATTTTTACCCAGATGAGATGCAGCAGCGCCGCTGGATGTTTGATCACCTGCGCCAGGTGATTGGTAGCTATGGCTACCAGGAATACGATGGTCCCATGCTGGAGCCCTTTGAATTGTACGCTGCCAAAACCGGGGACGAAATTGTCAACGAACAGCTGTATAGCTTTGTTGACCGCGGTGATCGCAAGGTGGCCATGCGCCCCGAGATGACCCCGACCCTGGCGCGCATGGTGGCGGCCAAGGGCCAACATCTGCAAAAGCCTCTGCGCTGGTTCAGCATTCCCAATTTGTGGCGCTATGAGCGCCCCCAGCGGGGTCGCCTGCGCGAACATTGGCAGCTCAATGTCGATTTGCTTGGGGTCGAAGGGGTTGAAGCCGAGGTCGAGATCATTCAGGTCGCAATCGATATGATGCGCGGCTTTGGTGCCAGTCCCGTGGATTTTGAAATTCAGATCAACCACCGCCAGCTCATGAACGATGTCTTTGAGCAGGTGCTCAAACTCGATGCGAGTCAGACCAAAGCGGTGGCACGGGCGATCGACAAACGGGCCAAAATTGCACCCGAGGCCTTTCAGACCTTGTTAAGTGAAGCCGGTTGCAGTCCCGAACAAATCGCTGAATTGGAAAACTTTCTGACGGCACCCCTGCTTGAAATTGGCAAAATTTGTGGCGAGAGCCAAGGCTACAAAGACCTGATCCGCTTTTTTGACACGGTCAATGCCTTGGGGCTGGGCCCGGTCTGCCGCTTTAATACCTCAATTATGCGCGGCTTGGACTATTACACAGGGATTGTCTTTGAACTCTTTGATAAACACCCCGACAACCGCCGCGCGCTCTTTGGCGGCGGGCGGTATGACAATCTGGTAGGCATGTTTGGCCAAACCCAGATGCCCGGTGTGGGTTTTGGCATGGGTGATGTGACCCTGATGGATTTTCTCAAGGTGCACGGCCTCTTGCCCGAGGTCAAGGCCCATGTGGATATTTTGGTGGGGCTCTTTGATGCCGAGATGATCGTTCAGAACCAACAATTGGCCCGCCACCTGCGCAGCGCCGGTTTTAAAGTGGAGAGTGTGCTCAAACATCAAAAATTGGGCAAACAATTTGAATTGGCCGATAAACGGGGCATTCCCCTGGTGGTGCTGCAAGGCCCCGACGAAGCCCTGCTCGAACAGGTCAGCGTCAAAGATCTGCGCACGGGTGCCCAGGAAAACGTGCATATGGAAAACCTGATTGACTGGCTGCAAGCCCAGTTGGCTTAAACCAGATCGGCTCTCAGAATCAGGCCTTGGCCGTTGCTGAGTTTGAGCCGCAGGGCAATTTGGCCTTGCTGGTTGAATGAGACGGCATTGAGGGCAAATTCGACCACTTTTTCTGCTACTTTTTCTGCTACTTTGGCCGCTTGCCAGCTATCGCCGATGCCGAGTAATTTGTCTTGCACAGGGTCTGGGCCTGTAAACAGACCCAGCTGCCCGCCTTTGGGCGTGGCAAAAAAGATGATTTTCCCTGCCTCGTTGACCAATGCGCCGCGAAAGTGGCTAAAGCCGCTCGCGATTGAGAATATTTGTTTTAAGGTCTGGCTGGGTTGGTCTGTCTGCAGACGAAAAATCCCGCTCTCTCCTGAATTCAACGTGGCGGCAAAAACCACCTGACCAGCGGCATTCCAAGCGGGAAACGCGCCCAATTCCGCGCATTTTTCACCTGTCAAAATGAGTGGGATCATTTGGCCGCTGCGCCAATAAAACAGACCCGCTTTGCCATTTTTGAGATCGGCCCGAAAGAGCACCTCTCCGCTTGAACTGATCACCGGCAGACCCTGAAACCCGCTGAAGTCCTCACCTGTTTTGGCAATCTCGCTCAGACCGTGTTGGGTTGAGGCTTTGAAGATCCCGACTTGGCCATTTTTGAGATTGGCCCGAAAAGCGACTTCTCCGTTTTCGTTGAGGGTGGGGCCCAGTGGGCCGATCTCTTCAAATACCTTGCCCGTTTCAGCCAGGGGGGTGAGCTGCTTCCCCTCGCTCAGATAGACCCCGGCAACCCGGTTGGGAAGGGTTGCATAAAAACACAGGGCTTGGCTTTGATTCAGGTCTGGGTGGCTGTAAAAATGGCTGAAAGGCCCAAAATCCGATTCAAACAGGCAGTGGATTGCGTTGGCCTGGGCCAGATACAAGCCACTGCCGCCAGAGGGCAAGGTGGCTTGAAAGGCCACCGCTCCCGTTGGGCTGAGACAGGGCACATAAGGGCCAAAGTCACTCCAGCACGCGCCGGTCTCAGCCAGGGTCTGCAGGTGGTATTTCAAGGCCTGAAATTATTTAATGCAGTCGATATTGTATTTGGCTTCCAGCTCGTTGCCCGTGGTATAAGCCAGATCGAGTTGGCCTTGGGCCGCGTCTTTGAAGCCCTGAGAAATCATGATCTCAGCGGCTTGAATGCGGCCTGAAAGAGCCACGGCAATTCCCTGGCCATTGGCCCCTTGGCCATTTAAACAGGTGGCATACGCTTTCATCTGCTCAATGGTTTTGCCACCCCCACTGGCGGTGGTGCCGGTGCTGCCGCCCACATTGACACCTGTGTTGATGCCTGCTGAGACACCGGTTCCCGTGCTGGCCGCGGGTGAGGGGCTGGCACTGTTGGCTGGGCTGGGGCTTTGGCTGCCACTAGGGGTATTGTTGGCCGTGGCACAGCCTGCCAAACTCAACAGGGCTGCTGAAACCAGGATCAGTATAGTCTTATTCATGTGAAATTCCTCTTTGCTTGTTGTATTGTCGTGGGTCTCAATTATAACCAAAAACAAGTATCAGAGACGTGTCCGATGACCTTCCTGTTCCCTCTCCTCTTTTTTAGGGCTTCGCTAAATATTGACAAATGACCTTGGGTCATTTAATATATGACTATGAGTCATTTAGATAAAACCCCGTCAATGGCCCCCAAACAAATGCGGATGCGCAGCCCTGAGGCCAAAGCAGCCCGCCGAGAGGTACTGCTTGAAGCGGGGCGCAAGCTGTTTTTAAGCCAGAACTACGCTGAGATTCGCGTTCAGGATATTGTCAAATCCTCGGGCTTGGCCAAAGGCACCTTTTATCTCTATTTTCAAACCAAAGAGGCCCTGTTTTTGGGGGTGCTCTTGGCTGAAATGCAGGCCTGGGTTTTGGACTTGGCCCATGCCCTGGAGCAGGCTGTGCGCGTGGCGCCAAAAGAGGCTGAAAAAGGCACTTTGATGCCTGCTCAACTGGCCCAAATTGTGGTGCTCAGCCTGTCTGAACGTCTGCTCTTTCGTCGTTTGCTGGCGCTTTTGCATCCGGTGATTGAAGAAAACCTCGATGCTGAGACGGCTTTGGCCTTTAAAGAACGCTTGGCAAGTTTGCTTGCGCCTTTGAGTGGGCAATTGGAAAACTGTTTTGGCGACTTTGCCCCTGGCGACGGCCTGCGCTTTTTGTTGGCGCTGAATGCGTTGGCAATCGGCTTGGAGCAAATGTCGCGCCCAACACCCCAGATGGAAGCGATTTTGGCCGCGCCCCATTTGGCCCCACTCAAAGTGAATTTTGAAAGTGAATTGACCTTTTTATTAACCCGCCTTTTGGCCGGATGGAACGCAGGAGACGTGAACAATGGATAAGATACAGGGGAAATGGGCCTTGGTAACTGGGGCTTCGAGTGGACTCGGAGCGGATTTTGCCCGCCAGCTCGCTTCGCGCGGCGCCAATCTGATTCTGGTCGCTCGGCGCAAAGAGCGCATGGAAGAATTGGCCAAAGAAATTTTGGCTCAGCACACAATCCAGATTGAAATTCTGGCGATGGATCTCGGCTCGGCAGAGTCTGCCCAGGAACTCTTTGAGGCTGTCAAAGCCAAAGACCTGAAAGTGGATATTTTGGTCAACAACGCAGGTTTTGGCGTCTATGGTCTTTTTCTCGAAATTCCCTGGGAGCGCGAAAAGGCCATGCTCGATCTGGATATTTTGAGTCTGGTGCATTTGAGCAAACTCTTTGCCCGCGATATGGTCAGCCGGGGCTATGGCCGGATTCTGCAAGTGGCCTCGATTGGCGCATACCAGCCCTGCCCAACTTATGCCTCGTATGGCGCGGCCAAGGCCTTTGTGCTGAGTTTTGGCGAGGCCCTCAATTACGAACTCAAGGGCACAGGCGTGAGCTGCTCAGTGCTCTCCCCCGGCGTCACGGCCACCGAGTTTTTGACTGTCTCCGGCCAAGAAAAAACAGCCTACCAAAAAATGGCCATGATGGACTCCCCCACCGTGGTTCAAATTGGCCTGAATGCGTTGTTCAAAGCTGTGCCTTCGGTCGTGCCGGGCCTGCTCAACAAACTCAGCGTCTTCTCCCTGCGTCTGATGAGCCGCTCGATGGCGACTGCGGTGGCTTATTTGACAATGCGCAGCGAAGAAACGGCGAAATAGGTGTTGGACAACAGGTTTTAGGGAGAAGGAAAGACAAAATCGACGCGGTTTTTGCTGATCGAACCATTGCTTTCAGAAACCAGGAGTTCTTTTGTGAATATGTGATCTTGCCAATGGGCTTTCACAAGCACTGGCAGAGAAGGGATGCGCGCAGCCAGAAAAATACCTTTGGAAAAAGTTTGCTCAAAATACAGTTTTCCTTCTTCGTTGAGATGAGTACTTTTGACACCCCATATTTGGATGCGAACCTGATCGAGAGGCTGGCCATTGGGAGCGGTCATTTTTCCAAAAACAAATGTTTTTTTGATTGGATCTTCATATTCTTCGGTAGGGCAACAGGACGGGAGGGAATCAAAAAATAAGAAAATATCTTGGCTTTCTTGGGGAGCTTTCAGCTCTCTCTCTGTGACATAAGGCCAAAAAGGATCTCTCAAAGGTCGAAACAAGTCGTGATGTTCAACCTTGATTTCCACCCGCTTGTCTTCCATTAATGGCAGAACAAAACTGTATTTTCCATCTCTGGTTCTCGTCTTAAAGCTGTAGCCTGCCCATATTCCGCCCTTAATTGTGAGTTTGACATCCGTATAAAGGGGAGCATTTTGGTTGTGGATCATTCCTGTAATTTCATGTATATCTGGGGTTTGGGGTAGGTAACTCGATAGAATTGTCGGATAAGGAATGGGCGCAGCCAAGGTTTTAGATGGAAAATCAGGCTTGGGAGTCGGTGTTGGATAAAGGGGATAAAGCTCGGCAGGCACACTTGGAATGGGCAAAAGGGCGGATGTTGGAGCACTGCTTGGTAAGGGTGGCTTTGTTGATACTTGAGACTGTGGCAAACCCGTCACACCTGTTTGGCAAGAACATAAATAAAACAGACCAAAGAGGGTGAAAAAGAATTTTATTTTAAGGGGCATTGGGACAGTGACGGAGGGTAATTTTTGCTGCAAAAGCAGCATGATTGAAATCTTCAAATCCAGGTTGAATGGCACCATTAAACCCTCTCACTTGAAAAACAAAATGCATAGTATTATTCATCCCTGATCTAAAAAAAGGCGTAATATCGTAAGTTTTATAATCATTCCTTCCAAAGGTTTCTGCATATGTAGCAGGAGGCCCTATTGGCTGTTGGTTGACGAAAACAGTTGCTTCATCATCTGCTTGAATATCCAATCTTACAGCGACAATATTACCTGGAGGAAGAAAGTAATCTCTTGAATAAAAATTATACAAACAGTTGCCACAAACAGCTGTTCCATTTTGATTGAGTTCAGACCAAATAGGCAAAACTTCTGCACCAGGAATGGATGGAATATCAATCTCATTTAAATATTGAGGATTAATGACCGCATTTCTTTGGACTCCACTATTATCTGTCCACTTCCATGATGTGTTTGTAACAATGGTTTGCGTAAGGCAACTAGGGTTTGAGTCTGTTATGTTTATGGAATGCAGAGTGTTCCCTCGAATCCAGCCAAGAACATTAATAGGGATTGAATACTCTATAATTACTCCGATACTTTGAGCATTTGTAGACCAAAAGTTTTTTAATTGCTCATAGTTACTTGTTCCATTTAATTTAAATAAAAACTTTTGGGTCCCATTTTCCGTGAAATATACGTGGCTGCCAGACTTAATTAAATAGCCACTGTGATTTTGAGCTTGATCTTGAGTGAGGCTAGTTATCACACGTGACATATCAGGTAGACGAATTGTCGTTGTTTTGGATGTAAGATCTCCACACTTGATATGAGGCAGCGATTCTATGCAAGTAAATGTCCCGGACGTATCTTCTGAAGGGGGTGTTCTTAATTTTGTATCAGTATAAGAACGCCTAAAGGTATTATTATCAGAACCTAGAAATCCCAAAATATCTCCAGAAGTATTAGGTGTATGATTTAAGCTATTTACACGTGATTTCATTAATGCAGCCATTCCGGAAATAATAGGAGCAGCAACACTCGTTCCTGAAAAATAATATATAGGACTTGCATTTTGTGTCCCAAAGTAAGGAATTCCACCATTTATAAAATCTAAATCAGAGCGCCCCAAAGCAACAATAGACGTCCCTGGTGCCCATATATCTATTTTTCCGTAATTAGATCCAAATTCACGGATGCTATTAATTGTTAAATTATCTGTTTCGTGCCTCCAGACAGCTCTTTCAATGTCATTTGGTGGATTAACTGTTAATGCATCTAGATCTGTTAGGGCTCCTACTGTAATGACTTCGGGAAAAATTAATACGCCTTCTTGACTTGTTTCTCTTCCTGCAAACAATGCCCTATTAATATCCCAAGAACCATTACCTGCAGCTGCAATTACAATTACACCAGCTTGATTAGCTGCTCTTAATGTACTTTGCATCCCAGAATACCAAGTATTGTTTTTGGTGTAAGTCGTCCAATCTTGTAAAAATGGATCTGGAGCACTTCCACCCAAGCTAAGATTAATTACATCTGCTTGAGCGCTTATAGCAAGTTCGATTGCAATTTTAACAGCATAAAAATGCGTAGGATGTACTTGAATTGGGATGATTCTTGCTCCTGGGGCTACTCCAGCTATTCCTACTTTATTATGGTGGTGAGCAGCTATAATTGAGCTTACAAAGGTTCCATGATGTGATGCTAATATACTTTGATTTGGTATATGATATGTCTCTGCAAGTCGATCTGAAGTCCATTGACCTATTCTGATAGTTTTTGTGATTTCATCATATTTAAGTAACCAGCCCTCGTCTAATAAAATCTGCCCATCTAAATCATTGCCTGGAAGCATATGATAATTTAATCCAGCAAATCCAGAGTCAATTACAGCTACACGTATGGGGCGATCATGTTCAATATCATATCCATTAGAATAGTTCCAGGCTCTATTGATTTTTGTTGTGTGGTCGTTTAGCCAATAACTATTTTCAGCGTTGTAACTGCCAGGGGCAGCTCCTGTCAATGGTATGTTATTTTCTTGGGTTACCAAACCGTCTGCATTGGGTGTAAGCATTGGATTAAAACTTACACTCGTAATAAAGTTTTTCAGCATCAATTCAGTAATAAATGTGAGTGTGCGGGCTGCCTCAAGATTTGCTAGAGATACTTTATTAACAACCATTTCTCGTTTAGGATGATTTTGATTTATAACTTCTAGGTTCGGTGTGAGTTTATTTACATCAATACGAGTCATATCAGGCATAATCAGATAAGAGCCATCTGAATCAGGACCATGAAGGACACGAACCCCGTATTCTGTTTGTAATCTTTGCAAATTTTCCGAAATAGGTTTTGCTAGTTTTATCACCGCTTGGCCAGTAGCTACTGGATTGGCAGATAATCCGTTCATAAAAATAGACACATCGCTGGTCTCAGGATCAGGAATATTTTGATTGCCCGGACGATCAGGAAAAGCTGAGCTGAGCTGTTGTGGAGGAACAGGATCAAATACGATGTTTGAAGGTGGAGGTTCTGTGCAAACTGGAGAGTTTTTGGTTGCCGTGATTGTTGTGCCGTTTAAAGACCAAACAAGATTATTTTTTTCAAAAGTAACTTGAAAAACTGATTGAGGATATCGATTGCTTTGACCTGGTGCGAATAAAATAGGTTGACCTTGATTTTGATTGGTATGGTGGAAATAATTATTGGGACCTATTGGGATTTCTACAGGGGTTGAGCTTTCATTAAAATACGAAAAATAGGCAATATGGGTTTTGTTTTGATTAATTCGGATGCAATCCAGAATCGGGCGTATACTTTTTTGAGGGGCAGAGGGGGGTTGTTTATTCTTCTGAACCAGTACTGAAAAACTATCTGATAAATTCATTTGTTTATTGAGTAGAGTTCCTGGTGGAGAACAACTTATGATAAGCAAACCAGCAACAAGAATAAAGTAACGAAAACAAGAATTGAAACTTAAGCCCATCTTACGCCCTCAAAATTAACGATTTGTCAATTATTTTATTATTAATTGTAAATAATCTTTTTTGAATTTACAAATTAAATTCAGACAAGGATTTTTACTAACACTAGTTTATTGTAGAAAGGGGTACTGATACCCCATCCCTGACTTTGCTCAAGATTCACCTTGGTTTTCTTCTCATTCTCCCTTTTTGCCATGCTCGATGATGGACTCGCCCACGGTGGTTCAAACGGGCCTGAACGCCATGCTCAAAGGGGTGCCTTCGGTGGTGCCGGGCCTGCTCAACAAGGTCAGCGTTTTCTCCCTGCGCCTGATGAGCCGCTCGATGGCGACGGCAGTGGCTTATTTGACAATGCGCAGTGAGGGAACGGCGAAGTAGGTTTTTTGCCCACAAGCCAAAGATCCGCTATGCTATAAAGAAATTTCTCCGGCAATGTGAGGGTTTCAGGCATGGCGACCACAAACGAAGATATCCGTGAACTGCAAGAAGACGTGAGTGCGTCGCCCTATTACAACGCCGATATGGCTCCCACAACGCGGGCCGAGCGCAAATGGGGTACCCGCGATATCGCGGCACTCTGGATTTCGATGTCGGCCTGTGTGCCCACCTATATGCTGGCCTCTTCACTGATCGAGCAGGGCATGAGCTGGATTCAGGCCGTGATCACGATCTTCCTCGGCAATGTGATTGTGCTCCTGCCGATGATCCTCAATGCCCATGCCGGAACCAAATACGGCATTCCCTTTCCGGTCTATTGCCGCGCCGCGTTTGGCATTTTGGGGGCCAATATTCCGGCGCTTTTGCGGGCCCTGGTGGCCTGTGGTTGGTTTGGCATTCAGGCCTGGATTGGCGGCTGGGCGATTTACAAAATGCTCGAAGTCTACAATCCCAGTTGGGCCCAATTGCCGAAGTTTTTTCTGGGCATCAGCCTGCCCCAATTGATCTGCTTTTTGTTTTTCTGGGCGATCAATATGTATGTGATTTACAAAGGCATTGACTCGATTCGGGTGCTGTTGAATATCAAAGCCCCGCTCTTGATTTTGCTGGGGCTGGCATTGCTGGCCTGGGCCTATGTGGCGGCTGGCGGGTTTGGCTCGATGTTTTCCAAACCCTCGGCCTTTGCCGAGGGCCAAGCCAAAGCAGGGCAATTCTGGGTCTTTTTCTTTCCGGCTCTGACGGCCATGGTCGGCTTTTGGGCCACCCTCTCGTTGAATATTCCCGACTTTACCCGCTACGCCTATTCGCAAAAATCTCAGATCCTGGGGCAGGCGATTGGTTTGCCGCCCACAATGGGGCTTTACTCCTTTATTGGCGTGGCCGTGACCTCTGCTACCGTGGAGATCTATGGCAAAGCCATTTGGGACCCGGTTGAATTGCTGGCCCGTTTTACCCATCCGGTGGTGGTGGTGATTGCCATGCTCTCATTGGGCATTGCTACCTTGGCCACCAATATTGCCGCCAATGTGGTCAGTCCCGCCAACGACTTTGCCCATCTCTGGCCCGAAAAAATCACCTTTCGGATTGGGGGGTATATCACGGGCGTGATTGGCATTTTGATTCAGCCCTGGAAATTGGTCTCGGATCCCACAGGCTATATCTTTAAATGGCTGGTGGCCTATTCTTCTCTGCTGGGCTCGATTGGCGGCATTTTGATTGCCGATTATTTCTTGATTCGCAAAACCGAATTGGATTTGGAAGGGCTCTATCGCAAAGAGGGGCCCTATTGGTATGGCGGGGGCTTTAACCCCAAGGCGGTGATTGCGCTGGTGTTGGGGATTGTGCCTTGTATTCCGGGCTTTCTTGGCACGATTGGCATGCTCAAAGTCGCCCCCGTCTGGATCCAGATGTACAATTACGCTTGGTTTATCAGCTTTGGGATTTCGTTTGCGCTCTATGCCATCTTGATGAAAATGGGCGCTCCCACGCAGGCCTTGGCCAGCGCAGAGGCCTGATGGCATTGGGGCTGGGTTTCTCGGGCTTGCTTTTGATTGGGCTTTGGGCGTCGGCAGGGCCTATTCCCGCTGAGCCGGTGTGCCGTTTCCATTGGCAGGGCCAGACCCTCTATCTCAGTGGGCAAAACCCTGATGTTCAACTCGATGCCGCTCTGCTCTGCCAAGGTGATCCGTCGGTGGATTATGGCTCTTGCCAGCCTGTGAACTCCGATTGTGCCCGCTCAGCCGAGCGCAACTGTGTCTACGAACATCGGCAGGTTTCGCTGCGCAAGGCCACCCATTTGCGCTGTCTGATTCGTGAAGGCCCTTTGCGCGGGGCGGTTTATGGGCGTTTGCGCTTGGATCGCAAAGGCAAAAAGCCCGGTTAATTTGGTTCGAGAGGGGGATGTAGAAGCCTATGTTGGGTATTTTCGGGATTTTTCTGTCTTTGGCGCTTTTAATTTATTTGGCCTATCGCGGGTTGAGTGTGTTGGTGTTGGCGCCACTGCTGGCGCTGCTGGCCGTGCTGATGAATGGGGGTGTGCCCCTGCTGGCCAGTTATACCGAAGTCTTTATGAAACACTTTGCCGGGTATGCCAAAGCTTATTTCCCGCTGTTTTTGCTGGGGGCGATCTTTGGCAAAATCATGGACGACTCAGGGGCTGCACGTTCGATTGCACATATGATCGCCCAGCAATTGGGCCGCCAGCGCGCCGTGCTGGCGATTGTGCTGGCCTGTGCGTTGCTGACCTATGGCGGGGTCTCGCTCTTTGTTGTGGCCTTTGCGGTCTTTCCGATTGCTGCGGCTCTGTTTCGCGAGGCCCAGATTCCCAAGCGTTTGATTCCTGGGACCATTGCCCTGGGGTCGTTTACCTTTACCATGACCGCTTTGCCCGGCTCGCCCCAGATTCAAAATGCGATTCCGATGAAATTCTTTGGTACCACAGCCTATGCGGCACCGATTATTGGGATTGTCAGTGGGTTGATTATTTTTATCGGCGGCATGATTTGGCTGAATTTTCGCGTCAAACAGGCCGCGGTCAAAGGCGAGCGCTTTGGCACGGGGCCTTTGCCCGAATTGGCGCCCCCGTCCACCCACAGCCAGCCCCACTCGCCTGCTTTGCTGGCCCTGCTGCCGATTTTTGTGGTGCTGGTCTTGAATTTTGTCTTTTCGCAATATGTCTTTCCCAGTCAAGATGCAAGTTATCTGGCCAAAGCACCTTACGAAACCAATCTCAAAACCGTGATTGGTCAGTGGAGTCTGATCTGTGCCGTCTCGGCCGGGATTGTCACGGCTTTGCTTTTGCAGTTTCGCTATATTGCCAGCATTCGTGAGAGCTTGAATCAAGGGGCTTTGGGTTCGCTGCTCGCGATTGCCAATACCTGTTCAGAGGTCGGCTATGGCAATTTGATCGCCACTTTGCCGGCTTTTGTGATTATTCAAAATGCCATGTTGGGGGTTTCCAGCAACCCGTTGATTGCGGAAGCCATATCCATCAGTGCCTTGGCGGGGATCACCGGTTCTGCTTCGGGGGGCATGAGCATTGCCCTGAATATCTTGGGCGAGCGCTACCTCGAAATGGCCCAGGCCACAGGCATCAATCCCCAGGCTTTGCACCGGGTGGCGGCGATTGCTTGCGGCAGTCTCGATACCTTGCCCCACAATGGGGCTGTTATTACTCTCTTGGCGATCTGTGGCCTGAGCCACCGCGAATCGTATGCGGATATTGGCATGGTGGCGGTGGTCATTCCCCTGCTGGCGACGATTGCGGCGGTGATTCTGGGTTCATTTGGCGTGGTTTAATTTTCAGCGGTGTCCAGGTCTGAAAGGGCCTCGCGAGCCTCGGCAAAACCTGGATAAACAGGGGTGTTGACGGCTTTAAAGCGCTGTCCGAGTTGGCGCCGGAAAAAGGCCTGGGTCGAATAGCGGGTCGAAGACAAAAAGAACTGCTCTTGGTTGTATTGGATCATGTCCAAAAAAGCCTTTTCTTGGCTGGGATTGAGGTTAAAATTGTCGTAATTGACGATCACATTGACCTTGTGTCCGAGGCCCGAAAAGAGCTTGCGCAAATAGCTGCTGAGCTGGTGCATGTCGAATTCATTCTCGATCTGCAGGCCTTCAAAATTGGCGTAAAAGAGCTTGCTCTGGGGCTCGTAATGAAAGCGGTCGCGTAGTGGAATGGTGGCGCGCTCACGCAGGCCCATCTCCACTGTTTTAAACAGCCTTACATCCATTTCTTTGGGTTTGCCCGGCAGATGTGGTGCAAAGCCCATCTGGGCCAGAATATCCCGCTCCAAATCGAGACCGGGGGCGATCTCGGTCAGGGTCAGGCCTTCGGGGCGCAGCTCAAACACCGCCCGCTCGGTGATATACCTGACTTTTTGGCCTTTTTCCAGTGCATATTGCCCGTTGAAGGTCAAATGGGACACCGCTTCGACAAATTTCTGACCGCTGCCCTCTTTGAGGATCTTTAAGCGGTTGCCACTGATTTCGAGCTGGGCGCGGGAATTAAAGGTGCCCAAAAAATAGACCTCGCGGGCATTTTGGCTGATATTAATAAAACCACCCGCGCCCGCCAATTTACCCCCAAAGCGGCTGACATTGACATTGCCTGCTTTGTCGACCTCTGCCAAACCCAAAAAGGCCTGATCGAGGCCGCCGCCGTCGTAAAAGTCGAATTGGGCAGGTTGGTCGATAATCGCGGAGGCATTGGCTACAGCCCCAAAGCTTTTGCCGCCCGCGGGAATGCCACCAATCCCTCCGGGCTCGACGGTCAGAGTAATGTATTCCAGCACATCTTCTTCTTGGGCCACCGCCGCCACGCCTTCGGGCATGCCGATGCCCAAATTGACCACTGCGTTCATTTTGAGTTCCAGGGCCGCCCGCCGGGCGATGATCTTGCGCTCGTTCAGGGGCAGTGTGGCCAGCCCTTTGGCGCCGACGCGGATCTCGCCCGTATAGGCTGGGTTGTATTGCTCGGCAAAGGTCTGCCAATGGTTTTCAGGCTGGGCCACCACCACACAGTCCACCAAAATACCGGGAATTTTGATCATTTGCGGATGCAAGTGGTGGCGCTCGGTCATGCGCTCAACCTGCACAATCACAATCCCACCTGAATTTTTGACGGCCTGGGCAATTGCCAGACTCTCTAAGCTCAGGGCCTCTTTTTCGCAGGAGATATTGCCCTCTTGATCCGAAGTGGTGCCGCGCAGCAGGGCCACGGTCAGGGGGAATGCCGGGAAAAACAAATACGCTTGGCCTTTGAGGGTCAGCAATTCAACCCGATCTGTGTGGGTGATGTCGTTGAGTTTGCCGCCGCCGTTGCGCGGATCGACAAAGGTGTGCAGACCCACGTGGGTGATCGTGCCCGGTTTGCCTGCCGCAATATCGCGAAAGAGATGTGAGACCACCCCCTGGGGGAAATTATAGGCCTCGATCTTGTTGGTCAAAGCGAGATCCGCGAGTTTGGGCACGAGTCCCCAATGGGCACCAATCACACACTTTACAAGGCCTTCATGGGCCAAATGATTCAGCCCTTTGTCTTTGCCATCGCCCTGCCCGGCGGCATAAACCAGGTTGAGATTGCGCGGGCAGCCACTGGCCAAAAAGCGTTTTTCCAAAGCGATGGCCAATTCTTCGGCAAAGCCACTGCCGACAAAACCGCCTGTCACCACCGTATCTCCATCGGCGATCAGGGCCATGGCTGCTTCTGCGGAAACCTGTTTGTTGCGCTGCATATATGGTGTTTACCCCTGGCTTTTTTTTACAGTTTAAACCCAGACCGAGTGCCTGTACACTGCCTGAACACCGCGCAAAGCAAATCTTATCGCTCAAACTCCTACCCGTTTTGGCAAAAGATCTGCTATTCTGATCTCAAACGTCATTTCCCAACTTTCGGGTTATTATTTTTGTGTCTTTGCTCTGCTCAGAGATCAAATCTTCGGCTTTGTCTCTGGTTTGCTTTTGACGCGTCCCCGATTTTGTGATATAGTGTTAACTTCAATTAAAAGAAATATTAAAGGACCGATGCATCATGAGAGCATGTGACATTTCCGGAAAGAAATACAACAATGCCAACCGGGTCAGCCACTCCAACCGGAAGACCAAGCATCGTCAGCAAGCCAACCTGCAGTGGAAGCGGTTCTGGATTCCCGAAGAAAAGCGCTGGGTGCGTCTGCGTGTTTCCACCAAGGTGATCAAAACCATTACCAAATATGGTTTGCTGTCTACGATTCGCCGGTATGGGGCCAATGCCGCCCTGGTTCAAAAATAACAGGCCCACGCCTCAACCCACTGAAAGGAAACGCAAATCATGGCTAAAGCAGCAGCCCGTCTGCAGATCAAACTGAAAAGCAGCGAAAGTCATTTCTATTATTACACCATGAAAAACAAGCGCAACACGCCCGATCGTATGGAGCTTCGCAAATACGATCCCGTTTTGCGTCGGCACGTCAACTTCAAAGAAGAAAAATAGCCCCGTTTTTCATTTTTAGACCGGCTCTGAGTCTTGCTCAAAGCCGGTTTTTTGCTTTGAAATCACACAGCAGGAGTTGCCGCTTCAGACTCTAAAAAGCGTTTAAAGCGGTTCTTGTCATGGGCTTTGACATAGGCTTCCTGGGGTTCAATCAAGCCTGCTGCCAGTTTTTCTTCAATGGCCTGATCCATTGTTACCATGCCCTCTCTGCGGGCAGTTTGCATGATCGAGGGAATTTGAAAGGTTTTACCTTCGCGCAGCAGATTGGCCACTGCAGAGGTGCCGACCAAAATTTCCTGTACCGCAATTCGGCCTCCCCCTTTCTTTTTGAGCAATTGTTGGGCCACAACCCCTTTCAGGCTGTCTCCGAGCATGGCCCGGATTTGTTCCTGCGCTTCGGTTGGAAATGCGTCAATCAGGCGATCAATCGTCTTGGGAGCAGAGGAGGAGTGCAGAGTTCCAAAGACAAGGTGGCCAGTCTCAGCAGCTGTGATCGCCAGTTCAATCGTTTCCAAATCGCGCATTTCCCCCACCAAAATCACGTCGGGGTCTTCACGCAGCGCTGCCCGCAGAGCGGCAGCAAAACTTTTGGTGTTTTTGCCCACTTCACGTTGGTTGACCAGGCCTTTTTTGCTCCAGTGTACAAATTCAATCGGATCTTCAATTGTGAGAATATGGTCGGCGCGGTGGCTATTGACATAATCGATCATCGCGGCCAGGGTCGTGGATTTTCCCGAGCCTCCCGCCCCTGTGATTAAAACCAAGCCTTTGTGCAAACGGCAAAAATTCTCGGTCATAACCTTGGGCAGACCCAATTCCTCTGCATTTAAAATTCGCGAGGGAATGCTCCTAAAAACACCCCCAATTCCCTTGCGGTCAATAAAGATATTCGCGCGAAAGCGTACGCCGAGTTCGTCAACACTGTAGGCAAAGTCCAGATCGTTGGTGGCTTCAAAGTTGGTGCGCTGAGCATCGCTGAGAATTTCATATAAGAGCAGCTTATTGTGCTCATGATCGATGTGTTTTTGACCCAGTGGGTGCAACTCTCCATTGATGCGGAGCATGGGAGGATTGTCGGGAGAGAGATGCAGATCTGACGCCCCTTTCTCCACCATTGCCTTAAAAAGCGAATCAATTTTGGCCATAATGTCCTCCTCGCAAAGTGAGCAGAAGTGACGGCGAGGGGTTCGGAAAAAGAAGAGATGATGGCGGGAATAAGAGATCAAAGGAAAGGCAAAAAGTAGTGTTTGTTTGAGACGAACGCAGATTTTATTCTGCAATCACTGCTGATCTTATTATAAAGCACGGTTGTTTAATTTGATCCCTTTGCTGAGTGAATCTTTTTAGAGCTGCGGTTCGAGCAAGGCAGCAAAGACCTCATTGCTGAGTAAAACAGCCTCAGCAGGCAAACAGAGGCGCTTTCCGTGCCAAATGAGTAGGCCTTTTGCGAGCAGTTCAGGCAGTTCCTTGGGGTAAGCGGCTGCCAAGCTGCAGCCAAATTCCTGGGCAAAAGCCCGATCATCGACACCCACTTGTAGCAGGCGTAAGCCCAGAATCACGTGCTCGGCAGCGGTGTCTTGCCTGGATTGTGCCGCGGTATTTTGCCAGCTCCAGTGCTGGTTTTGGCAATCCTGGTAATAGGTCTTGAGTTGGTCAGAATTGGCATAGCGCCGGTGTTGCCAATAGCCGTGGGCGCCTACTCCCAAGGCCAAAACCGGTGCGGCTTGCCAGTAGAGGCGGTTGTGCTGAGAGGCCAAGCCGGGCAGGCTCCAATTGGCAATTTCGTAGTGTTCAAAGCCCTGTTCAGCCAAAAGCTGACAGGCCGTTTCATACATTGCCACTTCGCTCTCTTCGCTGGGGCGCTGCAGTTTTTCAAGCCGTTCGAGTTGGCCCCAGGTGGTCTTTTCGTGAACCTCCAGGCTGTAGAGCGAGAGGTGGCTGGGATTTAAATCCAGGGCCTGTTTCAAGCTGTCTTGCCAAGCGGCCAGGGTTTGACCCGGCAGGCCATAGATCAGATCCAGGCTGATATTGTTCAGACCCGCTGCCCGCAACTCTGCCACGCACCTCAAAATATCTGTTGGACTGTGGCTGCGGCCCGACTGCTGCAATTCGTTGGGCTGAAAACTCTGTACACCCAGACTCACCCGGTTGATACCCAGGGCTTTGCACTGTTCAAAATAGTTCTGAGAGCCCGTCTCGGGATTGACTTCGAGGGTCCATTCTTGCAAATGGGTTAGGTTGAGTTTCTGGCGCAGGCCCGTGCAGAGCCGCTCCATCTCTGCTTCGTTTAAGAGTGAAGGGGTTCCTCCGCCCAGATACAGGGTTTTAAGTTGCATCGGCAATGTGCTTAATGCGGCCAATTCCAACTCCAGATGATCCAGGTAACGGCTGATTTGCCTGCGCTGCTCTAAAACCCGGACCGTAAAATCACAATAAAAACATTTGCGCAGGCAAAAGGGCAGATGCAGGTAGAGGCCTTGGGCTGTGGTTTGCTGCTTCATGGGCCAGGGAGTGGGCCTGTAAGTGGACCAGGATCGACCAAAAATCCATTTAAACTGCTGCGCCCGAGTAAGACCGAATAATCCAAATTGCCACGTTCGGCCAAAGTAAATTCGGCCATGCGCTTTTGGCCCTTGAGCAAAAACGGAATTTTAACCACTTGGCGAAGGGTGGTGCCATGGGCATTGCGTACAGAAATTTTGCGAATGGTTTGGTTAAAACCGAGTTTGAGTGCCAATTGCTGATCAATACTCGATAGGGTGGCTCCGGTATCGACACGGGCCATCAGACGCAGGGGCGGTTTGCTCAATAAAATCACGGGTTCCACCGCATGGATCACGGCTTTGCTCTGGCAAGGGTCTGCTGTTTTGGGGGCCGCTGCTGTCTTGGGGACTGCTTGAGAAGAAACCGGAAGCCATGGGCTTAAGAGGAACAGGCTGACAGCCAGTACTGCTGCAAAAGGCTTCATTCGGGTGGTTTGTCTGTTGCTGTTTGTCCGAGGGGCCGCAAACTTTGGCGCATCAGTAAAACAGTGAGAATGCCCAGCAGCGGCAGTACAAGAAAGGGTACATGTTTAAACAGGCCAGGAATGGTCAGGCTCAGGCCCACGAAGATCAGCAATAAAATGCCAAAACGCAGCAGGCTTTTCATGGGTATGTATTCTCCCGAGAGGTATTCAGACGCAGAGCCGGATCGGCCAAGACATATTGTAATTCTTGTTCGAGGCGACTGAGTTCGTGTAAGGCCAAGGCAGGAATTGGTTCGGGCACAGCCAGGGGATCGTGATTGAGAATCTCTTGGTTGATGGTGTCGATTTGTTCAATACTGGTCTGGAGTTCACTGATGGCTGTGAGCAACTCGTCTTTGCGCTGGTGCAGATGGCTCAGGCGCAATTCTTCCAGCTCTTTAAAGGCCTGTTGCTGTAAAAAATAATTGACCTGGTGGCGTTGGGCGACGATGGCTTCGATCAGGTATTTGAGATCTTTGAGCGGCTCTTTAAAACGTTGTGAGGAGGTCGGGGTATAAATTTCAATCAAATTGTGTAGACTCAGGGCTTCGGTCAGAGCTGTTTCGAGACCACTTTGCAGTTCCGCCAATTCTCGGCCCGTTTTTTTGAGCAGTTCCTCCGGTTTGAGGCTGTCTTTGGGGCTCCAGTTCAGATACAGTGTTTCCAATTGCATACTGAGATTTTCAAAACGGGCTTCGAGGGTGGGCAATTGTTCCAGCAGGGTGTGCAGGCGTTGGTCGTTTTTTTCGAGGTTTTGCTTGAGCTTTTGGGCCTTTTCGAGATGGGCCTGCTGGTTCTCGCTGGCCTGTTGCAAAGCGGTAAAGACTGCCGCCTGTGTCAGTTGATTGAGGGGCGGTTGGCTTTTCTCCGCCGTGGCGCCGGCCAAGGAACCGTGTTGGCTATATGCTGTCAGGGCTGCGGGTTTTGACTCTCGCTGTGGGGGCGTTGTTTCGGCTCTCCGCTTGAGGTTTAAGGCCTGGGCGGTATCTGGATTGTTTTCAATAAAATCGGCCATGGCCTCTTTGAGCTTGGCGGTTAAATTTTTGTTGCTTTGAGATGGCCCTGGCGCTTCTTTCGTTTCTTTTGTTTCTTGCGGCAAAGGGCTCTGATCGTCGATTAAAATATCCAAACGCCGGGTCGGAAACAAATGCTCCAAATGTCCGGGTTGCAGCTCTTGTTTGCGAATATGTTCACAGATTTCGGGGTCTTGAATCAGCAAAGCGGGGCTGCGTTGGTATTTGGTTTTTTTGAGGGCGTAATAATGTTTGCCCAATTGCAGAATTTGTATGCTGTCACTCTCACTGAGTTGGAGGGTTTGTAGCAAGTGGGTATCGGGATGAGATTCAATTCTCAGCGAAAAACTTTCGCTGTCTTTTTCGGGCAGAGGGGCCTTTTGAAACCAAGCGGCCATGGTTTAATGTCTCCCCATAAGTTCTGGACTTAATTCTGGATTTAAGCCTACATTTAATACTGTGTCTCTTTTAAGGCCTTGGCTCTGCAGCCAAGGGTCATGCTCAGCCAGATTGGTCTGATCTAATTCCAGCCAATGAATACCGGCGTCTTTGCGAAACCAGGTCATTTGGCGCTTGGCATATTGGCGGGTGTGAATATGCATCGCCTGCATTGCGGCGGGCAAATCCATTTTGCCATCGAGATAATCCCCGATTTCGCGGTAATTTAAGGTTTGTAAAAGGGGCAAATCGGCACCGTAGCGTTCACGCAGGCTTTTGACTTCGTCAATCAGGCCGGTCTGAATCATTTCGACAATGCGTTGCTCAATTCGCACTTCCAAACGGGGACGAGGCATACTCAAACCCAGGTACAAACAGGGATAACGCAGTTCTGCTTCACGGCTTTGCTGGGCCGAGATCGGCTGACCTGTCGCGGCGATCACTTCCAGAGCGCGCACAACTCTGCGCAGATCATTGGGGTGCAAGCGGGCCGCTGCCACCGGGTCCATTTGGCTTAAGCGCTGGTGCAAATGTCCTTCGCCCTGTTCGGCCTCGGCGGCCAAGAGGCTTTGGCGCAGCTCTATCTGGGGAGCCACTTCGGGAATTTTATAAGCATAGAGCAGGCTTTTGAGATAGAGGCCTGTGCCCCCGACAATCACGGGCAATTTGCCGCGCTGCCAGATATCTGCCAAAGCGATCTCTGCAGCGGCCAAATACTCCACCAAGGTGAATGTCTCACGCGGATCGGCAATATCAAAGAGGTGATGGGGCACAGCGGCTTGTTCCGCACGGCTCGGTTTGGCTGTGCCGATATCCAGTTCTTTGTAGATTTGCCGAGAATCCGCACAGAGCAATTCTCCCTGATTGTCTCGGGCGAGTTCAAATGCCAATTTGCTTTTTCCCACAGCGGTCGGCCCGGCAACGACAACCAATCGATAATGGGGCTTTACTTCACTCACGGCAGATCTGAGTTTTGCTGGCGCATTTCGTTTAACTCTCTTTGAACCACATCCTGGTAACAGGAGGGGCAAATGCCGTGACTGAGTCGCACATGGGTGTGTTCAGAGAGGTAACTCTCCAATTTTTGCCAGTAATTTTCATCGTTGCGGATATTTTTACAATAGGAGCAGATCGGCAAAAGCCCGCGCAGTTCTTTGACATTGAGCAAGGCCTCTTCCAGCTCGCTCAGGCGTTGGCGCAGCGATTGTTGCAGCCCCACAATCCGCACACCCACATTGAGTCTGGCTTTGAGCTGGGCTGGATCGACGGGCTTTTCGAGGTAGTCGTCGGCCCCGGCTTCGAGCCCTTGGATCAAATTGGCTTTGCCTTCCATCCCGGTGAGCAGGAGAATATAGGTCGATTTATGTCTCTCACTCTCGCGCATGCGGCGGCACAGGCTCAGGCCATCAAGGCCCGGCATACGCCAATCCAGAATCACAATCGGAGCGGGATCTGTTTCCAATTTTTCCCAGGCGGCCTGACCATCAGTGCTTTCTGTGACCCGGTAGCCCCAGCTGTTCAGGATTTTGCTGGTCAGCCGCAGGCTAATCGGGTCATCTTCAGCGATCAAGACATGCATCGGGATTTAACCCTGATGAAATTCTTGAGAAACGCGCTGATAGACTTGTTTGGTCTGTTCCGCGATGATGTCCCAATTAAAGGTATCTACCAGTCGCTGATAGGCTTGATCCACCATCCATTTGGCCCAGTCGGGGTGGAAGAGTACCTGTTTGATGCCCCAAGCCAGAGAGTCGGGAGAGCCTTTGTAGGTTTTCATGCCGGTCACGCCGTGTTCGACAATGCCACCGAGGCCGCCGGTATCCGAAACCACGACGGGAGTACGGGCTGCCATGGCTTCCAGGGCGACAATGCCAAAGGGTTCATAGAGGCTGGGATAAGCGGCCACATCGGCCACGCGCAACAATTTGAGCAGGTCTTCGTCGGAGACATAACCGGGCAGGCTGACCCGATCGGCAATGCCCAGGGCCTGAGCGCGGTAGCGCAATTCGTCCAACATGCCGCCTTTGCCAGCGATCACAAAGCGGGCGTGGGGCACCTCGCGCAGCACCTCTGCGGCAGCATCGATCAAGATCTGAAAGCCCTTTTCGGGCACCATACGGCCCACGGAGACGATCAGGGGTTCATGATCCATTGCCAAGCGGCGGCGGAAGTCCATGGCATCGGGAAAGGGAAAAATGAATTTATCCCGTTTGATACCATTGGGAATAATATCAATTTTGCTTGCGGGCAAATTGTAATTGCCGATCACTTCGTCTTTCATATAGTCACTGCAGACAATCGTGCGCCAGGCCTCATAATTGAGATACCATTCCATGCTGTGAACATAGTTCTGAATTTTATTGTGAATCCCGTTCCAGCGGCCCGATTCTGTGGCGTGAATGGTGGCCACCAGCGGTTTGTTGTACATGTGTTTGAGGGTGATGGCGGCATGGGCCACCAGCCAATCGTGGGCATGGATAATGTCGATCTCTTGGGTGGCCATTAAGTCCATCGCGGTGCGAATAATGCCAAAGTTGAAATGTAAGACCCAAGAAAAAAAATCGGGGGCTTCAAACTGAAAGTCTTTGACGCGGTGGATGTCTACGCCATTGACTTGGGCATATTTAGGCGTGCCGGGATGGTCGGCTGTGATGACATCGACCTTCTCCCAGGCATGGACCAGGGCTTCTGAAATTTCTTCACTGTGACGGGCCAAGCCCCCCACCACTCTCGGGGGATATTCCCAGGTCAGTTTCAGAATATTCATGTATTAACCTCTCAGTTGTATTGGGAATGCGAAAGCGATAACCCACGCCCCGCACTGTTTCTATGCATTTTAGTGTTCCATTGCTTTCAATCTTATCACGGAGCCTGCGAATCTGCGCATCGATGGTCCGTTCGTTGACTTCATTGTTTTCCATCCGTGAAATCAGGTCTTGGCGGCTGAAAACCTGATCGGGCTTAGAGACAAGCACAGACAGAATTGCGTAGTCGCGATTGCTGAGTTGAATCACCGTGTCTTCAATCCAGATTTGTTTTTGTTCCGGCAGCAGGGTCAACGGACCCAATTGAATTTGGCCATTGGCATTTATCTGCGGGGGGGCCTGAGCGGCCTGGCTTGTTGCATGACTGTTGCCAATTCTGCGCACGGCAGCCCGCAGACGGGCCCGCAACTCCCGAATTCCAAAGGGTTTGGTGATATAGTCTTCGGCCCCAAGCTCCAAGCCGATCACTTTTTCGGTGGTTTGATTCAAACCCGAGAGAAAGAGCACCTGCAGTTTGGGTTGGCGTTTTTTGAGCAGTTTGCAGACTTCCATCCCATTGATATCGGGCAAAATAATATCGCAGACGGCAATATCAGGTTTATGCGCTTTGGCAATTTCCAGGCCCTGATTGCCGCTCAATGCTGTACGAATACTCCAGTCTTCGTTGCTGAAGATATCTTTGAAAACCTGGCACAAAACAGGGTCATCATCAATCAATAAGATTTCTGGCCGGGAGCGACTCATTGCGATTTTTTTGACTTCTTTACTTTTGGCTGTCTTTTAATTATACAGAAGACTGGGGGCAACGTATCAAAGACCGAGCGGGTCTGGAGTGTTATAATAGCAACCAAATTGCGACAAGAACACAGCAGGGAGGCCTTGGGATTTGTCATTCGGTCGATTTCCATTGCAGCGCGAGGCCCTGGCTCAGCTTTCTAAAGAGGCGCTGATCGAGCTCTTATTAGAAGAGCAAACAGGGGGTTTCAATCATTTAGCGGCTTCGGAAGCACAGTTGCGCAGCATGCTCGACAGCAGTTTGCAATCAGTCACCCTGATTTCACTCGAACACAAAGTTCTGGCATTTAATCGCCGTTCGGCAGAAACAGCCTTGCGCGTTTTTGGTCAAAATATGGCTGTGGGCCAAGCGGTTGATAATTTTATTTTTCCCGAAGACCGTGAGAATTTTCGCAAAGCCATGCAATGGGTTTTACAGGGGGAAAACTATTGGGTGATGAAATCGTTCCTGGATGCGCAGCAAGAAACCCGTTGGTTTGAATTTAATTTGATCCCCGTGCGCAATGCCGAAGGAACCATTATTGGCGCCTGTATGGCCACACAGCCGCGTAACGAATTGATGCTGGCCCGGCAAAATCTTCAAACCAGCCAAGATCGGCTTCAATTGGCGCTCAAAAGTGCCCGTATGGGAATTTGTGAATGGGATATTCATCAGGGCACCATGCATTGGGATGATCAATTGCTTGAATTGTATGGGGCGCATGCCTTTTCGCGGGTTTCCCCGCTTGAAACTTGGTTTGCCTGTATCCATCCAGAGGATCGCGTGCGCATGCAGGAGGAGTTTCTCTCGCTCTTGGAGCAGGGGCAGGAGCGCTGTCAGCAAGAGTTTCGCATCATTCGTCCCAATGGAGAGCAGGCTTGGATTCAGGCCTCTGCTCTGGTTGAAAAAGATGTGCAGGGCCAAATCACCCGTGTTTTGGGGATTCAACAAGACATCTCTCAAATGCGGGAGTCGCAAGAGCAATTGCAATTCCAAGCTTTTTTGCTGAATACCGTTGGACAGGCCGTGGTGGCTGTGGATGCCAGCGGCAAATTGACCTTTTGGAATCAGGCTGCCGAAAATCTCTATGGCTTTTCGGCCATGAAAGGCCGGGGATCTTCGCTGTTTAAACAGGTTTCTGCTCCAGAAGCACTTTCTCAATTGAATGCCATTTCTGAAAATCTCTACCAGGGGCAGAGTTGGTCGGGAGAGTTGCCGGTCCGCAATCGGGATGGTTCAGATCTGCATGTCTTAGCCACAATTACCCCTTTGATGGGAGAGTCGGGCAAATTGGCGGGTGTGGTGGGGACCTCTTCAGATATTTCGGCCTTGAAAGCTGCCGAAGAGAAGCTCAAACAGGCCCTTCAGGAGAAAGATGTGCTTTTGCGGGAACTCTATCACCGCACCAAAAACAATCTGCAGGTCATTTGTGCCATGTTGGGGTTGCAAGCCATGGTGGAAGTCGAACCCCGTTTTCGCCAGCAATTGCAGGATTTGGAAAACCGCATTCACGCGATGGCCTTGGTGCATCAAATGCTTTACCGCTCTGAACACCTCTCCCGTCTCAACCTCAAAGAGTATCTTCAGCAATTGGGCGTTTTGCTGTTGGAAAGTTATCAGGCTGAGGCCCGCGAAATCATCCTGGAACACGCCTGTGAAGATGTTTTTGTACTGATGGATGTGGCCATGCCCTGTGGCCTGATCTTTTCTGAGTTGCTGGCCAATATTTTTAAACATGCCTTTTCAGGCCGTCGAAATGGAACCATTTTGCATTCTCTGCGGGTTGACGGGGAGGATTTGTGTTGGGAGATTGCGGACAATGGGCCCGGCTTGCCTGAGGGATTTGATCCCGAGGTGCAGGGGAATATGGGCTTGCAAACCACCTTGGTTTTGATTGAACAGCAATTACAGGGGCAGTTTCAGTTAAACTCGTCTGAGCAGGGGACATGCTGGCAGATTCGCTTTTGTAAAAATCTCTATTTGGAGCGTGTATAAAACGAGTGTCTGAATCGATTCCGAGAATCATGGTCGTAGAAGATGAAGCCACCACAGCTTTGTTTTTTTCGTTTATTCTCAAAAAGGCCGGTTATATTGTCTGCAGCAAAGTGTCTTCAGGTGAAGAGGCGCTCAAGCAGTTGCAACATATAGAATTTCCCGATTTGGTGGTCATGGACCTGGGGCTTGCAGGTAAAATGGATGGTGTGTTGACAGCCCGCTCTATTCGTGAATGGGGCCCTGTCCCGCTGCTGTTTATTTCTGGGTACGATGATGAGCAAACCCATGCCCGCTTGCAAGAGTTTGAAAAGTCGGTTTATTTAACCAAACCCGTGCGCCCAGATTTATTATTGCAGAAAATTCAGCAACTTTTGCTTGATTAAGTTTAAAATGGCAATCTGTGAGCAAGATCGCTTGCTGATTCTGCCAATGTGTATTTCAATGGTTTAGATGGTAATCCAAGGAGTAAGATAGCATGCAGCAAACAGCCCTGATTGATATGATTGAAGATTTAAAGTCCACCTTGGATCGCTTGGGTCATGATTATACCCTTTTACGCAGTTCTGTGCCCGACACGGTTGCTGGGGTGGAATTGCCCAAGAGTTACCAGCTTTTTTTGGAGCATTTTGTGCCCAATGGCAGTGAAATTCGCTTTGCCCAATACCATGCGGTGACTTTTTGGACCCAGGAAGAATTGGAGTCGGTGCAAACGCCGGCTCAACTTCGCTCTGGCTGGCTGAATGTTGGCAGTTTTGACGATCAGCCTTTGGTTCTCAAACTCAATGACAGTGAAGATGGTGACCCTGCGGTTTACCGTCTGGCGGCGGGTTACCCGCTGCGCATGGGGAGCTCACTCTTTCAATTTCTGCGCATTCTGCAGCTCAGTTTGGACATGCTGGGCGTCTTAGGTGATTTTGACGAAGCGGTTCCGGGGTTTCAAGAGGAAGAAGAAATGGGTTATCACGATAGCTACGAAGACGCTGGCGCCATGCACTCCCGCGAAGAAGTCATGGACGAGTTCTACCGCGAAGTAGAAATGATTGATGCCGAGAGCATGGACAGCTGGGTCTTGGAGCAGGAGACCTTGGAGAGTTAGATTGTCGGATCCACTTCAGGCAACTCTTCTGCAGGCAGCTCTTCAGCCGGGGTTTCTTCTGTTCCAAGGGCTTCGTCAGCGGCGGGAGCCGTGGTCACACTATTGGCGTCGACCAGGGGGGCGGCTTCAAATTTGATGATTTGAGCTGAGCGGTGATCGCGGCCAAAGTCGGCGACAAACAGGGTGCCTTCTTCGTCGAGGGTCAGGGCCACAGCGTTCAGACCACCGGTGCCAAAATTGACGATGAACTCGCCGTTTTTATCAAAGCGTTTGATTTCCCCACCGTCGAGGACATAGATATCACCATTGCGGTTGTCGATGGCGACATCTTTGGGGGAGTTCAGATACTGGTCGATCAAGACGCTGGGCTTGCCTGCGCTGATTTTATACAGGGTATTTTGAACGGGCACATAGCCGTTGCCTTCTTTGTCAGCAGCAATGCCGCCGCTGGCATTGACACCCGAAATGGGGGTGCGGGTTGCGCCGGTCTCATCGGATTCTGCGATGCCACCAATACCGTAGACATAGGTCTTGCCACCACCGGAAGCGATGTCGAGAGCGCCTTCGCTGTCTGCTTTGGTGACTTTGCCATTGCTGGATTCAACGGTGAAGGTGCCGCCTTTTTCGTCAACAACGACAATTTGACCGGCGCTGTTGAGGGTCATGCCACGGGTCGAACCATTGAGAGGGTGACGCAGTCCCAGCCAAGCGCTTGCGAGGTTTTTCCACTCTTTGCCTTCGCTGGTGTTCATTTTGATCACGGTGCCTTTGGTGATCAGGCTGCGGGTGTCGATGGCAGAGATATACAGGGTGCCTCCGGTAGCGGCCAAGCCGACGGGCTGCCAGAGATTGAGCAGGGAGTCTTGATCCACTTTAAAGGCGCCAATTTGTTTGTTGGGTAAAGCCGCTTCGAGGGCCTTGCTGCCAATTTCACCTTCCATACGTACGGGGTTTTGCATGGGGGGCACGGCCCGGTTGGGCAAAACAGTGACCTGAGCGGTGGTTTGGATCTTGCCAAATTGGAAGACCAGCACCTGGGGGCCTGCGGGAATATTCATCAGGGTAAACTCACCGCGTTTGCTGGTGGTTTTGATTTCGGGATTGCTTTGCAGAGAGATTTCGACGTTGTGCAGGGGTTGGCCCATGCGGCTGACAACCTGACCCACAATGGAACCTTCTTGGCCCAGGGTCACATCGGAGGGCAGGGTATTGTTGCTGAGGGGGTCGGCGACCTGGTTGGTTCTGCCATAATTGGGATCGTTTTGCTGGGCGTTGACCAAGCTATTGGGATAATAGGGAACAGGGGGTAAAGTATTGTTGCGGCTGCAGGCGGTCAAAGAACCTGCCAACACAATGCCGAGGGCCAGATATTTAATACTTTTCATCGTTCGCGTTCCTCTTTTTACTCTCTACATCCGTCTTCTTATAGTTCATTTATCCCCGGTAGGTTGACCAAACTTGTCTGTGCAACTTAAAATTCAGATTAAGCAAACTCAAACTTTTAATTAATTTTTATAGATGGAATTTTCATGAAACACCCCGATCTGACTCCGCTGCAGAACCAACTTCAGCAGGTAAAGCCCTATTTTGAAAACCTGCGCCAGGAAATTCACCGGGTGATTCTGGGCCAAGAAACCTTGGTGGAGCGCCTCATGATCGCCCTTTTGGCGGATGGGCATATTCTGCTCGAAGGGGTGCCCGGTTTGGCCAAAACCCTTTCGATCAGCTCCTTGGCCCAAGCTGTGACGGCCAGTTTTAAGCGCATTCAGTTCACCCCTGATCTTTTGCCCGCTGATTTAATCGGCACCCGGATCTACAATCCCCAAAACAACAGTTTTGAGGTCAAACAGGGGCCGATCTTTACCCATTTTTTATTGGCTGACGAGATCAACCGCGCCCCAGCCAAAGTCCAGAGTGCCTTGCTTGAGGCCATGCAGGAGCGGCAGGTCACGATTGGGCAAGAAACCTATGCTTTGACTGCGCCGTTTTTGGTTTTGGCAACCCAAAACCCCTTGGAGCAAGAGGGCACATATCCCTTGCCCGAAGCGCAATTGGATCGCTTTATGCTCAAGGTCCACGTCGATTACCCCACCCCGGCCCAAGAAAAAAAGATCATTATTAATCATGTTGGGGCCCAAGAAAAAACCAAGATCAACCCCGTGCTCAAAGCCGAAGATATCGTCGGTGCCCGCAGTTTGATCCGCGAGATCTATCTTGATGATGCCATTGCCGATTATATCGTGGCCCTGATTTTTGCCACCCGCAAACCCGAAGGGGCCCAACTTGAGCTTAAACATCTGATCCGCTGCGGGGCCTCACCCCGGGCCTCAATCTATCTGGCGCTCTGCGCCAAAGCCCACGCTTTTTTGCAGGGCCGGGCCTTCGTGATTCCCGAAGATATTAAAGCAATTGGTTTTGATGTGCTGCGCCACCGGATCAGCTTGACCTATGAGGCTGAGGCTGAAGAGATTTCTGCAGAACAGATCATTCAGCAAATTTTTGAACGTGTTCAGGTACCTTAATCCAGATTTGAAGGCTTTTTAAGCTCTTTTGGAGACCAGATCTGCCTTGCTTTTGTAACGGAATACACTGGCATTGAAACGATTTAATGGTATCCTGATTAACGGACTCCTGATTGGAACCGCAGACGAGTTTGCAGCTAAATTAAAAGAAATAAGATGTTTCAGGTGACCCATGAGAAAGTCTGTTCTTGATTATATCCTTCGGATATATTTACCGGTGACGCTCCTGATCGTCGTTGCAACATATACAGTTACTTATTTTGTATCCCGCGACGAGCGCTACCATGTTGGTTATCAACCCACACAACCGATTAATTATTCCCACGAACTCCACGCTGGCACAGTTAAAACCAGTGATGGCAGGATGGGCATGGGGATCGACTGTCAATACTGTCATACCGGTGTTTCAAAAGGCCGCCATGCCAATGTCCCTGCCGTTGAAACCTGTATGAACTGCCACGCTGTGGCCGCGACTGACCGTCCCGAAATCCAAAAATTGACGGCCTATTACAAAGACAACAAGCCTTTGGAATGGGAACGTATTCACAAATTGCCCGAACATGTGTACTTCAATCACAGTGTACATGTCAACAAAGGCTTGGCCTGCCAGGAGTGCCATGGTCCGATTCAGACCATGGCCAAGGTAGCCCAAGCCAAACCTTTTATGATGTCTAACTGTCTGGATTGCCACCGCAATGCACCCCAGCGTTATCCGCATCTGGTCAATCTGACCGGCCTTAAAAAAGGGCCGGAAAACTGTGCCGCGTGCCATCGCTAACGGAGAAACCCAATGGAAGACAAAACCCTTCAAACAGAAACATCCCCATCGGGTCTGGGACGGCGTAAATTCTTGTCCCTTGTAGGCCAGACAGCTCTTGGAGCCTGGTTGCTGCAATTGCTGCCCATGGAAGCACTCGCGCTGCCTTTGCCTGTCAAAAAGCCTGCCCGCAGTTTGCCCCGCAATAAATATGCCTCTCGTATCGCTGCCCATCCCCGGGCTGTGAAGCGAGACAAATGAGGAACTGAAAAATGCAGCAAATACACAAACCCAAACTCAAGTATTGGCAGGCCCTCGAAGAATTAGAAGGCAGTCCTGAAGCGCTTGAAGCGCGCGCTCACGAGTTTAAACAGGGCGTGACCGACGATTTTGACATTCAGGAAATGGGCGGCGTTTCCCGCCGTCGCTTTTTGGCCGCCATGGGCGCTTCTGCCGCCTTTGCTCTGACCAGTTGTAAGTCTTATCTGGATCATGGCAAAGTTGTGCCTTACAACAATCAGACTGAACAGATTGTGATTGGCCGCCCCACCTTCTTTGCCTCTGTCGTCACTGGCCGCAACGATGCTGCCAGTGTGCTGGTGCGCACCCGTGAAGGCCGCCCCCTGAACCTGACCGGCAACCCCGACAATCCCTTTAGCCAGGGCCGGGTTTCGGGTCATTTTCTGGCTTCACTGATGGAGCTTTATGATCCAGAGCGTTTGCAAAAACCGCAAAAGGCTGATGGCAATAGCGTTACCTGGAAAGAAGCCGATGAGGCAATCTTAAAGGCCTTGCAAGGCGATAAACAGGTGGCTTTGGTCTTTAACCGGGTCATGTCCCCCTCTTTTCATCAGCTTTTGCAAGAATTCCAAGCCAAGTACAAACAGGTCAAGGTTTATAGCCAGACCACTTTCCATGATGGTATGCGCCACGCTGCCTGGAAAAAATCCCATGGAACAGACGTTTTCCCTTGCTTGCACTGGGACAAAGCCGATGTGATTCTGGCCCTGGAATCCGACTTCCTCGGCAACGAGAGCAATCTCGAAATCGAAAGACTCTATGCCTCTCGCCGCGATGTGATGAGCAAAGAGCACTTTAACCGCCTCTATGTGGCCGAAGGCAATCTCAGCCAAACGGGCATGAACGCCGATTACCGTCTGCGCCTGCGCCCTGATGCACAATATGCCTTGGTGATGGGTCTGCTCAATGAGTTGGGCTCCTCCGCCAGCAGCACCACCTTGGCCTCTGTGGTCAAAGAACAGGGTCTCTCAGAGACCGTGCTCAAGAGTTTGGTGGCAGACCTAAAAGCTTCACATGGCAAGGCCCTGGTCTATGCTGGGGATCGCCTGCCCGAAGCCGTTCATATTGCCGTCAACGCCCTCAACGATCTGCTTGGTGCCTCTGCGCTCTACCGCGATGAGGCCGAAGTGCATCTGATGCCCGCTACCTCTGCGGCTGATTTGAATGCCCTGATTGCCGCCATGAAAGGCGGAGAGGTCGGTGCTGTGATTCATGTCAACAGCAATCCCGTTTTCGACTTGCCCAACGACAGTGGCTATGCCGATGCCCTGGCCAAAGTGGCTTTGAGTGTGACATTGGCCCAGCGGGTCAGTGAGACCTCAGCCAAGAGCACCTATGTGCTGCCGCTGCACCATGATTTGGAATCTTGGGGCGATTACAAATTGCACACAGGTCTGCATTTGATTCAACAGCCTGTGATTCTGCCGATTCACGACTCCCGCCATCTCGGTGGGCTGTTCGAAACCTGGCTCAAAGGTGACAGCGCAGCTTATAACGAAGATTTGTCGCTGACCTATTTGCAAGATTATTGGCAAAAACAGGTTTACCCCAAAGCCAAGCCTTTGGCCGATTTTAAATCTTTCTGGAACGCCGCTTTGCATGATGGCTTTGTCCAATATGCTGAGCCGGTGGCCAAACCGGGTCCCTTCCGCGCAGCTGCGCTGAGTGAGGCCAAGGCCCCCGAGTCGGGCAAAGAGTTTGTGGTTTTGCTCGGTCGCAGCTATGCTACCGGTGAAGGCGAACTCGCCCACAATGGCTGGCTACAAGAAGTTCCCCACCCTGTCACCAAAGTGGTTTGGGACAATTACGCTGCTGTCTCCGTCACGGCTGCCAAAGAACTCGGGATCAAAACCGATGATTTGGTCACGGTCACGGTGGGCAACCGCTCATTGGAACTGCCCGCTCTGGTTCAACCGGGTATGGCCGACAAGGTGATTGCGATTGAACTCGGTTATGGCCGCAGTGTCGCAGGCACGATTGGCACGGGTGTTGGTTTTAATGCCAATGTCTTGTTGAGCAATGCCGAGCAAACCAGTCCCTGGATTCTGGGCAAAGCCAATTTGGCCAAGGCCAACGGCAAACACCATTTGGTCACAACCCAATTGCACCACGCCTTTGACGTCGATCGTGAGCAAAACTTGCAGTTCACACGTGGGATCGTCAAAGAGGCCAATTACCAAAAATACCTCAAAGACCCCCACGAAGCTGAAATGCACGGTCATCATCTGGTGAATGTCACCAAGATGCACACCTACGAAGGGGTCAAATGGGGCATGGCGGTTGACAGCAATAAGTGTACGGGCTGCGGCTCTTGCATTATGGCCTGTAACGTCGAAAACAATGTGCCCATTGTGGGGCCTGATCAGGTCAATAAAGGCCGTGAAATGCATTGGATGCGTTTGGATCGCTATTATGCAGGTACCCCCGAAGAGCCCTCTGTGACTCTGCAGGTGATGATCTGTCAGCATTGTGACAACGCACCCTGCGAAGTGGTCTGCCCAGTGAATGCCACCAACCACAGCCCTGATGGCCTCAACCAGATGGCGTATAACCGCTGTGTGGGTACCCGTTATTGCTCCAATAACTGTCCCTACAAGGTGCGTCGCTTTAATTTCTTTGATTATCGCGATCGCTTTGCCAAGTCCTTTTATACCCAAGAGGTCCATCAACTTCAGCACAATCCCGAAGTCACGGTCCGCTCGCGCGGGGTCATGGAAAAATGTACATTCTGTGTCCAGCGCATTATGTGGGCCCGTCAGGAAGCGATTCGCGAAAAGCGTCCGTTAAAGGGAAGTGATGTGACCGTCGCCTGTCAGGAAGTTTGCCCCAGTGGAGCGATTGTCTTCGGGGATGTCAACGATCCTGAGTCAGATATTAGTAAATATCGCAAGCATGTGACTGGCTACCACGTTCTCGAGGAAGTAAACGCCCGCCCGAACGTGACCTATGTCGCAAAACTTAGAAATACACACGCGTAGGAAACCAACCATGCAGGTAGCAAACAGACCGAGTTCAGACGCCCTCAATTCCGATGGCACCATTAAGGACTTTGCTGTTGAACCCTCGGTGGTTCTCAAAAGTCCAAGCCTTCATGATCTTACCGAGGTTATTTCCCGCCCAATCGAAGCCAAAGCAACATTAAAGTGGTATATCGCCCTGGCTGTATCCGCTTCACTGTTGATGCTCGAAATGGTTTGTTGGGGAATCAGCTTCTACTACGGCTCTGGCATGTGGGGAAACAATATCCCCGTCGCCTGGGCCTTCCCAATTGTTAACTTCGTTTTCTGGATCGGGATCGGCCACGCCGGTACCTTGATTTCTGCGATTTTGTTCTTGTTTAGGCAAAAGTGGCGAAACGGGATTGCCCGTTTTGCAGAGGGAATGACGATCTTCGCAGTTATGTGCGCAGGCCTCTTTCCTCTCTTTCACACAGGCCGTCCTTGGCTGCCTTTGTACCTGATGCCTTATCCCAATAAACATGCAGTTTGGGTCAATTTTCTCTCTCCCCTGGTCTGGGACGTCTTCGCGGTCTCGACCTATTTCACCGTCTCTCTGTTTTTCTGGTACACCGGTCTGATCCCCGACTTTGCCACCCTGCGTGACCGCACCTTGGGCAAAGACCTGATCAGCAAGATCAAAAAATCTGTTTATTCTGTGCTCAGTCTCGGCTGGCGTTTTTCCAACCGCCACTGGCGTCACTACGAACGGGTCTATTTGATTCTGGCCGGTCTTTCCACCCCTCTGGTACTGTCCGTCCACACGATCGTGAGTTTCGACTTTGCGGTTTCGGGCTTGCCCGGTTGGCATACCACGATCTTCCCGCCCTACTTCGTGGCTGGGGCGATCTTTTCAGGTTTTGCCATGGTGGTCACCGTTCTGGTGTTTATCCGCTATATCTTTGATATGCAGCACCTGATCACGGTGGAGACCCTTGAGAAAATGAACAAGATCATTCTCTTAACCGGTACCATTGTCGGCTACGCCTACGGCATGGAATTTTTCATCGCCTGGTACAGCGGCAATTTGATTGAACAGTTCACCTTTATTAACCGTGCCTTTGGTCCCTATGCCTGGGCCTATTGGATCATGATCAGCTGTAACGTCATCAGCCCCCAGATGTTCTGGTTCCGCAAGCTGCGCCGTTCCGTTCCGATCATGTTCGTGATTTCCATCTTTGTGAACATTGGTATGTGGTTTGAACGCTACGTTATTACCGTCACTTCGCTGGCCCGTGATTTTCTGCCCTCCAGCTGGGGGTGGTACAATCCCACCCTGGTCGACTTCGGTCTTCTGCTTGGCAGTTTTGGTATGTTCTTTACATTGACTTTGCTCTTTGTGAAGTTTATGCCCGTGGTCTCGATTGCTGAAATCAAAAGTGTGATGGACGAAGCCAAACCCAGTCACCACGGAGGTGACCACTGATGAGCAAGAAAGCCAAGAATAATGCTATGAGCGAAAACAAAGAAAGCCAAAAACTCTTTGCCCTCACGGGGTTGTTTGATACACCCGATGAGATCATGCATGCCGCCAGCGCTGCTTCTAAAAAGTACCGCAAATACGACGTGCACACCCCTTATCCTGTCCATGGCATGGATGATGCCATGGGGCTGGGTGAATCTCCCATTGGCTGGTGTACCCTGCTGATTGGGACCTCTTGTATGTTGATGATGCTGGGATTCATCGCCTGGGTCTCCCTGGTGGATTACCCTCTTGTTTGGGCTGGCAAGCCCTATTTTAGTCTGCCCGGTTATATTCCCATTCTCTTTGAGGTCACGGTTTTAACGGGGGCGGTCTCCACTGTTTTGATTCTGTTTTTTATTGTTTCGGGTTTCCCAAATAACAACCATCCTTTGCACGATACCCCGTATATGCAACGGACCTCTGATGATAAATTTGGCCTCTGTCTGGAAGCGGCGGATCCCAATTTTAACGAAGCAGACGCCAAAGGCCTGCTCGAAAAAATGGGCGCCAAAAACATCCAGCCCGTCTATTACGAAAAAGCGGAAGCAGATGCAGGTCTGAGTTTGACTCATCCCGCCTTTGTCTCGTTTCTGGCTTTTGTGATTGTCGGTGTTTCGGGGGCTGCTTATTTTGGTCTCAACCGCATGGTCTTTATGGTGCCTTTTAACTATATGAGCGTGCAGGGCCGTGCCGTGGCCCAAGAGAAGAACAATATCTTCAAAGATGGCCGTTCGATGCAGAAGCCGGTGGCTGGAACTGTAGCGCGGGGCCTTCTGCCTTATCCTTTTAAACTCGATGATCAAATTAAGGCCCAGGCTGAAGCGGGTAAATACCTGTCCAATCCTCTGCCTCGCACCGAAGCGGTCTTTGAGCTGGGCAAAACCCAGTTTGACTCTAAGTGCAGTGCCTGTCATGGCTATTATGGTGAAGGAGACAGCCGTCTCAACGGCAAGTTTCCGGCTCCTCCCACTTTGCACTCCAAAAAAGTGTCTGAGTGGACCGATGCCAATATTTATCACGTCATAACTGAAGGTCAGAACGTGATGCCCTCTTATGCCAAGCAATTAACCCGGGATGAGCGCTGGGCGGTGGTTCACTACATCCGTGCGCTGCAAAGATCCCTCAAGCCGAAGGAAACTGACTTGCAATGAGTAGTACTACACACGCTATCCACTACGAAAAGAAACATCTTCCGGCTTCGGCTGGAACCCTGGGCTGGGGTGTCTTGATCGCCGGTCTGGCGGTTGCGGGCGCGTCTTTTGCCATGGATCCCATGCGGGCCAAATACAGCAGCATTATGCTGTTTATGTTCTTGGCTGGGGTGGGGATTTGTTCTCTGTTTATGGTCTCAATTGAATACCTTGCTGGTGCTGTCTGGAGCACGCCGCTGCGCCGCGTGTTTGAAATTTTGGCTTCCAGCCTGCTGTTTTTACCGCTTTTTGCGCTGCCGATTCTGCCGTTTATGCAGGAGCTCTATCTTTGGACCCACAAAACCGACGATATTCTGGCACGCAAAGCGGCTTATCTGAACCAGCCTTTCTTTTTGATCCGCCTGGCTTTGATCCTGGGGATTTGGATTCTGTTTTACAAGCTCTTTACGGGCCGTTCGTATAAACAGGACGAAACCCGCGATCAGGACCTGACCCGCAAGAATGTTAAACTGTCTGCGGTTTTTATTCCGGTTTTCGGAATTTCAATTACCGCTCTGTCGATTGACTTTTTGATGAGTTTGGAGCCCCACTGGTTCTCCACCATGTTCGGTGTGAACTTCTTTGCGGGTTCTTTGGTGGCCGCTCTGGGCGTGATCACCATTACTGTGATTCTGCTGAACGAAAATGGCTACCTTGTCAAAGGAATTATTGGCGATCACTATTACAGTCTCGGTTTTGGTATGTTTGCTGGTTGCGTCTTCTGGACCTATACCGCTTTCAGTCAAGGCATGTTGATCTGGTATGCCAACCTGCCCGAAGAAACCCCCTGGTTCTTGAACCGCTGGGAAGGCAGTTGGAAAGTCATCACCATCGCTCTTTTGCTTGTGCATTTTATTGGCCCTCTGTTTGGGCTGATTCAGCGCAAGAACAAACGCAACCCCAGCCGCATGATCTTTATGGCTGCCTGGGTGATCTTTGCCCATGTGCTCGATCTGTATTGGATTGTGGTGCCCGTCTTCCAGCCCGAAGGGCCCTCCCTGCGGTTGACCGAATTCGGTTTCATTGCAATTGCAATCGGTTTCCTGATTGTGCTGGTGACCCAGCAGGCCAAAAAGAAAAACCTCGTGGCAGTGGGCGATCCCAAACTGCAACGTGGTTTGGCATTCCGTCTCTAGGAGTTAAACGACAATGACTTTTATCAATAGTCCGATTACACAGCGTTTATCTGCCGCTTGTCTGGCGCTGGCCCTTGTAGCAGGTGTTTCTCATCTGAGTGGCGGTGGACAGGCTTTGGCGGATGCTGCGCTTTTAAAACAGGTGCAACCCTCTGATGCCTTGGTCAAAGAGGGCCAGAAATTGTTCATGAAGAACAATTGCAATTCCTGTCATGGAGACAATGGCAAAGGTGATGGATTGGCGGCAGCAGCCCTCAACCCCAAACCCCGGAATTTTCATGCCAACGCCGCTTGGAAAAACGGAACTTCATTTGCGGGTCTGTACAAGACCCTCGAAGAAGGCATTCCCGGTGGAGCGATGTCGGCTTATGGCCATGTTTCTGCCAAAGATCGGGTTGCCATTATTACCTATATTCGCAGCTTGAATAAAGCGATTTATCCAGCCATTGCTGAAACCGAAGTGAATAAACTCGATCAGCAATATGGTTTGGCCAAAGCGCTGGCTTCCGGTGGCAAGGCCCAGATCATTCCGGTCTCGCTTGCGATTAGCAAATTGGTAGAAGAATCTGCAGCAGAACGGCAAAAAGTTGAAAAAGCCTTGGCTCAAGTCAAAAAAGACAGCAGCCCTGGTGCTTTGCTCTTTCAATCTGCTGCTTATGATCATGAGCGGGCATTGACTGCTCTGCATCATTCGCGCACCTGGAAAGCCAATAGCTCGGAATTGGCCAAGTTGGCCATGTCGGATGCTGCCCACAATGGTTTTAAAGCCAAAGTCCGGACTTTTTCCGGTCAGCAGTGGCAGCAATTGTTTGATTATTTGAAGAAAGTCTTGTGATCGGAGAGCCGGACTCTGTCGGTTTCTGAGGGTATGTTATAATTCAGATACCGTTTTTACAATTGGTAGAGCAAGGGATTTAATGCCTGTTTTATTAATTGTTGTACCTTCTGAAGCAAAGGCGACAGAGTCTGGTACCGATCCCCCCGGCCACCTGCTTCAGGACCGGAATAAATCTATGTTTTGCTGAATGAGTGAGGAGTAAACGTGGTAAAAGCGGCTGGAGTCACAGATGTAGGTAAAGTTCGACAGATCAACCAGGACAGTTTTCAAATCCTGGAGGATCAACATATATATATCGTTGCTGACGGTATGGGGGGGCACGCTGCTGGTGATCAAGCCAGCAAAATTGCCGTCAAAACCATTAACGAAATCCTGTCTGCTTACGATTTTTCCACAGAAGCACTTGATGCAGAAGAAAACAGCCCTTTGGCGATTGAAGAGTTGATCCGCTATGCCCTTCAGGAAGCCAATGAGCAAATTCTTTTGGCCTCACTCAGCAATCAGCATTTACAGGGCATGGGTACAACTGCGATTGTGGCCATCGCCTACAATGGCAGCGTCTTTATTGGCCACGTCGGAGACAGCCGGACCTATTTGGTGCGCAATCAACAATTGTCACAACTCACTGAGGACCATTCGGTGGTACAGCAATTGGTTCGGGCCGGTGCCATTTCTGAAGAAGAGGCAGCTGTACATCCTTATAAAAACGTGATTACCCGCTGTTTGGGTATGCAGGCCAATGTTGAACCCGATACGATGGAATTAATCTTACAGCCAGGAGACCGCATTCTGATGTGTTCAGATGGTCTTTCCAATATGGTCAGCAATGCGACGATGCAGGAAGTGGTCTCTGCTCATGACGAGCCTTTGCCCGCCTGTGAGAAATTGATCTCTCTTGCCAATGAAAATGGTGGTACTGACAATATTACCGTTGTTTTGCTTTATAACGACTAAAGTGGTGAAAATGCGGACCCAAATTCTGATTCAGAAGCCTCTGCGCGAATGACACAAAAAAGCCTGATCTTGGGTAAGTATGAGGTTCTTGAGGAGATTGGTCGTGGTGGCATGGGCGTTGTCTACCGAGCCAAAGACATCCGAATTGACCGAATTGTGGCGATCAAAGAACTCTTGATCAATCCTGCTTTGGTCAAAGCGGCAGAAGAGATCATTGCCCGTTTTCACCGCGAGGCCCAAACGGCGGGAAGTCTTCAACATCCCAATATTGTCACCATTCACGATTTCGGTGAAGACAGTGGCAAACACTATATCGCCATGGAATTCATTGAGGGCAAAAACCTCAAAGAATATATGGAAGATGGCCATCTCTTTAGCAAAGATCAGCTCTATGATATCTTGATCCAGATTTGCGAGGGCTTGCAACATGCCCACGAACGCAAAATTGTCCACCGCGATATCAAACCTGACAATATCTCGATCACCTCCAAAGGCGTGGTCAAAATTACCGACTTCGGGATTGCCCGCATGTCGACCAACAATCCCATGATGCAGATGACCCAAGATGGCACCATGTTGGGCACCTTGGGGTATATCTCGCCCGAACAATTGCAAAACTCCAGTGCCGTTGATCACCGTGCCGATCTCTTCTCTTTGGGCGCGATGATGTATGAACTCTATACCAGTAAATTGCCCTTTGACGGTGGCAATTTGGGCGCGACCATTCTCAAGATTGTTTCAGAAGATCCTGTTCCCCCTTCCCGCTTGAATCCCGACGTGGATCCGCGCATGGAAGCGATCATCATGAAGGCCCTGCAAAAATTGCCCGATTACCGCTATCAGAGCGCCGGTGAAATTGTCGAAGCTTTAAAACAATTGAAGTCTGGGGCCAATGCACAACAAGATTCATCCAGTGCCTCGGGCATGGTGGTGTGTCCCTGCGACAAGAAAAACATGATCTTTGCAGGGGCCAAATTCTGCCCCTATTGCGGCTTGAATCTGGATCAAATGCCCGCTCCTGCCCAAGCCAGTGCTGGTGTGACCGTGACCACCCCCAAGCCCCAACAAGATGTGGCTTTTGATCGCAATGCGGCCATGAAGCAGGATATGTTCCGCTCAGCCGAACCCGCAGCGACCCCCGCTCCACCCAAACCTGAAAAGCCCAATGCCTTCCGTTCACGGCTCTCTCATTTGATTGAATTGGCCACCACTTACCAGAGCAATCCCAAGGCTGCAGGCATGGGCGCAAGCTTCACCCGTGCCAAAGAGAGCCGCGAAGACACCTCCGCAGAATCTCCGACCTCGCGCCGCACCTTCCAAAACCCCGTTGTGTCACAGCGCTCCACCCTGGAGACGGCCAGCCCTTTTGCCCATTTAAATATGGGCACGACCCATGCCGCTACATCCTCTCCCACGATGCGGGCCACCCACCCCGGCGATATCGGCGGGCTGGGCAACGAAGAGGTCCCCAATTCTTCTTTGCAGGTGCGCTTTAGCCATAAAATTGGCCAGGTCGGGGCAGGCAAAGGGCAGTTTTATCAGCCCCGTGGCTTGGCGATTAACCAAGGCATGATCTTTGTTGCCGACACCCAGAATCAGCGCATTCAGGTCTTTAGCAAAATTGGCGATTGGCAATACCTGATTCGCTCCAGCAGCCAGCAGGAATACCTCAAAGCCCCTTGTAATGTGGCCGTGAGCAAACAGGGCCAGATCTATGTCGTCGATTCCGGCACCTGTCGGATTGCGGTCTTTGATCAATCGGGTCGTTTTCTCAAGGCTTTTGGTTCCACAGGCAAAGCCAAAGGGGAATTTTCAAATCCCTATGGCATTGCGGTCTCTTCCAAAGATGAAATCTATGTGGCAGATACCGAAAACTCCCGCATTCAGGTGCTCGACAGCAATGGCCAGGTCTCCAAGATCTTTGGCCGTCCGGGCACCCGCCCCGGTGAGTTTAAAACCCCTTATGCGATTGCGCTGGACGCCAAAGACAATCTCTATGTCTTGGATTATGGCATTCCCCGTATTCAGGTGCTCGACCGCCACGGCATCTGCCGCCTGGAGTTTGGCAAACGCGGCGTGCGCGACGGTGAGTTCAGCATTCCCCGTGGCATTGCCGTGGATATCCGGGGCCGGATCTACGTGGCGGATACCCTCAACCACCGGGTGCAGGTCTTTAACCCCAAAGGCGAGTTTATTGAAGCCTTCGGCACCAAGGGCCGTGGGCCCAACGACTTCTGGGGCCCTGAGAGTATTTCCGTCAGCGAAGAAGGCGAAATCTTTGTGCTCGACAAAGGCAATTCCCGCATTCAGGTTTTGACCAGCGGTAATTTTTAAGCCCCGAGCCGGGTCTGCCCTTGTGAGCAATGAGAACCAGACTGTGTCCCGTCCCCGCCAGATGTTCTCTGGCGGGGTTTTGGGGGTTAGTCGAATTTGTAGACTTTGGAAGGCGTATTGTAGCCTTCGCTGCCATAATAATTGGAGACAGCCAAAAGGTATTCTTGATCTCCCACAGAGAGAAATTCCCAGTGGATATTGCCATCGCTCAAGAGTGTGCGGTAGAGCTGAAAGTCGGTTCCTTCCCAGCGATAAATGCGTGAGGCCTGTTCATAACTGGCCACGATCAGATGAGGCACATCATTCACTTCAAAATATTCCCAGTCCGTCGCTTTTGAGGTGGTTATGTTTTGAAAAGGCTCAAACTGACTGCCACTCCAGCGATAAATCACCGAAGTGCCAGTCTGGTTGGCAATATTGGTGCCAAAATTGGCCACCGCTAGAAAGTGTTGATTGCCAATTGAAAAGGCTTCCCAATCATAAGCATTAACAGTGGGAATGGCCTGAAAATTGACAAATTGAGCCCCATTCCATTTAAAGATATGCGAGGTGGTATTGGCATTGCCCCCATAATAAGCAGCATAAGAAGCCAGAGCCAGAAAAGACTCATTGCCAATTTGAAAGGCTTTCCAACGGAATCCACCCGTGGTTGGAATGGATTGGTATTGCACAAATTGGCTGCCATTCCATTTATATATCACAGAAGTGAGGTCTGGGCCGCGATTCCAGAAATGGGTAACGGCCAAATAGTGTTCCCCATTGATAACAAAGTGCTCAGCATCGGTGGCTCCTTCGGTAGTGAGACTTTGGAGAAGTTCAAATTGTGTGCCATTCCATTTGTGGATTTGAGAATCGAGCAGGTGATTGCCACTGGCCCCGTCATAATTATTGATCAGGGCGAGATAAGCGTCATTGCCGATCTGAAAGGGTTCTACATCATAAGCGCCGAGTGAAGGCAAGGCTTGAAAAGGCATAAACTGGCTATTTTGCCAGCGATAGATATCCGAAGTGATGCTGTGAGACGTGCCATTGTAATAATTGGCAAAGGCAAGATAGCGCTGGTTATCGATGGCAAAAGAAGCGCTGCCCAGAGCCGCATGGGTGGTCAAAGACTGCACTTCTTGCAAAGGTGGCAGAGCAAGGACTTCAATCGCCTCTTCGAGGGTGACCGAGCTACCTGCAAGTTGAATCAACACATTTTTGATTCCCGGAGTGAGGCTGGTCGGAATGCCAAAAGAGATATAGTTTTGGGCGATTTCACGAATGGGGACTTCTTCATCATCGATTTTGATCACGACTTGAGAGAGGTCGGGAGCTTCAATGCCAATGCCCACCAATTTACTGGGATTGACACGTACTTTTTTCTCATCGCGTGTGACCCAAACGGAGATATGGGGTGGGGCATTCACAGGGGGAGCAGCAGCGATAGACTGAATGGTTAAACTGCCCGTACCACCTTCTGCTTTGACCGAAAAATTCGCACCTGTGGCTCCTCCTCCTGCTTGGGTGTATTGGCTGGCAAAATCGCCTGGGCTAATCACGCTTGGGCCAGTAATCCCACTCTGAAAAGCAATTTGATAATCAAAACTGGCAGATACTTGGCCAGGAGCGACTTTGAGCTTGACATACGTGCCGTCGTTGCGGATATCCAGAATTTGATTGGCAGAGATAGGCACGGTTTTATCTCCAGGCAAAGAAACAGGCGTTGGAGCCGTCGATTTTACGTGTTTAAACACAAGTTTGATCGGCACAACATTGGTGCCTGTGCGGAGATCTGCCACCAGATTTTGGCCTTCGAGTTCCAGCTCAAAGCCATTTTTTGCTTCCGGGTTGGCCGAGTAGGTGACTTTGGAGAGCTGGGGTTTGAAGGCTCCGGGGTCGCTGCAGGCGTTGGCAGGGCAGATTTGGATCCCGTCCATCACTTCGATTTCTGTTTTGGCAATCTGTCTGTAACCGGCTTTGATATCGCTCCAGCCTTTGACTTTGACCAAGTTGTCAGATGCTAAATTTGTCTTCCAGACTGTCTCGCCAATGGTTTCAAGCAGGGTTTTGCTCTTTTCTTCATTGGCTGGAGCCGGGTTAGAGCCCCCTTGAACAGATTTATTGAGTTTTAAGACCTTGCCATTTTCAACCAGGCCGAAGAATGTTTCTGCTTTGCGAGAAGAAGTTGAAACAAGTGAATGTTGGAGGGCCGCAGAAACATCTAACATGCGCACTGGAGCCATAGAAGCTGGGAATTGGGATGTTTTATAACCCTTATTGTTTGCTGGCGCGCCAGCTTCTAATCCAGAGGCTGAAGCCTCTTTTAAAATTTGTTTGATTTGTGAGGGTGTTAATCCAGGATTTCGCGATTTAAGCAATGCCACAACACCCGTTACAAAGGGTGCCGCTGCGCTGGTTCCCAAAAATTTAGCGTTGGGCCCCAAATATTTGGCCGTATTGTCGGCATTGCCCGCTTCAGAAACATATATTTCGTCCCCTGGGGCCCAAATCAAGCCTGTTCCCCAGTTTGAAAAATCAGCAACCAATAAACCTTCTTTGGAGGGTAAGGCCAAACCTGTTGAACTGTTGATTTGACGGGTATTTGTGGGCCAAAGTGCCCCTACAGTAATTGCTTTAGTGTGCTTTCCAGGAAAAAATCCAGTGTAATTTTCTCCTTCGTTGGCCGCTGAGGAGACAACTGTAATCCCGTTGTCTACCGCTGCATCAATTGCAGCCATCATTCCGGACCCAGATGCATTGAAAGAAATGGGGAGTAAAAGACAGCCAAGAATAGGTATTGCAGAACAAGGCAGCCAAAAGAAAATACCGCTATTATCCCGATCCCCCATACTGGTTCCAATGACACTTACCTTGGCTTTGGTTCTGGCATCGTCAATGGCTGTTTGTACATCCCAGTAACTGGGGGCGTGGTAGGGATAAATGTCTGCATTGGGTGCAACGCCTGCGCTTTTGGCTAGGTTTCCTTTTTCTGAAAAACCCACCATCACAGAATAATGACCGTGAAAGGGCCATTTTGGGTCAGTCTCATTGACTTTGTTGATACGCTCATGATTGCCATAAGTTGGGTCAATCTTCAGCCTTCTTCTTACCTCTACATGCCCCTCGACGGAAACATTTGGATAACCTGTTTTAAAGCCCCGATCTATATAAGCGACTTTGACGCCTGTTCCCTGCGAATAATCCCAAGCGACATTGGTGCCTGATACATTTTCTGCAACCTTTGTATCGGTTAGCCACCAGCTTTTTCCGGGGCCATTGTCTTTTGGGTTTGGGGCTGTATTACATTGGTACGTGACCCAGTCAGTGCCTGAAGTTGGACTACTGTCACAAACATGGGTGGGTGTCGGTACTGGAGTGGGACTCGCGGTAGGCGTTGCTTGCGTTGCCTCCATCATTCCGTTGATCTCAATCCCTTTGACCCATTCTGTGTGAAAAATCAGCGTATCGAGCAGAATTGCAAAGGTTTGCATGCCCGCCAAAGAGGCAAAGGAGATATCCCGAATGTCTTCTTCAAGCCCCTTATTGTAGGTTTTTAGTAAACTGGCTATTTTCTCAATCGGGCTTTTGCTTAAATCCAGTTGCATGAGGAAATACTCACCATTCTGTTCCAGAACAGTGGCCCCATATTCAGCTTCAAAAGCGGTTTTGTGCTCAGGCAAGTTAAATTTCAAAATCAAGGTACCGCTCTGAAAATCCACCAAATCTGTCCCATTGACTTGGAGGCCCGTAACTTTATAGCCATCTTCCTGTATACTTTCGCCATTATAGGCTTCCAGGTCTCCCAAACTATTGGATGCAAATGGATTAAAGATATTGGTGTCATTGTTGCGCACCCGTGAAGCCTGATTTTCTTCTGGCTGCAGTTTTCTGCGACGCAGCAGTGTCCCGGCTTCGCCGCCTTCAATAATTGAAACGGTAAATTGTGTGCCTTTTTTGCCATTGGCAATCACTCTCAGCGCATTTTGCGAATTGAGTAAAAGACCTTCCCGTTTAATTTCGCGGGTTTGGCCTTTGATATCCCCTGCTTTGATCCAATCTACACCGTTGATATTTACCTCAAGATCGCCACTCAGGCCCTGTGGGCTTTCTAAATACAAGGTATAACGCTGATTGGTATCGGGTAAGGCAAAGGTGTGAAGCTCTTTCAGTTTGCGTGGCCCATATTCATAGGTTTTTTGGAAAACGATGGGGCCTGTGGGCAAGGATTTTATTTCAAATAAAGCGTTATCTTGGTTGAGTTTTAGAGTTAAATCCAATGTTTTTGCTGACTTGCCAGAAAAGGGCTGAAGCAACCCAGCGTTTAAATGCACCCCAATCGGGCCCGTATACGGTTTCTTTGTTTTGATTTTTTCAGCAATCACCAAGGCCTTCTGGCGCATTTGCTCGGCATAGCTCAAATCTTGAACAGGAGCCTGTAATGCGCTTGTTGAAACAGGTGCCTGGGTTGCTGGTTGAGGGACCACACAGGATGCCAGCAAACAGATTGATAAAAGATAATTCAACCATTGAAAGCCTTGTTTTGATTGCCACTTAGCCATATTGCTCTCCTAATAGCTCCAGGTAAAATCCCCTTGGGGGAGGGTGGTGTTGATGGTAAACAGTGATTCTTCTTTGCCGGTGCTCAGATCGATCAGCATGAGATCTCGGATGGGATTTTTTTCGCTGTCTTCGGAATGGGCCAGCAGGTATATCAGTTGTGTAAAGTCTGGCGAAAATGCTGCGGGTGTTAAAACCCGACCATCTATATGATAATCGTTGATTTTGTTCAGGTCTGGCCGGGAATTGCGCTGGTGTTTGGCATAATCATATTCAAAGTATTCCAAAGGGGGCAAATGTTCAGCCTTGCCAAAGATCAGCTTATTGTCTGGCGAAATTCCCCAAAAGAACATCTGCACGCCAAAGGGTTTTTCCAGGTAAAAGAGTTTTTCAATCTGGGTCATTTGATTGTCTTGAAGTAAAGCCGTGGCATAAGTCACAGGGGGCCGCTGGTTGGTGGGCAACCCTTCTGCTTGGTGTGTGGCCAATAAAACCAAACGGAGAACGCCATTTCTTTCAAAAACATGCTCAATCTCGTAATCAGCTATCTTTTCATCTTGGATAAATTTTTGAACGGATTCATCGGGTTTTATTTCTGTACTTATTCCAGTTTTTCTGTGAAATAGAACCACTTTATTTTCTTGCGTTTGTTGATCAATGACAATACTGATATTTTGATTGGTGAATAAAGGGCATTTAAATGTATGTGGAGTAACTATTCTTGTTTCTTTGCCGTTTAAATCAGATTCAAAAATTTCTTCATTCGCTTTTTTGTAGACAATTTTTAAGTCTTGGTCTGTATATGTTCCACATAACCTATTCTTATTGATTTCAATATTTTTTTTTGATATAAAATCAAAATAATAAATGAAACTATTTACTTTACGATTGTCTATGGTTTTATCTGGCTGAAAATAGTTCGAATAATTAAATAATAATATTTTCCCATCAGGAGACCATTGAGCAGAACTTATTTCTTGACTATATTTCTTTCTTGAAGTACCCGTTCCAACAGGTTCACAGCTTGAAAGCCCTAGAAACAGACCCGCCATTACAATCGTTATAACTTGCTTGATCAAACTTTTCTTCATGATTCAAACTCCTTAAACGTCACCCCAAACGGTGTCGCATAAATCACAGTGTGGCGCGGGTTCAGATCAAAGCTCGCTGGATCCGGGATATGCACCACCGTTTCCGCCGCTCCATCCGCAGTTACCTCCGTCTGATACCCAAAACCAAATTCCCCGTCAATGGTGGCGTAGCTGAACTTGGGAAACACCATAAAGCCTTTCCCTGTGAGTTTGATATGCATCGGCTTGCCCCGCTCCCGCAGCACTTCTACGCTTTCAATCTGGGGCTGCAAGGCACTTAGCTCCACGGGCGCGGGCTCACCCACATTGAGCAGGGCATCGGTGTACCAGCGATTGAGTTCGATACTCAGGCGGTGGTTGCCTTTGAGATAGAGATCAGGCAGCAGTTTGGTGTTCAGGCGCGCTTTAATTTCCGTGGCCGTCACACTTTCAACCTGCAGCAAAATGCTGTCATCGAGCAGCACACGGGCCTGGGGCTCATTGCCCACAAAGCTTTGCTGCACCAGCGGTGGCTCCAATTGAAAGAGGAATTCTTTGAGCTTGAAGGCCTTTTCGTTGCGCTTTTCAAATTGGCCTTGAATCGTCAGGCGAATTTCAGTCCCGGCATAGTCGGGTCTCAAGGCCGCAGGGGCATTGGGGCCCATCACTTTTTCACCCGTTTCTGTCAGCAGAATATCTGTGATCAACAATTCGGGCGTGCGTTCACAGCGGGAGCGGGGTTTAAAGTCTTTCCAATCGCGCTCAGCCAGTTTGGGGGGCTTTTTGTGTTTCTCGTCTTCGCGCCGTTTGTCTTTGCTGCGTTGAGCGTCGCGATCAGATTGCCCACGCACCGATTGCAGCAAAAAGTCTTGTAGGCTGGCTTCTAGAGGTGTTTGGGTTTGATTTAAAGGCAAAACCAAGGGTTGGCAAGCACTTAAAGGTAAAACAAATGAGAAAAACAAAGCAACGTATAAACGTTTCATGCACCCTCCCGAAGTGGAAAATAAGCAGAGCAATTGATTTTAATTTTGCTCAAAATGTTTTCTGGATAATAACATCAAGTCAAAAAAGAATAAAGTTAAATTTCACTTAATTGTGTATTTTATTTGTCACAATCGAGGGTGGATGGGTTGATGAAAAAGCTTAAAACAATCTCATTTAAACGTTTGTAAGCCACTTTGGGGTGTTCAGAAATAATCATAAAAACAATAAAAAACCGAACCTATTTCTTCTTCATAATCTTCACAATCTTCACAATCTTCACAATTCCTTTAAAAATCCTTCACAATATTAATGTGTGTAAAGATCTGGACGTGGAATAAATTTTTGAACGGATTCATCGGGTTCTATCGGTGTGATTTCTTGCGTTGAGGTATTCAGGTTTTGACCAGCGGTAATTTTTAAGCCCATTTGAGCACTTGGCCCAAGTGTTAAAACATCAGATAAGCACCTTTGGCCATTAACAAAGTGCCGTTTTGATTGCTTGAAAAGACAGCACTCTGGTCGATGCCATAATAATTCTCTTGAGAATAGTCGTGGGGGCTGTATTTGCTTTGCAGGGCTTTGCGTTGCTGAGTGGCTTGGGTATTTTGATACAAAACTTTGCCTTTCTGTTTGGCTGAAACCTGGCAGCACTCAAAATCTTCTGCCTGATTAAAGGGGGCTGGCAAATTGTTGGGGGCAATGGGTTTGAGATAGACCCAATAGCCTTTGGCTTGGGCGTCATCATACAGACTTTTGACATTTTGCGGGTATTTTTGGTGTTGGCTGTGGTATTTTTCGAGCATGTCTCTAAAATCGTGCATGTTCTGTGTCATTACGGGCGAATAATAATGCCCATGCTGGTATTGATCATAGAGATCAGTGATCCCATTAAACGGCAAGGCCGGATAGTTTAAGGCCAAACTGGGGTAGAGCAAGATCCCCATCAGGGGAATAGACAATCCGATCAACCAGGACTGGCGCGTTATTTCTGCCATTTGCCATTGTCCCCAATTAACGGGCTGCGCTTAATAACTGGGCCTGGGCACCGGCTTTGATTTCGGCCAGGGGCATGGTGCCCAATAAGGGCAATTGCCCTTGCAAGGTATTCACAAACAAGCTGATCAACTCCAAAATCTCGACCCCGGTTTCTGGCTTCAGCGCGGGGCCTGGATTCAGATGGCAATAGCGGTAATAGGGTCGGTTCTGGGGCGTGATCTGAAAAGCCCCCATTGGCATGAGCTGGGTAAAAAAGGCGCAGAGCCGCCAGGCTTCGATCAGCTGGTCTTCGGCAATGGCCCCCGGCAAGGCCACAAAAAACTGCAAGACCGAAAGCGCACTCTGCAAGGGCTCGGTCTCTGAGTCTTGGGCTGCATCGCGGGTATAAAAGAGCTGCAAGACCAATTGGGCCTCTTCGTCTTCCTCCAGGTCTTGATCGAGGGCCACCAGCAATTGTTCAAAGGGGCTCTCAGGCCCTTTGGGCAAAAGGCAGGTTTCGAACCCCACCAGGGTCAGCGGTTGCTGAATCCGCTCCAAGGAGCTTAGGTTTTTGGCCAAGACGATATACCTCGATTCTGGTCTTTAGCGCGGGGGCCGAATCGGTTCTGGTTTTTGGCCCATGCGTGGCTGCCAGCGGAAACCCAGATTAAATTCGTTGATGCCGCGCACAAATTGATTGTCCCAATAGAGGGAGAGACCGTAGTCTTCCCAGATATTTTGCAACACACCCAGGCGCATGCGCGGGGAGTTGATATCATATAACTCACCACTCAGGGTCAGGGGTTGGTCCATGACTTTCATACTGAAGTCCGCACCTGCTCCCAGTTTGCCCCGAACCAAGCCAAAGCGCAACAGGCTGTTGTCGGTCACCTGGCTCCCGGCCTGCAGATTGATCAAATTGCCGTCGCCAATTTCGTCGAGGCCGACGCGAAAATACGAAACGGGGCCACCGAGGCCAAGATCGCCAAAGACATTAAAATTGCCCACAGCGCCGGGTGTGGCTTTAAACTCCTGATTGAGCCTGACTGCGCCCAGGGTCTCAGCCCTTAAGTTTAAATCCCATTGATTGGTCTGGGTTTGGGGGTTGGTCAGGTCAAAAATCGCGTTGGTCAGGCGGGTGGCATTTTTGGCCACTGTGCGAATATTGCCTTTGATCTCGGGGTCGTGACTGATCTCTTTGACATCACCCGTAATAATATTCACGTCATCGGCGATGCCTTGGAATTTTTTCGTCAGGTTTTGCAGGTCTTTGGTAAAGTCCTGCCATTGGCGGGTCAGGCCGTTGACATTTTGAATGCTCTGGCGGGTATCCCCGATCAATTGTCGATCATGGGCGAGGTCGTTGATGCTGCCGCTGATGCCTTCGATATTGCCCGCGATTCGGCGCGTGCTGGCAATAATGCCCTGTACTTCGGGAATCGTGGCTGCCGTGGCGCTGTTGATCTGGCGCAGCAGAATGTCTGTCTGATCGGTCAATTTGCCAAAGCCCGATGTAACCTTTTTGATATCTTGAAACAGGCCCGTCAATTGGAAGGTGGCTTTGTTGACATTGCCCACAGTTTGGGTGATGTCGTTGCGCAATTGCGGGTTGTCGACCAATTCACGGGCCGATTTGATCATGGCTTGGGCTTCGGTAAAAATAGCGTCCAGACTGGCGGGAGGGGTGCCCGAAATTTCTGCCCCCGATTCCAGATAGGCGGTGCCGGGTTTCTCTGGCGGCAATACCTCGACGTTTTTGTCCCCAACCAGTCCGGTGGTGACAATCGTAAACGTGGATTTGAGTGGCAATTTGATCTCGCGTTTGATATTCATTAAAATCTTGACCCGGCGTTTGTCGGGTTCGGCCTCTACGGCGACAATATCTCCAATTTCGACCCCCATCAGGGTCACTTTAGAACCGGCTTTGATGCCCCCCACATGGGGGAAATAACCGCTGATTTGGTAAAAGGCATAGGGGTTGATCTGCCAAATAAAGATCACGCCGACCATCAATGTCATGACCGTCAAAATGGTGATCAGACCGACTTTAAAGCTTGCGTTCATGGGGCTACAACTTTGCCTTCCAGAAAATTTCTTACGGTGTCGTTGGAGGAGTGTTTCATTTCTTCAACAGTGCCTGTGTCCAGAATTTTACCTTCATAAAACATGGTGATCCGGTCTGCTGTGCGAAAAATCGTGCTGAGCTGGTGGGTCACCACAATTGAAATGCCATCCAAGCGGGTTTGCATATCTATAATCAGATCTTCGATCACGGTGGAGGTGACCGGATCCAGCCCGGCTGTGGGTTCATCATACAGGATAATTTTGGGGTCTTGGGCAATCGCCCGTGCAATGCCTGCACGTTTTTGCATCCCCCCGCTGAGTTCAGAGGGGAAGAGATCGCCACTGCCTTCGAGCCCCACCAATTTGAGTTTTTCTTCGGCCAGGGCTTTGACTTTGTCGCGGGGCATGCGTGTGTTTTCGAGAAACATAAAGCCCACATTCTCCCAGACCTTGAGTGAGTCAAACAGGGCGGCTGATTGAAAGACCATGCCAATTTGTGAGCGGTATTTGTCGAGTTCTTCCTGCCGCTTGAGGGTCGCGATATTGATACCATTGACCCAAACTTCACCTTCGTCGGGTTTGATCAATTGTAGAATCAGGCGCAGAATCGTGCTTTTGCCGCAGCCAGAGGGTCCAATCACAACCGTGGTTTGGCCATCTTCAAAAGCAAAGTCAATGCCCCGCAAGACCTGCTTGCGTCCAAAGCTTTTTTTCAGGTTTTTGACTTCGATCATGCCGAGGCCAGCACCGTAAACAAGAGAAAGGTGAGAAAATAATTGCTGACAAAGATCGCGATCAGCGAATAGACCACTGCTTTGGTGGTGGCTTCACCCACGCCTTGAGCGCCCTGCCCGGTTTTGATGCCCTGAAAGCAGGCAATCGTGGCAATTAAAAGACCAAAAAAGGAAGATTTCAGCAGGGCTTTGAGCACATCTTCGATATACAAAAGCGATTTGATCGAGTCGATAAAGGTGGTTAAAATCAGGCCTTTGGCGAGCACCCCTACCACCGTGCCGCCGACCAAGCCAATGCCCAGGGCCAGAATTGTGAGCAGGGGCATCATGACCACAGCGGAGAGCATGCGCGGCAAGAGCAAATAATACATCGGCGGCACACCCATGGCGGTGAGGGCATCCAATTGCTCGGTGACCTTCATGGAGCCAATTTCAGCGGCGATGGCTGCACCGACACGGCCAGCCACAACCACAGAGGTAAACGAAGGGGTGAGTTCGCGGGCCAGGGACATGGCGGTGACGCCGCCAATCACGCCCGAACTGCCGTATTTGATCATGACGCCTGAGATTTGCAGGCAAAAAACCATGCCCACAGCCAGGCCGGTGATCAGCACAATCGGCAGGGAGTCGGTGCCAATAAAGGCCATCTGGCGCAGGGTATTGGTCCAGTGAATGCGTCCGCGCAGCAAAAAAAACAGCGCATCGCGCAGAAAAAGCGTGTATTCGCCCGTGGATTCGATGGCCTGGGTCATGCGGGCCATGATGGGATCTTTGTGAATCTGCTGCAACATTGTTTGTGCCGATCGCGGTACCAGTTTGACTGCTCAAATTTGGGGGTTCTATTAGATCTTAGCAGAGTTTGGATCGGGTGGATACCGGGAGCCTCGTTCAAAACCGAATTCTGGGGGGCTATCCGCTTGTCTCAAGGTCTTTGCTTGCTTTAGCGGCTTAAATAGAATTCCGCAAAGGCTTTGAGGGTGGCCAAGAAAGCAATTAAAAGAGCTGCATGACGAAGATAGCCCAGTTGGACCCATTGCAGGGCTTTTAAGGCTGCTTCTGTGTTTGAATAACGATCGGCTTGCATTAGGCCCAGCATCGTGGGAATGAAATAGCCAAAGGTCATCAGCCGATCGAACAAGGCAGCTGTGGCTGCGAGTAGCCACCAGCCTTTGAGAGGTAGCGGTGCCAGCGTGGCGGCAATCAGACTGGCCAGAGTCAGCAGGGTCAACGGCAGAGTGGTGACAAAACTCCAAAATCTGAGCCCCACGTTGGCATCCACTGCGGCGGCCCGGTTCCAGTGATAACCTGTTTCTTGCGAGCCGGTAAGCCATTGGGGCACCACAATTCGGGTTTCATAAAAACCGGCCCCAGCTGCAATTCCGAGGTTGATTGCAAATAACCAAAGCAGGGTTTCTGAGATAGAATAAGGCATTGGGTTGCTCCCGAAAATATCTTTATAATAAAGTATCTTAATTATAAAGATAAAATTTGTCAAGGAGTCTGGGTTGATTATGAAGGAGTCTGAAGAGCGCAAGGCCCTGATGGGGCAAATGCAGTTTTTGGGCCAGATGTCGAGCACCGAAACGGCGCTGTTTCAGCAGGCGGCAGCGGCCAAATATGGCCTGGGAATCACAGAGATGAAGACGATTTCTGCTCTTCTGCAAGAGGGGCCGATGACGGCCGGCCAACTCACGCGTCGCTTGAATCTGACCACGGGAGCGGTCACCAATTTGATCGATAGACTTGAAAAACGGGGCTGGGTGGGCCGCAGCCCCGACCCCTCCGATCGGCGTAAAGTGATTGTTTCCGTCAATCAGACCCAATTGGCCAGCGGAGAGAATGTCTATCAGTCGATGGGAGTGGCTTTTGAAGCCCTGCTAAACAGCTATAGCACAGAAGAACTGCGGTTTTTGGTGAAATTTCATCAGTCGGTGATTGAATTAACCCAAGTAGAAATGAAAAAACTCAATCAGCCATAAGAAAGGGTTTTGTGATGACCGTTCCTCCTGTTTTGGCAGCCATTGGCCCCGGTCGGCGGGTCTTAATTCTGGGTGATTCCCATACCGTGGGCCAGTATGGCAAAATCCTCGATCAGGCTTGCCGCGATGCCGGGGCGAGGGTGCGCACCTATGCCAGTTGCAGCTCGCACCCGATCTGGTTTTTTGATGGCACCCGCACCCATTGTGGCTATTTTTCGCGCAACGAAAGCGGCCAGATTGTGCGTGTGCCCTTTGGCCAGCTCAAACGCACGCCGCGTCTGCCGCTGCTGATCAAACAATTTGAACCTGAGCTGGTGATTGTCTCGCTCGGGGCCAATATGGTCGACTATTCCCGTGAGACGGTGATGGGCACTTCGGCCAAAATGGCGCAATATATTGCCGAGGCGGGGGCTGAACTGATCTGGGTGGGGCCGCCGGTGATTCGTCTGCAGCCACGCTGGAAACTCGACAGGCTCTGTGGCTGGCTGCACACGGCGGTCAAACCCTGGGGGAGGTTTATCGACTCGCGCCCCTATACCTATTACCCCGAAACCGGCGGCGATGGGATTCACTTCAAAGGGGCCGAGGGGCGCAAAATTGCCAAAGACTGGGCCCAGGCGGTTTTTGCTCAGATTCAGGGCTCAGATTCCGACTGATTCTAGATTAAGGCACTGTGGCTTTGAGCAGCGGCACTTTGCGCAAAAGCAGCACCAGTCCCAGGCTGAGCCCAAAGACCAGAACGCTGCAAAGTGGAATGCCCCACCAGGCCGCGAGCAAGACATTTTCCAGCTTAAATTGATGCATCGTGGTGGTGTTCAGGGCCAGAGCCAGCAGCAGCGGGTGGCAAAGATAAATGCCAAAACTACACTGGCTCAGGGGTGTGAGCCAAGCTGGAGGCGCGCTTTGCCAGCGCGGGGCTCCCTGAAAGAGGCCAAAGACCCCCACACTCATCCCCAAGACATTGGGGCTGAAATAGCTGAACATCAGCTGATCGAGCAGGCCGTGTTTTTTAAGGGTCAGGGCCCAGGTGCCGAGAAGTGTGAGCAGGGCACCGCTCAAAAAGAGGCACCAGAGCCAGGCTGCAGGCAGGCGGGGCTGGCGATTTAGATAATAGCCCAAGACAAAATAACCGGCATAACCCGTGAGAAAGTCCATGGGCAGGCCCAGACCCAGGCCGAGCAGATGTTTGCCAAAAGGCAAGAAACAGGTAAACAGTGCCCAGAGACCCAAAGCATAGCGCAGGGTTGGCTCCGAAGTGCCGGACAACCAACTGCGCAGAATCGGCGTAATCAGGTAGAGACCGAGAATCACATACATAAACCAGAGGTGGTAAAAAGCTGGGTCTTGCAGCAGATTTTGGGCGATCAGCCAAGCTGAAAATGGCTCTTTGAGAATCAAGCCACGAAAGCACAGATAGATCCCGCTCCAGACGAAAAACGGAATCAAAATCTTGCTGAAGCGACGGCTTAAAAAGGATGAGACACTTTCTGACCGGGGGGCATTGAGCAGAAGCGTACCGCTGACCATCACAAAGACCGGCACACTCCAGCGGCTGAGCGAGTCAAAGAGATTGCCCGACCACCAGACTTCGCCAAAGGCGGGGCTTTTGGTCAGGGCGCGGGCGGAGGTATGTAAGACCACCACCATCAAAATTGCCAGCAGGCGCAGAGCGTCGATATAGATCAAACGCTCACCAGCAGCGGCTTTAGGGGTTTCAGCGGGCATAGTGCGTGGCGCGCATCTCTCTCAGCAATGAGACCTTGATCTGGCCGGGATACTCCAGTTCTTGCTCAATTTTTTGGGCGATTTCAAAGGCCAAGCGCTCCAATTGTGCTTCGGGCAGGGCATCGGGATCCACAATCACCCGCACTTCACGTCCGGCTTGAATCACAAAGGCCTTTTCGACCCCTTTAAAGTCCATCACCAATTTTTCAAGGGCATTCATGCGTGTCATGAACTTTTCTACGGGTTCGCGCCGGGCACCGGGGCGGGCCGCTGAAAGGGTGTCGGCGACCTGCACCAAGATCGCTTCGAGGGTCATCGGCTGCACGTCAAAATGGTGGGCGGCCATGGCGTGTAAGACCTCGGGTTTTTCACCCCAGCGGCGGGCAGCGTCGATGCCCAGGGCTGTGTGGGTGCCGACTTCTTCGTAGGTCAGGGCCTTGCCCAGATCGTGTAAGAGCCCTGCCCGGCGCGCGGTCTGGATATCTGCACCAATTTCGGCCGCCATGATCCCGGCGGTATAGGCCACTTCTTTGGAATGTTGCAAAATATTCTGGCCATAACTGCTGCGGTAGCGCAAACGGCCCAGCAATTGAATAATTTCAGGATGCAGGCCGTGAATGCCCACTTCCAGGGCGGCCGCTTCGCCTTCTTCGCGCAGGTATTTATCGAGTTCGGCTTTGACCTTGGCAACCTCTTCTTCAATCCGGGTGGGGTGAATCCGGCCATCGGCCACAAGGTTTTCGAGCGCCCGTCGGGCGACCTCGCGCCGAATCGGATCAAAGGATGAGACCATCGCCACTTCCGGGGTATCGTCGATCATCAGATCCACGCCCGTGGTCAGCTCAAAGGAGCGAATATTGCGGCCCTCTTTGCCAATGATGCGCCCTTTCATGGCTTCATTGGGCAAATTGACGGTGGCCACGGTGTTTTCGACCACATGATCAACTGCGCAGCGCTGAATCGCCTGGGCCAAAATTTTGCCTGCAATCAGATCACTTTGTTCTTGGATATACGTCTGGGCGGCGTGGATGCGCTTGGCGATGTCTTTTTCCAGGCGCGTTTCCCAAACCCCCAAAATCTGGGCCCGGGCCTGCTCTGGGGAGAGTTCGGCCAACTCAGCCATGGCCTGGGTATGGGCTTCGGCCTGCGTTTGGCGGGCCGACTCAAGCGCCTGTTCTTGGCTGCGCAGGTCCTCCAGGCGGCTTTTTAATTCCAGATCTTTTTCGGCCAAAAGCTGGCTGCGAGCCTCAATCTGAATCGCCTGGCGGTTGAGTTCTATGGATTGCTCAGCCACTTGTTTGTGGCTCTGCTCCAATTGCCTTTGCAGGCCCGAAACTTCTTTTTCAAGTTCTTTTTGGCGGCTTTCTGCCTCTCTGCGGGCCCGGCTTTGCTCATCGCGCTCGTTTTGCAATTGCTGCCGGGATTTGCCGCCTCTGATGACCCAGACGACGGTGCCCAAGGCCACACCGGCGATTAAAAGCGCAACCAGCAGCAGGGCCTGTTCCATGGTTTAAGCCTCTAATGCGGCGAGCACAGCATCATCCATTTCAAAATTGGCGTACACCGCTTGTACATCATCGTGCTCTTCGAGCAGATCCAGCAATTTGAGCAGCTTTTTGGCCACATCGGTATCGCTGACATTGACCGTGTTGATCGGCAAATAACTGACTTCGGATGATTCCAACTGGTATTTGTCTTGCAGGGCTGTGACGACGGTTTCAAAATCTTCGGGGGTGGTTAATACCTCTTGGGTCTCGCCATCTTCGCGCAGATCTTCAGCCCCAGCTTCAAGCGCTTCCATCATCAGGTTGTCGGGATCTTCGACTTCATTGATGCGCAGCAGGCCTTTTTTGCTGAACATCCAGTTCACGCTGCCGGTCTCACCCAGATTGCCGTTGCATTTATTAAAATACGAGCGGATATCTCCGGCGGTGCGGTTGCGGTTGTCTGTTAATGCGTCGATCATCACGGCTACGCCACCGGGGCCGTAGCCTTCGTATTGGATTGATTCAAATTTATCGCCGGTCAGGGCACCCATGCCTTTTTGAATCGCCCGCTCGATATTGTCACTGGGCAGGCCCGAGGCCTTGGCGCGGGTCACGGCCTGGCGCAATCTGAAATTGCCATTGAGATCGCTGCTGCGGCCTTCGCGTACGGCCACCATGATTTCACGGGCCATTTTGGTAAAAACTTTGCCCCGTGCGTCGTCGGTTTTGGCTTTTTTGCGTTTAATTTGAGCCCACTTGGAATGTCCGGCCATGCCTGAGAACCTTTCTGATCAGAATTTTTAAAGATCTTTTGCTTTTCGGCGCGTCATTTCTGCCGCGCGATCATTATAATGGAGTGGGTGCAGTGAAAGCACCTGTCACTGGTCCATCAATCGGTGACTTTGTATTTTAACACGTCATGCCTCAAGGCAATTCTGATGCCCGATTTCATGAAGGAGCGCTTATATGGAACTGATGACCACCGATGCTGAACAGAATGCTCAGACCCTCGAACCTGCAGAGGAACACGATAAACTCTTCCGCGACGCCCGTCGCCGCCTCAACAAGGCGATTCAATATTTTCCGATTTCCCCCGATGTCGAAGAACAGTTGAAATATCCCAAATCTTCCCTGGCTGTTTCAGTCGTGATTCGCATGGACAATGGCGCACGCCGTGCCTTTAAAGGCTTTCGTGTGCGCTATGACGACTCGCGTGGGCCTGCCAAAGGCGGGATTCGCTACCACCAAAACGTCACCCTCGACGAGGTCATGGCCTTGGCTTTTTGGATGACCTTTAAATGCGCGGTGGTGGGCATTCCCTTTGGCGGCGCCAAAGGGGGCATTTGTGTCGACACCAAAGAATTGACCAAAACCGAATTGGAGCGCCTGAGCCGCACCTACATTGAAATGATTGCGGATATGATCGGCCCCGAAGTGGATATTCCCGCTCCGGATATGTACACCAACGAAATTATCATGGGCTGGATGAGCGACCAATACAACCGCATCAAACGCGGCAAATACCCAGGTGTGATCACCGGCAAACCCCTGAGTTTGGGCGGGTCACTCGGCCGCACCGATGCCACCGGTCGCGGAGGCATGAACGTCTTGCGCCGCCTTGAAGAGCTGCTCAATATTGTGCCTCAAGAGACCAAAGTGGCAGTTCAGGGCTTCGGCAACGTCGGTTATCACTGTGCGCGTCTGCTGCACGATGCCGGCTATAAAATTGTCGCGGTCAGCAATTCCGAAGGCGGGATCTACGACCCCGACGGGATTGACCCCTATTCCCTGAAAAAATGGGAGCAGGAGCACAAAGAGGTTTTGGCCGGGGCCCCCACCAATGGCACTTCTCAACCCATGAGCAATCAAGAGCTGCTCAAATTGCCCGTCGATGTGCTGGTGCCTGCGGCCCTGGAAAACCAAATCACGGCCCGCAACGCCAAAGATATCCAAGCCAAAGTTGTGTTGGAATTGGCCAATGGCCCGGTTACGGCTGATGCTGACGCGATTTTACATGAACGCGGCGTCTTGGTCATCCCGGATATTCTCGCCAACGCGGGCGGGGTCACGGTCAGCTATTTTGAGTGGGTGCAAAACCAGACCGGCTTCTATTGGGAGCTGGAAGAAGTGCAAGAAAAACTTCAAAAAATCATGGAAAAAGCCACAATCAGTGTCTGGGAAACCATGACTGAGTACAAGTGCGATATGCGCACAGCCGCTTACGTCGAAGCCCTGAAAAAACTCAGTGGCGCGATTGAGGCCCACGGTACCCGTTATTATTTTAACCTGCCTTAAAGGCTCTTTCTCAAGCCTTGGTAGTATCAAGGCTTGGGTGCATAGACGTGCAGGGGCAGCCGATTGACCAATTCACGGCAAAAGGCCACGCCCCGCACGCTATTGCCATAGCTGTCCAAAGGCGGTGACCAGAGTGCGAGTCCCATCAGGCCAGGCACAACCAGCATCAGGCCTCCTGAGACCCCACTTTTGGCGGGCAGGCCAATTTTAAAGGCAAATTCGCCCGAAAAATTGTACATGCCACAGGTCGCCATCACCGTCAGACAATTGCGCAGGGTGCGTGGCTGCAAAAGCGTTTGGCCTGTGAGTGGGTTTTTCCCGCCTTGGGCCAGGGTGGCTGCCACCACCGCCAAGTCTTGTACATTGAGCGTGAGTGAGCAGCACTGAAAATACAGCTCCAGGGTCTCTTCGAGATCGGTGTCTGTAGGAAAGGCTTTGTTTTCGCGCATAAAATAGGCCAAGGCGTGGTTGCGATCGGCACTCTGGCGTTCAGACTGGTAAACCGCATTGTCGAAACCCGGCGGGCTGCCCCCGCTCAGTTCGCTCCAAAATTGGGTAATGGCCTCAAAGCGATCGGGCAATTTGAGTTGGGGCCGAATCAAGCTGCAGCACATAATGCCGCCGGCATTGATCAGGGGGTTGTGAGGCAGGCCTTGGCTATTCAGGGTCAGGGCATTAAAAACCTGGCCGCTGGGCTCAAAACCGACATGTTGATGCACTTTGTCTTCGCCATGTTCTTCGAGGGTCAGGCAATAATTAACGGGTTTGCAGACCGATTGCAGGCAAAAAGCCAAATCAGCTTGGCCCCAACTGGCTTGACTGCCGTCGGCAAAACAGACCGCCACGGCATAATGCGCAGGGTTGGCTTTGGCCAATTGGGGAATATAACTGGCGACACGGCCTTCATTCTGGCTGGCTGTTGTCTGGTACAGTTCCGCCAAGAGGGGCAAGATCTGTTCTGGTTTGGGGGGATTCATGGCGAGACCTGCGCAGAAGGGGTGACGCCCCAAATCTCAGAGGCATACTGCAAAACCGCTCGGTCACTTGAAAATTTGCCCATCCGGGCGATATTCTGAAGCATTTTAAATGACCAGCGTTCTGGGTCCAAATAGACGCTGTCAACTTCTGCCTGGCATTGAACATAAGCGCGGTAATCGGCCAGCACAAAATAGGGATCCCCTTTGAGCAGGGAGGTCAAAATGGGCTGAAACAAGCCGGGCTCGGTGGCCGAAAAGACATCTTCCTGAATCCACTCCAGGCAGCGTTGCAGTTCGGGATCTCTTTCCACCGCTTCCCAAGGGTGGTAACGGCCGCGCAAGGCTTCGACTTCGTGGCTTTGCAAGCCAAAGATAAAAATATTTTCGCTGCCCACTTCTTCCATCATTTCGACATTGGCACCGTCCAGGGTGCCAATGGTCAAAGCGCCGTTGAGTGCGTATTTCATATTGCCTGTGCCAGAGGCTTCCATGCCTGCCGTCGAAATTTGTTCACTGAGATCTGCTGCGGGGATGATTTTTTCTGCCAGGGAAACACTGTAATTGGGCAGGAAAATCGCCTTGATTTTGCCCTTTACACTGGGGTCGTGGTTGATGCGCTCGGCCACGGCATTAAAGAGTTTGATGATCAGCTTGGCCATATAATAGCCGGGGGCGGCTTTGCCACTCATAATAAAGGTTCGCGGCACAGCAATTTGGTTAGGATCGTCTTTGCTGCGGGCATAGAGGGTGATCATATACAGAATCAAGAGCAATTGCCGTTTGTATTCGTGTAAACGTTTGGTTTGGCAGTCAAACAGGGAATGTGGATCCAGTTCCAGGTGGTGGTGTTTGTGAATATATTGGCAGAGCTTGACTTTGTTCTGGAATTTGATCTCCCGCAGGGTCTTTAAAAAAGTTTGATCTTTGCTGAACTTAAGCAATTTCTGGGTTTGGGACAAATCGCGCAGCCAGTCCGGACCTGTTTTTTGGCTGATCAGTGCTGCCAGTTTGGGATTGCACTGCAAGAGCCAGCGCCGCTGGGTAATGCCATTGGTCACATTGGTCAATTTGTCGGGTTCCAAGGCATAAAAATGGGGAAAGATCTGCTCTTTGAGAATGGCGGAATGCAGTTCAGAGACGCCATTGACGCGGTGACTGCCAATCAGGGCGAGATGGGCCATGCGCACCTTGGGTTCGTCGAGGCCGGTTTCCAGGATCGAGACCTGCTCCAGCAATTCACGCTGATGGGGGGCCTGCAGATAGACCGAATCCAAAAAGCGCCGGTTGATCTCTTGGATCAGCTGCAGATGGCGCGGCAGCAATTTTTCCAGCATCGGCACCGACCATTTTTCCAGGGCTTCGGGCATGACCGTGTGGTTGGTATACGCCAAGGAGCGGGTGGTGAGGTCCCAGGCTTTTTCCCAGGGCAGGTGGTATTTGTCGACAAAGAGCCGCATCAACTCAGCCACAGCCAGAGCTGGGTGGGTATCGTTCATTTGAATCGCCACTTTATCGGGAAAGGCCTCAAAATCTGTGTGGGTTTTGAGGTAGCGGCGAAAGATATCTTGCAAAGTGGCGCAGACAAAGAAATACTCCTGTTTTAAGCGCAGTTCGCGGCCATGCAGGGTATTGTCATTGGGATAGAGAACCTTTGAGATATTTTCACTTTCGTTTTTGTGGGCCACGGCGTTGATATAGTCGCCACTGTTAAAATAGGCCAGATCAAATTCGCGGGTCGATTTGGCCGACCAGAGGCGCATGGTGTTGACCACGCCGTTTTGAAAGCCTGGAATCGGGGTATCGTAAGCCATGGCCATCACCGATTCGGTGTGGGTCCAGTTGTGGCGCAAATGGCCCGCATCGTCGACAAATTCATGCACCCGGCCATAAAAGTGAACCGGGTAGAGAAATTCGGGCCGGGGAAACTCCCAGGGATTGCCGTAACGCAGCCAGTTGTCTGGCGTTTCAACCTGATAACCCCCACGGATATGTTGAAAGAAAATGCCATATTCGTAGCGAATACCATAACCATAGCCGGGAATGCCTGTATTGGCCATCGAATCCAAATAACAGGCTGCCAGACGCCCCAGGCCACCATTGCCCAGGCCCGCATCCCATTCGGCCTCTTCAATCGTGCCCAGATCCATTTGCAGGGCTTCCAAGGCCTGGCCCATTTCTTGATACAGGCCGAGGTTGAGCAAGGTATTGCTTAACGAACGGCCGATCAAAAATTCGAGTGAGAGATAATAGACCCGTTTCACATCTTCGTGATAATAGCGCTGCAGGGTTTTGAGCCATTGATCGACCATGCGCTCACGGGCACTCAGGGCCGTGGCATGGAACAGATCCCAGGCGGTGGCTGAATAGGCGTCTTTGGCCAGGGTGTGGTGAATATTGCGCACAAATGAGTCACGCAATTCGCTGGCCAGATCGGGGGGGGATGTTTGGGGGGCAGATTGAGCAGGCATGATCGGATTCTCCCTCAGATTAATGCTCTTGCATCATACCAGCACTTGCCCCTTTGGGCATTGATCCAGGACAAGGTCGCCTTGGGAGTAGATCGTTAAAACGACCAGACCTGGCCTGAACTGGCGATTTGTGCCAGTTCTTTGCGCATCCGTGGGCCCTTTTCTTTTTCCAAATGCTCAGGGCTTAAACCGGCTTCTTCTTTGGCCTCACATTCATACCCCAATGCCATCACACTCAGGCATTCGGCTTGTACGGGAATTTGCAGCAGGGTCTCCAGTTCTTCGCGTTTAAAACCCGCCATCTGGTGGCTGGCCAAACCTTTGCTCTGGGCTTGCAGAATCAGGGCCAGGGTGGCTGCGCCTGTGTCGTAGGCGGCATGGCGATTGTCTTTTTCGTTTTTGGCAAATTGTTTCATGGCGCAGATCACCAACAGGTGGCTGGCTTGGCATGCCCATTGATTGGTGGGGTTGAGGCAGGCTTCAACGTCTGGGCGCAAGGCATCGTCTTTGCCAAAGACCAGAAAGCGCCAGGGCTGTTCATTAAAACAGGAGGGGGCCCAGCGGGCAGCTTCAAGCACTTCATTCAACAATTCAGGTGCCACAGCCTGGCTGGGATCAAAGGCGCGGGGGCTCCAGCGCTCGCGGATGGGATCAATCAAATCTGCGGGGGTGGGGGCGGGTTTATTCATAATGGTCCTCGTTCTCAAGATGCTCTGATCAGTATAGCCCTTGATTCACTTTTGCAGATCGACTTCAGCGCGTGTATTTGCCCAAACGGCGAAAAACACTGGCCACCTGTTCGGGAAAGCTGCCTGAGAGATAGTTGATGCCATATTTTTCGCACAGGGCCTCGACTTTGGGGGCAATGGCTTCGAGGCGGTTGGGGGGCAGTTTGGGAAAGAGATGGTGTTCGATCTGGTAATTGAGGTGGCCCATCAACATCGAGATTGGGCGAGAGGCGCGCACATTGGCTGTGCCTTCGATCTGCTGCACATACCACTCAGCTTTGCTGTGAGGCGCTTCGGTATAGTGTTTGACCCCTTCGACCATATGGCCGGTATAAAAGCTCAGGCCCGTAAATAGATTGCGCAGCACCATGGCCGTCATCGTGCCCAAGGTGACCTTGGCAAAGCCTTGGGGGCCTGCCAGCAAACCAAACAGGCCGTAGTTATAGGCTGTATGGGGGATGGCTTTGCGCAAATACTGCCAGAGCGAGGTCTGAAAGGCCTTGGCATCGAGCTTTTTGTGCATGCCTGCGTTGTCTTCGGGGTGATAACCGGGTATGAGCCTGCCAATAAAATCGCCCAGCCCGGCTGAGAGCAAGGCAATGCTCTGATCCGTCACAAAGCTATTTAAGATCAGCATTGCCGGCTGAATGCTGTGGTAATAGCGCTTGTCGATCTCTTCTCCGAGTCTGAAAAAGCCAAAGGTCACATCGGGGTCGCGCTCCAATTGGCCTGTATACGAGTGGTGCAAAATATTGTGGCGGTAGCGCCAGGCCTCTTCGTCCACGGGGGAGTTGTGGTAATAATTGTCTGAGTGAAAGGCTTTGGCCTCGGGCAATTTATCCCAGGCCCCGTGTTGGGCGGGGTGGTGAATTTCGAGATTGTCGAGCTGCAAATAGACCCAGAGCGACAGCACGCCCAAACTCCAACTGATCGGGTCTTTGCTGAAGTGAATTAAGAGGCGGCCTGAAATTTCACAGATCCGTGCGATTTGGTGTACAGTTTCGACGTAGACCACGTCCTCTTCTCCGACCTGGGCCATGACCTCCGCTTTGAGCTGGTCAAGTTCGCGGGCAAAAGCCTGAATGCGTGCTTTGTCGAGGGGATCTTGGTGGATGTTTTTGAGGGTGGTTTGAAGGGGTTCGAAGGTGGGATCGAGGGTAGACGTAGGCGCTGTCATGGTGCAAGTATTCCGAAGTGTGAGAGATACTACATAATACAGGATCTTGGTCTTGACATGCCACAGGGGGAGCCGGAGTTAGGCAAGAAGGTGTTAGGTGTTCGGAAACAGCTGTTTTGCCTTTGCTCGCAGCTCTTCCCGGTTAGACCTAACACCTAAAACCGACCTCAATCGACAGCAAAGGAAAGGGTCAGCACCGCTGTGATGTCTTTTTCAATTGTGCTGGTATCATACGATCCGCCATCACTGGCTTCGGTCGAGTGGGGCTGGGTAATCTGAAAGACGCCCGTGCGTACGGAGCGAATAGGTCCCAGGCGACTGCCTGCACTTTTCAGGATTTGTTCAGCCCGCAAGCGGCCATCTTTGGTGGCTTCAGCCAGCATTTCCACGCGCAAATCACTCAGGCGGGTGTAAAGGTATTCGGGAGAGGAGGAGCTAAACGGAATGCCGCGTTCGATCAATTCAGCAGACTCTTGCGCCAGGGCCTCGATTTTTTTGACGTCTTTGAGCTGGATTTCAAAGCGCTGGCCGAGGCGGTAACCCCGCGTTTTGCCAGATGGATTGCCATTGGGCAACAATTCTTCGAGGGTGGTGATATCGATCGAAGAGAGCTTTAACGCTTCGGCGGGAATGCCTTTTTCTTCGGTAAAGTATTTTTTGACCTTGTTGACCTGCTCTTGCAGGCCGATATACGCCTGCTGTTGGGTCGTGCTTTCGACCCCGACCGAACTGCGCCAAATCGCAAAGTCAGAAGTTATCGCTTTTTTTGCGGCCCCAGTCACGCTTACGGTCTGATCTTCGCTGCGAATTTTGCTGATGGCCTGCCCACCCAGCCAAGCAGAGATCACCAAGGCCGCTGAGAGCAGCCCCATACCTGCGACGAAAAAGGGAGATTGTGTATCACTCATAAAAAATATTAATTGCTCCGTGTGGAAGTTGATGCAGAGGAGACGCAATCCGAAGACGAAATGTTCAGGCATATTTGCGAATTTTTTTAAAAATATTGCAAATATTTCCGCATTCTTAAAATTTTAATATTTTGCTTATATTTTTACATATCCCCTTTGCTCGCAGACAAATCTGAATAGGGGGGGCTTGCCTGTTTAAAGCGGATTGTTTTTCTCCAGAAAACCATTCGGCATGAGCCAAGGGAGTACGCAGCGACAACAAGCTTGGGATTGAGAAAAACGTTTAATTACGTCTTTGAACTTTTTTTGTCAAAGCTGAGCATACATTCAAATACGACCAATTGACCCAGCATTGTCTCTTCATATAACCTTACCCCCCTCTTGCTAGCGGAGTAAAATAGGCATGGGCAGATTTCCCCTCAACCAACTCGAACAACTCAACCAAAGCCTGCCCCAGTTTTTTCTGGAGCAATATTAATCATGACCGATACTTCCCCCTCTTTTTTACTTTTGGATGCCGCCCGTGGCTTGCCTGTTTCCCGCACACCCGTCTGGCTGATGCGCCAAGCGGGTCGTTATATGCCCGAATTTCGCGCCATTCGCCAAAAAGTCGATTTTCTCACCCTCTGCAATACCCCCGAATTGGCCGTCGAAGTCTCGATGCAGCCGATCGATCAGCTCAATGTCGATGGCGCGATTATTTTCTCAGATCTGCTGATTCCCGCCCAGGCCATGGGGGGCGATTTGGAATATGTCAAAGGTGAGGGCCCGGTGATCCACAATCCTGTGCGCACAGAGGCCGATGTCAAGAATCTGCGTGCGCCCCATCCCCAAGAAGCCTCACCGGCGCTGGGTGAAGCGATTGCCCTGTTGGTTAAAGCTGTTGAGCCCCGCATCCCTGTCTTGGGGTTTACGGGTGCGCCTTGGACCACTGCTGCGTATATGATCGAAGGCGGCGGCAGCAGCCATTACCGTTATATTAAAACCATGATGTACCACGAGCCCGCGCTCTTTGACCGCTTGCTGGAACATATCTCAGGGGTATTGATTCAATACCTCGACTACCAGGCCCGTTCCGGTGCCCGGCTCGTGCAGATCTTTGATACCTGGGCGGGTGCGCTCTCGTTGGCCGATTACCGCCGTTTTGCCTTGCCGACCACCCAGCGTGTGATTCAGGGTTTTAAAGCCCTGCAGCCCGATGTGCCTTTGATTCTCTATGTCAACAATTCTAACCACCTGCTCGAAGCCACCGCTGAAGCGGGGGCCGATGTGCTCAGCCTGGATTGGCGTGTGCCCTTGGGTGAGGTGCCCACCCGTGTGGGGGCAGAGGTTTCTGTGCAGGGCAATCTCGATCCCTGTCTGCTCTTTGGGCCTGCTTCGGGGGTCGAACAGGGCGTCAAAGACGTCTTGGCCAGTTGGAAATCCCCCACCCGGCACATCTTTAACCTGGGCCACGGCATTTTGCCCGAGACCCCAGTCGAGAATGTCAAACGTCTGGTGGAATGGGTCAAGGAATATGGGCAGCACTGAAGCCAGTAGCGGAACCCAACTTGAGGACTACCAAGTTCCGCGTGAATTGTTGAGCAAATACGCCAAACCGGGCCCCCGTTATACCAGCTATCCCACCGCGCCCGAATGGGCCGACGATTTTACCCAGGCCGATGCCGAGGCGCTGTACCGCGCCAATAATCCCGAAGGCTCGACGGCTCCCTTGGCGCTGTATGTGCATATCCCCTTTTGTACCAGTTTGTGCTGGTATTGCGGTTGCAATGTGCAGATCTCGCGCAAAAAGCAGGTGAGTGAGCCCTATCTGACGGCCTTGGAACAAGAACTTGATAAAATCGCGCCGCTGATTGCCAAAACCCGCACGATCAGTCAGATGCACTGGGGCGGGGGCACGCCGACCTATCTCGAACCCGAACAAATTGAGCGCTTGGTGGCGATGATCCGCCAGCGGATTGACTTTGCGCCGGGGGCTGAGATCTCGATTGAAGTGGATCCCCGTGTGACCACCGATGAGCATATTCTCGCTCTGCGCCGGGCCGGTTTTAACCGTTTGAGCATGGGTATTCAGGATTTTAACCCCCAGGTCCAGCAGGCCGTGCACCGCGTGCAGAGTTTTGAGCAGACCCAACATTTGGTGAACTTTGCCCGTGAGCAGGGCTTTGCGAGTATCAATATGGATCTGATGTATGGTCTGCCCCACCAGACCGTGGTGAGTTTTGAGCAGACCCTGGAACAGGTTTTTAGCCTCAGCCCGGATCGTTTGGCGCTCTTTCACTATGCCCATGTGCCCTGGCTCAAACCTGCGCAAAAATTGCTCAAAGAGGAGACCTTGCCCGACTCCGATACCAAATTGGCGATTTTTGAGTTGGCCATTGCCGCGTTTCTGGAACGGGGCTATGTCTATATCGGCATGGACCACTTTGCCAAACCCCAAGACGAACTGGCGCTCGCTCAGAAGGAACACAGCCTGCGCCGCAATTTTATGGGCTATACCACCCAGGCTGGGGTCGACCTCTATGGCTTGGGGGTCTCTTCGATCAGTGAAATCGATGGGCATTTTATCCAGAATTTACGCGAAGTGCCGGCTTATGAAGGGGCTTTGGCCGAGGGCCATTTGCCCACCCACCGCGGTTTGGTGTTGAGTGCTGATGACCATCTGCGCAAAGCGCTGATCGAAAATCTGATCTGCAATGGCTACCTCGATTTTGCCCAGATCAGTCGGCAATTTCAAGTCGATTTTCAACAGCTTTTCCACAGCGAGTTGGAAAATTGCAAAGAAATGGCCGAAGATGGCTTAATTGAATTGACGGACGGGCATATTGCCGTTTTGCCGCGTGGGCAGATTTTGATTCGCAATGTGTGCATGGTCTGGGATGCCTATTTGGGCAAGCGGGCTGGGCAGCAGATGTTTTCACGTACGGCTTGAGGTCAAGATCGATGTCTGTGATTGCTTTGGCTTGGAAACACTATGCACATTACCCTTTGATTTTGCTCTCCAATCGCGATGAATTTCGCAGCCGCCCAACTGAAAAACTCATGCGCTGGGATACGGATCCAGTGATCTATGCGGGCCGAGATCCCCAAAGTGGGGGGACTTGGTTGGGCATGACCGAAACGGGCAAATTTGCTGCTTTGACAGATTTTCATTGGCATCAAGCAACAGATATTCCCCATGCCCAAAGCCGGGGGCGTCTGCTTTTGGCCTATTTATTGGGGGATTTGGACCCAGCGTCTTTTCTCAGCCAAACCCAAAGCCAACGCAAAAAGAGTTTGCCCTTTAATCTCTTGGTGGGGGACCGTGAGCGCTTGTTTTACTGCTGTTCGGTCTCCAATCTGGAAGAAGAACTCAGCCCAGGAATTCACAGCCTGAGTGATTATTTTATGGACAGTGCCATGCCCAAATGCCGTTATCTTAAAAAAAACTTGGAAAAGCGCATGATTGATGACAATCTGACTGCCCAAGAGCGGGTAGAATTGTTCGAGATTCTCGGGCGCACTTTGCGTTTTCCCCAAGAGGAATTGCCCAAACGGGGATATCCGCCTGCGGTTGAACATGAGCGTTCCCCGATTTTTCTTGACCTGGGCGATTATGGTACGGTTTCCTCTTCACTCCTGACGGTGGATAACGAAGGCCAGGTAATCTTTGATGAGCGCAGTTACCAGTCTGGCGAAGCCCACACCACCCACAGCCTGCACTTTCAACTTCACTCCCCCGAACTTTAAAGTCTATTTTGTGCCAAGGGATTTGAGGCGCTCTAAACGTTTACTTTCGTTTTCACGCAGCCAGCTATCTTTTGCCAAAAGCTGATAGGCCTTGGCAAAATAAGGGGCGGCTTCTGCTTCGCGTTTGAGGGCCAAGAGACATTCGGCGATCTCTTCTGCGACATAGCCGTCTTCTGCCCATTTGAGTTTTTGGCGCTCTGCAGCAAGTGCCAATTGCTGTTTCAGAGCTTCTTCGGTGCGGTTTAAAGAGCGCAGAGTTCGGGCCACACTCCATTTGGCAATCAAAAGCGATTCGCCTGTCTGGCGTGTTTCGTGCCAGGCCAGACATTTTTCAAAATAGCCCAGGGCCTCACTAAATTTGCCCTGATCGTGGTAGGTCCAGCCGATATTGTTATACAATGAGCCGGCCCATTTCTGGGCGCGGGGGTCGGTGGTTTTTTCAACAGCAGCGAGGGCTTTGAGATTCCAGGCCAATTGGTTTTCGGGCTTTTCGGCAATGGCGATCATATGCGCGGCATCGATGGCATAAAAATCCAGGCCAGCCTCCAGAGCTCTTTCCCAGGCGCGCACAAACAGGGGCAGGGCCTTTGCTTGGGCTTGAGCTGAGTTAAAACTGCGGCCGCGCTCAAGCAAATAACGCACCTCTGCACGCTTCCATTCGGGTTTTAGCTCTTTTTCGACCTGGTCAAGCAGGGCGTGGGCCTCGGCAAACTGGCGTTGCAATGAGTGGGTGCGGGCAATTTGGGTCAGCAATTCGAGGTAATAGCTGCGGTCTGGATGTTTTTCTGCTTCTGGTAACAGGGCCCGAAATTTCTGGGCGGTTTCGGCCGGTTGCTCGTAATTCCAGAGGGAGTCAAATTCGAGTGGGTTTTCGCTGGCATGGCTCATCAAGGGGCCTTTCAAAAGTAAAAAGATGATTAAACAACAGAAATAGAGCTGAGCACGGCGCAACATGGGTGTTTATTTCCCCACCGGAGGCTTGCCACCGCCCCCGAGCTGCTGGGCCAAAAAGTCGCTCCACTTGCTCAATTGTGCCGGGTTTTTGCTACCGCCTACAATTGTCGAAATGCTCAGTCGCGGCACGGGGTTAAACATCAGTTCCGCTTTCTGCGCCAATTCCACAAATTCCACTACTTTGGCATCTCCGGGCAAACCGTCGCGGGCCGCCACCGCCAAGGCGCTCACATCTT
>JADMKE010000012.1 GCA_018780035.1 Candidatus Sericytochromatia bacterium
TCCCTCAATGATTTCATGCGGTTTTGTGCCTCATGATTTCTCCGAAACTACAGTAAGCAAAAAGAGTGAGAAATAACGAGAGCCCATATTCAAATGAATATTCATATTAGTGTCATCCTTAAATAAAGATGCCATCATTGGCTACAATTTCATTATATCCCTAATTAAATGAAAATAATTTTTTATTTTTGAATTTTTATTTATTTTTGTTTATTTTTATAAAATTTTACAAAAAATACTAAACTTTAATTTATATATTTTTTTATTGTACTTGCATCCGTCTAATACTGGCTGCATCACGGGCTGGAGGGGCGCCAAAAAAGCGGGTATATTCGCGATTAAACTGAGAAGGACTCTCATAGCCCACCGCATACGCCGCTTCAGAAACAGAATCGTGACTAAAAACCAAGCGCTTTCTGGCTTCGAGCAAACGCAACTGCTTTTGGTATTGGATCGGGCTGAGGCCCGTCATTTGTTTAAACTGACGGTGAAAGGTTGTCACCCCCAGCTGAGATTTGTTCGCCATAGTTTGGATATTCAATGAGGCCGTGTAATTTTCCCGAATCCAGTGAATCGCCTGTCGAATACGAGTGGCTTTTCCTCCACTGCTACAGATTTGCCTTAAGCGCCAGCCTTGCGGCCCGATTAAAACCCAGTAAAGGATTTCTCGCTCATAAACGGGGGCCAGAGCTGGGATTGCTTGGGGGGTGTTCAGCAATTGCAAGAGCCGCAGCCAGGCATCGAGCATTTCTGCGGAGGGACGACAGGCACTCAAAGCCGCGCGTCCTTGTGTCTGGCCCTCTGTCTCAGGCAGATCTTTGAGCAAATCCAGCAAGACCTGTTGATTTAATGCCAGGCCCACAGAAAGATAAGGTAGCCCATGCGGGCCCTGCTGCACATAGCCCGTGGCAGGAATATCGGTGGGGATGACAAAATAAGCTGGCGCTTGGGCTGAGATCACCTGCTCCCCGATCGTAATTGTCTTGCCGCCCTGAATCACCAGACCAATCATGGGCTCATAAATTGCGGCAAGTTGGTGTGCGGGCACCGCCCCTTGAATCAGCAGTAAGCCGGGTAAAGCCGTTGGGGTGGGCAAAGAAGTGGCCTGCAACATGAGCTGCGCCAATTGATGAAGTTGGTTTTGTCGGTTGAGATCTGGCATAGGCCTATTATACACCCGGCAGGATTAGGCAAAAAATTGACAGGATTTGGTCTTCAACTGCCCGTTAAAATCACCCAAAATAAAGAAGATAAAGTTGTTTCAAATTACAAGGAGATTCACATGAAAATAGCGATTGTCACAGGCGGAAGCAATGGGATCGGAAAAAGTACGGCCCTGGAATTGGGGAAGCGTGGGATCGGCGTGATCTTAACGTATCGCAACCACAAACAGGGAGCCGAAGAGGTTATCCAAACACTCGAAGCCCATTATGGGGTTCGGGCGATGGGACTTCATTTGGATTTGAGTCAAATTGCCACTTTTGGGCAATTTACCCAAGAGGTTAAAACACAATTGGCAGAAATTTGGCAGCGGAATTCTTTTGACTATTTGGTCAATAATGGCGGTATCGGTGGGGGAATGCCATTTTCAGACATGAGTGAAATGTATTTTGATCAGATCTTAAATACCAATTTTAAGGGTCCCTTTTTCTTAACACAGGCTTTGCTCCCGCTGCTGGAAGATGGCGGAAGGATTGTAAATACCTCCAGCAATGCCAGCAAGAGTGCCCCACTTGGTTTTTCGGCATATGGCCCCTCCAAAGCAGCCCTCACATCGTGGACCCGTTATCTGGCCAAAGAACTCGCGCCCCGGCAAATCCGCGTGAATGCCGTTTCTCCTGGACCCGTTCTGACCAATCTGGGAGATGGGGCTTTTGACAAACACCCGGAATTTATTCAACCCCTGGCAGATCAAACCGCCCTCGGACGGATTGGCTCTCCACCAGATCTGGCAAAAGTGATTGCCCATTTGCTCTCCGATGACTTTGGTTGGGTCACCGCACAAGACATCGAAGTGTCGGGAGGCTATTTGCTCTAACAAAGTTTGAATCAAGTTAGGGTATGACTAAGGGGCAAGTCCCGTTTACACCTCGCAGGAGACCAAGCAAGACCCTGCCGAATCGCAGACGCCCCTTGCCCAGGCCTTGTTGCCTGTACTCGAAAAAATTGCTGGCCATTACAAGCCGAGATCAGAAATACCAGGTTGTCGAACGCCTGGTTTTGGCCTTGACAAAATAGTGATCAAGACAAGCCCACCCGCTGTCCGTGGTATGATGAGTGCAAAAAAACACACTTCGAATGCAAAGATCAACAAGACGGACGTGAAGTGACAATGAAAGCGGTGATTTTGGCGGGGGGGCTCGGAACCCGAATCAGTGAAGAGACCTCTTCGCGACCCAAACCGATGGTGGAAATTGGCGGAAAGCCCATTCTCTGGCATATTATGCGCATTTATCTCAGCCATGGCATTCAAGAGTTTATTATTTGCTGTGGCTACAAAGGCTATGTGATCAAAGAGTATTTTGCCAATTATTTTTTGCACATGTCTGACGTGACCTTTGATTTCGCCACCAATGACATGCAGGTGCATCAACACTATGGCGAGCCTTGGAAAGTCACACTCGTGGATACCGGCGAAGAAACCATGACGGGGGGACGTCTCAAACGGGTCAGGGACTATCTCGATCCCGACACCGCTTTTTGTTTTACCTATGGTGATTGCATCAGCGATTTGGATATTGGCGCTTTGCTAAAATTCCATCAGACTCAGGGGCGATTGGCAACGGTGACAGGCGTGCAACCCCCTGGTCGCTTTGGCGCTTTGGAGATCGACAACGACATAGTCAGATCGTTTATTGAAAAACCCCAAGGAGATGGCACCTGGATCAACGGGGGCTTTTTTGTGCTTCAGCCCCAGGTCCTTGATTATATCGCCGATGATCAGACATCTTGGGAATTGGCCCCGCTCGAAACCCTGGCCAGAGAACAAGAACTCTCGGTTTACAAACACAAGGGCTTTTGGCATCCAATGGACACCTTGCGCGACAAAAACTACCTCGAACAGCTCTGGAAAGGACAGGCACCTTGGAAAAACTGGGATTAGATCCGAACTTTTGGCAGGGAAAACGGGTTTTTCTGACTGGTCATACCGGTTTTAAAGGCAGTTGGCTCACGCTGATGTTGCAGCAATTGGGCGCTTGGGTCTACGGCTATGCTTTGCCCCCCCCGACAGACCCCAATCTTTTTGATCTTGCCCAGGTCACTCAGGCCCTTGTTCACTCAGATCTGGCAGATATTCGCGATCTTCAAACCCTGAAAACCGCCATGCAAGCAGCCCAACCCGAGATTGTGATTCATATGGCTGCTCAACCCCTGGTCAAAACAGCAATCGCAGATCCTTTGGATACGTTTTCCAGCAATATTATGGGCACCGCTCATCTGCTCGAAGTGATGCGGCAGACCCCTGGCATCCAGGCGGGAGTTATCATTACCAGCGACAAAGCCTATTTGCCCAATGCCACCCGCGCCCACAGTGAAAGTGATCCCCTGGGCGGCCACGAACCCTATGCTGCCAGCAAGGCCTGTGCAGAGTTGATCACGCTGGCATATCGCGAAACCTATTCCCATTCGGAGCAGGGGCCCCAGCTGGCCTCAGCCCGAGCGGGGAATGTTTTGGGAGGAGGCGATTGGTCCCCCCACCGTTTGCTGCCAGATTTGGTACACGCTTTTGCTGAGGGCAGACCCATTCCCCTGCGTTATCCTGAAGCCGTGCGCCCTTGGCAATTTGTGCTCGATCCCCTGTGTGGCTATCTCTTATTGGCCCAAGCCCTGTGTCAAAAGGGCAGTGAATTTGCCTCTGCCTGGAACTTTGGCCCCGATTTAGATTCGACCTACACAGTGGGGGAATTATCGGCTCACAGTGCCCGGCTCTGGGGATGTGAGACGGGCTGGGTGCAAGAGCCGGGCGAACACCCCGCAGAAACCGCTTACCTGCGTTTAAACAGCGACAAAGCCAGACAAAAATTGCATTGGCAGCCCAAGTTGAGTCTTGAAGAGACCCTGACCTGGACGCTGAACTGGTACAAAGCCTGGCATACGGGCCAAGACATGGCTCGCTATACAGCTGCCCAATTGGCGGTGTATCTGGAAAAACTGCGCTTGTTGGAGCCTGCCCGATGAGATTTACAGCCACCCATTTTGCGGATGCTTGGTTGGTTCAATTGGAACCCAAAGCAGATCAGCGGGGGTTCTTTGCCAGGGCCTTTTGCGAACACGAATTCAGACAGCAGGGGCTGGTTTCGCATTTTGTGCAATGCAACCTCTCGGCCAACCACAACCGCGCCACTTTGCGTGGCCTGCATTACCAAGCAGAGCCCGATGCCGAAGTCAAATTGGTGAGATGTATTCGTGGCGCTATTTTTGACGTTTTGGTAGATATACGTCCCGATAGCCCCACTTACTTACAATGGCAGGGCTTTGAACTCAGTGCAGAGAACCGCGATGCCCTGTATATACCCGCCGGATTTGCACACGGGTATCAGACCCTGGAACCCGATTCAGAGGTCTTTTACCAGGTCTCAGCATATTATGTCCCCGCCGCAGGCCGGGGCTTGCGCTGGGATGATCCAGGCCTGAAGATTGAATGGCCCTTGGCTTCGCCGTTGCTCTCGGAACAGGACAAGAGCTGGCCCTTGCTGTGAGCAGAGATACACGAATTTGGCTGGTTTCAAGTCACAACTACCCACTTATGGCCAAAGCCTTGGAATTGGCTGTTTTGGTACCAGATTTGGCAAGTTTACACCTGCTGGTCTTTGCCGAAGAGGCAGGAGCCCACAATTTGGCTGAAATGCTTCAATTGGCATTTCTAGAAGCCGCTTATCAACAGCGGTTGTTCCAAACGCAGACACCGCTTCCCCACTTTCAAATCCAGATCGCCAACACCGAGTCATTGCTGCAGACACTCCCCCCCCATCCCCAAGCAGATCAGAGAATTTGGCTTGTCCCAGAAAATCTGTCCTGCAGCCAAGACCAGGAAATAGACATCGAGGTGTCTGTTCAGCAAAGTATATTTTTGGACGCCCTGGATCCAACGTGGAACATGGATGAAGATTTTTTGCTGGAACTGCAGCAGAGCAGTTCTTTGTTTTCGTTGCGGCAACGCGATTGGTATTTTGCTGAAGCGCGTCTCTGTGCTCAGCGCCTTTTGGCTTTGTCTCCGGAACAAGATCTCGCTCAACAGCCCCTGTTGGCAGCACGGCTACAGAGCCTGAAGGCGATGAAATTGCTGCATTTGGAACCCGAGCTCAAACAGCGTTCAGAAATCCAACAGGCCATCTTGCGTTTGCATGCCAACCCACATGATCGGCCTGCTTTGGCCGTTTTAGATCTGTTCCAAAGAGATTTTGTCAGCGCTGAAAACCCAGGCAGTGAAGACAAAATCCACGTCTTTCCTGCAGTGACAGATTGGTGTGTGACCGTGGTGCTTGTCACCTACAATCGCTTGGCATTGTTGCAAAGAGCGGTCAAAGCCATACTCAACCAAACCAGTGCACGTTGGCGGCTCTTGATACTGGATCATGGTTCCACAGATGGCAGCGGCGAATGGCTCAAAACGGTGGCCCAAGAAGCCCCTGCCCAGATTAAGATTTTACACCACACAGAAAACCAGGGCCCTGAAGCCGTGGGCAAATTGTACCAGACCTTGCTCGCAGAGGTCGAAACCGAACTGGTCTTGATCCAATCCGATGACGACTGGTTATACCCCACCCATCTCGAAAAAGTCCTCAATTTTTGGCAAAGACACCCCTGGTTGGCTTTGGTCGCAACCGCTTATCAATTGCTCTCTCCTGAAGGAGAAGTGGTTTATCAATATGGGCCCTTTTATCCGCTGGACTGTGTAGCAGACCCCCGCACAGAAAATCTCCGCTTGGCATTGATGCGTATTTGCCCTCAGGCGGCAGTGATTCGCAAATCGCTCTTAAAATCGCTGAGCCGTTACGACACGCTCTTTGCCCAGCCCGAGGCGGAGTATGCTGTCTGGGATTTTGCGATTACGGCAATGACCAGTGCTCAATCTGAAACAGGGATGTTGGAAGAGGTCTTATCGGCTTTTACTGTTTCAGAAAAAACCGCTTTTTATGGACGCAACTTTGTTGAACACCAATTAAAACTCTTGAAGTCCCTGATTGCTGTTTACAATCGGCTTTGGGGAGAAGCCACTTTCCCCCGAGAACTGGCCCAAAACACCTTGCAAACACAGCTCAATTTGGCAGTTCAGCATTTTCAAATGGCTTTACACACAGCAGAGGACCCCGCCTCTTTGCCTCAAATCTTAAAATCAGAACGCCAAGTGTGGGAATTGCTGATCACTCTGCGTCAAGAATTCGCTCACATAACACGTTCAGGAAACCCGAACATGCCCGAGGTCAGCTTATGAATACCTTGCCTTCTCAGCCACGCGTATTGGTAACAGGCGCCAGTGGCTTTGTCGGGCGATACTGTCTTGCCGCTTTGGCCCAACAGCAGATTGAAGTTCATGGACTGGGCCGCAAAGAGCCTGGCTCAGATCTGCCCGTCATTTGGCATTCACAGGACTTACATGACAGCGCTGGGACAGAGAAATTACTCAAAGACTTGCAACCGAGCCATTTGTTACATTTGGCTTGGTATGCCGAACCTGGAAAATACCTGCATGCCAGTGAAAATCTGCTTTGGGTTCAAAGTTCTTTGGCTCTGTTTCAAGCTTTTCAGCGCTTTGGCGGGCAACGGATTTTGTCTGCAGGTTCTTGTCTGGAGTATGATCTGCAAGCCGGGTTTTGTTCTGAACTCACCACAGCGCGTAAATCCAGCCATTTATACGGCAATTGTAAACATGCTCTGCATTTGATGGGTGAGGCCTGGGGACGCCAAATGGGGATCAGCTTTGCCTGGGCCCACCTCTTTTATCTCTATGGCCCAGGTGAAGCCCCCAACCGTCTTGTTCCGGCTGTGTTTAATGCCATTTTAGCGGGTGAGACGATCAAATGCAGTCATGGCCGTCAAATCAAAGATTTTTTGCATGTCCAAGATGTGGCTGAAGCCTTGGTTGCGGTTTTGCTGTCTGACATGCAGGGAGCCGTAAATATTGGTTCGGGTCAACCCCTCTCTGTGCGTGATCTGGTTCTCAAACAAATAGCCGTCTCAGGCCAACAAGCTGAGGTGGATTTTGGCGCCTATCCCAGTTCACCTTTTGATCCGCCTTTTATGGTTGCCAACACTGAACGTTTGTCCCAAGAACTCAGTTGGCAGCCCAAAATATCCTTAGAAAATGGCCTCTATCATCTGTATCAAACACTTAAATCAGGCCAAATACAATGAATTGCCCCCTTTGCAAGCAAGACAACCCCAGACCGCTGTTTGAACGTGAACAGGTGCCCGTTCATCAGCATCTCTTGTATCCCACACCAGCGTTGGCCCGCAAAACCCCTTGGGGCAAGTTGGCCGTGGTTGTTTGTCCTCACTGCCATTTTGTCTACAATTCAGAATTTGACTTATCTTTGATGAACTATGGCCAGGCCTATGATAACAACCAAACTTATTCTCCGGCATTTATGGCCCATTTGGATGAACGCATCGATTATCTCTTGCAAAAGCCCGAATTTAAGCGCGGAAATCTGCTTGAAGTGGGCTGTGGCAACGGCGACTTTTTACTCCGCTTGATGCAGCGAACCCCTCCAGAAATACAGGCCTGGGGATTTGACCCCAGCTATCAAGGGCCCGAAACCCATTTACAGGGTCGGGTCGGTTTTAGCCGTGAAACCCTTGAAAAGGCCCGCTTGCCTGAGCAGGCCGACGCCGTCATTTGCAGGCATGTGATCGAACATATTGCCCAGCCAGCGGCTTGGTTGCAATTGTTGCGGCACACCCTTTTGCCTTTTCCAAAGGTCAAACTGTATTTTGAGACCCCCGCTTTGGAGTGGATTTTGGCAGGTCAGGTTTTTTGGGATTTTTTCTACGAACACTGCAATTATTTTTTGGAGTCCACCTTGAGTCGGCTGTTTGAAAGGGCCGGCTTTCGGGTTGAATCTGCGCAACGGATTTTTGGCGATCAGTACCATTGGTTTGAGCTCTCCCTGGCAGAACCGAATTTAACCCTGCCAGAAGCGGGACCCATTCCAACCGAAGTTTGGGCCTATCAAACGCAAGAGCCCGTGCTTTTAGCCGCTTGGCGCCAGCGACTCACACAACTGCGCCAAGCAGGCCCTCTGGCCATCTGGGGAGCCGGAGCCAAAGGGGTTACCTTGGCTGGCTTGCTTGACCCCAACCAAGAGCTGGTTGATTGTATCATCGATCTCAATCCCCATAAACAGGGGGGGTATTTACCCGGCACAGGCCACCCGATTATTGCCCCGGCCCAATTGGCCGAACGTGGAATTGTGAGTTGTCTGCTGATGAATCCGCAGTATGAACATGAAATCCGAGACTTGCTCTCAGAGCTAAAATTGTCGCCACACTTGGAGTTGCCTGTATGAACCGTTTTTCTGACCAAGCGCTGTTGGACCGGGTCGAAGCCCTGGCCAGCCAATTGTGGGAGATGCCAATATGTGAAACGGGTTGGGGCAGTGTTGATCCTGAGGCTTACTTTCAATTGCTTCAGTCCATGCCGTGGGAGCAAGGAATTCTCAATCAGGGAGGAGCCTGCTTAGAAGGGGCCTTGCAGACCTTGATGCAAGATCCTGAAAATTTTGCCGCTCATGCCATCTTGGGGCTGTATAAACGGCGATTGCGCTTTGCCTCTGCTTCTGGTATGTCATCTTCAAGTCTGTCTGCGCCCTTGCAGGCGCTTTTGAACAGGTTAGCTCATCTGCCCGGTCGCCCGCTCGAAATTTTACCTGCGGTCCAGGATCTCTCGATGACCCTGGTGATGATCACGTATAATCGACTGCCCCTGCTCAAAAGAGCCGTGCAAGCCATTTTGGATCAGACCTACAGCGATTGGAAGCTGATTCTGCTCGATCATGGTTCTCAAGATGGCACAACTGACTGGTGCCGCTTTTTAGAACAGACCTATCCAGACAAAATTCAGGTCTTGTACCGCGCAGAGAATCAGGGTCTGGCTGCATTGGGAGAACATTACCAAGCGCTGTTTGAAGCCGCTGAAAGTGAATTGGTCTTGTACCAATCCGATGATGACTGGCTCTTGCCCGATCATTTGGCCTGTATTGCCGATCTTTACAAGCGCTTTCCTTGGATTGGCATGGCCTCGGGGAGTTATGCCATCGTCAACCCAGAGGGGCAAGTCTCACTCAGTTACGGTCCTTTTTATTCAACACCCACGCGGGTTTGCAATCAAAAAGAACTCCAGCGGGCCTTTGTGGCTGGGGTTTGTCCCCAGGCCTCGGTCTTTCGCAAATCTGTGCTCAAAGAATTGGGGCCGCTGGACTTTCTCTTCGGTTCTGAAAAAAATGCCTATGCCATTTGGGACTATCTGGTGACGGTCAAACACCTGGGTCAGTTTGAAGTGGCCTATTCGCCTGAGAAGCTGGCACATTTTTACAGTTCTGAGCAAACGGCGTATGCTCAAACAGATTTTACTGCGCCACTGTTAAAACTGATGAAAATTTTACTCTCAGATTACCAATCCCTGTTTGGCCCTCAGACCTTTCCCACACAAATTATGCAGGGATTTTTGCAGGGTTTGGTCTTGGGGCGTTTGATCGGCGATCGCCTCAAAAATCGACTCAGTACGGTGTCTACGGTTGAAGCTTTGAATTTAGAAATAGCCAAATTGGAACCGTCTTGGGAAACATATTTGGCACTGAAAACGGAATTACTCACCCAAACCAGTCCAGAGGCTGAGATCTTGATTCACCTGCAAAATCCTTACGTTTAAAGTGCTTTGCTATTTGTGCTGTTCGGTTTCAACTTTGCTGCCCGCTTTGAGGCTGGTTTCCAGTTCAGAAATAATCAAATCACCTGCATTGAGGCCCTGAAGAATCTCGGCCTGATCGTCATTTTTGAGCCCCACGCTCACGGGCTGCAAGACCGCACGCCCGGCGACAATTTTAAAGACCTGCCATTTGCCATCGAGTTTAAACAGGGCCCGCTCTGGAATCACCGGCACATTCTGCTTCTCGGCGGTGATAATCTTGGCATCGACCCGCGTGCCGGGACGCAATTTTAACTGCTGGGGCGGGGCATTGACAATCACCCGCACCCGCTGCTGTTCGACCCCCAGGGCCGAAAGCTTGGTGAAACCCGCGGGAAAAATCCGGGCCACTTTGCCCACGACCACCCGATCTTCGAGGGCTTTGCCTGAAATTTCTACAGTTTGCCCCAGTTTGATCTGGTACATTTCCTCCGAGAGCAAATCGACCTCGACTGCCAAGCTGTTTAAATCTCCCTGTTTGAGAATGACCGTGCCAGCGGGCAAAAGTGTGGCATCGCGCTGCAGAATTTCCAGAATCGGCCCCGAAACAGGGGCTCTCAGGACCGTTTTGGCCAGGTCATCCTGCTTTTGCGCCAATTGGGCCCGCACCTGGGCGGCCTGGGCAGCATAGACCCCGCGCAGGTAATCGGGATCGGACTGGCTCTGGAGCAGACGGTTCAGATTTAACTCGGCCACTTTCTGGCTCTGGGCCGCTTTGGCCTCTTCGAGCAGAGCCTGTTGGGCCTGTTTGCGCAAAACCAGCACCTGCTTGCGCAGCTCTTCAAGCGAGGCCAGGGTCACGCTCTCTTCCTTGTAGAGGGCTTCTTGGCGGTTCAATTGCCTTTGCAATTGGGCCAATTCAGCCTCTTGGGCCTCGCGCATGCTCTGTTGTTGCTTGCGGCTGAGGGCACTTTGGGCTATTTGCACACGGGCTGAGGCGATTTCGCTGGCTTTGGGTTTTTGGCTCTGAATGCCTTGGTTTTGGGCCGAGATTTCGTCTAAACGCGAACGCAGGCCCGCCACCTCCAAACTGCGGCCACTGCGATCGAGCTGCAATAAGATCTGCCCCTGTTCAACCAAATCGCCCTCTTTCCAGGGCAGGCGCGAGATCTCTCCAGCCACGGGCAGGGTCAGGCTGTATTCCTGTTCCAGTCGGGTTTTGCCCTCTTCGAGGATAAATTGTTGGACCTTGGCTTTGGCCACGGTGATACTTTCAACTTTTTGCACGGGCTCTTGCAGCGAAATCGCGGCAAGGCCTGCACCTGCCAGAATCACAGCCGGTATCCACCACTTTTTCTTGAGGGTATTTAAACCGGATTTGAATTTATCTTGCCACATGTTTTTTCCTTTGGGGGTTTCCTTGGGTGTTTTAGGGGGTTATTCACGGGATTTGAGCGCCTCAACCAAATCGAGACCTGCGATGCGTTTGCGTGAAAGCCAATTGCTCAAAAGCACATAGCCCAATATCGTGAGGGTGCTAATCAAATAGGTTTTGTTGCTAATATAAAAGGGAAAGCGGTAGACATCGGTGACATAAGCTTGGCTCATGCCCATACACATCCAGGTGCCTGCCGGTAACCCGATCACCAGCCCCAAGAGCGAGAGCATTAGGTTTTCGTTAAAGACAATCCGCCCGACCTCAGCGGTGGTATAACCCAAAACCCGCAAAGAGGCCATTTCGCGGCTGCGCTCAGTAATGCTGATCGCGGTCGAATTGTAGATCACAGCCACGGCAATAATGCCTGCAAAGAGGGTCAAAAAGAAATTGGAGATGCCCATCGACTCGCCAATGGTCTTGTTAAAATTGTCCAGGGCATCGGCTTTGACCTCGACCGCTGCGACAGCCGGAATGTCTTTGAGGTAAGCGCTGACCTGTTTTTGGCTTTCGGGCTCGATCTTGAGCAAGAGGGCGTTTAAAGCGCGGGGCTCACCCAGCAAACGGCTGAGGGTTTCCCAGTGCATATACGCCCCTGCCCCAATAAACTGGGTGACAATTTTTTCGACCACCACCTCTTTTTCTTTGCTAACCCGGCCATAGAGCGGTTTGAGCATCACCCGGTCGCCGACCTTGAGGCCCAAACGCTTGGCCTCAATATCCATCAGGGTCAGGCCTTTTTTGCCCAATTCCACGCGTCGGTTTTGGTCGTCGAGCAGGCCATAGAGCTGGGGTGAGGCGGGCAGGCCGGTGATCAACATCTCTTTGCGCTTCCAGCCCACACGCAATTCAAAGGGATAAAAAAGCAGGGGTTCGGCTTTGCGCACATGAGGCATGCGCATGGCCTCGTAGAGGGCCCCCACGCCCCTTTCGAGGTAAAAGGTTACGCGGATATCTTCGCGTTGGACCTTTTCAAATTGGTGCTGTATCATATACCCCATCGCGTCGCTGGAATAATAGCCCATGATCACAATGGCTGTAGAGAGCATGACCCCCAAGACCGTAAAGGCTGAGCGCAGCGGGTAACGCGACATATTTCGGAAGATAATTTTATTGGTAAAACTCATGCGCTTCCAGAGCGCGGGAATGTATTCCAAGACCGTGCGTTTGGCCGAACGCGGGGGGCTGTCACGCATGGCTGTGGCGGGGGAGATATTCACCACACTGCGCACCACGGTTAAGGCACTGAGCAGGGCGCAGCCGGTCGAAATGCTCAGGGCCCAGAACAGCAAATCTGGGTAAAACTGGTATTTGAGAATCGGAAAGGTGTAATAGGCCACATAGACGCCAATCAGGCCGCGCCCCATCCACTGCCCCAAGACATAACCCAGCAGCCCGCCCATTAAACCGACCAAACAGGCGTAGCGGATATAGTGCATCGAAATTTCGAAATTGGTGTAGCCATAGGCCTTGAGCAGGCCAATTTGCATCTGTTCGCGGCGCACCATGCGGGTGAGCAGAATCACCAGAATCAAAGCGGCGATCACCAGAAAAATCGTGGGCGTGATGCCCGTTGAAACCTTGAGCCCGTCGAGTTCACTTTGCAAATACCAATTCGAGAGTTGGTCCTTGCGTTGGGTTTTGGCATAGACCCCATAGGGTTTGAGCATATCCCCCATCTGATCGAGTTGGGCCTTGAGCGTGCTGGGGTCAAAGACCTCCCCCACAATCTCATTGACCGCACCTTTGAGATCCAAGTGGCTCTCGGCCCAGGGTTCTTGCACCCAGACAATCGCAAATTTTTTGGGATTGGGCAGCATTTCTTGGGCATTGCGAATGGTATAGATGTATTCTGGGGCTTGCGCAGTTCCGACCATTTTGAGACTCTGGCGTCGGCCGTTGACCGTGACGGTGATGCGCTCGCCCAATTTGAGGTTATTGGCCGCCAAAAAGCGGTCATTGACCACACATTCATCGATGCCCGCGCTGTTAAAGTGCCTGCCCGCGACCAAATGGATGCCATTGAGCACGCGCTCATGGCGCAGGGGCAGGGAGACCAGCCGGGCGACCTTGCTCTCGTCTTGGCCCTGCACCGTGAGGCTGACATCTTTGACAATCCTGCCCCGCGCCGCGCGGACCCCTGGCAAATCTGCAATTTTAAACACCGCTGAAAGTGGGGCCTTTTCGAGCTGAATGCTGAAATCGTAAAAGCGGTATTGGGCGTAATAGCTGTCGCGGGTGAGCAGCAGATTGCGGTAACAGGCAAAAAAGGCCACAAAGATTGCAATCCCACAGGTGATCACCGCTGTGACCGCTGAAACCTGGCCTTTGGTCTGCCAGAGATCGCGGCCCAGCTTTTTGTAGAGAACCGGCATTACCAGGAGACCTCATCGGCGGTAACGGGCTTGGGATTGACCTGCACATCGTGTACCAGGCCATCGCGCATGTGAATCACGCGGTGGGCCATGGCGGCAATGCCCGCGTTGTGGGTGATCACCACCAAGGTGGTACCCGTCTCGCGGTTGATCTTCTGCAAAAAATGCAAGACCCCTTTGCCGGTCTCGTAGTCGAGGGCCCCGGTCGGCTCGTCACAGAGCAGCACCTCGGGCTGTTTGGCTGCGGCCCGTGCAATCGCCACGCGCTGCTGTTGCCCGCCCGAGAGCTGGCCGGGAAAATGGTCAGCGCGGTCGTCGAGGCCCACCAAACGCAGCATTTCGAGCGGGTCGGCAGGGTTTTCGACAATCTCAGTGGCCATTTCGACATTTTCGAGCGCGGTTAAATTGGGAATGAGGTTGTAAAACTGAAAGACAAAGCCAATGTGGCTGCGGCGGTAGCGGGTGAGGGCTTTTTCGCTGGCTTTGGAGAGGTCTTCGCCGCGAAACATGACCTGGCCTTCGCTGGGGGTGTCCATGCCACCGAGGATATTCAGCAATGTGGACTTGCCTGAACCACTGGCCCCGAGTATCACCAGCAATTCGTGGGGGTAAATTTCGAGACTGACCTGTTTGAGGGCATGCACCGTGACCTCACCCATGACATAAAATTTGCTCAGGTTCGTGATTTGAAACAGGGGTGTTTTGCCAATTTCAGGCATGAGCGGCCTCGGGGGGCATGCAGATCCCCGTCATCAGCAGGGTGGTTAATAAATGGGCGCGCTGGCTGGGGTTGGGCTCGATCGCGACAAAACCCGCATCGTTAAACCAACTGCGGCTGAATTGCATCAGGTAAAAGATCAGGCTCTCGGGAATGGCGGGGTTGAGCGCCCCCGAGGCATAGCCCTCTTTGAGAAAGGTGCGGGTGTCTGCCAGGGATTTTTCTTGGGCAGTCTGCAGCAAGGCCAAAACCTCTGGGCTGGGGCGGGTCATGATGTCTTCGATTAAAGCCGGGCCCATGCTGTCGATGATGCTGTGTTTGAGGGCCAGCAGGGCCTGCAGCCGTTGGCCAAAAGGTTGATCTGAATGCAGCAGGACGTGGGTCTCTGCCCTGTTGTGGTCGATCATGCGCTCCAAGACCGCCAGGGCCAAGGCATTGCGGTTGGCAAAGTATTTGTAGAAGGTCACTTTGCTGACCCCCGCTTTGTTGCAAACCTCTTCGACCGTGACGCGGCGGATGCCGTGCAAGCGAAAGAGGGCTTCGGCGGTGCTCAGGAGCAGGGCTTGTTTTTGGGGCATTGACAGGGGCATTGTATTTGACCACCTTTTCCAAAGGCAGTCTAGTTTACGAAAAACGTTTTGTCAATGCAAAAACGTAAACTGCGAGCTTTGCTTCCCCCGGCTTGAATCGCAAACGCAAAAAATGTATGATTGAGGCGTTTCGCTGTGTAGGTTCGGGTTGGCGAGGGTGTTTTGATCAATCTGGGTTCGCTGAGATCTGATGAATTATTCAAAATGAAGATACTTGGCAATAAAGGCCAAAACAATCAAGATCAACCTGACTGGAGCAAGTTATCTTGCGTCCGTTGAGTTTTAGCTTTATTCCGCTTTTAAGAATATGCTATATTCGATATTAAGTCCACTATGAAGGAGGGGAGAGCGAAAAATGCAGTTAAGTAGTACCCTTCCCGAAATTTCTGAACTTGTAGACAGTAATGTGGGATTTTTACGTCCTCGAAATCAGAATCAGCATAAATTATTATTAAATGTAGTTAAAGCAATTAAATCTCAAGATATGGCTACATCGATCACAACTCAAGTCGAGGCAAAGCCGTCTCAATGTTTAGTTGGTGACTCAAACCGTCTGTCATCATTGATGCAAAAATTCGAAGACAAAGACTTTGCTGGCATTATTGAGGAAGTAGAATTAAAGTTACAAGCATCTCCCCCTACGTCCGAGTTATTAAATAACTTGGGATACGCTAATTCAATGTTGGGCAACCATGACAAGGCCTTAGATTATTATTTGGACTCCCTAAAACTTAATGGTTCTAATGTCGCTGCTTTAAAGAATCTTGCTTTAGAACTTAACCATAAAAATGAATTTGATAGAGCAATCAGATATCTTGTACGATTACTGCTGCTGTCTCCTAATGATGCCGAAGCTCTTAACATGGTTGCATATAATTATCACTGCAAAGGCAATTTTACAGAGGCAGTAAAATATTACAACCGTTCTCTTGGTGTTGAAGAAAATTATATTACGTATCATAACTTGGGTGAAATTTTTAGAGCTAAAGAAGAATATTCTAAGGCTATTGAATTTTATCACAAAGCAATCAACGCAAATCCCAAATCTTATGATACATTGGTAGATCTTGGAATAACCTATGGGGAGATTGGGCTTTTAAATGAAGCTATTGATAAACTTCAATCAGCCACGGTCTTAAATAATTTAAACCCAATTGGCTGGCATAACCTTGGCTTCGCTTATAAAAAAAACAATCAACGTGAAAAAGCCATAGAATCTTTTGAGCAAGCTTTGAAGGTTGATGAAAGCTACTATTTTTCGAGTCACCAATTGGGATTAATAGCCAAGTCCATGGACAACATCTCTTTAGCTGAGAGCCACTTTAAAAAAGTCTTAGAGTTTAATCCAAGTCACTACGATAGCATTATCCATTTGGGATTAATTTATCTTGAATTGAATGAATTTCAAAAGTCAATTGAGCTATTCTCTTTTGCATTAAAGTTGTCACCAAGTAAATATGCTGTGCGTCATTTTATTGCCTTAGCTTTCGAGGGTACTGGCAATTTAACACAAGCAATTGTTGAATATGAGCAGGCTTTGGTACTACATAAAGAAGATTTTAGTCTCTGGCTCAACGCCGCAATTGCCTATGATAAGGTTATGAACCTAGATAAGTCTTTTCTTTACTTAAAGAAAGCCATTGAACTTGAACCCACTGTTAGTAAAGCACTTGTAAGCAATAAAAATGTATTCTCAAATCTAGGCAAAAAGGCTAGTTATGAAAAATTAATTTATGGAGGGTCAGACGAAAGCTTAGAGATTGATCTGCAATCGCCATCAAACAATATTGGAATTCCTGAAAAAGTTGCAAATGCATTAGATGATGATGAGATTGATTACTTAGAAGCATCTATCCCTATGCTTGCTAATTCTGCTTTTAAAGAGTCTTATTGGAAAGCTCTATCATCAGGTCAAACTGTAATTGAGAGTATTGACGGTAAGTTGATAGAGACATCCCCAAATGGAACTCGACGATTAATAAAAGAACTTGAGCCATTTGTTTCTCTTGTGCATTTAAGGAATAAAAAAGGAGTGCCTAACTCTTGAGCATTCCTCGAGTAAGAATGTTTGCTGGCCCAAATGGTTCTGGAAAGAGCACTTTAAAAGCAAGTGTCCCAGAACAGCTATTAGGCAAATACATTAATCCAGATGACATTGAAAAACAAATATCCAGCAAAAAAACTCTTAATTTTAGCGATTACTCTCTCACAGTGACCGAAACTGATGTGTTAAATTTCTTTCGGAATTCAACCTTGCTTGATAGAGGAAATCAGAAACTTTTTGTTGACTCATTAAAGTTTTCTGAAAATAAACTATTATTTGAAGCGGTTCCAACGAATTCTTACTTTGCTTCAGTTGCTTCAGATTTCATCAGACAAAATCTATTATTGGAAAAAATCTCATTTTCTTTTGAAACTGTTATGTCATCTGAAGACAAAGTCAATTTTCTTAAAAAGTCACAAAAAATGGGTTTTCGAACATACCTTTATTTTATAGCGACACAGGATTCATCTATAAACGTTTCACGTGTTCAGAACAGAGTTAGCCAAGGAGGTCATCCTGTACCTCTTGATAAGATTGTCAGCAGGTATACCAGGTCCCTAGATTTGCTCATTGAGGCTATAAAGTATTCCTATAGAGCATTCATATTTGATAATTCAGGGCAGGATGCATTTTGTATTGCGGAAATTTTTCAAGGAACTATTAATCCAAGGGTGGATGCAGCGCCAAATTGGTTCAACAAGTACGTTGTGGAAAAATTTGAGAATTAAAAATGGCCCACAAGTCAGTAGGAAAACCTGAAATTGAGTAATAGAATAGTAATTTTATTAAAGCAAACAAAACAAGAGATAATAAATATGGCGCGTTTTAAAAATTATA
>JADMKE010000057.1 GCA_018780035.1 Candidatus Sericytochromatia bacterium
AACATTGAATGCCCGCTTTGACTGATTTTTCTTTGAGATACTGGATGTCCCTCCCGAATTCCCAATTCGACATCCGTTGGTTGTGTTTTCTACCTGACTTCTTTTCCCTAACACCGTGAGGATTACCCACAAACAGGCTTCCGACTTGCTGTTCGATGCAGAAATTGATGACTTTGCGTGTGCCTTTGTGGCGCAAATCTCGGATGCGCTGCTCATACCGCTTACTCACTTCTCGTCTGGCCTTTTGCAGCTTGCGGTAACGCTTGGAGCCTTTTTTACAGCGGCTGCGTTTTCGGGCGATTTCCCCCAACGCTTTTGACCTTTGGCGTTTGAGAGAGCGAATCCCACGACCGGAAACAACAATCGCTTGGCCTGAATCGGTACTGACTGCGGCTTGATGGATTTCACCCAAGTCTACACAGGCTTTGCGAGTTCCTGGTGGCTCCTGAGTATCCTCCACATGATAGGTAACATGAAGTTCATAGCCATCTTTGAAGACCAGTTTGCAAGCTCCTGCTTCCTTTGGCAGCTTAAGGTTCAAGACCAAGGGTTCTCGGCCTCTCCCCATCGGCAAAATCACCCGATTCTCTTTGACTTTGACAGACTGAGCAGGCCACATAAGGGGATAAGTTCGTTTGGTTTTGTAAGGATAGCGAATTTTTACCCCTGATTTACGCAGTTGGCGGGTGGTTTCAATATTTTGTAAGAAGGTGTGGCATACCATCTGCACACTCTGGCTATACATGGCGTAAAGCCCTTTTGTCGCTTCTTGCAATTGAGTTCGATTGGGCCAGAGCTGCCCTGTGCTACGTGCCTCAAGATGAATGTCTCGGCATTGATTCCAAGCCTTCCCGGCTTCCAGACGAGCCGACCAGATTTGCCCATGTTGAAAGTGAGTGAGGTGTTTTAGCGGAAAGATTTTGACGCATTCCATATCCTCAATAATAACATACGCAGAGATACATCTTGTGCATTGTTTTTTCCTCCCAATCTGAATGCCAAGATAAACCAACCCAAAGATTCTAATGACAGCTCACAGAGCTGTCGCTCTTTTCATCCCAATCCCCTATCGATGCTGTCCTTGGTTGTAATGGCTCGAAAACTCGCCAACAACCAAGGCAAAGGAGATGGGAATTCCCAGAGAGTCCTTTAATCTGGCAGGGGCAAGGGGGCAAAAAAGCGGACATAGAGAGTCTGAGCGAGCAAGGCTGAGGCGCGCTGAAGGGCCAGCAGATCGATATCTCCCTTGGTGAATTGAGAGAGTTCTAAAAAAATGCTGGCCTGCAAACACTCCTGCAGGCTGCCTTTTTCAAGCGGCTGTTTTTCCTGAGCGGCGCTGGCCCGATCGGCCACGGCCAATGCCAAGGCTTTGGCAAGTACGCCCAGCAAGTCCTTGAGGCTGTATTGATCTTGCCCCAAGGCCTTGAGCAGGCTCAAATAGTGATCGATTTGCAGATCATTTTCAGGCAGGGGATTGATTTTTGCCTCATTCAATTCGCTCAGGGCTGTTTTTAAGCCTTGGGCCAAACGGAGCAGCCGTTGGTTCTGGGTGCTCTGAGCAGCGGCATTGATGGCTTGGGTGATCACCTGACAAATCCAATTGGCGGCTACCTGTTCGGGGTTTTGAATGTGGTTATTGTGCCAAAAATACTGCCTTACCAAAGCGCCAACCTGGAAAAAAAGCAGACAGACCCGTTCGGTCTCGCGCAAACGCAGGGTGCTTTGGCTGTGTTCTTCAAGAATTCTGCGCGCCTCTTTCCAGCGTGCTCGGGCACTGTGATAGGCCTCCTGAAACTGGGTGGCTTGGAGTTGTTTGACCCAGGTTTCCATCTGTTTCAATTCATCTTGCCAAAAGAGAGGATCGAGCGGGTTTTGGGGGCTGGGTAGGTGCTCAAAGGCGGCATGATCTTGGGGTTGGAACAATTCAGATTCTGGTTGCACAGCCTGCAAATGGTGATTGACCAGTCGTCCCAGTCTTGATGGGTATTTGAGCGATTGGGCCCGCAGCAGCATGGCTGAAATTTGGTTCTCCAATTCGGGGTCGGGGGAAAAGGGATGGTTTTTTTTCAGCGCTGCCAAGACATTTTCCAAAGTCTGTTGCACCTCTTGTTTTTCCGTTTGAGCCAGAAAGAGTACATAAATCCCTTTTTCACCTTTGAGACAGAGAAAGGCTGTGCCTGTTGCTGGACCTGGGTTGAGCAGACCGCTTTGAAAAAATTCTTCCAGGGGCAAAATATCTTGGCTCTCTTTGAGGTCAGAAAAGAGTAAAAAATGAGACGATTCCCGTTCGGCCAGCCGGCGTACAACATGGTGTTCTTCCCAGAACCAGCGAAAATTCTGAGGCAAATAATCCAGAACCAGGGGGAGAGAGGCACTCAATACCATATATACTCAACGCTCCTTTTGATGTATCCGCTCCCATCGTAATCAAAAATAGAGATGGGGGGGTTGATCCAGATCAATGAAAGAAGCGCCTGTTTTGCTTGCTGATGGCTTAATGAGAATTGGCCTGCCTTCTGACCGGGGGTTCACGCCGGAAGCAGAGGGCTGCGTGGTATACTGCTGAGAAAGAAAAAAATGTTTCTCACAGGTTTGAATTCAGAGAAAGGGAGCGAAGATCCCCGTGAACCTTCCGCATATCCTGCTTGTCATTCTGGTCCTGGCTCTGTTGATCGCTTTTCACGAATTTGGTCATTTTATCTGTGCCAAATCTTTGGGCGTTCCCGTCAAGATCTTTTCAATTGGTTTTCCTTTGGGCTCACGTCCTTTGCTCAGCTTTCGCTGGGCCGAGACCGATATTCAGCTCAACCCCCTGCCATTGGGGGGCTTTTGTGCCTTTATGGACGACGAAAACAACGAAGATGAATCCGGCGAAAAAAGTGAGACATTTGAACCTGGAGACAAACGTTTTCTGAAAAACCGCGCGATTTGGGAACGGGCCATTATTATTTCAGGCGGCGTGGTCGCCAATATGATCGCGGCTTATGTGATTCTCGTGGCCCTCGTCTTCGCCACAGGTGTACCCGATTTTAATCAAAAGGGCGGTGTCTTGGTGGGCCGGGTGATGGAAAATGCCCCTGCGGCCCAAGCGGGAATCAAATCCGGCGATCAGATCAAAAGCATCAATGGCAAAGCGATTGCCACAGTTACGGATATGCAATCAACCGTCAAAGCAGCCAAAGGCCAGCCTTTGACGATCAGTGTCCAGCGCATGAACGAAACCCTGAGCCTCAAAGCCACTCCTTCTGCCTCTGGCACGATCGGTGTGGAGATCCAGGACCTGGCACGCAAACGCCCTGTTTCTGGCCCCGGTGAGGCCTTCGTACAAGGCTGGAAAGACACCCTCAGTATGGCCGACTTGCTGATGGCGGCTTTGACCAAATTGGTAAGTGGTGCTTTGCCCTTGAACCAGGTCGGCGGCTTGGTTGAGGTTGTGCATATGGGTTCCAAAGTCTCGCAAACGGGTTTTTCTCAATTGATGTATTTTGCTGCGCTGATCAGCATTGAGCTGGCAATCCTCAATATCTTGCCGATTCCCGCCCTGGATGGAGGCCATCTCTTTTTGCTTGTGATTGAAGCGGTCCGGGGCAAGCCTTTGCCGCGCCGGATTGAAGAAAAACTGCATTATGCCGGATTTATTCTGCTGATTGGCTTGGGTGTGTTTTTAATCTTTAAAGACGTGTGGGGCTTGACCCTCGGAAAAGGATAATTGACAGATGGCACTTCGTATTATTCGCAAATCTTCTTCCCAGAGTCAGGTCGAAGTCATTCGTGGCACCGCTGCTGAGGCTCAACCCGCTTTAACCCTGCTCTGCCAGATTCAAAACGCCTCAGAGCTTGCGGCTTTTAAGGCCCTGATTGCTGAATCGGAGTGGCTCAGAGCCCATGCGGAGTGGGTGATGATGAAAGGCCCTGAATTGGAAGAACCCTTACGTCCGCATTTTCAGGCTCTCAATCACACGATCAAATTAATGAACACCCCTGAAAAAGCCTCGCTCAATCGCTGTTTTCGCACCCTGATTCAAGAGGCCAGTTCTGAGTTTTGTCTCTATTTAAATTGGGCCCCCAGCGCCGAAGAATTGGCCTTTTTACCTGATGCGCTGGCTTTTTTAAATGCGAACCCCAATCATGCAGCCCTTTCCCCTTTGCTTTGCAAGGAAGAAAAAATCATCACAGCTGGGACCTGCCTGATTTTGGATCAACCCAAACACAATTTGGCATTGGCTGAGCAGGAGTTCAGCATTCCGGCCCGCAGACAGCGGGTTTTGGGTTTGGGGCAAGGGGTTTCTTCGGCGGTTTGGCAGGCCCTGATTCAGGCGCCTGTGGCTCTGCCTTCTCTGCCGCTGTCCGTGTTGCTTGTGCGCCGCACGGCCTATTTGGGCCTGAGCTGGGAAGACAGTCATTGGGACGCGGATTGGTTGGCCCAGGATATTTCGATCGGTTTGCGTCAGCAGCAATACTGGTTGCATCTCTATCCCGCCACTGTCACACTGCCCGAACGGATTAGCAGCGAAGCCATTTTATTGCAATCCTCGATGCCTGATACCTTTAGCCAACGTTGGCGACCCGTCTTTCGCGAGGCCTTGCCGGGTCTGTATCTGCAGATGGGCTTTGAGCAAAAACAGCCCCAGCTCTTTCAATGGAAGGGCCATGCGCAGCAGGACCCTGTGGCCGCTTATTTCGCAGAATTGAAAGTGAGTTAGTTTATGTCTATCAGCGTGGTTGTTTATTGTCCTCAGGCACCGCTTTTGGTTGAAAGACATCTTTTGCACAGTCTTGCTCAGCAGCAAGAAGTGCAGCCCGAGGTGCTGATCTATTATGAAAAGGGCGTGATCTTGCCTGAATGGCTGCCCGCTGAATGGCAAACGGAATCCGTTGAAAGAGACACTCCCCTGGCCCAGATTTGGCAGCGTGGAAGTGAAAAGGCCCAACACGATTGGATTGCTTTTGCTGAGCCTGAGGCGTTTTACCATCCCCTGCATTTTGCCTCAGCTTTAAAAACCCTGGCAGGTCAACCCACTGCCCAAGGGCTCTATGCCCATGCCCAGGCCTTTGACCGCGAACTCTACCCCTTGCCTGCGCTCACGCCTCATCTCAACGCGGCAGAGTGGAAAGGCTTTCTGTTGAGCGAAGATTGCCCTGTGCCTTTTGCTGCTTTTGTCTTTCAGCGTGCGAGTTTAAAAGCCCTCAACTGGGAAAAAATGGTCCATTATTACCTCGAAGAACAATTCTTGGTGGAATGGCTTTCTGACCACACTTTGGTTGAAATGCCTGTGGCTTCTGTTTCGGCTGTTCCCCAACGCAACCGCTTAATGCCACGCATTGAACAGGCCGACGAGTTTATTGGCCTGTTTCGCACCTGGCTTGAAAAATACCCTTTGCAAGACTTGGTTTTGCCCGAGGTCTTTCCCAGCAACTCTCAGGGAGAAGTCTACGCCCTGCAGGCCATTTTGCAGGCACTGTATAATCGGGGGCTGAGCGAAGAGGCCCGCATCTTTGCCGAAAAATACAGCGATCTGCTTTTGCCTGCCCAGGCTGAGAGCACTCTCTGGATTTTGCCTGAACAGGCCGAGTTGCCCCCGTCGCTGACGGACTGTGTGCAGCGCCTGGCAGAACAAGGCCAAGCCCCTGTGCGTATCAACCTTTCAACCCGCACCATTCCCCAACAACAGGGCTTACATGTGGATTATCGCTATCGCGCAGGGGTGCGCGAGGTAGATATTTGTAACTTTTCGCCAGAACAAAAGGACACGGCCCATCGGGGCTTTTCCCAAGACGTGCTCCAACTTTTAAAACAATTGGTCGATCGCTACCAGCCCCGGCGTGTTCATTTTAGTTCTTTCCGTTTGGCCTCTTTACATATGGCGCCTTATTTGGCTGAATTGAATATCCCTGTCTTTTATTCCTTGGCAGATCATTCGGCCCTGCAAATTCGCCAAATGTTGCGCGAACCCGAAAAACCGGGGCAGTGGACTGAACTGCGCAGCGAACAGGCTGAACGTCTGAATCAAATTTTGCAGCGTTTGTTTGCGTCGATAGCCGCCCGTGTTTTTGTGGAATCGGAATCAGACTTGGCTTTATTGGCTGAATTGGGCTTGAAGACCGAAAAGGTGCAACTCATTCATGGCGCAGAGGATATTCTCAAGGCCTATCAGGCTCCCCCGATTACCCACCACGCGGGCAAACTTTTGCCCTCGTTTGGCCTGATTTATCAAGCCACCATGGGGCGAGCTTTGGCTGAAAAAACCTTGGCGGATCAAAGCCGTTTTCTTGCTTGCAAACAGGTCTTGGCCGTAGGCACAGAAGAAAAAACATTGGTGCGGGCCCTCAACGACCAAAATGTACCGGCCTCCGTCTTGGAGTCCAATCCCGCCAGTCTTGAACAGGGATTGGAGCAGGGATTGCAGATGCTCGCTGGAGGCCCCGAGAGCTTGGGTAAATTTCTGCATATCTTTGATGGTTTGCATACCGCTTATACCCTTGAGCGTTTTTCGCCCTGGCAATTGGTGCATTTTTTACAAGATTGCAATCTTGCGATGGAAAAAGGTGGCAAGCTGGTCTTGCGTTTTTTAAATGCCAATCATGCAGCCGTGCGCGAACACGGACTTTGGTTGGATGAAATGCATCAACGCCCCTATCCGGCTGTTCTGCTCGAAATTTTGCTCAAACACTGTGGTTTTCAGCTTACCGAGGCCCTGACAGAAGATGAGGGCTGGCAAGATGGGGTGATTGAAGCGTTTCTCAAATTCCCCTCTCTGCCGCTTTTAAATATGCCGGTCTCAACACCCGCTTTTGCAGAGCATTGGAAGAGTCAGCTCTTTTCTGTGGATATTCCTGAAGATGCCAAGGTTTTGTTGATCGGCCCGCATATTCAAAATACCTGGTTGATGTACCGGGTACAGTGTGAGCGCATGTTGGGAATCTCACTCAATTTCTCCGAAATCACGCCCAAGTTTAAGCCCAAAGCAGCCCATCAGATTCACTACAGTCGCAATATTCTCAAAACGCTCAATCAGCTCAAAGGGACTTTTGATGTGATTCTCTGGCAAGGAGTGCCAGAAACTCTTTTGCCCCATGAATTACAAAAGGCCTTGGTGCGCACCCGGGAATTGCTCTCTCCTGGCGGACAATTGCATATTCAGACCCTGCCGCTCGAAAGTGAACATTCTCTGTTTTGGGAGTGCCTGCTCAACCGCCGCCCCTATCCCGAATTGGCGCCCTTTTTGCAGGAGTGGGGCTTTGAGGTCACGGCCCAACAACAGCGGGCCAACCACCATACCTATAGCTGTACACCCACTCAGGCAGCACCTGCTCCCGTTGCGCGTCCCCTCTCTTTGCCCGCTTTGGCCCAAAAAATCTATGCCCGTGCCGAAAAAGTCTGGCAACCGGCCCATGGGGGGGAGATCGCCCGTCAGGAAACGGCCTCTCAGTCCTTTGTCATGTTAGATACCCTTTTGCAGGAAGTACCGCCGGACTATTTGCAGCTCTTGTTGCGCCATGTTTTGCGCATTCTTAAACCCGGTGGTGAAGTCCTGCTGCGCTTTGAAAAATATTCAGACGCCTTCTGGAAAAACAACCACCTCTGCCGCCCGTATCCGGAAAGAGTGGTGGATAAATTCTTGCAAGAGAGCGGCCTGGTGCGCACCCAAGTTTGGGAGCATGAAAACAGTTTGGTTTGGTATGGTCGCAAACTTCAGGATTATCTGCCTCTGGCTCCTGAACCAAACACGTTATCGGTCTTGTGGCAGGGAGATCTGTTTAACTACCACAGTTTATCTTTGGTCAATCGCCATTTGACTGCCGCCTTGCTCAAACACCCCAATTTTGAGCTGGAGGTAAAAACCTTCAGCAACGCCAGCTTTGAACCCGAGCCCGGCAGTGAGTTTGCTGAATTGGCAGCCCATGTTCACACGCCTTTGGCTGTTTCCCCCCAGGCGGTGGTGCGCCATCATTGGCCGCCTGATTTTGAGCCCCCCTCTCAAGCCGGACATTGGGTCATGATTCAGCCTTGGGAGTTTGGCTCGATCCCCGAGCGCTGGGTCTATAATATGAACAAATACCTCGATCAACTCTGGGTTCCCAGCCATTTTGTACGGGATTGTTATATCGAAAGTGGCCTGATCCCAGAAAAAGTGGTGGTGGTTCCCAATGGCGTCAATGCCGATCTCTACAGCCCCAAAACCCCGCCTCTGCGTCTGGAAACCAATAAAACCTTTAAGTTTCTCTTTGTCGGTGGTGGGATTTTGCGCAAGGGTATCGACGTCTTGTTGCAGGCTTTTGTAGAGACCTTTACTTCTGACGACAATGTGGCCTTGGTCTTAAAAGAATTTGGGGCCGGAACGGTCTATGAGGCCCTGGATATTCCCTCTTGGTTGGAGAGCTGCAAAGCTGCCAATCCCAATATGCCTGAAATTTTGCATTTGACCGAAGAGCTGTCTTTGGCTGAAATGCCTTCGCTTTACACCGCTTGCAATTGTCTGGTTCATCCCTACCGGGGTGAAGGCTTTGGCTTGCCGATAGCTGAGGCCATGGCCTCAGAACTGCCGGTGATTGTGACCGGATTTGGCGCAGCCTTGGACTTTTGTAACGATCAAAACGCCTATTTGATACCTGCAGAGAAAAAACAATTCCCTGAAAAACAAGTCGATCAGACCTTGGCTACAGTGGATTATCCTTTTTGGGGAGAGCCTGACCTTGAGGCCCTCAAGGCCCTCTTGCGCCACGTTTATGACAACCGCAAAGAGGCCAAAGCCAAGGGTAAAAAAGCCCGCAAAACAATTGTGGGGGGCTTTAGCTGGGAATTGGCGGCAGAAATTGCAATGGCCAATTTGCGTGCTTTGCGCCTGCGCCCTGTCTTCCGCTTCCAGCGCACCCAGATTGTGGGACAAGCTTTGGGCGTTGCTTTTCAGGCTTTCTCGCAGCAAGAATACCCCAAGGCCATTGAAAAATTCAAATATGCGCTGCAGGTCGATCCCTATCAGCCCGATGTGGCGTATAACCTCGGTGTGGCCTATATGATGGAGCAGGATTACCCCTCTGCCTTGACCTATCTCAGCCAGAGCCTGCGCGAAGGGGAATGTACTGCAGATCTCTGTTATGCCATGGGTACGGTCTTGCGCCACTTGGGGGATTATGAGACGGCCGATGAATTCCACAGCAAGGCCCGTGAATTGGACCCAGGCCTGTTTGCGGGGGCGGTTTAACTTTTCTTGCGGCAAGGCCCTGGCTCGATTAAAGCCAGGGCCTTTGTGTTTCTGGCACTAAAAAAGGCCAGAGCGAACTCTGGCCTTTGCTTGATTGCAATCGTTTAGAAAGCAGCCACGCGATGGTTCAGTCCGAAACCGCCATCAAGGGCGACGACTTGGTTTTCTTCAGTAAACTTGATCATGGCGATCAGTTTCTGTTCCAATTCGGCAGCCATTTTCTGCTGGTCTTCGATTGAAGCCATTTTGGTTTGGTTCATGAAATAGGCATCAACCAAGTTCCAGATCCAGAGACCCAGTGAAGCGAGGTAGACAATCAGACCGATAGTGGGCGCAATGGCCGCAAAACCGGTGACTCCTGCTGCTCCACCTGAAATAGCTCCAGCTACCAGAATGCCTGCAATGATACTCCAAACAACAGACAGTAAAATCGGCGCGATAAAGAAGAGAATCCCTCTCCACATATCTCCCATCATAAACTGACCGAGACCAGGAATCACAGACAGAATCCAGAACCAGGATTCAATTTTCATTCCACCAAAGCCAGTGGCGGCCGCAACTGGAAGATTGTCGTTCAACAGAGCCATTTGGGGGTTTTCTGAGAGACGAATAACTTCCTCGGCACTGGGGGCCACGGTGTCTTCAGCATGGACAGCAGCTGCCCAGACATTTGACTGGAAAGCAAATACCATGGTCAGAAGCACCATGAATGCAGCAATGCGTTTCAGCATACGCTTTCTCCTTTGTAGTGATTATAAGCAACCATATCCTATGATAAGGAAAAATACAAAAATGGCAACTACGCATAGCGTCAAGGTTATCAAAAACATCTAGCTACTACGTACACCGCTTTTAAGCATAGCAGATTGACCAAAAAGCTCAGTAATCCTGCGCACAGAACCTTGGGCCGGGCCTTGAGATCAGTTATGATAGGAATTAAAGGCAAAAAAAATTGTACTGATCACGCATCCTTTGGACCTGATCGGGGTATAAGAATACTAAATGCATATTAAATCTGCCTTAAGAAAGGTGGCTCGGAGCGCTCATGTCCAATATTCGGTTTTCTCCTGCGATGGGACAGGTTGCGGATTATGTCCTCAATCACCCCACGGCAAGCCCGTTTAAAGCCAATAATATTTCTTTCCATATCGGGGGAACGTATCTCAGCGATTTCTCCGACAAAGGAATTAAAAAATTTGTAGAAAAACACAACGACGATCTTAATTACAAAGAAGTCGGTGCGTTTATCCAATCGGTGGCGGCCAATGCCCCACAAATGGCAGGAGCCACCTTTAACCTCGCGGATAAAGAGTTGGGCCTCTACGAAAAAGACGAAGTCAAAGCCAGCCATATCAAAACGGGTTTTACGCTCGAAACCCAGTCTGGCAATTTACCTGCCCAGGGTGTCGTCTTTTTTGATGCCAGCAAAGCCACCTTTCCTTTGCTTGACGCTGAGAAACTGATCAAAACCTCTGAGCAAAAACTCAAAGAAGCCAACAAAGGCCTCGAAAAAGCCCAAGACAAAGTCGAAGATGCCCAGTATCTGCGCCAACGTCTGGTGGATTTCTTGGGCAAAAACTCCCCCAAAGATTTGGCTGAAAAACAGTCTTTGGTCAGCTCGCTCGAAGCCACCATCAAAGACCTCAAACTTGAAAAAACCGAGTACAGCCAAGAGCTGAGCAAACTCGAAGAAGAGCACAACAATCAAACCCCGAATCCGCCCTCTGGTTTGACCCAAGAAGCCCGTTGGCAGCGTATGACCCAGCTCAAACGCGCCATTCGCGGTCTCGACATGGAGATCAAAGAGAGCGAAAAATCGGTGGCCGGTGCCAAAAAAGAGATCTCTGAAAAACAGGGCCCGCTGAGCTTTATGGGCATTGGCAACAGCCTGTCTGAATTGCATGAGCGCAATCAGAACTTGGCCAAAGCCCAAGAGGGTCTGCAAAGTGCCCGCCAAAACGTGGATCAGGCCAAACAACAGCTCGATGCGGCCAAAGCCCTGCGTGAGCGCATTTTGCGCGGCGAAGGCATTGGTGGCACGCAACCGGCCCAGCCCAAACCACCCGAGCCAGCCCCTGTGCAGCCCAAGCCGCCCGAACCCACACCTGTGGCTCAAGAGCCCACACCGGCCCCCGCTCAACCTACCCCACCGGCCCCAAAACCGCCCGTGGTCGATGAGCCGATTGCCAAGCCGCCCGTGGACGAAGACATTCTGCCACCTGCGCCGACCCAGCCCGCACCCGCACAGCCCGCACCCGCACAGCCTGCACCCGTCCAACCGGCTCCAGCGCAACCGCAACCCGCCCCTGTGGCTCAAGAGCCCACGCCGGCCCCTGTGCAACCAGCACCGGCCCAGCCTGCGCCTGCTCAGCCACCGGCAACGCCCTCTCAGCCCACGGCGGTCTATGAGGAGTCATTTATTCCCGGCAACCGCCACAATCCCTTGGTTTCCGATGATTATGGTGTGAGTGGTCCGGCTCCCAAGCCGCCGACTCCAGCTCAGCCCGCACCCGCTCCGGCCCAACCGGCCCCAGCACAACCAGTGCAGCAGCAACCGGCTCCGGTTCAGCCTGCTCCAGCACCTGTTCAACCCGCGCCCGCGCAGCCGACCCCGGCTCCCGCCCAGCCCGCTCCGGTGCAGGGTGTGACGCCGATTGACTCGGTTAGCAAAATTCTTTACACGGTCAAAAAAGGTGATACCCTCTCCTCCATTGCCCGGACTGAATTGGGCAATTGGAAGCGCTGGCCCGAAATCGCCCAGATGAATCGCCAGGTGATTGGCTCGACCAATACCCACTGGATTTATCCCGGCCAAGTCTTGACGTTGCCCCCGCTGCAACTCAAGCCACGCCCGACCAATTAGGGCTTCAAAACCCATCAGAGACAGCCTCCGCAAGGGGGCTGTTTTTTTGTGTTTAAAGGAGGATTTACTTAAGTAAATCCCCCTTAGAGGAAAGATATCAGATAGTCTTACTTATTCACTTCTCCTGGCAAACTTAGATCTCCAGAAGCGATATCTTTAACGTCCACCACACATAACAATGGAGTATGAACACTTTGATGAACTCGCAAACCCGCAGTCACCCCATCAAATTTTGCATCTTTGATGGCAGTTATGTCTTTTAAAGGTACTTTTACCTCAACCGTTTCTCCTCCGATATTGGGCTCAAAACCTGGACTATCAATCAAGATAGGTAAACCCGGCCAGGTTTTCGGTAATTTTGGGCTTGCCCCTTCAGGGATATCGACCACACCCAAAGCCCCTTTTCCACATTTGTCATTGGCTTTTAATACCACCCAATGGCTATGCCATACGTCTCCATCATTATTCGGATTCTTATCACCATTTTCATCGTAAAGTGGGGTATCATCAAAATCCGGATGAGCAGTAACCGCCAACGCCAATATACCCATGTTTTGTTCAAAGCCTACTTCCGAGCTATTCAGGGATGTCGGCCAAACATAGGAGTACACGCTACTACCGGCCAATTTACCTGTGGGAGTTGGCTTGCTTGAACCAGCATCTCCAGAGACAGCCATGTGAAAGATAGCCCAATCTTTATCTGTTGAAATTTTGGCATGAATAATATCAAACGCGGCCAAACTTTGATTGCCAGAACCTGCAAGAATCCCACCATGATGTGAATTTTTATCATGTTCATGGTTTAAACGGGACTCCTTTGTATTTTCACCAGATACTGTTTGGGGATTTCTTGAAATGGGATTGGACAAGGCTGTCTGAAAACAAGCTGTGAGCAAAAACAATGAAGTTAATTGAGTAATCAGCCATTTCATTGGGTTACCTCATTCTTTAGATCTACCAGAGCAGCACCAAAATTTATATGAAAGGGCAGGCCATTTAAAACCAAAGCAGGCACCGATTTCACCCCCAGATTTTCTGCCTTCGTAATTTCTGCTTTTTCTTCACGAAGATCAATAATTTCCACCTGGTATTTATTTGAATCCAGGGCAGCCAAAATCTGATCTTCTGCTTCCAGACAAACGGGACAACCCGCATGATAATAAATGGCTTTTTGCATAATTAAATCTCCAAAATTAGTATTGAGTCGAAACTATATTTATGCTACTTCAAATGAAAAACCTTGTCAAGATAGTTTTTAGTCAATACTATAATGTTATGAATACAAATATCCTTTATACTTATCTTGAACGCCTCAGTGAGCTTCTGCGGGTAGAAGCCCGTAAAAAAGGGGCTGAACAAGGTTTGCAGCCCATTCAAGTTGAGATACTCCACTACTTATCTCAATGCAATCGTTTTTCGGATACGCCTATGGCTGTGACCGAATATTTGAGACAAACCAAAGGGACGGTCTCACAAACCCTTAAAGTGCTCGAAAAAAAAGGTTTTTTGCATAAAAGGCCTGATCCAAATGATAAACGCAGTGTGCATTTAAAATTAACAACTGCGGGTCAGAAGTTTGTCTCTGAAGCTGTCCCTTTTTCTGTGTTCCAGTCGGTTTGTGCTGATTTAAGCTCGGCTCAAAAACAAAATCTAGAGCAAGGTCTACATTTCTTATTATTTGAACTTCTAAAAGCCAATCAGGCTCAGACTTTTGGCGTGTGTAAAAGCTGTCGTTATAATCAAAAACTGCCTAATTCAACATTTTTCTGTCAATTGGTTGGAGAAGAATTAAGTCCTCAAGAGACACAGCTTATCTGCCGTGAACACGTCCCAGTGTAAATGAATTTTTAATAAATCGCCTGTTAAAAAACTGTTCCCAGACCGTTAAAAAAGCGCTCATTAAGGTTTTGGGGCCCCTCCTTTATGCTGTCTTTAACAGATATTTTAAAGGAGTTATCAATGATGTCTTTGCGTTATTTTGGTTTTTCGCTGCTCTTGGCTGGGGTCTTTTCTTGGGGCTGGACCCTGATTGAGCCTTGGCTATTTCCGGCTTCCGAGGCCCGCACCCAGGTTGAATTGGGCTCGGTTCAGCCCGCTACGATTATTCAGCCCCAAGCCCAGGTTTTGATTACAGGGGCGGTCAAGACCCCTGGTATTTACCGCGTGCCCAAAGGCCTCTTGGTCTATGATTTAATCCAGCGGGCGGGTGGCCTCACCCCCGATGCCGACGTTGCACCTGGTTTATTGGCAAAAGCGCTGCCCGATGGCGGAGAGGTGCATATTCCCAGGGCTTTGGCCAATGTCGGTGCTCAGAACCGTGCATCTGAGCCTTCCTCTGCTGAATCCGGTTCCGGCGATGAGAAAACAGTCTCCAGCCGCAACAAAAACAAGAAAAACAAAAAAAAGGGCCCGCTGACCCCGATCAGACTCAATACCGCCACGGTCGCTCAGCTCGATACCCTGCCGGGGGTGGGGCCCAAATTGGCAGCGCGGATTGTGGCCTATCGCCAAGAACACGGCCCCTTTGCCCGGATCGAAGACCTGCGCAAGGTCTCAGGCATGGGGGGCAAGCGCTTTGAAGATATCAAGGGCTACCTGCGATGAACCCGCGTTTGCTCTTGCCTCTTTTGGCTTTTGCCGGAGGCATCGGCCTCTCCGCTTGGCCGCTGCAGGCCCAGGTGTTCACTCTCTTGGCTCCTGGTGTGCTTTTGCCTGCCTTTTTACACAAACGTCGGACGGCCTTGCAGCTTTTGTTGCTCTGTTTGCTCTCTGCCGGACTGGGGCTCACTTGGGCCTTGTTGCGTGCGCCCCGTCCTGAGCGCAGCGATGTGGTGCATTTGGCGAGTTTGGCGACGTGCAAACGCTGCGAATTGATCGGGCGCGTGCAATCTGTTCAGGTTGGTGAGCGGGGTTTTAAATTGCGTCTCAAGGCCGAAAGCCTGAAAAAACAGGGAGTTGTGCACCGGGTTTCGGGGCTTGTGCAGGTCAATTTGCCCCAGGCTCCCTCTGCTCATCCCTCTGTTGATTCCTCGCGGCCCCCCAGCGGGGCGCAGGTTAAACTGCTTGGCCATTTGAGCCAGCCCCTGCCCGCCCTGAATTTTGGCGCTTTTTCTTACCGCGATTATTTGGCCCGGCAGGGTGTTTTTGCACAGTTTCAGGCCCGTCAATGGATGCTTGTGCAGGCCCCCTCTGATTGGGCGCTTGGGCGTGGCATTGAGCGTGTGCGCAGTCGGGTTTTTTCGGCTTTTGCTCAGGTTTTGCCAACAGAGACGGCGGCTTTGTTGGGCTCTTTGGTTTTGGGAGAGCAAGAAGCCCCCGTCTCTGAGCGTATTCAGACCCTCTTTCAAAAGGCCGGTTTGCAGCATGTGCTGGCGGTTTCGGGCTTTCAGGTTCAGCTTTTGCTCTTGGCTTGGCTGGGGCTGGCCCGGTTTTTGCGCTTGCCCCGTTGGGCGGCGGCGGCTTCGGGCGCGATGGTGACCCTTTTTTATGTTGCACTGACGGGTTTTTCCGCTTCGGTGCTGCGGGCTGGCATGGTGGCCTGTTTGGGGCTGGTGGCCTGGGCCTGTTTTCGCCGCATTCACGCCTTGCAGGCCCTGCTGGTGGGCGGTTGGCTGCTTTTGCTCTGGCGTCCAGGGCTGCTCTTCGAAGCGGGTTTTCAATTTTCGTTTTTGGCCACCGCGGGCCTGATTTGGGGGGCGACATGGCTGGCGGAACAGCTCGATTTTTTGCCCCTGCCTTTGGCCACCTGTTTGGGCGCTTTGCTGGCCGCCCAGCTCTGGGTCTTGCCCGTGCAACTCTACCATTTTGGTGCCGTCTCGTTGCTGGTGATTCCCGCCAATCTCTGGGCCACACTCTTTGTCTCACTTTTAACCTGGATGACCCTGGCCGGCATGTTTCTGGCGCTCTGTTCGGGGTCTCTCTGGGCCTGGGGTGCGCCCTTGCTGCGCCTGGTCTGTGATCTCTTTGTGGCTGGCGTGGCTTGGCTGGCGGCCCTGCCGATTCCGGCCCTGGAAGGGCTGTTTTTAAGCGGAATGCAGGTGGCGCTCGCTTTGTTGGTTTTGGTGAGCCTGCCGCTGTGGAACCAATGGCATTTGCTCTCTCCAGGGCTGTTGCGCAGCAAAGGCGCTCTGCTTGTAGGCGTTCTGCTCACGGTTCCCTTGCTCAGCGGTGCCAGCGTTTTGCAGCAGCGCCTGACCTGCCCCTTGCGGGTGACCTATCTCTATGTCGGCCAAGGGGATGCGATTTTGGTTGAGGCACCGGGCCACACCCTGTTGATTGATGCCGGCCCGCGCCAGCAACAGGGAGAGCAAATCTGGGATGCCGGCACCCAGCATATTTTGCCCTATTTGCGCCGCCGGGGCATTGGCACAATAGATACCGCTGTGATTTCTCATGCCCATCTCGATCATTATGGCGGGTTCTCAGGGTTGCTGGCGGAGATCCCGATTCGGACCTTTTTTGTGCCTGCCCAGAGCCCGGTGGCGGGCAGCTATTTGGAATTGTTGCGCCGGATTCAGCTCAAGGGCAGTATCCTCAAATCTCCGCGCCAGGGTGAGCGTTTGGCCTTGGGCCCCGATCTGAATCTGACCTTTTGGCAGGGGCTGGCAGAGGCGGGCCACAGCCATTTGGGCGAAGAGCTGGTGGATGACAATCCGGTGGATGACAATATCAACAACCAATCGCTGGTGGTGGGGCTTCAGCACCGGCAACTGCGCTTTCTCTTTGCCGGAGACATTGAAGCAGAGGCTGAACAGGCTTTGGTTTCACAGCTCGGCACACGCCTCAAGGCGGATATCTTTAAAATTCCCCACCACGGCAGCGACACCTCTTCGGGTGCGGCCTTTTTGCAGGCCGTGCTGCCGCGCGAGGCGATTGTCTCTGCGGGGGTGGCCAATCGCTTTAAACACCCCTACCCTGAAATTTTAGACCGCTATAAGCAGCTCGGCAGCCGGGTTTGGCGCACCGATCAGCAGGGGGCGATTTGTGTCTGCAGCCAGGGGGAGCGTTATACGATCAGTGCGGTTCAGGATTAAAATACAAGCTGCCTCAGTTTCGCTATGTCAGCACAATTTGCTTTTTGACAGATATTTTTGAGATGGGTTTTGATCGTATTAATGCTTAAGTTGAGTTGATTGGCCATTTGCGTGGGGGTATGTCCCTTGCAAAACAGAGCAAAAATGTCTTGTTCTCTGTCGGTCAGTTCTTCTTTCCACACCAGTGGTTTTCGTGGTTCATGGGATTTTTGATGCATATGGTAATAGACAAGCGGGTCCCAAAACAAATCACCTGCTAAGATTTTTTCAACGGCCATTTCAAGTTTTTCAACGGGGCTGTTTTTAATGACATAGCCTCGGATATGTTCATGAACGGTATCTTGCCACTCTAACAAATCATCATATCCGCTATACAAAAGAATCCGAGGAGTTGGAGAGAGCGTTTTCGCAAAACGAGCGACGATCATCCCTGAGGTCTCTGGCATATTCAAATCCAGGATCATGAGATCCGGCTGAACATTTTTCAGCTGTTGAATTGCTTCGTTTCCTGAGAGGGCTTTTCCTAAAATTTGAAAGCGGTAGGGCAAATCGCAATTGTCGGTGAGCCAGGCCTCAAGAAAAGCCAAGGTATTTGGATCGTCATCCACAAGCATGACCTTGATGATCGGCTGCATCAAAAACGAAGTCCTAGCGTTATAAGTTTCGATTAAATTAAAGCATGATTTTGCATAAAGTC
>JADMKE010000030.1 GCA_018780035.1 Candidatus Sericytochromatia bacterium
GACCAGGGAGTTAAAGTTGCATGATTTGCTGTCTTGACACTGGGGAGCACTATACAGCCCATTCCAAAAATGGTTTGTAGGTTTCGATGCCCTTGTTGCTATCAAAGTGGCTTTAGCCATCATGAGGCTGGAGCAGGAATACAAAAATAGAAAATAGGGAGGAGAAAAACCATGAAAAAAATCAAACGAGACGCCAAAATAACCATTCAAGAGTGTGTTCAAACGGATTCCGCTTTTGCTGCTGCACTTCTGAATGAAGCAGCATCTCTGTTTCTGAATGGAGAACCAGAAACTGCTCGACTGATTCTGAGAGACTTGGTGAATGCCACAGTTGGTTTTGAAGAACTCGCTCAAGAAACGGCCAAGCCGAGCAAAAGCCTGCACAGAATGCTTTCATCACGTGGGAATCCCACGATGGATAATTTAACCGCCATATTGCAGGTTTTGCGTAAGCACCTGGGGGTATCGTTAGATGTTCAGGTGATTCCAGCTTGAACTGAGAGTTCCTTTTACTGTATTTGGTTCACAGTATCATTGATTAAATCGAGCAGTTCTTTCCATGGATTTGCGTTCTGTAGATCAAAAGCATCATCCAAGATTTGGGTATCCCGAATGACAACTGTTAAAGCTGAACCTGCCAGTTTTTTCTCAGCTTGACCACAAACGGTCAGTAAGGCTTTTTTCTTTTTGGCCTGATAGGCAATCTCATCTTCTTGTGCTGACTTTGCTGAAAAATAAGTTTGAAGATACTGCCGCGATGCTTGGATTTTATGCGGAGAGTTTTGGATGAACTCAATTTCGAGTAAATCCTCCAATGTTCCTTTGTTATTTTTGGATGAAAAAATAAACAAAGAAATGGGATGTTCGTACAGATACCATTTATTTCGTTTTTTTACTTGATCAAAGTTATAATCTTGTCTAAAAAGTTCAATGGTTTGTTTTATGCCTCTGTTATCAGCGTCATAAATAAACATCACCCCGTATCCTTGAATTTGACTTTTTGAAATGTTAAGTACCTTTGATGAAAGGCTTTTATACAATTCAGTTAAGAGGTTATTGCCAATGGTCGTTTGATCTTTTCCTCCCAAAGGGATAGGTAAAACCAGAAAATCTTGTGATTCACGATGTATAAAAGCACAAGCCGGAACCAATGGCCCTTTGGGTTTCGCAATTTTAATTTCATCAATATTGTGGGTCTGAAATTTTGTCATGATGAATTGATCGAGGGGTTTTGGCCAGTCTTTTAAGGGCTTTGTATATTCTTCATATTGGCCTGAAACCTTGAGCAAGCGCCCAATCACTTGGGCATCGTGGGGGCCTTCACTAAGGACAAACAATATTTTCATGGTTCCCCAGCGCCACGCAGATCAAAATTGATTAAATCGTGAAGTTCCTTTAGCTCCGTTCCCGAAAAATAATTGGCTTGAATGGTATCTTCTGAATGCACCAATCCATAGCCTGAAATTTGAGACACATCCAGGTTCTTATTGGCGATGAGTGCATCTATACACTCTTTGCTGTGGGTAGTCAGAAAAAGCTGAACTTTGGCTATCTCTGCGGCTTTAAAAATTGCTTCCCAGACTTTTACCAATACTGAATGGTGCAATCCCATGCCAAATTCATCGATCAAAACCACTCCCCCAGGTTTAGACATAATATTGAGAATCATGGTTAATAATCTGTTGGTTCCCATCCCAAAAAGAGCAAGCGGAATTAAAGTAGACAAGCCAATATCCGCAAAGATTTGCTCTTGCCCCATTACGACAACAGTCAGATTTTTGAGGCGGGGTTCAATAATCTTAAGGGGTTCAATGATCTCTGCTAAGCGATTTTGAACGGTTATTTTGCCAAATCGTTTAATATCGTCTGGAGAAATACCACCTGACTTATCCGTCATCATTAAGATGTCTGGGGTTTTTAATTGAGTTTTTTTTGATTCACCATAGATATGCCCATTGGGTGCAATCAGGGCTCTTTTCCGATCTAATTCAGAGTGGTCATCTTCAATGATCAACTCTATCCCCATCACTTGCTCAGGGCTTGTTGCGGTAAAATTGCCTGTTTTGGTTACTTCCGAGTCAGGAACAAACTCCCAAGGGCGTTCAATCGGTTTGAGTGCCATCTGTAACTTTGATTGATGGCCGTTTTGCAATTTGGCGATGAGTTCAATGGGCTGGTTAAAATCCTTGTTATAAAAGAACCATCCCCAAATTTCCTCAGCTTCTGAAGGCAATTGGGTCATGCTTCTGATATTGTTCATGAGCAATGGCAATCGGTAGTCTGTGGCACCGGCATGAATAAACAGCGCTTCGAGTAAAGCTGTTTTGCCAATATTGTTGAGCCCTGTGATGATATTAATGCGGTTAAAGTTTTTAAAACGGATGTCTTTAAAACCACGAAAGTGCTTAATATCTAAGGCCTGATAATGCATTCCCAGTTCTTTATTGTGGCTCATCTGAAGGGTTCCCCATTTTGATCTAAAGACAACATAACATATTTAACTTTTTTTCTTCTTGCTGTGCAGCCCCTGCGCCACCTCTTCGGCATAGCGCTGGTGATTCAGCGCCAGCAGCCGGTCGAGCAGCTCCTGCCGCGCCGCTTCGCTAACCGTAAACCGAAGCCCCTGCTTGGTTTCGTGAAAGCCGTGCCCCAGCGCCAAATCGCCCCAGCCATAGGCGTGAGCCACCGCCTCGTCCATGGCGACATGCAGTCTGCGCAGCTCGGCAATCTCCGGGTGCGACTCACCCGGATCGTGAAAGCGGTTGTAGGTCTTGGTCAGCCCCAATTGGCTGCGGGCCATGATGCCCTGGCGGTGGGTGTAGTAGGCCTCGCCGATGGCTTCGAGTTTTTCGCGTTGGGCCAAATGGGCCGGGTCGGCTTCTGCGCCGGGCAGGAGGCAAGAGGGGAAGGGGAATGTTTCGAATCCATCAGAAGGCAAATACCTCAATCGGGTTTCTAATGTTGAACAATTTTCAAAAATCCAATCAGTATGCCAACTGACATCGAGAATAGAAAAATACATGGCCTGATCAAATGGAAATACAACAGTCATATGAGAAAAAACTATTTTTCGCGGTTGAAAACCTATAGATAAGTATTTACTTGTCTGAACAGCAACTAAAACTCGCTCTAGCCCGGCAATTGTTTTATAAAGCAAAGGCCGTTTATCCGCATAAATCCACCATTTCTGCGGCAGGGGTTTGCGCAAAACAAACTCACCTTTTTCATTCAACCGAGTGCGCTCAGGTTTAACCTGCCTCTCAACAATCTCAAGCATCTCTGGGTAATCAGCTGCTACGGGGCCGCTGTAACCGGCGGGGGCCGAGGCCCGATCCAAAGGCCAGTCAAAGAAATTGATCACCCAGCGACTGGGCTGCTGTTCGGGATGGGTATTGAGGTCTTGGCCATTGAGATAGGGAAAGAGTACGTCTTTGTTTTTTGGGTTTTGCTCGATCCAGGCCAAGGCTTCTTCTGGGGCCAGGGTAAACCCCATGCCAAGAACATAAGAGCCAATAAAAGATTGATCAGAATTAGCCATTAGCCTATAAGGAGTACCACTCACTTTAGAAGTTTGGCTGGGTTCAGCCAAATAGGGCGTAATTCCCGAAACGGTTTTACCTTGCAACGTATAACTGCCCAGCCACCCCACTTTGTGCCACCAAACCAGCGCAACTTCCAAATTGGCAGTGCCCGCCCATTTCTGCGAAGGAACTGCCCTGTAAATGCTGCCTTGGCTGGCCAGTTGATCGAGCCCAACCTCGCGGGTATCGCCCTGGGCCAAGGTATTGGTGGCGACCAAGCCAAAATTCCCTTTGGGACGCAACAATGTGGTCGCCCTTAAAAAGAAATAGGCCACCAAATCGGCATTGCCTTTAACACCTCCCCCTACATATTCCACCAACATTTCGCGGTAATCGGTGCCCGCCACACCTGTGATTTTTTTACCCCCCAGAAACGGCGGGTTGCCCACCAGAGCGTCAAAACCCAGCTTGGCAGGCGCAGGCGCTTCGGCAGCAAACAGCGGGCCACTCAGTCTTGTATCCCCTTCCAATTGCGCTGGGGCCACAAAGATCTCGGGGAATTCCAGCACCCAGTGAAAGGGGCGGCGCGGCTCGGCACTGGCGGGTTCGTGGCCCAAGAGGGCGGCGGCCTGTTGGGCCAGGCGGTCGAGGTCTTGTTCCCGGCTGCGTTCAGGGGTCTGGCCCACCTGGTGGATTTGGTGAGCCAGGGTCAAGAGACTGGTGTCGAGGGCCTTGCCTTTTTTCTCTTTCAGGCAGGCCCCCACCAGCAAATCGGCATACAGCTTCATTTCGGCCTGTTCGCGTTCGGCTTCGGCCTGCAGCAGCTCTTTTTCCCATTCGGGCAGATCGCTTTTGACCAATTCGGCGCGCAAAGCGAGCAGGGCCGTGAGCTTTTGGCGAATCAGCCCTTGCAGACTTTGAAACTGATCGGCTTTGCCCTGTTCGGGCAAGAGATGAAAGCGCTGCAACTGGGCAATCTCACTCAGGCCCAGCAGCGAGTCGCCGCAGCGCAGGTGGTGGTTGAGAAAGCCAAAGGGCATGTCTTGGGCCAGGGTGATCAGCCAGAGCGAGAGTTTGGCCATTTCCACGGCCATCGGGTTTTTGTCCACGCCATAGAGGCAGTGCAGGGCCACCAAGCGGCGGGCGTGGTTCAGCCGCCACTGAGGATCGCTGGGTAAGAGGCTTTCGCGGGGGTCGCCCAAAGAGGGCGAGCCATAAGGCAGGGTTTGTGGCGGCGGGGTGAGTGTGGGCGCAAAGACGGCCAATTCGCCCCGCTCCAAGGCCATTTGCTGGGCCTGCCAGAGCTGCTCCATCTCGGCCTTGAGCCAATCGCGGGCGCGCAGATTCCAGGCTTGCATGAGTTTGTCGGCCAAATAGCGGCAGCTCTGCACCAAAAAGGCCCCCGAGCCCATCGCCAGATCGCAAATGCGCAGGGCCAGCAGCGCTTCGGGCGGTTTGAGTTGCCATTGCTCCGGGGGCAGGCCTTCAGCCGGGCCGCTGTAAACCAGAGGCTCCAGGGTGTGTTGCACGACCTCTTCACACAAAAAGCGCGGCGTATAATGGGTGCCGCTGCTGGCGCGGGCCACCCCCTGGGTGACCACCACCCCGCCAGTATTGACCACAAAGGGCAGGCCAAAGGCGTCTTCGCGCAGCAGGCCCGCAAAGGGCAAGACCCGTGCCAAGAGCGCTTCGTCGTTATAACAGGCAATTTTCAGCTTTTGAGTGTCTTCTGGTTGCCAGTGTAAATCTTTGGCCAGGGCACTGGCGCTGCGTTTGCTTTCCCCTTGCAGCAGCGCGATCAGCCGCTCTTCGCCTTCGGCCAGGGCGGCTTCGAGTTGCGAGAGTGGCAATTCGGGCTCGTGGTCCTGTTTTTTGCCTTTGCTGCCTTTGAGGCCCAGCAGGGGTTCTTGGGCGCGCACGGCAGTATGGTCGAGCAGGCCCTCGTAGATATACCCAATTTGTTCGGGGTCCAGGGCGCGAAAGCTCACCCGGCGCTTTTCACCCTCGGCTTTAAAGTCGACAATTTGCAAGGATTCCAGCAGGTGCAAGACCGTGCGGTTGTCCACGGCCAGAGGTTCGGCGGGGGTTTCGCGCCAATCGCTGCCGGGGCGGCGGCCTTCGAGAAAGGCAAAGCGGTCGGGGTCAAAGAGCGAGCCCCCATAAGCGGGCACCTGCAGCAAGTCGTGGTCGGCTCCGGCATAGACCAGGCGAAAGGTCGCCAGCAGACGGCCCCAGGCGTCGGTCAGGTATTGCAGCACGTCTTCGCTCTTTTGGTCTGCCGCCTCCCGCAATTCGGCCCCCAGGGTCGAGAGGGCGTAATTTTCGCGGTAGAGCGGGTTGTTCATCGGCAGCAGTCCGCGCTCCTCGGCACAAAAGAGCAGCACCAGCCGCATCATCACCGTTAAGGCCGCTTCGTAGATTTCGGCCTCGGGCAAGGCGCGCAGCAGGCTCTGTTCCTGCCCGGCATCCAGGCGGTCGAGGGTGTGCACCAAGATCTCCACCGCCTCGCGCACCTGCACCCCCAATTGGTCGGTCAGTTCAAAGGCGTCTTCTTGGCTTCGTTTAAACAGGGCCTCCAGCACCAGGGCTTCGTCCCCCAGCAGGCGTTCATAACCCAGCAAATTCAAAAACGCCCGCCAGGTAATGTTTTCATCGATCCAAAGCGCGGCCTGCCATTGGATAGTGGTGCTGGTCTCTCCCAGTGGGGCATGAATCGCGATCCAGTCTTCGCCATTGCAAATCAGGCCCAAAGGCACGCCTGTTTGGCGGCAGAGATCACTCATGCGATCGATCGGGCTCTGGCCACTCAGGCTCTCAGACAGGGGCTTGTGTAAGGCCTGCTCAAGCGGAAAGACCTGCACGAGCAGGCGCGGCATGTCTGCTTGCTCAGCGGGAAAGTCGGCCGGATTGCAAAAGACAAAGTCGGGAGCCTGCCATTCGCTTTGGCCCGCAGGGGGCTTGCGCAGTTTCTCGGGGATCTGCTCTCCCTGACGCAAAAGGTCTGAATCATCGGGGCTGTTTAATAACTCGCTTAAGACCCATTTTATCCAGTCAGCATGTGAAGCTTCGTTTTGCGATGCTTTTGTTTGTGATTCTTGGGTTTGCGATGCTTCTATTCGGGAAAACTGGGCATAATTCTCGCGCAGGCGGGCGCGTTGGGAGCTGTCGTCGAGCCCATGCAGACCCTGGGGAAAGGCCTCGCGCAAAATCTTTTGGCTTAAAAACGGCCCCGAAATTTCGAGCAGGGAGATCCATTCTTGGTGCAGTGAAACTTTGGCCATGGTTTAAGCCCTCCCTGCCAAAGAAGCGGGCACATACCAGATCACCCCCACGGGAAAGAGCCGGGCCTGGGGTTCGGCGTAGCGCTGGCGAATGGCCTCACTTTCGCGGGTTTTTTCGGCGGGAATCCGTTGCAGGCGGTGGCTGAGATTGTCTTGGTCGCGTTTAAACTGGCGCAGCTCGTCGCTGTTGAGTTCTTTGAGCAATTCGGCCATCGGCAGGGTTTCTCCGCTTCCGACCTCGATCTCTTCGTCTTCGCCGCGTTTGAGTTGGGTCTCAATCTGCGCGGCCAGCTCATCCATGATCTGCTCCAAATTTTTGACCTCTTTTTCGCAGCGGGCATTTAATTGGTTTAAGATCGTTTTGCTGCGCTCGTTTAAGCGGGTATTCAGGGCGCGCAGCAGATCCGCTTGGCAATCGGGCCAGGCCGCCAGCAGACGCTCGGCCAAAGCTGGCGCAATCGGCTCGGCCCAGGCGGTATTGAGCAAAGGGTGTTTTTCGCCTTCTGTTTTAAAGCGGCTGAAGCTGCCTTCCCAGAGCGTGCCCCCGCCCATGATCAGTTCTTCGTGTAAGAGTTCTTTGTGGCCGCCCACCACCACCAGCCGGGCAAAGGCCAGCAGCGCAGGGGATTTGATCACATGATCCGGCACCTGCATCACCGCCATGCGGTGCAATTTGGGGTCTTGCGACCAGACCTCGGCCCGCAGCAGGCGCAGGCACATTTGCACGAGTTTGTGGTTGAGGTGAATCAAGACCAGATCGTCGCGACCCCGCACCAGATCGGCATCAAAGGTGATCGGGCGCGGGTTCCCTGTGTGGGGGTGGCGCAAACCCTCGCTGCAAGCGGCCCATTGGTGGCTCAAGGCGGGCATGTGAAAGATCGGGCAGGATGTAAACCTCCCCTGTTGATGGGGCCAAATGCCCGCCAGCTCCGCAGGGCGCAGCGGTGGCTGGCCTGCCAATTCCAGGCCACATTCCACCACCTCTTGAATGTATTTGGCCTCGATTTGCAGGCTGCGGGCCGAGCTTTGCAGTTTATCGCTGAGCATGTGCAATTTTTTGCGCAGGTCGCGTTCAAACCTGAGGCTGTTGCGGGCCCGTGAGGCACTTTGCTCTGCCGAGGTGGTGTTGAGGCTGCCACTGCGTTTGCCCAGCATGGCCTGTTCGACCTGACTTGCAATCACCGGGCCGACCTTGCCCAGATCGACGCGAATCTGATCCACTTTGCGGGCGGCCCGCAGCAAAAATTCCAAATCGCCGTCGAGGGTGCCCGGAGCGCCGTCGTAGGGCTGATTCAGGTATTCGGCACTCACAAAATGCCAAATCTGGGGGTCAAAGCGCTGGCCGTGGCGGTCGATGCGGCCATTGCGCTGTTCTAAGCGATTGGGGTTCCAGGGAATTTCGTAATGTATCAGGCGGTGGCAGTGGTTTTGCAAGTCGATGCCTTCGCTGGCGGCGTCGGTGGCGAGCAAAATGCGCACCTCAGAATCGGCGGGGCTGGCCTGAAAAGCCGCTTTGATCGCCTCGCGGGCGGCTGGGTCCATGCCACCTTCGAGTACCAAGACCCGGTCTTTGCTCAGCAGTTTGTGCTGTTTGAGCATGTCCATCAGCCAATAGAGGCTGTCGCGGTATTCGGTAAAAAGTATCACGCGCTGATCGCTCCAGCGGCCTTCGGGGGCAATTTCGCGCTTGAGCCAGCGGATCAGCTCATGTAATTTGCTATCGCCTTTGCTGGCTGCGGTTTCGGCCCAGTCGCGCATTTGCGCTAACAGGGCCTGTTCTTCGGGGCTGAGGGCCTCAAAACGCGTGGCTGCCAGCTCCAAGCTCTCAACCAATTGGCTTTCGTATTCAGATTCATCGGCGAAGTCGTTTTCTTCGAGGCTTTCAAAATTCAGGCGCAGGCTCACTTCGCTGGCGCGTTGATCAGCTTTGATCGTCTGCCGCTGTAGGGTCGCGATATGTGTCTCTAGGGTTTTGAGAAAGGCCAAAGGCGAGGAAAAAAGCCTTTTTTTCAGCAGCTTGAGCACAAAGTCCACGAGGTAATTTCCGGGTTGGCCGTTGCGCTGCTTGCGCAATTCGCCGTATTTGCGCAGGGCCTGGTGGATCGCTTTTTCTTCGGCTGTAAAAGACACCGGAATCTCTTTCAGGCGGCGCACCGGAAAGAGCGGTTTGCCGTCCCAGCCTGTCATTTCGGATTTGAGCCGCCGCACCATGATCGCCTCAAGCTGTTCGGGCCGGGGCTTGAGACCACGGGTAAAACGCTGGTTGTCGAGTAATTCGAGCAGGGCGGTAAAACTTTCGGGATAGCCATTGTGGGGCGTGGCGGTTAAAAACAGCTTGTGTTCGGCGTGGGGGGCAATCAGGCGAATGGCCTGGGTGCGCATCGAGTCTACGGCATATTTGCCCGAGCCCGACGGGGCCACAATATGTGCTTCATCCACTACCAGCAGGTCAATATTCCGGGGCCAGGCCGCGTCTTCGCCGCTGGGCAGCAGATCGCGCAGGGCCCGCAGGGATTTTTCGCGTTTGAGATAATCGATCGAGGTGATCAGTCTGGGGAAATGTGTCCAGGGATTGCTGCGCACGCCGCGTTCCCGGCGCAAACTGCGCACCCGTTCGCTGTCGATTATCATAAACTCCAGGCCAAATTTGTCGCGCATCTGCTCGCGCCACTGAATCTGCAGGGCTGCCGGGCAGACAATCAAAATGGAGTGTACGCGGTGGCGAAAGATCAGCTCTTGCATCACCAGTCCCGCTTCGATGGTTTTGCCCAGGCCCACGTCGTCGGCAATCAAGAGATTGGCGCGGGGCATTTCCACGGCCCGCACCAAGGGGTCGAGCTGGTATTCTTCGCGGGCCACACCACAGCGAAAAGGGGCCTGGATATATGCCACCTCGGCATTGGAGGCGGCTCCCCAGCGCACCGCATTGAGAAAAGCCGCCATTTGTTCAGGCGGGTCAAAGCCTTTGCCCTCGGGCAAGGCCAGGCTTTCAAAGACCCGCGCACCGGGCTCGTGCTCCCAGAGCACACTTAAAACTTCGCCCAGGGCTTCGTTCATCAGCGAACTGAGATGCACCAAATGGCTGGTGGGCACAATTCTGCCACTGGTTTCCAACAGCCGGGTTTGGGCATGCACCTCTGTCACCAGATAGATTCCCCCCCGCACCTGAACCATTTGGCCTTTTTGGGGGATCGAAGCGGTCAGTGTGGCAGGCATGGGCAGCTCCTTGGGGGGGTATTGTCAGAATTCAGGTTGACACTCCCCGCCATTAAATAGCGAGGATTCTCAGGCTACGCTTGACCCAGCGGCCTACGTTAGCGCCTGAAGGGCCAGCCCGGCCCCAGTGCAGGAGATTTATCCTGCTAAAATATTCCGTGCAGCATTCTCATCGCGGTCAATATCAAGCCCGCATACCTTGCAACAGTGTTGCCTCACAGCCAAAGTCTTGGGCACAACTTCACCGCAAGCTGAACATTTCTGGCTGGTTCCTCTTGGATTCACTTTGAACAGTTGGCGACCAGCTTCTGCCGCTTTGTACCCCAACAATTCAAAAAAGAGACCCCAGCTTGCATCTTGTATCGATAGACTCAAATGACGATTCTTTAACATATTCCTAATTTTCAAGGCTTCGACATGGATTTCCGAATAGTTTAAAACGTATTGATTGGCGACTTTGTGCAGGAAGTCCATTCGCATATTGGCAATCTGGCGATGGGTCTTCGCCAAACGCTTAACCGCTTTTCTCCTGCGGTTTGAGCCCTTTTTCCTGCGAGAAACAATCCGCTGTTGCCTGCGCAGTTTGGCTTTCAACTTGCGGTAATAGCGCGGGTTGGCAATCGGCTGACTGTCTGGGTCTGAGTCCACACAGAAATGCTTCAGACCCACATCTATGCCGACTTTTCCCTTAAACGGTTCTGGATATTTTTTGGCATCCACAATACAGGAAAAGCAGACCCACCAATCACCATTGCCATCCAGATGGATTGAGACCGTTTTAATTTTACCCTCAATCGGGCGGGACAAAAGAAGTTTAAATACACCCACTTTCGAGACTGTCAGATAGTTCTCATTCAGCTTCCAACCTGACGTTTTCAGGGTGAACGTGTCATAGCGTGAGCGGGCTTTGAAGCGTGGGAATCCTCCTTTTTCGCCTTTTTTGCAGTTGTCATAGAAATGCTGAAACGCTTTTTCAAGACGTTCTAAAACATCTTGTAGGACTTGAGAACCTACTTGCCCGAACTCAGGAAACGCTCGTTTAAAAGTGGGTAATTCAGCAGATTGAGCATGGTAATTGAGGCTTATGCCAAATTGTTTATAGGCCAAAACTCGCTGTTCCAGCGCCAGATTGTAGAGTTGCTGACAGCGCCACAACCATTGTTCTGCATGGGCTGCCGTTGTTTTGCTGACCACTGCCTTGTATTTAAAGGTTTTACGAACTTTTTTGGAGTTTAATTGAGCACTCATAGAATATATTATACATCAAAATACAGAACATTCAAATCAACTAGCTTATTATAGTATACAAGCGTTTTGACTGTATTCATGCGTTATGATTCCTGTCTAATTTCTGACAAAGCTACGCTTTGTGTGCTTTACATCTCCGGCCTAAAGAGCCGGAGTCTTTCAGCACTTCTGATAACACAGGCTTTTGGCGTGTTTAATCACCGTTGGGTATATTTACGATTTCCAATCGTTCTTTTCCTGTTACCTTAAAGGCTTGCCCAGATTCGAGTGTGTGGATATAACTTACGAGTTCTTTCTTATTCTTGTTTTCAAGCTTCCATGTTCGTATACCCCCTGCATCGGGATCTCTGTTCGAAAGCTGGAGGGTGATATCCTCCAATACTTCAAGGGTTCCAAAATCAGGCATCCACAGCAGAATTGGTTCTTCTTCTCCAATATTGGCCAGCTTGATTTTAAGCAATTTGCCAAAATTAACGCCAAAATTCTGATGGGGACGATTCATCAAACGCACCACATAAAAGCCGTCACTGCTTAAGCCTTCAAATCTTCCCCAGACATCTTCAGGTTTCAACCCTCCTTGGAAAATCGTAAAACGCAGATCATCGGGAAACCCTGAGGCACGATAGGTATCAAAACGGGAATCTTGCCGCATCCATTGCACGGCTGTATTGGGTAAATAATTGATTTGGCTCTCTGGATAGTCAGGCAAATCCAGTTTTTTTAATTCTTCGGAATTTAAGGGATAAAACCCCATTTCGTTAAAAAGCCCATAGCGAAAAAGCAACATACTTCCCTGTTCTTTCATGACTAAATCGAGCAATTCAAAGGACTGCTTCTGAATGGCCACAGTCCAATGCAAACGTAGGCTGATACCTGCTTCATGATCGATATACACAAATCCCACCCCCCCATTTACTTCGGGCCGATCAATGGAATTATTTTTCAACATGGCTTTCATCATGTAAGCAGGAGGTTGAAACACCACCCAAGAATCGACCATACCGGGTTGAAAGAGATCTAATTTCATGGAAATCTTCTTCTGATTTATCTTTGATATTGGGCTTTTTGCCAGGCTTTGCGACGCCCTTTGAGCACCAATTTACGGTAGCGCTCAGCGCTCAAAACACCATCGAAATAGGCGGTAATCACCGTTTGACTTTGTACCACGACGGTCAAACGCTGCAAAAGTGGAATAGGATAAACTGAGGCGATTTCGGGTTTAAGTCGGTAAAACCGCGCTCCTTTTGCTTTCCAGCTGTATCCGAGCTTTAGCACCAAGTCAACCCAATCTGCCTCAATCTGTCGCTGGCGCAGGCGTTGTCGGGCATGTTCGCTCAGAAAAAATGGTTGTGTTTTAGACATAATAATTGTCCTTTCGCAGAGAGCTGGAATGATTATGCCTGTGAACGCTGACAAATCCGGTCAGGGGATTATTTACAAATTCAGAAAATGACCCTGACCAGAATTGACAGGGGGGCCTGAAATAATGTGATCAGATTTCATTCTCACAGGAGTTTTTATGGACAAGAATCTGACTATGATTATCATGCAATCCATTATGATCGTCATTATGATCCTGACCATTCGCATCCAAAATACCATCATCAAGCGAGAAAAAAGTGAATAGTTCTACCCTTAAACAAATACTGGAAGTTATTCAAATTCTTGTCATGTTGATCAGCATGTTTAAAACCTTTCAAATTCATCATTTGATCAAGACAAAAAAGCAGAATTCGACCGCCAAGGAAACAAACTAAACCATGATCACCTGTTCTCAATGCCAGACCCCTTTAAGTCCGGGCACCCGTTTTTGCCCCAATTGTGGCCTGCAATTTGAAAATCCCGTGCCTGAATCGGCGGCTGCTTTTCAAGCGTCATCAGCAACACCCACTAAGAAACAAACAAACAACAAAAAAACGAATCCGCTCGTATTGGGGCTGCTGGGTCTGGTCGGTTTCTTTGTGTTGGTGGGTATTGTGGGCGGTAACCAGGGCGGCAACAGTTCTACCTCGAGCAATGATGCGGCCCCGGCTGCCCAGGCCCCAGTTCAGGAAAAGCCCCCAAAGCCTCCTAAGCCCAAGAGTCAAGTAACCATGGCCAATTACAACCGGCTCAAGACGGGTATGTCTTACGAGCAGGTGGTCGCCATTTTGGGTAAAGCAGGCACGGAGCTGAGCAGCAATGATATCGCGGGCTACCAAACGGTGATGTACCAGTGGGAAGGTGATAGTTTTGCCAGCAATATGAATGCCATGTTTCAAAATGGCAAACTCATGCAGAAGGCCCAATTTGGGTTGAAATAACGAAACGGAGGTATGATTGCGATGTGGTATTGGATTTTAAATATTGCGATTGGACTGTGGGTGCTCAATGACGCCCGTACGCGAAAAGTGGAGAATGCCATTGGTTGGGCCTTGGGAACCTGTCTCTTGATGATTATCTTCTTGCTCTATTATTTGGCCAAACGGAATTTAAAAGCCGGTGAGATTCGCGAAGGCGGCACAGCCTGGAACCTGATCAAATCCTTTGCCGTATTTTGGACCTTGCTCATGACCACTGCGGGCATCGCAGGCATGGTCTCTGCAGGCAAAGTGGTTACCGATGCGGGCTCTGAGGCCGCTCAAGCAGGAGCAGCCATTGGCACTGCTTTGGGTTTGGGCATGATCGGAGGACTCTGGTTTGTGGTGCTGGTGGGAGCCTTGGTTTTGGGGCTGTTTCTCAAAAAATCCAGCCAAGTGGAAAAGGGCCCCACGGGCGCATTGGCTGGAGATCTGAATTCAGGTAATGAAGAGACTGTATTGCAATGGAAATAAACCCCTATTCAACAATTTGGGGGCTAAGCAGCAGGTAAAGTGTCCTTTGGAATTAAGGATTTTTAAAGGGAAAGGGGCAAATGACCACAGATGTCCCTTTGAAGTCGCCAGCCCAGATATCTTCAATTGTGGTGAAAATTGCGGGGTTTGTATCAGAGGGCGGATCTGTATGTCTCTGTAGGCTCATGACCTCCCAGCCATTGCCAGTAAAGGTCACAAAATGAGAGGCCGAATGGGTGGGGAATCCCTGCGCATCATTTTCTACAAAAACAGCCACATCCCCAGCTTTGGGTGTGGGTTCTGTATTTGGACCTTGATAAAGTTGGTCTTCTGGAATGGGTTTGCCAGCATCAATTCCCAACGTTTCTAGCAACAAGGGACTGCTCTTGCCACCTGTAAGAACATTTTCTGCTGAAAGGGTATCTCCCATCAAGTGCTTTGCTTCTTCTACGGAAATCAAATCTGCCATGACATAGGCCAAAAATGGCCCATTAGCGCAGCCAATGGCTTCTCCAAATTTATTTTCACCGTTGCCACGCCATTGAACCTTTTGTTGAACGATGTCTCCTAATGCTGACTGAGTGTCGGCACGGCGTTGAGACTCAGTCCCTTTGTTTTGGACCCTGGCGATGATATTCGCTGTCTCCCCTCTCCATGTCTCTAAGGCATCTGCAGATTTTTCGATGCGTTTCACAACAGGGATCTGAGCAGGCATCGATTTAAGTTTGCCAGACATGGCAAAGAGGACTGTGGAGGGTTCCAAGGCTGCAGAACCCTGTAAAGCCCTGTTCAAAGCCGGTAAATCCTCTGGGGCAATTTTGGCTTTTTCACCCTCTGTTGTCGAGAGTTGCCCATCGCCATCACTGTCAGCTTTTAAGACTTCCTGACGCGTGAGCCGAATATCCCTGTTCTGATTGAGTTCGCGATAACTTTGTTTTGAAATTTCCATCAAGTTGTCTCCAGCGCGTTTGTGTCTGATTCATGGATTGTTATACCCGTTTGCTGAGTTCTTGAATCTGAACAGTTCTTGGCACTTTGAGTGAATCTTGAAAATTGAAGACGAAAAAACGGGGGTAGGAGAGAGAAAAAATCCAAAAAATGAAACAAACTTCGGAGTCGAAGCGAATTCCTACGTCCGTCGGCCTCCTGAGGTCTTCGTCGCATCCAGCCGGGTTGTCTCCATTTCAGGACCCTCACGTCTGCTCGCGTTTGCCCTTGCGGGTGTCGTACGCGCCTGACGCCATCTGGAAGAAACTAGCCGCATCGTTTGCACTCTGCAGCTCCCTCTTCAGGCTTTGTGCCAGACCCCCAGGGATTTCCCCCCGTTCAAGCGGTTTCAGAACAGACCTTTCGGCTTCTTCCAAACTTGACCCTCTTGCCGATTCTCGCGGCTTCAGGGTTTTTCCCTTTGAACGGATCCGTTGCCTTGACCGAAGTCAGGCCCGTTTCCCTCACGTCTTTGGCCCCTTCAGGGTATTGCCCTCACTGCCCGTCGGCCACTGTTACCAGCGCCTGCCGCTCTTGCCTTTTATCCGAGACACTTGCGCATCTCAGCCGAGGCTCCAACGGATTCTTCCGTGCAGATCGTGTGCCCAGCCTTGCGACCGAACCTTGACCCTCCTGGGAGTTCCCACCCTCCAGGGATTTCATCCTGCCCAGAGCTTCTCGCTGCTTCCAGCCGATTCCCCGCTTTCCGTTTTAACGGCTCTCGGGATTTGCTCTCCGGGTCAGGCTGGCATCTTTCAACTTGCGTTGAACGCCGCCCCTCCTGGGATTTCAACCGGGGCTTTCACCCGATTCGTTTCTTACGTTTCTTCGCTTCACCGAAGTTCGTATCATCAATATACTAAGAATAGGTTATGAATGTCAAGGGAAGTTTGTGGTTATTTTAAAAATAATTTAAGACGCCACACCAATTGTTGACTTCAACCTCATTTAGCTCTGAGTGAAACGGGCCAAATAAGATTGCATACTGTGAACGCTGAGAACGGGGTGAGAGAAGCCCGAAAGCCGGTTATCGTTGGTGATAAAATGCTGTGCATTGACTTTTAAAGCACACGCCAATTGCAATGCATCGGGTGTTTTTATGCCGCGCTCGGCTCGCACTTGGGCAAAGGTCTTTGCTAGCGTTGGCTCAATCGGTACAACCGAAATCTGAGCAAAGAGTTCTTGGTATTTTGGGAGCAAATCCTGACGCTGTTCTCGAACAGGTTTGACCAGGGTTTCACAGACTGTTAATGCAGAGGTGATTAGCAGGCTTCTGTCTTGGCGCATATGCAAAACAATCTGTTCTACCTGCTGCGCAAAGGGCTGAACTTCTTCGATCAAATAAATAAACAGATTGCTGTCCCAAAAAGTCAGGTTCACCAATCTGCCCGCAATTCAGCAATATACTGATCCGGATCCGTGTCTTTCCAGATTTCTGCTCCGAGCCCACGAAAAGCCAGGGCAGCATCGAGGCTGCGATCTACCGACTCTGCTTCTTGCCGTTCTCGTTTGGCCACAAGATAGTCCATAAAATTTAAGACTTCTTGCTGCAGATCAGGTGGCAAAGCATCGAATTTTTCAGGCAATCCCATGGTTTGAACCTCCCCTCACTCATTTCATAATTGTATCTTACAACAAAAAATGAAACAAACTTCGGAGTCGAAGCGAATTACCACGTCCGTCGGCCTCCTGAGGTCTTCGTTGCATCCAGCCGGGTTGTTTCCCTTTCAGGACCCTCACGCCTCCCGTGTTTGTGCTGCACCCTCTCGGACACAGTTGCACGCTTGACGCCATCTGGAAGAAACTAGCCGCATAGTAAGATTAGGTTATGAATGTCAAGGGAAGTTTGTGATTATTTTAAAAATAATTTAAGAATCGCAGTTGAGATCTGGATTTTCAAGTGCCCTAAGTATGACTGAAACCTGCTGGATCAAGGCAGGGATATCTTTTTCAAGGGTTTTCCAGAGAATCGGTATATCGACACTGTCGTATTGGTGGATCAAGAGATTGCGCATGGATTTCATCACTTGCCAGGGAATGGCGGGATACATTGCTTTGAACGGGTCAGAGATACGGGCCGACGCCTCGCCAATAATCTCAAAGCGCCGAATAATCGCATCTTGCACCATTTTGTTTTGTGCCAAGCTGGCCTCTGTGAAACCTGATGCATAGTTGAGGATCAACTGAGCAGAATCTTGAAGATCTTGAAGAGATTGCAGATCTCTTTCACCGAGGTTAGCCATCAAGGGTCAGAACCTGGCTGGAGTTTAAAATGGCCTGGGCCCGCTGGGTATTGAGGCTGTTAAGCAGGCCATTGTGGGTCACGATATCCACCTGCCGCTCAAAGAGCGTTTCGAGTTGGACCTGGAGCTCGACCAATTGGAAGTAAGTAGGCTCTTGGCCTGGGATAAATTCAAGCAACAGATCAATATCGCTTTCGGGTCTGAAATCCGGCCTCAATGCCGAGCCAAAGAGGGAGATATGCGAAATCTGCCAATCTGTGCAGAGCCGTTTGAGTTGGGCGTGAACAGCGGGTGTGAACAGCTGCTGAATTGGGTTTTGAAGCGATTGCTTTTCCATACCCTGATTATATCGCAGAGGTCTGGCTTGAAACGCAAAAAACACCAAAAAATGAAACAAACTTCGGAGTCGAAGCGAATTACCACGTCCATCGGCCTC
>JADMKE010000052.1 GCA_018780035.1 Candidatus Sericytochromatia bacterium
CAGAAATTGATGACTTTGCGTGTGCCTTTGTGGCGCAAATCTCGGATGCGCTGCTCATACCGCTTACTCACTTCTCGTCTGGCCTTTTGCAGCTTGCGGTAACGCTTGGAGCCTTTTTTACAGCGGCTGCGTTTTCGGGCGATTTCCCCCAACGCTTTTGACCTTTGGCGTTTGAGAGAGCGAATCCCACGACCGGAAACAACAATCGCTTGGCCTGAATCGGTACTGACTGCGGCTTGATGGATTTCACCCAAGTCTACACAGGCTTTGCGAGTTCCTGGTGGCTCCTGAGTATCCTCCACATGATAGGTAACATGAAGTTCATAGCCATCTTTGAAGACCAGTTTGCAAGCTCCTGCTTCCTTTGGCAGCTTAAGGTTCAAGACCAAGGGTTCTCGGCCTCTCCCCATCGGCAAAATCACCCGATTCTCTTTGACTTTGACAGACTGAGCAGGCCACATAAGGGGATAAGTTCGTTTGGTTTTGTAAGGATAGCGAATTTTTACCCCTGATTTACGCAGTTGGCGGGTGGTTTCAATATTTTGTAAGAAGGTGTGGCATACCATCTGCACACTCTGGCTATACATGGCGTAAAGCCCTTTTGTCGCTTCTTGCAATTGAGTTCGATTGGGCCAGAGCTGCCCTGTGCTACGTGCCTCAAGATGAATGTCTCGGCATTGATTCCAAGCCTTCCCGGCTTCCAGACGAGCCGACCAGATTTGCCCATGTTGAAAGTGAGTGAGGTGTTTTAGCGGAAAGATTTTGACGCATTCCATATCCTCAATAATAACATACGCAGAGATACATCTTGTGCATTGTTTTTTCCTCCCAATCTGAATGCCAAGATAAACCAACCCAAAGATTCTAATGACAGCTCACAGAGCTGTCGCTCTTTTCATCCCAATCCCCTATCGATGCTGTCCTTGGTTGTAATGGCTCGAAAACTCGCCAACAACCAAGGCAAAGGAGATGGGAATTCCCAGAGAGTCCTTTAATCTGGCAGGGGCAAGGGGGCAAAAAAGCGGACATAGAGAGTCTGAGCGAGCAAGGCTGAGGCGCGCTGAAGGGCCAGCAGATCGATATCTCCCTTGGTGAATTGAGAGAGTTCTAAAAAAATGCTGGCCTGCAAACACTCCTGCAGGCTGCCTTTTTCAAGCGGCTGTTTTTCCTGAGCGGCGCTGGCCCGATCGGCCACGGCCAATGCCAAGGCTTTGGCAAGTACGCCCAGCAAGTCCTTGAGGCTGTATTGATCTTGCCCCAAGGCCTTGAGCAGGCTCAAATAGTGATCGATTTGCAGATCATTTTCAGGCAGGGGATTGATTTTTGCCTCATTCAATTCGCTCAGGGCTGTTTTTAAGCCTTGGGCCAAACGGAGCAGCCGTTGGTTCTGGGTGCTCTGAGCAGCGGCATTGATGGCTTGGGTGATCACCTGACAAATCCAATTGGCGGCTACCTGTTCGGGGTTTTGAATGTGGTTATTGTGCCAAAAATACTGCCTTACCAAAGCGCCAACCTGGAAAAAAAGCAGACAGACCCGTTCGGTCTCGCGCAAACGCAGGGTGCTTTGGCTGTGTTCTTCAAGAATTCTGCGCGCCTCTTTCCAGCGTGCTCGGGCACTGTGATAGGCCTCCTGAAACTGGGTGGCTTGGAGTTGTTTGACCCAGGTTTCCATCTGTTTCAATTCATCTTGCCAAAAGAGAGGATCGAGCGGGTTTTGGGGGCTGGGTAGGTGCTCAAAGGCGGCATGATCTTGGGGTTGGAACAATTCAGATTCTGGTTGCACAGCCTGCAAATGGTGATTGACCAGTCGTCCCAGTCTTGATGGGTATTTGAGCGATTGGGCCCGCAGCAGCATGGCTGAAATTTGGTTCTCCAATTCGGGGTCGGGGGAAAAGGGATGGTTTTTTTTCAGCGCTGCCAAGACATTTTCCAAAGTCTGTTGCACCTCTTGTTTTTCCGTTTGAGCCAGAAAGAGTACATAAATCCCTTTTTCACCTTTGAGACAGAGAAAGGCTGTGCCTGTTGCTGGACCTGGGTTGAGCAGACCGCTTTGAAAAAATTCTTCCAGGGGCAAAATATCTTGGCTCTCTTTGAGGTCAGAAAAGAGTAAAAAATGAGACGATTCCCGTTCGGCCAGCCGGCGTACAACATGGTGTTCTTCCCAGAACCAGCGAAAATTCTGAGGCAAATAATCCAGAACCAGGGGGAGAGAGGCACTCAATACCATATATACTCAACGCTCCTTTTGATGTATCCGCTCCCATCGTAATCAAAAATAGAGATGGGGGGGTTGATCCAGATCAATGAAAGAAGCGCCTGTTTTGCTTGCTGATGGCTTAATGAGAATTGGCCTGCCTTCTGACCGGGGGTTCACGCCGGAAGCAGAGGGCTGCGTGGTATACTGCTGAGAAAGAAAAAAATGTTTCTCACAGGTTTGAATTCAGAGAAAGGGAGCGAAGATCCCCGTGAACCTTCCGCATATCCTGCTTGTCATTCTGGTCCTGGCTCTGTTGATCGCTTTTCACGAATTTGGTCATTTTATCTGTGCCAAATCTTTGGGCGTTCCCGTCAAGATCTTTTCAATTGGTTTTCCTTTGGGCTCACGTCCTTTGCTCAGCTTTCGCTGGGCCGAGACCGATATTCAGCTCAACCCCCTGCCATTGGGGGGCTTTTGTGCCTTTATGGACGACGAAAACAACGAAGATGAATCCGGCGAAAAAAGTGAGACATTTGAACCTGGAGACAAACGTTTTCTGAAAAACCGCGCGATTTGGGAACGGGCCATTATTATTTCAGGCGGCGTGGTCGCCAATATGATCGCGGCTTATGTGATTCTCGTGGCCCTCGTCTTCGCCACAGGTGTACCCGATTTTAATCAAAAGGGCGGTGTCTTGGTGGGCCGGGTGATGGAAAATGCCCCTGCGGCCCAAGCGGGAATCAAATCCGGCGATCAGATCAAAAGCATCAATGGCAAAGCGATTGCCACAGTTACGGATATGCAATCAACCGTCAAAGCAGCCAAAGGCCAGCCTTTGACGATCAGTGTCCAGCGCATGAACGAAACCCTGAGCCTCAAAGCCACTCCTTCTGCCTCTGGCACGATCGGTGTGGAGATCCAGGACCTGGCACGCAAACGCCCTGTTTCTGGCCCCGGTGAGGCCTTCGTACAAGGCTGGAAAGACACCCTCAGTATGGCCGACTTGCTGATGGCGGCTTTGACCAAATTGGTAAGTGGTGCTTTGCCCTTGAACCAGGTCGGCGGCTTGGTTGAGGTTGTGCATATGGGTTCCAAAGTCTCGCAAACGGGTTTTTCTCAATTGATGTATTTTGCTGCGCTGATCAGCATTGAGCTGGCAATCCTCAATATCTTGCCGATTCCCGCCCTGGATGGAGGCCATCTCTTTTTGCTTGTGATTGAAGCGGTCCGGGGCAAGCCTTTGCCGCGCCGGATTGAAGAAAAACTGCATTATGCCGGATTTATTCTGCTGATTGGCTTGGGTGTGTTTTTAATCTTTAAAGACGTGTGGGGCTTGACCCTCGGAAAAGGATAATTGACAGATGGCACTTCGTATTATTCGCAAATCTTCTTCCCAGAGTCAGGTCGAAGTCATTCGTGGCACCGCTGCTGAGGCTCAACCCGCTTTAACCCTGCTCTGCCAGATTCAAAACGCCTCAGAGCTTGCGGCTTTTAAGGCCCTGATTGCTGAATCGGAGTGGCTCAGAGCCCATGCGGAGTGGGTGATGATGAAAGGCCCTGAATTGGAAGAACCCTTACGTCCGCATTTTCAGGCTCTCAATCACACGATCAAATTAATGAACACCCCTGAAAAAGCCTCGCTCAATCGCTGTTTTCGCACCCTGATTCAAGAGGCCAGTTCTGAGTTTTGTCTCTATTTAAATTGGGCCCCCAGCGCCGAAGAATTGGCCTTTTTACCTGATGCGCTGGCTTTTTTAAATGCGAACCCCAATCATGCAGCCCTTTCCCCTTTGCTTTGCAAGGAAGAAAAAATCATCACAGCTGGGACCTGCCTGATTTTGGATCAACCCAAACACAATTTGGCATTGGCTGAGCAGGAGTTCAGCATTCCGGCCCGCAGACAGCGGGTTTTGGGTTTGGGGCAAGGGGTTTCTTCGGCGGTTTGGCAGGCCCTGATTCAGGCGCCTGTGGCTCTGCCTTCTCTGCCGCTGTCCGTGTTGCTTGTGCGCCGCACGGCCTATTTGGGCCTGAGCTGGGAAGACAGTCATTGGGACGCGGATTGGTTGGCCCAGGATATTTCGATCGGTTTGCGTCAGCAGCAATACTGGTTGCATCTCTATCCCGCCACTGTCACACTGCCCGAACGGATTAGCAGCGAAGCCATTTTATTGCAATCCTCGATGCCTGATACCTTTAGCCAACGTTGGCGACCCGTCTTTCGCGAGGCCTTGCCGGGTCTGTATCTGCAGATGGGCTTTGAGCAAAAACAGCCCCAGCTCTTTCAATGGAAGGGCCATGCGCAGCAGGACCCTGTGGCCGCTTATTTCGCAGAATTGAAAGTGAGTTAGTTTATGTCTATCAGCGTGGTTGTTTATTGTCCTCAGGCACCGCTTTTGGTTGAAAGACATCTTTTGCACAGTCTTGCTCAGCAGCAAGAAGTGCAGCCCGAGGTGCTGATCTATTATGAAAAGGGCGTGATCTTGCCTGAATGGCTGCCCGCTGAATGGCAAACGGAATCCGTTGAAAGAGACACTCCCCTGGCCCAGATTTGGCAGCGTGGAAGTGAAAAGGCCCAACACGATTGGATTGCTTTTGCTGAGCCTGAGGCGTTTTACCATCCCCTGCATTTTGCCTCAGCTTTAAAAACCCTGGCAGGTCAACCCACTGCCCAAGGGCTCTATGCCCATGCCCAGGCCTTTGACCGCGAACTCTACCCCTTGCCTGCGCTCACGCCTCATCTCAACGCGGCAGAGTGGAAAGGCTTTCTGTTGAGCGAAGATTGCCCTGTGCCTTTTGCTGCTTTTGTCTTTCAGCGTGCGAGTTTAAAAGCCCTCAACTGGGAAAAAATGGTCCATTATTACCTCGAAGAACAATTCTTGGTGGAATGGCTTTCTGACCACACTTTGGTTGAAATGCCTGTGGCTTCTGTTTCGGCTGTTCCCCAACGCAACCGCTTAATGCCACGCATTGAACAGGCCGACGAGTTTATTGGCCTGTTTCGCACCTGGCTTGAAAAATACCCTTTGCAAGACTTGGTTTTGCCCGAGGTCTTTCCCAGCAACTCTCAGGGAGAAGTCTACGCCCTGCAGGCCATTTTGCAGGCACTGTATAATCGGGGGCTGAGCGAAGAGGCCCGCATCTTTGCCGAAAAATACAGCGATCTGCTTTTGCCTGCCCAGGCTGAGAGCACTCTCTGGATTTTGCCTGAACAGGCCGAGTTGCCCCCGTCGCTGACGGACTGTGTGCAGCGCCTGGCAGAACAAGGCCAAGCCCCTGTGCGTATCAACCTTTCAACCCGCACCATTCCCCAACAACAGGGCTTACATGTGGATTATCGCTATCGCGCAGGGGTGCGCGAGGTAGATATTTGTAACTTTTCGCCAGAACAAAAGGACACGGCCCATCGGGGCTTTTCCCAAGACGTGCTCCAACTTTTAAAACAATTGGTCGATCGCTACCAGCCCCGGCGTGTTCATTTTAGTTCTTTCCGTTTGGCCTCTTTACATATGGCGCCTTATTTGGCTGAATTGAATATCCCTGTCTTTTATTCCTTGGCAGATCATTCGGCCCTGCAAATTCGCCAAATGTTGCGCGAACCCGAAAAACCGGGGCAGTGGACTGAACTGCGCAGCGAACAGGCTGAACGTCTGAATCAAATTTTGCAGCGTTTGTTTGCGTCGATAGCCGCCCGTGTTTTTGTGGAATCGGAATCAGACTTGGCTTTATTGGCTGAATTGGGCTTGAAGACCGAAAAGGTGCAACTCATTCATGGCGCAGAGGATATTCTCAAGGCCTATCAGGCTCCCCCGATTACCCACCACGCGGGCAAACTTTTGCCCTCGTTTGGCCTGATTTATCAAGCCACCATGGGGCGAGCTTTGGCTGAAAAAACCTTGGCGGATCAAAGCCGTTTTCTTGCTTGCAAACAGGTCTTGGCCGTAGGCACAGAAGAAAAAACATTGGTGCGGGCCCTCAACGACCAAAATGTACCGGCCTCCGTCTTGGAGTCCAATCCCGCCAGTCTTGAACAGGGATTGGAGCAGGGATTGCAGATGCTCGCTGGAGGCCCCGAGAGCTTGGGTAAATTTCTGCATATCTTTGATGGTTTGCATACCGCTTATACCCTTGAGCGTTTTTCGCCCTGGCAATTGGTGCATTTTTTACAAGATTGCAATCTTGCGATGGAAAAAGGTGGCAAGCTGGTCTTGCGTTTTTTAAATGCCAATCATGCAGCCGTGCGCGAACACGGACTTTGGTTGGATGAAATGCATCAACGCCCCTATCCGGCTGTTCTGCTCGAAATTTTGCTCAAACACTGTGGTTTTCAGCTTACCGAGGCCCTGACAGAAGATGAGGGCTGGCAAGATGGGGTGATTGAAGCGTTTCTCAAATTCCCCTCTCTGCCGCTTTTAAATATGCCGGTCTCAACACCCGCTTTTGCAGAGCATTGGAAGAGTCAGCTCTTTTCTGTGGATATTCCTGAAGATGCCAAGGTTTTGTTGATCGGCCCGCATATTCAAAATACCTGGTTGATGTACCGGGTACAGTGTGAGCGCATGTTGGGAATCTCACTCAATTTCTCCGAAATCACGCCCAAGTTTAAGCCCAAAGCAGCCCATCAGATTCACTACAGTCGCAATATTCTCAAAACGCTCAATCAGCTCAAAGGGACTTTTGATGTGATTCTCTGGCAAGGAGTGCCAGAAACTCTTTTGCCCCATGAATTACAAAAGGCCTTGGTGCGCACCCGGGAATTGCTCTCTCCTGGCGGACAATTGCATATTCAGACCCTGCCGCTCGAAAGTGAACATTCTCTGTTTTGGGAGTGCCTGCTCAACCGCCGCCCCTATCCCGAATTGGCGCCCTTTTTGCAGGAGTGGGGCTTTGAGGTCACGGCCCAACAACAGCGGGCCAACCACCATACCTATAGCTGTACACCCACTCAGGCAGCACCTGCTCCCGTTGCGCGTCCCCTCTCTTTGCCCGCTTTGGCCCAAAAAATCTATGCCCGTGCCGAAAAAGTCTGGCAACCGGCCCATGGGGGGGAGATCGCCCGTCAGGAAACGGCCTCTCAGTCCTTTGTCATGTTAGATACCCTTTTGCAGGAAGTACCGCCGGACTATTTGCAGCTCTTGTTGCGCCATGTTTTGCGCATTCTTAAACCCGGTGGTGAAGTCCTGCTGCGCTTTGAAAAATATTCAGACGCCTTCTGGAAAAACAACCACCTCTGCCGCCCGTATCCGGAAAGAGTGGTGGATAAATTCTTGCAAGAGAGCGGCCTGGTGCGCACCCAAGTTTGGGAGCATGAAAACAGTTTGGTTTGGTATGGTCGCAAACTTCAGGATTATCTGCCTCTGGCTCCTGAACCAAACACGTTATCGGTCTTGTGGCAGGGAGATCTGTTTAACTACCACAGTTTATCTTTGGTCAATCGCCATTTGACTGCCGCCTTGCTCAAACACCCCAATTTTGAGCTGGAGGTAAAAACCTTCAGCAACGCCAGCTTTGAACCCGAGCCCGGCAGTGAGTTTGCTGAATTGGCAGCCCATGTTCACACGCCTTTGGCTGTTTCCCCCCAGGCGGTGGTGCGCCATCATTGGCCGCCTGATTTTGAGCCCCCCTCTCAAGCCGGACATTGGGTCATGATTCAGCCTTGGGAGTTTGGCTCGATCCCCGAGCGCTGGGTCTATAATATGAACAAATACCTCGATCAACTCTGGGTTCCCAGCCATTTTGTACGGGATTGTTATATCGAAAGTGGCCTGATCCCAGAAAAAGTGGTGGTGGTTCCCAATGGCGTCAATGCCGATCTCTACAGCCCCAAAACCCCGCCTCTGCGTCTGGAAACCAATAAAACCTTTAAGTTTCTCTTTGTCGGTGGTGGGATTTTGCGCAAGGGTATCGACGTCTTGTTGCAGGCTTTTGTAGAGACCTTTACTTCTGACGACAATGTGGCCTTGGTCTTAAAAGAATTTGGGGCCGGAACGGTCTATGAGGCCCTGGATATTCCCTCTTGGTTGGAGAGCTGCAAAGCTGCCAATCCCAATATGCCTGAAATTTTGCATTTGACCGAAGAGCTGTCTTTGGCTGAAATGCCTTCGCTTTACACCGCTTGCAATTGTCTGGTTCATCCCTACCGGGGTGAAGGCTTTGGCTTGCCGATAGCTGAGGCCATGGCCTCAGAACTGCCGGTGATTGTGACCGGATTTGGCGCAGCCTTGGACTTTTGTAACGATCAAAACGCCTATTTGATACCTGCAGAGAAAAAACAATTCCCTGAAAAACAAGTCGATCAGACCTTGGCTACAGTGGATTATCCTTTTTGGGGAGAGCCTGACCTTGAGGCCCTCAAGGCCCTCTTGCGCCACGTTTATGACAACCGCAAAGAGGCCAAAGCCAAGGGTAAAAAAGCCCGCAAAACAATTGTGGGGGGCTTTAGCTGGGAATTGGCGGCAGAAATTGCAATGGCCAATTTGCGTGCTTTGCGCCTGCGCCCTGTCTTCCGCTTCCAGCGCACCCAGATTGTGGGACAAGCTTTGGGCGTTGCTTTTCAGGCTTTCTCGCAGCAAGAATACCCCAAGGCCATTGAAAAATTCAAATATGCGCTGCAGGTCGATCCCTATCAGCCCGATGTGGCGTATAACCTCGGTGTGGCCTATATGATGGAGCAGGATTACCCCTCTGCCTTGACCTATCTCAGCCAGAGCCTGCGCGAAGGGGAATGTACTGCAGATCTCTGTTATGCCATGGGTACGGTCTTGCGCCACTTGGGGGATTATGAGACGGCCGATGAATTCCACAGCAAGGCCCGTGAATTGGACCCAGGCCTGTTTGCGGGGGCGGTTTAACTTTTCTTGCGGCAAGGCCCTGGCTCGATTAAAGCCAGGGCCTTTGTGTTTCTGGCACTAAAAAAGGCCAGAGCGAACTCTGGCCTTTGCTTGATTGCAATCGTTTAGAAAGCAGCCACGCGATGGTTCAGTCCGAAACCGCCATCAAGGGCGACGACTTGGTTTTCTTCAGTAAACTTGATCATGGCGATCAGTTTCTGTTCCAATTCGGCAGCCATTTTCTGCTGGTCTTCGATTGAAGCCATTTTGGTTTGGTTCATGAAATAGGCATCAACCAAGTTCCAGATCCAGAGACCCAGTGAAGCGAGGTAGACAATCAGACCGATAGTGGGCGCAATGGCCGCAAAACCGGTGACTCCTGCTGCTCCACCTGAAATAGCTCCAGCTACCAGAATGCCTGCAATGATACTCCAAACAACAGACAGTAAAATCGGCGCGATAAAGAAGAGAATCCCTCTCCACATATCTCCCATCATAAACTGACCGAGACCAGGAATCACAGACAGAATCCAGAACCAGGATTCAATTTTCATTCCACCAAAGCCAGTGGCGGCCGCAACTGGAAGATTGTCGTTCAACAGAGCCATTTGGGGGTTTTCTGAGAGACGAATAACTTCCTCGGCACTGGGGGCCACGGTGTCTTCAGCATGGACAGCAGCTGCCCAGACATTTGACTGGAAAGCAAATACCATGGTCAGAAGCACCATGAATGCAGCAATGCGTTTCAGCATACGCTTTCTCCTTTGTAGTGATTATAAGCAACCATATCCTATGATAAGGAAAAATACAAAAATGGCAACTACGCATAGCGTCAAGGTTATCAAAAACATCTAGCTACTACGTACACCGCTTTTAAGCATAGCAGATTGACCAAAAAGCTCAGTAATCCTGCGCACAGAACCTTGGGCCGGGCCTTGAGATCAGTTATGATAGGAATTAAAGGCAAAAAAAATTGTACTGATCACGCATCCTTTGGACCTGATCGGGGTATAAGAATACTAAATGCATATTAAATCTGCCTTAAGAAAGGTGGCTCGGAGCGCTCATGTCCAATATTCGGTTTTCTCCTGCGATGGGACAGGTTGCGGATTATGTCCTCAATCACCCCACGGCAAGCCCGTTTAAAGCCAATAATATTTCTTTCCATATCGGGGGAACGTATCTCAGCGATTTCTCCGACAAAGGAATTAAAAAATTTGTAGAAAAACACAACGACGATCTTAATTACAAAGAAGTCGGTGCGTTTATCCAATCGGTGGCGGCCAATGCCCCACAAATGGCAGGAGCCACCTTTAACCTCGCGGATAAAGAGTTGGGCCTCTACGAAAAAGACGAAGTCAAAGCCAGCCATATCAAAACGGGTTTTACGCTCGAAACCCAGTCTGGCAATTTACCTGCCCAGGGTGTCGTCTTTTTTGATGCCAGCAAAGCCACCTTTCCTTTGCTTGACGCTGAGAAACTGATCAAAACCTCTGAGCAAAAACTCAAAGAAGCCAACAAAGGCCTCGAAAAAGCCCAAGACAAAGTCGAAGATGCCCAGTATCTGCGCCAACGTCTGGTGGATTTCTTGGGCAAAAACTCCCCCAAAGATTTGGCTGAAAAACAGTCTTTGGTCAGCTCGCTCGAAGCCACCATCAAAGACCTCAAACTTGAAAAAACCGAGTACAGCCAAGAGCTGAGCAAACTCGAAGAAGAGCACAACAATCAAACCCCGAATCCGCCCTCTGGTTTGACCCAAGAAGCCCGTTGGCAGCGTATGACCCAGCTCAAACGCGCCATTCGCGGTCTCGACATGGAGATCAAAGAGAGCGAAAAATCGGTGGCCGGTGCCAAAAAAGAGATCTCTGAAAAACAGGGCCCGCTGAGCTTTATGGGCATTGGCAACAGCCTGTCTGAATTGCATGAGCGCAATCAGAACTTGGCCAAAGCCCAAGAGGGTCTGCAAAGTGCCCGCCAAAACGTGGATCAGGCCAAACAACAGCTCGATGCGGCCAAAGCCCTGCGTGAGCGCATTTTGCGCGGCGAAGGCATTGGTGGCACGCAACCGGCCCAGCCCAAACCACCCGAGCCAGCCCCTGTGCAGCCCAAGCCGCCCGAACCCACACCTGTGGCTCAAGAGCCCACACCGGCCCCCGCTCAACCTACCCCACCGGCCCCAAAACCGCCCGTGGTCGATGAGCCGATTGCCAAGCCGCCCGTGGACGAAGACATTCTGCCACCTGCGCCGACCCAGCCCGCACCCGCACAGCCCGCACCCGCACAGCCTGCACCCGTCCAACCGGCTCCAGCGCAACCGCAACCCGCCCCTGTGGCTCAAGAGCCCACGCCGGCCCCTGTGCAACCAGCACCGGCCCAGCCTGCGCCTGCTCAGCCACCGGCAACGCCCTCTCAGCCCACGGCGGTCTATGAGGAGTCATTTATTCCCGGCAACCGCCACAATCCCTTGGTTTCCGATGATTATGGTGTGAGTGGTCCGGCTCCCAAGCCGCCGACTCCAGCTCAGCCCGCACCCGCTCCGGCCCAACCGGCCCCAGCACAACCAGTGCAGCAGCAACCGGCTCCGGTTCAGCCTGCTCCAGCACCTGTTCAACCCGCGCCCGCGCAGCCGACCCCGGCTCCCGCCCAGCCCGCTCCGGTGCAGGGTGTGACGCCGATTGACTCGGTTAGCAAAATTCTTTACACGGTCAAAAAAGGTGATACCCTCTCCTCCATTGCCCGGACTGAATTGGGCAATTGGAAGCGCTGGCCCGAAATCGCCCAGATGAATCGCCAGGTGATTGGCTCGACCAATACCCACTGGATTTATCCCGGCCAAGTCTTGACGTTGCCCCCGCTGCAACTCAAGCCACGCCCGACCAATTAGGGCTTCAAAACCCATCAGAGACAGCCTCCGCAAGGGGGCTGTTTTTTTGTGTTTAAAGGAGGATTTACTTAAGTAAATCCCCCTTAGAGGAAAGATATCAGATAGTCTTACTTATTCACTTCTCCTGGCAAACTTAGATCTCCAGAAGCGATATCTTTAACGTCCACCACACATAACAATGGAGTATGAACACTTTGATGAACTCGCAAACCCGCAGTCACCCCATCAAATTTTGCATCTTTGATGGCAGTTATGTCTTTTAAAGGTACTTTTACCTCAACCGTTTCTCCTCCGATATTGGGCTCAAAACCTGGACTATCAATCAAGATAGGTAAACCCGGCCAGGTTTTCGGTAATTTTGGGCTTGCCCCTTCAGGGATATCGACCACACCCAAAGCCCCTTTTCCACATTTGTCATTGGCTTTTAATACCACCCAATGGCTATGCCATACGTCTCCATCATTATTCGGATTCTTATCACCATTTTCATCGTAAAGTGGGGTATCATCAAAATCCGGATGAGCAGTAACCGCCAACGCCAATATACCCATGTTTTGTTCAAAGCCTACTTCCGAGCTATTCAGGGATGTCGGCCAAACATAGGAGTACACGCTACTACCGGCCAATTTACCTGTGGGAGTTGGCTTGCTTGAACCAGCATCTCCAGAGACAGCCATGTGAAAGATAGCCCAATCTTTATCTGTTGAAATTTTGGCATGAATAATATCAAACGCGGCCAAACTTTGATTGCCAGAACCTGCAAGAATCCCACCATGATGTGAATTTTTATCATGTTCATGGTTTAAACGGGACTCCTTTGTATTTTCACCAGATACTGTTTGGGGATTTCTTGAAATGGGATTGGACAAGGCTGTCTGAAAACAAGCTGTGAGCAAAAACAATGAAGTTAATTGAGTAATCAGCCATTTCATTGGGTTACCTCATTCTTTAGATCTACCAGAGCAGCACCAAAATTTATATGAAAGGGCAGGCCATTTAAAACCAAAGCAGGCACCGATTTCACCCCCAGATTTTCTGCCTTCGTAATTTCTGCTTTTTCTTCACGAAGATCAATAATTTCCACCTGGTATTTATTTGAATCCAGGGCAGCCAAAATCTGATCTTCTGCTTCCAGACAAACGGGACAACCCGCATGATAATAAATGGCTTTTTGCATAATTAAATCTCCAAAATTAGTATTGAGTCGAAACTATATTTATGCTACTTCAAATGAAAAACCTTGTCAAGATAGTTTTTAGTCAATACTATAATGTTATGAATACAAATATCCTTTATACTTATCTTGAACGCCTCAGTGAGCTTCTGCGGGTAGAAGCCCGTAAAAAAGGGGCTGAACAAGGTTTGCAGCCCATTCAAGTTGAGATACTCCACTACTTATCTCAATGCAATCGTTTTTCGGATACGCCTATGGCTGTGACCGAATATTTGAGACAAACCAAAGGGACGGTCTCACAAACCCTTAAAGTGCTCGAAAAAAAAGGTTTTTTGCATAAAAGGCCTGATCCAAATGATAAACGCAGTGTGCATTTAAAATTAACAACTGCGGGTCAGAAGTTTGTCTCTGAAGCTGTCCCTTTTTCTGTGTTCCAGTCGGTTTGTGCTGATTTAAGCTCGGCTCAAAAACAAAATCTAGAGCAAGGTCTACATTTCTTATTATTTGAACTTCTAAAAGCCAATCAGGCTCAGACTTTTGGCGTGTGTAAAAGCTGTCGTTATAATCAAAAACTGCCTAATTCAACATTTTTCTGTCAATTGGTTGGAGAAGAATTAAGTCCTCAAGAGACACAGCTTATCTGCCGTGAACACGTCCCAGTGTAAATGAATTTTTAATAAATCGCCTGTTAAAAAACTGTTCCCAGACCGTTAAAAAAGCGCTCATTAAGGTTTTGGGGCCCCTCCTTTATGCTGTCTTTAACAGATATTTTAAAGGAGTTATCAATGATGTCTTTGCGTTATTTTGGTTTTTCGCTGCTCTTGGCTGGGGTCTTTTCTTGGGGCTGGACCCTGATTGAGCCTTGGCTATTTCCGGCTTCCGAGGCCCGCACCCAGGTTGAATTGGGCTCGGTTCAGCCCGCTACGATTATTCAGCCCCAAGCCCAGGTTTTGATTACAGGGGCGGTCAAGACCCCTGGTATTTACCGCGTGCCCAAAGGCCTCTTGGTCTATGATTTAATCCAGCGGGCGGGTGGCCTCACCCCCGATGCCGACGTTGCACCTGGTTTATTGGCAAAAGCGCTGCCCGATGGCGGAGAGGTGCATATTCCCAGGGCTTTGGCCAATGTCGGTGCTCAGAACCGTGCATCTGAGCCTTCCTCTGCTGAATCCGGTTCCGGCGATGAGAAAACAGTCTCCAGCCGCAACAAAAACAAGAAAAACAAAAAAAAGGGCCCGCTGACCCCGATCAGACTCAATACCGCCACGGTCGCTCAGCTCGATACCCTGCCGGGGGTGGGGCCCAAATTGGCAGCGCGGATTGTGGCCTATCGCCAAGAACACGGCCCCTTTGCCCGGATCGAAGACCTGCGCAAGGTCTCAGGCATGGGGGGCAAGCGCTTTGAAGATATCAAGGGCTACCTGCGATGAACCCGCGTTTGCTCTTGCCTCTTTTGGCTTTTGCCGGAGGCATCGGCCTCTCCGCTTGGCCGCTGCAGGCCCAGGTGTTCACTCTCTTGGCTCCTGGTGTGCTTTTGCCTGCCTTTTTACACAAACGTCGGACGGCCTTGCAGCTTTTGTTGCTCTGTTTGCTCTCTGCCGGACTGGGGCTCACTTGGGCCTTGTTGCGTGCGCCCCGTCCTGAGCGCAGCGATGTGGTGCATTTGGCGAGTTTGGCGACGTGCAAACGCTGCGAATTGATCGGGCGCGTGCAATCTGTTCAGGTTGGTGAGCGGGGTTTTAAATTGCGTCTCAAGGCCGAAAGCCTGAAAAAACAGGGAGTTGTGCACCGGGTTTCGGGGCTTGTGCAGGTCAATTTGCCCCAGGCTCCCTCTGCTCATCCCTCTGTTGATTCCTCGCGGCCCCCCAGCGGGGCGCAGGTTAAACTGCTTGGCCATTTGAGCCAGCCCCTGCCCGCCCTGAATTTTGGCGCTTTTTCTTACCGCGATTATTTGGCCCGGCAGGGTGTTTTTGCACAGTTTCAGGCCCGTCAATGGATGCTTGTGCAGGCCCCCTCTGATTGGGCGCTTGGGCGTGGCATTGAGCGTGTGCGCAGTCGGGTTTTTTCGGCTTTTGCTCAGGTTTTGCCAACAGAGACGGCGGCTTTGTTGGGCTCTTTGGTTTTGGGAGAGCAAGAAGCCCCCGTCTCTGAGCGTATTCAGACCCTCTTTCAAAAGGCCGGTTTGCAGCATGTGCTGGCGGTTTCGGGCTTTCAGGTTCAGCTTTTGCTCTTGGCTTGGCTGGGGCTGGCCCGGTTTTTGCGCTTGCCCCGTTGGGCGGCGGCGGCTTCGGGCGCGATGGTGACCCTTTTTTATGTTGCACTGACGGGTTTTTCCGCTTCGGTGCTGCGGGCTGGCATGGTGGCCTGTTTGGGGCTGGTGGCCTGGGCCTGTTTTCGCCGCATTCACGCCTTGCAGGCCCTGCTGGTGGGCGGTTGGCTGCTTTTGCTCTGGCGTCCAGGGCTGCTCTTCGAAGCGGGTTTTCAATTTTCGTTTTTGGCCACCGCGGGCCTGATTTGGGGGGCGACATGGCTGGCGGAACAGCTCGATTTTTTGCCCCTGCCTTTGGCCACCTGTTTGGGCGCTTTGCTGGCCGCCCAGCTCTGGGTCTTGCCCGTGCAACTCTACCATTTTGGTGCCGTCTCGTTGCTGGTGATTCCCGCCAATCTCTGGGCCACACTCTTTGTCTCACTTTTAACCTGGATGACCCTGGCCGGCATGTTTCTGGCGCTCTGTTCGGGGTCTCTCTGGGCCTGGGGTGCGCCCTTGCTGCGCCTGGTCTGTGATCTCTTTGTGGCTGGCGTGGCTTGGCTGGCGGCCCTGCCGATTCCGGCCCTGGAAGGGCTGTTTTTAAGCGGAATGCAGGTGGCGCTCGCTTTGTTGGTTTTGGTGAGCCTGCCGCTGTGGAACCAATGGCATTTGCTCTCTCCAGGGCTGTTGCGCAGCAAAGGCGCTCTGCTTGTAGGCGTTCTGCTCACGGTTCCCTTGCTCAGCGGTGCCAGCGTTTTGCAGCAGCGCCTGACCTGCCCCTTGCGGGTGACCTATCTCTATGTCGGCCAAGGGGATGCGATTTTGGTTGAGGCACCGGGCCACACCCTGTTGATTGATGCCGGCCCGCGCCAGCAACAGGGAGAGCAAATCTGGGATGCCGGCACCCAGCATATTTTGCCCTATTTGCGCCGCCGGGGCATTGGCACAATAGATACCGCTGTGATTTCTCATGCCCATCTCGATCATTATGGCGGGTTCTCAGGGTTGCTGGCGGAGATCCCGATTCGGACCTTTTTTGTGCCTGCCCAGAGCCCGGTGGCGGGCAGCTATTTGGAATTGTTGCGCCGGATTCAGCTCAAGGGCAGTATCCTCAAATCTCCGCGCCAGGGTGAGCGTTTGGCCTTGGGCCCCGATCTGAATCTGACCTTTTGGCAGGGGCTGGCAGAGGCGGGCCACAGCCATTTGGGCGAAGAGCTGGTGGATGACAATCCGGTGGATGACAATATCAACAACCAATCGCTGGTGGTGGGGCTTCAGCACCGGCAACTGCGCTTTCTCTTTGCCGGAGACATTGAAGCAGAGGCTGAACAGGCTTTGGTTTCACAGCTCGGCACACGCCTCAAGGCGGATATCTTTAAAATTCCCCACCACGGCAGCGACACCTCTTCGGGTGCGGCCTTTTTGCAGGCCGTGCTGCCGCGCGAGGCGATTGTCTCTGCGGGGGTGGCCAATCGCTTTAAACACCCCTACCCTGAAATTTTAGACCGCTATAAGCAGCTCGGCAGCCGGGTTTGGCGCACCGATCAGCAGGGGGCGATTTGTGTCTGCAGCCAGGGGGAGCGTTATACGATCAGTGCGGTTCAGGATTAAAATACAAGCTGCCTCAGTTTCGCTATGTCAGCACAATTTGCTTTTTGACAGATATTTTTGAGATGGGTTTTGATCGTATTAATGCTTAAGTTGAGTTGATTGGCCATTTGCGTGGGGGTATGTCCCTTGCAAAACAGAGCAAAAATGTCTTGTTCTCTGTCGGTCAGTTCTTCTTTCCACACCAGTGGTTTTCGTGGTTCATGGGATTTTTGATGCATATGGTAATAGACAAGCGGGTCCCAAAACAAATCACCTGCTAAGATTTTTTCAACGGCCATTTCAAGTTTTTCAACGGGGCTGTTTTTAATGACATAGCCTCGGATATGTTCATGAACGGTATCTTGCCACTCTAACAAATCATCATATCCGCTATACAAAAGAATCCGAGGAGTTGGAGAGAGCGTTTTCGCAAAACGAGCGACGATCATCCCTGAGGTCTCTGGCATATTCAAATCCAGGATCATGAGATCCGGCTGAACATTTTTCAGCTGTTGAATTGCTTCGTTTCCTGAGAGGGCTTTTCCTAAAATTTGAAAGCGGTAGGGCAAATCGCAATTGTCGGTGAGCCAGGCCTCAAGAAAAGCCAAGGTATTTGGATCGTCATCCACAAGCATGACCTTGATGATCGGCTGCATCAAAAACGAAGTCCTAGCGTTATAAGTTTCGATTAAATTAAAGCATGATTTTGCATAAAGTCA
>JADMKE010000063.1 GCA_018780035.1 Candidatus Sericytochromatia bacterium
TTCCCTCAATGATTTCATGCGGTTTTGTGCCTCATGATTTCTCCGAAACTACAGTCTTAAGCAATATCTTTCAAGTTCCCTGTAAAATAGGTCATGAGCAAAAATCATTGAGGTACTGAATGACCCCTGAAGCCTTTAAAGAACTCGAAGACCGCCTCTGGCAAACGGCAGACAATCTGCGTGCCAACTCCCCCCTCAAATCCAGTGAGTACTCCGTCCCCGTTCTGGGCCTGATCTTCTTGAAATTTGCGGACAACAAATATAGCCAGTACGAAGCCCAGATTCAGGCCGAATACGAACGGCTCAAAGGCACCCGCCGCGAAAAAGAGATTCACGAAATCGCCCTGGAAATCTGCGGCTTTTATCTGCCCCAAGAGGCGCGTTACAGCTATCTGCTGAGTTTGCCTGAAGAAGCGGATATAGCTCAGGCCCTTAAAAACGCCATGCAGCAGATTGAAAAGTACAAGCCCGAACTCGAAGGGATTTTGCCGCAGGACGAGTATTTTAAGCTGGTGCCCAAAAACAATCCACAAATGCCCAAAGACCTGCTCAAGAACTTCTCGAATATTCCGCAGGACGCCAGCGGCGACATGTTTGGCAAAATCTATGAATATTTCCTGGGCAAGTTTGCCCTGTCTGAAGGCCAGGGCGGGGGCGAGTTCTTCACACCCAATTCAGTGGTTCGCCTGATGGTTGAAATCATCGAGCCCCACGATGGCACGGTGTTTGACCCGGCTTGCGGTTCGGGCGGCATGTTTGTGCAGTCAGCCCAGTTCATCGACCGGCGCACTTCGACAGGCTCAGTGCCCTACCGAAAAGAAGACCTGTATGTCTATGGTCAGGAGAAAACCCTTGAGACCGTCAACCTGGCCAAGATGAACCTGGCTGTGAATGGCCTGCGCGGTGAGGTCAAACAGGCCAACAGCTATTATGAAGACATCTACGACAGTTTTGGCCGTTTTGATTACGTCATGGCCAATCCGCCGTTTAATGTCGATGACGTGACCCTGAGCAAGGTTGAAAACCAAAGGCGTTTTAGTGAATACGGGATTCCCCGCAACAAAGGCAAGAGCAGCAGCAAAGGCGAAGAAACCTGCCCCAATGCCAATTATCTCTGGATCAATCTCTTTGCCACCAGCTTAAAGCCCAATGGCCGTGCCGCACTGGTCATGGCCAACTCTGCTTCAGATGCCCGTCACAGTGAAGCAGAAATCCGCCAGAACCTGATCGAAAACAATCTGATCTACGCTATGTTGACCCTGCCCTCGAATATGTTCTACACCGTCACTCTTCCCGCCACACTCTGGTTTTTCGACAAGGGCAAAAGTGATAAGTGGATTCTGTTTATTGATGCCCGCAATATCTTCACCCAGATTGATCGCGCCCACCGTGAATTCAGCGAGCCCCAGGTGCAGAATATCGCGCTGATCAGCAAATTGCATCGTGGCCAGCGTCAGGAATTTGTGAGCCTAATTGATCGTTATTTTGAGCAGGGTTTAGAACGGCTGAGCGAAAACACCCCCAAGATGGAGTCGGTTTCAGCACAGCTTGAAGCCTATTTGCGCCGTCAGAACGAATCTCAGATCCCCCATTTGCAAGGGGTGCTGGCCCAATTCAGTCGCTTACAAAAACAAGTCATCGATTACCGTGAGCGTCTGGATTTATCTGACGTGGATGCGGCCAATAGCCGCCAGCGGGAGCTGGCCGCTACGTTTACGCCTTTCTTCATGGGCTTGCACGATCAGCTCAAGGCCTTTGACCGTTTAGTTCGCCATTACGAAAAGATCTCAGGCAATGCCCGAGACACCAAAGTCCTGAAAGCTGATCTGGATGAGCTACACCGCGAAGTCAAAGTCGCTGAAGAATTCTTTGGACATATCAATTGGCTACAAGAACGCTTCCCCCAGGCCCGTTACGAAGACGTCACCGGCCTTTGCAAATTAGCCACCCTGGGAGAAGTCAAAGAACAAGATTATTCGCTGAACCCTGGTCGCTATGTGGGCGTGGTGATTGAAGAAGACGGCAAGACTGAAGAAGAATTTATCGACGAACTGCTAGAGATGAATCAAGAACTGGAGAAGCTCAACACTGAGGCACGAGTTCTGGAAGATGTGATTGGGAAGAATTTAAGGGCACTGTTGGGGGATGCATGATGAAAAGCTGGGTTGAAAAAACCATTGGTCAAATCTGTGATCTTTCAGGGGGCGAAGTTAAAACTGGCCCTTTTGGTTCTCAGCTTCATCAGTCCGATTACCAGGAATCTGGAACACCAGTGGTAATGCCTACAAACATTATCAACGGAAAAATTGATGTAGATAAAATAGCTCGGGTTTCAGAAAATCATGTGAATCGACTTTTCAAGCACAAATTATCTGTCGGAGATATTATTTATGGCAGAAGAGGTGATATCGGGCGGCAAGCTCTTATCCGAAAAGAAAATAAAAATTGGCTGTGTGGAACGGGTTGCCTAAGAATATCTTTGGGAAATGGTTTAGTAGATCCCAAGTTTTTGCACAATTATTTAATGCTGAATGGTGTTGTTTCCTGGATTCAAAACCAGGCAATAGGCGCAACGATGCCAAACTTAAACACCAAAATTTTAAGAAGTGTTTCTGTCAAATTTCCATCTGAAATCAAGCATCAGAAAAAAATTGTCGCCATCCTCTCCGCCTACGACGACCTGATCGAGAACAACACCCGCCGCATCGCCCTACTGGAGCGCATGGCCGAGGAGCTGTACAAAGAGTGGTTTGTGCGGATGCGCTTTCCGGGGCATGAGCAGACCCGGTTTGTGAAGGGGATTCCTGAGGGGTGGTCGGTGAAAGAGCTTGAACAAATTATTGATGACATTATCGATTACCGAGGAGTGACACCCGGCAAACTTGGGGGGGATTGGTCAGAGCATGGGTGTCCTGCTCTATCAGCATTAAATGTGAAAAATGGAAGGCTTATCAAGCTTGATCAATCAAAACATGTAGATGAAAAAATGTTCGAAAAGTGGATGAGGAAAAAACTGAAAAAATTTGACATTCTCCTTACATCCGAAGCACCTTTAGGTGAGCTTTACATACTTCTTAAAGATGAAAAATATGTTCTCAGCCAAAGGCTTTTCAGCATACGAGCAAATAGTGATTTAATTTCACCTTTGTATTTGTACTCTTATCTTCAGTCTCAATCAGGTCAATATGAACTAACATCAAAGGGAACTGGATCTACTGTTTCTGGTATAAGACAAGCTTTGCTCAGACAGATTCATATCCTTACCCCCTCAAAGCCGGTGATGGAAAAATTTGATGAACAAATGCTCAGTTTCTTATCTCAGAAAGAAACTCTCATCCTAGCAAGCAAAATTCTTAGCCAAACCCGCGACCGCCTGCTCACCCGCCTGATTTCCGGCAAGCTCTCTGTCGAAGATCGCGACATTGCTTTTCCACCAAGTATGTTAGAAGATGAAATGGTGCAACAGGCCGTTGCACAAAAGGCCTTGGAGCCCGTTTTATGAAGCCCCTCACCATTATGGTCTCATCCACCGTTTACGGCATCGAAGAACTGCTGGAACGCATTTATACCGTGCTCACCCTGTTTGGCTATGAGGTTTGGATGTCACACAAAGGCACCGTGCCTTTGCGCTCTGACCGCAGCGCCTTTGAAAATTGTTTGGCGGCTGTTGAGCAGGCCGATTTGTTTCTGAGCCTGATCACACCCCAGTATGGCAGTGGCAAAGATGGCAAAAATGAGTTATCAATTACCCATCAGGAACTCCTCAAAGCGATTGAACTCAACAAACCCCGCTGGGTGCTGGCTCACGACCATGTGGTCTTTGCCCGCTCATTTCTGGGTCAATTGGGCTATAAAACGCAAGAAGACAGACAAACGCTCGCTTTCAAGCCAGGTCAGGTCTTTGCAGACTTGCGCGTGATAGATATGTACGAAGCGGCCATTGCCTCTGAATCCCAAACGCCGCCTTCTCAACGGGCGGGTAACTGGGTCCAGAAATACAGCGATCCCGGAGACGCTCAACTCTTTGCCAGTGCACAATTTTCCCGCTACCAGGAAGTTGAAGCATTTATTCAGGAAAATCTGAACCCTCAGTCACTCAAGCTGCCTCAAGTCAAACCCGCCAAAGCCAAACCCACCCGGCGAGGTAAACAATGAGCAGCCTTTTGAATTTCAAAGATATTCTGGCCCTGGCTGAAGATCAGCAAACAGAATTGAAGATCACGGCTCAGAGTCAGCATCTGGGGCCAACTATTTGTGCCTTCCTCAACACCGAGGGGGGGGTAATCCTGTGCGGAGTACAAGCAAACCAACATATACAAGGGCTTGAAAACACCGATAAATGGGCTGAGCGACTGAATCACGATCTGGCGCAGCACCTCAGCCCGCAGGCGCTGGTCTCCGTAGAGACATTGACGATTGAAAACAAAGACCTCTTGTTGATTCGTGTGCCTGCGGGCAGTGATCTGCCTTACGCTTACCGTAACACTGTTTATGTGCGTGAAGGTGAAAAGACGCACAAAGCAGATATCGCCACTCTCCGGCAGATGATCAGCCGCCAGTTTATCGAAACCCAACGCTGGGAACGCCGTTTGTTGGCTCCGCTGACTGAAATGATGCCTGATTATCCAGAAATTAGGGCAACCCGACAAGAGCTTGAACAGAAAGGCCGCATTCAGGAGCTTGCCAGTGAGGATTTGGACGCCTTTTTAAACTCTCTTTCTCTGATACGCGAAGGACAATTTACCAATGCGGGAGCTGTCCTTTTTGCCCGTGACCCCGCTCGCGCCTTGCCTCAGGTACGTGTCAGAGCGGTGTGTTTTCAATCGAATAAAAGCGACAGCACCTATCTGGATGATCAGCTTTTTGAAGGCCCCTTGTTCCAGACCTTTCGCAATACCCTGGCTTTTATTCTGCGCAATATTCCCACCCGTGCCCATTTTCAAGCTGGATCAGTTCGCCGTCAGGATCAGCCCCTGTATCCGATAGATGCTTTGCGCGAAGGGCTGGTCAACGCCTTTGCCCACCGGGATTATGCCGATTACCAGGGTGGCGTGAATGTATTGGTTTATCCCGACTCCCTTGAAATCATCAATTCAGGTATCTTACCCGAAGGTCTTTCTCCTGAACTTTTGCATCAGCCCCATCGTTCGGTCTTACGCAACCCGGATATTGCCCATGTGCTTTATCTGCGCGGCTTTATGGAACGTGTCGGGCGCGGCAGCAATCTGATCATTGAGACATGCCGCCAGCAAGGATTACCCAGTCCCCAATGGTCATCGGACGCTGTAAATGGTGTGACCTTGCGTTTTTTGGCTCCTACAGAACGTACCCAGCAAGTACCCAGTATGTACCCAGCAAGTACCCAGCAAGTACCCAGTATGTACCCAGCAAGTACCCAGCAAGTCACCCCGGAAGTTCAAAGACTGCTACCTCTGATGAACAAAACCCAATCACGGCAAGCCTTAAAGCAAGCATTGGGGCTTAAAGACAAAGAACATTTCCGCTCAGCTTACCTCTTACCTGCGCTGCAAGCGGGACTGATCGAAATGACGATTCCCGAAAAGCCCCGTAGCTCAAAGCAAGAATACAGGCTGACAGCGTCCGGCAAACAATGGTTAGCCCAAAAAGATGATGACGAGCCGATGGTATAATCAGAGGAATTATGGCGATTATCACCGAAGACGATATCGAGCAAGAAGCCGTCCAGATTCTCAAAGAGCTGGGCTATCGGCATTTGAATTGTTTTACGGCTGAACGTGACCAAATCAGCGACGGCTCTGGGCGCGAGAGCAAAAAAGACGTCATCCTGCGGGAGATTCTTCAAAGCCAGACCCGCAAACTCAACCCTGATCTCCCCCAAAAGGCGCTGGATTCAGCTATTGCCGAATTGACCAAAAAGCGCAGCAGCATGGCCCTGCTCAAAGCCAATCAAGAAGTCTATGGCTATCTGCGCGACGGGATTCAGGTCGATTACACCAACGACGAAGGCCGTGAAATTCCGGTTCGTGTCAAATTCATGGACTTTAACACCCCTGCCAACAACGACTTTTTAGCCGTGACTCAGCTTTGGATTCAAGGGGAGCGCAATCACCGTCGCCCGGATATTCTGCTCTACGTGAATGGTCTGCCGCTGGTCTTTATCGAACTCAAAAACGCCAATGTCAAACTCCGTCAGGCCTTCGACAAAAACCTGACTGACTACAAGCAGGATATCCCCCAGCTTTTTACCTGCAATGCCTTCTGTGTCTTGTCCAACGCCCTCGAAACAAAAGTAGGCAGCTTCTCGGCACAGTGGGAGCATTTCTTTAAATGGCTGCGGGCCGACGACGAAAAAGAACCCGTCAACACCAAAGCTGTCAAAGCCGAAGGCTCCAGCCTCAAGCGCCTGCTGCATGGCCTTTGCCCCCAAGAGCGCCTGCTCGATTATCTTGAGAACTTCATTCTTTTTCACAAAGACGAAGCCAAGATCATCGCCCAGAATCACCAGTTTATTGGGGTCAACCGGGCTGTAGAGTCCTTTGGAATGCGTCATGAAAAAGCCGGTCGTCTGGGCGTGTTCTGGCATACGCAGGGTTCAGGCAAAAGCTTCTCGATGATCTTTCTGGCCCGCAAAATCTTCCGCAAATTTCAGGGCGATTTTACCTTTTTGATTGTCACCGACCGCGAAGACCTCGACAGTCAGATTTACCGCAACTTCGTCAATACCGGCACCGTCAAAGAAAGCGAAGCGGCCCAGCCCGCTAATGGCTCTCAATTGCGGGACTTCCTGAGTCAGAACAAGCGCACGGTCTTTACCCTGATTCAAAAATTCCGCTACGACAAAGGCAAAAGCTATCCCATTCTCTACGATGCCACGCAAAGCCAGCGTGAAATTATCGTGATTGTCGATGAAGCTCACCGCACCCAGTACAAATCCCTGGCCGAGAACATGCGGGCGGGCCTGCCCGGTGCCCATTATTTCGCCTTTACGGGCACACCCTTGCTTGGCGCTGGGCGCAAAACCAGCCAGTGGTTTGGGGATTATGTCTCGGAGTACAACTTCACCCAGGCCATTGATGACGAATCGACTGTGCCTCTGTTTTACGAAAAACGTGTGCCCGAAGTGCTGATCGCCAATGACGACCTCAACGACGAGTTTTATGAGATCCTCGAAGATGAAAACCTCGACGAGATCCAGCAAGAAAAGCTCGAACGGGAATTTGCCCGCGAATTGCATGTGATCAAACGCGATGACCGCCTGGAAAAAATTGCCAACGATATCGCCTACCACTTCCCACGCCGGGGCTATTTGGGCAAAGGCATGATGATCGCCATCGATAAATTCACAGCCGTTAAAATGTATGACAAGGTTCAAAAATGCTGGAAAGACGAGATCAAAGCTCTGCGCCAGCAGCAAACTCAGGCCAAGTCAGAGACCGAAAAGGCCCGCATCAAGGCCCAACTGGACTATATGAAATCCGTTGAGATGGCTGTGGTGATCAGCGAAAGTGCGGGCGAAGAAGACGTCTTTTCTGATCAGGGGCTGGATATCACACCCCACCGCAAAAAACTGGCTTCTCTGGATGCGCATGGCCACGATATCGAATACCGCTTCAAAGATCCCAAAGACCCGCTGCAATTGGTTTTTGTCTGCGCCATGTGGCTAACCGGCTTTGATGCGCCCACGGTTTCAACGCTCTACCTCGACAAGCCGATGAAAGACCATACCCTGATGCAGACCATCGCCCGTGCCAATCGGGTAACTTCGTATCAGATTCAGGGCGTGTCTAAAACCAACGGCGAAATCATCGACTATTACAATGTCTTCCGCAATATGAAAAAGGCCCTGGCGGCTTATGCCCTTGGGGATCAACCCCAGGATAAAGCCCCCGTCCAGGACAAAGAGGCACTGTTTGAAATCCTGGACGAAGCTCTGCACGAAGCTCAGAGCTATCTCAAAGAATTGGGAATCGAAATCAAGCAAGCACTGGAGCCCGAATCCACCCTCAAAAAAATTGAACTCTACCAGGCCTTTGCCAATCGCCTGTTTGAGAAAGACGAATGGCGGCAGCAGTTCAAGGTTTACGAAAACACCCTTTCATCCCTGTATGAGGCCTGCAAACCCGAAATTTTAGAGCAGGAACGCCGCCCCATGGTTCAGGTCTTTGAATACCTGCGCAAAGTCATGGACAGCATTGTGCAGGAGCAAAACATCGATGTCGCCCGCGCCCGTCTGGCTGAACTGCTGGATGAAAGCGTGCAAATTGTCCGTGACCAGCCCAGTTTGTCTTTGAATGACCCACCTGCCGTTTATCAGGTCAATGCCCCAATTCAGGTCAGCACAACATTAAATCTGGGGAACCTCGCCGAAGTCAATTTTGAAAAGCTCCGTGCCAACTTCAAACAGGCCAACTACAAAAATCTAGAAATCACCAATCTACGTGCCTTTCTCGACCAAAAACTGAACAAGATGATGGAGCAGAACCGCAGCCGCATTCACTTCGCACAAAAATTTCAAGAAATCATCGATACCTATAACGCAGGCGGATCTTCCACTGAAAACTATTTTGAAGATCTGGTCAATTTTGCTGAGGGGCTCAAAGACGAAGACGAGCGACACGTGCGCGAAGAACTGACACCTGAAGAACTCGAACTCTTTGACATTCTCAGAAAAGAAAAATTGACTGCTGCTGAAGAGCAAAAGGTCAAACTGGCCGCCAAACAGCTTCTGGAGCGTCTGATCGCCAGTCATCCCAAGGTACTAGTGCTGGATTGGTACAAAGACAGCCAGACTCAGCGCAAAGTCAAAAGCGTGATCGAAGATGTGCTCGATGAAAACCTGCCCGAAAGCTATGACCGCAAGACCTATAACAGCAAATGTGATGCGGTTTTTAATCTGGTACTGGATTACTCCGAACAGCATAAAAAATGGGCATTATGAGAGTCCTTTCACAATCATTTTTTAATGATTTGAAGGAAGGTTCTGGCCTGCTTTGTCCTCTACTTGAACGGATAAAACAAGATCATACTCTAATGTTGGCTATACGTAAGGATTACATCAATATTTATTACCGAGGTGGAAATCTCCTTAGAATCAAGGAGTTGAAAGAAAATTACTATAGTGCTTTCTTTGACAAAAAGTATAATACGAATCAAAAAAGCATTCCTGATCTACCGATGAAAATTGAGAGTCAAGGGGATACAAACAAATGGGTAAAATCGTTTTCTTGTCTTAAGGAAATAATGGATTTGTATTTATCGAAAAATAGCAAGCCTGAGCGTGAATTTCAGCAACTGATAGCTCGAGAAAATAACGTTTCTACTATTTCAAACGAGAGTGAATATTTTATTTCAGATATTGAATTTGCCGACTCTGAAATAGGTGCGAGGTTTGATATCTTGTCAATTCAATGGCTGGCATCTCAAAGAAAAAATGGAAATAAATGCAGGGCCGCCTTGATGGAGATAAAATATGGTGATGGCGCTCTTAGCGGTACTTCTGGACTACTAAAGCACCTAAAGGATATAAATACTTTAATTTCTGATGACAGCAGGTACAATGAGCTACTTGCAACCATGGAAGCTCAGTTTAATTTATTAGATCATCTTGGACTATTGCATTACCGGCAATGCAGCAATGAAACCAAAATAAAGCTAAATGTACATGACAAGCCCGAGGTGATATTCATTTTGGCAAATCATAATCCGCGTAGTACAAAACTAAAAAGGATTCTTGAAAATACAGAAATTGATTTACTTGTAAAAGACTTGCGGTTTGATCTTAGATTTTTTGTTGCTAGTTTTGCTGGATATGGACTACATTCTAACTGCATGCTTTCATTAAACCAATTTCGAAAATTGTTATGAGAAAAAGATTGTAATAAATAGGGTGAATGAAATCACGTCCAACAATGCAGGTCATGCCGGCTGACGCGGCATATCTGCGTGATAACAGCTCTCTACCCGTCAGTTATCCACGCTGAGGCGGACATTGCTGCCAAGCGTGCCAAGGGCTGACCGAATCCAGGTTATCCCTCTGCAAAGCTTTGAGGAACACCCAGATATCGTCATTCCAAATGGGAGAAATAATTTATCCATTGTTTTGGTATGATAATGGAGTTCATCGCGTTAGCAATAAAAGAGGTAAATATGATAGCTGTCATTTTTGAGGTCTGGCCTTCCCAAGGCCAAGCGGACGAATATTTCGATCTAGCAGCCAACTTGAAGACGGATCTTGAAAAAATGGACGGATTCATTTCGGTTGAGCGTTTTGAAAGCTTGGTAACAAAAGGAAAATACCTTTCTCTCTCATTTTGGCGTGATGAAGAGGCAATTCAGAATTGGCGTCGTCTAGAGGGACACCGAGACGCTCAGAAAAGAGGACGCGGGGGTGTTTTTTCGAATTATCGTTTGCGCGTTGCATCTGTGATTCGAGACTATGGAATGGATCAGCGTGATGAAGCGCCAAAAGACAGTCGCAATGTGCATGGTTGATTGAAGACTGAACTGGATAAGTCCGCGGCATGAATGCATTTATCTTGTTCAAGCACCTGCCTCCGGCCAAATGCTTGCTGCCCTGCACAGCTTGCGCTGCTGAAAAAAAGGTTCAGGCATCAGATGGGTTTAAATTATTTTTAAAACAATCACAATCTTCTCTTGACATTCATAACCTAATCTTAGTATATTGATGATACGAACTTCGGTGAAGCGAAGAAACGTAACAAAGAGTCTGGGTGCGAACCCCAGACAAAATCCCAGGAGGGGCGGCGTTCAACGCAAGTTGAAAGATGCCAGCCTGACCCGGAGAGCAAATCCCGAGAGCCGTTAAAACGGAAAGCGGGGAATCGGCTGGAAGCAGCGAGAAGCTCTGGGCAGGATGAATTCCCTGGAGGGTGGGAACTCGCCTCAGTCGTTGGTGACGCAAGGAACCTTACGAATGAGGACAGTGCAAACCCAGGAGGGTCAATGTTCGGTCGCAAGACTGGGCACACGATCTGCACGGAAGAATCCGTTGGAGCCTCGGCTGAGATGCGCAAGTGTCTCGGATAAAAGGCAAGAGCGGCAGGCGCTGGTAACAGTGGCCGACGGGCAGTGAGGGCAATACCCTGAAGGGGCCAAAGACGTGAGGGAAACGGGCCTGACTTCGGTCAAGGCAACGGATCCGTTCAAAGGGAAAAACCCTGAAGCCGCGAGAATCGGCAAGAGGGTCAAGTTTGGAAGAAGCCGAAAGGTCTGTTCTGAAACCGCTTGAACGGGGGGAAATCCCTGGGGGTCTGGCACAAAGCCTGAAGAGGGAGCTGCAGAGTGCAAACTATGCGGCTAGTTTCTTCCAGAAAAGGCGTCAAGCGTGCAACTGTGTCCGAGAGGGTGCAGCACAAACACGGGAGGCGTGAGGGTCCTGAAAGGGAAACAACCCAGCTGGATGAGACGAAGACCTCAGGAGGCCGATGGACGTGGTAATTCGCTTCGACTCCGAAGTTTGTTTCATTTTTTGGGCTTTGGGGATTAAATGAAACACCCTAAGCAAAACGACTTCTCTGCACCCCACTTTAATAACAAAGCCACAATCGCTAGGTTTCCTTGTCTGGCAGCCCAACTCAGGCCGGATTCCCCCCTGCGATTTTGGTGATCTGCTTTGGCTCCTTTTTCGAGCAGGGCATTTCTGACTGTGTTTGAGCGCCCTTGATACATGCCTGTGCGCACCATCAGGTTTATGGCAATCAAGCTGGTACAAAGCGCAGAGATAGTTCTGTTCAGGCTCTTGCAAGGAAGAAAGTATAATCCGACGATGTTTGCGATTTGCGCTCTTACCATGATTTAGATTGGCCTGGGTTGCCCACAAATTGTGAAAATTGGTTTAAAATTCTGATCTTTCAATTATTTTCAGTTTACACCTAACTCAATTCAGCCTAGACTGAATTACTTCAAATTAGGAAACCTGCAAAAATGAAAAAGATCCTTGCTTCGGTTTTTGCTGTCAGCTTGTTTGCCCTCAATGTGGGCAGCCAACCTTCTCAAGCCAGCGTTGCCCCCTTTCAGCTTGCCCAAGCCACAGAGGACGATGGTTATGCTGTGATGGAACGGGTCTCTGAATTTATCACGACCTGGGAAAGTGCGGATATCAAAAAGTTGGAGTTTATGCTTCACAACAGCTTTGTTTCTGGTGCAGGCGAAAACAAAAGCAAATACCTGGCCCGCCTGCGCAAAGAGGCCGCCAATTCAGCCGGTCGCAAAATCACGATGTTGTGGCAGGGCTCCAAAGGCAGTGCCACCAAAGCCACCGCCACAATTCTGATGGGCTATGAAGAGCAATACAAAAACTATTCAGGCAGTAAATTTTACAGTTCTTGCCAAAAAGTGACCTTTGATCTGACCAAATGGACCGATGGCAATTGGTATTTCACCCGTGAAAAAGCAGTCAAAGGCGAATGCCCGCCTTAAAAAAGGTAATCGCTGGAGATAAAATTCGAGCGTCGGTTGCGCACCATATCCGTTAAGATGCCTTGATTGGCTTCTGTTTGTTTGGCTGCCACCAGGGTTCGGATCGAAAAAGAGCGCAAGGCATCTGAGACCGACAAGGTCCCTTCAGCGGAGCCCTTGCGGCCCCCAAAGGGAAAGACATCGGGCCCCCGTTGGCATTGGCTATTGAGGTTGATTCGGCAGACCTGGTTGACCAGCGGATCGACCAATTGGGCCAGCAGAGCAGGATCCTGCCCAAACAGGCTGAGCTGTTGGCCAAACTCCGATTCGACAATATAGCGAATCGGTTCTTCGATATCTTCAAAGGGCACCACGGGAATGATCGGGCCAAATTGCTCTTCGCTCCAGAGTTTCATGCCTGCTTTGACTGGGTAAACCAGCGCAGGGTAATAAAAGGTCTCATGCCACTGGCCCCCATTGGGATTGATCACTTGGGCCCCTTGGGCCAAGGCATCTTGAACCAGACCCTCGAAATACGCAGGTTTGCCCACTTCAGGCAAGGGTGTCAGGGCCACGCCTTTTTCCCAGGGCATGCCAAAGGGCAATGCCGCAATCGCCTGTGAGAAGCGCTCTAAAAATTCTCCTGCGATCTGTGTGTGTACAAAGAATATTTTCAGCGCAGTACAGCGTTGTCCATTAAACGAAAGCGCACCTGTGACAGCCTCTGAAATGACCAAATCCAAGTCTGCATCGGGCAGAACAATCGCTGGGTTTTTGGCACCCAAACCCAGAATACAGCGCAGGCGATGGGGGGCTGGGTGTTGTTTTTTGAGGGTATTGGCAACCCCTGCAGAACCAATAAAGGCCAGCACATCAATTTGACCTGAGGCCATCAAGGGCCCCACGACCTGTTTGCCCGAGCCATAGAGGGTGTTGATCACCCCCGCTGGAAAACAATCGCGAAACAGGGGCAAAAGTGCGTGATACAACAAAACGCCAAACCGGGGGGGCTTAAACACCACGGGATTGCCCATGATCAAAGCGGGTATCAAGGTGGTGAAGGTTTCGTTTAAGGGGTAATTAAACGGCCCCATGCACAGGGTCACGCCCAAAGGCGAGCGCCGGCTTTGGGCAATAATGCCCCCTTCAATCGCAAAGCGGGAGGATTGCCGATCCAATTCTTTGAGGGCCTGAACGGTATCGTACATATATTCAACTGTGCGATCAAACTCTTTGGCGGCATCACTCTGGCTTTTGCCAATTTCGAGAATCAAGAGGCTGACCATTTGGCTGCGGCAGGCTTTCATGCCATGAATAAAACGTTCCACTTGTTGAATCCGTTTTTCGACCGACAAAGTGGGCCACTCCCCACGGCCATTGTTCCAGGCCTTGCGGGCTGACGCCAAGGCCCGTAAAGCGGTGGCTTCGTCCATGGCTGGACAATGCCCCAAATACAGCCGTTGAAATCCTTCAGCATTGTGAAAACCGACGGGAGAATAGATTTTTTCTGTGGGTCCCTCCCAGGTCTGAATCTCGCCATCGAGCAAATAATCATTTTGTTCGATGGGCAGCAGAGCTGACAATTCTGACGGGAGTTCTGTCGGGAATAAGTCTTTGAATCGCGAACCAAGATCTGTCATGGGATCTCCTCCGGGCTGTGGTGGTGTCATTCTAACAGATTTGTCTGAGGGTCTCCATTTTGAGAAATCTGTCTGGGACGAAGACCTCAGGAGGCCGAAAGACGTGACAATTCGCTTTGAGTTCGACTATAAATTAAATATTTTGGTCAATTTTATCTTGCCAAAGTTCCATTTTGGCAACCAATGCTTCATATTGGATCTCTAAGCTTGAAATAGAATAACCTTGACTTTGAAAATCATCAATTTGGTCGGCAAAACCATCACATTGATCTAGAATACTTTCCAAATGCGTCTCGCCAAAATTCGAATGGTTTAATTGGGCATCAACCAGAGCCAAAGTCGACAAGATCTGGGTCAATAAATCTGAAATCTTTTGAGTCTGAATTGAGAGATTTTCAAGTTGTTTCAAACGCTGCTCAACGGGTCTAAACAATTGTTTCAATTCTGAAGTATCAAATTCAAGATCAACCAAGTGTAAGTTCTCAGAGATCAGCATTGAACTCTGGCGCAAGCGTTTCAAATGCTCATCAAGCGCAGCGATCCAGTCAGGCTCAGTGCTGGGTTTTAAATCCAGATTCATGCCCATCACAAATTGCAGTTCGGTTTGGATCATTTTTTCGAGTTCATCATACAGGGCATCAAAATCCGTTTCTTCACTGTCCCCAACGGGAGGGGCTTCATCTGACAAAGTGTCAGGTTTCTGGCCGGTTGTCAGTAACTCACGCAATTCGCGCACAGCGGGTAAATCAGGGGCCAAAAATTGGCTCGCTTTGAGATAACGCAAAGCCAATTCTGTTAAACCCATACTCCAATACAATCTGCCAAGCAAAACATAAGGCATAGGGTCGCTGCGATTGAGTCGACTGGCTTGCATCAGAGCTTGAATGGCCAATAACAGCGTATCTCGATTGGGTTGAGAGATATATACTTTAAGGTAGCCAACAGCCTTGTGATACTCCGCTTTGCCATCGTCCTGGCGGAGTTGGTTTCTGGATTGCAATTTTTGGCTTTGCAGGCTCAATTCCTTGAGGTCAAGCATGGCGAATTAAATTTACCTATTTTAATTTTTCATAACAGTGTGATACAATTTTGAGTATCAAAGCACAATCATCATAACAGTAAAATTCAATATTATCGCAAAGGCAAATCACAAATGCAATCCATTCCCTCATCAGGTGTTCAAAGTCAACCATCTCCACTGAAGGTGACATCACCCCCTCTAAGTGAATCCCAACCTATCAAAGAAAAATCCAGTGCCACACCCGTATTAGAAACGTCCGTGGTGGTTTCAAAGCCCAGTTCTACGCCATTGGCCAGTTTACCTGATTCTGTCCCCCCTCAAGTAGAGAGTTCTGCATTGCCCCAAAGCAGCGAAGTGAGCAAAGCGCTTTTATCTGTGAATGAAGTGGTTGATGTAGTAGAAGATACCCCTGTTGTTGTAGATATTGCTCAAGAAAGAGAATCTGTCAAAGAGACCTTAAAAGATACAAAAAGTTTTGTAGCTTCGATCAGTTCTTTAAATATAAAAACAACAGATTATTCCAAAATAGATCCTGCATTGCCAGGGTTATTGACAAAAATAAGCACCGATGTTAGTGAACTCAAGAAAACAGCGGGAGAATTAGATGCCCTACTCACTCCTTCAGATACCCCCCCTGATCCAGAAAAATTGGCAGTTTTAAAAGAAAAGCTCGCAACCCAAAAAACAGCCTTGCTCAATGACGTGAAAAAACTCAATACGGGTTTAGAAGCCCTGTTAAAAAATGACAAAGGTCAATTGACAAAAAAAGATCCTGCCCAGGTTATGAAATTATATAGTTTTACACAAGGTGGCGTAGATAAGGCATTTGCAAGTTTATTAAAATCCACAAATGCCACCGAAGGTTACGCTGAATTTGTCAGTCAGCAATTAAGTTTGGAATTCACAAAAGCAGATCCCAATCCTCAAAATCGGCTTGAATCATTGATCAATTTGTTAGAGGGCCCACCCACTTCCAGCAGTAAAGGCCCCGACTTGATTCTTAAAGGGATTAATCAATATCTGTATACAAAAGAGAGTGATTCAATGGTCACTCAAATAGATGCCATGATAACCAAACTCAATGTGCCCGAATTGGCCGCTAAAATGGGGGACAAAGCAACTGATTGTAAAATCAGGCTGGCGATTCACCCCATCGAAGTCTCCCCATCAACAGATGATCTGCCCACCATCGAAAAAGACATACTCCGCTTGCAAAACGCCTTCCCCAAAGATGAAACCAGTCGCGCAACTTATCCCCGCTCCAAGTGGGTGGATATTAAATACAATTATTTCAGTTCCGCCATGGAAAATTTATCTACACGGATTACAGGATTGGTTGATGCTCAAACCACTCAAAAACAATGGCAGGATCTCTCTCACCGTTTACTCTTATTGCCCAAACAAGATGATATGGATAACGTCTTTGTGGCAGTGGCCAAAAAACACAGTGAAATTCGCAGTGGAAATGACGATGATCCCATGTTTGGCAAAGATTATACGAGTATTACATTAGATAAAAATGCCTTGGGTGCTTTAACCTCCAGAGATTCTAAAGTGTGTTTGGCCAATGTGATCTTTGGCGACCCCGAAAAACAAGCCTCTGGTGGCAAATCCGCTCTGCGTTATACCGGCAATATTCAAGGTTCACAGGCCACCCGAATCACTGGAAAGCCCTTTACGGCCCCCAATCAAACAGATGCGACTTTATTGGTGGGGCATGAAACTGGAACTCCACATAGCACTGCCACACATATCGCATTTGCTGCAAGCATGACCAGTCATTACAGAGCAGATAAAGAAGTCACATTCAGTTCAGTCGGACAGGACATTAGCAGCAGCACAGGATATATCAAGTTTGATCACCCTTTGCTTTTGCTCTCTTTGAGTGACGATTGGCGTCCTTAAATTATTTTTAAAATAACCACAAACTTCTCTTGACATTCATAACCTAATCTTAGTATATTGATGATACGAACTTCGGTGAAGCGAAGAAACGTAAGAAACGAA
>JADMKE010000051.1 GCA_018780035.1 Candidatus Sericytochromatia bacterium
TTAATAATTATACTACGCTATTACTCGTTTTCAGGTTTTCCTACAGACTCGTTGGACAAATTAATTAACTTTATTTATTTTCAGCATATTTTTCGGCAATAATCTTCATTCTGTTATCCAATTGATTATACTTTATTGGATTATCAACAAATAAATCAGCAGCAGCAATAACTTCAATAGGTTTATATCTTCTAGTAAAAAGTTCAGATTCAAGTGCAGATCTTCTTTCCTGATTTAAAGTAGATCCATTCATTAAGCCTCTTCGCCATTGGACTGTTTCATTATCAGCAGTCCCCCAAGTCGAAGTATCAATTAAATTTACTTGACAATACCTTAATGCTGCTAACGCAAAAGTTGAACATGAAATACCAGATAAACCCCTATCAATGCCGTTATATAATTTTGAATTAGGATCAAAAACATCTAAATGATCTGTAAATCCGTAAGGAATTCGGCTGGATCGGTTAGTTGAGTATAATAGCAGCAATTTTTCAAAAATAATTTCCGAATCAACTTCCGAAAAATCAAGTTCAACCCAGCCACATCTTTCATCAACTGGTTCAAGCAATAAAGATCCTGTAAAATGAAGTAAACGGCTTTGATTAAATTCATTTTTTATAATTAATCCTGTATGATTCGCGTTATTTTCAATTTTAAAAATAACGCAAATAGATGAAATATTTCCAACAGGTTTTTCGTTATACAAAGTAAATTTAGAAGGTTGATTCATGAAAAAAACATTAAAATAATTCTTAAGCCAAATTAAAAATAAGTTTCGAATGTCCCGGTGGATATTTCTCAATAAATTTTTCCAATGAAACATCATAAAACTTTTTTCTGTTATTTAAACGATCTTTTGCATTGTATGAAATTGATAGTAGCGATAAAATAACGCTGTCAGTAAGTATATTTATTAAAGAGGTAGCTTCAAGTAGAATATTGTCACAATTTTTGAATTCGTTGTTTAAAAATTCATCATCCATAAATTTCATGATGAATTTTGTGGCAAGTCTCTTATTTTTTCTTTGTAGTATAAGCAAATAAATCAGAAAGTCTAAAGCATCTTGGCGCTCGTTGATTTGTTTTTCAATAATTTCATCGCTATAAAATTGAGAGTCAATATCATTTGCCTTATTCTGATTCTTTTCCGAATGAATAGATCTATCAATCTCTTTTTGAATTAAAGCACTTGAATGATTACTATTAATCGTTTGAAACCTTAGGTTGTATGAAGAAATTTTAGGTTCTTGGTTAGATACAAATATCTCTGTATCATTATTTATATCCGTAGTTCTATTTCTAAAGTATCTTCTATTTTTCAATAATTTACCATTGCTTCTATTTTGAAGAATTTCAACAATTCTAGTTGTAGAATTATCTCCATTTGCTTCTAATGGTACAGTTGAATATTCATTCATTCTTTTAATTGGAGAGCGTACAGACATAATTACTCCTTAAAATCACAGAATGGCGAATCAACTTTTCTTTGAGTAAACTTAAAAAACTCATCTAGTAAGTCAGAATAGTTTATTGATTTACTCTTAAATAATTCTTGATTAAGTTCGATTGAGGGAATTGAATTAATATCGTATTCTTGATGTAACAAAAATGTCTGCAATAAATGATCAGGATTGCCATCAATACTTTGATCAACTATGATCTTCTCAGCAGACATCTTAATAATCGCATTATATTTTATGTTTTCAAACGTTTGAGGTCTATTTATATTTAGAGTTACGTCAGAATCTGTATCTGGATTGATTTTAAATGGAAGAAGAGTAGAGTAATATTTATATAAGCTTGAGACAGAATCAAATTCTTTTCTTAGTTTAATACCTAATGCTAGTCTTTCTATTTTTACTTGAGGTCTATCTCGAAAAAAAGATAATATTGGATTAATAAACTTAGCCTCAACCTCATCATTTTTGCAAATGTTCGGCAAGTAAATTTCATTAGAAGACATTAAGACATCTTCTTCATTAATTAAAGGAAGAACAAGTATATCTACTCTATCTTTTCTTATTATTATTTTTAAGTTTGCATCATTTAGTTCGCCTTCTTGCTCATAAAAACCCATAATTGGTTTACCTTGTGTGTTTGAGGGAGCTTTATTGGTAAACAGAAAAAATGCAGAGTTTGGTTCAGGAAAAAAGGATTCGCCAGCAGCAAAAAATGCGGTGACCCTAATTTGTACGAATCCCCAGTTATTTAACTTCACTATAATGAATCCTTTAAACTATTGAAATGAACACTATAATCATACCAAAATCAAACCCACTGAAACAACGAGTCTATTTTAAATCAACACTTTGAATCAGCTCTGTTTTTTTGAAAACCATATCTTGCGCCAGCCAAGATCATGCAGTTAGTTGGCCAGCCTGGCGGGATTTGCGCTATGATAAAATGGTTCATAAGCGCTCCATTATTAGATTTGATGGCCGTTAGATCTGGATCATCTTCCATCTGAACATTTCACGCGATCCCAGGTAACCCGAAAGAGGCAAAACGGCCCCCACCAATCACAGGCGGCAAAGCGAAACGCTTCAATCATACATTTTTTACGCTTGCGATTCAAGCCGGGGGATGCAAAGCTTAAAGCCGATTTAACACCACAAAACAGACCTTTTTATGTATTTATTTTGTCACAATTGCAAGAATTAAAGCCCAAATCTCAGAATCCGAATTTTGCTGCTTAACCAGATCTGGATGAACCAAGCCACAAAAAAAACTCCCCTCAAGGGGGAGCGCTGCTGAACTCAGGGAGTCGGGAGACTGTTTGATCGCCGTTTTAGCCAAAGGCGGCGAGACCGTCACCAATGCCTTCGAGCACTGACAAAATCAGGGTTTTGGTGCCAGAAGACTTGGATTGCATTTGGCTGGGGCTGCTTTGATCCACCATTTTGGAAAAAAGTTCGGGGCCGATCATCGAAGGGCCTGAAGAAATGCCGCAGCCTTTCATTTGGCCGGCACGGGCGGCCAATTGCTTGGCTTCACCCGAGAGCGGAGCGGGGCCAGTGGAAATCCCCTGAGAGCGAGAGATTTGAGCGGGCGGAAACCCGGCACCCATCCGGGGCATGGGTTGAATCGCTTGCATTCCAAAACCGCCTTGAATTTGCATGGTGAAAACCTTTCTTACTGTCTGATTAATTTTAAGCATAAAAGACCCACTTAGAGATTTACTGAGGGCCAGCTTAAAATTTGCTAAAAATCAGAATCTAAAAATCAGAGCTGCGGGCTGAGGGGAAAGGTCACAAAGAAGCAGGCACCCTGGCCCAATTGGCTTGTACAGCCGATGGTGCCAGACATGGCTTCGACCAGTTTTTTGCTGATCGAGAGCCCCAAGCCACTGGAGTGTTCGCCCCCCGTGGGCTTGGCACTCAAACGCATAAATTTTTCAAAGAGCTGGGCCTGATCGGCCTCACTTAAACCGGGCCCCTGATCGCGCACCTGCAGGCAGACCCGTTGTCCCTCTTGCTGCAGCCGGATCGCGATCTCACTCTGGGGCGGAGAAAACTTCAGCGCATTGGACAAGAGGTTTTCCAACACCTGCCGCACCCGCAAGGGGTCGGCAACAATCCAAGCACTCTCGGTCTCCCAAGTGCTGTTTAGGCTCTGCCCCTTGGCTTGGGCCTTTTCCTGGTATTCAGCACAGACATCCTGAACCAAAGGCAGCAGGTCAAAGCGCTGAAGCTCAGGGGTCAACTCGCCCTGTTCCAATTTATTCAAATCGAGCAGGTCTTCTATCAAGCGAAACATGCGCTTGCCTGCTTTGGTAATCAGGCGACCCATTTCACGGGCTTTGTCTTCGGAGAGGGTGCGCGATTCCATATAGCGCGAAAAGAGCAAAATACTGCTCAGGGGGTTTTTTAAATCGTGGGAGACCATGCCCAAAAACTCGTCTTTGACCTGGCCCAAATGCTGAAAAAAGCGATTCGAGGCCTGCAATTGATGGTTCAAGGCCTTGAGCTGATCCTGGGCCTGCTTGAGCTGCAAATGGGTGCGCACACGGGCAAAGAGTTCTTGGGGCTCAAAGGGCTTGGAGATATAATCGACGCCGCCGACATCAAAGCCTTTGACTTTGTCATGTAATTCGTCGTTGGCGCTGATAAACAAAACAGGTATATCTGCCGTCTCGGGCATGGCCTTGAGTTGGCGGCAGACTTCGTAGCCATCCATTTCAGGCATATTGATATCCAAGAGAATCAGGTCGGGTTTTTGTTTCTGAACGGTATTCAAGGCGCGAGCGCCATTATTGGCAGGCCGCGTCTCATAGCCCTGTTCACTCAAAAGCGTGATCAACAGCCTTAGATTATTGGGATTGTCATCGACAATCAGAATATAACCAGAAAGTGTGTTTGCATCCATAGGGGTAGTTTAAACGCTCTCGGCTGCGTTTAAAAGATCCAGGATCAGATCATAGTCAAAACAGGCCGCCGCATCTTGTAAAACCTGGGCCAGTTCATCAGAACTAAGCCGGAGTTCGGCAATTAAATCGTCAATGGCCTCCATCTGAGCAGATTCTGTCGCCTCTCGCAGGGCTTGGCGCAGGGCCAAAGGCACAGTATGCAAGGCCTTGGCAATTTGTTCGGGGGTCCAGCTTGTATTGGGTTGCAGCGAAGCGCTGTCGCTTTCAGCATAGCGGTAGATCACTGGCAAAAACTTGGCGATCACCGCCAAAACGCTCTCTTCGCTCACGGGTTTGCGCAAGAAGTCTTGGCACCCAGCGGCCAGCACCTCTTGGCGTTGATCTTCAAAAGCACTGGCTGTCACCGCCACCACCACAGGTTGTTCGGGCCAGGATTGGCTCTCGCTCATGAGTCTGGACGTGGCCAGGTAGCCATCCATCACGGGCATACGCATATCCATCAAAACCAGGTGGGGGCGGAACGTCTCGGCCAAAGCCAATCCCACTTGGCCATTGCCTGCCTGGGCCAATTCAAATCCCAAGGGGGCCAAATAATGCTGCAAAAGGGCCCGGTTATTGGCGTCATCATCGACAATCAAAATACGCCAGGCTTTTTGCCCGGCTTGCAGCCCAATCACTTTTTGCACAGCATTGTGGGGCAAGGGCTCGATTTGGGCCAGGAGCAAAGGCAGTTCAAAGGCAAAACAGGAACCCTTGCCCAAACTGCTGGAGACCGAAAGAGTGCCGCCCATTTTTTTGATCAGGTTTTGGCTGATCGACAAACCCAGGCCCACCCCCTCGCGGAAGCCTTCAGCCTGCTCAGCCTGCATAAAAGGCTCAAAAATGGCATTTAAATCTGCTTCGCCAATGCCTGTTCCACTGTCGCTGATCTCAAAACAGAGACGCGGCTCAGGACCCGACAGTTCTTTGGCAAACACAGCCAAATGCACCCAACCTTGAGGGGTGTATTTGATCCCATTGGTTAAAAAATTGATCAAGAGTTGGCGCAGTTTTTGGGCATCGGCACGAATGGCCCTGGGCACAGCCGGATCAATCGTCATTTCCAGCTTAAGCCCTTTGCTCGTGGCCTTGAGCAGCAGCATATTTTGCAATTCGCGCAGCAGGGCGTGTAAGTCAAAATCTGTCAGCTCAAACTGGGTCGTGCCCGCTTCAATTTTGGCCATTTCCAGGGTGTCGTTGATCAAGGTCAGCAAATGTTCGCCACTGTGAACCACAATATCCAGTTTTTCTGCATCGTCAGGGGGCAGGGCTTTGTTCTGTTGCAAAAGCCGCGAAAAACCAATAATGGCATTGAGAGGCGTGCGAATTTCGTGGCTCATATTGGCCAAAAAACGACTTTTGGCCTGGTTTGCCACCTCAGCGCCCTCTTTGGCCAGCATCAATTCGGCGGTGCGGGCCGAGACCTTTTCTTCGAGCAAAATATTTTGTTCGCGCATCAGCCGATAGAGCTGGGCATTTTCGAGCGAAATCGAGGCCTGGCTGGAGAGCACATTCAGGGTTTGGATATGCTCCGCTGTAAAGGCCCCCGGCGTGAGGTTGTTTTCCATATACAAAACCCCCTGCAATTGTCCCTGTTTGAGCAGGGGCAAACAGAGCAGCGAACGGGTCTGCTGCTCTAAGATATAGCTGTCTTGCATAAAGTCGCCCTGTTGGCAGGCATTTTCGAGCAAGACACTGGACTGGGTGCGCAAGACATAATTGACGACGCCCTGGGCCAGCAAACGGGTTTCAGCCAAAGCCTGAGAGCCAATTGTCACCCCCCCTTCGGCCCCAGCCCAGGCTTCGATATACCAATCCGGGCTTTCGGGCTTGGGCAAGAGCAAAACCGCTTTTTGCGCCCCAGCATTTTCCATCACAATCAGCAGCAGTTTTTCGAGCAGGGAATTGAGTTCAACCGCTTCGGAGAGGGCCTGCGAGGCTTTGATCAGGCTGAGTAGATCGAGGTGACTGGTTTCCAAACTGGCGGGAGAGGTCGTCCGGCCGCCAAAAACCCGCTCGATATCCGCCTGCGAAAGCTGTGAGACCAAACTTGGGAACTCCCTTTCGAGACGGCTGAGCAAAGCCAAGGCTCCCCACTGCAAATAGCCGCGATGAGCGGCACTGAGATAGACCAGCGCCAAACGGGTTTGCTTTTCCTCAAAACAGGCCTGGCCTGCGAGATGATTGCCCAAGGCCTGAACATGTTGAAAACCATGGGTTTCTGCCGCTTGAATCGCCGCATCATAGCTCTTCAAGGCCCCGAGGAAATCCTTTTCCAAATGCTGTTTTTCGGCCTTTAAAAGCAGGTAATTGTGTTCAAAATTGACAGGGGCTAATTGGGCCCAAAATGCAAAGCGTTTGAAGATTTTAGCCAGTGCTGTTCGGGCCTTATGAGCTGAAGATCCGTCAGGAAAAACACCTTTTTGGAGTGCTTTAATCCACGTCAAGCCAGCATAAAAAGAGCCATCGATACAATAAAGGAGGGTTTGGCTCCGATCAAACGAAGCCGTGGCTGGCAGCAAAATCCGCAGAGCAAAATCAAAGTTGCCCAAAAGATAGGCACTGCGCAGATGTATAGCATAATAATGGGAAAGCAAGAGCGGAGAATCGGCATGGGTTTTTAACAAGTCCGGATTAAACAGTGCCTCAATTTGAGCCACCTGTTCGGGATGGGTAAATGTCAGCAGGGGTTCAATCATGGCATCAAGTAACATCTCTTGATGTAATTTTCGGTGTTCAGAGGCCAAAAGCGGAAAATAACTCAACCCCTCTTGGTAGAGTTCTTTAAGCGGGGTGCCTTTGACAAAACCAAAACTCATCAAGAAATAGATATTATAGGCCGCATACATCAAATTGCCTTCGGCTTTGAGCAGAGCCAAACCGGCTTGAAAACCATTGATACTGAATTGCAAATGCTTATAAAAAGGGCTTAAAAGCAATCCTTCAGCAGAATAGACCTTGTTTTTTAAAATCGGATTGGCTGAGCGTTCAGCCAATCTCAGGGCCAATTGGGCAAATTGCCGCCCGGAGGCATAATCACCAAAGAGTTGCTGGCGAGAGGCCCCATAAAAGACATAAGCCAAAGCACTGATGTCGGCATTGCCTTTTTCGAGCGAAAGCTTGACCAATTTGGCTACGACCAAGCCAAACAAGAGCTTCTGATCAGCCGCCATCAGGATATCCAAAGAGGTGCCCAGCAACTGTGCCAGCACCAGCGAATGGGGATCGGTCATTTCGGGCAAGTCTGCCAAGCGTTGAATATCGCGCCCTTTTAAGCGCTGTTTCAATGCGAGCGAGGCGCGTCCAAATTGCAGGACCTGTTGCCAAGTCTGGCGGGGCGGGTCTTCGCCCAACGCTTCGAGGGCATTTAAAAAGACGACGATGGCCTCTTTGTAACGGCGTTGCTGCGAATAGAGGGTCAGTTGCAAATAAAAAACCCGAACCCGATCTTGGGGCGTTCGGGCCTCTTTTAACAGCCGGGGATAGAGAAGTTCACCGCGCTCATTTTGACCGATGACAAAGGTCGCTTCGATCTGCAAGAGCGATAATTCAAACACCAAGTCATATTCACGTTGCCAAGCGGCTTCTGTCAAAAGCGCCAAACCAATGCCTGTCAGTTCCAAGACATCGTCATAGGCCGCTGAGCGGCGGCTGTGTTGGGCGGCCCAGAGATTCAATTGGGCCAAATGCCTTTTTTCAGCGGGGTCTTGCAAAAGCAAACGCCCCAAATTGAGGTGATAAACCCGCTCAAAATTCAGGCTCTGCAGATCGTCTTCTGCCGTGCTGTCAAGCAATAAACGCCCGATCCTTAAATGCACCTCGGGGCGCTCCGAAGCGCTGAGCAAGGCATAAGCCGCCTGTTGCACCCGATCATGCAAAAAACGACAGGGCAAAATGCCTTTGGGTGCGTTGACAGAGACCAATAACCCGGCGTCTGAAAGTGCTTGGAATGCGGTTTGAACCGCTAAAGTGGACAAAGCAGCCGCTTGGCCTGCCACCGAGGCATCAAAATGATTGCCGAGGCAGGCCCCCCACTTGAGCAAGGTCTGGGCTCCGGCAGGCAGGGTTTGAATGGTTTCGGTTAAAAGCGAGACCACATTGTCTGTCACATTTTGAGCCTGGATATCTGCCAATTTCCAGCACCACTGCTGATCTGAAAGCGAGAAATAGAGCAACCCCTGGCGGTGTAAATCATAGAGGAATTGATGCACAAAAAAAGCATTGCCCTGGGTTTTTTGAAAGACCCAATGGGCCAATTCTGCCGTATCCGCGAGTGGCAAGACCAGGGTGTCTGACAAAAGAGCTGCGATCTGGTTCGCTTGTAAATTTTCGAGCCGAATCTGTTCGGGAGCGCGATTTTCTGCCGCTAATTCAGCCACAATTTGGTTCAAGAGATGGTCTTGGGATGTTTCATTATCACGGTAGGCGCCAATCAGCAAAAGTCCGGGCAAAACCGGCTCCAAGGCCAAATCTTTGAGCAAATTCAAAGAGGCACGATCCCCCCATTGCAAATCGTCAATAAAAATCACCAAAGGGCGCTCCAGGCTGGCCAAGACCTCGATCAGCCGTTTGAGCAGGTGCCGAATCCGACTTTGTTCTTCGTGGGGCTCTAAGTCAACCACATCCGGTTGTGCTCCCAACAAATGCCGCAGGGCAGGGATCATGTCGATCACCACTTGGGCCGAACTGCCCAAGGCATTCAAGACACGCTCGCGCCATTTTGCAACATTTTCAGGGCTCTCGGTGAGAATCTGTTGCACAAAATGGGTAATCCCCTGAACAAAAGCCGAATAAGGCAGGTGTTTTTGGTATTGATCGTATTTGCCTGCAAAAATAAAAAAGCCGTGGAGTTCAAACAGGGGCTGTTGAATCTCGTGCACCAAAAAGGACTTGCCCGAGCCCGAGGGCCCGGCAATCAAGACCACCTGGGCGGGTTGTTCGGGAGAGACTTGTAAGGATTGAAAGCCCCCCAAAAGTGTTTTGACCTCGGCCTCTCGCCCATAGAGCCTGACAGGAATTTTGAGATTTTGCCGGGATTCCGACTCACCCGGTTGAAATGTCAACAAAGCAGCAGCCTGTTCTGCACGAGCAGCAATAAAACTCAAGTCATCGAACAGCCCTTGTGCCGACTGGTAGCGGTGCTCGGGGTGTTTGGCCAGGAGTTTTAAGATCACCTTCGAAAGAGACTGCAAAACGGGGCTGGGGTTCTGAAGCAGGGATTCTGGTGCCAGGGGCGTTTTGGCAAGATGGGCATAGATCATGCCCAATTCATCCTCTGCGACAAAGGGCAATTGCCCGGTTAGGAGTTCGTAAAGTGTCACACCCAAGGCATAGAGGTCACTGCGTTGATCGACCTTTTGTGAGGTGCGCCCTGTCTGCTCGGGTGAAAGATAGGCCCAGGTTCCCGTCAGGAGCGCGGAGGGGATCTCCGCCGCATGGCGATGTGAAAGCCCCAAGCCAAAGTCAATCAGTTTAAGGGTCAGGCTTTCCGGCTCAATCAAGATATTTTGGGGATTGAGGTCCTGATGAATCACCCCTTGGGCATGAATCTCTCCCAAAGCCTGGGCCAATTGCAGGGCAATGTGCAAAAAAAGGGCTTCGGATTTGGGCGTTTCAAAGTAGGCACTCAAGGTTTGCCCTGATACATATTCGAGTAATAGGGCTGGTTTTCCTTGCCATTGGCTGCGTTGCAGGGCCCGTCTGACAAAGACACTGTTCAAATCTTGGGTGAGATTGTATTCGTTGTTCAACGCTTCCAATTGGGCTTGAGACGGCAACTCCGCACTCAAGACCTTGAGCACCACAGGTTCGGAATAATCTGGGCTGTGAAAAAGATAGAGTTGAGAATAGGGCCGCTGGCACAAGAGCACAGGTGGATTCATGGGCAGATTTGCTGCCAACACTGGGTAAATCCCAAAATGGCCTTAGCCCTCGGATTCTCTGAGCATATAACCGACACCGCGTTTGGTATGAATCAGGCGCTGTCCACCGCTTTGCTCCAACTTACCGCGCAGACTGTGGACATAAACTTCCACGCTGTTTTCGCCCCCTTCGGCATCCCAGCCCCAGACCTTTTCAAAAATCTGCGACTTGGAAAGCACCTGTCGCGGATGTTGGAGCAGGTATTTGAGCAAGTCAAATTCTTTGGGAGAGAGATCCAAAAGCTGCTCTGCCCGGCGCACCTCATGGGTTTGCAAATTCATTTCCAGATCCGCCAAGACCAAGAGATTGAGTTCGGGCTTGCTGCGGCCGCGCAATTGGGCCCGCACCCGAGCCAGGAGTTCATCGAGTTCAAAGGGCTTGCCCAGATAATCATTGGCACCAGCATCCAAGCCTTCGATGCGTTCTTGAACATTGTTTTTGGCCGTGAGCATCAGTATCGGCACATGGGAACTCTGACGCACCCGGCGACAGACCTCTACGCCACTCAATTTGGGCATTTCCCAGTCCAGGATCAACAAATCGGGCTGTATTTGGCGAAACTTCATCAGACCGTTTAGGCCATCAGTGGCCAAGTCCACACGGTAGCCCTCACTTTCGAGCTCCATGACCAAAAATGGGCCAATCTCTTCGTTGTCTTCGACCAGCAGAATCAGGGCAGGCTCTTGCATTCGTTATATGTCTCCTTGATCTGAATCACCCTCGGTTGTGCCCCAGTATAACATTGCAGGCACATCCTGTCAGTTGCCTGAAAAAAACCAGAAACCCTTGATTTAAAAAGGCTTGAACCTATTTCACGGCTGAATTTTCAAGCTATTTTAAGCATTATTTCAGGTTCTCTTTAAACGAGAAGGCCGATTAATCGCAAGAGTCGAGAAATTTAGTGACCACGATTACAGAAAAAGTAAAGGCAAAGTTAATAACGTAAACTTAACCATTGCATCCTGACGCACTGCACAATCATGTACAATAGGGTGGCAATGTGCACGCACATTTTCATCAAGAGAGAAACACCCATGATCGACACAGCAGAGAATCAAGCCATGCCTACAACAGAACCCTTTAATCCCCAAGCCCGCGCGCCATTTTTTGAAGCCCTGCGCGACTATCTCAAGAAAGACATGGTCGCCTTTCACACCCCCGGCCACAAATACGGACAGGGCATTGATCCCGAGTTCTTAGAGCTGGTCGGCCAGAATATGTTTAAAATTGACCTCTGTGAATTGCCCGAAGTTGACAATTTACACGATCCCGAACACGTGATCAAAGAGGCCCAAGAATTGGCAGCCGCCGCTTATGGCGCAGATTATTCTTTCTTTTTGGTCAATGGCTCGACCTGTGGCAACCACACCATGGTCTTGAGTGTGTGTGATCCTGGCGATAAAATTCTGATTCCCCGCAATTGCCACAAATCCGTGATTGGCGGCATTTTGCTCAGTGGTGCGATTCCCGTCTATCTCAAACCCATTTGGGACAAAGAATATGGTTTTTATGACAGCATCACCCCCGAAGAGGTCGAAGCCAGTTTAGAAGCCCACCCCGATGTCAAAGCCCTGCTGGTGGTCAACCCCACCTATTACGGCGTGACCTGCGATATCGAAGCCATTGCCAAAATTTGCCACAAATACAACAAGCCCCTCTTGGTTGACGAAGCCCACGGCCCCCATTTGCATTTTCACAGCGATTTGCCGATCTCGGCCCTGGATGCAGGCGCAGATTTGGTTGTGCAGTCCACCCACAAAATCATCGCCGGCATGACCCAGGCCTCGATGTTCCACATGCGCGACACGGGGCATGTCGATGTACAGCGGGTGCGCAAGGTGCTGCAAATTGTGCAGAGCACCAGCCCCTCATACGTCTTAATGGCCTCCCTTGATACAGCCCGCCGCCAGATGGCCTTACATGGCCAGGAATTGCTCAGTCATGCCCTGGAAGTCTCGGAGTGGGCCCGCCAGGAGCTGAACACCATTCCGGGCGTTCATTGTTTTGGCAAAGAACGCATTGGCCAACCCGGCATTCACAATATCGACCTGACCAAATTGGTGGTCAATGTAACAGGACTGGGTATTTCGGGCTTTGATGTACTCGATTTGCTCAACGAAAAATATGGGGTGCAATCCGAAATGGCCACCCTGACCAATGTCTTGGCCATTGTGACCTTTGCCAACCCACGCAGCGATTTGGAGCGCCTGGTAAATGCCTTCCGCGCGATCTCCGAGGAGATTCACACCAAGGGCATTCCCCAGCAAGTACGCCCCCTTTTGCAGACCCTCGATCTGCCGGAATTGCCCAAAGCCAGCATGACCCCGCGGGAGGCCTTCTACGCCAAAACCGAAAAAATCCCCTTTCAGGAGTCGGTGGGCCGGATTTGCACCGAAATTGTCTCACCGTATCCCCCCGGTATTCCAATTCTCGTGCCTGGCGAACAGATTACACGCGAATTGGTCGATTATCTGCAACAGGTCTACCGCTATGGGGGCTTTATCAACGGCCCCGAAGACATCCGTTTGCACACCATCAAGGTTGTAGCCTGAGTCGTGGCTGCGCTGGAATCGCTGCTCAAGACAGCGGGGTTTTCACAGCCTCTGCGTCAACAGGCCTTGCCCGGCAGTTCAGAACCGCTGTATTTGTTAAACGTACCAGGCCGACAGGCGATCCAAGACTGGCGCAAATTACAGGCCTTGGTCGAACAAACCCAGCATTGGCCGATTATTATGGGGCCCGCCAGCAATTTAGAAACGGTCCAGGATCTCTGGCAGGCAGATGAGACCCTACCCAGCCCGGCGGACTGTTTAAAACAAGCCATGGGGCTGAATCTGACTCAATGGCTGGCTGAGAACAGCTCCGAAGAAGACCCCGAAGAGGATTTTGACCCCGACGAATTTGACGAATTTGCTGAATTTTTCAGCCCAGAGAATATGCAACCGGTCTCTGAATTCAGTGCCCACCTGGATATTCTTTCGCGGGAGCCCTATCCAGAAGTGCTGATCGCCTTGGTGCCCACCCCCCATCCCTGGGAAGTGCCCGCTTGGTTGCAAACCGGCGGCTGGAATGCCTGCCCCAATCCCGAATTACATGTGCGTCTGATGGAAAATTGGTTTGTGCGTTATGGAGCTGAACTGGTCGCGTTGACCCACGACGTGATTGAATTGGCTGTAACTCGGCCTGTGACCGATTTAGAAGAAGCCCGGGAATTGGCACGGGTGCAATACGCCTATTGCCCAGACATTGTCGATCAGGGCGTACAGAGCATTGAAAATTTGGCCCAGACCCTGCTTGGCAGCACTGTCTGGTATTTTTGGTGGGATTAAAAACGTGAAACGGGTGGTGCTTGTGGGGGGCACCCACGGCAATGAATGGGGAGGCATTTACCTCTGCCAGAAATGGCAAAACACCCCCGAAATCTGGGCAAAATACCCCTTTCAGGTCGAGACCTATCTGGCCAATCCCCGGGCAATTGAAGTCAACCGCCGCTATCTCGAAGAAGATCTCAATCGCTGTTTTCGCTCAAGTGATCTGGCCAATCACGATCTGAGCAGCTACGAAGCCCAGCGGGCCAAAGTGGTGGCTCAGGATCTCAGCGGCTGTGATTTTTTAATCGACCTTCACAATACCACCAGCAATATGGGTATGAGCCTGATCCTCTCTCGTGAAGAGGCGCTTGATGACCCTTTGATGTTGCAACTCTGCGCCCACCTGCTGCAGCAAGATGCCTTGGTGCGCATTTATTACATGCCCCAAAACGCCAAAGACAGCCCCTATTTGCCCTCTTTGGGCCAGCGCGAACTGACCTTGGAAGTGGGTCCCATGGCCCACGGCACCCTGCGCGCTGACTTGTTTTTTAAGACTGAGCAGCTGGTGCAAACCATGTTGACCTTTTTGGCCGATTGGGAACGGGGAGAGGCCAAGGCCTACGAAGGGGAATTAACCATTTACCGCCAGCTTGAAAATCTCGACTATCCCCGCACCCCAGCAGGTCACATGCGCGGCATGATCCACCCCCAACTCTATGGCCGGGATTATCGCCCCTTGTATCCGGGACGCCCCTTGTATGTGACCTTTGAGGGGCTGGTGCTCAATTACGAAGGCGATGAGACCGTCTGGCCGGTGTTTATTAACGAACAGGCCTATTACGAAAAGGGCCTGGCCATGTCATTGACCCGCAAAGAACAAATCCCACTCTAAGCTTTTTTAGAAAGGTTTGAGCACAAAAAAGAGGGTCAACCCCAAGGCCAGCAAGCCCAACCCGCCAGCGATTATCCAAAGCCAAGGCTTTTTTCCGCTTTTTTCGGCTTGGCCTTCTTCCAACATGCCCGAGACATAATGAGCCATATTCTTGAGTTTCTGCAGTTTGGCCTGAATATGATCGGTGTCTTTTTTATGCAGAGAATATTTTAAGGCTTCGCGGTAGTGTTTGATCGCCGGCAAAAACTCTTCGTCGTCTTCAAATTGTTCGGCTTTTTCCATGTTTTCACGGAACTTGGCCTTGCGCTGTTCTAAGGTATCCATTGCGCTCTTCCCCTTTAAAACGATCGGATCGATTCAGAAAAACAAATAGGATGATCCCATCATAGGTGCTTTAGCAGGTGAAAACAAGCGCTCAGCGGGGAATCTTCCAAATGCCAATGCCCATCGGGGCCAGATCAGCCAAATCGGCTTCGGCAAAAGGCTGGCTGATCGTCCATTTTTCACCGGGGACGTGGTTCCAGAAATGGCCCACAGCAGGGGTTCGGGGATTGGTCACGTCGTGAAAAGCGAGGTATTTGCCAGGAAAACGCCGGTTGATTTCAAAATCTGCCAGCACCGCGTCCAGGCCATGGGCCCCGTCAATCAGAACCAGATCAATCGGGCCCAATTGTTCGCGCCACTGCACATAGGCCTGAGAGCAGGAATCACCCCAAAAACAGGCGGCTTCTGCAGGCACCTTAATTTCAACCCCAAATTTATCTGCATCGCGGATATCACAGACCGCCACTTTCTCAAAGTGAAAAAGTGAGTGCAACAGCGAGACCAATTTGCCACTCCAAATGCCAATCTCCAAATACGAACGAATCTGGTGGGTTTCGATCCACTCACAGAGCGCAACCACATCGGCCCGGTTTTGCAAAATAAAGGGATAGGGAAAATTCCAGGTGCGAAAATTCGCCTCACATTCGGCATCCCAAAAGGACCAGCCCTGAATTTCTTGATTAAAATCGCGCATTTTGATACTGCCTCTCCCTTTTAGCCTACTCCATGGCTCGGTCAAAGACAATCTCAAACAATTCTCAACAGTAAGTTAAAAGTAACCGCCTTTGTCTTGATATAATATCTGAAATAAGGCGCGACTCAAGGGAAATAATCATGACGCAAACAGCTGCTGAAGAGCGCTGGCTGAACTATTTACGCCAGCAAAAACACTACTCCCAGGCCCAGGCCGATGAATGTTTTGGCCATTGGCAGGCCCGGCGCCAAAGCCTGGCCGACAAAGTCAAAGGGATTGTCTGTCGGGTAGATAACAAGACCCTGATTCTGCATATTGAACAATTCCCTGGCGGAGAAGAACTCGCCCGGATCGCCCTGAGCGATACACGGCCCTCACCCGAAAGCCCCGGTGGACGGCGGCAGTGGGCCTGTCTTGATGGACACGGGCACTACCTCAAACCGATCTCCCTGGATGAGAGTGCCCAGCCCGAATTGGTGATCACCCCCAGTTTCAGTTTTATCACCGCCAGCAGTATTCACACCCATCCCTTGCTGCTGGAAAGCCGCTTTCTGCTTGATGCGGTCCAACAGGACAAACGCCCCCACACCGTCGATCTCTATCTCTCACCCGACAGCGAAATGCTCTTTGCCGCTCACCGCCAAGCCGGAGAGGTCTTGGTCATCTCTCTCAGCGATTACGAAATTATCGAGCGCTTTCAAATTCGCAAACCCGGCAGCAACCGCACCCTCAATGTCTGTTTTGACAGCAAGGGCGAAAAGGCGTATATCACCGACAATGAAAGTATTCAGCTCTGGATCATCGAGCTGGACTCACTCAAAAACCGCATTTGGAAATCGGGTCTGGGCATTTTGGGCAATCTCATGCCCGCCCCCGACCCCCGTTATCTCTATCTCTGCACCCAACGCCCCCAGTTCAGCCTGCTCTATTTTGACACCGAAACCCTGAGCACCCCCTACTCGGTGGAGATCAAAGGGGATTCCTGGTGCATGCAGCGAATTCTGCCCTGCGACCCAATGCAACTGAGCCCCGACGGCAAATTGCTCTATTTTAATACCTGGACCGAGGCGGGCGGGCTGCGCACCCCTTTGATCCACGTGATCAAAACCAGCAGTGTGCGTACCCTGCGCAGCTTCCCGATTCAAGATGGCAGCCAACCCGCGATGCTCGGCCACAGCCGCCCCAACCCCTTACATGAACAGGAAAAGCTGGATTTTCAAAGCTTTTTGCTGCAGGAAAATATTTTAACTGAGGCAGATTTACAGGCCCCAATTGAAGAGGCCCCAGTCGAACTCAAACAAGAGCGCAAAGTTGCGCCACCACGCAAAAATTTCCAGGTCTATCAGCCCCCCAAAGAAGACCCCACGCTCTGGGACCAAATTGGCCAAGAGGCCGAAGAACTGGACCTGCCCGCTGAGGCCGAAATTGCAATTGTCGATCTTTTAAACTGGGCCTTTTACCGGATTACCCTGACCAATTTGCTCTTGCACAACGATGAGGTCAAACGCTTAAAAAAGCTGGCCCATGAATTGCGCAAACAATTGCGCACGAAAAAAGTTGTCTTGGCAGAACTCGACGATCTGATGGGCAAACACTCCCTGCGCACCCCGATTTCACGCGAGGCCGTGGCATCGTTGATCAAACAGGCCCGCCTGCGCGGGGATTCTGTGCGCTTTGAAGATATCTGCCCGCTCTGCGAAACGCCCCTGGAACAAGACGATGGTCTGGCCTGCCCTGCCTGTTTTTACCGCTTGGATCTGCCCGAAGAGCGCGATATTCGCCACAAACTCAGTGCAGAGACCTCAACCCGGCTGTTTGCGGGGCAGATGGGGGTGGTCTTGCCCGGCCAGAACCGCTTTTATACCATGAATGTCTGGCGGCAATTGCTGGGGGTCTTCGAAGGCAAATCTGCTGAAATTGGCGAAATTGCCCATGTCACAGTTTTGCCCAACCACAATTACCTGGTGGCGGATGTCAAAGGCAATAAAGTGGCTGAATACAGCCCCGGCGGCGAACAGATTTGGAAAGCCAAACTGGCCCTGCGCCAGCCTGTAATGGCTACCTTTCAGGTTTTCTCAGAGAGTGCGACGACACAAGAAGAGCGGATTATCATCGTCGATCAGGGCAATCAGCGCGTGCTTGAACTCGACCGCACAGGCCGCCATTGGCGGCGCTACCCCACGCTCAAAACCCCCGAAGCAGACAAGCCCAAAGCCCCCTGCGATGTACAGCTCACACCCACCGACACCTGGCTGATCGCCGATCCTGGCCGCAAAGAAGTGCTGGAGATCAATGCCCGTGGCGAACTCATGCGCACTTTTGGCGCAGAGCAGGGGATTCAGCACCCGATTCTGGCCCGGCGTCTGCCCAACGGGCATACCTGGATTGTCGATAGCAATCTGCAGGCCTGTCTGGAGCTGAGCCCCGAAGGCAAACGCTTGCGGGCTGTGCGCTATTGGCCGCCCGAACCCATCCATGGCAGCCATTGGAAAGACGAAGCCGCTCCCACCTGGGTGACCCGCCTGCACAACGGCGATCTGGTCTTTGCGGGTGAAAAGGTCATGATGCAGTTCAGCCCCGACAAAGAAATCACCCGCTGGGTACAGGGTTTTCCCAATTCCACGGTCGCGGATCAATCCCTGCTCAAAGCCCAGTTTCGCTCTCAATCAAGTGCCGAGGTCAAACAAAAGAAACTGGCCCAGATCAAAGCAGACCTCAAAACCATTCACCTGCTGGCCGAAGAGAGCGACGAACATCTCGAAGGGCTGGCTGGTTTTATGTTGCAGCTCAAAGCCAAAGCGGGAGACTTCCTTGTGCCCCCCGGAGAATTGGGCAATGCCATGTATTTCCTGCTCGAAGGGGAATTGGAAATGGTCTCAGCCGAAGAAGAGGGAGCCGTGATCTTTACGGTCAAACAGGGAGAGATCTGCGGCCAACAGGCCTTCTCCGACCAGCAAAAGGTCGAGAAACCTGGGATGCGGGCCGTGAGTGATCTCAAGGCCCTGTATTTGGAGCGCGGCGAATTTAAAAAAGCCGTGGTCAAATTTCCCAAACTCTTTCAATTGGTGCGTTCGATCGATGCTGAGCACCAACGCCTGTTTAAAAACTTCCGCGAACGCAAAACCCTGGCTTTGCAAGAGGAATTGCGCTCCAAAATTGCAGGGCACCGCATTCGCGAGTTTCCCCTGTTTAAAGGGGCTGAAGAGGCCTTTTTTGAAGAGCTCTCCCACCGGGTTCACCCCATGGCGTATATGCCTGAGCACGATGTCTTTGGCCGGGGAGAATCAGGCGGATCGCTGTTTTTGCTGCTGGAGGGCCGGGTCAGTATTCAACGCAAAGGCGACAAAGCGCCCGTTGTGGAATTGGAAGGGGGCCAGATCTTTGGTGAGATGTCGGTGATCTTAAACCAGCCCCGCTCGGCCACTGTGCGCACCGAAGATTATTGCAAAGTCTACGAACTGGATATTCGCCATATCAACGAATTAGGCCAAAAATTTCCCTGGTTTAAACAAAAGCTGCAAGAGATCGCCGAAAGCCGCCTTCAGCAAAATGCCAGCGATTTAGCGGCTTTTGAAGCCCGCGTGGGAATCAACCGCCCAGATTTGCCACGGGTGGATATTTGGGCCCTGGTGGAAATGCGGGGCGACGAATTGGTGTATATGCCGAGTCTCCTGCAAGACATTGTGGTCGGCTATTCCTGGCAGGGCGAAATGCTCTGGCATTGGGGCAAAGAGAGCGGCAAAGAGCTGTTTCAGCCTTACCGCATTGCCCTATTGCCAGACAGCCTCTTGGTGACAGACACCGGCAATGGCCGGGTGCTGGAAATAGAACGCGAAACCCGCAGTGTGCGCAAACGCTGGCGCGGTCTGCAAAATCCCCGCAGTGCGGCCCTGACCAAAGAGGGATTTCTCTTGGTCGCAGAAGAGGGCAAAGGCCGCTTGGTAACACTGACGTCAGATAGCCAGGTCAATTGGGAGTACGCGCCATCCCATCCAGGTTCTCGCCCCCACTATGCCGAAGTCACAGCCGAAGGCTCTGTGCTCTTTGCCGACGCCGGGTTGCACCAGGTCTGTGAGATCTCACTCAAAGGTGAAATCCTCTGGTCGTGGGGCGAGCTGGGCGAAAGTGGCAATGGCACCCACAACCTCAAGGAACCCAGCTTTGCCCACCGCCTCGAAGACGGCAGTACCTTGATTGCAGATACGGGCAATCACCGCTTGGTCTGGGTGCGCCCCGAAGAGGAGCCCCAATTGATCAAAGGCAATCTCTCAGATCCGCTGATCTCCCCCATGCATGTCGAAATTCTGCCCAATGGCGAGTGGCTGGTCTATTCTGTCAGTCCCGAAAAGGTCGTGAGGCTGAGCCGCCGGGGTGAAAATATCTGGAGCGCCAGCCTCTACTCAAGCAATCCCCAAAGTATGCCCACCCCTTCTGTCACGCCAACATCGTCGGAAGACCGTTGGATTCTGGACATGGACCGTCTACAGGAATTGGAAGGCGGCCCCAACGAAGCGGCAGAGATCACTGTCGAGCAGGAGTTACAATCCGACAGCAGCCAGCCCGTGGTCTCAGAAGCGCAGCAGGCCGAGCTTGAAGAGCGGGCCCAGCGCTGGCAGGATTTGGATCTGGAGCCAGAAAGCCAAGAAGAAGGGGATAGCCGCTGGAAAGGCCTGGACTTCCTCGATGAAGTGGCCACAGAAGTCACTGCTGAAACAGAGAGTGAAAACCTGTTTGCAGAGACCGCCACACCTCTTTCAGAAGCTGCCAACCAGGCCTTTGCCTTTTTGGATGAAGAACCCGAACTCAAGCCCTCAGGCAGCCTGTTTGAACTTTCAGAAGACGCCCTGTCTTTCTTCGACGAAGCCGAATCCGGCCAAACCATCATGCATATCCCCGAAACCGAGACCAGCGCAGACACAGGCCTCTCCGCACTCAGCTCGGACAGTTTCGATTTCTTGGACGAAGATCAGCCCAATCTCAACCAAACGGTGATGCAACTCCCCACGGCTCCCCCTGCAAACCCAGCTGAAACTTCAAATAATCCCTTTGGCTTTTTGGACGAAATTCTGCCCAGCGACAGCGAAGGGGAGACAGAAAGGGAGAAAGAAGGCACAACAGAAAGCCTTACCGAATTTTCAATTCGTCTGGTCGAAGAGCCGGTGATTGAAGTCGAGCAAAAGGTATATGCTGCGTATCAGCCGATTTTTGGGGATGACGAACCCCCAATGGCGCAGCCTGCAACATCCCCAGTCGTAACGCCTGCAGAGCCAAAAATGGCTTTGCCTGAGCGCGACCTTGCCCCCAGCCTGGAACCCCAATTGGGGGACTCTCTGGTGCATTATTTTGCTCCAGAAGCAGCGGAATCTTTGGATGAATACCGGCTGGAAGCCACTCCTGTAGACGAATTAGATCTCGCCCCTGCCCCACCCAAACCGATCTTGATCGAAGAAGAACCTGAATCAGCCTTGCCCTCAGCTGCAGAGCTGGTTTTTCTCGACGAAGACGAACCCGCCCTGACCCGCGAAGAAATGATCGCCCGTGAAGCCGAGGCACGGCTGGCGGCCATTCAGAATATTTCTGTGGCCGATCCCGATGCCGAAGATGAAACGCCTGCTTACACACCGATCTTTTTGAGCGAAGCCCTGGATCATGAACTGGTCAAACGGGAGACAGAAGAAAAAGTCGAGAAAGAAGACTAAAAAAGTATTTACATTTAAGTAAAATTATTTTATAATCCATGTTATTACTTCTCAGGAGTTTTGACATGCAAAAATGGCAAATGACCGCTCTGGTATTCAGTTTAACCCTGGGTTTGGCTGCCTGTGGCCCGGCGACCAATTCACCCACTTCTCCCTATCCGATGGCCAGCCCCAGCGCCTCCTCTGCTGCGGCTGATGCTTTGGCCCAATTGGTCAATCAAGAGTCTCTCTCCCCCGAAGAGCAGCGCATTCGCCTGAATTTGGCCCGCGAGGTCAAACTCAATTTCCCGCTCAAAGTGGCAGTGCTCTTTTACAATGCCTCGCAGCTCAACCCCTCTGATCAGCAAAAAGTCTTTGAGGGTCTCAAAAGCACCTTTAAAGACTCGGGCATGGTGCGCGAGACGATTCAAATTCCGCCCAATCTCGTCAGCAATCTCTCAATGGATTTTATGCGCCAGCTCGGCTCGCGCTTCAAAGCAGATATTTTGTTGGTCGTGACTGGCAACCACGATTTTGGCCGTTCTCCCAGTCAAAACCTGAATTTCTTTGAGCTCTTTGGCGACAAAGGCTTCTACGAGAGCAATATCCGTTTAACCGGCCTGGCGATCGACATTTTCACAGGCAGCTACCTCAACCCGTTGACCGCAGCCGCCCTGGGTGGGCCCAAAGGGCTCTCTCCCTCCGATACCAATTTTAAAGGTGAGTCGTATACCCTCAAACGCGAGAGTGAGATGGCGGCCTGGAGCAAACTCAGCAAAGACTTTGTCGAAATGTTGAGTGAGGTCAAACGCGAGTCGGATCTGCTTCCGCCCCGACCACTCGCGACACCTGTGCCCGTGCCGAGTGCCACACCCACGCCAGCACCAAGTGCCACACCGATGGCAAGTGCAAGCCCGGCCCCCAACTAGACATTCTCTGAGCAAAAAGGGACTGCGCCTGAATATGCGGCAAATCCTGTCTGCCCAGCCACTATTCGGGGTATGATAAAGCTATCAGAACGGATTTCAAATAGCTTGGAGGTGGCGTAATGACAGACTCAGGCGCAACCCTCGCGGAGGGCGACTTTTCGGGCCTATCTGCCTATGAGCGGGCAGGCCTTGAAGGCAAAGACCCGCGCTGTATCCCGATTAAAATTGACGCTCCCCTGCCCGTGGGTGAGGCCATTGTCGCCCCCGAATACAGCAAGGCCGAGCACGAAATTTGGGCATTTTTGTACAAACGCCAATGCGAAATTCTGCCAGGAAGGGCCTGCCGCGCCTATATGCAGGGCCTGGAAGCGCTGCAACTGCCAAGCGATCGCATTCCCGCCCTGAGTGAACTGAGCTTGACCCTCGAAAAAGCCACCCACTGGCGCGTAGCACGCACACCGGGGCTCTTACACGAGCAGGACTTTTTTGAAGCCCTCGCCAATCGGCTCTTCCCCTCCACCGACTATATTCGCGAGCAACACGAATTGGACTATACCCCGGCCCCGGACCTCTTTCACGATGTCTTTGGCCACATGCCCATGATCACCGAGCCGGATTTTGCCGACTTTTACCAGCGCTACGGCCAGGCCTCACTGCGGGCCACAGGGGCCAATCGGCGCAAACTGGAAAGTTTTCACTGGTTCACGGTTGAATTTGGTTTGGTCCAAGAAGACGGTGAGCCGCGTATTTATGGCAATGGCATTGTCTCGTCGTATCAAGAGACCTTTCATGCCCTCGGCCACGAAGTCGAGGTCAGGCCCTTTGACCCCGAAGCCATGGGAGCACAAAGTTACGAGGTTTGGCATTTGCAGCCGATTCTCTATGTGGTGGATTCCTTTGAAGCACTCAAACAGGGCTTTGAAGACTGGGCCGGGGGCCAATTGGGCTTGCTTTAAACCCAAAGACCTTAAAAGGTCCAATTTGCGCTGAGCAATGTTTCAGACTGCAATTTGGTGGAGTAATGTCCATCCAGGGCCAAGCTCTCTTTGAGCTTGGTATTGTAAAGTCCCGCATGCATAAAGGGCGAAGTGATCCCCACCAAGCGCCCCAAACCCAAACTGAAAAGACCTGCGCTCAAAAATCCACTGCTCCCATAGCCACCCGAAAACCAGGAAAAAGCAAGTGAACTCCAGCCGATGATATCCAAAATAGTCATGCTCACTCCCCCCACATAATCTCCCTGCTGGTAAGAAGCCGAGCCAAAGGTCGGCAAAAGATTGAGCAGTGCGGTATTCAGCGGTTGCCGTTCAAAATTCATATACAAAACTGCCTTTTCTTCAAGAGCCAGATCAAGAGATATATCACGAATAACGCGCTGATTGCTAAAAAGGTCTTGTCGAATCATCATTTCGGCAACTTTTTGGGCTGGAATGACCTTGGTTGAGCTTTTTTCTTCAGCCATGGCTCCAGGTGCAAAGAGTCCAAGTGAAGCCCCCAATGCCAAAGCGAGAGAAAGATAGCGTTGTCTTGTTTTCATCGAAAGTATCCTGATTTCTATTGGAATACTTTGATTCTAAGGCTTTACTTTGAAGCGCTGTTGCCTTGTGAAATTTCAGACTGGCCCTCAAAACGCTTAAACACCAGAGAGGCGTTGTGGCCGCCAAAGCCCATATTGTTGCTCAGCACTGCCCGCACAGGCATTTCCCGCGCTTGACCGGGCACATAGTCCAGGTCACAGGCCGGATCGGGCTCTTCGAGATTGCGGGTGGGATGCACCACTTGGTGGCGCAAACTCATGACCGAGGCAATCGCCTCAATCCCCCCAGCTGCGCCAAGCAAATGCCCCGTCATGGATTTGGTTGAGCTGATCGCCAGCCGACTGGCATGTGGGCCAAAAATCTGGTGAATGGCTTTGGTCTCAGTGATATCGTTCAGGGGCGTGGAGGTGCCGTGGGCGTTGATATAGTCAATCGCTTCGGGGGACAGGCCCGCGTCTTTGAGCGCGATCGACATGGCCCGCACCAGGCCTTCGCCATCAGGCGAGGGGGCGGTGATATGGTAAGCGTCGCCGGTCATGCCAAAACCTGCCACTTCAGCCCAAATCTCAGCGCCACGGGCCAAAGCATGGTCGAGGGTTTCGAGAATCAAGACCCCTGAGCCTTCGCCCATCACAAAGCCGTCGCGCAGTTTATCAAAGGGGCGGCTGGCCCGCTCGGGATCGTCGTTGCGGGTTGACATGGTCTTGGCAGAGGCAAATCCGGCCATACTCAGGGGCGTGATCGCCGCTTCGGTGCCGCCGGTAATCATGGCCTGGGCTTCGCCGCGCTGCAAAATGCGAAAGGCGTCGCCAATGGCGTGAGAGGCCGAGGCGCAGGCGGTGACCGGGCAATTGTTCGGGCCCCGTGCACCGGTTTGAATCGCCACCTGCCCGGCGGCCATATTGGGAATAAACATCGGGATCAGCAGCGGCGAAACCCGGTGAGGGCCTTTTTCGAGCAAAATCCGGTGCTGATCTTCGAGCACCTGCATACCGCCAATCCCACAACCGAGACTGACCCCAATCAAATCGGCGTTCTGCTCAGAAATGGTCAGTTTGGCATTCTGCAGGGCCTCCAGGGCAGCAACCACCGCAAATTGGGTAAAGGGGGCCATGCGCCGGGCCTCTTTGTGTCCAATCCAGGTATGCACGTCAAAATCGCACACCTCCCCGGCAATTCGGGTCGGATAACCTGTGGTATCAAAGCGGCTGACAGGCCCAATCCCGTTGGCCCCTGCCAAAAGTTGGGGCCAAAAGTCTTTGAGGTTATTGCCCAAGGGCGAGATCACGCCCGCCCCCGTCACCACGACCCGTTTTAAACAATCAAGCGGCATGCTGCTCGATATAGATCAGGGCGTCGCCAACGGTTCTGAGTTGCTCCGCTTTGTCGTCGGGAATATCCAGGTCAAAGGCCTCTTCGAGAGACATAATCAGTTCAACGGTGCCCAGGGAATCGGCACCCAGGTCGTTGATAAAATGGGCGTCGGGGGTCACCTGTCCGGCATCTACGCCGAGTTGCTCCACCACAATTCCACGGATTTTTTCTAAAATTTCTTCTTTGCTCATCAGATCGCTCCTTTATTTCATCACCATGCCACCGTCAATATTAAAGGTCTGCCCGGTGATATAGCGGCACTTGTCCGATGATAGAAATAATACCATTTCTGCCACCTCTTCACAGCTGCCAAATCGCTGGAAAGGAATTTTTTGTAAGAGTTCTGCGCGTTTGGCGTCGGAGATGCTTTCGGTCATTTCCGACTCAATATAGCCAGGGGCCACGGCATTGACGGAAATGCCCCGCGAGGCCATTTCCAGGGCCACACTGCGGGTAAAGCCCAAAATCCCGGCTTTGGTGGTGGCATAATTGGCCTGCCCTTCGTTGCCAACCTGGCCGACCACCGAAGAGAGGTTGACGATCTTGCCACTCTTTTGTTTGAGCATGATCTTGGCCGCGCGTTTGGTGCAATTAAACAGCCCGCGCAAATTGGTCGAGACCACATCATCCCAGTCTTCGGTCTGCATCCGCAGCAAGAGCCCATCGCGGGTAATGCCTGCGTTGTTGACGAGAATATCCAAACGGCCCCAGTGGGCCATGATCTGCTCAAACATGGCCTGAACCTGATCCGATTGAGAGATATCTGCCTGAATGATCAGGGCTTCGCCGCCAGCAGCTTCAATCTGGGCCTGCACCTCGCGGGCGGCCTCAAGCTGGGAAAAATAATTGATCACCACCCGCGCGCCTGCTTCAGCAAGTTTGAGCACACAGGCCCGGCCAATGCCACGGGAGCTTCCGGTGACCAGGGCCACCTTGCCTGTCAGTTCAGCCATGGGGAATTCCTTTAAATGCAAAATTCTGTTTCAGTATACCTCGGCGGGGAAAAAACAGAGAAGGCTCAGGGGCAGAGGTTTGTTTCTGCTTCAGCGGGCGGGTTTGGCCTTTTCGCTGTCAATCACCCAGGTCTTGCCCGCATACAAAAACCAAACCGTCAAAAAAGGGCCCTCTGGAGATTTGTAGTGAACTTGCGCCAAAGGGCGTCCCCATTCGTTGCGGATCTTATCGGGTAACTCATTTTCAAAATTGGGTTCATGATGATGATCCTCGACACCCACAAAAATCTGGCAATCCCTTTTGCAGTATTTCTGACGAAAGGCTTTGCCGCCCAGAGCTTCTGCTTCGGACATGATGTCCCGTTTGGGATGGAAGATTTCACTACGGTCATCCACAGAGATTCCACCTTTATAGCCAATTTCATAAAAGAGAATATAGTATAAATCGGGTTGATAAATGAATTCTTGCGTTTGAAAATTAAGCGCGACATTTTGATCCCAAGCAGGAGCACACGTTTCTCCCCAATCAGGGCAATAAAACGCAAATCTGACATTTCCGCCAGCCGCTAAAATGTGTGTATTTTTTGCAGAAAAAACAATATTAAAACTCAATATTTGCAAATAATATTTATGGTATTTTTTTGCTAAAACTTCTTTGGAAAAGAGTTCAATATTTTCATACAACTTTGATACAGAAAGGGTTTGGTCTGTATTGACCAGATTTTTTGCCAAAGGATAACGAACCGGCAAGGGGTTGTACACATAGAGTGGCTGAAGGGGCCAAATGGAGCAATAAAACAAGAACACCAACAGAAAGGGAAGCGCCAAAACACCTCCCAAGATAAGATGGCCTTTGTTTAGGTGCATGGGCAGGTGCAGTCATCGAGGATATATCTCTTTTTCAAGAGTCTCACTCTGCCTGTTGTCATCGACGGGAACCGTTTTGGGGCTTGCTACCGTCGATTATCCATTTTTTTCCTTCTTCTAAAAAGAAAACAGTAAAATATGCGCCGTCTGGAGATTTATAGTGTATTTTTGTTTGATCACTTCCCCATTTTTTCGAAATTTCAAAAGGGAGTTCATTTTCGGAATTTTCTTCGGAATGAAAAGATCCATAACTTCCGATACTCAAAAAAATCTGACAGTCCTTTTGGCAGTATTTTTGCCGGAAAGACTTGCCCCCAAGAGCTTCAGCTTCAGCCATAATTTCCCGTTTGGAGTGGATTATTTCAGGTGCTACAACAGATAAAGGGTTATTCTGTCGCCTTAAATCAGGATCAAAGATGAGTATAAATAGGAAAAATGGGCGATAGATAAGCTGTTGTTTTTGAAAATCAAGCTCAAGGTATTGATGCCAGACATATGGTCCCCGCCAACCCTTGCCACCATAATCAAAAAAAAACAACAGAATTACCACTTTTTATTTCTATTTTGTGATTATTAGCCAAAAAATGAATTCTAATACCCTGAATGCTAATATCATAATCTTTAAATCTTGTTTTTTTTAAAAAATGAATGAATTTGTCTATGTCTTTAAACAATCTCGGAACAGAAACGGTCTGATCCGATTGAATAAGATTCGGGGTCATTGGAAAGTGAATGGGCAAGGGGTTATAGACATAAAGGGGTTGAATACCCCAAATATAACAGTAAATCAAAAATACCAATACCAAGGGCAACCCGAAGACTCCCCCGGCAATCATCAGGTGTTTTTTATTTAGGTGCATGGGCTGGGGCAGTTATTTAAGCGTCTCATTAGCTCCAACATAGTGGGACTAGTAATTTGACGACCGCGTCCATCTGGTACCAAGGCACCATTTCCAGTATGATACCTTGTTGCAGCAAGTTGTATGTTCATATTGGCTAATGAATGCCCTTTAATTTGACTCCCAAGTATAAATGGAACAGTTGTTATTGCCAATGTTGGGTTATTTATTATTTGTTGAGCCATTTCTTCTGTTTTAACTGATACAGGCAAGCCCAAGCTCTTTTGGGCCTGTTGAATTGACTTGGTGTGAAAAGGAACAATAATTTGGGTACTACCAATTGAGAACATAAAGGTCTTAGAGCCAATTTTGTATTCCGGCCGACCGGCAGCGTCTTGAAGTACATCTTCGGGACCCCATCTTACTGATTCGTCAAAGAGAATGCTAGAAATAACAGCTGCCAAGTCATTTTCTGAAATATTCTGGAATGCTCCTTCATTCCCTTTTTGATTTAAAAAAAGAGTTGCCGCATTTTTGGCTGCTTGCTTATTTTGACAACTGAATACAAATGCATCCATTTGCTTTACTGAAATTCCTGAAGAATAATTAATACCGGATCGATCAGCGTCATTAGCAGTAACATAATTTGGTGGTGGCTCATTAGATAATTGTCTACGAAAGGCCTCTAAGCATGTTGTTTTAGATACTTCACCAGGATCTATAGCACCAGGGGCTTTTTGAATGCTAAAACCTGAGGCGTGTTCTTTTTCTAAAGCCCGATTGTACATATCTATTTGCACCATGAGCATGGTGTAATTTAAAACAGTATTCTGAGAATAAAACAAGCGATTCGGATTTGTGGACGCAGCCATATACATCCCTGTCAAAAGAGCAATGCCTTCATCAAGTCCTTGACTCATCAATGTTTGACTTATATATTGCCCCATTTCAACCTGGGATTGAAATGTCTGCCCATTTAAGGCTTGCACAAAACCATCTAAAAAGCTATTCTTGGCACTTTCAGTGGGATACATGCGATGGAAGGTTTTAAACCGACTGAGCACCTGACGCGCCAAAATCTTATTCGGTTCAATAGCAGAAACCAAAGGGCTGAGGCCTGTCTGCCCAATGGCAGCAGAGGCTTGCCATGCAAACGACTGGGTCGCATTCGACAAAGAAAAACTATGATGAATGACCTCTCCAACGGCTGCGTCTGCGGCAGGCTGTGTTTTGGATTTGCCATTGATCTGACTGAAAGCACTTGCTTGAGAAAAAACAACTTCAAGGCGATCCGGGTATTTTTTGACCACATACCCCCGAACATTCAAAACGGGTATAAAGTATTCGTCCAAAATATCTTTTTTGGCCTCGGCAAAATCTGCCATATCCACTATATCCTGGCTGCGAACAGCGGTTGTGCTGCCTGTATTGGCTCTGAGTTCCAGACTGAAGGTACTTTCATCCAACGTGGTATTGGCCGGAAAATAAACCGAAAACGTTTTGCCCTGTAAATTTGTGTCACTCACAGAAAAATTGAAGCCATAGTCCTTGCCTTGTCCTATCTGTTTGACGTTTTTGTCGAAACCAAAGTTAAAAACCGCATTGGTTGGATTTTGTACTTGGAGAGTTTTAAAGGCAGACTTTTGTATTGCTTGAGTGCTGAAACCAGCCCCTCCTGCAGAAGAGGAATCAGAAAGTAACTGTGGATCTAAGCCACATTCATCACAGGGTTGGGGCGAATGGTTAAACGTAAAACTGCCAGAATGTGAAACGCCCGTATCTGGATAGCTCTCATGGCCGCCTGTTTCTGAATAAATGGATTCACCATTTTTAATCACCCTGTAATCCCATTTGGTGGGACTGGCTCCCCCACATTGAAAGAAAGGACAGACATTATACGTAACAAATTCAACGGTATTCGCCCCCTCGACAGGGGTAACCGGAACTTGATAACCAAAGAAAAAGGCATTCACAACCTCTTGGCCGTTAAAAGTGGCAATGGTTCGATCATCTGTATCACCAGAGCCGACAATATAGACATCTTCGGGGCAATAGGGGGACGCTTGAATCCGGAAGGATTTTGCAGCAGATTGAGACAAGGTCTGGGAAGAAAGCAACGTGGCTGCCGGTGTGGGCTGTAAGGGCTTTGATGTTTGACTCGATTGTGGCTGAGGCGTATTACACCCCGCCAAGCAGAGGGCTCCAAATATCCACATTGATAGGAGGACTAATTTTATGAGGCGTGGGGAATGGGGAATGGAGAATGGGGAATTTTTATCAAAATTTACTTCCTGTCAACAAAAAAATGAAGATTAATATTTATTTTAACAAAATAATCTCAATTGTCCATCTTTTTATTACAGGGACTTAAAAACGAAAACCGACCGTCAACTGCTGGGCCTGGTAATTAGTGGACCACTCCTGGCCAAGTTCAACCGTAAAGTTTTGGTATTGCACGCCAATCCCGGCCTGCACACCCACACCGGCTGTGGCGGAACCATGTAAATAACCGGCGTTGGCAGTGCCCGCGCCTTTGAGGTAAACGCCTTTATTGTAATTGCCGTAGACCGCGTGTTTATAACCGGCTGTCGCCTGCACGCCGACATCCCAATTGTCGCCAGTGCCAGCAGAGACGCCGACCGTGCCAAAGATCGCGCCTTGGCCTTTTTCGCCCATGGGGCGCTCCATTTGCACCCCAACAGTGGCGGCCACGCTATCGCCTTTGCCGGTGACGACACGGCGGAAGCCGGCCTGGTAGCCCACATTGGCCGAAGGAAAATAGTCGGTATTCCAGCCCAATTCGGCGTGGTTAAAATTGTTCAGGTTGCGGTAGAAGGTAAAGGCCTCTCCGGCATAACCGACGACCCCTTTGCCCTCGGCCAAGGTCACCCGTTTGACTTCGAGACTCTGGCCTTGCAAGCGAATATCCAAATACTCTTTGTCGAGGCCGGGTTTGGGGCTGAGACCGCCGGAAGAACCCACCGTCAGATAGCGCACGCCATCTTCGACCACTTCATCCGGGAAATGGGTGTGGCCCGACAGCACCGCTTTGACTTGGTACTGGGTCATGAGCTGGTGAAAGCGTTTGACCTGGGCTTCGTCGCGCATGACAGGCGAGGCCAGATTAAAGGGCAGGTGTTTGCCGAGTTTGACTGTGAGCGGCTCTTTGCTGAGTTTGGCGGGCACATGCATCGAAACCAGGGTAGGTTTGCCTGCATGGGCCTTGAGATCGGCTTCGAGCAATTTAAACTGATCTTCTGTCAGGGTTTCGTCTTCGTTATCGAGCAGAATAAAATGCACGCCTTTGGCATCAAAGCTGCGAAAGGGGGGAACTTCGGGCAGGGGATCTTTAAACGGCCCGCGCAAATGGGCGTCGTGATTGCCTGTGACCATGTACAGGGGCACGGGAAAGACCTGGCGCATATTGTAAGCGCGTTTGATTTCCGGTTCGGTGCCATCGTGGACCCAATCGCCGCCATCGATCACCAAATCTGGGCGTTCGGTTTGGGTCTTCCAGCGAAAATCGTCGAGCAAATCGGGGTTGGAGTGGTTGTCTGAAAAGAAAAACAGGCGCACATCGGGCACGGGGCCTTTGGCTGGGGTTGAGACCCGCTGATCACTGGGGTTGAGAACCGCCGTCTGAGCAGATGCAGCAGGCGCAAGAGAAGCCGTGGGTTGAGCGCCACGGGCAGAAACAGAGGGTGATACGGGGGTGGTTTGAATGGGCCGGGTCTGAACCGCTGCGATTTGAACTCCCATACATGCCCTCCTGCTTCAGATAGGTTATTATCTGGTAAAGGCTGGGTAAACTTTCGTGTTTTTTTAAAATTTCTTACAATTTAACCATCCGCATTGAGCAGATAGCAAAAACAGCAGAAATAATGGAAACACCAGAACCCAAGCGGGGAGAGACAAAAAGGGGGGTTAAAAACAGAAACGGACCCTTTTAAAAAAGGGCCCGAAAATGAAAAGTTGCGGAGGCCGGATTTGAACCGACGACCTTCGGGTTATGAGCCCGACGAGCTACCAGGCTGCTCCACTCCGCGTCGAAACGTATATATAGTTATAGCAAACCCAGAGAAAGAGTGACAAGGGGATAGCGCAGATTGTGCCCAGCAAAAACCCGTCAGATGGTACAATCAAGGCAGAAATGTGAGGGCCCATTCACAGTGATTTATCCTGAATCCGTCTCAGATGCACAGGCAGCTCTGATCCGCTTGCTGCAATTGGCCCATGCCGGAGAGCGTGCCGCTGCACTGGCGTATCGTGGCCATGCCGCCGCTTGGTGGGCCCGCAGAGAACGGGCTGAAATTGCCCAGATCGAAACTGAAGAGTGGCAACACCGCAACGCTGTCGGCGCGATGTTGTTGAAATTAAATGCCCGCCCCGATCCCAAACAGGAAAAAATCATGTGGGGTATCGGCAGTCTGATCGGCCTGCTCTGCCATTTTGGCGGCTGGCTGATTCCCATGTATGGCGCGGGCAAACTCGAATCCGGCAATATCTGGGAATACGAACATGCCGCCCGCCTGGCCCAGATTGCAGACCACCCAGACCTGGTTCCCGCCCTGCTGGAAATGGCCGAAGTCGAGTGGGAGCACGAGGCCTATTTCCGCTCACAGGTGAAGTCCCATTGGCTGGGTAAAACACTCCCGCTCTGGAAAATACCCGCCGCCAAAGCCCAGATCCAGACAGACTTTGCCGAGTTTGTGCAAACACATTCAAACGTTAAGGAGATCTCCCATGCCTGATTGGCTATCTGCCCTGCTTAAATCTACATTGGCCCGCGTCGGGCTGGTCCTGAGTCTCTTGCTCACCGGCTTCGTGCTTTGGGGGGTTCTGGGGGGCAATACCCAACGCCCCCCCATGCCCCCGGTCGAAGCCGCTGTGCCGCCCGGATTGCAAGCCGCCACTTTTGCCGGCGGTTGTTTTTGGTGCCTGGAACCCCCTTTTGACAAACTCGATGGGGTGATTTCGACCACCTCGGGGTATATGGGCGGCAGCAACAAAAACCCCAGTTATGAAGATGTCTCCAGGGGTTGGACAGGCCATGCCGAAGTGGTACAGGTGATCTTTGACCCCAAAAAAGTCAGCTACGACAAATTGCTCTTTGTCTTTTGGCGCCAAATAGATCCCACCGCCCTCAATCGTCAATTTGTCGACAATGGCAGCCAGTACCGCACGGCGATTTTTTACCACAGCGAAAGCCAAAAACAGGCAGCTCTTAAATCCAAAACCGAGTTGGAAAAACTGAAAAAATTCAACAAGCCAATTGTCACCGAAATCACCCCGGCCTCGGCTTTTTATCCCGCCGAAGACTATCACCAAGACTATTACAAACACCACCCCTACCGCTATAAATACTACCGTTTTAACTCCGGACGCGACCAATTTCTCGACCAGATCTGGGGCCGAAACCGCCCGCACTAATTAAAAGCGAAAACAGGGTTTATGTTAAGCTAGAGGCAGCATTTGAAAGCAACAAAGAAAAAACAGTGATCTCAGCCAGTACCGCCCGCAGTGAAACCTATCTCCAGGCCCTGAGGAAACGCCGCAAAACCCTCAGCGCCCGCATGAGTTTTGAACACGCACCCGATCTTTTGTGGCCGATTATTTCCAATACCGATCAGGTCAATGCCGCTGCGGGCATGCCCGCGGTCACCATCTTGACCCGCGCCTTGCCTCAAGGGGGCTCTGAATTGAGCGTCGAGACCACAGACCTGGGTCTGCCCCTGCGCTACGAAGAATTGCCCTATGAGTGGTCGGCCCCCCATTTTTTAAGGGTGGAGCGGATTTATACCCAGGGCCCCGCCCTGTATATCTGCTTTGAAGTGCAGCTTACACCCACGGCAAATGGGGGCTCAGAGGTGCTGGTGCAGATCCAGATTGTGCCCAAATTGCCACTGTTTTTGCTGCAGCCCAAACTCAAGGGCGTCTTAAAAAGTATTCTCAAGGTCTATGAACAGGCTGCGCAGCGCTTGCGCGTGGCTCAGGCGCGACGCGCCCGACCCGAACTGCCCTTTTTGACCGACCCAAGCAAAAAAGCCACAGAGATCCAGGCCCTGATCACCAGTTGGGCGGCGCTTTCAGACGATCAAGACCTGCTGACATGCATCGCCACGTATATCTACACCGCTCCGCCGCAATTTGTACAAAAGCTCAGGCCCTTTGAATTGGCCCAGAGCTACACACTCGACCCCCACAAAACCCTGGTCTTTTTTTTAGAGGCCACCGTGGCCGGTTTTTTTAATATGAGCTGGGATCTGCTCTGCCCCAGTTGTTTGGGCAGCAAATCGCGCGAGAGCCATTTAAAAGATATCAACCCCGAGGTGCATTGCGACGCCTGTGGCATCGATTTTGGCGTGCGCTTTGACGAAAATTTTGAGTTGACCTTTTATCCGGTGCCCACAGTGCGCGCCCTGAATGTCTTTGACTTTTGTGCAGGCTCGCCAGCCAATACCGCCCATCTGCTGGGTCAACACAATCTCTGGCCCGGCCAAAGCCGTGAATTTAAGCTGGAATTGCCCCCCGGTCTTTACCGTTTTCGCTCGCTGAGCATGAAAAACAGCCAGTATTTTGAGGTCCTGCCTGAAGGGGGCAAAACCCAGTGGCAATTGGACTTGCCCGAAGAACTCAGTCCGGTGCGGCCTTTGGAGCTGGCCCGCAGCTTTCAACTGCAGGTGCAGAATCCGCGCGAGATCTTCCAAACTTTGCAAATCGAAAATCTGGCCTGGCGGGCCAACCGGGTCACCGCGGCGTATGTCACCAATTTGCAGGTCTTTCGCAATTTGTTTAGCTCCGAGGTGCTGCGGCCCGGCGTCAATTTGGAGGTCTCCAATTTGAGTATTATGTTTACCGATCTCAAAGACTCCACGGCGATGTACGAAATGCAGGGCGATGCCTTTGCCTTTAATTTGGTCCAAGAGCATTTTGACATCATGACCGCCTTGATCGCGGAATATGCTGGTGGCATTGTCAAAACGATTGGCGATGCGGTCATGGCCGTCTTTTCTGATCCGGTTCAGGCTTTGACCTGTGCCATTTGTATTCAAGAAGAATTCCAGCAGTGGAACCGCGAATGGGGCAAAGACAGCCCCGATAAAAAGGTGATCCTCAAAATGGGCCTGCACCATGGGCCCAGTATTGCGCTCAACCTCAACGAGCGCCTGGATTATTTTGGCACCACGATCAACAAAGCGGCACGGATTCAGGGCGAGAGCATCGGCGATGACATTGTCATTTCACAAGACTTTTTGGCCCTGCCAGGGATTCAACCCCTGCTCCCCGAGAGCTATTTTGAGATCACCCCTTTTGAAAAAAACCTCAAAGGCCTGAGTGGGCAAACGCTCTTGTATCGGATTGAATGGCGCGAAAAAGCGCAGCGCTAAACCTGCCACAGAGGCCGATCACAAGGCCCAATCGCGGAATCACGCCCTTCAGCTTGGATTCATCTTGGAATGATGAAATATGACAAAAATAATACACAAACAATAATTTTATCAGAAAGTGCTGAAAGACTCCGGCTCTTTCCTTCGGCCATGCTCAGGACAAGTAGGCCGGAGATGTAAAGCACACAAAGCGCAGATTTGTCAGAAATTTAACACATACATTTATGTATGAATACAGTCAAAACGACTGTTAAATAAGGTTTTGAAAACAAAATTCAGCCATCACATTGAAAAATATGTATTTTGATGTATAATAAATTCTATGGATTCTCAAGCAAACTCCAAAAAAGTTCGTAAAACCTTTAAATACAAGGCTGTGGTCAGTAAAACAACGGCAGCTCATGCAGAACAGTGGTTATGGCGCTGTCAGCAGCTCTATAATCTGGCCCTGGAACAGCGCGTTTTGGCCTATAAACAGTTTGGTGTAAATCTCAATTACAATGCCCAATCTGCCGAATTGCCTACTTTCAAACGAGAATTTCCTGAATTCGCCCAAGTAGGCTCTCAAGTCTTGCAAGATGTTTTAGAACGTCTCGAAAAAGCATTTCAGCATTTCTATGACAATTGCAAAAAAGGCGAAAAAGGGGGATTCCCACGCTTCAAAGCCCGCTCTCGTTACGACAGCTTTACTTTAAAAACTTCAGGCTGGAAACTCAATGAAAACTATCTGACAGTCTCAAAAGTGGGTGTTTTTAAGCTCAATTTGTCCCGCCCGATTGAGGGCAAAATTAAAACGGTTTCGATTCACCGAGACAGCTATGGGGATTGGTGGGTTTGCTTTTCCTGTATTGTGGAGGCAAAAAAATATCCAGAACCGTGTAAGGGAAAAGTAGGCATAGATGTGGGTCTGAAGCATTTCTGTGTGGACTCAGACCCAGACAGTCAGGCCATTGCCAACCCGCGTTATTACCGCAAGTTGAAAGCAAAACTGCGCAGGCAACAGCGGGTCGTTTCTCGAAGGAAAAAGGGCTCGAACCGCAGGAGAAAAGCGGTTAAGCATCTGGCGAAGACCCATCGCCAGATAGCCAATATGCGCTTGGACTTCCTGCACAAAGTCGCAAATCATTACGTTTTGAACTATTCAGAAATCCATGTGGAGGCTTTGAAAATCCGAAATATGGTCAAGAATCGGCATTTGAGCATGTCGATTCAAGATGCAAGCTGGGGTCTCTTTTTTGAGTTGTTGGAGTACAAAGCGGCAGAGGCTGGTCGCCAACTGGTCAAAGTTAACCCAAGAGGAACCAGTCAGAAATGTTCAGGTTGCGGTGAAATCGTGCCCAAAAACTTGGCTGTGAGGATACACAGTTGCAAGGCCTGCGGGCTAGACATTGACCGCGATGAGAACGCCGCAAGAAACATAAAAGCAGGGTAAATCCTGCGTGGGGCCGGGCTGGCCCTTCAGGTGTTAACGTAGGCCATTGGGTCAAGCGTAGCCTGAGAATCTCCGACCTTCAGGTCGGGGAGTGTCAATATCGCCATAGCCTATTTTGAGGTCATTGTGATGAACTTAGCTGCTGGATTGTTTCACTCATTGGGGGCTGCTTTTTTCGCTGGTTTAGCGCCAATTACCCCCTGCCTGTATATGGCTCGTTCTCAACTGTTGCGACCATGGACATTGGCCTGTTTTACTTTGATAGGTTTTTTCGGTTGTGTTAATCAAGGAGAATTAAGAAGTTATAAAAAGTATCTTCAGGATGTAGAGAGAACAGTTTGGTTGCCTGATGGAGATAAAATACTTTTCGACTATAAAAATCAGAAAAATTCGAATACAAATGATCTTCGTCCCCTGATAAAAACATATACTTATTTATTTGATATAAAATCTAAAAAATTATCTCTGGTTAATCATGAGGGTTTTTGTGGCATCTATCAATCAAATCAAAAGACAAAGATGACTTACCCCAAAGATTTGGGCAATACAAAGTATCACATTTTTGAGCGTTATGAGAATGAAGATGAGCAAGAGGTTAAAACGCCTTATTTCTTTGGCTGCGGGCTTTTTATAAATCAAGATTCTATTTTCTTTTTAGAAGATACGCTACATGCATATCCTAAAAAAATATCTATTTTAGACCGATCTAAACAAACTATTCATTCTATTCAGGGATCTAAAGAACTAGAAGAATTTATTCAAGGAAACGACATTCCAGATTACAGCATAAAATCGATTTATAAAATTAATGAAAAAGTACGTATTCTCATTGAGGGCAGAAATGCAAATAAATTAAAAGAAGCAGATATCAATTCCCCTTCTTTCGTCACTTATGCCTCTGCCTTGATTGAAAATAATCAAATCACCCAAATCGAAAAAATAGACCAGATCAATGCAGAGAAAGAAGAAATCCATTTTTTTGGACTTCAATCAGAGAACCAGCTTGTTTATGCCAAAAATCCGCGCAATCAACCACCCCTGACTTATTATGAATACAATTTTTCAACTCACGGCACATCAATTCGTTCAGAGATGAATAAAATCAATCAACTGCTTAACGATGGTCGTTATATCGTTCCTTTGGCATTCTCGCCAAATTTTAAAGAGATGGTCTATATCGTCGCGATCAATACGGATCAGGAGCGCAATCCGATTCAGGATTTCATCCATTTCAATTTATCAACAGGTGAAAAAAAGTCACTGTTTAATATCTATGAAACTTTGCCCAAAGGAGATTTTAAATATGGCTTATAAGCAGCGTCTGCATCAACGACAACCAAAATCAGACTTGCAATGGATCCCTTCTCTTTTATCCCTCTCTCTGCGGGCATCATGAGAGGTCCTTTCTATTTGGTTCTATGGGTACTGGAGCTATGGGTGCTGGCGCTCTTGACTGGCTGCCATGTCACTGAAAGTCTCTTGTTGGCAGGTTTACCCGATGCCCCTTCCAATGCCCTGCTGGTTGTGGACGGACAAGGGCCCGAAGCTCGGTTTGGGTATATTACAAAGTTAGAAATCGATTCTAGAGGAAATCTTTATGTTCTTGATGATGGTCCCGAAAGGTTGGCTGGAAATCTCCAACGTTTTTTAACTTCAAGCTCCATTCGTCAAATCACGCCAGAGGGAAAAGTGACGACGCTCTTAGGAAGAGGGACAACACAAACGCTGGTTGGCACGAGTGGAATGGCAATTCGCAATGATGTGTTGTATGTGACATCAGCAGGCTGTTTATTGAAAGCAGATTTAAAAAAGGAGCAACCTCTTTCTTTTAATCCCTTTTATGGAAAATGTCTTAGCTTAGAACAAGTTCAAAATATTCAAAAAAAAGAGAGTCAAGCACCCGATCTTTCTCTTAACAAAAATGATTTTTGGAATCCTGTGATTGAGCAAATCATGCCTGAAAATAATTTATTCATTCGATTTAGTACAATAACGGATGAAAGGGGATTCTTTTTTAGAGTTGATCCTGATGAAAGGGGATTCTTTTTTAGAGTTGATCCTGATGAAAAAGTTATTCTAGAAAAAGAACGTCGTTATTTTCCTGCGGAGGGTTTATTTGGCAATTTTGTCATGGACTCTCGGGGAATGATCTATGGTACTACGCTTGCAATGCCGGGCCCTGGTGGTGGTGGACCGTCCAAATCATACAAAGTTTCTTATCAAGATCTTTCTAAAGAGGGTCCCATCGTTTTTCAACAAATCCCTTACATTAACCAAAGCGAATCTTTGGGCGTTTTCGCAGTAGACAACGAGGATTTTCTTTACGTTCTGAACAAAGATGGCCTGATTCAGCGCTTCAGTCCCCAAGGTGAAATGGTTGTGATTGGTAAGCGGGACGGCTTGCAGGGCCCTAAAGAAGGTGTAATTGCTGGCTATAAAGTCAATCACCAACGCACGTGGTTGTACTTTGCCACTCTCACAGCCGTGTATAAAATTCCGCTGCCACCCCCATTGTCCCCAAAAGGAGAAAACCATGAAACCAAATAATGTCTATGGCTTGATGGCTCTGTGGTTGCTGAGCTGCGCGCCCCCGCTCTTGCAAACCGCGCCCCAGGCTGGGCAAGTACAGGCGCTTTTTGCCGATCAGCAAAAGGCTATTTCAAACTATTCCCATTTTGATCGTTTGAAGGTTTGGGAACAGCATCTCTGTGACATCTCTACCAGGCAGCGGCAATTTTCCATGACCTGCCTAAATTTAACTACTCAACAAGTGATTCACACAGCATTTAACGATGCACCGTTTCCACTGCACATACCCAGATACCCACTATCTCAGGTTGGAAAGCTCGTTCCTTTAGAATATGTTCCTCCTTTTATACAAGACGAAAAAGGGAATCTCATCCCCATTTCACAACCCACATCTCCTTACCAAGAAACCGAAGATTACCCCATGGTCTTGGGAGCGGGTCGCGCAGGGGTGTATCTAGGGCTGGCCAACCACTTGATTCAATCCAACACCCTCACAGATCGGGTGCCCGATCTCAAATGGACACAGTTCTTGCCCCAACCCGAAGCAAAGACCGCTGAACAGATTCAAGTCTTGAGTGCCCTGGCTGAAACCCCCGATGGCCAGCTCTATCTGGCCGACTGGAAGCGCTACCAGATCTTCAGGCTCAAAGACGGCCAGCTCACCCTCTTTGCGGGAAGTGGCCAAGCGGGTTTTAAAGATGGAAACGCCCAAACAGCCCAATTTAACCAGATTCAAGCCCTCGAAGCCGATGGCCAAGGCAATCTCTACCTGCTCGAAAAAGGGAGTCACCGTTTGCGCAAAATAACCCCCGATGGCAGCGTGTCAACTTTGGCCGGGGGCGCAGAGGCAGGCTACCGCGAAGGCCCTGGCAGCGAGGCCCACTTGAATCAGCCCTCGGCCTTAGCAGTCAGCCCCGAAGGTGTCGTCTTTGTGGCAGATACCGGCAATCACCGCATTCGCAGGCTAGAGCCCGATGGCCAAGTCAGCACCTTTGTCGGCAACGGCCAAGCCGGAGTCGAGAGAGAGAATGCAAACAGCGCAAATGCCCTCAACGGCCCGCGTCTGGAAGTGGCGGTCACCCCCACCAGCCTGGCCCTGGGACAAGATGGTACTTTGTATTTTGTTTCAGGCCAGCGTGTCTTTCGCACGCCCACCCGTTGAAAGAAAAGTATTGCGTTTACAAGCAATATGCCCTGAGCTTGCTCGGAGCGATTCACCCCTCACTCAGGTATCTTGACAGGGCCTGAACACCCAGAAATATGGTATTCTGCAGAATCACAAATCATGCTGGGGAACGGCGTATGAAAACAAAACATCTCTTGTTGACAAGCCTGTGCACCCTGGGTTTGCTGCTCCAGTCTCTGCCCTTGCAGGCAGAGACCCAAACCTTTGCCCTGAGCGAAAAAGTTGTGCAAGGCCCCTACCAAAGCTCCGAAGAAGTGCGCATTTTAACCAAATTGCGGGTGGCCCGCCGCCTCAACGAACAAGTAGGCCAATACCTGGCCCAATTGCCCCAGCTCAAAGCGGCCTTTTTGCCCCATCAATTTGGGCCTTTGGCGATTGCCCTTTTTCCAGCGGAGGTCTTTGAACTTGACCAAGGCAGCGAGATCAAAGCCAAATTGCTGCTCGACACCAGTTTGATTCCGGTTGATCTCAAAGCCTTTCAAAACGACAATCTGTATATGCTCGAATCGATTGCCCACCACCAGGCCCGCAACCACCAATTGGAAAACGACCTGGCCCTCTATTTGCAAGACTTGGCCAAAGCCAATGGGGCCGAACACGCCGAGATGCTGCGTCAAACCCGTGGCCAGCCCCTGCTCAAGCAATACCAGAGCAACCGTTTATTTGTCGAAGCAGCCAACCTCTTTGGCCGTTCGCGCTGGCAAGACGCGATCCACAAATTAGACCAGGCCATTCAGGGCGATCCGGGATATATGGGCCATTATTTTCTCAGGGCCATCGCCTATTTTCAGCTCAAAAACTACGACCGCACCCTGGCCGATCTCAATTTGGGGCTTAAAATCGAGCCCAATAACGAGGGCCTGTATTTTTTCAGGGGCCTGACCTATTTGGTGCAGGGCGCGCTGCTGCCACAGGCCCTGGCAGATTTGAACAAAACGATTGAACTCAATCCCAAAAATGCCCAGGCCTATTATGTGCGTGGGGCTGCTTACAGCAGCCAAAACCGCTGCGACAAGGCCAAAGCGGATTATAACCAGGCCTGCAACCTGGGTTTGAGCGAGGCCTGCCCTTTGGATTGCACCCCACCCGATCAAGAGGAGCTGTTTTAAATGCCAGTACAACCGCTTTGTGTCTTAGATCTGCTCGATCAGGGCGTGATTTCGTTTGCTGAGCGCTTTGAAAGCTTTTTGCAGGCCGAAGATCTGCAGATCCCCTACGAAATCATCGACGGGATTCGGCGCAAAGACGAATTGCCGACCTTGCTCAAACAGCCCTGGGCGGGCCTGCTGATCTCGGGCTCGGTGCATTCGGTCTATGAGCAAAGTGATTGGATTCAAGCCGTCGAGAGCCTGATCCGCGAAGCCCACGCCAACAACTTCCCGGTTTTTGGCATCTGTTTTGGCCATCAGCTGATTGCCAGCGCACTCGGGGGCCAAGTCAGCAAAGCGCCGCAATGGGAATTTGGCACCCACCCGGTCTATTTGACGGGCAGTCACCCCTATTTGACGGGGGTCGAAAGTGGGGTCTGGACCTCACAAACCCACCAGGATCATGTCAGCGAACTGCCTCCCGGCGCAGAACACCTGGGGCTGTCTTACCAAACAGCCCACCAGATTCTGGCCTGTGGCAGTTGTTTTGGCGTGCAGTTTCATCCCGAATACACACCCGAAACCCTGCGCTATTTGGGTCAGCAGCGCGTGCAGCGTTTTATCGACGCCCAGCTCTTTCACAGCCCCGAACACCTCTATATCTACCTCGACACACTCATGCCCGTCGATGGCGCGCGCCAGATCCTGCGCAATTTTTTGCTCAGTCTGGATTATGAAGAGGCGGTGTTGGCCTAGTTGGAGGAGTTGGCTGAGTTGTAGGCTTAAACGCTGGCTGCACAGGCGCGCGCTTGGGTTTTTCCAGATAGGGCTGCAGACAGGCCAAGAGACGCGGAAATTTATTCGGGGGAATTTTTTGGCCCGCTTCGAGCTTTTGCACCTCGTAGACAAAGAGCTGGGCCCGCGCAGCCAATTCTACCTGGCTCCAGGCCGCAGCTTCACGGGCCCGGCGAAACTGGGCTCCGGTCCAGGGATAGCGCCCCAGCGAGACCAGAGAGATTAGACCAGCCCCATCTCAACCATTTTTTCGGCTATCTGCACGGCATTGAGGGCCGCGCCTTTGCGCAGATTGTCGGCCACAATCCAGAGATTCAGGCCATGGGGATGGGAGACATCTTCGCGAATCCGGCCCACATAGACCGAATCCGTGCCAGAGACATCCAGCGGATAGGGAAAATGCCTGAGTTGGCGGTCGTCGCGGATGGTGATCAGCGGGGCTTCTTGCAGCACCAGCCGGGCCTCTTGCGGCGAGACAGGGCGCGAAAATTCAATATTCACCGACTCGCTGTGGCCATTGGCCACGGGCACCCGCACACAGGTCGCGGTGGTGGGAATCGCCTCGCCCATGATCTTGGCCACTTCGTGGGTCATTTTCATCTCTTCGTTGGTATAGCCATTGGGTTCAAAATCCCCGATAAAGGGAATCACATTAAAGGCAATCGGATAAGGCAAGACCTGAGGCAGTGCAGGCTGACCACTCAAGACCTGCTCGGACTGGGTATACAGTTCTTCGATCGCTTTATTGCCCGCCCCCGAGACCGCCTGATAGGTTGAGCAGACAATGCGTTTGATGCCAAAAGCATCGTGCAGGGGTTTGAGCACCACCACGAGTTGGGCGGTGGAGCAATTGGGATTGGCAATCAGGCCCTTGTGGTTGCGCAGCGCCTCGGCATTGACTTCGGGCACCACCAGTGGCACCCAGTCTTGCATGCGAAAGGCGCTGGTATTGTCGATCACGATACAGCCCTGTTCGACAGCGGCGGGTACCAGGGCTTTGCTCACATTGCCGCCAGCAGATGAGAAGAGAAAGTCGATGCCTTTAAACGCTTCGGGCTCGGCAATTTGCACAGGCAAATGCTGTTTGCCCACACTGACGACGGTGCCTGCAGAACGGGCCGAGGCCAGTGGCACCCATTTGGCTACCGGGAATTTGCGCTCCAGCAGGGTCTTGATCATTTCACGCCCCACCAAGCCGGTTGCGCCTAAAATTCCAACGGTGTACTTCTTTTTCATGGTCATCAGTCTTTCTCAGAGTTTGGATCTGTTTCTATTTTACCCAAATTTTAGCCAAAGCACGCAAAGGCTCAATGAAAAAGTGGGCCAGCTTGGGCTTTCATGCGTTCTGCCAACTGTCTGCCCAGGGCTTCGGGCTCGGTGGCGGGCCCTTCGATGCGATCGCGCCAAAAATGGGCGCCATCTTCGCTGGAAAGATAACCATAGAGCAGCAGCTGCTCGGGACTCTCGGCTGAAAACAGGGCATAGGCCCCAAGCGGGGTCTGGCAACCGCCCCCCAACGCACGCAAAAACGCCCGCTCGGCGCTGCAAGCCAAACCGGTGGGCAGATCGTGTAAAGCACTTAAAACAGTTTTAAGATCGGCGCGGGCTTCAGAGATTTCGATCCCAATCGCCCCTTGACCGACGGCGGGCAACATCAGAGCAAAAGGCAAGACTTGGCTGATGCGGTGGCTCATTTGCAGGCGATCCAGCGCCGCTTGGGCCATGACAATCGCGGCATAATCGCCCCGGTCCAATTTGTTCAAACGGGTTTGAATATTGCCACGCAAATCCTGAAAAACCAGATCGGGCCGGGCCTGCATCAATTGGGTGCGGCGGCGCTGACTGCCCGTGCCCACCAAAGCGCCGGCAGGCAAATCTTCGAGCTGAAGATGGCCCTGAGAGACCAAGACATCGTGGGGCGAGTGCCGCTCTAAAATGGCGCCCAGGGCCAAACCGGGAGGCAATTCTGTCGGCAGATCCTTTAAGCTGTGCACAGCCAGATCTATTTCGTTTTGCAGCAGGGCCGTTTCCAATTCTTGGGTAAACAGGCCTTTGTCGCCGATTTGGGCCAGGGGCAAGTCCAAAATACGGTCGCCCTGGGTTTTGATCACACAGATCTGGGGTTCACAGCCCGGCAATTGCTGCTTGAGGCGCAAAGCCACCTGCTCGGTCTGCCACAGGGCCAGCGGGCTCCCGCGGGTACCCAGACGGGGGCGCAGGGTTTCAGTCATGTTTGTGAACGTGTCGCAAGGGGGACTTGGCAGGCTCTGAAAGCTCGGTATGTACAAAGCGGTCAATCCCATCTTGGGCATCGAGTTTAAACAGCGCGGAGAGCACCTCTGTATACAATTGCTTGCGCTCGGGATCCCGTTCAACCTTGAGTTGTACAACTGGGTAATGAAGGATCTTTTGGGTAATCGCACGGCTGACCCGATCAAGCAAATCGTGCACCTCGGGAGCGACTTCGCCCTGGTATTTTTTCAGGCCGCGTTCCATTTCCCGGCTGCGGATCTCGTTAAACATTTCGTACAGGGATTGAATCGTGGGAACCACGTCGCGGGTATTAAACCACTCCAAGAAACGCGCCATTTCGTCAGCCAGAATGGTCTCCGCCAAGTCCTGGCACAACATGCGACTTTCGTAAGAACGCTCCACCACCTGCTGGAGACGGTCCATATCGTAATAAGAAACCCCTTCGATTTCAGCCAAATGGGGGTCCATATTGCGGGGCACGGATAAATCCATCAGCAAAACGGGTTGCTTGCGCTGAGAAAAGGCCGCCTGATGGCGATAATCGACCAAATAATGATCAGCAGCCGTACAGGTAATGATCACATCGTGTTGGACCAATTGGGTTGGCATCTCTGCCAGATCGACCACGGTGCCACGTCCGTAGACAGCGGCCAATTCTTCGGCCTTGGCTCGGGAGCGATTGGCCAAAGTCAAGGGATAAGCGGTTTGGGCCAAATTCATCAGGGTAACTTCGCCCATTTTGCCTGTGCCCAGTAAGAGAATCCGGGGTTCCCGCTGCAGGGTCTGGGCATATTCGCGGATCAAACGGGCAGAAACCGAGCCAATCGAGGCTGCACCCTGATTGATCGCGGTTTCGCTGCGGACCCGTTTTCCGGCCCGAATCGCGGAGGTAAACAATTGATTGAGTACGGGGCCAGAGGCTTCAGCCACCTGGGCATCCAAAAGGGCATCTTTGACTTGGCGCAGAATTTCATTTTCGCCATAGACCATCGAGTCGAGGCCTGCAGCCACCTGAAAGAGATGCTGGGCTGCAAATTTATTGTAAGCGGTGTACGAAATATCCTCAAAACAGTCAGGGCTCAAAGCAGCATGTTCGCAGAGCAGGTTTTTGAGTCCTTCACGGGTCACATTTAATTGTTCGGTTAAAGCGTAGATCTCGGTGCGATTGCAGGTCGAGAGGATGACCGCTTCACTGATGCCAGGGGCCTGTTGACAGGTCGCCAAGGCCTGCGTAAGTGTATCACCCGAAAAAGCAAAGCGTTCCCGGATATCGAGAGAGGCTGTGCGGTGATTGAGTCCCAGTAAAATAAATTGCACGAAACTGTCCTTCTGTATTGTGTGCAGCGAAAATGAATTCTATGAATTCTATCCATTAATCTATCATATTTTATAGCCTATTTCAGACCGTTTGTACTTTGATCTATATCAATCAATCCAGGGGATCTTGATCAAGTCAGGGTTTAAGCAATGCCACAATGATCATCTTTTTTGGCATCTTGATCTGTTTTTAATGTTTTTTTAAGCAAGTTTTATTCGTGTGATAACGATAACTTCTTCAGTAAGACCCCTATCTGTTTTGAGAATATTGTTGTAAAAGGTAATGCGCCATGAGTTTGACCATCAACGGAGTCAGCATCGCCGTTCAGGGTGTAAGGGCCCTCAAGCCCGGTATCACAATTGAACAGGCTGCCTTAAAGACCAAAAATAACGGCTTGGATGAAGTTTTTTTCACCTCCAACGGCAAAGCCTATGTGGCTTATGGCGATTCTTTGAATATCAGCGCACTTAAAAAGAACAATATTCCCACCGTGGCTTTCGACAGCCAAAAAGCAGATATCGTGGCCTATGACGACGAAGCCAACAGCATGATGGAAGGGGCCAAAATGGGCGCCATCAAAGCAATCAAAGACAGCAGCGACGCTGTGTTTGGTGCCGTCAAAAACATCATTACCACCATTGGCCCAACCGCTGGTGTGGCCGGTGGCGTGGGTCTGGCTGGCTACAGCATTTATCAGATGGTCAAAGCCTCTGGCCAAGGGGCTGCAGTCGGTGCCGTTGGCGCCAGCTTGGCAGCCTCTCCGATTGGCGTTCCCCCCGGATTTGCCGGTGGCATTTTAGACGCCCTGAAATCAGGGGTTGTCGGCGGTCTGAAACTGATCGCCATCGCAGGTGGCGTCGGTGCCGGTATCACCATGACCTATGGCGCCATCAAAGGGGCCATGGAAGCCAAAAGCACCAATAAAGACCTGAGCACCATTGCCAGTATCACCGAAGATGGCAGCCGCCCCACCAATGGCGGAGCCGCCCTGACCAATTTTAATCCCGGCAATGGTTATTCCACCCTGCCCAGCTTGCCTGGCAACAATGGGTCTGCCGTCGGTCAGCCGATTGGGATCAATATCCAAATCACCCCCCAAGGTGGTTTCAGCAGCGTCAGCAGCATGATGTCTCCGCAACAAATGATGAGCATGCAGCGCCGTTAAGCGTCAACTTTAAACAAAGATTTTCATAACAGATATCAGGGCCAACCGGCCCTGTTTTTATTTAGGGGGAAACAATGAAACCGGTGATTATTGGCTTGGTTCAAATGAATCAGCGCTTCTTTGATCAGCGTTTTTTGCCCTATTCGGTGGCCCTTTTGCAGGCCCAGGTCCTGGCCCAGAGCAAAAATCCACAGCGCTATCTCTTTTTATTGCCGGTCTTTCAAATCGAAGCTGTGGAAAAGACTGTGGAAAAATTGCTGGCCGCAGATATTGTCGCTTTCAGTGTCTATGTTTGGAATATAAAGCGCTCGTTGGCAGTGGCGGCGGCACTCAAAAAAATCAAACCAGAGATCTGGATTGTCTTTGGCGGTCCCCAAGTTCCGGATCGGGCCGAGGCGTTCTTAAAACAACACCCCCAGGTCGATCTCTGCTGCCACGGCCCCGGCGAAGAGCTCTTTTTGGCCCTGCTCGAAGCCTATCCCCTGCGCCCTTGGTCAGAACTGCCTGGCGTGAGCTTTTTGGATGCACAGGCTCAATTTGTGCACGTGCCCCGTGCGCCCTGGAAACGCGATCTGGCAGAAATGGCTTCGCCCTATCTTTCGGGGGTGCTGGATCCGCTTTTGGCTGCCCACCCCGATGAACGCTGGATCGCCTCCTGGGAGACCAATCGGGGCTGTCCGTTTTCTTGCAGTTTTTGTGATTGGGGCTCGGCCACGGGCAGCAAGGTGCTGCGCTTTCCGCTGGAGCGCCTGAGGGCCGAAATCGAGTGGTTTTCTCAGCGCCGCATTCACTCGCTCTTCTGCTGTGACGCCAATTTTGGCATGTTGCAGCGCGACGAAGAACTGATCGCTGAAATTGTCGCGCAACACAAACAGACCGGATTTCCGACCGATGTGCATACCCAAAGCGCCAAAAATGCCACCGAAAAGGTCTACCGCATCCAGACCACGCTCTCCGAAAATGGCCTTAGCCGAGGTGCCACACTTTCTTTTCAATCCCTTTCTTCCAGTGCCTTGCAGGCCATTCAGCGCGAGAATATCTCCCTCGAAAGTTACCAGGAGCTGCAAAAGCGCTTTAAAGCTGCGGGGGTTCCGACTTATACAGATCTGCTGATTGGTGTACCAGGCGAAACCCTGGAATCGTTTGCCCAAGGTCTGGAGGCCGTGATTCGCGGTGGCCAACACGAGCAATTGCGCTTTTATGAAATTTCGCTGCTGCCCAATGCGCCAATGGCCCAGCCCGAATACCGCAAAACCCACCAATTGGAAACCCTGTTTGTGCCCGCAGTGATTCCCTGGGGCCCCCTCGACGACTGGCAGAAACCCTTTGAAACCTATGAATTGGTGGTGGGCAGCAGCAGTTTCAGTCGCAATGACTGGGCCCAAATGCGGATTTTGGCCTGGATCACAGATTTGCTCTATTTTTACCAACGGGCCCTGCAATTGCCCTTGCTCTTGCTGATGGAAATCGAAGACCTGTCTTTGGTTTATTTGCTGCAGCAATGGCAAAACTTAAAGGCCGAGCGCTCCCCGCTCTTACATCAGATCCACCAATTTTTGCAGGCCCGTGTGACCGGCATTTTAAAGGGAGAGCCCCTCTATTCACCCGGCCCCGCGATTCCCGGTCAGCCTGAGAAGATCTGGCTTTCAGCGATTAACTTGGTCTACCACGGCCTGATCGAAAACCAATTGCTCGACCGTTTTTTTGACGAAACCACTGACTGGCTGCTGGAGGAATGGCAGGCGTTGAAAGCACCGCGCTTGCCCCAAGGGGTGCTGGAAGAAAGCCTTGAAATGGCACGCTCTCAATTTAAAGCCTGTTACCAATTGCCACACCCACGCCTGCAGCCCCAGTGGAATCTGGAAGAGGTCTACCAGGGCTTGCTCAGGGGAGAAAACCGGCCTTTGGAAAAGCGTTCAGCGCTGTTGACGCAATAACAACCCCAAGAAAAAAGGCACCCCCAAGAGCGCTGTAAAAATACCAACGGGAATCTCTTGGGCCGGGAGCAGATTGCGCGAAAGCCCATCCGCCAAAACCAGCAAGGCCGCACCCGCAAAAAGCGAGGGCAGAAAAAGAATGCGAAAATCTGTGCTGCGGCATAAAAAGCGCGCCATATGTGGCACGATCAGGCCCACAAAGCCAATCACGCCACTGACTGAAACCACAGCAGCAGCCAGCAATGTAGCTGAAAAAATGACCTGGTTTTTGAGCCGATCGACCTCCACCCCCAGATAGGTCGCCGATTCTTCACCCACCTGCAGCGCATTGAGCGCTTTGAGATGCCTCACGAGCAAAAGTGTGCCCACCCCCCAAAAGGGCAAAAGCACCCAGGCATCCTCCCAACTGCGCCCCGCAAAACTGCCCATGATCCAATAGATCACCGCCTCCATCCCTTCGCCGCGCAAAACCAGAACCAAGGAAAGTAACGAAGAGCTGAGCGCACTTAAAGCCACCCCCGCCAAAAGCAGGCGTTCGATCACCATTTGGCCCTGCACCTGCCCCAAGCGGTAAACCAGTGCCATCATGCCCAAGGCCCCCAAAAACGCCGCCAAAGGCACCGTGCTAATGCCCCAGAGCTGAAACTGCCAATTGAGTACCAAGGCCAAGCCCGCCCCCAAGGCTGCACCCCCAGAAACCCCAATCACAAAGGGGTCAACCAAAGGGTTGCGAAAAAGCCCCTGCAAGGCCAAACCAGCAGAAGCCAAACCAGCCCCAGCCAAAGTCGCCAAGACCATGCGCGGCAAACGCAATTGCAATAAAATCAGCTGATCGGTTTCGGCCAAAGCCGGAGAGCCACTTAAAAGCAGCCAGACCTCATGCCAACGGGGCAAATCAGGCCCACTGCCCCAGCCCCAAACCCCCAACCAGACCAAGGTCAGCACAAACAGCCCCAAAATCACCTGCAACAGGGCCCGCACTAGAAACGCACCTTAAGCACCCAAATTAGCACCCGAGTTAGCACCCAAGTTAAAGCCTGATATAAAGCCCAAAATCAGGCGCGTCCAGCGCTAAGACGGCGACGGGCAGCAGGCCCAGCGGTGTTTTTTTGTTTTGTCGCGGGCGCTTTGCCTTTGCGCAAATGGCTGAAACGGTAGCGGTTCCACTGAAAAATGGCCAATGCCATCAAGCAAAGCAAGGTGATCTGCCAGGGCAATTGGGGCAGCACATAGGCCCCGATAAATTGCACAGGCACCATCTGAAAATAGACAGCGGCATAGATCGCCCCCAAAACATGAATCATCACCAGGGTCAACACGGATGCCAATAAATAAGGGCCTGGCAAAGGCACACGGCGGGGGTGACGATGCAACAAAAGCCCACAAAACCAAGCCGCCGGAATCAGGCTGATCAAATAGCCCGTGGTCGGCTGTTGCAAATACGCCAAACCACCGCCGTTATAATAAATCGGCAGGCCGACGAGGCCCAGAATCAAATAAACAATCATCGTCAAAGTGGCCAAAGGCGTACTCAAGAGCAAGATACAGGCCATCACCACCAGCAATTGCAAATTGGCAGTATAGCTGCCCGCGTAGAACCAGGAGCTGGTTAACCAGGGCTCAGCATCGGGCAATTGCGGGGCCAGAACAGAAAAATAGGGCATGCGCAGATGCACAAAGGTCGAGAGAATGAGAAGGGTGAGAAAGAGGGCCATCCCTTCGAGTCGAATCAGCACGCGCAGCATGGGGTTGCTCCTGAAAAGCTTGGGTGTCTGACTATTCTAACATGAGACCCGGCTGCCTTTTCAGTGACAGGAAATCCAGATTTCGCCCTCAACAGCCATAGGGATAACAGCCCGAAGAATAAGGCAATTCAGCCTCTTCATAGGCCCCCATGCTAAAGCCCGCCCCAAAAGGCCGGGCGCGTCCGACAATATCCGAGGTCGGTGCCAAGGCCTGATTGGCAGCATCTGCCACCGCACTTGTGGGGGGAGGAATCAGCCCGTCATCATCGGTCATCCAGCGCTGATCGTTGCCCTGCGGGATTTCTACTTGATAAAAAGGAACCTGAGCAAGAGACATATTCCCACCGAGATCCTGATAGCTAGAACCGGTCACCGGATAGGTCTGAATCCCTTGCAGCCCCTCTTCGAGGCCGTTATAAGCCAATTGCAATTGACCTCCGGCAATTGAAAGATCCCGACCCGGATTGTTCCAAAAGACACTGTTAAACAATTCCAAGCGCGTGGCGCTGTTGGTCGTGCCAATTGCGTTCCCAGCATTGTCGTTGTCGGTGTAATTGCCCACAAAAGTGCCCTGGGTCAGGCGGGGCTGTGCACCGAGCACAAACATCCCCCCCCCGCCATTGAGCGCATAATTATTCAAAAATACGATATTTTTGAGCACAGGAACAGAATCGCTATAGGTCTCGATTTGTAGGCCCCCACCGTATGCCGCCAGCGAATCAGAATTGGATGCGGTATTGTTTTCAAAGACAATATTCTCAAGCAGCGGTGAACCACTGCCCGAAATGGCCATGCCCCCACCACTGCGATAGGCGTGATTGTCTCTCACAACCAAATTGCGCAAAGTAGGTGAGGCCTGTTCGGAGTAGATCCCCCCACCGTGCATCGCCAGATCGGGAGCATCGGCCTGACCTGCTTGGATCGTAAAGCCGTCCAAAACAGCGCTGGCAGAAAGCCCCGAAACAGCTTGGACAACATGGTAGCTATTGTCAGAGCGCGCAGCCCCCTCCGGTTGATCATTGCCGTTTAAATCGCCACTTAAGACCGTTAAGTTCTGTCTAAAATCCCGCTCTTGGCGATTCCGCTCTCCCCCGGCAAAACCGCCATAGAGAGCGACATCAGGTTTGAGCTGAAAGGCCAAATCCCGATTGCCTTCTGGTTCAGCTGGGGTATAACGGCCTTCTGTCACCCAAATTTCGTCGCCACTGGCAGCGGCAGCCAAGGCAGATTGCAAAGAGACAAAAGCCTCTGCCCAGCTCAGGCCATTGCCTCTTTCGTTAAAAGCAGCCACCTCCCAGTTTTGGGCGGCCACAAACAGGACTTTATTGTTCACAGCAAAGCGACCTGGCGCTTCGAGCACCTCACCTTCACCCACAACAATTTCCAATTTGCCACTGCTTGCACCGGCAGGAACCTGAAGCTGAATTTCCGTCCCACTGAGCACGTTAAACGACGCCTCTGTCCCATTTAACTGGACCCTGGAGGTATTTTCCAAGCCCAAACCTGTGAGCGTAATCCAATCCCCGATCCGGCCACTGCTGGGCGATACAGCCGCAACACCCTTGCGGGAAAAACCCGTGTAGATCGCTGAGGATGTTCCCACTTGCACCTTGATCGTTTGTGGCCCCACAGGCCCTGCAGGTACACGCACTTCGAGTTCGCTCTCGGAAGCATTTAAGACTTCGGCCATTTGCTCCCCAATCCAGACCTGATTGCCTGCCAGGGTTGTGTGAAAACCACTGCCCTGAATCACCAGCGTCTGGCCCACATACCTTTCAGAAGCCGACAATTCGCCAATGAAAGGCGTTTGAGCCACAAGCGTAATCAGGCCCAAATCGAGGTTCTGCCCACCGCTGAGCATAATTTGCCGTGGGCCCGGCGTTTGATAGTCTGTGCCCCCTTCGACCCCATAGGCCAAGGTCCAGCGTCCGGGACGCAGCCCCGCTAAGTTAAAAGGCCCATTGGCAGTGACCTCCAGAACAGGCTGGCTGAGATCAGAAGTTTGAATCAGCAGGTGATCCCCATTGGCCAAGCCCTGTACAGACCCCACCACCTGCCCCAAAGGCAGGGCATAATTTTTTTGGGCATCCAAGTGGGCCGGATCTCCACCCACAGCCAGCAGATCAGCCGCCAACAAAGCCACGTCGATTTGCAAAGGGTGTAAAAGAGTATAGAGGTAATTCGGGCGCGAACCCTGCAAACCGGTGATCTGATCCAGCCACTGCTGCAAGGCATTTAAATCGATGCCCTTGGCCAAGTCAGGAGCAGACAATAACAAACGGGTCAAAACCTGCGCCAGCGGTGTGGTGCGAAAAGTCACCTCACGGCTCACAGCCGTGCTCTCGGTCCCCACGGGAAAAACCGCTTCAATCGTCGATCCTGGAATGGGCATTTTATCGCTGTCAAAGGCCGTGATACTGGCGAAACGCAAGGCCCCAGCCGGAATATTTTCAAAGACAATGGTCAAGGGCTCGCCGGTATTTTCAATCAGATAGTCGCGTTCAGGCCGATCGGGGTCACGCAAAGCATTGAGCGGATAAATGGGGTCTGTTTGGGGAGGGGCATTGAGACTGACCCGCAAATAGGCAAAGCTGGCAAAAGCGGGCTCAGTACCCGTGCCAGAACCAGAGCCAGAATCTTCGGGTGTCGGCGAACCTTGGATACGAAAGCTTTGAAACAATTTGCGTGGGACCTGAATACGCATCTGAATCGTGGCGGTTTGGTTTTTAACAGGCTGAATGTCGAGTAAGCCCATCAAGGCCGGAAATGGTTTTCGGGCAGCGTTGAGTGGCAGAGAGTTGGGTTGCGTATTGGGTTGTGCAGTGGGCTGGGTAATCGGCGCAGAAACCAACCCCTGTGGCCCGCCCAGAGAGGTGGGTAGCGTCTGGCAGGCTGCCAGTGCAAGTGTTAAACAAACTCCATAAAACGTTTTCATGTTAGTGATAACCTCCCTCAAGTTGTACCGCGCCGGTTTGAATCACAATGGCTGTCGCAAAACTGCCACTGGCTGTCTGGACCTGGATCTGTCCCTGACGGGCCAAAGCAGGGATTTCCACTTGAATCTCGTGTTCGGTCAAAGACACCACCGGGGCAGCGTAAGCCCCATCAAAAATCACCTGCAGTGGAGGATAAAAATGCTGTCCACGCAGAATCAGTCGGCTGCCAATCTGGGCCTGAAGCGGACTGACCGACTCCAGCACAGGGGCAGGCAAAGGGGTGGCTGTCGGAACGGGATCGGCACCGCCACCTGTGGTACGGGCACCTGTTGCCAAGGTTTGAGCGACCAAAGTCACCGCTCCACTCTCACCCGCTTGATTGCGGGCCCGCAACAGAAAGTGGTAGCTCGTCTGTGGGCTGAGTCCATTCAGAGAATAGCTTGTATAGTTAAGACTGTCACTCAATAATTGCCCATCCAGACTCAAACTATAAGCCGCTGCCCCCCTGACAGGATCCCAGGTCAAACGCAGATAGCTGTCTCCCGCCTCCGCCAGATAAAAAGCCAAAGGAGAGGCCGGTGCCGTTGCTGGCGAGCCACTGACCTCTGGGCTGGGAGAAAGTGTCACCTGCGGAGAAGCCGAGATCTGCGGGGCAGGAGAGCCCGATGCCGCCACAGGTGGGCCAACAACTGGAGATGGCAAGCCAGAGGCATTGCCAGCACTGCGTTTGCGATCCAATTCGGCCTGAATTCGGGCCCGCAAAACAGAGTTTAATTGAGCAGAGCCAAGCAAACGCGTCAATTGGGGATTGCCCATCAAGGCCAAAATACGCACCTGCATACCTTCGGGTTGGCCGGAGAGCCATTCAGGTATAAAAGCCTGCCAGCTCTCCAAGAGCGTTTCAGCGAAAAAGGGGGCCTTCAGTGGCAAACTCCCTGTCAGTTTTTGCTCAAGCCACTCTCCCCATTGTGTCTGGCCTTGGGGACGCGCACGCAGGCGCAAGAGGCCCTCTTCAGCGGGGATATCCGGCAGATTAAGGCCCCCTTGATCGACGGGCAAAAGCAAAGTATAACGCCAGGGCTGTGCATCACGAAGGGCCTTGCCGCTGAGTTCCAATTCCAACTCCAAGGGCAAAGGCCAAGCAGCCTGAAAATCGAGTTGCAAAGGGTTTAAAATCCCGACCAGTTCCATTTCGGCCTGGGTCAACAGGGCTGGACGAATCTCCACCGACACGCGGGCCCGGCTCAAGGCCTTGTGTTCATCATAGGCCACAACCGTGACCTCTTTGGGGCCCACGGGCAAAGACAGACGGTAGCTGTGCGCACTGGGCAATAAAGCGTTTATTTCGGTTTCCAGTGGCTGGCTCAGGCCCGCGCCACGAATGGAGATCCGAAAGAAGCGGGTCTGCTCAGGTATTGCAACCAGCTTGAAGCTGGCAGAGGGAGGCGCCCAACGAAAAGCCAATTGCCCCACCGGCGAAGGAGAGACAGCGCCAAGCTGACAGCCTTCCAAGCTGATGATCAAAGCCAAAAGTCCCAGCCAACGACCAGCCATGATGTGTTCCTCCTGAGAAGATCTCTCCATCCTCAGTGTAGGGGCTTTTGTGCGGGTCTTCCTTGAGATCAATCAAGTTCTGCACTTGATTTTAATCAGCAAATCAGGGGCAGGGATCTGCCTTGCCTTCGGGCCCGCAGAGCCAGAACCGGGAATATGCTAAACTACAGAGCAAACCCCATTATTCTATCGTCGGGAGAGAGACCCCTATGCAGCTCGTTAAACCGTGGATTCGCTTGAGTATCGCCGCTTTGTGCACAGGGGCATTGATCTCTCCGCTGAGCGCCTGTCGCCCTCCCGACAGCCATAAAAAGGTCTACCGCAGCGCCTTTGAAGGGGATGTGCCCTCGCTTGACCCGATTCAAATTGGCGATACCCAGTCCCACGATGTCGGCCACAATATTTACAATGGCCTTGTGCGCTACCGTCCCCGGATCACGGGCCCCAATCAAAGACTCTCGGATCTTGTGCCCGATCTGGCGGAGTCTTGGAAAATTTCGCCCGATGGCAAAACCTATACCTTTCACTTGCGCAAAGGCGTCAAATTCCACAATGGTGACGCATTCACCGCTTCCGACGTCAAATTTTCGATTGAACGTCTGGCCGATCCCCGCAACGCTTCCAAAGGCATGTGGACCCTCGACGGACTTTCATTGGCCGGGCTCGAAGCCTACCAAAAGGCCTGCCAAGCAGGCAAAGAAGTCCATCTTGACAGCGTCAAGGTCATCGATGAACACACGGTATCGATCACCCTCAAAGACGTCATTCCCTTTGCTTTACATGTTTTGGCCATGTCGTATTATTACGTGGTCCCCCAAAACGAAGTCAAAAAATGGAAAGACCAATTTTCTTTTCACGCCACCGGCACAGGCCCCTTTATGCTCAAAGAGTGGAAGTCCAACCAAAAATTGGTGCTGGTTAAAAACCCGAATTTCTTTGAAGAAGGCATTCCCAAACTCGACGAATTGCGCTTTTATATCGTGCCCAGCGAAGACATCCGCTTGCTCTGGTTTGAAAACGGCGAATTGGAGCATCTCGAACCCCCAATTCCCGCCGCCAGCTTTGATCGCATCTTGACCGATCCGCATTGGAACAAACTCGGCAATAAAGCCATTCGCAAAATCGAAAGCCTGAATGATCCCGCCCAGTCCAACGTGATCAAAGACAAAGAATGGACCATTCAGTATTTGGGCATGGATACCCAATCCGAGCCCTTTAAAGACAAAACCGTGCGTCAGGCCTTTAATTTTGCCGTGAATAAACGCAAGATTATCGACGTGGTGCGCAACGGACGCGGAATTCCAGCCCGCGGTGTTTTGCCCAATGGCTTTCCGGCGTTTAAACCCGACCGCGCCATTCCCTACCCCTATGACCTGAACAAAGCCAAAGCCATGATGGCCCAGGCTGGTTGGACCGACAGCAATGGCGATGGCATTCTCGACAAAAATGGCAAGCCGTTAAAAGTGACCTTTTGGCACAACCAGAGCGCCATTTACGCCATGTTGGGTGCCGCCGTACAAGCCGATTTGCGCGATCTAGGCGTGGATATCGAGGTCAAATCAATGGAATGGGCCTCGTATATCGAAAAGATCAAACGCAACGAAGCGACTTTTTTCAGATTCGGCTGGGCCGCAGATTATCCCGATCCCGACAATTACCTCTGGACCCTGTTTAATAGCAAAAACATCGGCCAGGATAACGTGACCCGCTATAAAAATCCGACCTTTGACACCTTGGTCAACAAGGCCCGCACCACCGTCAACTGGTCTGAGCGTGAAAAACTCTATCAAGACGCTGAGAGCATGCTCATCGAAGATGCCCCTTGGATCTTCTTGTACACCAATGTCGAATACAAACTCGTCCAACCTTATGTGCGCGGCCAGCAGATGCATCCGCTGATCCGCAATGAGATGAGTTTTGTTGAAATCGCTCCCCACTAAACCCACAGAAGCCAGAAAAATTCATGACCACCGAAGACCGTTTGATTCAATGGTACCCTGGGCATATTGCCAAGGCCCAACGCCAACTCAAAGAAAAACTCACCCTCGTCGACTGCGTGGTTGAATTGGTGGATGCCCGTCTGCCCAAAAGCAGTCATTTTCCCTTTGTCGATGAATTGCTCGGACAAAAACCCCGCATCATGGCTATCAACAAATCCGATCTGGCTCCGCAAGAGAGCCTCGAAGCGGCTTTGGCCTATTGGCGTGAAAAGGGGTTCCCAACAGTGGCCCTGAATATTCCGGGCCGTGAGGGCGTGCAGGAATTGCGTAAAGAGCTGGGTCTCTATCATGCTGCGCTGTCTGCCAAGATGAAACAGCGGGGGCGCATCCCCCGCAAATTGCGCACCTTGATCATGGGGCTGCCCAATGTGGGCAAATCGACCCTGATCAATGCCCTGATCAACAAGCGCTCGATGAAAGTCGGCGACAAACCCGGCGTGACCAAAAGCATGCAATGGGTGAGCATTGCCAAAGACCTGGAATTGCTCGACAGTCCGGGGGTGATTCCCCCCAAACTCGAAGATCAACATGTGGCCCTCAAACTGGCCCTGATTGGCTCAGTCAGTGAACACTCAGCCCCGCCTGTGCAATTGGCCGAACTGGGCTTGCAGCTTTTACACACGGAGTTTCCAGGTTATTTGCAAAAGGCCTTTGGCCAGGAGCCGATTTACCTGCCTGAGATCGGCAGACAGCGCAACTTCTTGCAAAAAGGCGGAGAGATCGATCTCGACCGCACCGCCATTTCTTTTCTGAGTGATCTGCGCAGTGGCAAATTGCCTGTGCTCTGTCTCGAAAAAATCTGAATTTGCATCCTGTTGCGCTTGGGCCTACAATTGAAAGAGGTCTATCGACCTTCAATTCTTTTGCAGGGGCTTAACCATGGAATTATTGTATGGATTGCTTCATAAAATTCCCTTTTTTCAAAATCTTCCCTTCGAGACCTTAAAATCGCTGGTCGACAGTGGTGCTGTGATCAACCATGAAGCGGATCACCTGCTCTTTCGCGAAGATGATCCCGGTGATGCCCTCTACCTGATCTTGACCGGTGAAGTCTCCATTTTGGCCCGCAACGACCAAGGCGAAGATGCCCCCCTGGCCACCTTAACTGCCGGAGAGTTTTTTGGCGAATTGGCCCTGGCTGAAGGGGGCGTACGCACCGCGACAGCCGTCACTTTAAGCCCCTGTCAGCTCTTTGCCCTCAACCGCGATGCGTTTTTCCGCCAATTGGCGGCCTCGCCCGAATTGCTCTCGCAGGTGATTGGCGCCATCAGCCAAAAGGTACGCGGGGTAAATCACCACCTTTTTCAAGAACAATTGCAAAAGCAAACCCTGCAATTGGAAATGGGACGGGTTCAGCGTCAGACCATTGCCCGCATGGTCCAAGGCCTCTCCCAAGAGGTCGCAGTGCCCCTGGTCGAAGCCCAAAGCCAGCTCGAAAAGCTCCTGGTCGGCCTGCCCGAAGCCAAACAAGAGGCCTGTGAAGATATTCGCCTCTTACTCGGACGCGCCCTGATGCTGGTGCAATCGCTGCAATCTGTGGCCCCTGCTGAGGTGCTTTCCCGCCGCCAAGCCGTCAATTGGCCTCAATTTTGGAGCCGCCTGCAGGAATTGTACCGGGTGACCAGTTTGCGCCGACTGCCGCTTGAACTCCATGTCTCAGCTGATGCCGCCAGTCAAATTTGGCAGGGCTATCCAGCCCAATTGGCAGAAGCCCTGATGCATTTACTCAATAATTGTGAGGCCCATGCGTATCCGCTCTCAGATGATGAGCCTGTGCGCTTGATTTTGGACTTTGAAGATTCACGGTTTGTCTTGCGCGTGCAAGATTTTGGGCTGGGCATGGCCCCCGAGATTTTGCCCCAGGTGTGTTCCCCGTTTTTCTCGACCCGCAAACAAGAAGGCTATAGCGGCATGGGACTGGCCATTGTCGATAACCTCGTCAGTTCAGTCCTGGGAGGCAGCATGACGATCGACTCCGAAGCGGGCGCAGGCACAACCGTGATCCTGCATTTTCCGCAGGAAGCCCCTGCACAAAACTAAACCCTCTGGCACTGCCGACAGTCAGGTTGCCGTCTTTCGGGCGCGCAGGTCTACTTGGCATAAAAAAGTCAGCAATTCCTCTACAGCAAGCTCTTCTTCAAAGATCAGCGGCGCTTGTGCCAAAATCTGCGCGCGTGCGTGTTGATTGAGTTCGGGGTCTGTCCCCATCGCGACAGCTTTTTGAATATAGTCTGCGGCAGAATCTGCCACACAATCCGACAGGCCCATTTTGAGATAACAGGCATGGGTAATCCGGCCATGCAGGCGATCGGCAGGCCAGGTGATTATTGGAATGCCTGCTGAAAGGGCTTCATAGGTTGTGGTGCCACCCCCAAAATAGAGCGGGTCAAGCATCACGTCGCCCAGCGTCAATAAATTCAAATACTCTTGGGGCTTGAGATAGGGCAAAAACCAAATTCTTGGCATCAGGTCGGGGAAGGTACATTCAAAGCGCTGCACCAAAATCCGCCGATAATGGAGATTGTCGGGGTTGGTGAGCAAAACCAGATGGCCCAGCGGGTCTTGGCGCAAAATACCTTCAAAAAGGGGGTCCAAATCGGGCTGAATTTTGCTCATCACATGGGGACAAATATACAAATTGGCCTCTTCAGGCAAGCCATAATCCGCCCGAGTGTAAGTGTTGACGGTTTCGGGCCGAAAGAAATAGGTTGGAATGGTTTGGTGTAAAACCAGTTGCTCGCTATAAAAACGCTGGGGATTTTCTGCTTGTTCAAGCACATGAGAAGAGAGAAAATAATCCATTTCGGGCTGGCCTGTACTGCCTGAACTCAACCAAGAGGTAACTTGAACCGGGGCCAGACGAAAGGATGAAAGCAGAGACTGCAAAGACTGTTGGGCATTGGGTTCAGTCAAATAGAGAATATCCAAATCCAGTGCTAAAACCTGCTGATATGCCATCGCCAAGTCATCAGCCAGCAAATGGTAGTTGAATTCTGGGCGCAGTTGCTCTTTGGAAAAATGGGCAGCGCTGATGCGGTGGGTGTGCAAAATATGCACATCCAGATCAGCCGGTGGCAAACGCTGCAAGAGACCCACCATAAAATTCAACACGGCACCTGAAGGCCCAAGCACAAACCCAACCCGGCGGCGCTCTGTGCGCAAAACTGTTCGGCTGGTCGAAGGCAAAACAGGCAGCCAGCGTTTGAGAATCGCCCCCAAACGCTGACGCTCACGGTAGGGATTGAGATAGGTATAGGCCATGCCTTCCAGAGGCAGCCAATTGAATAAATAGGCGTCCACATTGCTAAAATCAGGCAAAATCCAGGGTGTTTCAGGTGCAGGAACCTGTTCCCAATGGCTCAACCAGGCTTGGGTGCCTTGTAGGTATTTCTCTTGATAGGCCCGATCAGGAGAGATCACAGGCACCAGCAATTGGCTTTTTAATTCCCAAGCCTGACGGTCCATCAAAAGGGGATCTTCGAGGGCCAAAGCATAACATTTGGCGGCTTCTTGACTGTTATGAATGGTTTCCATCATGCGCCCCACTTGACAGGCAACTGTGCTTCGCAATTCGGGCTGAGACTGAGCCATGCTCAACAAAAGATCCAACATTTTGGCGGGATCGTGGTCGGTTTTGATCGTCAACCAGGTACTGAGCGCCTCGGGATGACTCGGGTCAAGTTCTAAGGCCTTTAAAAAATAGCGCTGGGCCTGTTCCGCTTGTTTCAAAAACAGCAATAGATTCCCAATCACCACATACACAGCCACCTCGTCGGGACGAAACTGGATGTATTTTAAAAGGTTTTGCACAGCTTGCACGGGCTGCCCCAAGATCTGTTGCACCTGGCCCAATTGCAAATAAGCAGCGGCCAAACGCGGATCCCATTGCAAAGCCTGCTGATATTGACTGACAGCCGCATCCAAATCGCCTTGTGCGTGGAGGGCTTGGGCAGCCTGAAAATAGACTTCAGCTTGTGATATTGACATAAAATAAGTTCTGAATGGTCTCCCCACGAAAATACAAACGCAAAGCTCAGTCTTGATTATACTGGATTGCCCTTTTTTCGGCAGATTGCTTTTAACTTCAAAATATGGCCTAATGAGATTGTCAGATTTCTGTCAGCGCAGAGTATTCAAGCAGAGTATTAAAATAACCCTAAACACAATCCTAAAAATATGGGCACAAAAATTCAGGACTATGCAAATTTTTCACGGGAAGAATTGCTAACGCGGATCACTGTTTTAGAACAAGAAATACAGGATCTGCAAGCTCATTCCGTGATTCACGCGGCAACCGGCGCAACCGTCAGCGTCCCAGAGCCGTTTTCGGCGATATTTCAACAGGCCCAGGACAATGTCAAACGCTATTTCCAAAATCTGGCCTTTAAACCCACTCAGGGTTTAATCGAGGTAGAAAACGAACGCTATGTCTTGGTAAGAGCGTCATCTCTGTCCTGTGATTTTTTTAATTATCTGCGCCATCTCTACAGCGACCGGGACGCTCAAGCCGCCTTTCAGACGGGGCAAGACTTTCTCTTTGATATCGGGCATGTACTCGGCATTGCCGACGCCAAATGTTTTCATGCCAAAATGGACCTGCAGGACCCAGTAGAAAAACTCTCAGCCGGTCCCGTTCACTTCGCCTATGCGGGCTGGGGCTTTGTCGAAATTTTGCCCGAGAGCAACCCCAGCCCCGATGAGAATTATTTTCTCAAATACCACCATCCCTATTCCTTTGAAGCCGACTCTTGGCTTTCGCGCGGGCAACGCTCTCAAGATGCTGTGTGTATTATGAATGCCGCTTATTCATCAGGCTGGTGTGAGGCCAGTTTTGGCATACCGCTGACAGCCGTCGAAATCGCCTGTCGGGCGCGGGGAGATGCTTCTTGCACCTTTATCATGGCTCCCCCTCACCGCATCAATGACTATTTGGCAACCGATACCTACCACAGCTCAGCAGAAACCCCTTTGTTTTTTAATCGCAAAGTCAGCGAAGAAATGATTCGGGCCTCGCTCCAAGAAAAAGAAATTCTCTTGCAAGAAATTCACCACCGCGTCAAAAATAATTTGCAGGTGATTGTCTCTTTAATGGCGCTGCAAATGAACCATATCAAAAATCCTGAAGCGGTTGAAACCATTCGCCAAACCCAACATCGGATCTCCTCGATTGCGATGGTGCATGAAATGTTATACGACTCCGACAGTCTCAGCCATATTCCTTACAAAGAGTATGTGCAGCGCCTTTTGGATCAAATGGTGCAAATTCAGACTTCTCCGGCACAAAAAATAAGCTTGCAATTAAAGATTGATGAAATCTTCTTTCAAATTGATACTGCCATCCCCTTGGGATTGATCTTAAATGAGCTCACCGCCAATGCCCTCAAACATGCCTTTGTCGGTCGCTTGGAAGGTTGTATTCGGGTGGAATTAGCCAAAGAGCTCAATGGCAGCTATTGTTTGATTTTTGGCGATGATGGCCCCGGCCTCCCTGCCGAGCTAAACTGGCCAAAGAGCCCCTCTCTCGGTTTGCGTTTGATCCAAAATTTGGTCAAACAATTGCAAGGCAGATTGGAACAACTCCCCCAAGAGCAGGGCTGCTGTTTTAAAATCTCTTTTCAAGAGGTAGAAACCGCATCATGAAGGAGCCAAACAAACAGGGAAATTCATTTATTGTGGCAGAAGACAATTTTGTGATCAATATGTTTTTGGAAACCGTTTTAATCGAAGAAGGGCATCAAGTCTTGGCCACCGTCAACAGTGGCGAAGCCGTACTGTCTGCAGTCGCCACTACAGCGCCCGACTGCGTCTTAATGGACATTGGCCTTTCAGGCCGGATGAACGGCGTCGAAGCCGCTTTGCTGCTGCGCCAGGAATACAATATTCCCGTTATTTTTTTAACCGGGAACTCAGACATTCTGCGCAGAGACAGCCGAATCAAAGATATCCAACCCTTGGCAACGTGGCTCAAGCCGATCGATGATCAGTTTATGCTGCGCGAGTTACAGCGCTTATTTAGACAGACTTCATGAGATTGCATGTCTTCCTGTACAATAAGAAATATGTTTAATTCCCCTTTGTTAACTGTCTCGACCCATGTCTGACTCCCTGTATTCATCGCTTATTTCTCCCGGGTTTGAGGTGAGTAGGCGCTATGTTCTGATCGAAGAAATTGGCCGTGGCGCAACCGCTGCCATTTTTAGAGCCATGGACATTGCTTCGGGTGAGACAGTGGCGGTCAAACATCTCACGCTTTCACCAGAGATGTCAGGCCCTGATCGCGAAATGCGGATTATGCGTTTCCGCAATGAAGCCCTGACGATGCAATTATTGCGCCATACCAATATCATGTCGGTTTATGATTTTAAGCAGATTGGCAGTGATTATTTTATGGTGGTGGAGTTTTTACAGGGGTTGAGCCTAAAAGAATATGTCGACAGACATGCCCCTTCCCACCGCGAGATTCTGCTTTGGATTGAACAATTATTAGACGCCTTAGAATACTCCCACTCCAAACACATTATCCACAGGGATATCAAACCCGAAAACGTCATGATTATCACGGGAAAACAGGTCAAATTACTGGATTTTGGGATTGCCAAAATTGAGGGACAAAACCAATTGACCATTGATGGCAGTCTCTTGGGAACCGTGGCATATATGTCGCCCGAACAAATTCAAAACAGCCGTCTGATCACCGCTCAGAGCGATCTGTACTCGCTGGGTGTTTTGATGTACGAATTGTTCACAGGCAAAATGCCTTTTAATGCCACCAACCCAGGCACCGCTGTGCTCGAAATTTTCAGCCGCGATCCCGTCCCTCCGATGCAACTCAACCCCAACGTCGGCCCCGATCTCAACCAATTGATTCTGAGCTGCATGCAAAAATTCCCCCAACACCGCTTTGCCAGCAGCCGCCAATTGCAACAAATGGTTCGGGTCGTCTTAGACAAAGCCTACCCCGAAGCAGAACCCAGCCCCACATCGGTGAGCCAAGCCATCTTGCCCCGCATTCGCCTGTTTGAATCCTTTCGTCTAATGCAGGCTGTCACACGCCTCATGCAGGCCCAAGCGGATGGCTTGTGCCTGATCTGGAATGCCTGGCAACAGGGCAGTATCGGTTTTAATCATGGACAGATTCACTACGCGGATATCAAAGGCAAACACCTCGGGGGCGATTTGCTGCTGATGGATTTGCTCTCCTGGGAAAGCGGTAATTTTTCGTTTATTCCTGGCACTCCTACCGAAGGCTCTGGCCAATACCTGGATTATGATCAAAAGGTGCTGATCGCCGAGGCCCAAAATTATCTGCAGGAGATGGAAACCCTCTGGCCCGATTATCAGGATCGGGATATTCCTGAATTGATTCGCGAACCCGCCAAAAATGAGGTTTTCTCCAAATTGGCCCAGGCCGTTTTTGGCTGGGTCGATGGTCAGCGCTGCATTGGCCAACTCTTTGCAGTCATGCCCCATGATCGCCTCTCCATTCTCTGGGGCATTCGCGAATTGGAAGACCGCAAATATATTTTTGTCGAACGCCTCCGCAGCGATTGAGTTCTGCCTGTGCCCAGCGGTAAAACCCATGACAAAATCACCTGGCTGACGGCCCTGCCGATGGCCTGGATCGGCTGGATGATCTCCCACGAATTGAGTGTTACAGCCCTTCTGGCTGGCTGCTTTTTGTTCGCGGGCTTGATGTTTAGTGGAGATCTGGATACAAAAAGTGTACAATATAAGCGTTGGGGCTGGTTTCGCTGGATTTGGATCCCCTACCGCAAATTGGTCCCTCACCGTTCCCCCTTTTCGCACGGACCGGTTCTGGGTGTGCTAACGCGTTTGCTCTACCTTTCGGTTTGGGTGGCCCTGCTTTTTGCCACCCTGACCCGTGTGGCCCTGGCCCTGGACCAGGCCCAATTGGCGGAGCAGGGTTTTGGGATCGCCAAGCAGACAGCCGTCTTTTTTCAGAATCCTGTTTATGTGGGAGTGGGGTTCATAGGTTTGTGGTTGGGTGGTTTTAGCCATACCCTGGCCGATGAAATTGTTTCAATGCTGAAGCGTCTCCGGCGCAAATCCCGCCGCCGCCCAGCAAAAAAACACAAAAAAAAACATAAGTAGATCTAAAGAAATTACTAATTTTTGTTTAAAGATAAACAAGAAAGCACGCTCAAGTGGCTATGTATAGATCAGTCAGATCAGAGAGCACGATCATGCGGAGGTTTCTAAAGTGAATATTTCGCCCCAGTACCAGGCCTATGGACCCCCGGTCCCCAATTATGGCAATCAAAATGGTCCTTATGTGCCCTCTGGCCAAGTCCCTTATGGTGCCCCCGGTTATGCCAATGATGTCTATCGCCCCACCGGCCCTCAGCAGACGGGGTATGTCCAGGGAGCCATGGCCGCCTCTGGTGCCTCTACTTCCATTGGTGGCGCAGCCACCGGCATGGCCAATATTTTCACCTCTCTGACCAGCATTATCGCCAAAATTCTGAATACGATCGTCAGCCTTGTGGTCAAACTCTTCAAAGGCATTTTTGGCATGTTTGGCTTTGGCAAAGACAAAGCCCAGCAACCCCAACAACAGCAACCGGGTCAGGGCACAGGGATGCCACAACCGGGCGTACCCCCACCGAGTTCCATGCCTGCTGCTCCTCCCGGAACAGATATTAACCAGGCCCGCCAAGTGGTGGTCGGCGACTTGCAACAGGTTCAAGATCCTGGCACCGCTTTCCGCCACATTGATTTACACGCCAAAAAATCTTTGGACAACCGCCGCCATGCCGAGGAAGAATCGCGCCATGCCGAAGGCCTTGCCAAAGAAGCCGCCGTTTTGGCTCAGCGCATCGAACAGAGCCAGGGCCGGATGCCTCCTCAGCAATTGAATCAAACCCTGAGCGAGTTGGAATCCAAAAAAGGCCAAGCGCTGGAATCCCTCAAGCGCGCCGAAGAATACACCAAAGCCACTTACGACGAAGCCCTCTATGCCAATTTGGCCATGGATGAATTGCTGCCCCGCTTCCCACAGGTACCCGGTTTGGCCCAAGATGCCAATCGCAGTGTTCAAGAGGCCTGGAAAGGCTGGACCACCGGCGTCGAAGAGAGCCAGTATCTCTTCTTCTCCAAGAAGCTGCCTGCAGCCCCTGAGGTCTTTACCCGCTCGGTTGGTACGGTGACGGCTTACCTCAATCAGGTAGACCAGATCCTCGGCCGGGTCATGATCCAGAGGTAGTCCCATGAATTCGGTACAACCGCAGCCTGCTTCTAACCCCTCCATACCGGGAGCGTCCCCCACACGCTCTCCAATGTCGCCGTTTGCACGCGGCAATGAGCCCCCCAGCGCTCCGCCTTCAGGTTTCAGTGGAGACAGTGTCAGCACCCAGCCGATGGCCCGTGGTATTCAGCCGAATATCAATCTGCTGCGCGACAAACAATCCACCCTCTCGCCCTTTCACCGCCCCGATGGCAAGCCCGTGGACTATCTCAACAAGCCCCAGCAGCCATCCCAGCCCGCAGGCCCAACAAAACCGGCTGAGCCTGCCAAGATTATTTTTACCCTGCCCAAAGACATTCCCGAAGGGCCAGCCATGGCCAATATCCAGGAAATCCTTCAACAGGAGACCCAACCCGTGCAGGCCCCCCAACAGGCAGTTCAATTAATTGCCGCCCACAGCGACGCGGCCAAACAATCCCGAGAAACAGCCAATCGCTTTACCTGGGGTGCCCGCTATTATGCCGCTCAGGCTGCAGAGACCGCTGAACAGGTCTATTCCCAATGGGGAAAAATGGACCCTCAGCAAAAACAAGTGATGATGGCCCGTGTTACGGAGTTTCGCGATCAGGCAGTCAGCTTGCTCAACGAAGCCAAGAAACAAGGCATCACCACCTATAACGAGGCCCTCAAGGCCAATCTGATCTACAATCAGTTTTTCACCACCCAGGGCCCGTTTATCGACACCATCGATACCAATGCCCGCCAACAGATCAAAGGCGAGCTTGACGACGCCTGGAGCCGCTGGAATGGCAGCTTTCAGAAAGAATGGCAAGGCCAACAGGTACAAGCCAAAGGCATCATGACAATCATTGATGAGACCTCGGCCGAAGTGGCGAACCACTTACACCGCATGAACAGCGTGATCAGTCAGTTGAATTAAGCGCTTAGCAAAGCGTTCAGCCCCAAAACCAGAAGTGGTTTTGGGGCTGTGTTCATTTTAAACACTGCCTGGTTTTTCAAATAAATAATGGTAGACCTGCCACTCCTGGCCTGCTCTGTGGCCAAAGAGTTCAGCGCAGGCCAGCATAAACACGCGCCAATAGACCCACCAGCGGGTGGTCTGCTCAGCCCCATAGGTGGCTGCCAAAATCGGGCGAATGACCGCCTCTTGGGCATCCATTTGGGCCAGCCAGGCCTCGCAGGTCTTTTGGTAATGTTGGCCATTGACGACCCAGAGATTACGCGCGATCAGCGGCTCACAGACATGTAAGAGCAAGTCCCGAGAGGGCATGGTGCCGCCACTGAAAAAATAGCGCGCCATCCAATCCCGCTCGTGTTCCACCTCAAAGAGGTAGGCATGGGTGCGGTGGCCAAAAATATGCACAAAGAGCAAGGCACCGGGCAAGAGCCAGCGCTCTAAGCGGCGAAAGAGTTCGGGATAATTGCGCAGATGTTCAAACATCTCAACCGAGACAATCCGAGCAAAGCCCTGCTCAGGTTCAAAGTCGTTGATATCCGCCGTGATCACGCGCAGATTGGTTAAACCCCGGCTCTGGGCCTGGGTTTGAATATAGGCCCGCTGACTGTGAGAGTTAGAAACCGCCGTGATGGGATTGTGAGGGAAGTGTTCAGCCATGTAAAGGCTGAGTGAGCCCCAGCCACAGCCCAATTCCAAGATCTCTTGACCGGGTCTGAGTTGCTCCAATTGGGCCCGCTCACAGGTCAGGGCCAACATTTTGGCTTCAGATTCGGCCAGGCTCTCTTTGCCACTGGGCCAATAACCACAGCTGTATTTTAAATGGGGGCCAAGCACCTTTTGATAAAAGGCAGCAGGCACCTCGTAATGCTGTTCGTTGGCTTTTTCGGGCAGGGCTGCAAGCGGGGCCTTTTCAAGCTGCTTTAAAAAGGCCTGAAAGCGCTTTTTGTGAGCCTCTGCTCCCCCTTTGGCCAGGCGACGCAGATGCATTGAATTGTAATAGCGGATCCCCCAGCGCAGCAGGGGATCGGGAATTTGATTTGCTTCGAGTAAATTTTGATACCACATAGTGTGTCTATCTTAAAGGCTGTTCAAACTCTGTGGCAATTGACTCCAAAGAAATGGCTTGGGTTTGACGTCAGTGACAAAGATCGCATAACATAGTACCAATCTGTGCCAGACAATAAGGGAGAATCCTCACTGTGCGAGTCATTAAGCGTTACGATAACCGCAAACTCTATGATACCCAGACCAGCAAAACGGTCAACCTGGGTGAAATTGCCGATATGATCCGCCAGGGCGACGATATCCAGGTGATCGATAGCCAGGGCCACGACATCACCCCCAAGATTCTCGGCCAGATCTTTTTGCAAGAAAATCTCGAAACCAAGCAGCTCTTTTTAAATAAATTTGTGCTGCAGGGCCTGATCCAAGAAGGTCAGAACATTGAGTCGGTGATTAAAAAATTCCTGCTCGGCGGAATAGGCTTGGCCTCTCTGACCCGTGAAAAACTCGATGAGATTGTCAACGAACTGGTCAAACGCGGCGAATTGGCAGAAGATCAACGGGCCCGCTTCGTGAAAGAATTGCTCGAAAAGGGCACCGAGAATATCCACAAAGTGATGGACAAAGTGGCCCATCCCTCGGACAAAGAAGAAGAGGAAGACGTCGCCAGCTCTGAGCCTGTCAGCAAAGCCGAGCGAATCACTTCGCTGGAACAGCAGATCGCCTCCCTCAAACAGGAATTGGCGGGCCTCAAGTCTCAGCAAAAAGCAGTTGTTGCCGACGAAACCGTCTCCAAAAACTAAGCACCCACAACCGGGGCTGATTTTTCAGTTTTTTCGGTTTTTTCAGTTTTTTTCAGTTTGCCCCTGTCTGGGTCTTTTTTACTGCCTTTGTTCTCTTTGGCGGGTTTTGTCGGTTCAAACTGAAAAGGCACTTGGCGCAAGAGCCGAATTTCTTTTTGGCGCAAGGTCTCGGTGGCCTCGGCCAATAAAAGCAGCTCTTTTTCTTCCAAGCGGGCCAGCCCCGTTTCGCGGATCAGCCAGATGTCGATGGGGTAATCCAGACCATAAGCTCCGACCTGAATGGTTTCGTCGATCACCTTAAAAGCCAATAAACTCGCACTTTCCAAACTGAGTTGGGTGGTTTGGTATTTTTGCATCAGGGCATAGGCAAAATTGGCCCCATTGCCACTGGCAAAGAGACTTGAAATCCATTCGGGCGTACCGCTGCTGGTAATGTGTAACATGCGCGGCTGGCCTTGATTAAATTCAGCAAAAATAAAATCCCCCGGATGCAGCGAAAGCAAAAGCGTGGGATCGCTTTGCACAAACTCGGTTAAGACATCGAGTTCGAGCAGGGCCCTGACCGATTGCTGCACCATCCGCGCAAGACTGTCGCGCAGGTCAGCCAAGGAATGGCGAGCCGAAGCGGCTTCAATCGCCTCCTGTACGCGCTGAATCAGGGCAATTTCACCGGCACCCGCCCAGGCACATTGGCCATTAAGTGGGTAAATCTTGGGCCCAGTGGTACGCACCTCACCACTGGTGTATTGCGTGTCTGAAGCCAAAACAATGCCTTGGGCAGTGGGGATCGCAAGAATCAGCGTCATGGTTGGCCTCCCAGTTTTTGTTTCAGTATACCCAATTGTGTTAAATTACTAAGCATGTTTACCCTTCGTTATGCCTTTGACCCAACCTGCTTTTTTGACAGCCTGCTTGCCCAGGACTTGGCAACGCCCCTGTCTGAGCAGCTTGAGCTGAAACTGGAAAGCAGCCATACAGCCCAGGCCGTTGTTTTAAACAATCCCAAACTCTACGAACTTTTCTCCAAACCCCTGCTGCAGAGCGATTTTTATTTGCATTCAGGCCCCGGATTTAAACCCGATCCTGCCTGTATCAATCTCTGGTGGGGCTCCAGTTTCGAGCTGCCGAGCCATCTGGCTTCTGCCGATCAGCGCTGGAGCTGGATCACAACAGGCCTGGCAGAGCTGGTCAAAACATTCCCCACGGATTCAGGGACCTTGCCCCTGTGCCTGGATATGGACCTCTGGCAAAGCCCAGCCCCCCCTCCCAGCGACCTGGAATGGGAATCAGGCCAACGCATCTTGCTTTGGCAGGCTTCCCCGCAAGCCAAGGCCGAAACAACACAGGCCGACCTATCAGCCCTCTTGGCGGCGTTTATTCCCCTCTCAGCGGATTGGCCTGACGCCGTGCTGGTTTTGCAATTGGATCAGGTTTTACCGGCCTTTGAAGATCAATTGCTGGCGGAGATCGAACGCCTCTGCCAAGAGAACCAGATTGCCGATCCCGAGAGCCTGAATATTCACACCCTGATTGGCCCACTTGATACCGAATCCCAACGGGGTCTGCTGCAGTGCAGCGAGTTGCTGCTCCTGCCTTATCATCCACTCCAGGCCCTGATTGGCCGCGCTTTGGGCAAAACCGTGCTGGCCCAGCCAAAGCTGGTTGAACCCCAGTGGGGTTGTCTGCCCTGGCAAGAGAGCCCAGCGGCCAACAGCAACACCCTCCAACAGGGTTTACAGACACAGGCTCAGGCGCTTGAGCCAGAAGTGTTACAGGCCCACAGCCCCGAAAATGTGGTCAAGATCCTCTTAACGCAATTACAAGAACTCGCCAATCAGATCGACCTGCCCAGCCGGCGGGCCCAAGCCAAAGCCGAACGTCTGCAACGCAAAGAGGCCTCTCGCGAGGGCCGCAAACAAAAATACAGCCTCTTTCACTCCGATTACAAAAGCGATGAACTCAAGGCCCGGCGGGCTTGGCATGAGCGCTATGCTGCCTATTTTATGGCCGCTCCAGGCGAGGTTGTAGACATCGGTTCGGGCTCGGGCATTTTTTTAGAGATTCTGCGCGATGCCCAGGTACCCGCCTTTGGCGTCGATCCCGATTCGGATATGGTTGATGTTTGCCGCGAACTCGGACTCCAGGCCCTGCCTGGCGACGAGCGTCTGCTGGCGGACTGTGGCGAAAACAGTCTGGGTGGTATTCATGCCAGCCATATTATCGAACATATCGACGGTTCTCGGGCTATTGCCATGATCGAAAATGCCCTGACAGCCCTGCGCCCCGGAGGATTATTGGTCATTCGCACCCCCAATTGGCGCAACGCAACAGTCCGTCAGGAAGGCTTTTGGCTAGACATTACCCATGTTCGGCCCTACCCCTTGCCACTGCTCGAACAGGTGCTTAAAGACGCCGGCTTTGAGGTGCTGGCGGGGGGCTTTGAAGAATTTGGCTGGAACGATACCTTTATTGTCGGGAAAAAACCCCTCCCACCCCCCAGCAGTGGAAATGAGTCCAGAGGAGAGCAGCCATGAGCAGCAAAGCAGTGATTTTATTTGGGACAGCAATCATGCTGATGGGCGGCGCCGCCCTGATTCGCACGTCCTTTGAGAGCCCGGCCCCCGTGCAAACACTGTCGATTAAAGTCGGTGGCAGTCAGCCCGAACCGCAGGTCGTGAGCGCAGAGAGCGAAATGCAACGGTCTACCCGTTCCAGCCAGAGCAGTGCCGATGAGCCCCCTCCCAACGAAAGCGATTGGCATCGGCGTCTGCGCCTGGCCCGTGCCCAACTCAAAGCTGATGCCAGCAAGGCCAGTGCCAGTCCCTCTGGGCCGAATAGCTCAGCCACCCCCACGCCGATGATGTTTTTGGATCGCAAACCCTCCCCCAGTGCTTCCAGCAGCGCATCGGGTAGCGTATCAGGCACCCCCTCTGCCAGCCCAACTGACAGCAACAGCCCCACTCCCCGGCCCAGTTCCGGCCTCGATCTCAAGACCTTACATGCCCAAGCCGTGGTCGTAGATACCCACGTCGAAACCCCGTTGCTCTTTACCGAAAATCGCGCCAAACTGGGCAACAATCCCCGAGGCCAAGTGGACTTGATCAAACTCAAACAGGGCGGCGTGGATGTGGTCTTTTTCTCGGTCTTTGTCAATCCCTGGCGCTACCGCAAAATTGCCAAAAGCCATGCCGATTTTATTATTAAATCGATCAAAGAGCAGGTCGCCGCTCACCCCAAAGAGATCGCTTTGGCTTATAGCCACGCAGATATTCAACGGATCGTCGCCCAGGGCAAAATTGCCGCTCTGATGGGCATGGAAGGGGGAGAACCACTCGGCAGCGACCTCAAAAACGTGGACTATTTTTACAAACAGGGCGTGCGCTATCTCAGCCCGACCTGGAGCGCCAACACCCTTTTGGCCGACAGTGCCAGCCAAAAAGCCTATTGGAAAGGCCTGAGTAAATTTGGCAAAGACGTAGTCAAACGCATGAATGAACTCGGCATGTTGGTGGATGTCTCACATATCTCCGACGCGGCCTTTGCCGACGTACTCAAAATCTCCACGCAACCGGTGATTGCTTCCCACTCTGGGGTGCGTTCGGTGCGGCTCCATGCCCGCAACCTGACAAACGATATGCTCAAACAATTGGCCAAAAATGGCGGAACGGTGGGCATTTATTTTTATCCACCGTATATTGACGTGGGCCGCAGCTCCAATTTGGCCAAGGTTGTGGACCATATCGACGCCGCAGTCAAACAGGTGGGCGCCGCTCATGTGGGTTTGGGCTCGGACTTTGATGGACTCGATAGCGCGCCGCCTGTGGGCCTGGAAAACGCCTCAAAATTTCCGGGTATCACCGCAGAATTGCGCAAGCGCAAATACAGCGACGAAGACATTCAACTGATTCTCGGCGGCAGCTTTATGCGCGTCTTTGAACAGGTCTTGCGTTAGCAAAGCTTAAGCCCGCTGGGCCTCAAACTCAGCTTTTGCCGCTGCGCGCAAATCCCCGTCGAGCAAGACATCGAGGGCTGTCAGGGCCAAACTCTCAGCCGCCAAGGCCATGGTGTCGAGCCCTGGTTCGCTGCCTGCGAGCCGGGCAAAGCTGTGCTGATGGCAGAGACTCTCCCCTTTGGCACAAATGCCCAAATAGGGATGAATCGAAGGCACCACCTGGCTGACATCGCCCATATCTGTGCTGCCGATGCCCGAATCGGGATCACTTTCCAGAAAGGGCGCATCCTGGGCCTGCAAATACTGACCAAAACGCCGGGCCAAGGTCCAATTATTGACCACGTTTTTATAGCCTTTTTCGATCGTTAAAGTCACCTCGGTACCCGTGGCCAAAGCCGCAGCTTGAGCACAGCGCATGACTTGAGGCATGACCACCTCATCAAGATAGGTCGCGGTGCGGGCCCGCACGGAAAAACGCGCCGAAGCGGTTTCGGGGATGATATTCACAGCCTGCCCGCCATTGGTAATAATCCCGTGAACCCGTGTGCCGTCGCGAAAATGGACACGCGCAGCATCAACCAAATTAAAGGTCTGAATCACGCCAGTGAGAGCGCTCTTGCCATCCCAGGGCGCAGCAGCAGCATGGCTGGGCTGCCCCTTAAAATCCACCTGCAAGACATGCATCGCCAGCGAATCCAGGCCGAGCAGATGCTGGTCAAAGGGATGAAACATCATCGCGGCGTCGAGCCCTTGAAAGGCCCCGGCTTCGATCAATTTGATCTTGCCACCCCCGCCCTCCTCAGCCGGTGTGCCCATGATCCAAATCTCGCCCGGCAGCTCTGCACGTATGCTGGCCAAAGCCAAACCGGCCCCGAGGGCGGCCGTGGCAATTAAATTATGCCCACAGGCATGGCCAATCTCAGGCAGGGCATCGTATTCCGCCAAAATGGCAACCCGTGGACCAGCAGAATTGCCCATTTTGGCACAAAAAGCGGTTTCGAGTCCGCCAAAGGGCTTTTCTACAGGCAGACCCACTGCCGCCAAATGATCGGCCAAGTGCTGACTGGCATAAAACTCTTCGTAGCGCAGTTCGGGACGGGCGTGAATCTCCAATGCGACTTGACGCACCTGGGGCAAATGCTGTTTGAGGGCCGCGCGAACGCGTTCATGAAGGGCGGTTGGCATGACAGAACTCCTGGGAAAAGCTGGAGAGAAAGAATAAAAGTGGACCTATAAGCCGGGTTCTGTCCCTGCCCGAAGGCAGTGGGTGATTATCCCTCTGGGATGGCCGTTACCGACCACCTCTAGCAGCATACCCGAGACCTGGGCGGGCAGCCCGTTATCTCTGTTTGCCTTGCTCCGGACGGGGTTTGCCTGGCCAATTGGTCACCCAATTGCCGGTGGTCTCTTACACCACCTTTGCACCCTTGCCCTGCGTCTGTGTGTGCTGTATTCAGTCAAAATGCATATTAGCGAAATTGCGACATGTGGTGGCTCCGAAAAGCACACCTGGGTACAAATAGTGCTGCGTATCTGCTGCGTATCTTGCTCACGGTCTTCTGCGTTTAGGGCGGTTTTTTTCTGTGGCACTGTCCTGGGGTTCCCCCCACTGGTCGTTAGCCAGCGTCCTGCCCTGTGGAGCCCGGACTTTCCTCGCACAGCCGAAGCTGCACGCAATCACCCAGTCCACTTTTATTCGTCATCTTCAAGATAGGTGATGCAGCGTACCATCGTCAAGTGGGCCGCGTTTTTGCCTGAGTGGCCCGCTGATAGCTTTATCAAAACTTAACAAAAGGCAGTTAAAATAGAAAAGAGGGTCAAACAGGCTTTAATAAAGCCAACACACACCCGTACACAAAGGACAGGTATGTACTTTAATTATTTTTCCCTGTTTTTACTGGGGACGGCCATCCTGCTTTTACGTATGGCGGGCAGCACTTGGCGCTTTCGCAGCAAACCAGGTTCCTGGAGTTTTAGTGCCCTGTTAATTGCCAGCACCCTTTATGCGGCTGGATATGCGGGCGAACTCTGCGCTTTTGAAATTAAAAGTATGATGCCTTGGATTTATATGGAATACCTGGGCACCAGTTTTTTGCCCACGTTTTTGATTGTTTTTAGCTTATCGTATACCTACCGCTCACAATGGCTGAAACCCTCTGTCTATTTGCTCTTATTCAGTTTTTCGAGCATGATCCTGCTCATGTTATATAGCAATTCAAGCCATCACCTCTTCTATGTCCGCACCTGGGTAGACACCTCGGGTCTCTTCCCCGTTTTTATGTCTGAAAAAGGCCCTTGGTATTGGCCCGCCCAAATTTATTCAGGCTTGGCGGTTTTGTTCAGTAACCTGCTCTTTTTTATCAGCTGGCGTCAAGTCGGAACCCCTTATCGCCGGAACTTTGTGGTGCTCTTATTCGGTTCTTTGGTCCCCTGGCTGGCAAATCTGCTCTATCTAACAAGCAAAAGCCCATGGCATATCGATCCCACACCATTTGCTCTGGGAATCAGTTGTCTCTTGTTTCTCTGGGGTCTGCGGCTGAACTTTCTCGAACTTCCCCCCCTGGCCCGAACCCTGCTCTTTGAAAAATTATCAGACGCCGTTCTGATTGCCGACCCCCAGGAGCGGCTGGTGGATTTTAACCCAGCGGCTCAAAGACAGCTGGGCCTGAGTATCAAAAATCTGGGAACCCCGATTAAAATCTGCCTGGCTGACTGGGAGAGCGCGGAACCGCTTTGGAAGCACACGCCCTGGTCTAATTTTCACTCTGAGTTGACCCAAACCCTGGCAGGTCATTTTCGCGGCTTTGATCTCAAAATAGAACCCGTCTACCAAAAGGAAAAACACCTGGGTTATATCTGCTTGCTGCGAGAAATAACCCAAGAATATCAGGCCCGACGCGATCTGCGTGAAAGTGAAACCCGCTACCGCCAACTCTTTGAAAACAACCCGCTGCCGATGTGGATCTACGATTGCCAAAGCCAGTTCTTTTTGGCCGTCAATGAAGCCGCTGTAAACCATTATGGCTGGAGTCGGGAGACCTTTTTAACACTCAGACTCGATCAGATCCAAAAAGCCACAGGCAGCGCGTATATTCCCCAGCACGGCACTCAGGAAAATGTTGCACTGCATAGGCATATCACTCAAACTGGCCAACAAATTTTGGTGAGAACCACCAGCCACCCCCTGCTCTTTGCGGAAAAAGAAGCTGCATTGGTTCTGCTTCAAGACATTACCGAACAGGAGCAGGTCGAAAAAATACTGCACTACCAGGTCGAATTGCTCTCGTTGATCACCCACCTGTCAACCCGTTTTATTCACCTGCCGGTGAATGAAATCGACACAGCCCTGGATGTGGCCCTGGGCGAAATTGGCCGTCTGCTGGGTGTGGATCGCAGCCTGATCTTTCATCTCAGGGCCCAGCATAAAATCTACAGCAGCCACGAATGGCATGCCGAAGGGGTGCGCTCAATGCTTCAAGAAATGCAGGGCGTTTCGGCAGAACTCTTTCCCTGGGGCATGGCTTCACTCAAACAGTTTAAAATCCTCGAAGTGCCAGATATTCAAAACTTGCCCCAACAGGCTTGGCGAGAAAAAGAGCTGTGGCAAGACATGGGCATTCGTGCATTGCTGGTCGTTCCCATGGTTTGGCAGAACAGCCTGGAAGGGTTTATCAGTTTTGATTCAATTACCCAAACTCGCCACTGGCGCCAAGAAGAACTGCAGGTACTGGAAACCTTTGCCAATATGCTGGCCCAAACTCTGGCCCGCAAACAGGCCGAAGAGGCCCTACTGGAATCCAATTCACAGCTCGAAGAAAGCCGCTTTCGCGCCCAAGCAATGGCCATGGAAGCCCAGCAGGCCAATCAGGCCAAAAGTGAATTTTTGGCCAATATCAGCCACGAATTGCGCACACCCATGAATGGCATTATTGGCATGAGTGGGCTTTTATTGGAAGGCAATTTAAATACTGAGCAACGGCAATACGCCAGTATTGTGCACCGCAGTGGCGAATCGCTCTTAACCCTGCTCAACGATTTGCTGGATTTTTCAAAAATGGAGGCCCAAAAACTGGATTTGGAATGGCTGGATTTTGACTTACATGCCCTGCTGGAAGATACCGCAGAAATGTTGGCCGTCAAAGCCCAAGAAAAAGGCCTCGATCTGGTTTGTTTGATCTCACCCGAAGTTCCCCTCTGGGTACGGGGTGATCCGGCCCGTCTGCGTCAGGTCTTGCTCAATTTGGGTGGAAATGCCGTCAAATTCACCAAACAGGGACAAATTGTTTTGGCCGCTCAAAACACATTCCAGAATAGCGGCCAGAATGCCGGACAAGAAATTGAATTCCAAGTCCAAGACACAGGGATTGGCATTCCCTCTGATCGCCAAAATGTGATCTTTTCGCCGTTTATGCAAGCGGACGGCTCTACCACGCGCAAATATGGAGGAACGGGCCTGGGGCTCGCCATTTGCAAACAATTGGTTGAGTTAATGGGCGGAAGTATTTATTTAAACAGCCAAGTCGGCGAGGGTGCCTGCTTTTATTTTAGCATTCCACTTGAAACAGCCGCCCATCAATCATTGCCGACCACAGACTTGTCCTTCGCAGGCCAACGGTTGCTCTTGGCTTCTCCCAGCCAAGCCACCCATCAAGCCCTGCAGTATTGGTGTCAAAGCTGGGCCTGCGAATTAAGCAGTGTCGGCAATGGAGAAGCTGCCTTGGAAACAGCTTGGCAGGCCAATCGTCAAGGAAACCCTTTTGACACCGTCTTGCTCGATTTGACCCTGCCTGACGGCAAAGGCACCTTGTGGGGCCACCAATTCAGCAAACACGCAGATCTGCTTCACGCCCAAACCTTGCTGTTAACCCCCATGACCGGTTATACCCAGATTGAAAACCTGAAACAATTGGGGTTTAAAGGCTGTTTGACCAAACCCCTGCGCAAATCCATCTTGCAGGAGGCCTTAAGCCTGGTTAGCAGAGACGGCAACTGCTGGCAGCTCTTTTTGCCCACAGAACAGGAAAATGGCCACGATCGGCCTCAGCGCCAGGGCCGCATTTTGGTGGCCGAGGACAATCCCACCAATCAATTGGTGGCCCTGCGTATGCTCGAAAAACTGGGTTACCAGGCCGATGCGGTTGCCAGTGGCGAAGAAGTTTTGTTGGCTCTGTCAACGATTCCTTACGCTTTGGTTTTGATGGACTGCCAAATGCCAGGCATGGATGGCTTTGAAGCCACACGGCAAATTCGCAACCAAACAGCAGAGGTGCTCAATTCAGATGTGCCCATTGTGGCCCTGACGGCAGATATTCAAGAAGGCACCCGTGAGCGCTGTCTGAGCACAGGCATGAACGATTACCTGAGTAAACCGCTCTTGTTCAAAGAATTGGAAATGGTCCTGAGAAGATACTTGGACAGACTTCCCAGCACGCCAAGCTCGGTCGCCGCCACACCCCACCCCGCACCCCCCCCCAACCAAGCCTTCGATCTTCAATACCTGCTCGAAAGGGTGATGATGGATTCCGATTGGGCCCGCGAGTTGGTGGCCCTGTATTTAAGTGAAATCCCCCCCCAACTAGAATATCTGTCCCAAAGCCTCAAAGCCGGTGATCTCGAGCAGGCGGCACAACAATTGCATAAAATCAAAGGGGCCACCTCCAATGTTAGCAATTCCAACCTGCTGACATTGGTTAAAACCATGGAGCAAGCGGCACTGGATCACAATCAGGTAGCATTAGAGCAGGATTGGCCTCGACTTGAAAGCGCGTTTACAGAGCTTAAAACAGCGATGGAAAAGGCCTTTGCGATCTGCTTGTAGGCCCGAAAGAAAACAGGCTATAATAGCCTTGTCATCTTCATTTCGGGCGTATTAATTGACTTTCTTGGAATCAATTTTCTTGATAGACATCGCTCTCTGTTTCAGGTTCTCCGATTCAGAAGACGCGCAAAAGGCCTTCGTCACTCACGCAAAGAGGCCAAGCAAGCCTGCACCTGTGATAGCTGCGCTATTTCTTGTTCTCGTTAAAGGGTATGGTAGTTAAAGGGGGAAGCCATGTACAAGCTATTTATTTTTCTTTTGGCAGGCATCTTTGCCAGCTTTGCACCACTGCAAGCCGCCACACCCGAGCCTTTACAGTACCGCTCCTTTAAAGACCATGAGCGGGGACAAAGTCTGCGCGTACACCTGGTTGAGATCAATTTGCAGGATCCACGGATGATCGTCGGGGTGGCCCTGGCCCACGGCAAAGCCAGTGGTGAAGAGCGGATTCGCGGCATGGCCGAACGCACCAACGCCGTGGCTGCGATCAACGGCAGTTTTTTTCACGGGAACCGCATTACCAGTTCAGTCGGTTTGGTCATGCGCGAGGGAGAAATCATCGCCGACTCCCGCCACCGCCGAACCTCGCTGGGTATCACCTCGGATCGCCGCTTTGTGATCGGGATTCCCCAGATCAAAACGGGTTTACATTTTCCCGAAAAAGATCGTTTTCAGCAGGTCAGTGGTATCAACCAGCCGCGCAAACCCAAACAGACGATTGTCTACACCCCCCGCTTTGGCAAACACACCCAGACCAATCAATACGGCCAAGAGGTGATTGTCGAAAAAAACCGGATCGCACGTTACGGACGGGGCAATAGCTTTATTCCGCGCAATGGTTTTGTGATCTCGACCCACGGCAAAAGCAAAACAGAAATTCAAAAACTCTATCCCGTTGGCACACGGCTCAGCATTCACGCCGAAAAAAGCGGTGAATGGAACAAGGTCCGCACAATTATCACGGGCGCCCCACATTTGGTACACGAAGGCCGCATTCACAATACCTATTTCCAAGAAAAACTCCAGGCCTCACTCAAAGCGCCCAATTCGCGCAGTGCCGTGGGTTACACCCACAACCAAAAATTGCTGCTGCTCAACGTCTTTCCCGAAGGGAAAAGCAAAGGGGGCGTAACCTATACCCGTTTGGCACAAATTATGAAACGGCTCGGAGCCGTGGAGGCCCTCGGGCTGGATGGCGGCGGATCGACCTCTCTCTATGTCTCAGACAAAGGCATCAAACACGGTCCCCGACCCGTTACCAATGCCCTGATTGTAACCATGACCCCGCGCCCGCTTTGGATCCCTGGTCAAAAACAACCGCAGTCGCGCTTTTGTGATCAGAACTGCTAAGCAAAAGTCAGCACGAGAGACGTCAGAAGCAAAGTGGGACAAACGTGGAGTTAAGCCACTTTGTCTTGGCGGCCCCGCAGACCATCAAAGTATTTGACCACATAACCGGCAGAGGCCTTGCCTTTGGCATCCAAAAGCACGGTGACATGGTCTGAGGTGACATCTTTGCCAATCTGGGCACAATAGGCATCCAAACTCTTGGCATTAAATTGGCTGCAAGCAGTATCGACATCCCCTTTAAAGAGATTGTCGAAGAACTTGCCTTTGCCAAAGGCATCCCACAGCTTATCGCTGTTGCGATAGGCACTCACAACGGCTTGCCCGGCATTGTGAGCGGCATTGCGGCCTGTGGTTTCGAGACCTGAGAGAACACTGCCACCGAGATCAAGCCAATTTTTGACTTTTTTGGGCTCGGCACAGACTTCGCGGTAATCTTTGCCAATCGCCAAACACGAGGTGGCCAATTGAGGAATCGAATCGTCTTTTTCGCGGTTGAGGTTGAATTTAACCCCTTCAGGAAAGGAGTCTTTATCGGCAAAGCCCCCAAAGCTGATCACCTCAACGCGCGCCATGATTTTGGCCACATCGGCGTCTGACTTGCCGGCTTTTTTATAAGCCGCGGCGATATCATGTAAGGCATCACCTGTAATGGCTGCACCTTGGCTGTGGGCAAAGACGCGTACCTTTTCGCCGGCATCCAGGGCTTTGCGCAAACGACCCTGCATATCTTTGGAAATTTGGGTGTCCACGCCGGTAATATTCATCAGCGATTCTGCGGCATCAGCCACCAGACCGTGGGTGGGGTTGTACACCAATTCCACGGGGGTACCACCCAAGCGTTCGGAGATCAAGGCCTGGGTTTCTTTGGCATTGCGCTCGGGGGTGCGAATGCCGTTGATAAAAAAGGTCTTGGGGGCTTTGCCTGTAGAGGGTTCGACACAGGCTTCGGGCGTTTCGAGGCTGCAGGCCGCTTTGGCAGAGCCCTGACACATACCCACACTGCTGATCTTGGCACTGGAAGCCGCGCCAGCAGGAGCTGCCGGAGCAGTGCTGGCGGGTGCAGAGGCGGCAGAAGTTGCAGATTTGGGACGGGCCGGAGCGGCAGGGGCCGCTGGCAAGAAGGCAGGATTAAGAGGGCCAGTTCCACGGACGGCAGCACTCGACATAGCTTAAATGACTCCAAAGAAGTGGGATACGATCTCTATACCCCAAATTTATAGGCCTAAAACAGATCGCAGATGCGTGTCTTTACAGAATTTTAGATCTTTTTTAATATTTCTTCGGTCTTTTTAAAGGACGCTCTGGGAATTCCCATCCACTTCAGGGGATTGGGATGAAAAGAG
>JADMKE010000001.1 GCA_018780035.1 Candidatus Sericytochromatia bacterium
TTCCCTCAACGATTTCATGCGACTTTGTGCCTCATGATTTCTCCGAAACTACAGTATTTATACTCATTCATTAGATTCCATATTTTTAATTCATAAAGAATTTAATGTAACTCAATTACTTGATAAAAATGATTTTTCTCTCTTGAATTCTAAAATAAATGCAGAGAGTGGTCGTTTTGGTGATTACCCAAGATTAGAAGGTATTGTTGTTGGAAATGAGGGCAATATTTTTGTAAATGACTCAGGAAGAAGAATTATTTGGAAAATAAAAAAAGAGGGTTCTCTTTCCTCATATGTAGGAGGGGGGCAGTTTCTTTATTCTGAAAATCTGGATGCTTGTAATCATTTAGCGCGTTTTTACTCCCCACATAGTTTGGTTATTTCGTCTCAAAATTTTTTGTATGTAGCGGATTCTTCAATGGTCAGAAAAGTAAATCCTGAGGGATGTGTTTCTACTCTTCAAATAGAAGGGAAATCTGAACCGATTTTCGGTACTATTTTTGATCTTGCCCTTGACGAAGCTAAAAACATACTCTACATCCTCTCCGAAAACAAAGTCTACAAGCTTGACCTCAACGCCCGCGCCCCGTCCTGAGCAAAGTCGAATGCTTCCTGAGCGTTTCCCTGAGCCTGCCGAAGGGAGCCGAAGGAAGCTATACTCCAATCATGACTCTTGTCGCTGAAACCCCCCGTCTCTGTTTGCGCTGGCTCGAACCGGCGGATGCCTCCTTTATTTTGGCCCTGCTCAACGAGCCCGGCTGGTTGCGCTTTATTGGGCAAATGATGGTCAAAACAGAGGGCGATGCCCTGTCTTATTTACACAAGGGCCCGCTTAAGATGTATCAGGAGCGCGGATTCGGGCTCTATGGCGTGGCGTTCAAAAGCACAGGGGAGTTGAGCGGGCTCTGTGGGCTGATCAAACGCCCGACTTTGCCCGATGTCGATTTGGGCTTTGCCTTTTTGGCGCGCTTTTGTGGGCAGGGTTATGCTTTTGAAGCGGCGCAGGCCTGTGTGGTTTTGGCCCGTGAGCAGTTTCACTTGGCGCGTTTGGTGGCGATCACCGACAGTGACAATCGGCGCTCGATTCAGCTGCTCACCCGTTTGGGCATGGTCTTTGAAACCCAGGTGCAATTGACCGAGACAGCGCCCCTGCTCGATCTCTTTGCGCTCAATTGGCCCGCTCAAGCGGAGAGCGGTATACTGGAGCAAGCCCGCTAATTTCGCTTGCTGTTTTCCAGTCTGTGCCCGAAAGGACCTTTTATGCCCCGTTTAACCCCCTCTTTTAAAATCTTTGTTCCCGCGCTTTTGCTGCTGACTTTGGCCGCCTGCCAGGTGCCCAAGTCTACGCCCGGAACAGCCTCCAATCCCGGTACCGCCAGCCCGCTGCCGCTCAGCACCCCCACCAGCTCGCCCTCCCCTGCTGGGCAGAGTTTTTTGGCTGAACTTGATGGCAGCCAAGAGACACCCCAGGTCACCACGGCAGGTTTTGGTGTGGCCAGTGCCAGCCTCAACCCGGATAAAACAGAATTCAGCCTGAATGGCGTCGTCAGTGGCTTAAGCGGTGCGGTGACAGGCGCCCATATCCACAAAGGGGCCAAAGGCGCCAAAGGCGATCCCGTCAAAACGGTGACCGTCACAGGCAATCGCTTTGCCCTGACCTGGAAAAGCAGCGACAGCGATCAGCCCTTGAGCAAAGAATTATTGGATGAACTGAGCAAAGGCAATTTATATCTCAATTTGCACACCCAGGCCCAGGCCGATGGCGAAATTCGCGGCCAGTTGCTGGCCAGCACAGGCAAAGATTTTGCCGTCTTGCTCGAAGGCGACCAAGAAGTGCCAACCACCAAATCTGGCGCCAGTGGCAGTGCCCGCATCAGTCTCAATGCCGCTCAGACCGAGGCCACAATCTCTGCTGCCTTTGTCAATCTGAGTGGCCCCGCCACAGGGGCCCATTTGCACAAAGCAGCCAAAGGTGCCAACGGGGCTGTGGTCAAAGATCTGCAAATTCAAGGCAATCGCCTCAGTGGCACCTGGCGCAAAACTGATGCCACCCAACCCCTGACGGCTGCCCTGTTGCAAGATTTGCTCCAAGGCAATCTCTACCTCAACGTGCATTCCAAGGCCTATCCTGCGGGGGAGATTCGCGGGCAAGTGAGCAATTAGGTCTGAGCAGTAAACATGACCAAATTCATTCACACACTTGGAAGCGCTTTGCTCTTATTGGCAGTCTCTTTGCCTGCCTGGAATTTTGACGCACGGGCTCAGCGCGACCCCAACCAGACCTTCCAGGGGCAGGACTACCTCTGTTATGAGAAACACGATCTGCATTTTTACCAAAATTACCGCTGGTTTGCAGCTGAAATGCCGCTGAAGGTGTATATCCCACCCGTGAACAAGGCCTGGGGTGCGAAGAATCCTGCCATGTACACACCGCTGGTACAACAGGCTTTTCTCAATTGGAGCAAAGCGGTCCCGAAAATGCGTTTTCAGTGGGTGAGTGATCCCAAACAGGCCCAAATCATGGTTCTGTGGCAGGAAAAATACCCCGAAAGTGAAGTGACCTGGGGCCGGGCCGCTTATCCCACGCCTTATCTCGACAAGAAAACCAAAAAAATTCGGCACAAGAGCACCCTCTTTTTGGCGATCAAGGCCCAAGACGGAACGGCGATGGCACCGGGGGAAGCGCTTTTTTCAGAAGATGAATTGCTGGCGATAGCCACCCATGAGGTGGCCCATGCCCTGGGGCTCGGCCACAGTGGCCATGCCGAAGATTTGATGTACCATGCCATGTATGCCCGCTTTGACGGCAGCTGGGAGATCACCGAACGGGATCGGGCCAGTTTGCAGCGGTTGTATGATTTACCCGAAGATTTAGAAATATCTCCCTGTAATGGGTAGCGATTGAGTGAAAAAATGAAAGAAGTTGTGCGTTTACACAAATACCTGGCCCAAGCGGGTCTTGGTTCGCGCCGGAGCAGCGAGCGGATGATTCAGGCGGGCCGCGTGGCGATCAATGGCAAGGTCTGTGAGACCCTGGGCACCACCATTGATCCTGAAAAAGACACGGTCACCCTTGATGGCAACAAAGTGCTGATGCCCGATGAAAAGAAATATATTATCCTGAACAAACCCGAGGGCTATATGGTCAGCCGTTCGGATCCCCATCAGCCGAAGACCATTTACACCCTTCTGCCGAAAGAATTTGAGCAATTGCACCCGGTTGGCAGACTCGATCAAAACAGCTGTGGCCTCTTGCTCTTGACCAACGATGGCGAATTGACCGAAAAACTCTTGCACCCGCGCTTTAAACTCGAAAAGGTCTACAAGGTGCAGGTCAAAGGCAAAGCTACCGATCTGGCCCTCAACTATATGCGCACAGGCGTCGATCTCTCCGATGGCAAAACCCAGCCAGCACGCGTGGTGCGGCTCAAGCAGCGCAGCGAAAACAGCTGGATTGAATTTGGGCTCAAAGAGGGCCGTAACCGCCAAATTCGCAGAATGTGTCGCTCGGTCGGTCTCGATGTCGTGACCCTCGAACGCACCGCTTTTGGGCCTTTGCTCTTGGGCAATTTGCGTGAGGGAGCTTGGCGCTCGTTGACGGAAGAGGAAGTCCATATCCTGATCAAAAAAACCAAAATCAAGACAGATAAGTCTACCCGTCCGCCCAGTGCCAAAGCGGACACCGCCAAATTCGCCAAAACCGAAGAGGCTGAAGCCCCCCTGGATTGGAAGCCCGGCCCACGGACGGGGGCTAAAAAAGACGGTCCTCGGGAAGAAAGGACGAAGGGACCCAGACGTGTGGCGCGACCTGTGCAGGGCGAACGCGAAGAAAAACGCAGCCCGGCCTCAGATCGTCCCCGTGCCGCTTTTTCAACCAGAGCGCGCAGTTCGTCCTCCGACAAACCCCGGGGTTATTCTGCGGATAAATCGCGGGGTTATTCGCCAGACCGCTCTCAAGGTGACCCCTCAGATAAACCGCGTGGCTATTCAGCCGACAAGTCACGGGGCTATTCGTCGGAGCGCTCGCGGCCTTCAGATTCGGACAAACCTCGGGGTTACTCAGCAGATCGCTCACGCAGTTCAGGCTCAGACAAATCCCGCGGCTATTCAGCGGATAAGTCGCGGGGTTATTCGCCCGAACGCTCTCAAGCTGATGCTTCAGACAAGCCCCGGACTTACTCTGGGGGTCGCTCTCGGCCTTCCGATTCGGATAAACCGCGTGGTTACTCTTCGGACAGAACGCGCAACTCAAGCTCAGATAAACCAAGGGGTTACTCGGCAGATCGCTCGCACAGTTCAAGTTCAGACAAGCCACGCGGCTATTCAGCAGATAAGTCGCGGGGTTATTCACCCGATCGCTCTCAAGCAGATGCTTCAGACAAGCCCCGGACGTATTCCGCAGGCCGCTCTCGGTCTTCGTCGTCAGACAAACCCAGGGGTTATTCAGCAGATCGTTCGCGCAGTTTAGACTCAGATAAACCGCGCGGTTACTCCGCTGATCGTTCACGCAGTTCAGGCTCCGACAAACCCCGGGGTTATTCTGCGGATAAATCACGCTCATCGTCATCCGACAAGCCGCGTACGGGGTCTTCGGGCAAATCGCGGGGAGGGCCTTCTACAGGGCGTTCGCGGCCCGCGTCTTCGGGTCGACCGAGCAAAGGGCCCAAACGGGGTGGCTAATTTTGTTATAATCTCACTCAGGGGTTTAAGTTCTAAACAAACACGACCGATAAATCCCAAACGGAGATACAACCATGTTTGACCAGATTCACAAGATGACCCAGACCCTGCACGGGGCCCTCGACGGCCTGAGTGCACGGCAGCGTGTAATTTCAAACAATCTGGCCAATGCCGATACCCCCGGCTTTAAAGCCTCAGAAGTGGAATTTGAGGCCCAATTGCAAAAGGGACTGGCCCAGGCGCGGACGCAAGGGGGGGCTTCGCTGACGGGGTATCTCACCCATGAAAAACATTTGCCCCTGGATGGTCTGCCCGCCGACTCACCGATCTCCATTCTGCAGCCCCAAACCAGCATTCGCAACGATGGCAACTCTGTCGATTTGGAATTGGAAATGACCCGTATGGCCCAGGCCTCGGTCAGCTATTCAGCGGTGTCACAAATGTTGGCGGGGCGTTTCTCAGGGATCAAATACGTGATTGACGAAGGGGGTCGCTAATGAGTTTTCAACATGATCTGCGTATCAGCGCATCGGCGTTGTCTGCCCAACGGCTGCGCATCAACACCATCTCAAATAACCTGGCCAATGCCAATACCACCCGTACCGAAGCTGGGGGCCCTTATCGCCGCCAGCAGGTCGTGTTTAAACCGATCTTTGAGCAAAATTTGCAGGCCCGGATTCAGAGTCTGGCCACGGGTTCTGCTCCCCAACAGGGCCAAGGTGTACAGGCTGTGGCTTTGACCGACGACCGCCGCGAAGGCAAAATGGTCTACGAGCCCGAACACCCCGATGCCAACGATCAGGGTTATGTCGAATACCCCAATGTCAACGTCGTGGCAGAAATGACAGATATGATCTCGGCCTCCCGGGCCTACGAAGCCAATATCACCGCCACGCAGACGATCAAAAACATGGCCATGAAGGCCCTTGAAATCGGGAGAGGCTAATGGATTTACCTGGCATTCAATCTATTCCTGAAGGACTCGAACTGGCCCAGCCTTACAGTGGCGCTCCCGCCAAATCTGAAAATGAGTTTGCCGCCGTTTTGAACGCAGGCATTGAAAAACTCAATGCCACCCAGCAAAAAGCGGGGGAACTCTCCAACCGCTTTGCTGCTGGCGAAAACGTCGAATTACACGACGTGATGGTGGCCGGTCAAGAGGCCGATGTGGCCATGCGTTTGGCCATGACCATGCGCAATCAGGTCTTGGAGGCCTACCGCGAAATTATCCGCATGCCTGTTTAAGCATGTAAAAAACCTGTCACAATTGTGGCTTCGCCACAGCCCACTCCCAACGAATATGTTAGAGTGATCTGGGGTTTGCTATAATGCTTTCGGCGCATGCATGAAGTCCGAATCATCTTTAGTCCGAAACACTCCCTGGGCTAGAGCCGTGCATTGGCAAAATTTCTCCGAAGGGTTTTTATGGCTGCTTCTTATTTCCAGCGCTTGCGAGAAGAAAGTACAAAATTTGTAGCTCAACTCTCTCTGACCCAAAAATTGGGTTTGGGGGGCCTTTCTGTCGCGGTTGTGGGCGGTTTGGTTGGTTTGGTGTTTTGGGCCCAGCAGCCTCAGTGGACCACACTCTATGCCGAACTTGGCAGCAAAGACGCTGGCGCCATGGTCGAGCTTCTCAAGGAAAAACAGGTCCAATACCAATTGCGCAGTCAGGCTCAGGGCACGCAGATTTTGGTGCCATCCCAGGCCGTCCACGACTTGCGCTTAGAGATGGCAGCCAAAGATTTGCCCAAAGAGGGCGGCGTGGTGGGCTTTGAACTCTTCGACAAAGACACCATGGGCATCACCAATAATCTCTTCGATCTCAATTACCAGCGCGCCCTGGCAGGAGAGCTCTCGCGCACGATTATGCAAATGGACGGCGTTGAGCGGGCGCGGGTGCATTTGGCGATCCCCAAAAAACAGCTCTTTACCCAGCTCGAAGACCCTGCCACAGCTTCGGTCACACTCAAACTCAAAGGCGACACGGCCCTGACCGCCGAACAGGTCAAAGGCATCAGCAAGCTGGTGGCGAATAGCGTGCCCGGACTGGCGCAACAGCATGTCACAGTCACAGATACCCAGGGCCATTTGCTCTTTGACAGCGAAATGCTTGATAGCGAAAATGGCACCGAAGTCACCCGTGTCAATTCCCAACGTCTGGAATACCAGCGCACCCTCGAAAAGCGCATTCGCCTCGACGTCGAAAAAATGCTCAGCCAGGTCGTGGGAGAAGGCAATGTCACGGTTCAGGCCAAAGCCGAGCTGAATTTTGACAAAGAAGAAAGTGTTAGCAAAGCGTTTTCGCCGACCACGGGCAATGACCCCAAAACAGTGCAGTCGCTGCGCAGTGAAAAAGAGAGCCAAGAAACCGGTCAAGGTACCCAAACTGCGCCGGGGGGTGTGCCTGGTGTGACCAGCAATATTCCCACCTACCAAGAAAACCAGGGCGACCAAAACAACTCCTTTTCGCGCAAAGAAGTGCTGCGCAATTTTGAGGTGCCCGAAGTGCAGACCAAAGTGGTCAAATCTCCGGGCCAATTGCGCCGTTTGACTCTGTCTGTGGCGATCAACAGTCTCTCGCCAGCCCTCAATACAAGTGTGGCCGGGCTCTCGCCCGACGATCCGATTGTCAAAAATCTGCGCGAACTGGCTGTGGCGGCTGCTGGAATCAATGTCGAAAGGGGCGACACGATTGCGATTCATGCCGTGCCCTTTGATGACAGCAGTCAGCGCAATGAACAGGCTGCAATGGACTTGGCTGCCAACCGGGAGCTGTGGAAAAACCTGCTGACCACGGGCGTGGTGGGACTGAGTATTTTGGCCTTGCTGATTGTGGTTTATTGGGCCTTTGGCCGCCGCCGCCGCCCTGTTGAGGGTGAACTTCTCGACGAAAAAAGCCTGACTGGCCGCGAGGGTGATTTCTTGGCTTTGGATGAACCGCCTGAATTGGCGGGCTTGAGTGAGGCCACGGCCCGTCGGGCCCAGGCGGTGAGAGGGTTGACCCAGATGGCCCATGAGGACCCGGTCCGGATGGCCCGTCTCTTGCGGTCCTGGATGAGTGAAGGCAATTAGAGGGTATAAATAAACGCTTATGTCCAGTTATCGGGATGTTTTAGACCCCACCGGGAGCGGTGACGCCCAATTGATCGGGCGCAAAAAAGTGGCACTGATTCTGATTGCCTTGGGACCCGAAATCGCTTCGACGGTGCTGCGCCATTTTGATGAAAGTGAAGTTGAGCAGATTGCGCTCGAAATTTCGACCATGCGCCAAACCGAGCACGAAGTGGTCAACCGTGTCTTGGAAGAGTTTTACCAAATGGCGCGGGCCGGTGAATTGAATGCTCTGGGGGGGCAAGACTATGCCGAAACCCTCTTGCGTGGCGCGTTTGGTGATGCCCGTGCCAACCGCGTTTTGGGCAAGCTCGATGTCTTGCAAGAGAAAAACAGCCTGCCTTTTGAGGCCTTCCGCAAAGCAGACCCAGCCCAGGTGGCTCATTTGATTCAGAATGAACATCCCCAGACCATTGCCTTGATTCTGGCCTATCTCAAGCCTGAACAGGCGGCGGTGGTGCTCTCCAATCTCAACGACGACTTGCAAATCGAGGTCTCGACCCGCATGGCCACGATGGAGCGCGCAGGCCTCGAAGTGGTCAAAGAGATAGAAACCATTTTACAGTCAAAATTTGCCTCCATTCTCAAACACGATCGCGGTACCCATGTGGGCGGGGTCAAGAGTCTGGCCGAAGTCCTCAATCGGGTGGATCGCAGTACAGAGCGCAATATCATCGAAAACCTTGAGCGTTTCGACCCTGAGTTGGCAGAGTCGGTCAAAAAACTGATGTTTGTCTTTGACGATTTAATCATTCTTGATGACCGCGGCATTCAGCGCCTCTTGCGCGAACTCGACAGCAAAGATCTGGCCTTGGCCCTCAAAGGCGCCAACGAAGATGTCCAAAACAAAGTCTTTAGAAACATGTCCGAGCGGGCCTCTTCGATGCTGCGCGACGATATGGAGTCGATGGGCCCTGTGCGCCTGAAAGACGTCGAAGAAACCCAACAAAAAATAGTCAATATCATCCGCCGTTTGGAAGAGTCAGGTGAAATCGTCATCAGCCATGGTGGAGAAGATATTGTCATCTGATCCCTATTTTCATCCCCGGATTATCAAAAATGTCCAGCTCGAAGACGAGCGCTGTCTCATTCCTGCTTTACAGCCAGCGGTCAAAGCCGGGGAGCCCGCCTCTCTCGAAGAGCAGACAGCCGCCATTCTGGCCAAGACCCAGCAAGAGGCCGAAGCGATTATCCAGCAGGCCATTGCTGAAGCCGAGCGGATTGTGCAGCAGGCCCGCCAGGATGCCGCAAACCTGATTCACGAAAGTGAAGCCAAAATGCAGCTTTTACAAGCACAGGCTGTGCAAGCTGGGCAAGCCCAAGGTGAAGCCCAGGGTTTGGCTGAACTCAAACAGGCTGCTCAACTGTTTGAAACCGTTTTGAGTGAGGCCCAGGCCGAGCGCAAGCGTCTGCTTGAAAGCTCAGAAGCTGCTGCTGTGCAACTGATTCTGGCAATCGTGCGCAAGGTGCTCAAAGTTGAGCCGATTATCAACGAACAGGTGATTTTAAAAGTGGCTCGCGCCGCCTTGCAGCGTTTGAGCAAGGTCTCTGATGTCCAGATCTTTGTGCATCCGGCAGATCTGGAACTTTTACATTTTAATTTATCGCAATTTTCGGATCTGGCTTTGGAAATAGTCTTGGAACCCGACGAAAAAATTGCCCCCGGTGGCTGCCGTATCCACAGCCGTTCGGGCACCATTGATGCCACGCTCGACAGCCAGTTTGAAACCGTGGCACGTTCATTTCTGGCGGTGGCCGAGGGTTAACCCGGTTTGGGGCGTCTCTCTGGTCGTGTTAAGATAGGGTTTGATTCCGTGAGCCATACACGCGACTGTCAGCACGGATGATTAAAATGATTGAGGCCCAAGCCCCTTATGAGCACACAGATTGAAGCCAATAGCCAGAATTTAGAAAAACAGGCCCAAGAATTGCGGTTTCTGGGACAGGGACTTTTGGGCTTTGAGCACCTCTTGACTTATTCGCTCTCCGTCTATGATCCCCAAACCCCCTTTTATTGGCTGCGCTCGCAGGAAGATGAAAATGCGGCTTTTATTGTAATGGAGCCCTGTTACTTGGTTTCTGACTATGCCTTTGACCTGCCAGACGACTTTGCTACTGAACTTGCGATCTCCCATTCAGAAGATGCCTTTGTGCTCGTGATTCTGCGCATTCCCGACAATATGCAGGAAATGACTGCCAATTTGGCTGGGCCACTGATTTTTAATCGCCACACAGGTTATGGCAAACAATTGGTCTTAGAAGCTGCCGACTATCCGCTGCGCTTTCCGCTTTTTCCCGCTGAGCCCACAGAAGTTGAGTCTGTCTGAGTTTCTATGCTTGTACTCAGCCGCAAAATCAACGAAAGCATTATGATCGGCGATCAGATCGAGGTGATTGTGCTCGATGTGCGCGATGGCCATGTCAAACTGGGAATCAAAGCCCCCCGCGATATCAGCGTGCATCGCCAAGAGATCTATGTCGAAATCAAACAGGAAAATACCCAGGCCAGCCAACAAAATCCTCAGGCCTTGGCCTCAGCCGCACGTGCCTTGCAGGGCTCTGTTTCGAAAAAAATCAAACAGGCTGTGCGCGAGGAAACCCAGCAGGCTTCTCTGCCTCTCTCCCCCAAAAAAGAGGATTCTCTGCGCTCCTTGGGCAAAGCGCTGAAGCCAAATTCCGGCCCCCCTACTGATGCCGAAACTCCCTGAGCGTGGGGCTTTCTTGCGGTTTTCTCTGCGGCCCTTTGCGCTGGTGTGTTTGGTCTCATTCTTGCTCAATTGCTCATTTCTTCCGGTCTGGATCGCTTCCGCGGCGACGGCGGTCCCGGTGATTCCCCCACAAGACACAGTGGTGGTCGTGGATTTTGCGCAAAGCCCCGAAGGTCAGCTCTGTGCCCGCAGCATTCGCCAAGAATTGGTGCGCTCTCAGCTTTTGAATGTCTGGCCCGGTTGGTATACCCGCCAGCGTCTGGTCAATTCAGATAGCCAAAATTGGCAGGCCCTGCTGCAAGCCCTGCCTGAGGTTCAGAGTTTGATTCTGGGGGATGTGCAATTGGAGGCCGAGCGTGTGATCGTCAATCTGGTTGTTGCCCGCAATGGGCCCGAGCCCGCTTTGGTCTTTGCCGAAGTCGCGAAAGATCGGCCCGATGAGCTGGAAACACTCTGTCGGGGGCTGGCCGCTCAAATTTTGGGAACCTCCGTTGCCACACCTTTGCAAAGTCCGGGGCTCTCGGCGAGTTTATCGTTGATCATGCCCGGTGCCGGCCATTTTTATCAGGGCAAGCCCCTGAATATTCTCTTGGGAGCGGGTTTTTTAAGTGGCTATCTGGCCTTGGCTTATTTGGGCTTCAGTTCTCGCCAGGAGAGTGTGCCTTCGCGAGAGCAATGGGGTGGACTGCTTTTATTGCTCAGTTTGACCGATGTACTCAGCGCCTATTTTTTATCTCTGTCAGCTGAGACGGGAGGGAATTAAAACACAATGTGGACAAGAATATCTATTTCTCTGATCATGGGGCTGATCTGTGGTTGGTTCTTGCTGGGTTGCAGTCCCTTGGTCGCGATTTTTTTGATGACCCCAGAACAGGTCACACAGCCCTTTTTAAATCCCTCTCCCAGCCCCTCGCTTTTTTCTCAGGAAAACCCTTTGTGAGTTTTGATACACCTGCCTCTTGTGTTAAGATGATGCAGGTAAAAATCGGCAATTTGCAGCCCATTACACGTTGGAAAGGCAATACCAATCATGACTAGCGATGAGACCTTAAAAGCCGCCCTGAATTCGACAGAGATGAAGCAGCGTCTGGCTGCCATTGATCAACTCAGCAAAACCCCATTGCCCCAGGGAGCAGAATTGCTTTTCTCCTCTCTTCAAGATCCAGAGGTCAAGGTCCGTGCTGCGGCTGCTTTTGCGCTGCGGAAATATGCCCAAGATCCCGCTGTGGTTCAGCCTTTGATTGCCCTCTTGGCAGATCAAAACCTTGATGTGCAATTGGCTGTGGCCTTTTCGCTGGGCGAAACCGGTGCCGCTGAAGCCGTCGGTGGATTGACCCCCCTATTGGCCTCCGCTGACGATCGCTTGCGCAGCCGCACCGCTGAAGCCCTCGGCAAATTGGACAATTCCCAGGCCTGTGATGCACTTTTTGAGGCGCTTGAAAAAGAAGAAAATCCCAAAGTGGGTCTGCGCATTGCCGAGGCCTTGCGCCGTCTTGGCGATGAACGTGCCATTCCAATTTTGATTGCCGCTCTGCAATTTGAAGACAGTGGCGTGCGGGCCCGTGCCGTTGAGGCTTTGGCCCAGCCGGGCGACCTCACTGTGGTCGGCCCTCTGGTGGCCGCTTTGGCCGACGAAACCCAAATGGTGCGCTCTGCTGCTGCGTTTATCCTGGGCCGACTGGGCCCCGTCGCCGTGGATGCCCTGACCGGGGCTTTGGCCGATGAGACCCGCAGTGTGCGCTCTGGGGCTGCCAAAGCCCTGAGTGAGATTGGCGACATCCGCACCCTGCAGCCCTTGCTGAAGGCCCTCGAAGACGAAGACCGCCGTGTCCGGACCCGTGCTGCTCAGGCCCTGGGCCGTTTGGGCTCTGAAGAAGCCATTCCTGCCCTGATGCGCTGTGTGACCCAAGACGAAGCCAAGCGGGTGCGCTGGCGCGCCACAGGCGCTTTGCGCGAACTCAAAAGCCTGCAAGCGGCTCCCGCTTTGGTGGCCGCCCTCAAAGACGAAGACAGCAGTGTGCGTTTGGAGGCCGTTCGGGCTCTGACGGATTTGGACCTGTCTGATGCCGTTGATGAAATCAAAGAACTTTTGCAAGATCCGATTCGCCGTGTGCGTTGTGGGGCGGCCAAGTCCCTGGGTGAATTGGGTGATCACCGCGCAATCGGCCCCCTGCGGGATGCCCTTTGGAATGACGATGATCAGAGTGTGCGTTTGGAATCCGCCAAAGCCACCCGCAAACTGCGCCACCGTCTGGCTGAGACGGTTCAGGCCTTGCTACAACTTGAAGAGCAGGCCCTGCTCTCACTCGTGGATGCCCTGCGTGATGAAGACAGCCGTGTGCGTTTAGAGGCGATTTATTCACTGGCCGAATCGGCAGGTGAAGTGGTTGTTGAACCCCTGATTGAAGCTTTGCAAGATGAAGATTCTCAGGTGCGCGCAGAAGCCGCTTATGCCTTGGGCAATACCCGCGACACCCGGTCTGTTGGGCCTTTGCTGGAGCTGCTGCGTGATGAAGACAGCCATGTGCGCACCAATGCTTCCGAGAGCCTGATTGCCTTGGGTGACTCCAATCTGGTTGAACTCTTGCTGGAGTCGCTGCGCGACGAAGACAGCCGCATGCGCACCAGTGCCTCGTTTATTCTGGGCCGCTTGGGGGGCTATGCCGTTGAGCGCCTGATTGCCTCTCTGCAAGATGGCGACAGCCGGATGCGTTCAAGTGTGGCCTTTGTTTTGGGCGAAGTGGGTGATGGACGTGCGCTCTCCCATTTGATCAATGCCCTGCAAGACTCTGATCGCCGCGTGCGGGCCACGGCTGCAGAGGCGATTGAAAAATTGGCTTTCCATTCGATTCAACCCCTGATCGATGCGCTTTCGAGCGAAGACAATCGAGTGCGCAGTCGCGCAGCCAAAGCTTTGGGCAATTTGGCCCAGCAGACAGTGGTTCCTTTGCTCAGTGTTGCTGAAGATGAAGATGCCCGTGTTCAGACGATTGCGGCTGAAGCCTTGAGCAAATTGGGCGGCGAACAGGCCTAACAATCATGACAAATGCAAGTGCTTCCACTCAGTCTCAGGTGAGCTGTACCTATTGTGGTCAGCTTCATGCGCTCAAGCCTGAAACCCTGAGCAAGATTCAGGTTCGCTGTTCCCGCTGCAAATTGCAATTGGGGCAAAGTGATCACCACATTCGCTTTCGGCATATGGACCCGGCTGTTTACCGCCATCCCCTCGACCACGAGGCGCAGGATCATTTAAAGGCCTTGCCTGGGGTGGACAATGTCTTAAAAAAACTCCTGGAGTACTCTCAAGAGGCTTTTGGGGATACCTTCTTTGCGATGAACTGCCTGCGCGCTGGCACAAAGCAATTCCCTGATCTCTATGCCAAATTGCAGGTTGCCTGCCAAACCTTGGGGATGCTCACCCAACCTGAGCTCTTTGTCTCCCCCGATGGACTGGTGCCAGGCTCTGCCTGGGGCACCTATAGCGGGGGGTTAGAGCGGCCGTTTATCGTCTTTCCCAGCTCTTTACTGGATAAGCTGACTGAAGAGGAAATTCTGGCGGTTTTGGCCCATGAGATCGGACATTTCCACTGCAACCATCACCCCTTAAAGGTGGCTGCAGATTTTCTGATGATTCTCAAAGGCAAGGTGCTCAAAAAAAGTCCCATGCTGGCCCTGCTGGATAGTATTACCCCACCCGTGCAAAATGCGCTCTTCCTTTGGCGGCGCAAGGCAGATTTAAGCGCTGATCGCACCAGTTTGCTGGTTTTGCAAAATACCCAGTTGATGGCCCAATTATTGGCTCAGCATGTGGGTGGACAAAATCTGGATCGCGTCAATTTGGCTGAATTCCTGGCTCAGGCCAATAATTTTGAGCGTCAGCCGCTGCTCACTTGGCTGGAAAAATCCTGGCCTTTGCAGCTCTGTGATCGGGTGCCAGCCATGGGGGTTTGGCGCATGGCCGAGTTGCTCAACTGGACCTCTGAAGAAATGAAAACCTACGGTTATTCCAAAATTATCAAAGTATTTGCGGCCTGATTCAAAAGACATTTAGACCGTCTTGCTCTCGGCCTCAGCCAAGAAAGGGTATTTTCTTATGCGTGAAGGACTGACCTACAGTGATGTTTTGCTGGTGCCCCAATATTCGGATATTGAAAGCCGCCGCAACGTCTCGACACACACCCGCCTCTCCCGGCGTTTAAAGCTCCATATCCCAATTGTCAGTGCCAATATGGACACCGTGACCGAATCAACCATGGCCACCCGCATGGCAGAATTGGGAGGCATTGGCATTATTCACCGCTTTTTAACCCTGGCTGAGCAGGTGCGTGAAGTTGCCAAAGTCAAACGCTCCCACAATTTTGTCATTCCTGACCCCTATACCATTCAGCACGACTCCACCCTGGCAGATGTCCGTGAAGCGATGTACCAGCGCAGTGTGACCTCCTTTCTGGTGGTGGATCAAAACAACCACCTCTGCGGAATTGTCACCCCGCGTGACATGATGTTTGAAGATGGTCTCGACACCCCCTTGAGTCAGATGATGACGCCTTTTGAGCGCTTGGTTTACAAAGAGGTGGGCTCTTATAACGAAGTGGATTACGAGCAGGCCCGCCAATTGCTCAAGGCCCACAAACTCGAAAAACTGCCGCTGATCAACGCTGAGCGTCAGATTATTGGGTTGATCACGGCCAAAGATATTCAAAAGCGTCTGCAATACCCCCAGGCCATCAAAGACGCCCAGGGACGCCTCTTGGTGGGGGCTGCCATTGGTGTCAAAAATGACTATCTCGAACGCACCCAAGAATTGGTCAAAGCCGGGGTCGACGTCCTCGTGATTGATATCGCCCACGGGCACTTTAAATACCTGCTCGAAACCCTCAGCCAGATCAAATCTGAATTCCCCCAGATTGATGTGATTGCGGGCAATGTGGCCTCTGCCGCCGGCACCCGTGATTTAATTGCCGCTGGGGCCGATGCGATCAAAGTTGGTGTGGGGCCCGGTTCAACTTGTTCAACTCGGATTGTGACCGGCTCAGGTGTGCCACAATTGACGGCTGTGATGGACTGCGTCGAAGCGGCCAAAGGCATTCCTGTGATTGCCGATGGCGGTGTGCGCTATTCGGGAGATATGGTCAAAGCCCTGGCTGCGGGTGCCAGCTCGGTTATGTTGGGGGGCCTGCTCGGCGGCTGCGAAGAGAGCCCAGGTTTAACCCGCATCAAAGATGGCCAGAAGGTCAAGGTCTATCGCGGCATGGCCTCGTATGATGCGGCCCGCAACCGCCAGAGTGCCGAAAAAGGCTATGAAGTTGATCTCGACAGCTATGTGCCTGAGGGGATTGAAACGGTCATGCCTTACAAAGGCAAGGTCCACGAGGTGATTGGCCAATTGATGGGCGGCCTGCGTTCGGGAATGAGTTATCTCGGTGCACATACTTTGCCCGAGATGGTCGAAAAAGCCGAATTCGTGCGCATCAGTCCTGCGGGTTGGCATGAAAGCACACCTCACGCGCAGTACAAATAGGTTTGGACGCAGAACAAGTTAAAGCAGAATCAAGCTGACGGCGCTACGCTTGCGGCTTATTCTGCTTGTTGTGGGCATACAAAAAGACAGCGCTAAGACGCTGCCTTTTGAGTTCAAACAGAGGTCTTGAGCTTTGCCTAAAACCCACTACCTCAAATCTATTCGGTTTATCCCGCGCTCTGGCTGGTAACCGCTACGGTCATGATGCCCCAGCGCTGATCGTTCTTTTTGAGGGTGTAAATCGCTTCTTCGGTGACGGTGCCGAGGCTATTGGTCACTTTGCGACGCACTTTGGCGGTGCTTGAGGCTTCGGAAACACTGGTGACATCCACACTCAGGATTTCTTGGCGGGTGCCAAAATTGTTAAAACCTGCAGAGCGGGCGGCCTGCATTTCGGCATTGATGGGCGACGACGGGTGCAAAGAGGCGAAGAGGGCGTCGTAGTCATCGGTGTTGATCGCGTTGGCGTTGTCATGTATAACCTGCTCGATCTGTTTTTTGACAGCGGAGCTATCGGGCAAAGAGGGAGCGGGACTGGCTGTGACTGAGCTGGTGTTGCTGCTGTTGCTACCGCTGGTGCTGCCAGAATTACTTCCACTGGTGGCGCCGCCCACAATGATATTGGGGGAGACGACAATATTTTTGCCTGCGTTATTTTCGCAACCTGCGAAAAGTAAGAGGGACGTAGCGAACAGACTGAGGAAAACAGGACTCTTTTTCATGGCTTGATTGATGCCTTTTTTCATGGCTTTTTACCGTTATGTAATCGAACTATTCCACAATAGCACACTCCCAAACCATCCAACAGAGAGATGGCTCACACTGGAGCGATTTATTTTTTAAACAAACCTTTGAGACCATCAAAAAGCCCTTTTTTGGCTGCTTTTTCAGGTTCGAACAGGCGTTTTGCGGTGTGATCTTTGGGGTCGAGTACCAGGGCTTGTTTGAGCGCCGATTGGGCCATGCCTTTCCAACCTTTGCTCATATAAGCCTGACCCAAAGCGCTGTGGTATTTTGCGACATTGGGGGAGGCTGCGATGGCCTGTTGGTAAGCGGTGATGGCTTCATCGAGCTGGTTTCTGGCAAAGAGGCGCTGGCCTTCTTTGTACTGATCTTCGGATTGCTTTTTTTTGTACTCTTCAGCCGAAGTTTTGGCCACATTGCTCTCTGCTTTGGGGGCCGCCGCAGCGGCGGCCGCAGTGGCTTGCGCTGCTGTGGCTTCTGCGGCCTTTTGGGTTGTGACCAAATGCTCAGCCAAGAGCCGACACGTATCTAAATACTGGGCCCGTTTCATCTCGTTCGAAAGGACCTCATAGGCCCGGTTGATCATAGAAAAGCGCTCTTTGGCCTCTTCCTGTTCTGCTGAGTTGGCAGGATAGCGATCTGGGTGGAATTTTTTGGCCAGGTTTTTATATGCATTGCGCACATCATCTTTTTCAGTCTCTTGGGTAATGCCCAAAATTTCAAACAGATCAATCCGCCAGAGATCGTCATCATCTAAGGTTTCCACCTGATTTGCTCCCTTCTGCTGTACTGTGGGAAGTATAACACAGCCATTAGTTCAAAGCCTTCCAGATCACGCGCCAGTTAATCTCGCGGGTGCCTTCACCGACTTCTGAGACAAAGACGTCACGGGTCAGACGACCGACCGCATATTCGTTCATACAACCGTAGCCACCGAGCAGGTGGCGTGCCTCGCGGGCGACCTCTTCTGAGATCTGTGCTGACCAGTTTTTACAGATCGAAGCACTCATTGCAGCCTGGGGGTTTTCTCCAACTTCAGCGGCAGCCCGCATGATATACGTCCAAGACAGCTCCAGCTTCATTTTCATTTCTGCCAGCTTAAATTGGGTATTCTGGAAATCGGCCAGGGTTTTGCCAAATGCTTGGCGCTGATGCACATAAGCCAAAGCGCCGTCGAAACAGCCTTCAGCCACGCCATGACAAAAGGCGGCAAAGGTCACACGGCCCTCGTTGAGGTTTTTGGTGAGCAGATCCAAGCCCTGGTTGAGGGGGCCGAGCAAATGGTCGGCGGGAATCCGGCAATTTTCAAAAGAGATCAAGGCCGTATCCGAGGAGTACCAGCAGTTTTTATCGATGGGCATTGCGCTCATGCCGGGGCTGTCTTTGGGCACAATAAAAATGCTGATACCGGGTTTTTGACTGCTGTCGGTGCGAGCAGAAACCAAGATATAATCAGCAATGCAGCCGTTGGTGATAAATGTCTTTGAACCATTGAGGACCCATTCATCGCCCTCTAAAACTGCGCGGGTTAACAAATTGGTGGCATCTGAGCCCGCGTTGGGTTCGGTCAGGCCAAAGGCGCCAATCATCTCTCCCTCGACGGTCGGCAGCAGGTATTTCTGCTGCTGTTCGGGCGTACCATAGGAGAGCATTTTCGCGCCCAGACCGCAGGCCACCGAAGAGGAGATCGCAAAACCCGGCAAGACCTTGGCCAGTTCTTTGACCCAAATGCACATGTCTAAGATTCCGCCGCCACCGCCGCCGATTGCTTCGGGGTAGCGAATGCCGGGAAAGCCCAGCGCGGCAAACTCTTTGTAGAGGTGCACTGGGAAGACTTTCTCGTGTTCATACTTTTCAGCGACGGGAGCCAGTTTGGCGGAGGCCCATTCCCGGACTGTCTTCTGGATCATTTGCTGTTCGTCGGTCAACTTCCACATGGCTACCAGTCCCCTTCACTCGCATCGCTGGAAGATTGGCTGATGTTTTTTAAATCACTGCCATCGAAATTGATCTGAAAAATATGGTATTGCGAGCTGTCTGAACCGGGTTTGGCCCCTGAAAAAATCAGGCGCTTCATGTCGCGCGAAAAAACCGGGCCAAACTTGGGGGCTTCGTTTAGGGTGAGGCGACGCACTTTGCTGCCATCTGCCAGCATCACATAAATTTCATTGGAGCCCGAGCCCGCGTCACGGTCGGAAGCAAAGGCAATCATGCTGCCGTCAATGGACCACGTGCCGCCGTAATCCTGTTTCTCATTTTTGCTCAGGTTTTTAGCGCCTTTGCCGTCAATCCCAATGGTGTAGAGTTCGTTATTGTTGTCGCGGTCGGAGACATAGAGCAGGGTTTTGCCGTCGGGAGACCAGCGCGAAACCGCATCTCCAGCTGGGTGATTGGTGACATTGATTTGTTTGCTGCCGTCGGCGTTCATGATATACACCTCTTCATTGCCATCGCGCTCGGAGGTAAAGGTCAGACGTGTGCCGTCGGGGGAAAAGTCGGGATAGAGATCGCGACTGGGATTGTCGGTCAGGCGGCGCTGATTTTTGCCGTTGCTATCCATGATATAAATTTCGGGATTGCCGTCACGGTCGGAGACAAAAGCAATTTTGCTGCGATCCTGCGACCAGCGGGGCATGCTATCGGATCCTTCATTTTGGCTCAGGTTGACCTTGCCGCTGCCATCAGCGTTCATGATAAAGACCTCTTCGTTGCCATCCACGACATGGGTCAGAATCACTTTGCCCATATTGGGGGAGTCATCGCCAGGATACTTGGGCCCACAGGCGGTGATCGTGAATAAAAGCAGGGAACTTGTGAATAGAAGGGAGAGCGCGTGTTTCAAGGGATAGCTCCTTTAAGTTTAAGCAGACTGGAGGTATTATATCAGGTTCGCTTTTGCGCTCAAGTGGGCTCAAGTGGGCTTAAGCCTGTTTTGCGTGGTTCATCTTCTCGCTTGGCAAGGCTATAATGACATATGGTTTTCAACGTGGTTCATCTCAATTCAGCTTTTATTCACTTTGGGGCTCTCGCTCATTGTCTGCAAACGGTGGTGTTATGAGAGCGCTCATTCGGCCCGGCCTGCGTCAGATCAACGCCTTTATGGGGGTGCGTGGGGGCGAATGGTCTGTATTGATGCTGCTTTTGGTGCATCTTTTTCTCACGCTCTCAACCCAGTCGATGCTGCGCAGTCTCAATACAGGCTTGTTTTTGGGGGCCTTTGATGCCTCTGTCTATCCCTGGTATTTTTTGGCGGAATCAATTCTGACCCTGGCCCTTTCGATGATCTATTCGACCTGGGTGGTCGGTAAAATTGACCGCAAAGTTGAAACCATTGGCTTTATTCTGCTCTTTATCTTTATTCTGATCTCTGGGCGTTTATTGCTTTTTCAGGCCGATGCCCGCTGGGTTAAATTTGCCTTGCCGATGTTCTGCGACTCGATGATTGGCATTTTGCTGATTCAGACCTGGAGTATCTACGGGGATTGTCTCGATAGCCGCAAAGCCAAGCGCCTCTATCCTTTGATTGGTTTTGGTGGCACCTGTGGCGCCATTTCAGGGGGGTGGATGGCCTCTTCACTGGTCAATTCTCTGGGCACTGAGAACCTGCTCTTTGTGGGCGTGGCTGTTTTGTCGTTGTTGATGTTGATTGGCATGGTGATTCAGAACCGTTATATGAACCCGATGATGGCCGCCTCTGGACGGATGCAGGATGAAGACCTTGAGGACGGCTGGGGCCAAAAAGTGCGCGAATTTTTCAATGAAATTTTTGGCAATAAACTCCTGCTTTTGATGATTCTGGTCTTGGTTGGCGTGCGTGTTTCTTCCACGATTGCGGATTTTCATCTGCAGGTGCAGCTCAAAAACAGCTTTCAGCAAAACGAAATCACCGCGTATATTGGCTCTTATTTGGCGATCACCAATTTGTGTATGCTTGTGATTCAGGCTCTGGTCGAAAACCGCCTGATCAATGCCTTTGGCGTGGTCTTTGGCATGGCCACGACCCCGATTGCGCTTTCTCTGGGTATGGGCAATTTTCTGCTTTCACCTTCTCTGTTTAGCATTACAGTGACCAAATTTTTGGAGCAGATCACCCGCAACTCGATTTTTAAGACCTCGGTCGAATTGGTCTATTTGCCTTTTGATTCGGCCCGCCGCCGCAAATTGCGCCTGCGTGTGAATGCCTTGCTGGGCCTGGCCACCGTGCCCTGTGTGAGCCTGGCTATTGTGGTCATGAATGGCGAGCAATTGCCGCTGACCATTCTGGCCCTGACTTTTGCCCTGGCTGGGATTGTGATCAGCCTCGAACTCAAAAAACCCTATACCCAGAGTTTGCACCAATCGCTGATGCGCCGCCGCCTTTTGGTGGATGAAGAAGATGACGATACCCCTGTGCAACTCTCAAGTGCGCGGATCGAAGAGAGCCTGGCCCAGGATGATACCGAAATGGTGCTCTTTGCCTTGGAATTGCTCAAGAGCCACGAACTCAACTTGCCCAAGGACCATATTCTGCCCTTATTGGAGCATGAAAACCCCTTTGTGCGCGAAGGGGCCCTGCACATTCTGCGCCGCCTCAACAATCCCGATTACGCAGATACGGTCCTGCATATTCTCAAACGCGAGCGCGTGGGTCGGGTGCGTAAGGCCTGTTTTCAGGCTTTGCAACAGCTCGGCGATGAAAACCACAATGTGATCGCCATTGATCATCTGCGCGACAGCGATCTCGAAGTGCAAGCCGAAGCCACCGTCTTTTTGTTTACCCGAGGTGGTATCGAAGGCGTTTTGGCTGGGGCCGAACATTTAAAGCTCTTGCTTAAGTCCGAAGACCCCGCTGAACTCAATGCTGTGGCCCAGATTATGGGTGCGATTGGCATTCGCTATTTCCGCAAAGACTTTCTGGCCCTGCTGGAGTCACCCTGGCCCGAGGTGCGCAAGACCTGTTTGGTGGCAGCGGGTATCAGCCCCGAGCCCACACTCATGCCTGTGCTCTTTCGCTGCTTACAAGATCGCCAGACTTCCCGCGAGGCCCTGAGCAGTCTTTACCGCTACCCCCCGGCGCTGATCCTGCCCCAGGTGGTCAAAGAATTTCGCAAAAATACCAGCAGCCACGAGTACCGCTCTGAGCTGATTCGTCTGATGGGCAGCTTTGCCACACCCGAGACAGCCGCCAGTCTGTTGGAATTGATGCAGGAACCCCATGTGCGCCTCAAATACCAAGCCCTGACGGCCTGTGCCAATTTGCGCCGCAAACTGACGCTGGATCTGTCTGAATACAATCACATTATCTATTATCAGATTCAGCGCGAGTTCCGCTATGGCTATTCTTATTATTTTTTAAGTTCGCTGGTGCGCGACAATCCCATCAACAAAGAGCGGGCCCTGCTCTTGCAGGATGAACTCAATCAGCGGATTGGCTTTGTGCAGAATATGCTGTTTAAGCTCTTTGCCCTGCTCTACAATCCCAATGATGTCTACAAGGCCTATCTCAATTTTAAGAGCCAGGCCTCTCACTACCGGGCCCTGAGTTTAGAGGTGCTCAACTACACCCTGAGCCGGGATTTGGTGGATGTGGCCCTGACCCTGCTCGACGATCTGCCGATGGAAAAACGCCTGTCTGTGGCGCGCGACAAAGCCTTTATCGACGACTATATTGGCGAATCGTGGTGGAGCAGTACCTTTATTCAAGAAGATATCTGGCTCAACCGGATCGCCTCTTGGGTGCGTGAATTGGATCCCAGCAACGAGGAGGAAAAATCTGTGTTTCATCTTTTGGACAAGGTCTTTTTGTTAAAAAAGACCCCGCTGTTTAAGGGCTTTCAGGCCGCTGAATTGACCCCTGTGGCCCAGGCGGCTGAAGAAGTCCTCTTGCCTCCGCAAACCCGTGTGTTTAAACAGGGGGCACCGGGGGATGCCTTCTTTGTGATCAGCAAAGGCGAGGTCGTGATCGAACGCAATGGCCGTGAAGTGGTGCGCCTGGGTGAAGGCGAGTGCTTTGGCGAGGTCGAAATCCTCAGTGCTTCCCCCCGTTTGGCCACCATTCGCACCCTCAGCAATTGTGAATTGCTGCGCATCACCCGCGAGGACTTTATCGACGTGGTAGAGACCTACCCGCTCTTTGCACGCGGTCTGCTGGAGATTCTTTCCAAGCGTTTGGGCGACAATTTAACCCAGGTCGAGAAATATTTGCCTGAGAGTTCTGCTGAAACGGCCAAGAGCCCCTGAGGAACGTTATCCCCAAGGGCTCTGAAGCCAATCTGTTCTGCGTTTTCAGAACTAGAAGTTATAACTCGTCACAATCGACAAATCGTGTGCCAGGGGCTGACGCAGACTCCAGATCGCGTCGGCCAACATGATGCTGTACTGGGCCGACAGATCCAAACTGGTATTGGCCACCCGTTTCCAGGGCACAGCAAAGGTCACACCCGCTTCTTTAAAGAGCTGGTTGGGGATGGTTGAACCCTCGGGCAAAACCCCAAAGCGATTGCCCAGCGACTGCCGTGCTGCGGCCACAAAGCGAATATGTTGTTGCGAATCTTTGCTCGGGCGCCAGAGGGGGAAGCCCACTGCCAAACCGACAGAACCGGCTGCGGCATCTCCGATATTAAACAGGCCGCGTGTGGCCAAATTGGCCCCCAATTGCACGTCGATATCTGAATCCTGAATATTGTTAAAAAACAGGCCCAGGCTGTGGCGGTCAAAGCCAATAAAAGATTTATTGGCCTGCAAAGTCAGACCAAAATTCTTGTTCCAGCCCAAATCCAGGGTGCCCGAAATCTCTTTGCGTGTGGGAGAGACAAAGTCGGTCAGGCTGTCGTTGAAATAGTGCATGGCCGCCAATTGCAGACGCACCGGGAAGCTCTCCTGGAAAAAGCGGGTCTCCAAGCCAACCACCCCATAGCCATCGCCGTATTGTGAAGGCAGAGCGAGGTGATTGCCGACCAGTTTTTTGCCATCGGGTTTGGCCAAAAAGTCCAGACCTTGGAGCTGAGCCCCGACCCAGAGAGCAGAGGTATTAAAATTGCCGTCGGAGCCTTTGACAGGTGCTCCCGAAGAGAGATTGCCGCCAACTTCTGCGGCCAGGGCACGGTTGGTTTGGGTTGAGCCGCCATTGAGGCCCACCATAAAACTGCCCCAACCCCAGTCGGTGTCGTAAGAGAGCGAGGGAGCGGAGGCCTGGTTGTGATTCATGCTGTCGGGGTCGACCATGCTGACATCGATCCCGCCCTGCCAATAGCGGTAGATGCTGTTGAGGTAATTGCTGGCGCCGTTATTTGAAAGCGCCACTTCGGAGCCGCCCCAGCCGACCAAACCAAAGCCACGGCCATTCCAATTGCCTTGATTAAACAGACTTTGAAAGCGCGTGCCTGTATTCAGGGCTTCTTTAAAATTGGTCAGACCAAAGCGAAAACGGTGTTTGCTCTCGGGAATCAGCACCTCGGTCATGGCTGAGCGGAAGACAAAAGGGCTGCCGTCATAGAGGCCTTCATTCACGTCGTGGCCGCCATTGCTGATCAGCAGTGGATTGGTGGTCAGGGCTGAGCTGGCAATCGCCAGGTCAAAGACATCCATCACGATCTGCGAGCGCACCCAAGAGCTCCATTTTGCATCGACCTGAAAGTGGGTGCGAAAGCGAAAGGGGGCCAAATCGTCGGGGGTAATATTGGCTTCAGACGGGCTGTGATAGAGATTGGGCACCCCAAATTCATCGCGGCCAAATTGGTTGATATTGTTATTAAAGGTTTTGGTGTTTTCAGTCGCGGGATCACGCTTGGTCACGGTACCATCAAGGCCCACACTGTTTTGCGGGCTGGTGTTTTTGCCTGCAAAGAGCGGAGACTGGGGATCGGTACCATCGGTGGTGGCCAGTACTTCGCGGTAGCGCACGTCCAAACTGCCATTGACCTGAACCTTTTCAAGCAGATCAACGCGGGCCTGCAATTTGGCCAATTTGATCTCTTTAAGTTCTTTGTCCAATTCTGTTTGCAGCGCCACGAGCTTGGCGAGGTCGTCTTTTAATGCCAGATTAGAGGTGTCCACTTCGGGCACGTCGACACTCTTGAGCGGTTCTTCGAGACATTGCATCAACTTGTAGAGGGCCGCTGCCATTTCATAGCGGGTCATGTTCTGGGGACCCCGGAAGGTGTTGTTGGGATAACCCACCATAATGCCGCAGTATTTCTTGATCAGGTTTTCGATTGATTCAGAAGCCCAGTGTTCGCGGGCATGGTCGCCGCCATTTTCTTTGAGCAATTCTTCGTATTTATGCTCTTTGTCAGCTTCGTGTTTGGCTTTGAGCCGGGTATCTACAGGTGGTGTGCCGGGAGTCGGGGGGGCTGGTTCGTTATTGCTTTGGGCCAGAGCAGGTGCCATCAGGCCCAAACTCAGGGTCGAAGCCAGAAGGAGAAAGAGAGGTGATTTCATGGGGTGTCCTTTTTTTCGTCAATGAATGTTCTTGTGTATCACAAATAGGAGAGATCAAACGCCAAGAGACCGGGAGAGTTGGACAATTCCAACTCTCCCAGCAAGCCTGTTAGGGCGTATGCGCGGCGGTGATATCCACCAGCGGGATCGGACCCGCAGGGTTAAAGAGGCCCGCCAGATAATTGGTGCCAAAATTACCGTTATTTAGCAGGGTGGCTCCAGTAATGGCATAGGTCGTTGAATCATAGGTCAAACGATAGAGCCGTGAAAGCGTTGCATGGGGAGCGGGGTAACGGGCTATCACCAAGAGTGAGCGCGCTCCCGCTGACCATTCACCGTCAATCGAGAGACCCACCAATTGGTTGGCCGCCACACCACCCGCTGTACCATCGTGACGCAGCGCAGTCTGTACCCCTGCAGGCAAGGTCAACTCTGTGATGTCGACATTCGCCGTGCCCGTGTCGGGAACAGGTGCGTTGCTTACAAAAATACGGGCATTGGTCGTCAAGAACATACGGTTATTGGCTGTGGCAGTATTATCTGTGTCGGGTTCAAAGACCAAATCTCCGTTGTTGAGATAGGCCGTGTTAAAGCCAAACTCATCGGCCCCGAGGAAGAGCTTGATGTGATCCACGGCCGGTGTACCGCTTTCAAAATTGCGAATGCGGTAGAAGCCCGAAAGTGAACCAGAACCATCAACCGCTTCATAAGCTGCCCCGGCATAGAGTGTGGGTGTTTTAACACCCCCACTGAGAGTGGAGTTAAATACCAAACGCGCAGGTTTGTCGCCAAAGTTATAACTCAGACCCAGACCATTGTTCACAGTCAATGCACCCCGTGGGATATAGGGATCACCGGTCGATGCGCCATCTTGAATACCCAAACGGGGGATCCAGCGAATCAAGCGACTGGTAAAGTTCGGAGACGTGCCTTCTTGATCGATATAATAAACTTCGCCGTTGACGGGGTTCTTCGCCAGACCCGTGCTGACATCCCCTGTATTATTCAAACCATTTTGAATATTGAGTGCGCCATTGGAGTCGAAGATCATGGTCAAGCGACCCAGACCCGCTCCGAGCGACGAACTGGTATTGATAAGATACCAACGGCCCCGGTTGGGTGAGGTGCCATAGTCTTCGACCGCATACTGCGCCCGCTCGGGCAAGGTGAAGATAAACCAGGGATGGTTAGCTGCTGCCACCGAAGAGGTCGAAGGTGTATCGACGTTACCGCCGACCAAGCGGCCGCCAATTTTACCCGTACCATCATTGAGGGTGCCGGGAACCGGCAGTACGGGCGAACCCGCCGCAGAGAAGTCAACCGTGATCGTGGCCCGGTTGGTCTGGTTATTAAAGGCCACACTTTCACCGAGACCCGCATTGGGGGCATTCAGGGTTACCGTTCTCAAGACATCGGTGTCGTCATCAGCGGTGGTGGTGGGATCATTGTCGTTGTAACGGATGATTTCCACCTGGGCACCTGCTGCAATTTCAGGCCCGCTGACAGTGACATCGTTGACCACAATCTGGGGTAATTTATCACGGCCAAATTGGTAGACCGCACGGAAAATCGTGCCCGCTGGGTTGGGATTGCTGCTGGCTGTGGCAGGCAATGTGGGCCGTTCCACCAGAATCGCAGTATTGTCTTGATCAAACTGAGCAGCCCCGTCAGTCGTGCGAATCACCAAATCGCCCGTGGTACCATTGGCCACGCCAGCATTGGGGGTAAAGCGCAAACGCAGCAGAGCCGTGTTGATATTGGTAGGAGAACCCACCAGAATAAAGGGATCTCCATTGGTACCTGTGCCCGAAACACTGGTCAGACCCAAGCCTGCAAACGGCGTTCCAGGTGTGACCCGGTCGCTCAATACACCAAAGTTCGGCGGTGTCAATCGGGTGGTCACACTGGTATCGTCATCCGCCACACTCAAAGTGGGCCAAGTATTGGCTGTCACTGTGAAGTTGCCTGCGGCAGCTGAGGTCGGATCCGTTTGGCCGAAATCAATCAAGTCATCCACCGTGGTGGTATCCGAAACCGTGCGCAGCGGCAAAGGTGTATTGCCTGCCACGTTGGCAAAGCCGGTATTGGTGTTTGTCAGACTGTTAATCGGGGTCGAGTTTTGAACATTCAGGCGAATCACGTCTTGCGCGGCGGTATTGTCTCCGACCGTGCCATTGGTGCTGCGCATTTCCATGTCCACTGCACCAGCGCTATTGGGCGCGTTGTAGCGCAGCGTGAGCAGATCCGCATTGACCTGGGCCTGGGTACCGACCAAACGCAGGGCCGCAGAGCTATTGCCCGTGACTGTGGAGGTCGTGCTGGTGACCTGCAAATTGCCCGTGGCAGGATTGCCCGCAGCGGTCAGGGTCAAATCTACTGTGACGGTATCCGCCACATTGTAAAACTCGACTTGAACCAACGGACGATCCAGGGTATCGGGGGTGCCATCAAAATTATTGAGCAGATAGGCATTGTTCAAAGGCACGTTGCGGGGTGAACCCGTACCTGAGAAGGTATTCGTGGCATTGCCCGAGTTCACACTGGGCATGCGGAAGCGGTTCGAAGGTTGGGCCCGTACATCCAACAGAATGCTGTCTGTCAGGTCTCTTGAACCAAAATCGGTGGTAACGATGTCAATCTGGGCATTGCCATTGGCCCCTGCCGCTGAACTGAAGGTCATGCCTGCCAGAGCTGTATTAATGGCAGCTGGCGGGCCTTCGATCACCCGTGGGCTGGCGTTGGTCCCGGCCCCGGTGATGGTCACACCGGCTGTCACAGGAATCGTTACTGTGCCACTGTTGTTACCCCCAATCAGGGAGGGCGTGAGGGTCACGCGAATATTGGCGCTGTCTTCTACGGTTTCTACCGTCTGAGAGCCCACACTGACCAGGGTGTTGGTGCCTGCGGTAAAGGTCAACGGTGTACCTTCATTGACAATGCGGCGGGCCACAAGCGAGAAGTCGGTATTGCCGTTATACAAATTGCGCGGCGGGCGGGTGGCCAAGAGCGGCAGGGTATCTGTATCGGGAATCGGGCCATGGGTCATGGTCAGATTGACGGCTGTGGGAGCCACGCCATCAGCCAACGCGCCCGGTGTCCAGGTCAAGGTGCCCAAGACAGTATTCAGGTTGGCAATATTGGGATGGGTGGCAGACAAGGTCATATCACCGCTGCCATTGGCTCCAGCCGTCACGGTCACGCCACCACTCAAGGTCACGTTGAGGGTGCCATTGGGGATTTGCAGGCGCACAGTGGCCGTCTGACCTGCCGAATAAGAGGCCAGATTGACCACACCAATTTCGTGAATGGCAGAATTGACCACAGGAGCCCCTGTATCATCGGCGATTGGATTGGCAACACCAATCACCATTGGAATACTGGCAACAGGGAAAGTCGTGGTGGCAGTATTAAACTGGTTTTGCGGCAGCGCGCGCACATTGAGTTCAACTGTATTGGTATCCGGCGTAGGACCGCCATCGTTGACCACCATGGTAAAGCTGGTGTCCCCTGTAAAGCCGGTTTGAGGGGTATAACGCAGCAGCGTTAAAGCCGTTTTGACATCTGCCAGCGGACCACTCAAGACACGGGGGCTGGCATTGGTCCCTGCACCTGTGTTGGTAACCGTACCAGGAGCCGCCGCCGTCAGGTCAATGGCAGCATTGGTGTTACCAGCTGTATTGGCGGGGGTCAACGTTACCGTCACATTGGTGCTGTCATCGATCACATCCAGACGTGCCGCAGGTTGGGTCGCTGTGGCGGTATTGTTCAAGACCAGGGCCTGATCCCCGAAGATGGTCAGGCGGCTGGCAGGTGCCGGGAAGCTGGCATTTTCAGCCGTATCATCGGTGACAGGATTGCCATCTTGGGCATTGTAGATATTGCGCGGCGGGTTGGTGATCAAGAAAGGCACGGTATCACCAGAGTCACCCAGCGTTCCACCTGTACTGCTCATGGTGATATTCACGGTCTCAGGTGCTGCTACCAAAGCCGCATTGGGGGTATAACGCAGATTGGTCAAAGCTGTGTTGAGATTGGCCTGGGTGCCGGTCATGAGCAAACTAGTGGTGCCATTGCCGGTATATGTCACACCGCCCTGAACGCCGTTGGGAGCCGGGAAGCCATTTAAGAGCAACGTCCCTTTGGTCGCAGGCACAGTCAGGGTCACATCGACATTGGCTGCCGAGGGGTAATTCCTGACGGTCAAAAGACGGGTGGCAGGAGTGCCCATATTCTCTTGTACACCGGGTGCAGCGGGAATCGCTGTGGTGGTAAAGGTGGCATTGTCATTGCGGCGGTTTTCAGGTGGCGGCAAGACATTGATATGGGTGATATCTGGGCCATCGGTACCGCCGCCATCGGTGGTACTCATGGTCACGGTTGCTGCACCTGAGAAATTGGTGGTGGGCGTAAAGACAATCCCGTTATTCAAAAAGAGATTGATATTTGTCGGTGAGCCCGAAATCACCATCGGCTGAGCATTGGTCGCTGTCACAGGCACATTATTGGCTGTGGTGGCTACCGTGGCTCCGACCGTGATCGTGACGCCTGCGGGAACGGCACTCAGATTGGCACGGGTTAAGGTGCCATTGTTGCTGGGGGTCAGGGTGGTGGTCACTGTGGCACTGTCACCATCAAGGACCGACAGCGCTGTGCCAAAGAAAGAGGCAAAGGTCAGCGGTGTGTTAAAGCCCAGCTCAATGGGAGATCCAATGGGGGGGAAAGAAGTGGGGCTGTTGTTGTAGCGGTTCTGAGGAGGCTCAGAGACTTCGAGCAGCACGATATCGTTGGTGTCGGTCAGGGCACCGTTGTTGATATCCACACTGTTCATACGCAGGCGGTAATTGCCGACATTATTGCCCTGTGGAGAATAAGTTACTCCAGTTGTGAGCAGCGTATTGACGTTGGAAGCCAAGCCTTCGAGCTGTACATCAGCTGTGCCGTTATTGGTCACGGTCACCCCTGCCAGCGCGCCCACCGTTAAGTTGCCATTGGCCGCATTGCCGGCATTATTGCCTGCCCCATCGAGCAGGGTCAAATTGACGCGTACAGTCGAGGCCGCTGGATAGAGAACGGTCAGTGCTTTGTTGCCAGCACCATTAAACACGGTGGTAGTCGCCTTGGCCATACTTTGAACTGTCGCAGGGAAAGTGGTAGACCCATTAAACAGGTTTGAGGGATTGATAACCTGAATCGTGAGAGTGTCATTGTCACTACCATCCACTGCAGACGAGGCCATTTGGATCGTGCCGTTGCCGACAAAATTGTTGGTGGGGGTAAAGGTCAAGCCGCCGTTCAAGGCGCTGCTGATATAGTGGGGCGGTCCCACCAATTCCAAGGGACTGGCAGCTGTGCCTGCACCGTTGACCGTTAAGCCCGTGGGTACAGTGATCAGAGCAATTGTGCCATTGGTTGGGGTCAAGACTGTATTCACAGTATCTCCATTGACGTCTTCAACGCCCAAATGGCTGTTGCTCAGGGGGCGGAGAATAATCGGGGTATTAATCGCTGTGAGCAAATTGCTAAAGACAGGGTTGGCATTCATTAAGTTGCGTGGAGGTGTGGGTGTGCCACTGTTAACGCTGAAGACCAGGGTATCCACGTCATCGGGAGTTACAACCCCTTCCACGGTATCCACCGTGGTCATCGTGACCGTTGCTGGGCCAATAAATCCATTTTGAGGCGTGTAGACAAAATTATTCAAAGCGGTGTTAACGTCTGCTTTGGGACCACTGATCACCAAGGGCGAGCCATTGGTGCCGCCACCCGTCACCGTCACCGTGACGGGCAAGGCGGGGTTATTGGCCAGTGAGATCGTGCCAAAATTACCCGCGGTGGGCTGGAAGGTCACTGTCAAGGTCTCTGCGTTGGAGTTGTCTCCTGCACTTAAGCCATTGCCATTTAAGGCGTTCATGGCAACTGCGGTATTGGCAGGCACCGAAACCACCCCAGAGAAATTGCTGGAGCCGCCAATCATATTGGTGGGCGCATTGCTGGCCTTGAGGGTAGTGCCAAAAGAATTCACCACTGGAGAAAGTTGGCCGTTGGCCCCTTTGGCTTGCACCGAATAGGGATAAATGGTATCGGGTGTCAGGTTTGCACCCGCAGGTACAGGCAGCGTTACCGTGCCCCCTGCTCCGGCAGGAATCGTGAAGGTAAAGCCGTTAACGACCACCGTATATTCAGTGATTGGCTCTGGTGTCGTACTTGGGGGATAGACAAAGACATTAAAGCTGGTGGTACTCAAGGGCGTTGCCGAAGTTTTGGGAATGGCCGGAATGGTCACGGGTGTAATAATAACGGGGCCACCGCCGCCACCGCCACCACCACCACCGCCGCCGCCACCACCGCCTGTGGGAGCATCAGCCACAGTGGTTCTGACCAGGGCACTGGCGGTGAGATTGGTTCCAGGGATAGATACTGTGATTTTGGTTTCTTGGCCGGGGATATTGCCAGAGACCAGACCTTTTTGATCGACGGGCAAACCTGCTTGGCTGCTGGTCCATTGCAAAGGCAAGGTAGAGGGGTTGATCGGACGTCCCTGATCGTCGGTGATCGAAACACTCAATTGGACATTTTGTCCCGAGCTGATAATCGACAGGGCGGGACTTAATGTCAGGCTCTTGGGACCAGAAGGGGTGCCTGAGTTATCGGGCAGAGGTTGCAAGGGGTTGGGGTTGCCCTGATTGGGGGCTGTCGGAGAAACGGGAACACCGGGGGTGCCATCGGGTACAGGATCAGGACGGCTGGTGACCGCATTGCCTTTGCCGGGCAAGCCTGTTAAAGGCGTTTTATTCGAGAAAATATTTTGCACAGAACCGATTGCAATTTTACCGGAGATCGGGTCACGTACCGTGACTTGGCTGTCGCCGGAGAGGGTTAACGCTGTGACCACACCGTCTTTGTCTACTTTAAAGTTTGTCGGATCAGCCACTGACCAATCCAATTGCAAGCGAGAAGGATCGATGGGATTGCCCAAGGTATCGCGGGCCACAATCATAAATTGGGCGGTCTGGTTTTGTCCGGGTGTGACCTGGCTGCGTTGCACCAATTGCAGGGTGGCCAAGGCGCGGGGGTTGCCTGTGTATTTGTTTGTGGCGGCCACAAACTCCACTTCGGCACTGGTTTTGGATTTTGTATCGACGACTTTGATCAAGACCGGTTCAAAAGGGGTCAGCCCTTTTAAGATCCCGTTGGCATCAACGGTAATGGTGCCGGGCTTGGCGCTTGAAAATTCCAGTTTCAGCAAAAGCGGATCAATTAGATCCCCATTGCCATCAAGGGCGATCACTTCCAGTGGGAAATTTTCTCCCACCAACATCTGGCCTTTGGTTTGGGGGCGCAGGAAAAGGGCTCTGAGATTGTCTGGATTGCCTTTAAAATTACGAGCGACAATATCTTTGGCTGCTTGGGTAATCAATAAACGGGCATTATTGCCGAGAGGGTTGCGACCCACACCATAGCCACCGACACCACAGGCCGTGGTCATTAAGATAGAACCAGCAAGAGACACTTTTAAAGAGAGATTGAGACTGCGCTTGAGAGGCAATGAATAAGACATATAAGACACTGAACCTTCTTGATTTTAGTCAAAATGAATGTTCAAGTGCCAAAAGGGTTTGACCTTGTAATAGCTGGAATACTTAAACACCCACAAAGATAAAGTACGGTCAAATTAAAACTGTACTTTGAATATCCTCAAGTTTAACCAAGTGATAAAAGAATAAAAACCCTAAAATAATTCAAAAAACCATCTTTTTACAAAAGTTTTACAATTAGAGCTGAATTCTGGTAGATTCTTTTTACAATCTCTGATTTTTTACATTTTTTTTACAATTTGGCAGCAAAAAGCCCTGTGTTGCATATAGATCAACACAGGGCTTTGGACCCAAAAACTTAAAGGGCTTTTTTGGCTTTGGTTTGAGTGGTTTTGGCCGATGTGGTTTTGGTCACGGTTTTTTTGACAGGTGCGGCTTTTTTCTCTGCCGTTTTTTTGACCGCCGTTTTGGCAGCTGTTTTGGTCTTCTTGGCCGTCGTTTTGGCTGCTACTTCGCTCTTCTTCGCAGCGGCACCACGCCTGGCCTGTTTGGGAGGCGCTTCGGCGATGATTTTTTTTGCCTCTTCAAGGGTCAAAAGCTGGGCATCGAGGGCTTTGGGAATTTTGTAATTTTCCCCGTGGGCCTTGAGATAAGGGCCCCAACGGCCATTGAGGACTTGAATTTCGGGTTCAGATTCAAAACCTTTGATAAATTTTTCCGCATCGGCTTTGCGCTTGGCCAAAACCAAATCGATTGCCCGCTCCTGGGTAATCGAAAGCGGATCCTCGCCTTTGGGAATCGAGACAAATTTATCACCATGTTTGACGTAGGGCCCAAAACGGCCTTTACCAATGATCAGATCCTGGTCTTCAAAACTGCCGACGTTTTGCGGCAATTTAAACAAATCGAGGGCCTGTTCGAGGGTGATGGTATCCAAGAACTGATCCCTTTCAAGCGAGGCGAATTGCGGTTTAATTCCCTCTTCGGTCTCTCCGATTTGCACCAAGGGGCCAAAACGGCCCAAACGGGCAATCACTTTTTTGCCACTTTTGGGTTCGATTCCCAATTCGCGTACCGTACCAATTTGCGAGCGATCGATTTCCTGGGTTTTTTCCACCTTGGGGTGAAAGTCCTGAAAGTAAAAGTCGGCAATCATCTGATTCCATTGTTTTTTGCCCTGGGAAATATCGTCGAACTCTTTTTCGACTTGGGCTGTGAACGAATAGTCGATCACATTGTCAAAATACTCCACCAAAAAATCTGTGACCACTTTGCCGATCGAAGTGGGAAAGAGTTTGCTTTTTTCACTGCCATAGATTTCGGTTTTGACTTCTGCATTGATCTGGCCTTTGCGCAAAACCAACTCGCTGAATTTGCGCTCTTTGCCTTCACGGGTCTCTTTAATAACATAGCCGCGTTTTTGGATCGTGGAGATCGTGGGGGCATAGGTCGAAGGTCGGCCAATACCCAACTCTTCGAGATGTTTGACCAATGAGGCCTCGGTATAACGGGCCGAAGGTTTGCTGTAAGTCTGGCGGGCTTGCATGGTCTCCAGTGGCAATTTTTGACCCACTTTTAAAGGGGGCAACATGCGGCTCTCTTCATCGTCTTCATCGTCATTGCCTTCGAGATAGACCTTGAGAAAACCATCAAATTTGATCACTTCGCCGGTGGCCACCAGTTTTTCTTGGCTGACCCCCGAAATAGCAATGGTGGCGGTGGTTTTTTCAATCCGAGCTTCACTCATTTGAGAGGCGATGGAGCGCTTCCAGATCATTTCATAAAGCGCTTTTTCGGCCCGATCTGTGCCTGCCGACTCCACGGCAAAATCCGTTGGACGGATTGCTTCGTGAGCCTCTTGGGCCGATTGGTTTTTGGTTTTGTATTGGCGGATCTGCACGTATTCGGGGCCAAATTGGACCTTGATCTCTTGGGCTGCTTTGCCGACGGCCTCTTGGGAGAGATTCAGCGAATCGGTACGCATATAGGTGATCTTACCGGCTTCATACAGGCGCTGGGCCAATTGCATGGTTTGAGCTACCGAAAAACCCAGACGGCGACTGGCCTCTTGCTGTAGGGTTGAAGTGGTAAACGGCGGTGCTGGAGAGCGTTTGCCTTCTTTGACCTGCAAGTCTGAGATCGAGAAGGTCGCTTGGCGGCATTTTTCTAAAAAAGCCCGTGCTGAGGCCTCGTCGGCAAAGCGTTTGTTGAGTTCGGCTTTGAGTGATTTGCCCGGCTCGACTTCAAGCCACGCCACCACACGAAAACTGGACTGGGTCTGAAATTGTTCGATCTCGCGTTCCCGTTCGACCACCATGCGCACGGCGACCGACTGCACACGGCCAGCAGAGAGGCCGGTTTTGATCTTGCGCCAGAGAATGGGAGAGAGTTCAAAGCCCACGAGGCGGTCCAAAATACGGCGGGCCTGTTGGGCATTGACCAAATGGGTGTCAATCGAGCGGGGTTGGTCGATGGCCTTCAAAATCGCGGTTTTGGTGATTTCATGAAAGACGATTCGGCGAATGGACTCATCTTTGAGATTGAGCGATTCTTTGAGATGCCATGAAATGGCCTCTCCCTCTCTGTCATCGTCTGACGCCAGGTAAACCAGAGAGGCATTTTTGGAAAGACTTTTGAGCTCTTTGATCACGTCTTTTTTGTCGTCGGTGACCACGTAGGTGGGGGCAAAACCATTTTGGATATCGATGGCATTGTTATTTTTGGGCAGATCACGCACATGGCCATAACACGAGACCACTTTGTAATCTTTGCCGAGGTAATTTTCAATTGTTTTGGCTTTGGCAGGGGATTCGACGATCACCAGTTTACTTGCACCCGCAAGATCGGATTTGCGGCTGGGGGTTTTGCTCGCCGGCTTGGACTTGGTTGGCATATGGCTTGCTTTCTTTATTGCTGAAAGTGATGACGCTGATGCGCAGCAGAACCTGATCGAAGATAACGGGAACCAGGCCATTGCTGCACCAACCCCTTGAGTTCCAACTGGGTCAATATTGTCAGTAACTGGCTGATCGGCCACTCAATTTCTTGGGCAAGAACTTCAATAGGCTGGGGCATCTCACTCAGTACTAGATAAACGTCATTTTCATCGTTTGTCAAGCCTATGGGTAAATCGGACGCTTTTAAATCGGGTTTAAAATGGCTTTCAAAATGCGCTGTCCAGCCCATTACTTCTAACATATCCCCTGTTGAGGTAATTAAAGCCGCCCCTTCTTTTAAAAGTGCATGGGGACCCGCGCTCTGGGGGGAAGAAATCGGACCCGGCAGGGCCATCACTTCCCGGCCCTGTTCTGTGGCTGCATCGGAGGTGATCAGGGCGCCACTTTTTTCCCCAGCTTCGACCACCAAGACGCCCTGGCTCAGGCCGCTGATAATCCGGTTGCGCAGCGGAAAGCTCCAGCGCGCCCCGCCAAAGCCGGGTGGGTATTCACTGATTACCAGGCCTTCACGGGCGATTTCGCGGGCCAACCCGCGTTTGGCGGCTGGAGAAATTTTATCCAGGCCCGTGCCCAAGACCGCCACGGTTCGCCCTTGGGCCTCTAAGACCCCTTGGTGGGCAGCGGTATCGATGCCCGTGGCCAGGCCCGAAACCACAGTCATACCCAAAGCAGACCATTCCCGTGCCAGTCTGCGGGCCTGCTCCAGGCCATAAGGCGTGGCCTGACGGGTGCCGACAATTGCCAAAGCCCGATCCAAATGGCCCCAGCACTCGGCATTGCCAAACCAATAGAGAATAAACGGGGGATCGTGGATACTGGCCAGCCAGGCTGGGTAGTGGGGGTCTTCGCGCAGACAAATCTGGTAACCCTGAGCCAAGACCCGCGTCAAAAGAGCTTGGGGGTCTGTTTGGCTGCAATGGGCAAAGATTTTTTCAGCCAAAGCCGGTTTCAGTTGGGTTTGCAAAGCCGCCAATGGCGCTTTCCAAATCGCTTGGGCTGAACCGAAATGCTCAAACAGGGCCTGAAAGCGCCGAGAGCCAATTTCCAGGCAAGCACTCAAGCCCACCCGACAGGCACGCTCTGGATCAGAACCTGTGTTTGGGTCTCGATTCGGGTCTGAGGGGATTAATGTGTTTTCCAATACTCAAGCGCCGGAATAAAATTCGAACTGGCTTGGCTGCGGCGCTCAACAGAGGCCGCACTGACGCCGGCACCCATCGAACGCATACCGCCAGGGGTTGCCAGCGGCGCACCACCGGGGTATTGATCCCAGACATTGGTAGAATTGATCTTGGTATAGTCGGGCATCAGGGTAATCAAAGAACCTTGATCGTTCATGACTTTGACATAACCGGCTTTGAGATGGCGTTTGTATTCTCCCAGATAAAAATCAAAGGAATCACTGGGGTTCATATCCACCATTTGTAATTCAGCCCCGCGCTGCAATTCGTTCATAATCAGCAGATTGCCGCCATAAGCATGCATATAATTGCGGGCGTTGATATCTGGTGGCAAACGGCGAGGAACCCGCTGTTGGCTGTCGAAAAAGAGAGTTAGACCGGTTGGTTGAACATCAACAGCGACAATTTTGCCCTGAATCTGGGGGGGGGGGAAGAGTTTGGTGCAATCGAGCAAAATATTATTGCCCTGCAATTGCACACCACGATCGCCTGCCAATTTGAGCAATTTGGAGGTCTGCAGGCCGACGGCATCCATCAGGCCTTTGGCGGGAATGCCCGCCACGCGAATGCTGTCAGGCACCATGATCAGTGTGCCTTCTTGGGAGGGTTGAATCGTGCCTTCCATTTCAAAGGGCACCCAAATGACCTGTTTCATCTTGCCTTTCATGCTAATGCGGCCTTGTGAGAAGGTGATTTCGATGTCTTTGAGTGGGCTTTCGGGATAATTGAAGGTGAATTTGTTTTTTAAGCGGGTGATATTGGCGGCATTGATGGTCAATTGGCCGTGGAAGATATTAAAGACAAACGAGCGGGTATCGTCAAAAATGACGGGATCGCCGGGGCGTTTGGGTTCTAAACGGCCTTCGAGATGGCTCACGTTTACACCAATTTCGGGATCGACACGCAAAAAGACGTTTTTGAGGACTGAATAAGAGGTGCCTGCAGGCTGAGCAGGATTATAGCCGTGGGTATCGGGTTTGGGGGTATAGATTTGGTCTTGGCCGGGATTGTAATAAGGCAAATTGGGGGCCAGGGTATTGCCGCGATCGCCACCACAGGCGGTCAGCAAAAGCAGGGCCGAACACATCAAACCCGACATTTTCTTTCTCAAAATCATAATCCAAAACCTCTCTACTGCTCCGTCTTTCTATGATCTATTGTCATCTATTTGTGAAAAAAGTTTCCAAAGATCTCTAAAAGTTAAACAAAAATTAAACTTGAATTACCTTTTATTTAATTATTGCTTGGATCTTGCTCACTCCCCCAGCAAGATAACCTGCGCCAGTCAGGTTGATCTTGCCCTGTTACTTGCCCTGTTATACTAGAGCCATGTTTAATTCTGATGATCCGACCTCAGCAAACGCTCCAGCGATCGAAATCCAAGGTCTCTGCCGCAATTTTGGCGAATTTGAAGCCGTGCGCGAACTCACCTTAAGTGTGCCTCAGGGGGCTTTTTTTGGCTTTTTGGGCCCCAATGGCGCAGGTAAATCGACCACCCTCAAAATGCTGACAGGGCTTTTGCAACCCGACAAGGGCCAGATTCAGATTCTGGGCGAAGATATTTGGCAGACCCCTGCCAAGGTCAAGCGCTGGATCGGTGTGGTGCCCGAAAACATGAGTTTGTTTGAACGCCTGACCGCCCCTGAATACCTGGAGTTTGTGGCGGGCATGTATGGCCTCGATGCCAGCACCGCCCGTTCGCGCAGCCAGGAATTGCTGGACCTGATGCAATTGTCGGCCAAATCCGAGACCCTGCTGGCAGATTTCTCCCACGGCATGAAGAAAAAAACCGCTTTGGCCGCCGCATTAATTCACAGCCCCCGAATTTTGTTTCTGGACGAGCCTTTTGAAGGCGTAGACCCCGTCTCGGCCCGTACTTTGCGCGAATTGTTACAGAGCCTGACGGCCCGCAATGTAACGGTTTTTTTGACCTCACATATTCTCGAAACCGTCGAAAAATTCTGCAATTACCTGGGCATTATCCACAAAGGCCAATTATTAACCCAAGGGCCCCTGCAAGAGGTTTTGCACCGCATCAATGGGTCGATGCCTTTGGGTACAGCCTCCCTCGAAGACGCTTTTATTCGCCTGATTGGCCACGAAAGAGAACATTCGGATCTGTCATGGCTGAGTTAATCCTGCCGCAACAGCTCAAAAGTCTGTTTCAACTCCAGTTCAGACTTTTGCAGCGGGCCTGGAGCCAGCCTTCGGCCCTGCAAAAATGGGGGGTTGTCGTCGGTTTGCTGGTCACGGGTGGCTTGGCCTCTGTACTGGGCTGGGTGATCGGCTCGTTGGTGGTTATTTTGGGGCTCTATGCCCGAGAGGGACCATTTCAAGCCCAGCTGGTGGGTTATTTATTCTTGGTTTTGCTCGGCCTGTTTGGCCTGATCTGGCTTTTTTCACCCTTGCTTTTTGCCCTGCAAAATGACAATTTACACCTAGATCTAAATAAATTACTGATCTACCCGCTTTCTTTTCAAAGTTTATACGCATTACATACTTTAACGGGTCTGATTGAGCCTTGGAGCCTGTTTTTTTACCCGCTTTTGATCGGTTTGATCTGTGGCGGGGTGCTCGTGGTGGGTTCAAGCGCCCTGGCTCCGTTGATGATTCTGGCCCTGCTCTTTGGCCTTGTGCACATTGTTTGGAGCCGTTTATTGGTCAACAGTCTGAATTCATTTTTGGCCCATCGTCGCCTGCGCGAAAGCGCGATGTTGTTCTTGTTATTGGGCATTGTGGTCCTCGCTTTTTTGCCTGCGCTGCTGGGCCAACAGATTGAAAACAACCCCGATTGGCAGAGCTGGCTCAAGAGCCCGGCGGTCTGGGCCCAGCTGACCTTGCCGCTCAATCTGCTCTTGGCCTTTTCTCCTCCTGGCATGGCCAGTTTGACCCTGAGTGGGGTCTTGCAAGGCCAATACAGCCAAGTCTATCAGGCCGAAGTGGGGCTCTTTCTCTGGCTGGTGCTGGGCAATTATTTCGGCAAAACGCTCTTGCGTTATATGTATACGGCCTCACCGGGTTTGGCGGAGCAGGCCAAAACAGCCCCCCGCTGGTGGACAAGTGATCCGCTCTTTTTCCTGCCCTATGATCTGGCGCTGATCGTCAAAAAAGAACTGCGTTCGCTCTCGCGCAGTGTGATTGGCAAACTCTGTTTTTTTCTGACGCCTTTTTTATTGGTGATTCTGCGGGTTTTTGCCTTTGGGCCGGTGGCCCATGCCATTCCCCCCACCGCTGTGTTTCTGAGTGCGATCACCTATATTTTTATGACCTCGCTGTTTTTGTTTTGCAATCTCTTTGGGCTCGATGGGCAAGGCTTTAAGCTCTATCTCTACGGGTCTTTGCCTGCTGCGCGCCTCTTGCTGGGCAAACAATTGGCCATGGCCCTCTTCTGCAGCGCTGAATTTTTGCTCGTGCTCTATCTCTATTTGGTGATCTTTAATCCCCTGCATTGGGAAACCCTGCTCTTTGTGGTTTTGGCTTTTGCCACTGTGCTGGTGGGGGTCTTGGGCCTGGGCACCTTGATTTCGATTCGCTTTCCCACCCCGCTGGATCTCAACCAAACCCGCTACCGCCAAAGCGCCACCCCGGTGCTGCTGGCCTTTCAAATGCTCTCACTTTTATTGGCTTTGCCCGCTCTGGCTCAAGTCTTGGCTCATTTTGGCCAACAGCCGCGCAGCCTGATCATGGCCTTTTTCCTGGGCTGTGTCTGTTTGAGTCATAAGCTGCTCTTCCAATTCTGCACAGAGCTGTTCCAGGCCCAAAAGCTGGTCATTCTCGAAAAGATCACCCAACCGGCCCAGGGTCAATAGACGGGCCCCGAACACAATCGGGCCAACTAGGCCAAAAGCAGACGCAGATCCAGCAGGGCTGAGGCCTGTGTTTGGGCGGCTTCACAGAGATCGAGCCAAGCCGGATACTCCCCCAAACGTGCCTGATCGCAGAGCTTTTGCTCCCAAATGACCGGCGCTGCCGAGGGCAAATCTGGAAAGATCAACAGGTGCAAAGGGGCGGGTGTGGGCGCAAAACTTCGATTGAGATCATCGGCAAAACCCAAACAGGCGGCTTTGAGATCGAGGGGTTCGACCAACTTAAGCGCCAAGAGCTGGTCCATAGCGGCTTGTGCCGCCGCCTGCCAGGGGTGGCCTTGGCTCATTTCCAAAAGTTTGGCAAGACTGCGGGTGGTGTGGCCTGTGACCAGCAGAGCCTCCATTGCAGCGGGCAAGAACCAGGCTTCGAGCCAGTCGCGCAGACTCAGCGGCGAAAAGAACCAATCAAAGCCGCTCACGGCTTCTCCCTGGGGACTCAAGATCTCAGACCAAACCAGCAAGGGGGTGATGGGTTGTGGCATGTTTAACTCTCCCGCAGGGCCGAAGCCCGCATTTCCAAGGCCACTTGGTGGCCCAAATAGCGATCCATCAGGCCATGTACGCCGTAGATCACGGGAATCATCGCCAGGGCACAGAGAAATTTATACACATAATTGACCAGGCAGATCGCCAAAACCAGTTGAATGCTCCAGCCCGCGCCGATATAAAAGGCGATAAAGAGCACGACAAAGCTATCCACCAATTGGGAGACCAAGGTCGAGCCTGTGGCCCGCAGCCAGAGGTATTTTTCGCCGGTTTTGCGTTTGAGCATTTGAAAGACGGTCACATCGAGCAATTGGCCCAGCAAAAACGCGACCATCGAACCGACAATGATCCACAAACCCTGGCCAAAAATGGCCTGAAAGGCTTTGTTCATGTCGGGCACGAGTTTGGCCATGCTGCCCGGCCAAAAGCCCGCTGGGGGCAGGTGAATGCCCAGATAAAACATTGCAAAGGCATAACAGACCAGCCCGGCGGTCAGATAAGAGATCAGCCTGACGGCTTTTTTGCCGTAATATTCGTTGATGAGATCGGTAAAGACAAAGACAAAGGGCCAGAGTAGCACCCCAGCGGTGAGATTAAAGGCCAGGCCATTTTGGCCCAGCAATGAAAAGCTGACGGGTTTCATTCCCAGGGTCTGTTCGAGCGAAAAAATTTTGACCCCGATAAATTCGGCAATCAAGGCGTTGGTGATAAAGAAGCCCGAGAGCATTAAAAAGAGCAGGGTGGGCCGGTCTCGGACAATGGCGTGGATCATGCGATCTTCCTTGGCTGTAAGCGTTGTTTTTTTATGTTAACCTGAAACACAGGTCAGTCCAAACTATGCCCGAAATAGAAATTCACAACCAGACCCTCTCTTGGCGTCACGAGGTCAAAAAAAACCTCAAACACAGCTATATCGTGATCAAGCCCGAAGGGGTGGTGCTGCGCTCTCCGGCCATCAGCCGTGCCGAGGCCGAAGATTTGCTGCGCAGCAAGGGGCAGTGGATTCTCAAGAAACTGTCCCAATTGCAGCCGCCGGAGGCCCGCCAAGCCACTTCGCTCGAAGAGGGCAGCTTGGTTCACCTGCTCGGACAGCCTTACACCCTGCAACTCGGTAGCCACGCCAATCAAGCGGGTCAACCGATGATGGCCGTCTTTCTGGCCGAAGAGAAGCTGGTCTTGCAAATGCCTGAACGCCTCTTGGCCCACGTCTCTCTGCGCGAAGAGGCCCTGCATCACTTTCTGCGCCAGGAGGCGATGCGCTTTATGAACGAGCGTTTGCGCTATTGGAGCGAGGCTTTGCAATTGCACCCGCGCAGGGTCAAATACAAACGCCACAAGCGCCGCTGGGGCAGTTGCACCGCCGACAATGAAATCAACCTGAACTACCGGGCCATCCAATTGCCGCCGCGCTGCATCGACAGCATTTTGGTGCATGAATTGGCGCATATCCGCCACAAAAATCACGGCCAGTCTTTTTGGGATTTGGTCTACCGCTTTGTGCCCGACTACAAGGCCCTCGATCAGCAGATCCGCGACCGCGCGCCGTATTTGTTGTGAGGGCTATAAAAAACTATTCAAAGGCCCCCACATTTTGCAAAAGTGCCTGCACATCCACCCAGTTTTTCTCCAGGGCATAATTGTAGGCATTTTTACCCGCATGGTCGCGTCGGTGCAATTCCACTTCTTTTTTGCTGAGATAAAATTTAACCAAATCGGCATACCCCCAGAAAGCCGCATTGATCAGCACCGTGCGTCCCTTGTGGGTCATGGTTTTGAGATCCGCTCCTTTGGCCACCAGCAATTTGGCGATCTCTGTCTGGTGTTTGTCGGTGGCCACCATCAGCGCTGAATAGCCCTGCCCATCCTGGGTATTGATCTTGGCCTTTTTCTCCAACAAAAACAGCAGCAGATCTTTATTTCCTTTGGCAGCTGCGAGCATCAGCGGGGTCTCGCCCTCTTTGCCTTTGGTTTCCACTGAGGCCCCTTTGGCCACCAACAATTTGACCAGGGCATTTTGGCCCTCGGCCACGGCCCAGAGCAGCAGCGGCTGCCCCTGTTTGGTTTTGACGTCACTTTTGGCGCCTTTTTCTATAGCCTGGGTCATGGCTGCCCAGTCTTTGCGGGCCATGCTGCGGCTGAGATCTTGATCCGGGCCGGCCCAGGCAGGCGAAACGGCAATTAACGTCAGACTCAGACTCAAAAACAGGGATTTAAACGTGTGCATGGCAGGCAGACTCCAGAGAAAAAGATGAACCCATTGTAACAGGGGAAGGCCCCAGACAAAAATCGAGGGGGCGGGTTTCAGCGGGAAGGCTTCAGCGTATAATGCAGGTAATTGTACCCACAATCGCATCAGAGCAATCCCCCGAGCAGGAGAGAAACCATGCCTTCACAACCACTGCGCCTGGCCTTTGGCCGCTTTATGCAAGAGAGCAATTCATTTTCGAGTGTGCCCACCACCCGCGAAGATTTTGAACGCACCCATTACCTCGAAGGCGCTGCGCTCTTAGAGGCCTGCCAACAGGGCCAATGGGAAGTGGAGGGCTTTCTCAAAAACCTCGAACTCTCAGGCTTTTGCAAAGCGGTACGCAAAATCGGCAAAGGTGAAGTCGAAGCTGTACCTTTGCTCAGTGCCTGGTCGATCTCCGGGGGCCCGCTTGAAACCAACTATTTTGCAGAGATCTGTGAGCGCTTTCAAACCCTGCTGCGCGAAGCGGGGCCCCTCGATGGCCTTTATTTGGCTCTGCACGGCGCGATGGGGGTCGAAGAGATTGAAGACCCGGATGTGATGCTTTTGCAGGCCCTGCGCGAAGTCGTGGGACCAGATCTGCCGATTGTGGTCAGCTTCGACTTACACGGTCTGATGACCCGCGAAAAAATGGCGTTGCTCAACGGCCTCTGTGCTTACCACACCAATCCCCATTGGGACATGGCCCGCACGGGTTTCCGCTGCGGCAAAATACTGATTCCCTTGGCCCAGCAAAAGTCCAAACCGACCTTGGCTTGGCGCAGCCTGCCGCTGCTGTTGGGAGGGGGCAATACCCTCGATTTTTGGCCACCGATGCGCGGTATTTTTGAATATGTCAAAGACCTCTGCAGCCAACCGGGTGTGCTCGACGCTTCGGTCTTTATGTGCCACCCCTATCTCTCCCACCCTGAGTTGGGCTGGTCGGTGGTGGTGATTACTGAAAACAACCCAGAACTGGCTGAATCACTGGCCGAAGACCTGGCTGAGCGCTGCTGGAAAGTGCGCCACCAACAGCCCCCGCGCTTTTTGGAACTTGAAGAGGCGATCGCCAAAGTCCACAAAGCCCGCCTGACCCGCAAACTCGGCGCTGTGGCCATTTGTGATGCCTCCGATGTGGTCGGGGCTGGTGGTACGGGCGAAAACACCCATTTGCTCAAGGCCCTGCTCGAAGAACCCGATTTGCTCTCGCTGATTCCGCTGCGCGATCCGGTGGCCGTGGGCAAATTGGCCGACAGAGAAATTGGCGAAGAGGTCACCCTTTCGGTGGGCGGTCGTTTACAGCCCGAGGTCAACCCGGCTGTCAGTGTCACAGGCCGTCTGCGCAAAGTCATGGAGACCAAAAACTTTGGCCGCATGGCCGTGCTCGATACCGGCTCGGTGCAATTGGTCTTAACCGAAGGGTATGCCATGCCCATGAAACCGAGCTTTTACGAAGATTTGGGCCTGAGTGTGCGCGAAGCGGATGTGGTGGTGGTCAAAAACTTTTTTCACTTCCGGCTCTATTACGCTGCCCATTGCCTGACCAGCCTCTATGTAAAAACCGAAGGCATCACCGATTTCGACCGCATCTTGGACGTGCCGCTCAATGGGCCGGCCTGGCCCCAAGATCCTCTCGACGATTGGCGGCCCGAAGATCGCCGCCGCCGGGGCCTGGAACCCGATTTTGTGCCTCCGCCTCCGCCCAAACTCAGGCCTTCTCCGCGCCAGCAAAAGCGCTGGGGTCTCGCGGGTCTCTTTGGCTTGGCATTTTTGGGTTTGTTTTGGCGCATGTTCATGCGGCGCAGAAACAAATAAGCCATGGAGTTTCGGCATTTTCCCCAAATTTGGGAAATGATGGGGGATTTGCATCGTTCAGCCCTGGGCCTGATTCTGGAAAAACCCCTGCTGGTATTCTTGCCCCTGTTGGCAAGCCTGAGTTTGGCGCTTTCGATGCTCTTGGCTGTGCTGTCTTTGGGCCTCTATGCGCCCCTCTTTTGGCTCCTGGGATTGGTTTCGGCACCCCCTGAGGTTTTGATTATCTGTGCTTTTTTCTTTTTTCTTTGCTTGTGCCATCTCGCTATTTTTATCCATGTGTTCTGCCGCTATCTCGGAGACAGCTTGCAACTGGCGTTGCTGTCCAAAACGCTGGAGATCAATCCTGCCAACCTGGGTTATGCCCTGAGCCAGTGGCCCAAATGGAGTTGGAGGGTCTTTGTTTGGCCGATGCCAGATCCGCCTTATCCGATCCAGCTCTTGCAAAATACCCGCTGGCAACGCTTCCAACAGCAGGAATTGGAAATACTCCTGGCCTTTCCCTATTGGCTGTTGGAAGAAGAAGACCCCGAGCAAGCTTTATTATCTGCCCGCAACGAAATCGAAGCCAAGTGGCGGGGCGTTCCCTACACCGTTGAGGCCTGGGTACAGTATTTCATGTCTGGCAATTACCTCTGTCTGGCTATTTTACTGACTTCCCTGATGTTCGTTGGCTCTTTTAAGGCTGAATTTGTGCTCACTTTCCAATTGATCTGGGATTCACTCCAAGCCGGAGGCGGCCCCCTTTTTTGTTTTGGGGTCTGGGTGAGTTTCTGCCTCTGGATGGGCTGGGGGCGGTTCGTCAGGGTGGTTTACCAATTGGCCCTCTATGCCTATCGCGAAGGTCTCTCCGAAGGACTGTCTTATCCCGATTATCTGCCTGAAATGTTTTTAGAACCGATGGCATAAATTCACCAACAACCGAGGCTCTGGTTCTGAAAGGGAATTTCAAGCGAGTGTCCAGAATGTTCGCACCGTCAGAAGCCTACAATACCAAGGTAGGGTTCCCTCAGAAAATCACGTATACCCAAGGGCACTTACGTCTACGACCTGGCTATCTCAGGCTGCTGAGTTCAGTCGAAGTAAGCCAGAGACGTAGTCGTCGCCTGGGCACAGACCAAAGTTGCCTGAATTGTTTGCGACAAGAGGAGCATTACAAGGCAGGACAGCAGAGTTGTCTAAGGTAGTCTGAGCATCAGCCACCTGTTACTGAGCCGTGTCGATGTAGCAGGGGCTCGCAAGAGACGGGTCATCGCTCAGAAGTTGCTTAGAAACCTATCCCTTTTGCCTTGGTTGTTTGCGAGATTTCGAGCAACTACAACCAAGGACAGCATTGATAGGGGATTGGGAGTGTCACGACCTAGTCTCTGAGAGACCGAAACAGCGGTGGCAATGGCCTGCGTAAGACACGTGGGTCGATCCCCTGTTTGAGTGCCATCAACAGGCCTGCAGCCTCCCAATAATTTTCCACCAGCCAGATTGCCTCTGCGTTTAGGCCCAAATCCAAGCGCAGATCTTTGGCTGTCACGGCCAAGTCTGAGTGGTTTTCTTTGACCAGAATCAGGGGTATGCCGTGTTCGGCGGCTACCAGCATCGGAATGCCGCCCACGGCGTTCCAGGGAGCCAACACGGCGTGCAAATCTTCCCGTTTGAGCTGGGATTCGGCATAAGGCACAATCGCGGGGGCGTGATGCAGGCCTTTGAGCACACAGGGCAAATAACTCAGGCCAATTTCTTCAGCAGCCACACGGGGATCGAGGCGCTGCGAGATGATCTCAGGTGCAAAGACCGGTGAGTGGGCCAGGGGCACCTGCAGTTCATAGGCCAGGGCGTGTGAAATCAGGGCCTCCAGGGTGCCAATCGGATCTACGCCCCCCCCTTGTAAATAGTCGTCGCCCTGATGGGGGGCCAGCAAATCCATCCAGGTCAATACCGCCAGGGCCGTCGCTCCCTGTTCGAGACAGCGTTGGCCTGCGGCAATCAGGGTTTCGAGATTATCGACTTCGCCGCTGTAGCCTGTGGGGGTGGGTACAAAGCGCAGCGAAACCGGCTCATCCGTTAAGACATAGCCTTGAATCGGGCAACCTGTGCTCAGGGCCGTGGCATGCACGACATTTTCCAGAATCGGCAAATAGGCTTCACAGCGCCGGTCAATGACCAGGCCAATTTTTTGGCTGTGAACCCGGCGAAAGCCGATTTCCTGCAAAAAAAAGCCGTCGAGATAGGCCCCCTCTAGGTATTGTACCTGGGGCGGTTGCTCGTAAAAAACCGCTGCATTGACAGCATTGGGGTGGGTCAGGACCCAATCGGCCTGACTGGCCAGGTATTTGACCACAATGCCCGCATCACCGGCATAACCCCCAACTGCAGCACCAATGCCGGTGGGCACAATAAAAGCAAAATTAAACATACAACTTTTCCCGTCCGTTCCGGCTATAATACAACAAGTTCAGCCAAGGAACCAGGAAAAAGATGTCAAATAGCTTTTTGCAACAACGTCTGCCCACCCTGCTGGGAATTTTTGCGGGGATGGGTCTGTTGATCTGGGCCCTGTTCTCAGATGAACGTCTGATCGGCCTTCTGTTTCAACCCCAAGGCCTGGCTTTGATCATTGGCGGGACCTTAACCGCCTGTTTGATTGGTTTTTCCTGGCAGGAACTCAGCAGCAGTTTCAGTCACTTTTTAATCTGCTTTTCGGGCTTCGACGAACCCGATTTACAAGATGTTTACGATACCACTGTCTATCTCGCCCGCCAGATTCGCGAGGCAGAGTCTCCCGAAGCGGGTCAACGCCTGCTCGAAGATGTGCGCCCCCGTTTGCAGCACCCTTTGCTCAAAGAGGGCCTGGGTCTGGTTGTGGGCGGCTATACCGCACCGATGATCCGCGAAACCCTCGAAACCACCCTGGCCCAGACCAGCTTACAAAAAAGCCGCCAAGTCCGGCTCTGGAAATTTATGGGTCAAATGGCCCCTGCTTTTGGCTTGGCCGGAGCGCTGCTGGTCTTGTTGCAAGCCCAAGGCCTGCAAGAACCCAGTAAAATTTTTCCGGTGCTTTCAGCCGCACTGGTCAGCCTGCTTTATGGAGTGCTGTTTTCGGGCCTGATCTTTTTTCCGATTGCCGAAAAACTCGACGCCGGTCGCACCGAGCAGATTCACTATTTGCAAATGTGTCTCGAAAGTGTGATTCTGCTGCAACAGCGCCACCATGCCCTCTATGTCGAGTCGGTGCTCAAGCCTTTTTTGGGTGAAAAGCTGGAAATGCCGAAACCCGTCAAAGCCCCCCCGCAGCCCGCCCGCAAAAACACGAACTTTAGCAGCAGCTTTAAACAGGCCTTGGCCGAAGAGAGCGATGCGGAATACAACGACGACGAAATGGATGATTCCCCCACCAGCCCACCTTTGGCACCGGGTCAAACCCTGAGCGCGAATCAATTGCGTCAGTTTCGCCCGGTTCAGAAACGCCGCGACCAACAGCCGTGATTGTCCAATTATGATCATTTTAGGCATTGAATCCAGTTGCGACGAAACGGCAATTGCCCTGGTCGAAGACGGAACGAAGATTTTGGCCAGTGAAATTCGCTCCCAAATCGAAGACCACCGCGTTTTTGGCGGTGTGGTGCCTGAATTGGCCTCCCGTTGTCATGTCGAGGCCTTGCACCCGCTTTTAGAGAGCGCCCTTAAGAGCGCGGGGCTGGACTATCCCGATATTGATGCCATCGCTGTTACCTGTGGACCCGGCTTGCAGGGGGCTCTGCTGGTGGGGGTTACGGCCGCCGATACCCTGGCCTGGATTCTCGACCGGCCCCTGATTGGGGTGAACCACCTCGAAGGGCATATCTACGCCAATTTTCTCAGCTTTGGCGCAGAGATTGAATTTCCGCTCTTGGTCTTATTGGTCTCGGGGGGGCATACCCAATTGCTGCACATGGCTGGCCACGGGCTGTATCAGGTGCTGGGCAATACCCGCGATGACGCCATTGGCGAGGCTTTTGACAAAGTCGCCCGTCTGCTTGGCTTGCCTTATCCGGGGGGGCCAGTGATTGATCAAATGGCCCGACAGGGCAACCCCCAGGCCTTTGACTTTCCGCGCAGCATGTTGCAGGAGCGGGATTTTAGCTTCAGCGGTCTCAAAACTTCCGTGCTTTATGCTGTTCGCCATTTGGAACAAAAAAAACAGCCAATTCCGGTGGCAGACCTCTGTGCCAGTTTTCAGGCCGCAGCGATTGATACCCTGCTCGAAAAAACCCTGCGCCAAGTCGATCAACAGGGCATTCGCCAATTGTCAGTTACAGGTGGGGTCTCAGCCAATTCATACCTGCGCGAAAAACTCACCCAGGCAGCCTCAGAACGCGGACTTCAGGTCTTTGTGCCCCCCTTGGCCCTTTGCACCGACAATGCGGCAATGATTGCCGCCTGCGGCTGGTACCAGTGGCAGCGCCAGAAACAGGATATGCGCTTTCAGATTCAAACCCACCCGCGCTTTCCTTTGCCCGTGACAGCCGCTTAAAGTCCCGTTGGCTCATTTTTGAGGGTGACAAAGAATCATAATTAGCTTATTATGGGGGCATGAAGAGTTTGGGCCAAACCGCCTTGGACTACCCGGCGGCTTTTTTTGAACTGGATAAACTGGGTTGCATTCTTACCGTTCACCCCTTTTGGGAAAAATTAACGGGTTTGCAATCTGAGGCTGTGAGCGGAAAAAGCTGGTTAGACTGGGTCTGTCCAACAGAACTCACCCAGATCCGTGCAGATTGGGAGCGCTTTCTCAAACAACCCGAGGAACTCTTTGAGGCCTTTTTTAGCCCCAAATCTGCTCAAAGCCCAAATGACTGGCTTAAAATTCGCATTCAACCCTCTACCCAAGGCTATTTGGGCTGCTTGGAAAATCACAGCCAGCTCAAACAGGTTCAACAGAGCAATTTCCACCTCAAAGAAAAATTGGGGGCGCTTTTTCGCAACAGCAATCAAATGATTGTTATGCTCGATCGCCAGCACCGGGTGACCGAATTTAATCATGTCGCTGCTATTTCTGCCCGGCAGCGCTTTTTCCGTGAGATGGAAGCGGGTGAAGATTTTATCAATTACGTGCAGTCGGATCGCCTGGACGATTTTTACAGCAGCTTTGAGCTGGCCTTGCAGGGCCAACATGTGTTTAAAGAGCGCGTGATTTACGCCCCCGATGGCCAGGGGGTGAGTTATGAAATGGCCTATTACCCGATCCAAAACCCAGGCGGCGAGATCAGTGGGGTGTGTTTTACCGGCTTTAATATCGAGGCCCAAAAACAGATCCAGCAATTGCTGCACCACGAGCAGATCTTTGTCTCAGCCATTTTGGACACCTCCAGCGCCCTGATTGTGGTTCTCGACAGCGAAGGCAAAATTGTCAGGTTTAACCGGGCCTGTGAAGTCTTGAGTGGTTATAGTTTTAACGAAATTCAGGGGCAAAACTTTGAAACTTTGCTCTGGCCCGAAGACCGGGAAAGTGTCTTTGCCGATTTTAAAGACCTCAATAAAATCACCTATCCGCTTGAATACAAATTGGCCTTGCTCACCCGCAGTGGCGAAAAACGCAGTATCTCTTGGACAGCCACAGCATTGATGAATATTGACAATCAGGTCGAATATCTGGTGGCCACGGGCATTGACATGACCGAAAGTGAAAAGACGGCCTTGGCACTGCGGGAGCAGGAAGAAATCCTGCGTCAGGTTCAAAAATTGGACGCAATTGGCCAATTGGCTGGCGAGGTGGCCCATGATTTTAACAATATTCTGGCGGGTATCCAGGGCTATGCACAATTATTGGAAGAGTTCCAGGATTCTAGCGCAAGTGTTCGGACCTATGCTCACGAAATTCAACATATTGTTCAGAAAGCGCGCAGTCTGACTGGGCAATTGCTTATTTTTAGTGGTAAACATCGCCCTACCCCGCGTCCTGTTTATTTGAGGGACATCTTGATTCAGATGCAACCCCTTTTTCATCCACTGCTGGGTGAAAATATGCAACTCAAGATTGAGCAGGCCAGTGATTTGCCTGCAATTTTGATCGAGCCCACCCACCTGGATCAATTATTGATGAATGTGATTGTCAATGCCCGTGATGCCATGAATCGCCAAGGTGAAATTGAAATTCGGATCAGCCTTCGCCAAGAGCCTGTTCCCCTCTTTGTGCCGCTCTTTGGGGCCCGTCCAGCCGGGGACTATGTCTGTATTCAGATTCGCGACACAGGCCCCGGCATTCCCCCCGAGATTCGCGAACAGATCTTCAATCCCTTTTTTACCACCAAAACGGATGGCACCGGATTGGGGCTGGCGATTGTCTATGGGGTTGTCAATGAATATGGTGGCTTTATTCAAATCGAAACCGGCCCCACAGGTACTTCCCTGCAGGTCTGTTTTCCTGCTTTGCCCTCTCTTGCCCTGACTGCGCCTGTGTCCGAGACCCAAAGTCCCTCACGCAGATTGGGCGTGGATTGCTGCTATCTCTGTCCGGCCGAGCAAGCAGAGCTTCAGGCCGCATTGGGATCCGACACCCAGCTTCGGATCTTTGCCGACTTTCAGAGTTGGACCCAGGCCTCGGATTCTGCCCAGATGCTGATTACAGAACTTAAAGCTGAGATCTTAACCGAAATTCATGCCTATTTTTCGACACCCCAGTCATCCCATGCACCCACTCAGCCCGTCTCTGTTCTCTATTTATCTGGTTACGAAGATGCCGAACTGGCGCTGGTGGACCAATTGGCAGCCTATGAAGACGCCTTGATTCGCCCTTTGAACCCCATTCGCTTACAGCGCTGGCTCAACACGCATTAAATACCTCAGAGGCCCTGTTTGTTCAACCCACAACCCCTTTTATTCAAACTCTTTTCAGGCACCTTGTTTACATTATGGCTGGTGGGCTTCTTGCCCAGTTCAAAGGCCTCAGCGCTGCAAATCAGCCTCAAACCACAACACACAGGCCTCAAGCAGCCCGTCTATCTGACTGCTCCCAACGGCAGCAGCGATCTCTACGTGGTCGAACAGGCGGGTATCATTCGCCTGCGCAGCGGTGGTAAATGGCAGACGGCCCCCTTTTTGGATCTGCATTCACAGGTGGTTTCAGGGGGCGAAATGGGGCTTTTGTCTTTGGCATTTCATCCCCAATACACCCGCAATGGGCGCTTTTTTCTCAACTACACCACGGGCTCCCCGCTCAAAACCCGTGTTTCAGAATGGCGGGCCAACCCCAAGAACAAACAAGTGATTGCTGGCAGTGAGCGGGTCTTGCTCGAAATCGCTCAGCCTTATCGCAATCACAATGGGGGCCAAATTGCCTTTGGCCACGATCAGAAGTTGTATATTGGCATGGGCGACGGAGGCAGCGCCAACGATCCCCAGGGCCATGGCCAAAACCTCAGCAGTTTGCTGGGCAAAATCTTGCGCATCGATGTCGATCAGGGGCCCCCTTATCGCATTCCCAGTGACAACCCCTTTCTCAAACGGCCCGGCGTGCGACCCGAAATTTGGGCTTACGGTTTGCGCAATCCCTGGCGTTTCAGTTTTGACCGTGCCACGGGCGAACTCTATGCCGGGGATGTCGGCCAAAACCGCTTTGAAGAAATTGATCTGATTCAAAAAGGGGGCAATTATGGCTGGAAAATCCGCGAGGGTTTGGCCTGCTTTTTTCCCGAAAACAACTGTCCGAGCACAGGTTTAAAAGCCCCTTTGTGGGTCTATGACCACAGCCAAGGGGTCTCCGTGACGGGGGGCTTTGTCTACCGGGGCAGCAAATACCCTGCGCTCAAGGGCATTTACCTCTACGCTGATTTTGGTTCGGGTACCATCTGGGGCCTCAAGCAAAACAAAGGCAAAAATACCTGGCATCAAGTGCTTCTGAACTCAGGGCTGCAGGTCAGCTCGTTTGGACAAGATGGTCAGGGCGAGCTGTACTTGTTAGACTATAGCAATGGTCGCGTATTTCAGATCGAAGCACGGAGCTAAAACGGAGCCAAAAATGAACAAATGGATGAGAAAAACCGGGGGGTTATTCCTCTGGATGATGCTGGTAACGCTGTTGGCCTGTGCACCGGCTGCCGAAGAACCCACGAAAAAGGTCTTGCGCCTGGGATTGGTGCCCTTTGAAACCGGTGAAGAATTACTCAAAGATGTCCAGCCTCTGATGGATGTGATTGAAAAAGGCATGGACATGGAAGTACGCCCCATTGTGGCGGCCGATTATGCCGGGGTCGTTGAAGCCTTAAAAAACAAACAATTGGACATTGCCTTTCTGAGCCCGGCCTCTTACGTGCTCGCCAAACAGGAAGCCAATGTCAAAGTGCTGCTCAAGTCCAAGTACAGCAGCACCGGTCAACCGCATTTTTTTGGTGCAATCATTGTGCGCACAGATAGCCCGATCAAATCGATGAAAGACCTCAAAGGCAAACGCTTTTCCTTTGGCGATCCGATCTCGACCACCGGACATATTTTTGCCCGGATTTTAATGAAAGAGTCAGGTATCAACCCCGACACAGATTTGGACAATGTGGTCTACTCCGGCAGTCACGACGCCACCATTCTGGCTGTCCTGAATAAAAAGGTCGATGCGGGTGCCACCTACGCCTATGACAAAGAGAACAAACTCACCGCCTGGAGTCGCTTTTTAAAGCCCGAAGAGCAGAAACACATTCGGGTCTTGGCCTATAGCGGGCCCATACCCGCGGATACGATCTGCGCCAGTCAAGACATGGCCCCCGAATTGGCTGAAAAATTCCGCCAGACCATGCTGGCTTATACCGCCACAGCTGAAGGCAAGGCCCTCATGCGCAAACTTTACCACTTTGACGGCTATGTGCCTGCTGAGGATGCTGATTACAAATCTGTACGCGAAGGCTTTGCCGCAGCAGGTATCGACCTCAAAGAAAAGCTCAAAAAAGACAAATAGCGTGGTCTCAACCAGAAAAGCCCCGGAGTGATTTCTCTCCGGGGCTTTTGTCTGAAACAAATCTGGGACTAGAGCAAAGCCAACTCTTCGTTCTCTGCAGCGCTGCCTTCGGGCAAGACAAAGTGATTGTGAATCACCTGCATGGCCTGTTTGACTTCACTGCGCGCCACCACGCAGGAGATTTTGATCTCCGAGGTGCTGATCATCTGAATATTGATGCGGGCATGGGAGAGGGCTTCAAACATCTCTGCGGCAATGCCGGGTGTGCCAATCATGCCCACACCGACGATGGAGACCTTGGCCACGTCTTGGTCATAGACCACATCGCGGGCACCGAGTTTTTCGGCGACCTGCTGGGTAATCGCAATCGCCTGGGTCAGGTCGTCTTCGTGTACCGTAAACGCAATATCGTTGGTGAGATTCTCCTGCACCGATTGAATAATCATGTCCACGCTGATGGCTTTTTCAGCCAGGGCGCCAAAGAGTTGAGCCGCCACACCGGGGCGATCGGGCACGTGGCGAATCGCCACTTTGGCTTGCTTGGCATCAGCGGTAACCCCCGTTACGGGGCGGTGAATTTCGAGATCCTTCATGGGTTTGACATAGGTCCCTTCATTGGTATTAAAACTGGAACGAACATGCACCATGGTGCCGTATTTTTTGGCACATTCCACCGAACGGGGGTGCAGCACCTTGGCGCCCAAATGGGCCAGCTCCAGCATTTCTTCGTAGGAAATTTCAGCTAATTTGTGGGCCTCGGGCACCACATTGGGATCTGTGGTATAAACCCCATCGACATCGGTATAAATTTCACAGACAGCGGCATCCAAAGCACCGGCCAAGGCCACTGCGGTTGTATCCGAGCCGCCACGTCCCAGGGTTGTGATCTGTTGATCGGGGGTGACCCCCTGGAAACCAGCCACGACCACAATGCAGTCTTCGGCCAGATGTTTTTGAATGGCTTCGGTGTCGATATTGATAATTTTGGCTTTGTTGTGGCGGTTTTCGGTAATAATCCCCGCCTGGGCGCCGGTCATCGAGACGGCTTTTAAACCCAGTTCGTGCAAGGCCATACAGAGCAAGGCGATGGATACCTGCTCGCCAGTGGCCAAGAGCATGTCCATTTCGCGGCCATGGGGTTGGCTGGCAATTTCGCGGGCCATGCCCACGAGTTTATCGGTGGTTTTGCCCATGGCGGACACCACCACGACCAAACCTTGGGGACTGTCTTTTTTGCTTGCGGCCACGCGGCGGGCCACATTTTGAATGCAGGCGACATCGGCCATCGAAGAGCCGCCAAATTTTTGTACAAGAATAGGCATCGGATTTCTGCTTTTCTACTTCACTTAGAGCGTTGTTGGTCTTAGAACAGTCTCTTAACGTGTCATACGTGAGAGTTGCCCTCTCAGTATATAACCACGGCCCCCTGGGTATCTAGGGATGCAATCACATAGTCGCAGGAAATCCCCTGCTTGTTCCATTCGGCTTGCATCGCTGCGGCAACTCTTTCAGCCTCTTCACGGCAGAGGGCCAAGAGACTGGGCCCAGCACCGCTTAAAACAGACCCCAGTGCACCGGCCTGGCGGGCTGCTTGCATCACCTCGGGCATGCCAGGTACCAGGGCTTGGCGGTAGGGCTGATGGAGGCGATCGTTGAGCCCCAAACGCAAAAGAGCGTCGTTGTTTTGGGCCAGACCCGCCACCAGGGCCGCCAGATAGCTGGTATTGGCAATACAATCTGCCCGGCTGAAGTGCTCAGGTACCACTGAGCGGGCCGTTTTGGTCTCCAATTCAAATTCAGGAAAACAGACCACCCAATTTAAGTTTGCTGGGACTTGCAGGGGAAAAGAGGCATAGCCCTCTGCCGTTTCTAAGCTGAGAATACAGCCCCCAAGCAAAGCCGGGGCGACATTGTCGGGGTGCCCTTCCCAGGCGATTGCCTTTTGCAGAATCTCAGCCTGGGAAAAAGGCCGCTCAAGCCAGGCATTGGCCGCCAGCAAACCGGCCACAATGGCCGTTGAACTGCTGCCCAAGCCGCGGGCCGGGGGAATCGCCATTGCCAATTCAATCGCCACAGCCGGTGTGGCTTGCTGTCGCTCTTGAAAAAGGGTGTGAAAGGCCTGCCAAACCACATTGCGCTGATCCAGTGGAAAATTGACCTCTCCACCAAAACGTCCCGTGGCCGTGATCTGCACATAATTATTGTCTTGCTCAGACAAAGGCTCAAAAGCAAACGCATTATACAGACTCAGGGCTGTGCCAATCAGATCGTATCCGGCCCCCAGATTGGCTGTGGTAGCTGGTACGCGGACAAGCAGAGCCTCAAACATCTTATTGCAGCTTGCCGTCGGCTCCCACGGTAACCTGGACGCCAAAGGTGGCGCTGATCAGCTCTTGAATACGGTGAGAAGGCAGATAGAGCTGAATAAAAAAGACCCGGCGTTGTTCGTCGTAATGGCGCTGACGAGAGACAATATTGCCCAATTTGCGCTCCAATTGATAAGCGGCATCTTCTTCTGATACGGTTTCTTTTTTGGCCGCTTGATAGGTGACGTAAGCTTTGGCCAATTCCCGGGCCACCATTTTGCGGGCTTCGCGCAGGGCATTCTCTTCGGCCAGTTGAGCTTCCTCCCCTGCATTGGTGCTGTATTCAGATGCACTGTAACTTGCCACACTTAAACCCGTGCCATCCCAGTGAGCGGGGGTTTCTGCCCAATCTGGCCGATCGATCACCCCTTTTTGGGTTGCACAGGCCACCAGAATCAAAGCCGAAGTCAGGAGCAGCAGGGAACGGACAAGATGTGGCATGAAGTATTCCTCACAGGGGTTCAATTCTCCGGCGCGATCTCATCCGGATGCTTCATTATACCTCAAAACAAAAAGGAGCCCGCTTTTTCAAGTGGGCCCCTCTTATTTTAAACGGCGGGATTAATTGGTTGTGGTCGTCACTGTGGCTTTCAGAGAGTGATAAATATCTGAATTGACCGGATCTGATGCGCTATTGCTCCAGATCGCAGAGATACGACCACGGCTGTCAACCACGACCAAGGGTTTGTCTGCCGGTACCTTGTTTTGAGAGGTGGGCAAATTGTCAAAACCTTGGAAAGGCGTTGCTGTTGCCGAAGCTGAAGCGACAGGTACAGGCGTAGCCGTGGGATCGGGAGTGGGGGTCGCGAAGGCTGAAGGGGTGGCAGACGGGGTTGTCGAAACAGTGCCCTGGGGCAGCTCCCAGCCTTCATTGGTTCTGCGGCGGTAGCGCAAAACGGGGGTGCCATCATTTAACGATGAGGCCCAAACCAAATTGACATTGCCAATATTGTCCAAGAACAGGGTGGCATGGCTCAAAACGGGCAAGGTTACGCCATTCACTTCGTGAGCCGGCTCCGAACGTGACCAAGTCTTGTTCGAGCGGAAGACATACTGAATGGTGTCTTGATCGCGGCGAATCAGGTGCAGACGGTTGAGTAAATCGACCCGCGCATCGAGACTGCGGGGCAAATTGCCTGCCGCGCCTTGATTAAACGGTACTTCTTCAATCGCCTGGAACTCTTTGCCATCATAGCTGATGTACTGAACGCGTGAGGTGTCTTCAACTTCCCAAACGATGTGCAGCCGGCCATCGGTACCAATATTTAACTTGGGCCGATAGGACTGGGTGGTGGCAGCAGAGAGCTGAATGGGCTCCAGCCATTTGCCATTTTGCAATTGACTCAGGTAGACCGTTTTCACGCTGTTGAGCAATTGGCTCCAGACCGCATAGACCTGACCATTGATCGGGTTAACGGCGATATCTGGATTATCTGCTTCAACATCGCTGGTGGGGGACAAACCGGAGATAATCAAAGGTTTGGTCCAGTTGACGCCATCGAAGCGACTGTAGACAATGCGGCGTCCGCGGAAATCGGTATTGTCGCTATTTGCAGACCAAACCACGTGCGGAGAGCGGTCTACGCCAACAGCGACCGCTGGATTGCGCGCTCCCCGGAATTTATCGCTGCCAGAGACAGAGACAAAGCCCGAAGGCTGGGTCGAGACATTGCGGTTATCGGTGGACCAAGTTTTGCCGTTGTAGCGGCTGTAAAAAATTGAGCCACTTTCTTTTTCTTCCTGAAAGCCATCTTGGCGCCAAACCACATGGATGCTGTCTGAACCATCCATTTCAGCATCGGGCTGATCGGAGGAACCAATATTGCCGGAGGCATTGATTGGGGTGGCAGACCAACCCACCTGTTTGACTTCAAAGTCCAGTGTGGTTTGTGAATTGGTTGTAATCGTCGTCGCTTTGGCCGCACTCAGTTCATTCAAACTGGTAATGGTATCTCCCTCTACGCGATAACCAGAAGCCACCACACGCACCGTCCATTTGCCGGGGGGCACATTGTCAATGCGGTAGTCCACAGAAGAGGTGGTGGTTGTGGTCGTACTGGACGCAGTTACCTGGGGCGGAGCCACCACAATCACAGGCGAAGAAACGGGGTCATTGCTAAAGACCACTGCGGCGTCACCGGCTTTAAGGCCTTTAATGGCACCGGTAATATTGCCCGGGCGCAAAACAGGATTGGCGGGTACAATCGAGGGTACTTTGCCTTTGCCCAAAACAATGGCATCGACAAAAGCGGCGTGATTGACCAAGAAAGGATTGGCGGCACTTTTGCCTTCGACAATCAGATTCATCAATTTGGTGGTGTCTACAGCCGCAGCCGCTGCTGCATCTCGGGCTTTGACCTGTTCCAAAACAGTGGCAACTGCCGTTGTCAACGGATTGACATCCACATCAGGCGTCACCTCAGAAGACTCAACGCTGAAAACCCCTTTAACCATCGCGCCTTGAACGGCTTCGAGATCATCCATACCCTCGACAGAAATCAGGTAATTTTTGCCCAAAGGTACCTTAATGGTGGCAGTCATGCCCCCTTGGGTAATGGGGATAATTTTTTCAGCGACAAAATCACTGACCACATTTGTAATGTTCACTTTGATGCGGTTGATGCGGCCTTCTTCAATCGACTGGGTGCTAAAGCCATGATAAGCGCTCAGAGCGGGGTAAGCTTTAGGGGCAGGAAGATCAATGTGCAGGCGGATCGCTCCGCTTTCGGTATTGATTTGCAAGACACTCTGATTCAACGAGGAAGACGTATTGAGTGGAACGGTTTGACAACTCAACACACCGGCCAAGGAAACGGAAACTGCAATGATGAGTCCTGTGATTTTTTTGTTTCTGACTTTCACAGTTGAACTTACTCCGTAAACTTGATGTGGGCCCGGATAGTGCCTTCCTGGACCTGAATCTGAATAATATTGCTGGTGACATTGCCTGCGCTGGCAATCAGGTTGGTGGTCCCTGTTGCAACAGCGGTCACCACGCCCGTGCTGTTGACGGTGGCAATTGACTCATCGCTGGAAGACCAAGCAAAAGTCAAATTGGAAATGGCCTGACCGAGGGAGTCTTGGCCGATGGCCACAAATTGACGCTGTTCACCCAAACGGCTGAACTTAAACAATGTGGGCTGGGCGGCTTCATTTTCAGGACGAATCACAATGGTACGCAATTTTGCCAATTCAGCAGACGTCGCATCATCGGATTTAATGCCGGTACTCGGGCTGGCAGGGGTGGTGGTGGGAGTGGTCGCTGCTGCACTAGCAGGAACAATGGTCACCAGCGCCTTGGCTTCACGGCCCAGACTTTCGGCTTTAATTTGCGCATTACCGGGCTTGAGGGCGGTAATATTGCCATTATTGTCAATCGTCAGAATTTCGGGACTGAGACTGCTCCAATTGGTGGGCAGATCGCGCTTGATATCACCATCTTGATTGAGCAGCGCAGACACCTTGGTGGTTTTTCCCACCTCAAGTGAGATGGTACCAGGCTCAATGACCAGACCAGTACCCGCAACCGGTGCGTTGGTAGCTGGCGTGGGGGTAACAATTGGGTTGTCATTGTTGCTGCAGGCGGTAACCACGAGCAGGGACAGGATCAGGGTAGAAAAGATTTTGCTGGACAAACGACCCACTCCTCCTAAGAATGTACGGTAAGCATCGGCATGCCGGGATATCGGCTTAACTCTCTGCCTGATAATTTCAGACTTAAGTATAGCACAGAGGTTTTTTCCAAATAAACACTTTAAAAATCAGGCTTAAACCCCTTTATGGGTCGCTTATGCTGATGGATCAAGATTAAGTCAATCAATTAAAATTTAACAAACAAACAAAAATTTAATGAAAAATTAAAAATAGACCCCCCTCATATTAAAAATAAATCCGGTTTTAGGGGATTTTTAGGGCCACAATCAGGCTTTGTTGGTTGCGAATCACATTGAGCAGGAGCACTTTTTCGCTGCCCATTTGATTCAATTGGGCATAAAAATCCTGCACATTGCCCACACTTTGGCGATTGGCTTCGGTGATCAGATCTCCCGCACGCAAGCCCTGTTGATAGGCTTCACTTTCGGGTTTCAATTTGGCCACCAAGATGCCTTCTAAATCTAATGGCAGCCCCATTTGCTTACGCAATTGGGGCGTGAGGGCCTGGACTTCAAAATCCAGTTTTTTGAGTGCTTCAGGGCGGGCTGGTTCAAAGGGGTTTGCATTTTCGGCACTCATTTCGCGCAAAACGGGGGCCAAAGTCAGGGTTTGACCATTGCGCAAAAGTTTGACCTGTACTTGGCTACCAGGCGCTGTCAGCGCAATCTGATTGCGGAACATCTGCACCTCGCTGACAGGCTGTGTATTTAAACCCGTAATCAGGTCATATTTTTTAAAGCCCACTTTGGCTGCGGGAGAATCGGGAAAGACGTCCATGACCAAAATGCCGGGGGTATCCACAGGGATCTTGAGGCTTTTGAGAATGAGTTCATCGGCAGGCCCAATCAAGACGCCCAGTTGTGAGCGAATCACCCGGCCATGGGCAATCAGAGAGTCCATCACTTTGCGTGCCAGATTGCTGGGAATGGCAAACCCAATTCCCATATAACCATTGTTGCGGCTGGCAATCGCCGTATTGATGCCAATGACCTCACCTTTGATATTGACCAAGGCCCCGCCACTGTTGCCGGGATTAATGGCTGCATCGGTCTGGATAAAATCTTCAAAATCGGCCACGCCAATATCAGCCCGGCTTTTGGCGCTAATAATCCCAGCTGTGACCGAAGACTCCAAGCCAAACGGGCTGCCTATTGCCAAGACCCATTCCCCGACGCGGATTTTTTCAGAGTCGCCCAAAACCGCGGCCTGGAGATTGTTGGCGTTTTCCAGCTGAATCACAGCCAAATCCGAAGGCGGATCCACACCCACAATGCGGGCTTGAAAAGTTTTGCCATTGGGCAGAGATACTTCGATTTCACCGGCATTTTCAACCACATGATGATTGGTCAGAACATACCCCTTGGCCGCATCAACCACCACCCCAGAACCCAAACCGCTCTCTTTGTCGCGATCGGTCGGCGGGTGAGAAAAACCATGGGGGTCATTGAATTTTTCGCGCTCCAGACGTGACTCTGTTTTGAGTTTTGGCGCATCTTTGCTGATGGTCGAAATACTTACCACTGTGGGGGTTACCCCCTGAGAAATTGCTTTAAAATCCCGGCTGAGCTCCTGGCTGATGCGTGAGGTTTTGCTCGCCCCCCCCTGAGCGGCCTGGGTCTGTTTGGACTGTCCAGCCGGGCAGCCAGAAAGCAAAAAAACCAGACTAAAACTGGCCAAAAGCGCCGTCCGAGCCGAAGCGGTAAGTGATAATTTCATGAGGCATGAAGCCTTTCCAAGCGGGGTTTGAAGGTTTAAATTCCACGTGTTTTCCACGCGTTTGGGCACAGCCTAATTATAACAACCCCATCGCCTGCTCAGAAGGGCTTTCGATTGACAGGGCCAATGCGCCCTCGTTACACTCGGGGGGTATCTCTCAGCCCCAACCCCCTTTTCAGGAGTCCGCCATGAAATTGATTCTTCGTTCGCTGGCCATCATCTTGCTCAGTACGTCGTTTTTTGCCTGTAAACCCGCCCAAGAAGCCCAAGATACGGTCAAAGAAGGCCTCAAAACCACCACCGATCAAATTGACAAAGCCAAGGTGCTTTCCGACTTAACCCAAGTCACGGGTGCGCTGGCCACTTACCGGATCCAAAATGATGGCAAAAACCCAGGTAGCATTCAAGATCTCAAGTTAGAATTGAACTATCCCCAGGACCTGGTCTATGACCCCAAAGAGGGCACCGTTCGCAGCAAGACCTTCCCTGATCTCTAAAGTCAACGCCAAAGCCAAATGAAGACGCTATTATGAGACGTGGACTGCTGACCTTTTTAAGTGCGCTGGCTGTGATGGCTGCTGGCCCAATTTTGCTGTTTTTGGGTGCCTTTCTGTTGACCTGGAAAGAGTACCCAGTACCTGCCACTGTGAGTAATAATCCCGCTTTGCCACGCTTGATTATCGATCAGGTTACTTTGCATTCGCAAAGTTTTGGCGATCGGCAAGCCCCCGTGCTGCTGGTCTTACACGATGGTCCTGGTCAGGATTACAGTCAACTTTTGCCTTTAAAAGCCCTCGCCGATCGCTACCGGGTGGTTTTTTACGACCAGCGTGGCAGCGGTTTATCTGCACGGGTTCCCAGTGAAAAACTGACCATTCAGGAAAGTCTAAAAGAACTCGAAAGGGTGATTGAACAGGTCTCTCCCGAGCGGCCCGTGAGCCTCTTTGGCCATGGCTGGGGGGGGATGTTGGCTGCAGCCTATGCGGGCAAAACACCCGAAAAAATTGACCAATTGATTTTGGCTGAGCCAGGCTTTCTCAATACCGATATGGCCAATCGGATTTTGCCGGCCCTCTCGCGTACCTCAGCTGGTTTTATCTGGAATACCACTTTGGCCTGGGTGCGTTCATTGCATATCCATGGCCCTGACAGCGACGCCCCCGCTGACTATGTCTACGCCCAAATCTACTTTCAACCCCGTTATCACTGCACTGGCCAACAACCTCAAAACCTGCCCCTCCAGCGCAGTGGCTTTCGCGCCTGGAAGACCATCACCCAATCGACCTTTAGCAAAGACAATAAAATTGCGATTGACTTTGTACAGGGTTTGTCCAAATTAAAAGAACCCGTTTTGTTCTTGGTGAGCGAGTGCAATTCTCTCACAGGCAAAGACTTTCAAACCCGGCAAATGCGCCTCTTTCCCAAGGCCCAGATGGCCTTGGTCAAAGGCAGTGGTCACGCCTTTTTTCTGGATAAACCCGCAGAGAGTCTAAAACATATTCGCAGCTTTTTAAGCAAAAAATAAGCTCCGCTTTTGGGCCCCGTTTTGCTAATTTGCATGATTTCGCTTGATTATTCGGCATCTGATGCGTTTTAATCAAAACAGAAAATCTTATTCTAGTTTTGATTTGGGGGAAAGAAACGTGAAGGTGGTTGTTTTATCTCGCGATTATATGCCTTTGATGTACTGCGATATCCGGCGGGCGATTGCGCTGGTTTACAGTAACAAAGCCGAAATTGTCACAGAAAGTGGCAGTTTTTTGCGCTCAATTTCATCCCGGTTTCCGATTCCACAGGTGATTCGCTTGTTGGGGAAACTGGTTAAACATATTGTGCCCAAGGTAACTTATACCCGCAAGAACGTGCATATCCGGGATAATTACACCTGCCAATACTGTGGTTCGCGGGAGCGGCTCACCTTGGATCATGTCATGCCTGTTTCGCGTGGGGGCAAAAGCACCTGGGAAAATGTGGTCACGGCCTGTTATCCCTGTAACGCGCGCAAAGGCAGTAAAACGCCTGAAGAAGCCGCCATGCCACTACCGATAACACCGCGCAAACCCAGTATTTTGATGCAGATCGACTGGCATCAATTTTTTAATCAGGCTGAAGCCTGATGGGTTTGAAAACAGGCTTTAAAATTAGGCCTGCCCCTTGACAGGCTGTACATCCCAGACCAGTTTCGCATAATCCATAATTGTGCGATCAGAAGAGAAATATCCCATTCTGGCAATATTCAGAATGGATTTCTGAGTCCAATGGCTCTGGTCGATGTACAGCTTTTCTACTTCTTGCTGTTTGATGGCATAGTCATCGAAGTCAGCCAACACCATAAAATAATCTCCGCGTTCAAGCAATGCGGAGAGAATGGGGGCAAAGAGTCCGGGGTCTTCGGGGCTGAAAAAACCTTCTCGCACTTGACTCAATGCCAATTCTAATTCGGGGTTTTGGGCGACATAACTTTCAGGATCGTAGCCGGAAATACGCAAATCCCGCACTTCGTCGACCGTCATGCCAAAGATAAACATATTTTCACGGCCAATAAAGTCCATCATTTCGATATTGGCGCCATCGAGGGTGCCAATCGTGAGGGCGCCGTTCAGAGCAAATTTCATATTGCCCGTCCCAGAGGCCTCAAACCCTGCTGTTGAAATCTGTTCAGACAAATCCGAAGCGGGGAAGAGATGTTCTGCCAGCGAGACATTGTAATTGGGAATAAACACGCATTGCAGTTTGCCTTGCATATCTGGGTCTTGGTTGATTTTCTCGCCAATGCTGTTGATCAATTTGATATGCAATTTGGCCAAAACATAACCGGGTGCGGCCTTGCCTGCAAAGATCACTGTGCGGGGGTGAATGCAGGCCTCTGGGTCGGCTTTGATGCGGTTGTAGAGCACGATTGTGTGCAAAGCAGCCAGCAATTGACGTTTGTATTCGTGAATGCGCTTGATTTGGACATCAAAGATGGCCTGGGTATTGAGTTCGATGCCATGCCGACTCTTGAGATAATCTGCCAAACTGTGTTTGTTTTTGAGTTTGACAGCTTGAATCGACTTTTGGAAAGCCGGATCTTCGGCATATTTTTCGAGCTGTTTGAGCTCATCGAGATGATTGACCCAACCTTCACCAAGCTTGTCGGTGATCAGGTCAGAGAGCAGGGGATTGCACTGTTTGAGCCAGCGCCGGGGTGTGATTCCATTGGTGATATTGATGAATTTTTCTGGCCAGAGTTGGGCAAAGTCTCTAAAAATCGTCTTTTTCATCAGGTCGCTGTGCACGGCGGAGACACCATTGACGCGGTGTGCGGCCACCACACCCAAATGCCCCATTTGCACCATCGGCGTCTCACCTTGGGAAATAATCGAGAGGTGTTGCTTCTGGCTGAGGTCTTGCCCCGAACTGAGGGTGATCTGGCTGAGAAAACGCCGATTGATCTCATAAACCAACTCCAAATGGCGGGGCAAAAGCAGTTTCATCAGCGAAACGGGCCATTTTTCCAAGGCTTCTGGTAAGAGTGTGTGGTTGGTATAAGAGATGGTTTTGCGGGTGATGTCCCAGGCCAAATCCCAGGGCAGGCGTCGGATATCCACCAAAATCCGCATCAATTCGACAATTGCCAGATTGGGGTGGGTATCGTTGCATTGGATCGCCACCGCTTCGGGGAATTTGCGCAAATCGCTAAACATGCTGTCAAAGCGCCGGAACATATCCTGAATCGACGCCGCCACCATAAAATACTCCTGTTTGAGGCGCAGTTCTTGGCCGACAAACTCTTTGTCGTTGGGGTAGAGCACCCGCGAAATATTTTCATTCAGGGTCTTGTCGCGCATGGCGTTCATATAATCGCCTTCGTTAAACCGGGCCAAATCGAGCGAATGCACCGACTCGGCTTTCCAGAGCCGCAGGGTAATGGCCTTGTCATTGCGGTAGCCTGGAATCGGGGTATCGTAGGCCACGGCCAAAACCTGGTCGGTGTTTTCCCATTTGACAAAGACCTCGCCTGCGGCGTCTTCGTAATAATTGCTCTGGCCATAAAAATTGATCTTAAATTGCACCTCGGGCCGGACAATATCCCAGGGATTGCCATAGCGCAGCCACTGATCGGGGGCTTCGACCTGAAATCCCTTGTGAATGCGCTGGTAAAAAATGCCATAGTCGAAGCGAATGCCATAACCCATGCCTGCAATACCCAAGGTGGCCATCGAGTCGAGGAAACAGGCTGCCAGGCGTCCCAGGCCGCCATTGCCCAGGCCGGCGTCCCACTCAGCGCTGCGCAATTGGTCATAATCAATCCCCAAATTTTTGAGCGCTTGCCGGGTTTCTTCTTGAATCCCCAAATTCAAGAGGCAATTGTCGAGCAGGCGCCCAATCAAATATTCCATCGAAAGGTAATAGACCTGTTTGGTCTTTTTTTGGTGAAAATTGTTTTGGGTGTCGAGCCAGCGATCATGCAGGCGATCGAGCACGGCCAGTACCAAGCTTTGGTAATTGTCCCATTGGGTCGAAGAATAATGGTCTTCGGCCAAGGTATAACGCAGATGTTCGCGAATATCCGTCTCAAGTGATTGGGTATCAAGACCGGTGCGGGGATTGGGCAAATGGCGCATGGGGAATCCTTTCCAAATAGACAACCTTTAAACTGTGCCACCAGTGTACCAAATCGCGAAGCGGTGGGTTAGAATACTAAATCAGACAGATTTGTCAGATTTTCCTGCAAGCCCCACAGGTGCTGTGCTATCCCGCATGTTATAGCAGGCGCTATCCATCCCACCAAATGAAACGTGAACCTTTGGAGTTGTATCCCATGAAACATCCCTATCAAGATTTTATTTCCCAAGTTGAAAAACCCGGCCGCTACCTCGGCGGCGAATACCTTGCTGTGCGCAAAGACTGGGACAGCACCCCCGTGCGCGTGGCCCTGACCTTTCCTGACCTCTACGAAATTGGCATGTCGCACATGGGCATGAAAATCCTCTATTCGATTCTCAATCAACAGGAAGACATCTTGGCCGAACGGGCCTATACCCCCTGGTTCGACATGGAAAAAGCCCTGCGTGAGCGCAATCTGCCGATCTACAGCCTGGAAAATACCCGTCCCCTGCAAGACTTCGATATTTTGGGCTTCTCGTTGCAATACGAAATGACCTATACCAATATCCTGACCATGCTGGATCTCTGCCACATTCCGATTCGGGCCGAAGACCGCGATCTGAGCTTTCCCCTGATCATTGCCGGGGGCCCCTGCGCCATGAATCCCGAACCCATGAGCCGCTTTATTGATGCCTTTGTGATCGGTGATGGCGAAGAAATTTTCCCCAAACTGGCCCGCAGCTATGTGCAATTGCGCGAAGCAGGCCTTGCCAAAACAGAAATCCTGGTCGAATTGGCCAAACTCGGTGGTATCTATTGCCCGGCCCTCTACAGCACCCGCGAAGAGGAGAGCACAGGCTTTACGGTTGTGGCCGAGCCGCTCTTTGAGGGCGTGCCTGCGATTGTGCGACGCACGATTGTCGAAAATATCAACGACTATCCCTATCCTTCAGACTCACCTGTGCCTTTGACCGAAGCGGTCTTTGACCGTACCACCATGGAAATTGCCCGTGGCTGTACCGAAGGCTGCCGCTTCTGCCAGGCTGGGATTATCTACCGCCCGGTGCGCGAGCGCGACCCCGAACAAATTGTCGACTCGGTCTTGGCCAGCATCGACAAAGCCGGTTATGACGAGAGCAGCTTAACCTCGCTCTCGACCGCCGACTTCAGCTGTGTCTCTCCCCTGGTTAAAAATCTGATGGGCAAACTCAAAGAGCGGCGCGTTTCCCTTTCGGTCTCTTCGCTGCGGGCCTACGGCCTGACGGGCGACCTGCTCGACGAAATTGCCGATGTGCGCAATACCAGTTTGACCTTTGCCCCCGAAGCGGGCACCCAGCGCATGCGGGACGTGATCAATAAAAATATCACCGAAGAGGATATCGCCCAGAGTGCCCACAATATCTTCTCGCGCGGCTGGCGTAAAATGAAACTGTATTTCATGATTGGCCTGCCGACCGAAACCGACGAAGACGTGATTGGCATTGCCGAGACCTCTGTGCGCATGCTCAACATCGCCAAAAAATATTACAAACACTGGAAAATGGTCAATGTGACCGCTTCGATTTCCTCGTTTGTGCCCAAACCCCACACGCCTTTCCAGTGGTGCCAAATGATGGATCTCTCTGAGATTCAGCGCAAACAGGGCCTCTTGATGGGCCTCGCACGCAAGCACCAGATTGGCATCAAATGGCACGAATCGCTGATCAGCCATATCGAAGGCGTGATGTCGCGCGGGGATCGCAAGGTCTCAGACGTGATTGAAAGGGCCTGGAAAAAAGGCGCGCGTTTAGATGGCTGGGGCAATTTCCTCAAATTTGAAGAGTGGATGGCTTCGATGGAAGAGGCCGGTATCGACAAATACACCTATCTGCGCACGATTCCGCTCGACTCGCAATTGCCGTGGGGTCATATCCACGTGGGGGTCGAACCCAAGTTTTTGATCCAGGAATACAAACGGGCAATCAAAGACCGGCTTTCTCCTCCTTGTGGCAAGCCCTTCCGCGCCAAGGTCCATCACACCAATCTGGTCGAACACGAAGCCGATCAGCGCAAATTGATCTGTTACGACTGTGGCATTGCCTGTGATATGAAACAGATGCGCGAAGAGCGCAAAGACTATTTGTTTAAACTCGGTGCGATCGAACTGCCTGTGATTCAGCCCGACCCGGCGGTGGGTGAATTGCGTGCGCCCAAATTGGAAAAATTTGAGCAGGGTGAGCCCTTTAGCTACCGTGCCACCTATACCAAACTTCAGCGCAGCCAATTTGTGAGCCACTCCGACCTGATTCGTGCTCTGCCACGGGTGATTCGCCGGGCCGGGCTGGAAGCCTATTATTCGCAGGGTTTTCACCCCAAACCAGTGATGGTCTTTGCCCCGGCCCTGAGCCTGGGGGTGCCCAGCTTTGGCGAATTGGTGGATTTTCAATTGGTGCAAGATTTATCCGAAAATGAAGTCTTAAATCGTCTCAATGCTGTCTGCCCTGAAGGCATCCGCTTTGAAAAAATTGAAAAAATCAGCCACAACAACAAAGACCTCTCGAAGGTGATTCACGGGGGCACTTATCTGGTTGGCATCGCCCGCGAGACCGTAGCCAGTTTGATGCAAGTCCGCGAAAGTCAGCTTGAAGCCATTCTGCAACAGCGGATTGACGCCCTTTTGGAGAGTGAAACCCTGATGGTTGCACGCACCCGCCGCGATCGCACCCGCGAAGTGGATATCCGCCCTCTGCTCGGCAACGTGCAGCTCAAAACCGCCCAAGAACTCTCACCCTACTTGGCTGAGCTGGATTGGGATGATGATCTGATCTTCTTGCACATGGAGATGCAAATTGCGGGGACCGATAGCGTGAAGCCCGAAGAAATTCTCAAATCGCTGTTTGGCCACTGTGATTTTTATTCTTATACTGCCCGTTTGTCTTTGCAGGCCTTTGTCTCGGAACCTCTGCGGGCAGAGGCTCTCGTCTAAAAGGTGAGCGGCTGCCGGAACTTTTTTCTGCAGCCGCTGGTCTTTTGTATTACAGTTGTGTATTACTGTTGAAACATGTGCAATATCATTATCGCATTTGCGAGGAGGCAAAATTTTGTGAAGACATCCCGTCATCTGATTAAGCTCATGGTGGCTGCCGCATTGGCCACCGGGACCCTGAGTTACTCTCTTTCTACCCTCTCCCCGGCCCAGGCCCAGGTCACCCAAAATATGGGCTCCGGCACCATTGACTGGACCAGTGGCAATTTAAAAGTCACAGGTTCAGGTGCACCCCCCAGCAAAGGCAGTGCCGCCCAAAAACGCCTGATGGCCCGCCGGGCCGCAGTGGCCGACGGCTATCGCCAAATGGCTGAGCTGATCAACGGCGTGCGTGTTGATTCCGAGACAATCGTCAAAGATTTTGTCACCGAAAGTGACACCATCAAGATCAAGGTGTCTGCCCTGATCAAAGGTGCTCAGATTGGTGATACCCGCTACCTCTCTGATGGCAGCGTCGAAGTGGATATGCGTTTGGGCATGTACGGTGCCAATAGCCTTTCTTCGGTGATTCAGCCGACCTTTCTCGAAGAACACAAACAAGAACAAATTGCCCCCACACCGACCCGTACGCCTGTACCTACGCCTGTGAAAACCCCCACCATTCCCGATGAACCTGTTGTCGACAATGGGGACAGCTACACCGGCTTGATTATCGACTGCAAAGGCCTGGGCGTGGCCCCTGGTATGAGCCCGATGATCATGGACAGCAACGGCAAAGAAGTATATATCGGCGACCGCCCCATCGACCCGGATATGGTTGTGCAAATTGGCATTGTGGGTTATTTAAAAACCATGAGCGAAGCCAGAGCCAGCAGCCGCGTTGGCAAAAACCCCTTGGTGATTCGCGCCAGTAGCGCGGGCGGCAAAACCAAAGTGGATGCTGTGATCTCCAGTTCACAGGCCCAAATGCTCTTGCAAGCGGATAGCCGCAAGTCCTTTTTGGCTGAATCCAAAGTCGTGTTTATTATCGACTAAGTTTTACCGATTCAGACAGCTTAAAAAGAGCCCTGACTTCACTGTCAGGGCTTTTTCATTGTCACTTTTTCTCAATTGAGTGGCAAACTGAGTTGCAAATGGGGCACTTAATTAATCGGAAACTCTTTTTGCAAGCTCAATTGGCGTTTGTCGGGCAGGGTTAAGGTGTAATTGGCATAGACCTTGTCTCCCAATTGCCCCAATTGCTCGGCATTCAGTGTCAGCAAAAAGGGCTCGTTGCTCTGGGCGATAATCGTACGTCCCGAGCTGATCAAATTGCCTGGCGCACTCACGCCATTGGTGCTGACAGATTGGGCCAGATAATATTCCACCTGAACCACCCCCCATTTCCAATCCACGGGCAGCCCATTGGATTTGTAGAGTAAAAAATTCAGCTCCACCCCATTGATCTTGCGCTTGAGAAAGACCTCAGAGACTTTGGCATCATCCAAGACGGGATCGTAAAGGGGGGAGGGTGTGGGCACAGGGGTGGGGGTCGTTGCGGGCACGGGTGTGGCTGCAACCGGGGTGGCTGAAAGTGTTGGGGTGGGCGTTGCTGTGGCCCCACCGGGCAAAAGAAAAATGGGGCTGGGGCTGCTGAGGGGTGTGGGAGTCGGCCCAACAGACGGAAGGGGTGCCGTGGGCTGAGCGACCCCAGCCCCCACCTGCAAACTCACATCGCGCACCTGGCGGCGGGGTTGAATTTCGACGGTGACCGCTTGTGGGGAATACCCTGGCGCTTCGACGATCAATTTGGCTTCACCGGCTTCAATTTGCTCAAATTGGTAATACCCCGATTGATCACTTTGCACCTGTTTTGCGCCCAAACGCACAGTCACACCTGGCAAAAGCCGCTGAGAGACGGCATCGCTGACCACCCCACTGAGAAAGCCCAAGCCCGAACTGGGAAGTGAACTGGGGGCCATCGGGCTTGAAACCGGTGCAGCAGAAACGCGGGGTGGATCCGCTGGGGTGACAGCCTGATTCTCGAGTACGGGATCTGTACAGGCTCCCACCATCAGCAGTGCGCTTCCCAGCAAAAATGTCCGGGTGGGTCTATTCATGAAAAAGGCCTCGTCTCTTGAGATATTTTTAGGGCTTATTTGGGGGGTATTTTTAGACTATTGTGGCATTCTCAAGCTCCAAAAATCCACAAATTAGCTGAATCTTGTTTTCAAAACTGGCGGTTTTGGTTTATCTTTAAGACAGGGTTATTTAACTGAGCTTAATATTTCTATTCTCCTGCTCGTTCATCTTGGTTACACTTTGATTTCACTCGGATTACACTCGGTCAATCAAAATAACCACCCGCCCTGAATTTGTAGCGTAAAAAGTGAGTTCACAGCCTATGCGAAAATGGTCTCTTGTCTGGGGTTTTGCCCTGAGTATGCAGTTGGCTTTTCAAGCCGTAGCCCACGAGGAACATGCGACCTGGCTCAACAGTGCCGCTCCTGTTAACAAAAACAATACCCCCCTGATTCCCTCGCGCAGTGTAGAGCTGACCGACGCCGAAAAAGAAGCCGGGGTGATTTGTTTCAGAGACCTTTTGCCCACCCTCGAACAGGTCAATCAGCGCTACCGGGTCTACTCTCCCAAAGAGTACGCCCATTTTGTTCAAAATTTTCATTACCCTTTTCGCGAGCGCTTTTTTATACAGGATCAGCCCCCGCCCACCCATGTGGTCTTGCATTGGACAGCCAATAAACGCACAGATATTCCCCTCTACACCCTCTCTGCGTTTTTGCGCCGCCGCCAGTCTGGGCGGGTTGTCGAGAGGCCCAACGCCTATAAAAATGTCTCCAATTATTTTTTGACGGGCAGCCTGCCCCGGCCCGATGGTGAGCCCGAAGCCCAAATGGTCAAACTGACCCGGGGGGATATCGGCTCTTGGGGGGATATTCCGCGTGTGACCGCTTATCCCACGGGTGATAGCTGGGACGACAATAAATACGACGGGCGCGGCGCAATTGGGATCGAAATCGAAAGCCCAGATTTTGGCACCTTTTATAAAAACCAGAGCCAGCGCGACAAATTGCACAATTTTTTGATGCTGGTTTTAAAAGAGCGTGGGGTCTTACACGAATTTGCCGCCTTGCGGGATGCCGAAGAGTGGGATGAACTGCTGCGTTTGCACGAATACCTGCAAGCGAACCTGGGCAAAATTGATGTACAGGCCAATGGCGGCATTCCCCAGAATTGGCAATTGCTCGACAAAACTGCCGCGCAAATCGGCGTTTCGGCTGAGACGGTCAAGATCGCCAAACGGATCTTCAATTATATCTCTGGCCACGGCGTGGTCTCCCATGAGTACAATACCCGCATGGTGCGCGCCGGTCGCCACCGCGATGCCGATTACGACAAAATTGACTTCACCGAGCCCCATGTCTTTTTGGTTGCGATGGACATGCTCCAAAATGGCCTGGTTTATCGCGGTCAGAACTATTATGGTGGCTACGATCTGGCGATTCAGCGCATGATCGAAAACCAAAAACAGGCAAGCCAGAGTTTGCCCCCGAGCTCGGATGTGGGCAGCACCCCCGATGAGCCGCCGATTCTCTTTTACCAGCTCTTTCCGACGGTTCCCGACGAGAGCGAAGCCCACGAGCCCCGTTAGGGCCTGAGCGCAGACATGAGCTACCAGTTTCACTATGACTGGTTTACGCCCTATCTGAGTGAGGTCGAACCTGAACTGCGCTCTTTGGCGGGAAAGCCCGGCTTGCAAATTCTCGAAATTGGCAGTTTTGAAGGGCGCTCGGCGGTCTGGTTTTTGCAGGCATTGCTCACTGCTCCAGGTTCGGGCCTGACCTGCATCGATCCCTGGCAGATCACCCCCGAAATGGTGGATTTTGAGCCCGAGATCATGGTTGCCTGGGCCGAGTCGCGTTTTGACAGCAATACGGCCTTGGCCCTGCAGCACAGCCCTGCCCAATTGCAAAAAATCAAAGGGCCGTCCGAAGCGGTTTTGCCGCTTTTGCCCGCAGGTTCTTTTGACCTGATTCTGGTCGATGGCTCGCACCGCGCGCCTTTTGTGCTCAGCGATCTGGTCTTGGCCTGGCGTTTGCTCAAACCCGAAGGACTGCTCTGGTGTGACGATTATGGCTATGATCGTTTTGTCGAGCCCCATTGGAACCCGGCCCTGGCGATCGACAGCTTTTTGGCCTGTTATCAGGGGTTTTATCAGCTTTTGCATCGGGGTTATCAGGTGCTTTTGCGCAAAACGGGTGAGGGCGGTAAGCCGGGTGTGCTGCGGGAAGTCTGAAGCGGATTCAAATGCACATCTCAACAGCTCCCACGCATAAGGTACAATAGAAAAAACCTCTGGAGCGTGCCTGCCTTGAAGCTCAACATTCTGGCTTTGCTGACTGCCCTGCTGCTGATACCCCAGTCGGCCCAGCCCGCCTTCGCCCTTTGGGGCCCAGACAAAAGTGTGGGCGAAGAGGGCAAGCTCAAGGGCCACAAACACGAGATCTTTAGCTTGGCCTATCGCCCCGATGGCCTCTTTACAGCCCACAGTTGAACCTAGCTTGGCTGTCCCTATACGTAAGGCTCATAAATTCGCCAACGTACAGGGCATAGAAAAACTTTGGAAACAGGTCAAGCAGGAGCGTTTACACAATCGCTTCTTTGCTTCTGAGAAAGTCTTTCGCAAGGAATTACTCAAGGTATTGAGACTGTTTCAGGACGAGCCATCACGGGTTGACGGCATTCTTAAGAAATGGAGGGACAGAGCATTGCTTTTGCAAAACGCAATTTAGGCTCAAACCGTTGCGATTAAATGGTTTAAGCCATTGAAAATCTTTTTCTGGAAAACTCTAAATTGCTTCAGTGCATTGGCAATGTTTGTTTTCAATTCTGTTTCATTCATGGTCTGAACCTTTCTTAAATCCATCGATTTCGATGGAGTAGAACCCGTGATTATTCTTTTGCATGGTCAGCGTCCATTTCTGTTTGTTCATAGATACGTTGTTTGCTAATTTCAATTGTGCTGTGGAGTTTTTGCTTTAAGAGCTGTTTATCAGGCAATTCGGTCAAGTATTCAGCCACCTTGATGCCGGACTGTTCCAGTTGAAGCAATTCGATTTGCTCGTGATTGCCTTCAGCACATAAAATCAAGCCCAGTGGCGTTTCTTCGCCTTCTTGCCGGTCATATTTTTCCAGCCAGCGCAAATACAGCTCCATCTGACCTTTGTAAGCCGCTTTAAATTTTCCCAGTTTGAGGTCAATGGCGATCAAGCGTTTGAGTTTGCGATGATAAAAGAGCAAATCCAGATGAAAGTCTTCGCCATCAATGATCATCCGTTTTTGGCGTTCGACAAAGGTAAATCCTACACCCAGCTCCAAAATAAAGCTTTCGAGTTCTCGCAAGATCGCATCTTCTAAAGATTTTTCAGAGTAGGTGTCTTTTAATCCGGTAAAATCGAGAAAGTACGGGCTCTTAAAGACCAGATCTGGGCTAATGGCATTGGTTTCTTGAAGGGCTTGTAATTCTTTTTTGATCAGCATATCCGGTTTTTTACTGATCGCTGTTCGTTCAAATAACATGCCATCAATCTTGCTTTGCAGAGTTTTCACAGGCCAACCTTCATGACGGCACATTTGCACATAAAACTCACGCTGTAACTCATCTTTAAGGGGGATCAACACTTTAAAATGTGACCAACTCAATTGTCGCCACAGCGTAGCGACAATTTGCTCATCGGGGAAAGCCTGGGCAAATTGCATCATGCGACGGAGGCTTTTTTCATCAAAACTGCGTCCATATTTAGCGGTCAAATTTTGAGCTACTGAGCGAACGACTTGTTTGCCGTATTGAGCGCGTTCATTGGCTAACACATCCTGATTGATGCGCTGCCCGATATGCCAGTACAAATAGGTCAACGTGGCATTAGCTGCGGTAGCCAGTTGACGCTTGCTTTGCAGAATCAAGGATTCCAGATCGGTCAATAAATCCTGAGAATGAGGGATCAGTTCCATCTTTATCTCACAATCAGCCAGGTGATCAGTTCAAACTGCTCCAGCTCTTTAACCTGAAAATCCAAGGGCAGTAGCATGGCCCCACGTCCTCCTGTGATGAGTCTTTGGGCATCCCGCTTCTGATGGATCTGAACTATTTCACGGGCGGCTGTTCGCAAAAGCTTACTGTAAGGTTCCATCTGTGAACCATCCTGTGTTTCTTGGCTAAAAGCTTCACACAGTTCAGTATACGGCTCAATTTTGCCCTGGCAAGCACCCGAAAGATTTCCAAAATTTGTTTGGCATGGGTAAAGTTATAGCGAACGGTGCCATCATCGCGGATATAGACCAGAAAATAGGGGGAAAGTGGATTGACTTCGATGACAGCTTGACCCTCCAGCGTCTGCGGCAGGGGATGGGCCTGCACATCCGCATGGGCATCTTGGCTAAAGTCGGGCTGTATGGCCACGCTGTTGAGGGCGCTGCGCAGGGCGGGGCGGGCGCTGTCCATCTGGCTGATGCGGTTCTGGATGCGGGGATAAAGCACATCGATCTGGGCCTGAGTGGCATTGGCCTCGGCTTGCAGATTGTTGAGCTTGTTTGGGTTGGGCTTGGGCTTGGCCTGCTCTGCCACCATTTTGGCTTGGTAGTCTTCGAGCTTTTTGAGCAGCTTTTGCCAAAATCGCCTTACAAAAGACCATTTTGAGCCGGAATTTCGCTTGGCGGATACCAGGGCCGAAGACCTGGGGCACTCCAAAGGGCCTGCTGCACCCTTGCAAAAGTCCCACAACCGGACTCGCGGGTTGGGCCACTGGTTTTGAGATGAGAAACAGTGTGGCTTTAGTTGTTTCTATGTTTTCTCATCAAGTGTTCAACGTCAAATCTTTTGAGGTCAGGTCAGTTTGATGCCTGTTGCAACAGGTCGTCAATTTCGGCCTCATCCAATAAACAGGTGGCTCCATACAAAAAAAGAGGACCGGTCCAAGTCATTTCGTCAAAATAGCAATCCCAAAGGGAAATCAATTCTTCGTTGCGGGGGAGCTTGGGGTTTTTTAAGACTGTGTTTTTAGACATGCGATCCAGGTATTTGACTTAAAACGGGCATGTCCCAATCAATTCCCCAATTTTGACTCAACACTTCCCAATCCCAGTACTTCGAAAAACACTCAATGCTTTGCATTGACAAGCTCTTGAACTCTCTTGCTTCACTCCCTTTTGCTTGATGAATCGAACATTTTTGACTCAGTCTTTTCCAATCCCAACGGGTTTCAAATTGGCTTATAAAGGCGTCATCAAAAGGCAAGGTCATGTTTCCACTTAATTCAGAAAAAGATAAATGAGAGGCAAAGTCTGAGATCAGGTTGGGAGCCCTGTTTAACAGATCTTTCAAATTGCCTGAACGTGAAAAATGAAACCAAAAATCCACCCGCTTGTTGTTGTGAATGGTTTTGTCGGTCAGAAACGAATACACTTGGTCAAGATTTAAGTTTTTGCAGTGTTCATTGAATAACAGTCCTTCAAAGGAGACATGCTTTTCAAAATAAGTTCGGATTTCTGGTGAGTGCATCAAAGGCGATGAACTGGAAATGTACCACCAATCTAATTCTGTTTGGTACCTATCAAGCAATTCGAATTGAGAATGAAAGGCCGGATTCATACTTAAGGCATTTTTCAGCCAGTAGGAATCAAATTGTTCTAGCAATGAAAGAGAGAAAGCTATGCCTGTATTGCTGCTTAAAGCATCCCAATCCCAATCGTGTAAAAATTGTGAAATCAGGCTCTCTGTGAAGGGTATTCCTTCATTAAAGCTGAGGTCTTCCCAATACCAACGATCTTTGTATCTTTCAAGTAATTGGGTATTCCAGGCCACACAAGAATTACGACTGAAATGATAAAAATCGGGTGTGGTGGGATTAAAAAGAAAATACAAATCTTCGGAGCAAGGCAAATGAGCCGGATTCGGGTCATCTGGGAGGTGAAAAATACGATTTGTATTTTGCTTAGACCTTAAATAGCTGATTTGTGCTGCCAAAAATTCAAAATCCCAGTGAATCTTTTCATTGGCCAATAACAAATCCCAATTGAAGACATCACGGTATTTTTCAATTAAAGACTCAGAAAGTGGGTAGCTTAAGGTGATGTCTTCAATCAATGGCAAGTGTGTTTGATATTTTTTAATAAAATGTTGAAATTTCATGTTATTTGTATTTGCAATCATTCATGGTATACGTTTGGCTGGTTTATCATTTGAGCAGTTTTTGCCAATCGCCTGCTCAAAGCGTTATTTAGCCTGGCGGTCTGGGCCTAATACCTGGAATACACCAAGGGCCAAGCTGCGCCTCTGGTTGAAGGGCTGCATGCACTGGTTTTGCCTTGATTGAAACGTCTCTATCCCAAGCGGATTGAGCTGTTATTGATGAGATCGAATGTAATTTGCAACTGAGTGTGAACTTTATTGAGCCCCCTCTTCTTCGCTCCTTTCGGGTGGTCTGAGCATTTCGATAAATTCAGTAAACGAATTGGCCAACAAATGAAAGTCAGGATACATTTCATAGCAAAAAAGATAGATTTTGCCATAGTATTCTTTGTCGAATCCCATGAACAAATTATTCCCTCCGTTTGCCAAACCAACTCCATGAAAAGATTCAGGTTCTGGAAAATAACCTTCATCAAATTCCCGGCAAAAACTTATATGATAATCCCACATTTCATCAACTTCATTCAAGGAATAGATATCCTCTAGTTCATTGCCTAAAACATATTCATCTTCCCCAATTGAATCAAACCACCAGGTCCCCTCCATACTACCTGTGCGATTCAAAAGAAAATGGCGGTAGTCCTCCGGTAATCGAAGTTTGTATTTTTGTTCAAAATGGAGAATATCTGCTTCTGTGGTGACAGGTCCGTCATTGTCAAATTTTAACTTTTGCATTATTTTTCCTAATAATTTCCTGAAATAAATGTATTATAAGCACTCCTTGTCAGCCGACCACTATTTAATTCCTTCATAATGACTACTCCTCCCATATGTTTAATCGGCTCATGAATACCTCGAGGTACCAATTGCATTGTCTTTAGGTCTTCATTGTGATGCCAAGTTAAACCCAATTTGCTTTCCATCTCTTCAACTGCACTTGAAGTTTGCTTGGAGATATAACCATTTTCGAACAACTCTTTAGCCACTTTTGCACGAGCCTGATCAAAGTCAGAGCCTGTATTTCCTTTTATTTGTCCCAAATTAGCTCTGGCTAATTCATGTTTACGTAAATCGGGAAATGAGGTTTTTGCATTTCTTTGAACACCTTCATTTTTAAAATTTTCGAGCTCTTTTAAAACCCACTCCTGAGCTTTGGCGGTTCCCCCACCTTTATTGGGATTAACCTTGAAATTTTCTGCTCGCTTTAACATAGTATTGTATTGATTTAAATTGGCTCCGGCCCCTGGTTTGATTATTTTACCAGCATCAGCCAAGGCATTTTCTTTGGCTAATTTTTCGAGAAACGATTGGGGTAAAAACTGCTTTAGCTTAAGGACCAAGTCTCTATTTGCCTTGCAGAGAGAGGGAATGCGACAAATTTCCTCAAGCCATGCAACCCTGGCGTCATTGCGTTTGAGCAAATCGTTGGCCCGCTTGACAATCTGCTTAGATTTAGCATCCTCTTTAGTCATGTATTTTTTGACCAAAGATTTGAGAAAACCTTCACTGCGCTGACCGAGAATGATTCCTGTGGCAAATGTGAGTTCCGCGCCTTTAGAAGCCTGTTTTCCGAAGGGAATAAAATCAATGGGCTCTTGAAATGTAAACGGGGCAACAACTCCCATAAACGCGTCGACCAAATCCAAGGCTGCGTTGGGGTCAGCATTTTTGAGGTTTTGCCATTGGGCATCGCTATAGCCCGATACGCGTTTGGCCACTTCCTCCATATAGGGTCTTTCGATATTTTTGATAAAATTGGCGACAGAACCATAATGCTCGACAATCGTCGAAACCATTTCTCCGAAAGTAGCTGTATTGCCAACAAATGCAGGGTCTGCTACATCACAGAACAAAGAATCGGTGTAATGGCCATAACAGCCTTGAATCGAGAAACTACCGCTGGGTAGACGCACCTCCAAGGTTCTCAAATCGACCATTTTTGCATCGTGCAGGGTCATGAGGATGACCTGATGAATCAGCTCTTGGGCTTCTAAAACGCCCTGTTTTAGCTCTTCCGCGTCAATCATTATTTTTTGATTGAGCTGCTGCTGCTTGTTTTGGAGCTTTGTGGCCTGATTGACCATGCGTTTTCCCAGCCAGCGCACGAGCTTGCGCGGGGTATTGATCTGCTCCAGGGGTTCATCGGTGGGGTCTTCGTCCGGCTCTTCGGGCGTAAGCGGCAGCTTTTCGCTCAAGATATCCCGCACCAAGTGGCCATACAGCTCCTGTTCATCGGCCAAGCTGCTGCTGGCTGCCATCAGGTCATAGGTGTTTTCTGAGCTGACGCGCAGATCAAACTCATCAACCAGGCTGGCAATGGCCGTGCGGTACTCCTCCAGCGTCTGCGGCAGGGGATTCACCTGTTGATCGGCATGGGCATCCTGGCTAAAGTCGGGCTGCATGGCCACGCTGTTGAGGGCACTGCGCAGGGCGGGGCGGGCGCTGTCCATTTGGCTGACGCGGTTCTGGATGCGGGGTGTGACCCCATCGATCTGGGCCTGAGTGGCGTTGGCCTCGGCCTGCAAATTGTTGAGCTTGTTTGGGTTGGGATTGGGTTTGGCCTGCTCTGCCGCCATTTTGGCTTGGCGGTCTTTGAGCTTCTTGAGCAGCTTTTGCCAATCGCCCAGGTCTTGGTTCATGGGGGCGGGGTCGCTGATCGGTTGTACGAGATTTTGGGCGGCGTTGAGGGGGCTGGCTAATTGGGAGGGGAAGAGGGCTGCTGCGTTTTCGCAGGGCTCTTGCTCTACTGGTGCGCCTGTAGCTTTGGGACTGGGGATTGGAGAAAGCGGCAGATGCATATCTGTAACACCAATGCCTTGCAACTTGCTCAGTGGTAGGTGTCTACCTCTGGTATTGCAGCCATTACCGCTAACTGTTTGCGAGGATTTGTTTTCAAGTTTTGCCACATGGGTGAACACAGATAGTACTTAGCTCACGCCATTATTTTGCATCTTCATTCAAACTCATTGGGCGCCCAGGCTTTCGCTTTTGGATAGGTACATAGACCATCGAGTAATTCACGAATAGAATCAGCTATTTTAACGGAGCGATCCCGCATTTCTCCTTTTTCAATATAAGGTATGTCTAAATCGTAATCAGACCACATATCCGTGTGTTCACTTTTGGTCCAGGTATAGACCTTACCAAAACTATCTCCTGAGATTCCCAAACAAAGATAGCTGGTGGTATCACAGGCTTCACCGATGATGAGTAAAGAGGATGGCATTTGATCCTCTTTCACCAAATCAAAACTGAATTCTGTAACGAACTCAAGACTCCAAAATGAACCAATCATTGGTGCCGTAGGATGACCCAGTTTATCAACTGTACAAAAAAAGTAAGATTGAGAGTAGGAATGAGAAGAATCGTTATCAGGACACGTTAAATAGCCACCATTTTGCCTAAGCATCAAATTCTTATAATCGCCAGGTAGTTGAATCTGATATTTTTCTTCAAAGGCCAGTAGCTCTTCTGGTTTAAGTTGTTCAATATCGTCATTTTTCTTAAAACAGGCGAGATCTAAAAAACATATATTTTTATTTGACATTTTTTATTTTCCTTCTGTTTTAAATGTAAACCTTTCTTCTCAGGTATTTCCTTTTCTAGGTAAAGGTCATTTCTAAATTTATTCAGTAAAAATCCATTCTTCAAGATCATCTTTTAAATTTAAACCTCTTAAAAAAGGTGTAATATAAAATATTTCTTCCCATGTCTCAGCATTTGGACAATACCAATACTTTATTTTTTTTGCATGTATATCTTGATCCTGAACTAAAATTTTCTTTATTTGAAGCCACAATTTTCCAAAAACAAGAAGATCTGATGTCTCGTTGAATTGAATATGGGATAAAAATTCATTGCTTGTTTCCAATATTAAACTCATTAAAGCAACTTTATCATTGATTTCTGTAAAATATAGATTATAAGCTGTTATATAATCTTTTAAATTGTTGATATTCGAAGCAAAAGATTCCCAGTCTTGAGCGAGATCCCCCATTTCTTTGAGATCTTGAAGATCAAAGAAATCTATTATTTTGGCAATAGACTCACGGATATCATAAAAATCATTGTAATTCATTTGTCATTGTCTAACTTTCATTAATTTGGTTTTAAAACAGGATAAGCACTTGTGTAACCGCCTTTTGGGCTTGGTACGGGAATAAAATGAGTTGCGTTTACCATAGTTCCGTCAGATTTTATCACTCGTGCTTTGCCAAGGAGTTCAGGTGGTAATGGTTTAGCTATTTGCTTTCCTCCGGCTTGAAGACTTGGTCTTAATTGTTCAAGGAATTTTGCTGCAGCTTGATCATCCAGCCATTGGCCTTGAGGGCCTTTTGATCTTGCTTCGTCAATTAAGCTAGATAATTTGACTTTTTGTCCATGGTGCAAAAATGTATGTCCCCAAGTCGGTAAACTTTTTAAGTTGTTCCATTTCAAGCCAGGACACTTTTGACATGCGTCTTTTAATTTTTGGACCCTAGCTTCATTGCGTTTCAGCAAGTTCTTTGCCCGCTTGACAATCTGCTGAGATTTTTCATCCCCTTTTGCTGCGTATTTTTTCACCAAGGATTTGAGCAAACCTTCACTGCGTTTGCTCAGAATGACCCCTGTTGCAAGTGTGAGTTGCGCCCCTTTAGAGATCTGTTTTCCGAAGGGAACAAAATCAATGGGGTCTTGAGGTGTAAGCGGGGCTGCCACTTCCATAAAGGCATTGACCAAATCCAAGGCTGCGTTGGGGTCGGCATTTTTGAGATTTTGCCATTGTGCATCGCTATAGCCCGAGACGCGTTTGGCGACTTCCTCCATATAGGGTCTCTGGACATTTTTGATAAAATTGGCGACAGAGCCATAATGTTCTACAATCGTCGATACCATTTCCCCGAAGCTGGTTGCATTGGGTATAAATGCTGGATCCATGACATCGCATATCAGCGGCTGGTCGTAACTGCCAAAACATCCTTGAGTCGAGAATCCACCGCTGGGTAGATGCACAGACAAGTCTCTTAAATCGACCATTTTGGCATCGTGCAGGGTCATGAGGATGACCTGCTGAATCAGCTCTTGGGCTTCTAAGACATCTTGTTTTAAGATCTCCGCGTCTTGAGACACTTTCTGATTGAGCTGCTGCTGCTTGTTTTGGAGCTTTGTGGCCTGATTGACCATGCGTTTTCCCAGCCAGCGCACGAGCTTGCGCGGGGTATTGATCTGCTCCAGGGGTTCATCGGTGGGGTCTTCGTCCGGCTCTTCGGGCGTAAGCGGCAGCTTTTCGCTCAAGATATCCCGCACCAAGTGGCCATACAGCTCCTGTTCATCGGCCAAGCTGCTGCTGGCTGCCATCAGGTCATAGGTGTTTTCTGAGCTGACGCGCAGATCAAACTCATCAACCAGGCTGGCAATGGCCGTGCGGTACTCCTCCAGCGTCTGCGGCAGCGGATTCACCTGTTGATCGGCATGGGCATCCTGGCTAAAGTCGGGCTGCTGGGCCACGCTGTTGAGCTCACTGCGCAGGGCGGGGCGGGCGCTGTCCATTTGGCTGACGCGGTTCTGAATGCGTGGGTTCAGCACATCCAACTGATCGACCGTTGCGTTGGCCTCGGCCTGCCAATTGTTGATTTTGTTTTGGTTGGGTTTGGGCTTTTCCTGCTCTGCCGCCATTTTGGCCTGGCGATCTTTGAGCTTTTTCATGAGCTTTTGCCAATCGCCCAGGTCTTGGTTCATGGGAGCAGGGTCGTTGATCGGTTGTACGAGATTTTGGGCGGCGTTGAGGGGGCTGGCTAATTGGGCGGGGAAGAGGGCTTGGGCATCTTCGCAGGGTTCATCGGCAACGGGTTCACAAAGCTCTGTGCCGTCGCCTGAACCGCTTGCTGTTGGCACAGTACCTGGGGGGCAACTTGCGCCGCAGATGATCGTTTGGGTTGCTGGGTCAAAGATCGCAGGGGTGCCTTCAGGGCATGAACCGTTATTGTTATCATTGTCGTTTCCCCCGCCGCCATCATCGCCAGTAGACCATTCGCAACCGGCATACGTATGGCAGTATCCATCCGGCCCAACCATTGAACCTGAGGTAATTGTGTTCCAGAGAGGGCTTCCCCCAGCACTATAACAAGAATTTGCTCCGCCATAAGAGGCTTGAGCTTCTTCGGTAGTCCATCCGCAAAGAATAAGGGCCTGGACTTTAAAATCCCCCAAACCAAAGTGGAGATTGTCTTTTTTTGATGTTGTTGGAGAGAGTAAATTGGGGACATTTTCGAGCAAGATAGGTGAAGCTGTGGGTGCGGGTTTAACCTGATTGGCAGGCGGAGTACAGGCCTGTAGGGTCAGCATCCCCATCAGGCTCAAAACAGAACTGAAGCGTAGAATCAGACTGCGTTTGCGTTTATGAGTGAGTGAGTGAGTGAGTGAGTTTTGGTCATAAATCGAATTCTCCCAGGTGTTTTCTCTGCTGCTTTTTTTGCTGGCAATATATATAGCGTAAAACACGAATATAAAGATTCTGTAAAGATGCCGCCGATTGGGCCAAATTTCTTGGTTAAATTTAGGTAAACCCGCTTCAAGCGAAAACCCATTCCCACGCATAAGGTACAATAGAAAAAACCTCTGGAGCGTGCCTGCCTTGAAGCTCAACATTCTGGCTTTGCTGACTGCCCTGCTGCTGATACCCCAGTCGGCCCAGCCCGCCTTCGCCCTTTGGGGCCCAGACAAAAGTGTGGGCGAAGAGGGCAAGCTCAAGGGCCACAAACACGAGATCTTCAGCCTGGCCTTTAGCCATGATGGAAAAAAGCTGGCCTCGGGCAGTTTTGATGGCACCACCCGCATTTGGGACAGCAGCACGTGGCAGATCTTACACGAATTGGCGGGCCATGGAAATTGGGTCTCTGCAGTGGCTTTCAGTCCCGATGGCCGGTTTTTGGTCAGCGCGGGCATCGACCGCCGCATTCAAATCTGGGATGCCGAGACCGGGGCCAATCTCTTTACCAGCCAAGAACACGCCAAAGGCGTCTTGAGCCTGGCCTACAGCCCTGATGGCAAATGGCTGGCCAGTGGCGGCCTCGAAGGCAAAATCCTGATCTACAATACCCAAACCTGGCAGGTGCAAAAGACCCTTGTGCCTTCTGCCAACAATCCCGGCGGTGTCGGTGCTCTGGCTTTTAGTCCCGATGGCCTGTGGTTGGCCTCAGCCAGTTACGACGACCCTGTGATTCGGCTCTGGAACCCTGAGACAGGCCAGGCCGGCCCCCTGCTTTCGGACCATATCAAAGAAGTCTATGCCCTGAGCTTTAGCCCCAATGGGCAGTATTTGGCCAGCGCTGGCGAAGATCGGATTATCCGGCTCTGGGATATGGGCAAACGCACGGTAGTTTCGCGCCTGGCCGGTCATTTTGAGCCGGTCTGGAGTTTGGCCTTTGATCCCGCAGGCGATTTTTTGGCCAGCGGCAGCATGGGGGATCGCAGTTTGCGCTTTTGGACCGTGCCCCAGGGGGTCAATAGCCAATCCTTGAGTGAGATTCCCCAGAAAACCTATGCGTTGGCCTATCATCCCAAACAAAAGCTCTTGGCCAGCGGTCACAGCGATGCTTTGCTGCGCCTTTGGCGCAATACAAGTCCAGAGGCTGCTCAAGCAGTGGCCGGTCAAAGTGGCGCCACCCTGGCCCGTTTACTCGCTCCAGCGATTGAAGTGGCGGGTTTGAGTGTCGACGACGATCGCAATGGCCTCTCCAGTGGCAATGCCAATTACAGTGCCGAAGCGGGAGAATTGGTGGAAATTACCCTGCATTTGCGCAACAGTGGCAATGCCCCGGCGCAAGGGCTGGAAGCGATGATTCAACTGGCTCCGGCGGGCCTGGTTTATCAGGGCGAGGCCCCGCGTTTCCGACTCGAAAACTGGCCAATGGGCAGCGAACAGACCTTGGTTTTGCCCGTTTTTATTCCCAAAAACCTGCAAGAGCCTGTGAGCTTGGAAATTGAACTGCGGGCGGACAATGGGCCCCGTATTTGGAAAGAAACCCTCAAACTGGAATTGGGCAAAGCCTATCCTCCGCTTACTGCTGCCTTAGAGAAAGGAAATCCCCCATGAAAAGTTGTTTGGTTGTTGGCGGTGGCATCTCTGGCATTATTGCCGCCCGCCGCCTGCAAAAAAAGGGATTTAATGTCACGGTACTCGAAAAGTCCAAGGGCTTTGGCGGGCGTATGGCCACCCGTAGATTGGGTGAAGCGGTCTTTGACCTTGGCGCTCAGTTTTTAACCGTACACGGCATGTTCTTTCGCGTGGTGGTTGAAGACTTACAGGACCAAGGTCTGATCAAAGAGTGGAGCAGAGGTTTTCTCAATGGCGACCGGATCTTAAACAGCGACGGCTATCTGCGCTTTTGTGGTTCCCAAGGCATGGCGCCCGTGGCCAAAGCCCTGGCGGAGCCTTTGCAGGTTCATCTGCAAGAGACGGTTACCCGCATTGCCGCCCAGACCGATCATTGGGAAGTTGAATCTGAATCGGGCCAGCGCTGGCAAGCCGATGGCTTGATTTTAACCCCGCCCTTGCCCCAGAGCCTGCAATTGCTGGAAAAAAGTGCAGTTACCCTTGAAGCGGAATTGCTCCAGCGCCTCAAAGGCGTTAAATACGATCCTGTGATTGTCAGCATGGCCGTGCTCGATGGCCCCAGTGGCCTGCCTGAGCCGGGGGGCTTGGCCCAAGCGGACCCCATGAGCCCGATTGCCTGGCTGGCAGACAACCAGCAAAAAGGCATCTCAGCGGTGCCAGCTGTGACGATTCAGGGCACGGCCCATTTTAGCCGCAGCCAGTGGAAAAACGACAAAGAACAGGCTGGGAAACTGCTTTGGGAGGCGGCCAAACCCCTGCTCAAAGCCAATTGTCTTGAATTGGATGTACACCGCTGGCGCTTTGCCCAGGTGCAAGACCCCCTGCCCGAATCCTGCCTGATGCTCCAGGACGGGCCGCCGCTGGTCTTGGCCGGAGATGCCTTTGGCGACCGCTTTAATCCGATTGAAGGCGCTGCCAATTCAGGCCTGGAAGCCGCCAAACACCTGATTAAACATTGGGATTAAACACTGGAATTAAACATTGGGAGTGAGTAAATCCCCCAAGTGCACACGGCCCGACTCGGCCTGTGTCACTGCGTTCATCCCAAAGACAGGCTCGCCCCGCCAGCTCTGTTTTTGATTGAGTTCTTTGAGCAGCGTCGGATGCAGACTTTTGCCCGTGAGCGGATCCTGGGTGATGATCACACAGCGGGTGCAGGGTTTGACGAGTTCAAACGTAAGCTCACCCAGCTGTACCTGCTGCCAGTCTTTTTCAGCCCAAGGCAATGCGCCGCTGAAGACCAAATTGGGGCGAAATGCGCGCATTTGCAAAGGCGGAGCTGAGGGCGCTGTGTTTGCTGCCAAATCTGCCAATGAGCTTTCGCTGCTGAACAAAAACGGATAGCCATCGGCAAAACTCACGGCATGGCCAGGTGCAAAGGCCGGATTGGTGGCGCGCAAGGCCTGCGGGGGCTGATAGACCAATTGACAGGGCTGGCCCAAATGTTCAGAGAACCAGTGGTCGGCTTCGGCGCTCACCGCCCAAGCGGGGCTGACACTGTTCCAGACCTGCACAGGCAATTCTGACCCCGATTCCGGCCTCAGAGGCAGACGCAGTTGAGAGCCCTGGGCAGATTCCACTGTCAGGGTCTCTCCTGCCAATTTCACCCCCAATTGTGCCATTTGGGGCAACTCGCGTTGGCTCAGAAAACGGCCCTGGGCATTCACCAGCATCATGCGGCGGTCGTGGAGTAGGCCGCGCCCGTCCAAATCCGATTGGGACAGGGATATGCCCTGCAAAGACTTGATGGGATAGATATATATGCCAGAGAGGGTAATCATTTAAGCTGATTGGCGTAGATTTCACTGGCTGGGCGAAAGAGCACCCAGGAGGTGAGAATATATTTGTCGTTGCTCTGGGGCACATGGCCCTTGTGGGTATGGGTAAAGCCACAGGGGGCAAAAACCAATTGGCCCTTGGTCGGTTTGAGCATGAGCTGTTGGTGGTAAAATTCGGTCTCACCGCCTTCGCGCACGTCGTTGAGGTAATACATAAACAGCAGTACCCGGTGAAGGGCCAAGGCCTCAGCATCGTGCATCGAAGGGTAAATTTCAGCATGATAGGTGTGGTAACCACCCTGTTTGCGCTGGTATTTTTGCAAATTGATGGTGCCCATGCGGTAGACCTTGCGAATCAGAGCCTCGACCGTCGCGTCGTCGAGAATAGCGATCACTTCGGGGGTGATCGTGATGGTGCCGCCTTCGGGATGGGGCACACTTAAGCTGACGGAGGAGGTCAGGAAATACGGGTATTTGCGGGTGTATTGCACCAGATAGCGCCAAGTGCGATTGGCTATCCAGGTCTCTTCTTGCTGCCAATCTGGGTCGCGTGAGATATTGATATCCAGGCTGTCTTTGGCATTGGCATTAAAACCGTGGCCCGTCACCCCTGGCTCTTTTTTGCGGCTGCGTTCAAACTTTTTCAGCAGTTCTTGGCACTCATCGGCATTGATCGCCTGATCGTAACTCTGAATAAACTGCGTCATGGGCCACCTCTTCTTCTGAATCAGACTCGCTGGTATTTTAACACCTTGCCGCCACGTGCCGCCGCCAGATCGAGCGGTAAAACGCTTCGGTCTCAGCAGAAAAACGGAGGGGGTCACAAATCGCAGAAGCCAACAGATCCTGGCGCAATTGCTGGCGGTAGGCCTGCAAGCGCAATTTGTCTTCCACAAGTTCAACGGCCAAAGCAAGATAGGCTTCGCGGCTCTGGGCCAATAATTCGGGGTGGCCCACGCTGTGTAATAGACTGTTGGCCGAACGGCTGCCACCGCTCAGGGCCACCACAGGCACCCCCATCCAGAGTGCCTCGCAGCAGGAGATGCCGGCCTGATAGGGAAAGGCGTCGAGAAAGACATCGACATGTTGGTAGAGTGAGACATGTTCGCGCTGAGAGCTGCGACCGGCGAAGAGCAGGCGTTGCGGTGCGACTCCCCATTGTTTGAACAGCAGTCGGTAATAACTTTGGAATTTGGGATTGTCCAGGCCTTTGTCTTTTAAAAGCAGTTTGGCTTCGGGCACCTGTTTGAGCAGCTCCGCCCAGAGCTGCAGGGTCTCCAGATTGAGTTTAAAGGCCTGATGCAGAGCGCCAAAACAGGGGTAAGCCGGCTGTTCCATGCGCTGGGGTGCCAAATCCTGGATATCCTCTTCGGGCTGCCAGTGAAAAAGGCTGCTGAGATAAAGCGGGGTTTCGGGGTAGGCCTCGGCCCGTTCGGAGGGCAAAAATGGCAGATCAGTCAAAACGTAATCCATGCGGCTGAGCCCACTGCTCCAACCGAAACCCAGGCCCGTGACTTGCAATGGTGCCGGTTTAAGCGCAAAGAGATCCAAACGATGGCCGTAGGTCGGCCCATTGAGATCGACCAAAATATCTATTTGGTCGGCCCGAATCTGTTCCGCCGCTTGTTGCGCAGCCAAACCCGAAATGTCTCGCCAAGCCTGAGAACGCTCCCGAAACCAGTCGTTAAAAGGCCCCTGCCGCGGGATCGTGGCATAGGCAACGCGCTCAAACTGAGTGGCATTGCCATATTCAAACAGGGCACCAAACATATGGATCACCGAATGTCCATAAAAATCGCCAGAGACATAGCCAATCCGCAGCGGGCGCTCGGGATCCTCGGGCCGCTGCTGGGCGGGCAAGGGGGCGGGCAAGGGGGGAGAAAGATGTTCCAATAAACGACCATAGGCCAAAAACGGCGCGAGTTGCTCAGCATAAGTCAAGCGGGCATCGAGTAAAAAACTCCAGAGATAGGTCTGATGGGCCAAAAAGAGCTGGGGTTCGAGGCTCAGGGCCCGTATTTGAAACTCACGGGCCCGGCGGGGATCGCCCCGTCGCTGGGCACAGAGACCCAATAAAAGCCAGAGATAGGCCTGAGCGGTATGGTCTTCCAGCACTTGAAAGAGCACCTGTTCCAAGGGCAGGATATGCCCCTGTTCAATCAGGGGCATCAGGTTCAAATAAGCCTGACGTTGAAACCGGGGGGTCTCCAAACGCGGGAGCAGATCCAAGATCTGCAAAAGCAAAGTATCATAGGCGCGCAAATCCAATAATTTGCCCGCTTTGGCCTGAAACTGCTGCCAGAGTGTTTCATCTGTTTGCCTGCTCACGCCAAGTCCTCTCTTTCTTTTGGATCTTCTGTCATTATGCCCAGGGAAAATGCTTTTGCCAAAGCAAGTGGGCCCGTTCTTTGTTATACTTTGCGCAAAGCAAAGCGCAAACAAGGACGGCCTTGACGATGAAATGCCTCAACTGCCGCACAAACAGTCTCTACCGGGCCCGCTCGGGTGGGAAATGCCCCAATTGCAAAAAAGAATTTGTCTTTGAGCCCAAACGGGGAGACCTCTTCACAGATACGGCCTTCGAAGCTGCTTTGAACCGTGTTTCAGCCAAAAACAGCCTCTCGTATCATCCGCGTCAACTCTATTTTGAACTGGCCCGTCGCCGCTATACCGTTTTGAATAAAGCGATCAGTCCCCGTGGGGCCGTCGTTGGCGGTGTTTTCGGAGGCATTTTTTTTGGTGTTATTTTCAGTATTTTTATGAGTATGCTGTTAAAAGGTTTTGCCTTTTGGCTGGCAGAAGGTCTTTACGTGAGCTTTGCTGTTTGGGGGCTGTTTAAGCTCAAAAGAGATACCGAATCCCCAGCCATTCGCCTGGATTGGCCCGTTTTTTTGAAACACCTCAGACGCTGGCAAACCATCCAAGAACCCCATATGCCTCTGCTTTTGCCAGAAAAGGCCGAGCAGCAGAAAAAAGTATCCAAACCCGTATCCGGCCAAGAGAAAAACGAAGATCTCTTCGACTATAACGTCGATCGCTTGATTCTCTGTGATAAACCCGAAATGGTGGATTTTTTACTCGCCAATCAATTTCATTTGGAGCAAAAATGTGCCATTCTGGCCTTTAATGGCTATCCCCGTGCCCACTTCGAAGAAATCAAAATGATGTTGCAGCGCAATCCCAACCTGATGGTCTATCTGATCCACAATGCCAGCACCAATGGCTGTCGCATTGCTGCCGAACTCAAACGTCCTGAGTGGTTCCCCCAGGCGCGGATCTTTGATCTGGGGCTGTATCCCCGCCAGGCGCAAAAATTCCTGGGGCTCTTTGAGCCTGCCAATGCACCAGCTTTGCCTATTCAGGGACTCTCTGCCGAAGAACAAACGTGGTTGGAAACGTGGAAACTCGATCTGATGGCCCTGCCCCCAGCTGCTTTGCTCAAACATTTGCGCAACCAGATCAGTCAACACCAGCAGGTGATTGCGGACGCTTACGCCCGCAACGACGATGCGGATTTGGGTGTGGATGGCTTCTTGATTCTTGATTCGACCGAGGGTGGTGACGACGATTTTGGCTAAAACCGCTGCAGCCTTTGAGATCCAAACACAACGTCCCCCGGCCCGTGGCCCGCTGATTCTGCCTCAGGGCCGTGTGCGCAAGGTCGCCCCTTTGGTGGGTGGGATTGGGCTTTCGCTTGAACAGCAAAGACAGATCGATGCAGCTTGGTCAGGGCCAGTGCAAAAGCTCAGCCCCGAGCAGGCTTTGCTGGTCGAAAGCCATGCCGCCTATTCAGGTCAAACTGCATTAAAAAGCCTTTCAGACTGGCATGAGGTCTTGCACACAGGCCAACTTGCAACACTCAATGGGGCTTTTGCCCTGGCTTGGCAAAGTGGGCCCGAAAATTTGTTGCTCTTGCGGGATCCGATGGGCGAGCGCACGCTCTTTTATGCGCCCTGTGGGCAAGGTCTGATCTTTGCCTCCAGCTTGGAATTGCTGATCCAAAGTGGTCTGATCCGACGGGAATTAAACCTGGAAGCGCTCACCCGCTATCTCAGCTATGCCTATTTGCCGGGCCACGAAACCCTGATCCAGGGGGTGTATGAACTGCTGCCCGGTGAAAAACTCAGCTGGCAAGCGGGCCTGATTGAAACCAAAAATTATTGGGATCTGCCCCCTGCAGAAATGGACCTCGACCCAGAAACCGCTCGGCAAGGTCTGCGCGAGGCGATTGAGATGGCTGTCGAAAAGCGTCTGCCAGCCCAAGAAGCTGTTTGTGCTTCTCTCTCGGGCGGGATTGATTCGAGCTTGGTCGTGGCGCTGCTGGCACGTTTGAGCCTCCGCCCTGTACACACCTGGTCGGTCTCGTTTGGCAAAGCCTACCGCAACGAATTGCCTTTTAGTCAGGCTGTGGCCGAAGCCTACCAAACACGGCACCAGGTCTTGGAAGTGCATCCGCGTACGGTTTTGTACTTTTTGGACGAAACCCTGGCCCTGCTGGGCAATCCGATTGGCGATCCCCTGACCGTGCCCAATGCGCTGCTTTTTCGCGCGGCCAGTGAGGTGGGGCCCGTGCTGTTTAATGGCGAAGGCGGGGATCCGCTCTTTGGGGGCCCCAAAAACATTCCGATGCTGCTGGCTTTGCTCTATGCCAGCGAAGACGCTGATCCGGTTCATTCAACGGTACAGACCTATTTACAGAGCTACCGCAAACTCTACAACGACCTGCCCCAATTGCTCAATGCAGCCACCCAAGCAGCCCTGCCTCCTGGTCAATTGGCTGCAGACCTTTTGCCCTGGTTTGAGGCGGGAGCAGGCAAAAGCCTGGTACAAACGCTGATGACCGTGAATACCCGCCTCAAAGGGGCCCACCATATTCTCTACAAGGTCAATGCCTTAAGCCGGGGGCTGGGGATGTTGCCTGCCTCCCCGCTCTTTGACAGTGACGTCGCCCAATGGGCCTTTCGCGTGCCACCCCAACTCAAATTGATGGGCAGCGAAGAAAAGTATATTCTCAAACAGGCCGTGAGTGATCTCCTGCCCGAACAGGTGCTCAAACGGCCCAAAAGTGGCATGCAGGTGCCTGTCGAATTGTGGTTCCGGCCCGGTGGCCCGCTGCACCGCGAAGCCAAAAAACGGCTCAAAAACCTGGCCCGCTACCCCTGGTTCAATCCGGTTTATTTAAACCAATTGATGGCCTGGGAGCTTGGGGGTTATTTGCCCCGTCACGGCCTTAAGGTTTGGATTTTACTCAGTTTGGAGGCCTGGCTGCGGCATTATTTGGGGCCGCCCTAAGTCCCCGTTTGCATCCTGAGCCCGTGGGGCTGAGCTTGGGGTATAATGCCCACTAATAATGCAAACTTTTCAACGAGGCAGGCCATGGGACAATTTTCACTTTTTGATACCGAAGAATTTGTCAAAGACGAGATCTTTATTTTCTTCGACACCGAAACCAACGGCCTGCCTTATAACTTCAATGCGCCTATCACCGAAGTCGACAATTGGCCACGCATGATCCAATTGGCCTGGATTCAGGCCGATGCCCAGCAAAATGAGATCTCCCGTGGCAATTACCTGATCTTTCCTGAAAACTTCTATATCTACGAGAGTGTGCACGGCATTACCAACGACAAAGCCGTCAAAGAAGGCCACGATCTGCTCGAAGTGCTCAAGATCTTTGCCGAGGTGGTCAAAGGCTCAACCGTGTTGGTGGCCCACAATATTTCTTTCGACGACAAGATCCTGGGCGCGGAATTTATCCGCAAAGGCCTGCCCAACCCCATGAAAGAGCTCAACCGCCTCTGCACCATGGAAACCACCGTGGACTATGTCGCGATTAAGTCGGGCAACCGCAATAAATTTCCCAAACTGGAAGAGTTGCACACCAAGATTTTTGGTCAGGGCTTTGAAGGCGCGCACGATGCCATGAATGACGTGGCTGCGTTGGCCCGCTGTTTTTGGGAGCTCAAGAAGAACAATATTGTCTCGCTCTATTAAACGCTTTCGTTGTACCGGGTTTTCCACTGTTCATAGCGGGGATCTTGGCGCAAGCCCGGAGAGGCTGCTGCCAACTTGGCGTACTCTGATTCACTTAAATGGGCTTCTAACCAAGCCAAGATAAGGCTGTGCAGCCAGATCAGTTCGTCGAGTGAGACATAGCTTCCCAGGCTGACGTAATTGAAGCCAAAAGAGAGCATGAGTTGGCCACAGGGGTTGACAGCATCGATATAGACCTCGTCCCAACGCAGTTTGGTCAATTCCTCTGGGCGGCCTGATAAGCGCAAGCGTTTGTAAAAGCCCCAGCTTTTATACGCGGCAATCGATTCGGGGCTCAATTCAAGCTGGTTGACACTGTTCATGCTCGCAAAAGGCATCCAGATCAGGGGCAAGCTAAAAAAAGCCACAACCATCCAGATCAACGGATTCGATAAGCTCCAAAAAATAAGCAAAATCATGAGCCCAAACCAGATCACAAAACCAATCAAAGCCTGTTCACTTTCCAAGACATGTGGCAGAGACACCTTCAGGTTGTCTTCTGTTTGCACGACCCGAATGTGGCTGGGAGTGGGGGCCAAGGCGAGTAAGGTCTGCCAGTGTACGGTCTCTGTGACTTGCGCTGTCTCTAATTCCGCCAAAGCCAGCGCAGCCTCTTTTGCCGATTGAAAGCGTTCCTGCGGCTGGGTTGAGACCAGCTTTTTCAACCAAGAGATCCAGGCGGGAGAGAGTTTTACATGGGCTTCGAAATCCAATTGCAATTGCTGATTGAGCAATTCTGAGGGTGCTTTGCCTGTGGCCAGATGGATCAAGGTTGCCCCCAAACTGTAGAGATCAGAAGTGGGCAAAGCTCTGCCTGCAAATTGTTCTGGAGCCATATAGCCATAGGTGCCGGTCACGGTGGAGCCACCCCCAGGCTGTAACGTGGCCATCACACCGCCAAAATCCACCAGCGACAGACGCTGACCATCCCAGATTAAATTGCCGGGTTTGAGATCGCGGTGGACAAGGGGTGGGTTCAGGCTGTGCAACGCCGAGAGGATTTCGAGGAGCTGAATGGCCCAGTTTTTGAGCAGATCTGGATCACAGCGCTGACCGGAATTCAGCCAAGTAGCCAAGCTCTGACCTGCGAGATATTGCATGACCAAATAGCGGGTTTGGGCTTGTTCAAAATGCCCCAGATAACGGGGAACGTTGGGAATTGAAAGGTTTTGCAAGGTTTGCACCTCCCGCTCAAACAACTCCCAATCTTTCCAAGCTTGCAAATGGGGCAGGGCCAGCTCTTTGATCACGACCTCTGTTTGTGTCTGCAGATCCCAGGCCAGCCAAGTTGTGGCGCGGTTCTGTCCCAAACGCTTCTGAAGCACATAACGCTTTTGCAGGGTCTCTTCAGGGGCTGCCATTTAAACCTCTGATCTCGCTTTGAAAAGTTGGGTCTGTGAGCTTGAAAACTGCCGACTTAAAAAATCCACAATCTCTGCCTGCAACCATTTTTTTTCGGGATCACTCAACTGGCTGCCAAAGTCGTATTTCAGCCCTCCCAGATCCAGTCTTAATTTGTAGATGGGCTCCTGATTTTGATAATAGGCGATGACCTTTTGCAGGGCCTGAATATCTCGAATAGAGCCTGTTTCAGAGATCTGGAAATAGCGCGAGCGGCCCCTGAAAAACAGCTCTTTTTGGAGTTTAAAGCTTCCACTGGCATTGAGTTCTAAGGTTGTTTCGGTATAGAGAAACTGGCCCAGCCATTTAACCGCAAATCCCAGTCCGAAGAACAGGCCAAAAGTCGCGTAAATCGGCCCGGCAAAAAAGATCGTGAAACCCCAGGTGCCATTAAAAGTGGGAAAGAGCGAGGCCACAGTTCCTGTCACAAGCATCCAACTGAACAAAAACACAAAGGCGCTGATGCCCAATCGGGCAAGACTGAAATAGGGCTCTCTAAAACGCAGGCTAAGCTGGGTGAAGCGGTGTTCCAATTGTATCTCGGTCTCAGGCGGTGGCGGATGGCTGCCCACGCTTAAAATGGACTGTGAAGACAGCGCTTGCAGCTGAGCCAGAGCAGATTCAGCTGTTTGAAAACGCTGAGCCAGTTGGTAAGCGGTGAGCTGTTCGAGCCAAAAGCGCAAACGGCCTGAAATGGGCAGTTTTTCAGGCAGGGCCAATTGAAGTTGTGGGTTGAGCAATTCCGAAGGCAATTGGCCCGAGAGCAAATGCATCAAGGTTGCGCCCAAACTATAGAGATCAGATGCGGGCAAAGCTTTGCCTGCAAATTGTTCTGGGGCCATATAGCCATAGGTACCTGTCACGGTGGAGCCGCCTTGGGGGGTGAGCACTTCCAGCACACCGCCAAAATCAATCAGATGCACCCGGTCGCCATCCCAGATCAGGTTGCTGGGCTTGAGATCGCGGTGAATAATGGGCGGACTAAAGGCATGTAAATAGCTGAGGATAGCCAATATTTGCTCAGCCAAGTTAACTACAAATGCCTCGTCGAAGACCTGTCCCGCTGTTAACATTTGGGCTAGACTTTGCCCCTCAACCCAGGTATGGACCAGATAATAAGCGCCTGCTGCTGGGTCGACGAGATAGTCGAGATAAGTGGGAATCGCTGGGTGTTTGAGGTGTTTGAGTGCCTTTGCTTCCCGCTCAAACAGTTCCTGGGTTTTCCAGTCGCTGATTTCAGTCAGCTTTAAAATTTTGACCACCACCCAGGTATTGTCTTTCAGACATTGGGCTTTCCAGGTTTCAACTTGGTTATGGGCCAAACGGCTTTCAAGCCGATAGCGCTCTTCTAAGAGCAGGGCTTGCGACTTTTCCAAAGCAGGAATGCCCCCTTTATGGGTAAGTTTTCTCTCAAGAGATACGAAGCTGACGTCATTTTTTTCAAAGCATGAATCGACGATAAAGCGGGCCCGCTGTTTTGGGGCACTCAAGCAGAACAAGAGTGTCTCGCTGGATTAAAAACAGGGGTTATTCGCCCAATTGTTTGACAGCCTGATAACCACCCACGCCCCCGGCCACCGACAATAACATGCCCCAGGCACTGACGTCTTTGCCGCCGCTCAAAGCGATGGCCACACCGCTGGCTGCAACCAGACCCACCACCGCGCCGATGCCCCGATTGAGCTCGTTATTTTCTAATTTGGCACCAGAAGCTGTAAAACCTGCGGCTGCTCCCACTGCTGCGCCCATGCCTGCTGTGAGCAAGCGGGTTTTGGGTGAACCCAGATTGTTTAAGGCCCAGCCTGTTGCTGCACCGGCAGCAGCGCCACTCAGGGTGGAGGCCGTTTTGCCTGCGCCGAGGGCATTGGCGGTGCCGCCTATGACCAAACCGGCGGCACCAGCGCCAATCAGGCCCACGGCTGGGCCTGCCAGAATCGCCAGACCGGCATAATTGGGATCCGAGGCAATCAGGCTTGCCGTCATTGCCACTGCAGCGGGAAGGGCTGCGCCTTTGGTTCCATTGATGGCTCCAGCGACAAAGCGTTTTCCTGCGCCAGAGAGAGAAAGTGCATCAAGCGCGTTTTTGCCCGCTTCTGTTTTCTTTTCAACCGCTGCATTGACCGGAGTTGCTTTGGCTGTATTTAGAGCCTGGCTGGTTTGACTCGGGGAAGCAGGATTCTGGATTTGCATGGATCGGTGCGCTCTCTTTGATTTGCTTTGTTAATCTGATTATAATAGATTGAGATTAAGTACAAACAAACCCTGATTTAAGTTTGTACTTAATTTTGCGTCCGAATGACCCCTATTGTTAGAAAGTAAATTTCATGGCATTCAAAATCCGGTTGACAACAGCTTTGCTCCTGCTCTCAACCTCAACAGCAATCGCGGCAGACAAAATGGGGAGTCAGCCCTCAAAAGCCGTGTATGGCCCTTTTAAAGCCGAGCAAATACTCCTGCCGGGCCAAATCGCTTACCGCAAAGAAAAAGTCAGTCTGAGCCAAGAGCATCAGGCCAAAACCTGGATGCTCTCGCGCCAATTTTCCAAACAGCTGGCTTTGGCCAATTCCCCTCGCAAACTGCTCTCACAATTGGAATTCTTCAACTTTTCGGCCAGTCAGGCCGTTTCTCCTCAGTTTGCCTGTCCAGCCAAACAGCAAAAATCCAGTTATAAACACCCGCAATTGGGTTCTTTTTTGATCTGCAGTCAGGTATTAGACCGGCACCAAGGCCTGCCTTTGATCGGAGCGAGGATCTTTCCCGTCAAAGGCAATCGCAACACAAAAACCAAAATCACCTATACCGGTACAGAAAAAGATCTCAAAACGGTTTTGGCATCTCTCAAAACAGGGGGCAATTGGAGTATCCAATACACAAAAATTTACCCCCCCAATCAATTGGGACAGCTAAACGCAGCCAATTATACCCTGTATAGCTCCAGACTCATTTGGAACCCCCAAGCCCCCAAACCCACGCTGGAGGTGAACTATCTCAAATCCATTCATTTGCAAGGTCAAGGCATCCGTGCCCATTTGATGCAGCGGCTCAAACACCACCCACAGTCCCAGCTTGTCAAAGCCAATTTCCGTTGCCCTCCCAAAAGCAAACAGCAAGAGTACCGACACCCGCAATGGGGGCCCTCTGTTATCTGTTACGAGGAGAGAGCCCTCAAAGCCCATCCCAAGGCCCGCAACCAGCGCCCACTGATGATACGCAAAGCCCTGATCTATCCCCGCACTGGCAACAAATTGCCTCATCTCAGCCTCAGCTTTCAGGTCTTGGCCCAAGACCTGCTTCCGCTTTTAAATTCTCTGAATACCTTGGGACACACTTAAATGCCGCGACTTGGATTATTCTTCTGTCTCTTGGGCCTCTTGAGTGGGACTCAAACAGCTTTTGCAGACCCTGTGTTTACCGCCGAACAGACCCAGATTCTCTCGGCATTTTACGGCCCAGACAAGCTGGTCTTGCCCGGCTTAAAAGACTATCAGAAGGGCAGTATCAGTCTGATTCGCGATCACAAATACAGCGCTTGGATGATTCGCCTGCAATTTAGCAAACGGGTGAAAGTAGAGGCACGCAATCTGATTTACCATATCGAAATCGAGCACCATGCCCAGAGCCAAGCAGTGCCAATCGATTCTCAATGTAAAAAAAAACAAATCAAAACTCAGCTGAATCACCCACAATGGGGGCCCTTTCTGATCTGCTCAAACCAATATAAACAAAACCAACTCACCTATGCCCACATCTATCCTGTAACAGGAAATCACCAAGACCATTTGCAGATCAGCTATACAGGGGATCCAAAAGATCTTGTAAGCGTGATGAAATCACTGAAAACAGCGATTGACCCATGAGTTACCGCTTTTGCTTGATTTTGCTACTTTGCGCACTCTTTTGCTCTCCACAGGGGTACGCCAAAGAAAAAAACTGGAAAGAGATTTATACCCAATTCTATCCAGCAGAGCAAATCGGACTTATCCATTACCCTGAGTACGCACTGGTCACATCCCAACTGGTCTGGTTACCCAAACAAGATAAGCCAAATCTTTTTATCAATTATCACCGCGCTGTTCCTTTTTATGATCGGGGGATCACCCTGCATTTTTCAGTCTTGCTCACACACACCCCCCGCAGTCAGGTGGTCAAAGACAATTATCGCTGTCAAAAAGATTACAAACAAGAGAGTTACCGCCATCCACAGATCGGCGATTATGTGCTCTGTTACCAGGATCATCTCTCTAAAGCCTTTCCCAAAGCTGTCAACCAAACACCGATGCTTCATCGCACCGCTTTTGTCTATCCCCGCACAGGCAATCGCCTCCCCCATATCAGCTTACAGATAGCCGGTTTTGAAGCAGACATTTTACCACTGCTCAAGTCCCTTCATACCCTTGCGCGCTGATGAACACTGAGGGTGTGTTAAACTTGGGGTAATTCTCTCCTATTCTCATTTACACTCTGGAAAGCTGCTTATGCGCATTATTCTCTACACAGGCAAAGGCGGCGTAGGCAAAACCACCCTGTCTGCTGCCACGGCGCTGACTGCCGCCCGTCAAGGCTACCGCACCCTGATTATCAGTACCGATCCCGCCCACAGCTTGTCTGACTCTTTTGACATGCAATTGCAAAGCGAGCCGACCCCGATTTGTGACAATCTCTGGGGCCAGGAAATCAATGTCTTGAAAGACATTCAAAAATACTGGGGTGAATTGCAAACCTCTTTGAGTGCCCTGCTGGTGACCAAAGGTTTTGACAATGTGGTGGCGGATGAATTGGCGGTTATGCCGGGTATGGAAGAAGTGGCAAGCCTTTTACATGTGCATGAAAAGATCGAATCAGGTCTGTTTGACCTGATTATTCTGGACTGTGCCCCGACCGGAGAAACGATTCGGCTGATCAGTATGCCGGATATTATCGACTGGTATATCGAGAAGATGTTTGCGGTCTCGCTCAAAGGGGCAGGGATTTTTGAACCCGTGTTAAAGACCGCTTTGGCAATTCCCGGACAGGCGGTTTTTAAGGCCATCCAGACCCTCTTTGGCGGCGTGACCGCCCTGCAGAGTACCCTGCTTGATCCAACCCAGACCTCGATCCGGGTTGTGCTCAACCCCGAAAAAATGGTACTCAAAGAGGCCCTGCGCTCGTATACCTATTTCTCGCTTTTTGGCTATAATGTCGATTTGGTCTTTCTCAACCGGATTGTGATGGAAACGGGCGATTCCGAATTGCTCAAAAGCATGCGCACTGTGCAAGCGGGGTATATCACCCAAGCTGAGACGTCTTTTAGCCCTGTTCCGATCAAACAAATCCCACTTTTTGCCGGTGAAATTGTCGGCATCGAAAATCTAGAGCGCATTGCTGAATCTGCTTTCTCGTCCCAAGAGGACCCCACTCAGATCTATTTCCAGGAAAAAATCCAATCCGTCCACAAAGAGGGGGATGAATACCTGCTCACCCGGCGGTTTCCCCCCTTTGAAATTAACCGCTTCGATCTGCGCAAAAAAGGTGATGAATTGATTCTCACAATTGGCAACGTGCGGCGCTCGATCATTTTGCCCCAGACCTTGGCGCTCCTAGAGCCGATTGGTGCAGACTTTAGCAATGGCGAATTACAGGTCAGGTTTCGCTGACAACGCTGGCCCGCAAACGGGAAATGGTCTCGCGAATGGCCTCTTGCAAAATCCAACCCGCCACTGTCGGCAAAGCCGGATGTGCCAATTGAAACTGCTTGAGCAAATGCATGGCCTCCATGCGTGGAAAATAATACAAGACTTCAATGATGGTGCGCTTGAGGCGCCAGTCTTCGGCCTGTTGTAATAAACGTTCAAAGGTCGGCAAAATCCAGGCTTCACCCGTTTGAGCCAGACTTTGTAGTGCTGTGCGCTGCAAGGGCAGGGGCCACTCGGCCAAATGTCCGAGCACATAGTTTAGGGCTGGGGTCTGTTGGCTCTGGCAAAGGGCTTCCAAGGCTTTTTGGCGCTGCTCCAATGCTTCTACTCCCTCAAAAAAGGCAATCAGGGGGGCGACCACATCGGCATGGTGCAAAGCCCCCAACGCACTTAAAACGGGCAGGTTGTGCTCTGCTGAGGCCTGTATTTGCAGGCGTTTGCTGAGGGTTTGAAAGGCATTTTGAGCCCCCATCTGACCCAGTGCCAAAAGACAGGCTTGACGCAATGCTTGATTCTGATTGGCTTCGGCCTCAAGCAGGCGGGTCTCAAGGGCCGGAGCCCAGGCCACAGCCCGCAAAGACCCCAGCGCTTCAACGGCGGCCAAAACCAAGGCCGGCAAGTCCGATTGCAAAAGGGTCGCCACAGCAGAGGCTGCTTCTTGCTGACCCGCGCGCACCAAGACGCGCAGGGCCGCCAATTGCAGTTCTGGATCGGGTTCTTGCAAAAATGGCAGCAGGGGTTGCCAAGGCGTTTGGGCATATTGGGCCTGTCCCAAGCTCTCCAACAAAACCAATTGCACAGGCCGCGGAGAGACGGGCAATAATTCCCAGAGATAGCCCTGCCCTTCGGGTACCCCACTCTGCAAAAGAGCGCGGATGAGCAAAACACGGGCCATGACATGTTTACAGTCTTTGAGTGCTTGCAATAAATCCCCTGCATTGAGGCGCGCCAGCAGTTGCACCACTTGTTTTTCGCGTTCAGGCAGGGCTTCTGCCCAGTTCAAAAGGGGGCCAATCAAACTGCTGCCTTGTAGTGCTAACCAGGTTTCGATTTGTTCATTGAGCAAGGGATCCGTTAAGAGCCAGAGTCCCCAGAGTGGCTTGGCTGGCGTGGGCAAAGTTTGTAAACAGAGCAGAAACTGACGGCGGTTTTCCACGGGCACACTTTCCCATGCGGGGGGCTCCCAGGTGCCTTGGGCAGATTGTAAAACCGTGCTCACCAATTGGCGCCAAAGTGCTTGAGTACTCCGTGCAACAGCCAATTGGAGCAATTCAGTTAAAACACGCTCTCCCCGCTGGGAGAGGATTTCAAGCGCCCAGGCCTGGGCCTGTGATTCATCTTGGGTGGCCAAACGCCAGAGCGCTTCGCTGCCTGAGTTCAGACGCACCAAGCCCAGCGCGGCCCGCTCCTGTAAATCTTGGCTTGGATGGGCCAAAAATCCCACAAGCAGCGAAAAACTTTCTTCCCAGGGATCAATTTGCAAGAGCAATTCAAGCACTTCGCGGATAAACTCAGGGGCCTGGCTGCGCTCCAATTCTTTGAGCAAAAGTGGCCCAAGCAGATTGCCAAAACTGAGCAAATGCAAGGTCAGGCGTTTGCGCAAAGGCGCTGTTTTGGCCTGTTTGAGCAAGCGCAAAGCCACAGGCAAACTGCCTGTTTGGGCAAATCCCTCTAAAAAGAGCAGCATATTCTCCCATTCACGGGGCTCCAACTCCCGCAAACTCAAATGCAAGAAATGGGGCAGGGCCTGTTCTGCCAAACGGCTAAACAGGGGCAATAATTGCATAAACAATTCAGGGGGGGATTTGAGAAAGTCTTCAAGACGCTCCAAAGCGGTTGGGGTGCCGTAGCGGGCCAAAAGCTGAAAGGCCTGCTCTTGCTCGGATGCTGGCCGATCTGGGGCGGCCTGATCGAGCAACATTTGTTCGAGCAAATGTTTGACCTCAAGCGGGGCTGATTCAGGCAATTCCAGACATTGGAGTTTGAGGCCCCAGCGCAAAACGGCCAAATACAAAGCCTTGGCCTGGGCTGGGGCAATACTCAAAAATACCTGGATCAAATGCACCTGTTCAGGACGGCCAAAGCGGTAAATCTGATTCAGTCCCAGCAAGAGATGCTGCTCCAGGCGTTTGCGCATGTCTTCATCGGGTTCTTCCGCCAGCCAAGCAGCCAAGGCTTCAATCTCAGAGGATTTTAAGGCCTCGACGGCCCGACTCAGCAATTGGTTTAAATTATTCTGAATGGTCTCAGCAGTCTCCAATAAAACAGGTTGCAATTCGCTGGGGGTCTGAGGCAGACCGAGCAGATCGCGCAATTGATTCATGACGCGATAAGAAGCTGAATTGCTCAGGGTTTGCAAGACCTTGAGTACCACCGCCGATTGGGCATCACTCAACATACTCAGCAGGTGGTTTTCGACCTCTGCACTCCAGGGTTGGGCTCCCAAAGCCTCAACTGCACGTTTGCGTACAAAATAATGGGGGTGATTGAGGCTTTCCACCAACCACGACTGCAATTCGGGGTCTGCCAGCGGCCCCAAGGCCTGAATAATATGGGCCACCAAATCCCAGTCCTGACTCTGCAAGAGTTTGAGTAAATTGTCCCGCGCAGCCCGCTGACCGGGCAATTGAAACAAGAGCGCTTTGAGTATGGGCGGCCGCAATTCCCAACTGAGCGGATCCTGTAAAATCGTAAAAAACAGCTCGGGGATATCTCCGATCTGTTTGCGCCCGAGATCTACCAATAATTCCAGTGCTGCCAGCCGAAGTTCAGGCTCGCCCTGGTAGAGATACTGGCTGAGAACTTCAATCGCCTGCTCTGCATCGGTCTGGACCAATTGCATGAGCAAGCGAATTGCTTTGTCGTTGCTCCAGGCCCTTTCAAGCTCGGCTTTTAAACTCTCAAACCGTGTCACAGGCGCACACTCCCGATCGCAATTTCTTGTTTCTGACTGTCGACATAAAGTGTGGCCCCTGAAAAGTCTTTTTCAAAGGTCCTGGCATAGCCCCCAATCCGAATCGTGACACCCGCATAAATATGATCGGTGATCACAATTTTGCCTTTAAAGTCGGGGGGCTTGAGCTGTGCCTCTTGTTCTCCCAATTCGTAGACCTTGAGCAAAAGTTGTTCACGCAGGGCTTCCAAGGTGGCCAATAAATCCCCTCCGGTTTTGCGGACACGGGCGTAAATCAGGGCTTCGCCCACCTTTTCCAGTTTTTGACGGTAATACTCCAAGCGCTTTTTCAAACGGTTTTGCTGCATTTGCAAAATGGGGTCCACCCCGACCTCTAAGACTGTGCGGGTATTTGAGGCCGAACCGGCAATCCGGGCCTGAATGCGTTGACCTGCTGTGACTGTGCCGCCTGCGATCTGGCCTTTACCTGCCAAGAGTCCAACGACCACCTCTTGGCAGGAGCGCAAATGGCTGTGAATTACCATGTCTGAGACCCGGATCGACTTAAATGCCAAAATCTGACAGTGTTCGACAAAGCGGCATTCGAGCATTTCTGAGGTCACAATTCGGCTATGCCGGTTGCCCACGAGTCCCTGACGGGCGACCAAATTGCCGCCGGCTTTGATCCAGGCGGCTTCAACTGTGCCATCGACCCAAATATCTCCTTGGGCTTCGAGGGCATAACCTTGGAGAATATTGCCATTCACCAGCACTGTGCCGGGAAAACGGATATCTCCGGTGCCAGGGCCAATCTCTGAGACCTCAAAGACCGGCTCAACATGGATTGTATTTGAACGCACACGGATCCGCCCGGCAATGCTGGCCTGGAGCAAATTGGGATCGTGGGGAGCAATTTCTGCGCCCCGACAGGGACCAAAGGGCAGGTCCAAGCCTTTGCGCTGGGACACTTGGCGCTTGAGAATATTCAAGCCGGGTTTGCCTGGCAAAGGGGGAGAGCGGCGCATCAAGGGACGCCCTACCTCCACGGTGGTCATGATTTGTAAATTGTGAAAATCGACGCGCTGGTCTTCGCGCAAAAATGGCGATCCAGGTTGCAAGGGCTCTGCCACCAGGGCTTCAAAACGGGCGTCTTCACCATCTTCAGGCAATTCCCCTTGGGCAATTAAAACACGCATGGGCTCAGTGGCTTTTAAGAGCTGTTCCAAAACCTCGGGCAAGACCCCAAAACTGACTTTTTGCTCACGCAGCAGAAAAATCAGATCGTCGAGCAGGGGCTTGCGGCCCCCATAAGCGGGGATCAAACTCAGCCAGGCATTCATTTTATCTTTGCTGATCTCCAACGAAAGCACACAGTCGCGGGCCTCTGCGATGGCCTGCGAGAGGGGGCGATCGGGGTAGCTGCAGATCAACTCAAAAAAGCCCTGCCAAGCCTCTTCTAAGAAATAATAATCCAGAAAATCGCAGGCTTCAAGCTCATCCCGCAGGGCTGAGCCTCGGGGGACGTTTTCCCCCCGCTGCGGTTCCCAACGGGCCACCACCGTTTTGCCAAGACGCTCAAATGTCAGCGGCACAAGCGGTGGCCAGCCCTGGCTTAAGGCTGGGCCGGAGGTGCCGGTGCTTCAGTCGGGGGATCCAGGACTTCTTCTTTGGCCTCCTCTGACTCACCCAGCATTTTGGCCAAAAGTTCAAAATCGATCTGTTCCATATCGACATCGATCAGGAAGAGGCCTTCGGCTCCGCCCTCTTTGTAAGAACCGCCTGCCACGACGGATTTAAACGCACTTAAGGTGGGCAAAAGGGATTTGACTTCTTCGTCTTCGCCCATAAAGAGCTTGACCAAGCCGACAATTTTGCCCAGATCGACAAAGAACATTCCCGCATCTTCTTTGAGGGTATATTTCTCGCGCAGGGCCGTGAAATAATTATTGTCGAGCAAACTGGCATTGGCCGAGTGAGCATAGTCGATGGCCGCTTTGAGGGCCTCCATATTGCTGCCAAAGAACCAAAGATTGTTGACATAGGTATAACCAGCCTGAATGCCCATTTCTTTTTTGAGCCCTTCAGCGGTGGGGGTCAAATTGGACATGTACAATGGGGCTCCACGGTAGCGGGCCTGGGGAGCTTTGGGGAAGGTGATGGTATTGGCCTGTTTCTTTTTTTTCTTTGCGCCTTCTTCGGATTCCAAGGCCGCAAAGTCCAAGAGCAGTTTTTGGTTCAGGGTTTTCAAAAACTGTTCGTTGTTTTTAACCCCCAGATAGATTACGGCATGGGGAGGTTGGGTGACGGTCTTGAGATTTTCGGGGTAAAACAAACTCATGCCAACACGTCCATCGCTGTGGGCCAGGATGTCTTTGTCCATGTCAAGGTGGGTCAGGGATTTAAAACCTTTAAACACCACTTCATCGAGTATGGCTCTGGCTTCGGGCTGATCTCCCAAGAAGAGCTTTAAGCCTGAGGGAATCAGGTGAAAGCCTTGGGCTGCCGCGAAAAAGAGCGGACGCTCGGGAGCTGCCCGCAAGATGGTGCTGAGGGGAGCCTTGGGATTGACAATGGCATTTTCAATTTCACGCAGGTATTTTTTTTCGGGGCTGTCGGCGCCATCTTTGTGAAAGGTCGTAAAAGATTTGAAGCGCAGGCCACGCGAATTGAGATCCAGGCCCAGTCCAAAGCTGTTGTAAAGCGCAAAGGATTTTTTGATCTCTTTGATCGCCGCTTTGGATTCAGCATCGGACATATCAGGCACCATCGACAGATAGGTGTCCAAATTGCGGGGGTTCATATAAAACCAGACTTTTTCACTGCGCAGCGATTTGAGGGTGCTGGCAAAGGCCGCATCTTGAACAATCGTTTGGCTGGACTGTGCGGTATCAATCGCCTCTTGGATCAGGGTTTGGTTGCCAAAGAGCAGGGTATTGCCAGAGAGAGCCATATAAATTTCGCTTTGGGTCTCACCTTTCTCGGCCACGCCATAGACCTGAATGCCTTTATAGCTGGACTCCAACAGGGTGCGCTCTTTTTCTTTGTCTTTGCTGATGGCTGCTTTGAGCTTGTCGAGCACGGGCTGGAATTGGGCGGGATTGCTGAGATCCACCGCTATCAGGGCGGGAAAGTCTTTTTTGCTGACACTTTTGCCATAAACGGCAGCAGAAATGTGGCTGCCAAAGAGCGGCAAGAGATCTTTTTCGGCGTCAATGCCCATTTCTTTGCCAAAAGCTGGCAGGATTTCTTTGAGCAGACTCTCATGCATGGTTGAAAAAGGTTTGCGTTTGAGGAAATAATCCCAATCTTTCTGATCGGTACTGACCGCGACAAAGGCATCTGCACCTGCGGGGGTATGGCGCAAATTGTCGTCCAGGTTGGCCCAGGCGGGAGTTAAGCAAAGTGTGGCAGCAGCCAGGGTACCCAAAAGGGATGAGGTCAGCAATTTGTATTTCATTCCAAAGCTCCTTATAACTTCTCAGACAGACATCAGTATAGCCTGTTTGTGAGCTGAAGAGTACCATCCAAAAGCCGGGGGCATTGATGCGACTGAATTAACCATAACATAACTTTATGTTAATCAAAAATTAATATTATTTTGTGCTTTGCCCACAAGAAAAGTTAAGCTTGAGGCTATAAAAAATTAACGAAAGTTTAAATTCAAGTGCTCATTAATTATTGGGGAAGGACACCCGCTTATGATTTTCTCCCGTTCATGTTTGGCTTTTGCCCTTTTGACCACCAGCTTTTTGACCGCCTGTGGCTCCGTTTCCAGCCCTGTGGCCACCCAATCCAGCCTGAAAACAGCCTTAACTGTTGAAAATTCCCTTCGGCAAAACTCTGGGAGCAAGGAAACAGTGACTCGCAGTGCTGCAACCACAACAGCAAAACAAACCACCGCCAAACAGGTCTCTCCAAAGCAGACAATCGAACTCAAACCTGTTTCCAAAGAGACTGTTCAAGCCCAGGCCCAGCTCAGAAAATCCGCCAGCACCGCCCCCAAACAGGAGAGCAGCACAGATACCAGCCCTTATAGCCCCGACGAAGTGGCCGCTTTAAAAGAACTTGAAGCTTCTCTGGCCGAGGAATTACAAGCTGAAGATCAAATGCAGGCCAGCACCCAAGAATTTGGCCTGAAATCTGCCCAACAGGGCAAAGATATTGACATTGAAATGTTTCTCTACAATCCCAAATACAGCAAAAGCGCCAAGTTTTGGGGCATCAAAAACGCCAATGACCTGCTGCAGGCTGGCCGTTCCCCTCTGCGTCGCTGGCTGCTCAAGCGCAAACTGGAAGGGCTCTGGGCCCCCGGTGGTTTTGAACAGCAAATCCTGTTTTGGGTTGAACAGGCCGACTTGCTCCGGATCACTGGTGTCAGTCGTGACGATGCTTGGCTCTTGGTCGCCAACGGCATTACCAGCGTGCCCGACTTAGCCCGCCGCAATGTCGTGGAACTCGCAGCCATGAAGCTCTCGATCAGCATTCTGGCCTTGCAATATGGCATGGACGTGCCCAGTCTTGATGATCTCAAGGCCTGGACCGAAGAAGCCAAAACCCTGCAGCCTGTCATTTATTAAGCAGAATAATAGAGAGAGAATAAAACATGTCGATGCGTGTGGAAACAGCTCCTTCAGTTACCGTCCTGCGTACCTTGCAGCAACCTCAATTGGCGAGTTCAGCCAAAGCGGCAACAGCCACTTTGCCTGTTGCTTCTGCTTTGGGGACCGATCAACTGAAACTCTCTACCCCCCGTCCCGTTGGCACCCAGCCCATTAAACTGGTTGAATCCGAGACACAAGCTCTGAAGCTCGGTGTGGCTCAATCACCCACTTCGGCTGTCAAAGTCGGTGCCACGGTGCCGGTTCAGCCTCTCTCTCTGATTCAGCCCGCCAACCAAGCGCCAGCCAAACCCTCTCTCTCTCAGACCGGCTTAAAAACCCCCGAAGACTATCAGACCGTGTTTAAATGGGTCGAAAAAGTGACAGGCAAACCCATTGCCTATCAAACCCCGGCTGCCCAAAAAGCATATATCGAAGCGATTCAAGGCAAACCCCAAGAAGCCTATGATCCCCAGGGATTTCTGGCAGGCATCGGCGTCAAAGGCGCTGTGACCTATGGCCGTGATGACAAAGGTGTGCACAAACTGGTCACCACCATCGATTACACACCCAATAGCACCCATGTTTCCAAGCCTTTGCAAGTCTTCCAAAAAGTGGCTTTCTGGTTCTTTAAACACTTCCCCAAGGCTTTTGGTTGGGTCGCCAACAAAGTCGATGACCTCTATTTTGTCAAAAAAGACATGAAAGCCCAGACCTGGATCAAAACCCCCGTGCCTCAGCCCCCCATTGCCTTGCAGGATCCTTTGATTCCCAAAGAATTGCTCAAACAGGTCTATGCCGGTACCCAAAGCGCCCAAGCCCTGGATGCCGGTTGGCAGGTGACCCCAGCCACCATATTTGACAAACACTTCTTAAATGCCCCCCAAGGAGACCTTTCGGGTCTGTTTGAAGACGATTTCCACATGGGTGTGCCCGATCAGGATCATGGTGAAGGCGAACAACACTACGGATCTTATGCCATTGCCAAACAACTTGGCTTTAGCGATGAGCAGGCCCGCCGGATTGGTACCGCCAATTTTGACATGGATCTCAACAATACCGCATATGGCAATTCTGATGCCTTCCCCAATGGCATTCCCAGCAAACACTTTGACCTCAACAAAGACAAACCCGGTCAACAAGATACCCGCTTTATCTGGGCCCAGCGCCACCTCGATGCCGCTGTTGAATTGGCCAAACGCGGCCATTTTGAGCAGGCTGAAAAAGAGTTGGGTTATGGTTTACATGGTGTGCAAGACGCTTTTGCCCATGGCCATATCAATATTTCTTCCCATGCAGTTACCGGAGAAATCCCCGATGCGGTAAAATACAATCCCGTGGCGGCTTATGAAGCCACCTTGGCGACAATTGGCTATTTACATGCCTATATCACCCGCGTAATGGCTTAATGACTCAAACCGATTGAAATGAAACGTATCGCCGCTGATCTCTTCTCAGTGATTGTGATGGGCATTGGTATTATTGCCCTGTCTTTGGCCTGTCTGCTTTTTTGGTTCTTGGGTCAGTCCAATGCTTCAAAGCCCCAGGTCTTGTTGCAGCGCTTAAAGAGCCTGCACCACCTTGAGGTCTTACAGGCCCAATTGGTGGGCACCCAGGTCTTTCGCGAAGGCAGCCGCATTCCCTTTGGCCATCACGAAGTGGTGGTATTGGCGCGGGGCCGGGCCGTTTATGGTGTCGATCTCTCCCAGGCCACTATGAGCCTTTCTGGCCGGCAAATGCGCTTGGAATTGCCCCGAATCGAAGTCTTACACGTGATTCTCAACCCTGACACGATTGACTTTGCGGCCCCCCGCAAGGCCTGGTTGGCCTCGCAAGAAGAGTTTGAAATTTTTCGCCAGCGTGCCGCTTCTCAGATGCAAACGGATCTCAATCAACAGGCCCGCTCTGCTGAACTGATGGCAGAGGCTGAAAAACAAGCGCAAATGTGGTTGCGCACTTGGTTGAACACCCTGGGCCAAAGAGATGCCCAGATCAGTTTTAAATACAGCCAGCAAAAAACGGCTACCAACGCGACTGAAACACCCGTGATTGAAGTGCCGGTCGAAACACCTTAATAAGCGTCTTAACCTTTTTTGAGGCCCCGTCCACTTCCCAGCCCTGTGCGTTTGAGCAAGAGGGGGGTGAGAAATTGGCGAATATGAGCCGTGACTTCGGCACTTTCAGTCAGACATTCAAACCAAGCCTGCAAAAGGGCCTGTACTTCGGGTGGGTGTTGCTTAGGTTCTGGGTAGAGTTGGTTGAGCACTTGCATGCAGACATTGAGGGCATAAAGCGCTCGCTCCAAATGTAAATCGCCAAAGATAAACCAGGTGGCTTGGGTCTGGTAAAAAGCCAACACTTCCCAGGCATTGGGCTGTTCTCCTTGGGGATGTGTGCCAAGATGTTCGTGCAATTCCAATTGCTGATTCATCAGGGCCAAAAAAGCGGCTTGGGTCTCTGCTTCGACAGGGGTGTGTTCCAGCAATAAATAGCCCGCAAAGACATAACGCAAGACACGCCAATCGGGCTGGGTGGCCAATTGGCTCTCGACAAAAGGAAAATGCTGCTCAGGGTGCCAAATACACAGGTATTGAGAGATCAGCAGGGCAATTTCTTGGATCTGGGGATGGGTGCGTTGCAAATCTTGCATGGCCTGGAGGTATTTGCTGGATTTGCGACCATGTTCCACCACCTGTTGGAAGGCGCGAAAGGTGCGCAATTCTTGGGGGGAGAGTGGGGTCAATGCCTGTTCTTCGGGCTGCGCCGCTTGCCAATCAAAGATTTGCGGCAGGGGCAAACCATCCTCTAATTTTTGCAATTCCTCGGCAAAAGAGGGCAATTCAAAGCCTGTAAACAAAAGCCGGATCATTTGCTCAGGCACCATCGGCGCCCCTCCCCATTCAGGCAGTCCGTCGTCGGGGTCTTGGGTGGGTGGTAAATCACCTCCCTGCAAGGCATAGGCCTTGGAGAGCTGATCGTAGAGGTCGGTCATGGCTGTGTTTTCCTCAATTTTGGGAAGCGTCTCACCTGGTGAGACGCTTTGCAGATATTCACAGTTTAACTGACAAACCCCTAAAGTACTACGCCAAAGCGTTTGAGCAGGAGTGCCATCGCAGAATACAATCCGACTGTCAACAGACAACTCAGCCCCAAAGCCCAGCCAAAGGACAGCCCCTTGCGCAAAAGCCAAGGCAAAAGCAGAAACATCGGCAGAGAGGGCAAGACAAACCAAAAAGTGCCCAAAGAATGGTTTGCCAACAATTCAGGGTCGTGGCTGTCGCGCCAAAGCCAGAGCATTCCCAAGATCGAAAGCAGGGGCAGTGAGGCGATCAGACCACCCAGTGTGGGAAATTTTTTAGACACTTCGCTGATCACGACGATCATGGTTGCAGAGAGTAAAAGTTTAAGAAAATAGAGCATAGAGCGGTTTACGCAGCTGAGTGATTTTGTTCTCTTGGCTTTAAGGCATAGACAAACGGTTTAAATTTCATGGCTTTCGATTTCCCCGGTTTTTTGAATGTGAAACAGACTGTAAAGCACTGGCAAGACAAAAAGGGTGAGCAAAGTCGAAGAGAGAATGCCCCCAATCACGACGGTGGCCAGCGGACGCTGCACTTCCGAGCCCGTGCCTGTGGCAATCGCCATGGGTACAAAGCCCAGAGAGGCCACCAGAGCTGTCATCAAAACTGGACGTAAGCGGGTCAAGGCTCCTTCGAGAATGGCTGTTCTGAGTGCTTGCCCCTCTTCACGCAATTTGGTAATAAATGAGACCATCACCAAACCATTGAGGACGGCGACCCCTGAGAGGGCAATAAAACCCACTGCTGCTGTAATTGAGAGCGGAATTCCGCGCAGCCAAAGCAGCAAGATGCCACCCGTCAGGGCCAAGGGCACCCCACTGAAGACCACAATTACGTCTTTGAAGCTCTTAAGGGTGGTATAGAGCAGGGCCAGAATCAAGAGCAGGGCCAGGGGGATCACCCATTGCAGGCGTTGGCTGGCGGAGACCAATTGCTGAAACTGGCCCCCCCATTCAAACCAATTGCCACTGGGAAGCTTGATCTCGCTCTCCACTGCCTGCCTGGCCTGATTGACAAAGGACATCAAATCCCGACCGCGCACATTGGCGGTGACGACCACCCTGCGTTTGCCATTTTCTCGGCTGATCTGGTTGGGGCCCGTCAGGGTTTCAAAGCGGGCCAGGGTTGAAAGCGGTACATATTGCCCTTTGCGCCCTGGCAAAGGGATGGGCAGATCTTTGAGTATCGCTGAATCCACCCGCAAAGGCTCTGGCAAACGCACGACCAGTTCAAAGCGGCGGTCGCCTTCAAAGACATAACCGGCTCCTTTGCCACCTGTGGCAATTTCGAGTACGTCTTGCACATCGGCAATATCCAGTCCGTAGCGGGCAATGGCGGCTCTGTCAATTTGCAGGGTCATGACGGGTAGCCCGGTCACCTGCTCTACTTTGACATCGGCTGCTCCTGGGATTTTTTCGAGAATTTCAGCCACGGCTTGCCCCTGTTCCAGTAGCAAATCGAGGTCGTCGCCAAAAATTTTGACCCCCAGATCACTGCGCACGCCTGCAATTAGCTCGTTAAAGCGCATTTCAATCGGCTGGGTGAATTCGTAATTATTGCCCAAGACTTCATGGGCTTTGGCTTCGAGTTGTTTGACCAACTCCCCTTTGCTGAGCTGGGGGTTGGGCCATTCGGAGCGGGGTTTGATCATCACAATGGTATCTGCCACACTCGGCGGCATGGGGTCGGTGGCAATTTCAGCTGTGCCAATTTTGGCAAAGACCGTTTTGACCTCGGGCAGCTCTTTGAGTTTATCTTCGAGTGCATCTTGCATTTGTACAGCCTGGGTCAAACTGGTGCCAGGAATGCGCAGGGCATGTAGGGCCACATCGCCTTCGTCCAGGCTGGGAATAAACTCGGCCCCCATGCGACTGGCGATCAACCCACTGAGCAGAATCAAGACCCCGGCAGCGGTTAAGATCGGCAGGCGGTAATTGAGCGCGCTCTTTAACGCGGGTAGATAAAGGCGTTTGACACCCGCCACCAGCCAATTTTCTTTTTCGGAAACCCGCCCTGTGACCAACAGGGCCACGGCGGCAGGCACCACTGTCATGCTCAATAACATGGCGGCTGCCAGGGCCATGATCACGGTCAGGGCCATCGGTCTGAACATCTTGCCTTCGACCCCCATCAGGGTCAGGATCGGCAAATAGACGATCATGATAATCAGCTCACCAAAGAGCAGGGCCTGCCGGGCCTCTTTGGCTGCTGCAAAGACCACTTCGCGGCGCTCTGAGCCTGTTAATACCCGGCCCAAACGGTGCTGAGCTTGGGCCATTTGGCGCAGGCAGTTTTCGACAATTACAACCGAGCCATCGACAATAATGCCAAAATCGAGAGCGCCGAGACTCATCAAATTGGCACTGAGTTTACTTGCCACCATGCCACTCAGGGTCAGGCACATCGCCAGAGGTATGACCAAGGCCGTAATCAAAGCTGCGCGAAAATTGCCCAAAAACAGGAAGAGAACCACGATCACCAGCAGAGCGCCTTCGAGCAGGTTCTCTTTGACGGTTTCGATGGTGGCATCCACCAAGAGGGTGCGATCATAGACCGCTGTGGCTTTGACGCCTGCAGGTAGACTGCGATTGACCGCTTTGAGACGTTCAGAGACCTGATGAGAAACTGTGCGGCTGTTTTCGCCAATCAGCATAAAGACCGTTCCCAGTACCACCTCATGCCCGTCTTTGGTGGCAGCCCCAGTCCGCAATTCTGTGCCCTCGCGGACACTGGCCAGATCTGAGATCAAGACACTTACCCCTGCCTGGGTTGCCAAACGAATGGCCCCAATTTCAGCGGCTGTTTTTACTTGGCCTGGGGCGCGAATCAGGTATTGTTCGCCATTGCGCTCAATATAACCTGCCCCGGCATTGCGGTTATTGCGCTCCAAGGCTGCCAGCAGATCGCGAAAGCTTAAGCCATAAGCCATCATTTTGGCTGGGTCAGGCAAAATATGAAACTGGCGCAAATAGCCGCCAATGGTATTGACCTCGGTGACACCAGGTACGCGGCGGAGCTGTGGTTTGATCACCCAATCCTGTAAGGTGCGCAAATCTGAGGGGGTATACGGCTTTCCTTCGGTGCTGAGTGCCTGGGGGTCGGCATCCACGGTCCAGAGAAAGATTTCACCCAGACCTGAGGCAATGGGCCCCAACGTGGGTACCAAATCTGGTGGCAATTGGCCAGTGGCCTGGATTAAGCGCTCATTGACCAATTGACGGGCAAAATAGATCGCGATCTCGTCTTTAAAAATTACAGTCACCTGAGAGAGGCCATAACGGGAGATCGAGCGGGTGGTTTCGAGCCCCGGCAAACCAGCCATCCCGGTTTCGATTGGGAAAGTGACCCGCTGCTCGACTTCGAGCGGCGAATACCCGGGGGCTTCGGTGTTGATCTGAACCTGCACATTGGTAATATCTGGCACGGCATCAATCGGCAAAAATTGGAAAGAGACCACGCCCAGCACCAAAATCACAACCGAAACCAACAACATGGCCCAGCGCTGGCGCAAGGCAAATTTTAAAAGCGCCTCAAACATGTTTGCCCCCTAATGATCGTGGCTGGCGGCACTTTTGCCGAGCTCAGCCTTGAGCACAAAACTGTTTAAGGCGGCATATGGCTGCCCAGGGCTCAAACCAGATTTAACCTCGACCCAGGTTTCGTCTTCTTCGCCCAATTCAAGCGGGCGAACCTCAAAGGTCTCCCCAAATTGGGCAAAGACTACCTGCCAGTCGCGAAAGCTCTGAATCGCAGATTTGGCAACCGCCACAGGTACCCGCCGAGCGTCGGTGAGTACTTCCACCGAGACAAACATACCCGGTCGCCAAAATCCGTCGGAATTGGAGATATGGGCATGGGCCTCGGCCCGCCGGGTCTCGGGGTCGACGACCGGGCTATTGTGGGAAATCACGCCGAAGGCCTCACGCTTGCGGTTTTGCGAGATGACACGCACACGCTGCCCCAGCCCGACTTGTTCCAATTGTGTATCCGGCACCAGCATTTCAGCCCAGACAATCGAGAGATCGGCAATCACAAAGACCTCCGAATCCACGCCCACTGACTCGCCCATCGAGAGATGTTTTTGTGTGACCACCCCGCTGATGGGGGAGCGCAGTTCATAGCGGGCGCTGCCCTCTTTGCCAGGTCCGACCTGCAGAATTTTGAGCTTTTGCTCCAGGGCAGCCTGCTCAGATTCTACTGCCTGCAGACTCTGGCGCTGCAAGACCCCAGCGCTCTCGCGCTGCAGGACAGCTTCTTCGACCACTCCACGGTAATGAGAGAGGGCATTTTCGTATTCGGTGCGCGCGGTTTGTGTATCTTCTTGGGAGGCCAATTTTGCCTGAGATAGCTCGCGTTCGCGCTGCATTTTTTGGCGGGCCAAACGCAAATCTGCAAAGGCTGTGAGAATCAGGCTCTTTGCCTCTCCCAAAGGCGCTTTGAGCAATTGATTGTGGATCGCTTCTGGGTCTTGGCCCTGACGCAGGAGTTTGAGTAAGCTGAGCAAGGCCTGACGCTGAGTCTCTTCGCGTTGCCATAAAAAGCGTTCCCGGTGACCTTTTTGCTGTAATAAAACGTGCTGCAGGCGCAAATCAGACAATTCTCGGCTGTGAATCACCGCCAGCACTTCGCCTTTGCCCACCTTTTCGCCGACATGTTTGAGCACCTCGATCGCCCGACCCGCCAAAGGGGGCACAATATGTACATATTTGTCTTGATCCAGTGCAATCTGGCCGGGGAACACCAGCTTTTTGCTCAAGACCTGTGGCCCCGCTGTGAGAATTTGAATCTCAGAGCGGCGGCGCATTTCGTCGGGCACCTGCAAACGGCCTTCTTCTTGTCTAAATGACCAGCGGTAGCTTTTGCCCTGGTACTGCCCCTCAAAGACGGCATCAAAGGAATGGGGCTCGTAGATCTCCTGCTGCCCACGCAAATAGTCGCGCTCGGGTTTGAAGCTGATAGCGTCGGTTTTACCCAGGCGTTTGACCTGGGCCTTGAGCGAAAAGCCCTGGAAGGGCAGGGATTTGCCTTGGCGCAGAAGATAGACCCGAAATTCAGGCGGCACATCACTTTCGTAGATTTTGACCTCCAATTGCAGGTCTTTGTCGCTGAGCAGGCGCCCCCCATGGGGGCCTTTTAATGGTTTTTCTGTCGGGTTTTTTTCTGTTTCTTCGTGGCCTGCGGACTCAGCTGCCTGATGGCCGTGGGGATCTGCACCTTGGGCAGGGGTTTTAAAATTGAGCACAACAAAACCTGCCAAGAGACCGATGACAAGAATGAGCAGTGAGAGATAGAGATTTTTTTTGAACATAAAATAGCCTTTCTAAATAGACACAAAATCCAGCGCAGCGCGCAGATAGCGTTAGAAAGGCGGCTTCAAATCAGCAGATAGGTGGTGGCGAGAATCTGCTCTCGCTGCTTGGGGGGCGGATGAGGCGGCGCGAAAATGGGGGCTTGGGTCTCTTGTCGAAACACTGCGGGCTCGGGTCTCGCAAAGATCCCGAAGGCCCCTTCTGCCAAAAGTTGGGCCAAACGCAGCCCCAAAGCATCTTGGGCCGCATTGGTATTTTGACTCAGATAGGTTTCGGGATGCACAAAGGAGAGATGCAGATCGCTGCATTCTCCCTCGTGTTCGCAGTGATGTGAGTTCTGTTTTGGCTGTGATGATTCATGTTGAGGACCTGAATCTGAGGTCCCATGCGCGTGGGCTGTTGGGGTTTCAATCGTCACCTGTCCATTGGCCTGCACACAGAGAATTAACTCCGAAACCCCTTCGTGGTGGGCCACAAAAAAGTGAGTGAGTAAACTGACGAGCAGAATCCAGCCAAAGAATAAACGCTGACGATGTAAACAGTGCATGGAGGCATCTTAACATGCTCAGATTTAAGCGCAAAATCAATTGTGTTAGCATGGGTCTGTGAATTCTGATTCAAAAAGGCCCATATGTTCATTACTGAAATCCTGATTATTCTGGCGCTGATTCTGTTTAATGGCCTCTTTGCCATGGCTGAAATTGCGATTGTCTCAGCCCGCAAAATTCGGCTTGAAGCTGCGGCCAACGAAGGTGATCGCGGGGCTGAATGGGCACTTAAATTGGCCCAAAGCCCCAATCGTCTGCTTTCAACGGTGCAGATTGGCATCACCCTGATCGGTATCATCACGGGGGTCTTTAGCGGTGCTGAGATTGCCCAAAAACTCAGCACATATTTTAATACCTTTCCGCTCTTGCAGCCTTACAGTCTCTCGCTGGGGCTGGTGGTGGTGATCATGGTGATCACCTTCTTTTCCCTGATTCTGGGTGAACTCGTGCCCAAACGCTTGGCCCTGGCCCACCCGGAACGCATCGCCAAAGTGATGGCCCGGCCCATGCACCTGCTCTCGCAGTGGGCCACACCCCTGGTCTGGCTGCTGAGCAGCACCACCGACCTGATTCTGAGCCTGCTGCGTGTTCCTCCCAACCGCGAAGCCCTGGTGACCGAAGAAGAAATCACAGCCCTGATTGCGGAAGGGGCCACCACCGGCGTGATTGATGAAATTGAAGAAGAAATTGTCAAACGGGTCTTTCATTTGGGCGAGCGCAGCATTGATGCCCTGATGACCCACCGCCACGACGTGGTTTGGCTCAAACAGGGAGAAGATTCTGCCCAGCACCAGGCCAAAATCCTGGCGGAGGCCCACTCGGTCTACCCGGTCTGCCAAGAAAATCTCGACACGGTGCTGGGCATTGTGCATGTCAAAGACCTGCTCGCCCAGATGTTTAACCAAGAAAAACCCGAACTGGAACAAACGCTTAAGCCTGTGCTCTTTGTGCCCGAAAATATGAAGGTGTATAAGGTCTTGCAGCGCTTTCAGGATTCGCGCATTCACTGTGCCATGGTGCTGGACGAATACGGCTCGGTGCTGGGATTGGTCACCCTCAACGATTTGCTCAGCGATCTTGTTAGCGATGTGTCAAGCCACCCCGACCCGGAAGCGGGAATCGTGACCCGCGCCGATGGATCTTGGCTGGTTGAGGGGCAATTGCCCTTTGAAGACTTCGCCGATTATTTTGACCTGCCCGAGAAAGAACTTGCAGAGCTGGAAGGTTTTCGTACCGTTGCTGGATTTTTATTGGCTTTGCTGGAGCAGATTCCCCAAGAGGGGGTGCAAATCACCTGGGGTGCTTATACCTTTGAGGTGGTGGATATGGACCACCACCGCATCGACAAGGTGTTGGTGTCGAAAAAGAGCTGATGGCATGTGATTGACAGGGACTGGTCAAGCTGTGTTAGGCTGCCGCTTATTGCTTATCCCTGAATTACGCGCTGTTCAGGAATATGTGGTCCCTGCCAAACCATCCAGACCCACACCAGCAACGCGCCACTGGCACTGATGGCAAAAGGCCAAACGGGTGAAAGCATTTGCCAAAGCACCCCTGCTAGAACACTGGCCAGTAAAGCCATCAAACTGCTCAAACTGACATAGAAACCCAAGGCTGTTCCCCTTTCATGTTCGGGGGTTATTTTGGAAATCCAGGCCTTGACCAGACTCTCATTACAGGCCGCATAGATCGCATAGACTGCAAACAAAAGCCAGAGTATCTCTTTTTGCTGGTTCCAAGCAAATCCCGCGTAAACAGCAGAAAACAAAAGCAACCCCACTTGCAAAAGACGGCGCATTCCAAGCTGATCGGCCAAGTGCCCCACAGGTAAGGCTGCCAGGGCATAAAGTAGGTTATAACCAATATACAATGCAATTACGCCATTTTCAGACCAGCCCAATTGTTGTGCACGCAACAATAAAAAGGCGTCCGAAGCATTCATCAAGCCAAAAAATAGCATGGGTGCGACCAAACGGCGATACCCCGGAGTTGCCTTTTCCCAATAACTGAAATAACCCCAAAAGGGAATGACCTGCTTTGTTTGACTCGCTAGACTTCGATGCGGAGAATCTTTGAGTAAAAAAGTCAGGCTGACACCGAGCGATGCGGGAATAAAAGCCAGTAAGAACAGACCCTGATATAGACCAGGCCAAAGCAGCAAAAATCCAAGCGCAAAAACAGGACCGATGACTGCGCCCAAGGTATCCATTCCTCGGTGCAAGCCAAAGACCTGGCCTTGGGTCTGTGGGGTGGCCTGACTTGAAAGCAGGGCATCGCGCGGAGCCGTGCGCAGACCTTTGCCCAGGCGATCAAGCAAACGTGCCCCAAAAACCCAAAAAATCCAAGGCGATACTGCCAAGAGTGGTTTTGCAAGGGCACTGAGCAAGTACCCCCCTCTGATAAAACTGACCCGCTTTCCAGTTAGATCCGAAACTTGGCCAAAATAACCTTTACTTAAACCTGCCAATGCTTCTGCCAGACCTTCTAAGCACCCTATCACCAACATGGAAAAACCGATTTGTTTTAAGTAAAAAGGCATCACCGGATAGAGCATTTCACTTGAAATATCTGTTAACAGACTGACCAAAGCCAACAGCCAGATAACCCGGCTATATGTGATCATAAAAAAGGCAATAAACCCGCCACAATCATGGGCAGGATCAACATCGCCAATTTTAAACGCTCAAAAGGTGTAAAATCGGGGTACTCACTGAGATGTTGCTGGGTTTCTCCAAATAAAAGTTTAAACATAAATTTAAAAAACGAGTACATATTTAAAATATTGACGGCCAAGAACAGAATCATAATAAACTTTGATTTTTCAGAAATCTCTTCTAAAACAGCATCAAAGACAATAAAAGACGCAAAACCTGGCGTAAAAGTCAGCATCAGCAGAATAGCTATTGCGATCATGCTGATGTATTTATAGCGATTGCCAATGCCCAAATAGGCCTGAAGGCTGTCGAGATCCAAACGTCGCGATAAATATTTGATAAAAAAATCGAGAATGAACAGCGAAATCAGATTGAGTCCAAAATAATAAAGGGCGTTATAGTGTTCCAAATTGCCAAAGAAAAGAATGGCACTGGCAGAAACACAAAAATAACTGGTTTTAATTTTAATCAGATAATGCCCAATGGTTGTGTGTTTGAGGCTCAGAAATGATATCAGCAGCGCCCCCAAGAGCAAACCCGCAGAGAGATACAAATGCTGAACCAAAGCAAGACGCTCCAGCCAGATCAGGCCAAGAACCCCCAAAATACCCATCAGCAGAACCAGGACTTGAGAACGGAAAAAGGGCAATTGAAGCAATTGTGCATTGAGCGTTTCTAGCTTTTGGTTCAAAAAAGATTGGCCTTGTTTCAGGGGTTTTAACAGGGTTTGCCAAGCCAGCGTGAACCCAAAATTGTGATAAACCAGTTTATAACTCGCAATCCTTAAAGATTGGGGCAAAAGCCTTTCAAAATGCAGCCCGTGGGGATCAAATAAATGATAATTCAGTTTTTCAAGATGGTGAAAATGATGAATATTGGAGGGTGTGCGAATAAATTGATAGGTTTTTAAAAGGGCATTGGAAGCCGTATGCAATAAAACGAGTTCATACCAGCCCAAAGCAAATTCCATGTAGATAAGTCCGACCTGAACCACAGTGGCATAAGCCAGTGTGGATTTTACATCCGTTTGAATCCTGCTTTTGAGACTGGCATAAATAGCTGTGAACAGGCCCATCAAAAACAGCAAGAGTTGAATCCAACTATGGCCCTCAAAATAAGTGCGAAACTTGACCAATAAAATCACCCCGGCATGAATAGACAATGCCCCATAGAAGATCGCACTGGTGGTGGTGGGGCCTTCCATGGCGCGAGGAACCCATTTTGAAAAGGGAAAAAGGGCAGATTTTCCCATGGAGGCAATAAAGAGCACGCAAAGAAAGAAAACCGAAGCTGGGTGGGCATGTTCTGAAAGAATAAAACCATGTTGTTCGTGTTGAAAGAGCAATAACGCCAAAATTAAAAATAAATCACAAAATTTATAAATTCCCAAGACAAATAACGCATTGTTTACAGTTTTTTGGCTGCCTTGATAAAAAGAAATTAGAAATACCGAAGCCAATCCCAGCAATTCCCAGGCAATCAAAATAAAGTAAAAATTAGAACTTAAAATCAGCGTATACAGGGCCAATTGCATCAAATAAAAATTAATAAAAAACTTATAATAGCCTTCTTCATAGGCCAGATAGCTGATTGAAAAACGCCCGATTACCCCACAGAGAAATGTGGCCAAAACCAAAAAGAGACAGGTCGAAGCCTCCAGATGAATTTGTAGATGGTACAAGGGTTTTGTATGTTGCATCCAGTTAAAAAGTAAAAAATCATGGTTTTTGTGGCAGAGCACAAAAACCGAAATCCCCAAGGCACAGACAAAGAGCAAAACCTGAGCAAAAATCGCCAACAAGCTGAGCGAACGGGAGTAATTCTGAGCCTTGACAACCCGCACAAGAATTGAATAGAGGAACATCAACAGCGGCAAAACAATCAGGGGAATGGCCAAAAGAGGAGCCTCGGTCAGAGTCATGATCGTTTCTCCAACAAGGCAACAGAAATTAGATTGCGGGCATCCGTGGGAATACTTTCTGAACCCACATAGCTCACATATTTGCTTGTAGGAATTTCAAAGGGGACAAAGATCTCATTTTTAAATGTATAGAAGGTTTTGCTGGGAGCGTGATAAACAAGCAAAGAAACCCATCTGTTTTTCACGAGGTTTTCGAGCTGTCGGTTTGCCAATAAAATCCGATGCACAATTTCGGGGGAACTTTCAATCAGAAACAGAATTCTGCGTGGATCGTGAATTTCAACCATTTGCTTTGAAAGCCCCAAGCGAAGATCGCTGGCAAAGCCGCTCATGACCGCATAGTCACAGGTAATATTGTGGCTTAGCTTTGAGCCACAGCCATAGACTTCGGGATCCATGCTGCTGAAATAGTATTCCAAATTGATCCCTGCACAGACGGGCATGACCGCCGCCATGCTTTTGGCAAGCACGGTTCCATCATCTGAGTCGGGATTATACGAACAGAGAAAGGCTCTGCGATCAAAGAAGATCTGTTGATTGAGACTGCGCCGACCTATCACACAGAGAGACTGGGTGGCATGATTATATTCTGGACGGGCCTCGGCCAAATCATTCGAACGCTTGAAAACCTGTTTAAAGGCTCTTGAAACACTCAAATGGTTGGAAATATTAAAAAATTTGCGCCCCCGCTCAGTTGCATTGTATTCCAAGGCGCGTTTCATTTGTGTCTTATACTGCCAATGTCGCTGTTTTTGCTCTGGAGATAAATCAGGTTCAAACCACAGCAAGGTATCCTGGCAGGTATCATGATAACCCCCAATAAAAACCGTTGAATCAGGAATTTCTAACGCATATGTGTGTTTAAGCACCGTCCGTACCTCAGCATTATTGGCAATTGTGGCAAAGACACGGGCATTGGCCCGCCCTTCTCCCCCGCCGCAGGCCCCGCAGTTATAGGCATATTCATGGGGGTTGTTAATGCTGGAAGACCCATGCCCGACCACATAGACAAATTCACTGAAGTTTTTAAGCAAATCAATGGTTTTAAGCAGTTGGTAGACCTTCTCCGCCGCCTGGGCATAAGACAGTCCGGTACTTTGACCCTGTTCATGAAAGATCAGATCCTCACGTTCTTGTTCTGGAAGAAAGTGAGAGCGAATGGACTGGCGCAGAACAAGCTCTAAATAGGGGAAAAAAACCTTGATAAAAAAGGGGATGGCACTGAGGTAACCTGTTAGAACAGTCAGTAGATAAGCGAAGAAGGAGATTTTGGAATGGGTTGAATAACTGCGGAAGATCTTGGCATAGGTTTTACTCAGAGAAACTTGACCGCTGCCTTTTTTCACCTGTTTGACCTGAAAGGTTTCTTGAATGACGCCAGGGCAGAGTTTTCGGGCGCGAACCTCATTATAGCCTTGAAAATACATGTTCATTTCAAAATAACCGGCTATGCCAAAGGTCTCACAGTCTGGTACCTGAGCCTCAATATAACGCCGCAACGATTCTTCGCGATCATCAATGCAGGTAATATATTGAAAAGATTTGGGCGCTGAAACGGGTTTTTCAAGCTGCGCCGCCTGCTTAAAAACAGCAAGCACCTCAAGTGCATAGGTTTTTTCCAGGGCTCGCTGGTAGATCAATTTACGCTGTTCCTTTTGCAAAAGCCGTAATAGACGCAAGGTTTTTTTCTGATCATCGGCAGAGGCCTGCCATTCGCCTGACCCCTGAGTTAAGTCGAGATAGTGAAGACCCAAATACAGCCATTCGGCTTGCAGATTGTCTTGCTGCTGTTGGGCTTGTTCGAGCTGGTAATGAGAGAGAGCTTTTTCTTCAAAATGAGGCAGATAGATCTTACAGGCCACATACTCAAAAACCAGTTTGACCAGGAGAAACTCTTTTAACACAAAAGCAGTTCCATCTAAGCGCTGTTCGGGCTCGTGTTCCATTTGGTTAAATAAACCTGCCCAACCGCGCAAACGCAAGCCCATGGCCAGAAGGTATTTTTTATAATTTGGGGGAAGCTGTAGGGCCTCAATATAGTAAAGCAGCGCCTGATCTGGACTCAGATCTTTGACGGGAGACTGAAACAATTCCAAATGGAGTGCACGGGCAAAGTCATTTTCGAGAAAATAAGGTGAGCGGTAATTTTCGCGGAAACAGGCCCAAAGCCCCTGCTCCTTATACTCGACCTTCCAATAAGCGCAGCCTGGATCAGCATAAGCACTGAAAAATTTGGCCATCAAAGGATTGATCTGAGCGTCAATATCAACGCCTTGTTGCTTAAGCAGCACCTCACGGTAAGTGGGGAAAGACAACGTTGGGGATGCTGACTCAGCTCCAGATAACTCAGCGATTAAGCCTTTCAGTTCTTGAACACGTGTTTGACGGGGCTCTTGTTCCAATCTTTTTTCAATCGTATTTTTTAGGCTCAAACGGGGAGGGGTCAGCAAGACCTGCAAGAAAGCCTGAAAATCAGGCTCAGAAAGTGGCTCCTGATCTGAAAACCAGTCTCTCAGTTCGGCCTCTAATACATTTAAGGCTATTTTTCCTTGCTGAATATAGTCTAAATAGCGTCTTTGCTCTAAAAAACAATACCCCCCATAGAGTTCACGGGCTTGCTGACAGGCCAATTCAAAGGGAATCGATTCAAATTGGGCCAAGGGATTGTGATGCACAAAATGCTGCAAAGCACCTTGATGTGGTAAATAATGACTTATCCAAGTTAAATCTGACTCAAGACTCATCACTGAGATCTTTCTTCGCGGTTTCGTTTAATTCTGCCAGCATAAAAAAATAATAAATCCCCAGAGAAATCATTTTGCAGTAGTTATAGACCAGCAAAGGAATCACCACGGCCCCAGCGGCAATGAGGCCAAAAGCGACAGGATAAGGAATCTGCTTCACGAACCATGCCGCTGAAATGGGGAAAAGCCAGATAAAAATGAACACAACATAAGAAATGGGCAAAGCCCCCAATAAAAAACCATTCCCCTTGTCTATCAACAAATCACAACCAGGGCAGCGGGTTTGAAAGGAAAACAGACCCGCAATTGGCCGTCGGCCACAGCGCGGACAGCCCACACTTAAACAGCGTCCCAGCACCTTTAGACGGGGCAGTAAACCCAGTTCCGTCAGGTTTTCAGAGCGTCCAGTCATCACTTTTCACCTTTTAGACTTTATTGGCAAAGTATTCAGCGAAAGTATAGAGCAGGCGAACCCCCGTACCCGTCCCGCCTTCTTTGGGGATATAAGGGGTTTTGACGTAGCGCGCGATTTCTTCTTCCATCATCGCTGTGCCAGCAATATCCAAATGCAGCCAAGCTTGGTTGGGTTCAATAAACTCTTTCAAAAACATCGCTGCGGTAATGGTACCTCCTGAACTCCCCCCGACACTTTCAATATCTGCCACATCCGAGATCAGTTGCGAACGATACTCTTCGTACAGCGGCAGACGCCAAATCCGTTCGCCAGTATACTCTCCAGCTTTGAAAAATTGGGCATAGAGTTCATCATCATTGCTCAATGCGACCGAAACCGTTCTGCCCAAGGCCACAACAGCGGCTCCTGTCAGGGTGGCGATATCAATCAAAACATCGGGTTGGTGGTATTTTTGAATATAGGTCAGGGCATCTGCCAACAAAAGTCTTCCCTCAGCATCGGTATTGAGCATTTCGATGGTTTTTCCCGACATCGAAGTGAGAATATCTGAGGGTTTGTACGCTTTTCCACTGATCAGGTTTTCGGCCAGTGGCATCACCGCCACCAGATTGACAGCCAACTTTTGATGAGCTATCGAGCGAACAGCTCCCAATGTTGCTGCCGCCCCAGCCATATCGCCATACATGCGCAACATGCCAGATGAAGGTTTAATATCATAGCCGCCAGAGTCAAAGGTCACCCCTTTGCCGACAATGCCCAGGGTCTTGCCACCATGATTCCCGTGATAACGTATGACTACCATGCGTGGGGGTTGCTCTGAACCACGTGCGACGGCCAGAAAAGCCCCCATGCCTTCACGTTCAATCTCTTCGGGCCCCAAGATCTGAATTTCAAGTCCTTCATTTTTAGCGACTTCTTGGGCATATTCAGCAAAACGCACAGGGGTCAGATAGTTGGCTGGTTCGTTGACCAAATCCCTCGCAAAATTGGTACTCTCAGCCAGATTTTGACCTTTTTCAGCTCCCAGGCGCAAAGCTTCGATTTGAGCCGTTTTGCTGGCAATAATCTTGATTTTTTGCAGTTTTTTTTCTGGGTTTTTCTTCTGGCTTTTGTATTTATCAAAGCGGTACATGCCCATCAAAACCCCTTCAATCAGGGCTGTGGAACAATCCTGAGGCAATACCGCATATTCTGAAAAATCATGTATGGCCATTTCAGAGATCCGGATACGGCGGGCATAACGGGCTGAATTGGCTGCAATCGAACGGATTCTATCAATTGAAAAATCCTTTTCTTTGCCCAACCCCATGATCAAAAGTCGTTTGGGGCCAGGGGAATCCAGATGCAAAACAGTAAACTCGCGGTATTTGGCTTGAATTTCTTTGCTTTCAATCATGCGGCTGAGCTTGCCGAACAGGGTCTGATCGAGTTCGCTCAGATAACCGAGCTTGTCCAGCGTATCTTCAAATAAAGTCAGGACCAGCATTTCAGTTTCAGCTTCATGCAAGGCTTTGGATACAATTTGAACTTCCATTTTAGGCTTCTTTCTGTGTAATCATGAACGCTTCAAACTTCAGCATTGGATACCAAATCTTGAAGATCGATCAGGTTGTTTTTAAAAATACGGGCAGCGTCATCCAAAAGCACAAAGATGGCCGGATCGGCAATCGAATAAAAAACGCTGTTGCCTTCTTTGCGGTTCTTGACGAGATGTTTTGCCCTTAAAATGGCAAGATGCTGAGACACTGCCGACTGTTCCATCGGAATTGAAATGGCCAAGTCATTTACACTCTTTTCTCCTGTGCGCAAAAGATCGAGAATCGAAATTCGCACAGGATTGGCCAAGGCCTTAAAAAACTCAGCCTTAAAGATGCGCATTTGCGTGGTGGTCATGAAATTCTCCTGACTCAAGAACTTGTTTTAGTATATTAGAAGATTCGAATATGCGAAAGAGTTTATGGGTTGAATTTGCCAAATGAACCGGTCAGCCCGCCCCATTGCCCCGGCCCCCAATCCGACTAAACTGAAGCATCGCTGCTGCAGGAGGGTGTTTTCACCATGTATATCCGGGATTTTATCGCCAAATGGCAGGCGTCTTCACTCAAAGAGCGTTCGACCAGCCAAGATTGTAGTGGTTGTGGTGAACGGGTTGCTAAAGAATTGAGTGAACGGGTGCATCACTGTGATCTATGCGGTTTAGAGTTAGACCGTGATCACAATGCTGCACTGAATATACTCAGCAAAGGATTAGGTTTAATCGGTACTGTGGGGCACACAGGAACCGGGCATCCCAGAGATGCCGAAACGCCTGAGGAGAGACAAGCCGCTGCTTGAACTCTGGAAACAGACTCAAGTAAGTTTGCTCGGTGAATCAGGAACCCCCGTCATTTATGGCGGGGAGGATGTCAGGCCACCTCAAGAAGCACTGGCCCCAGCGCCAGAAGAAGCCCTGAATCACTTGTTTTTCTCATTGGTTGAACGCTATGAACCCAACACGCCCACTCACAGCCCAGACGATGCTGATAGAGCAAACTCAAAATCTGATAAAATAAAGCTCTCAAGTGAGAGAACAATCAGGTAAAAATGAAAAGAACCTTAACACACCCCTCGCTCCCATTCACCTTGGCCCTTTTGCTCTTAAGCGGCTGTCATGCCAAACACGCCCCCGAAACAGAAAACCAGCTGCCCGCCCAAAAGCAGGCTGAAATCAATGCCTGCCTAGCTGAACAAAACCTGATTCCCGAAGAGCGCAATTACCAAGGGCTGTTTACCCCCACGCCGCCTGCTGGCGATCTCGGCAATTTTGCGCAGCTCAGCCCCGGCTTGTATCGTGGTGCCCGCCCCACAGCAAAAGGTCTTTGCCAACTCAAAGCCCTGGGCATTCAGACCGTGATCTCACTCGAAAATTTAGAGCATATCGTGGCCTGGGAAAAAGCCAATGCCCAAAAACTGGGGCTGGAATTTGTGAATCTGCCCATGAGTGTCTTTTCGACCCCCAGCCCCGAACAGGTGGCGGCGTTCTTAAAACAGACCGAAACGGCCAGCCAAAAACCGGTTTATTTTCACTGCATGCAGGGCAGCGACCGCACGGGTTCCTTGGCTTTGGTCTACCGCATGCGTGTGCAAGGCTGGTCTTTTGAGAAAGCCTATGCCGAGATGCAGCAACACGGTTTTCATGAATACCTGCTGGGCTTGCAGGGGTTTATTCGTGCGCAAGTGCCCAAGCGTTAAATTCAAGCCAGAAACCAGCGAATCCCTTCAAACAGCGCCCAGCCACCCGCCAATAAAAGCAAAGCAGCTGAAATTCGGTTAATGATCTGGCCGTGGTATTTGAGAAAACTGACCTGTTTGCTCAGGCCTGTAAACAGGCTGGCCAAAAATAACAAGAGGGTGTATCCCAGGCCATAAGCGGCCATGGTGGCCACCGACAGCAAGAGATTTTCTGAGGTGGCCGCCAGAGCCAATACCCCAAACAAAACCGGGCTGGCACAGGGCGAGCTGATCAGGGCAAAAGCCATGCCCACGACAAAGGGCCCGGCATTGGGCATCCGATTGACCACCTGGGGCAGAGGCAAATGAATCCACTCCAACATGGCAGCGGCCATGACCATGACAATCAGGGCCACAGCCACAAAGAGCCAGCCTTTGTAGACCACCATCACAGCCTGAGCAAAACCCGAGGCCAGTCCAAAGAGCGAAGTCACCAGCACCACGCCCAGCACAAACGATCCGGCCTTTAAAAAGGCATCTTTGCGGCTTTCGATTTTAAGGGTGCCAATATACCCCAAATTGAGGGGCAACATGGCCAAAATACACGGCGAAATGCTGCCCAGGATTCCGCCCAGAAAAGCCATGGCCAAGAGAGCCGGAAAAGGCAATCCAGCACCCTGATTGGCAACCAGATCCCCATACCAGCCTTCACTCTGGCTCAAGACCCGTTCGAGCAAAAGCGGGTTAAAGAGCGCGATCAGACCCAGGAACAGCAGGCCTGAAAAAAGCAGACCCAGCCCCCACACCGCCAGCGGCCTTTTTTGTGCGGGTTTTTGCTCAGAACGGGCAGCCATGGTTTTACTCCTTGTGAGCGGCCAGGGCTTTGTTCAAAGCGGCCACATATTTGTCTTTGCGGCCTTCAGCCATAAAGACCGACAGCACTTTTTTGGTCTCGGGATCAATGATCGCCACCGTTGAGGTGCGTGAACCGTACTCCGCATAAAATTTTTCCAGGCCCAGTTCTTTGACCTTTTTTTCGGCTTCTGCTGTGGTTTTGGCATTGGTGACATCAAGCATGACCCACTGGGCTTTGCTCATATACTCTTTCATCACGCCCATCACGGTGGGAGAGATTTTTTTGCAGGCCGGGCACCAGTCCGCTTTGACCACAGCGACAATCGGCATATTCTGTGCTTTGGCGGGCTGAGTGGCTGCTTCGGCTGCGCTGGGTTTTTCTGCCAAAGCGGGGGTAACGATCGCGCCCGCAGCCAACAAGAGCGCGGCCATAGAGAGGACAATAGGTTTAAACATGATTTTTTCTCCTTAAATCTGGAAACAAGTTTGGATTGCATGTGAACCATGCTGTTTTTACTCTAGCGGGAAGCGCTTGAGAAAAATGTCAGTTGGTTGACAATCAAAAATAGAATTTTTCTCGAACTCTTTCACTGGCCACCCAGGTGGCAATAGCGTTAGAGATACGCATAGGCTGATCCTCATTGAGATAGTGGCTCCCAACACCCACAGACGCAACTGTGAGATTTTTGAAGTGTGTTTGCGCATAATCCAACTGAGCTTGTTGAATCAAAAACCCAGGTTCTGCTTTTATAAGCAAAATGGGAATAAGGGATTCTTTTAGCCCCTTTGCATTTTGATTGAAAATATCCGCGATTCCCGTTTGAGCTTGGATATCTTTGCCAATCGTGGCGGGTCCCATCCCTTCCAGTAAAACTTTTTGGCGTATGGCCGGTTCAGTAAAAGGAGCGCTGTATAACGCCAACTCTTGCGGTGACAAAGTTCGCTTGGTAAACATGGCCAAAAACAGAGGGACGGGGTTCATGCCTACCAAAGCCAGTTTTGCCATCAGTGGATTTTCCATTTGCTGAAACATCATCTGCTGAAAAGGTGAAATCGACTGAATCCATTCCTGAGAAGGCATATACGCCCCTTCTAGAATGACCAAGCGCTTCACGCGTTCTGGATGTTGAAGCGCATAGTGAATCCCAATCACAGAACCCAGATCTGTGACAACCAAAGTCATGTCACGGTAATTTTGGGCTTCAATAAAGTCAGATAAAAACTGGTACTGACTTGCAAAATCATAGTTGATATTCAAGGGTTTATCGGATTGGCCATACCCCAAAAAATCAAGTGCGATGGCATTTCCAACTCTTGCAAGCTCAGGAATTATCTTTCGCCAAAGGCCAGCATGGGTTGGAATGCCATGTAACATTAAAATGGGTTCACCTTGGCCTGCTTGCAAATAATGGGCTTTGCCCTGGGGCAGGTGAGTATATTGCGATTGAGGAGCTGTGTTCTCTGCTCTGGCTTGTAGAGAGAGCAACAGGGTTAAAGAAATCCACAATAACGAAACCCATTTTTTGCGCCGTCCAGACCTGAATTGAGGTTGTGTTTTTTGCATATTTTTAGGCCTTTCTTTCTTTCCCTGAAATCGGACAGGTTGAAAAACCCAAAAAATAATAAACACTGCAACTGCCCATCACAGCCGTGAGCATCAACATGAACCCCACCATTAACGATAGCCATGCGACAGGGCCGCTTAAAACGTGTTGGTAAACAAGCCAGCCTGTCAGCGGCAAAAATAGGGCTCTGATCAGGCGATCCACGCGACCGACATTGCGGGTGGTGAGCGTTTTCAAAAAACGGGATTGTAGTGTCATGTTCATCTCCTTGGAATTTTTTCATGGTTCATCCAAATTCTAAGGGGTTTTATTAAACAAATTAATAGGGTTAATCATTCAAATATTTTCACAAGATTTGTGATAATATCCAGAGATAAGAATTGGGTCAGTTTGAAGACGGAGGCCAAATGGTTCCCCATTTACAAGACATTCAGACATTTCTAGTGGTGTGCGAGACCGGTGGGATGGGCAAAGCTGCCAATATTTTGCAGCTTTCTACCAATGCTGTCAGCCAGCGCATCAAACGCCTGGAAAGCCAATTGGGAGTTCAGCTTTTAAACCGCAGCACACGCAGTTTGAGCCCCACGGCCCAGGGCCAACAGCTTCTGAGTAAAGCACGTTTGCTCTTGAGTGAGTTGGAAAGCATTCTGGAAGATATTTCACCCCATCCTTCTGAATTAGCTGGAGTGGTAAGACTGGGCCTGCCCAGTGGCATGTTATCTGAATATGTTTTAAAGCAGCTCAATTCCCTGCTTATTTCTCAGCCCAAATTGCACTTGCAAATTGAAATTCTCAACGATCCTGCAGAGGTCATTTCCCGCAATTTGGACTTGGGCATTACCCCCTTCCCACCGCGTGATCTGGCTTTGATCTCCCGCAAAATAGGCTCTGTCAGTTGGAAGTTATGCGCCGCTCCGGCTTATGTGCAGCGCAATGGTTTGCCTCAAACCCTGGCCGAATTAAGCCAACATCGCTGTCTCTGTTTTCTGTCCAATCCCCCTCAGCGCCATTGGGATCTTTTGGACACCAACAACCAAATCGTCTCTGTGGCGGTTTCCGGCCCGCTGGAAAGCAATGACAGTCGTCTCTTGGGAGATGCGGTATATGCCGGTTTGGGCATTGGGGTGCGTTCAACGCGAGAGCTTCTCGATGCGGTCGCATCAAATAAACTGATCCCTGTCTTGCCAGACTATACCTTTCAATCCATCGATGTTCTGGTCTTGTACAGCCGTGGGCGTTTAAAAAGCCGCAAAGTGAAAGCTGTTTATGATGCTCTCACTGAGGCGCTTCGCTGGATTGAGTAATTTTGATTTGTCAGCTAACTGACAGCAAAAATATCTTTCAGCCTCTATACTCAATTTTGTCTTCAATCCCCATTGAGACAGCCGATGAAAATGAAGCCGATGAATAACTACCCTGGCCATTTTCATCGGTTTTTCTATTCAATCAGGAGGCCTGATATGCAAATTCCCCCTTCTTTCCCGGTTCAAACATCAGAAGGCCCTGTTCACAGGCCCACCTATCGCAATCAAACACAGCTGCCCCTTCAAGATCAAACAAAACCAGATGCTCAAGACAGACTGCAAACACATCATCTCCCCTCTGAAAAAACACTGACACAGGTGGAACTTTGGGAGCCCAATGACGCGCCAATTCAATCCCTAGCGGAGATCGAGCAGCTTTTAAAAGACGTTATCCATCAATCTTTCCCCGAACTCAAAACAGCAAAAATTGGCTTGGCTTCATTAAAGGATGAGTCTGTTTTTTTTCAAAGCAATTTTAAACCTTTGAGCCTGTTCAAAAAAAACAAACATTATCTCATTCAAGTCAATCCAGCCATCTTTAAGCGCAACTTGCCCAAAGAGGCTGCAAAGGCCATTTTGGCCCATGAGCTTTCTCATACCTTGGATTATCACAAGGCAGGAATGGGTGGCATCATCGGTGTGGGGTGGCATTTAATCAGCGATCCCACTTGTTATGAACACCTAACGGATTTACAAGCCATTTCAAGGGGGTATGGTAAGGGCTTGATGGCCTACAGAAACTGGGTCTATACACAAATCCCTGCCAAAGATTTAGAAAAAAAACAAACGACTTATTACCAGCCGCATGAAATTCAAGCCCTGATCTTGAGCTTGGAACAAGCGCAGAATCAAGGCCAAGCAACAAACTTGATCCAATCTTGGTTAAACGATCCCCCCCTTCAGCTCTCAGAAATTACACAACGCCTGGAAATCCTCAGCGGTCAACAGAAACATGTCAAACAAAAACATAAAGCAGGGGTTCCTGAAAAAGATGGTATCCCAGCTATCTTAAATCCGCTATTTGAAAGTGCCGAGCAGGCCCTGCGAGATTTAAATAGCCAGGGGTTGGCTAAAATGCCGCCCACAGCCAAGGCCATTTTGCAAACAAGTTTAAGAGAATTATTGGCCAGTGGGCTGGCCGAAAAAGCACTCCAGGTTGGACAGAAAGTTCCCGATGGTGTGCTGCCCAATGCCTTCGGGCAAAAAATAGCCATTCAGGATCTCTATGCCCAGGGACCGCTGGTGATCAGCTTTTACCGGGGAAGTTGGTGCCCCTATTGCAATTTGGAATTGCGGGCCCAACAGGCCATCTTGCCAGAACTTCAAGCGTTGGGAGCACAATTGGTGGCCATTTCACCCGAATTGCCCGATCACAGCCTCGATTTAAAAGAAAAACTGGCCTTGGAATTTGAAGTCCTCAGTGACCGCGAAAATGCCTATGCCCGTTCTCTGGGGTTGGTTTTTGAAGTGGATCCTGACTTACAGTCGTTGTATCGCGGTCTCTTGAATCTCAGTCTGACACAGCACAATGGCAGTGAAAAAGCCGAGCTACCTATTCCTGCAACGTATGTGATCAACCGTTTAGGCAAAGTCATGCTGGCCCATGTTCAAGCGGATTATACCCAGCGCATGGAGCCAGACAGCATCTTAAAAGTCCTTAAATTCGAAAAATAACCCAAAAATAACCCAAAAAAATAGCCATTGGGGTGGTTGAATATGTTAAAATCTTTGTTTATTCCCATCTGGATGATGGGATTGGTATTTTTGTTGTATTACAGCGCTTTGAAACTTTTCCAAGCAGATTTTCGCTCGCTGTTCTGGTGGAGTTTATTCTGCGCGACAGCGTTGGGGCCGCTCTTCATGGCTTCATTGTTTGTCTTTAAACGCGCCCGCACCCCGTCCAATTTGACCGTTTGGACAGCCTTCGAGCTGCTGGCGATTGGCCTGGGCGTTGGGGCCTGGTGGCGTGAACAGCTCCCATTAAAGGCTCCTTTGCTCGGTTTGGGGATGCTTGGGGGGGCTTGGCTTTTGTATGTGTATTGGTATTCTCGCCTGCAAAAACCTGAAAATACCCCCTTAAAACTGGGGCAGCCCCTGCCTGAGATGGTCTTTGTCGATCTTCATCAGCGCGAAGTGAAATCTTCAGACTGGCTGGGAAAACCCGTCTTGATTTTGTTTTACCGGGGCAATTGGTGCCCACTCTGTATGGCCCAAATTCAAGAGGTGGCCAAACAATACCGGGAATTGAGTGAATGGGGAGTGCAGATCGCTCTGATCAGCCCCCAAGATCAGGCCCACAGCCAAGCTTTGGCCGACAAATTTTCAGTGCCCATGCAATTTTTGACAGACCCCCAGGGGGCGATGGCGCAAAAACTGGATATTTTTCATGCCTGGGGCCTGCCAACGGGTATGCAGGTCCTGGGTTATGATAAAAACACCGTCTTGCCTACGGTGATGATTGTCGATGCCGCTGGCATTGTGCAATTTGTTGAAATCGCCGATAATTACCGGGTTCGGCCTGAACCCCGTGTTTTTATCGAAATTTTAAAAAGGCATCGGATTTTAAACCAAGAGGATTCATGACATGTATAAACCCCTGCTGATTGTCTGCTTTTTATTAGGCGTCCTGCCCCTCTCTGCCTGCCAATTGCCTGTTTCTCAGTGATCGGCCCAGGCTGTGCAAACTGTGAATTTTTTGAACTTAAGGGTGGAGGAGATCGGCGCAAAACGGGCGGTGCTCCGTTTTGAAACCAGCCGGGAAACGAGCTGTGAAGCAGAGTTTGGGCTCAAGCCTGAGAATCTGGACCGTCGGGCCAGAGATCCTGACATGGACCTCAATAACCCGTACTCCATTCAGCACCAAGTCCCTTTGGAAGATCTTGAAAGTGGTCAAACTTATTTCAAACACCCGTGGCAGAAGCCTTGCCGCCAGGACTCAAGGCCCTGGCTTTGGGAGACGATTTTGAAGTGGCGGGGGTCAGCAGCCAATTTGGAGGGGATGATTTCAATGGCCCTTTCTGCATTCACAAGGCCTTTGATGCCAGCATGGCCACGGAGTGGTCAAGTCAGGGAGATGGCAACAAAGCCTTTGTCAGCCTGCGTTTTAAACAGCCCCAAAGGCTGAGCCATTATTCAGTCCATTCGGTTGATTCTGAATGAGGGCGAACAGGTTTTGGGGCTTTTTTTAAGCCCAGACCCCAGCCAAAATTATCTGTTTGCTTTAAATTCCAGTCTCAATATCACAGGTCTCAAAATTGAGACCGTGAGCAGCAGTGGCGGGAATACCGGTGCACGGGAAATTCGTTTTTACACAAAATAATTTTTCAATTTCTTGCCATTGTCACTTACTTGACAGATTTTTAATTTAAGCGAGGTGATAATGGCAGTATAAATCAATTATTTTGCAAAAAAGGAAGAAATAAAGATGAAATTTAAATTAATTAAACAAGGTTTATTTTCACTCATGGCAGCTTCTGTGCTGCTTCAGACCCCCGTTTTGACCCAGGCGGCCCATGCCGAAAGAAACGAGCATTTTGATACGGCCCAAGCCATGTATCTGGCCAATGAAGAGATCAAGGTTTTTTCCTGTGGCCTGCCTTATAAATCACTGGGTTCAGCGATTGATACCGATTCATACTGGTATTCACTTTACAATCTGGGCAATCTGTCGATGATGTCGGGTATGGGTGTGCATCTGGTCAATGGGCCCGTGGGTGTGATGATGTCGAATCAAAACAAAGCCATGTTCCCCACCCCCCAAGCCTTTATGATGTCGAAGGTCAAACAATTTATGATGCGTTCAGGCCTCAAAGACATGCCCAAGAATATGTATCCCACCTATTTGCCTTTTGCAGGCGGCACACCTCAGTTCACCCGCAGTATCAACCCCTTTGATGCCGAAACCCTGCGTTGGAGTCCACAGAGTTTTGATACCCAGATCAAAATGGATGCCCTGGGTCAGACGGTCATGAAACAGGTTTTGTGGTCTGAAGATTTTTTCAGTGCTCACCGGGGCACTCAACTCGGGCGAACAGAGATGGATGGTTTTCGGGGCGGTGTTTTGACCGCTGCCAGTTTAAACGCCCTGATGGCTTTAAAAGATCAATTGGCTTTTGACGGCAGCAAGTTTGCCCCTGTTGACCCAATGAACTATGAGCCCATGAAAGGCCTGCGCTACTTCCCTCACGCCGTGGAGCCCCAGCTGCAGAGCAGTATGCCGGGCATGCCCGCGATGTTGACGGGATTTAAAGTCAAAGATGCCCATTCTCGGCTCTTTGATCAGTCCTCTTTGCTTTGGGCTGCCAGTGAATTTTATTTTTACTCAGATCCGCTCGTCAAAGACAGTTTTGATGTGATCTTCGGCGAAGAAGCTCAGGGAGCGCTCTTTCCCACCATGCCCCATATGCTCGCCAAAGGGGTTTCTGCTGTGCTTTTAAAAAACCTGATGGCGATGCACCAAAACGGCAAACATGGGGTTTTTGTTGACCAAGCCCGCCCCGGCCACCAAGACAGCTGGGTTTCCACTGCCAGTTCGGGCATGTTGATCACCGCTTTGGAAAACAGTGCCAAAGCCTTTCATGATGATCCCATGCTCAAACAAATGGCCACCCAGTTTTTAACTGCCCAGGCAGATTTCCTCGTAAACAAACTGCAAACCCCCGATGGGCGCTTTTATACAGGGTTTCATTTGGATCAACAAAAACCTGAAAGTGGCGCATTTACGCTGGAGTCTCAAGGGTTTGCAATCAAAGCCCTGGTTCTGGCCCATCAAATGACGGGCAAAGAAGTCTACCAATTGGCCGCTCAAAGAGGTTACGAGGCCCTCAAAAAATATTTTTGGGCCGAAGAAGCTCAGGTCTTTAAAGCCCACGATGCCGATCAAGATGAGACCACGCTTGATGCCCAAAGCATTGCCGCCACATTGGGTGCGCTGCGTGAGTTGGCCTTGCAAAGTGATGGGAGTGCCCGCAAAGATCTGGTGGCATATATGAGCAAGTTCTTTGAACACAGTGTCAAACGCGAAGATGGCCAGGGTCTGCAATTGGCAGAAATGGGGGAAACCGGCGAAATGATGCCCGAAGATGAAATGGAAATGGTCAAAATGACGCTTCAGATGAGCCAGATGATGCGCATGCCCGAAGAGAAACGCATGGAAATCATGATGGGGATGCGGGACAGCGACGAAGACGGAACTCCCAACCCCATGTTTGCTGGGGGCATGTTTGGCACCGCTCCTGTTACCGCCCAAAGTATTACGGTCGCTCTTAATTAAGTGAGGAAAGGAAATCACCCCATGAAAATGATTTGGAAAAAAACCTTACAGGTCAGTTTGGGCTTGGCTGTTTTAACGGGAGGCCTGATCTGGTTCAATGGCTCAGAACCACCTGCTGAAGCGGCATCAGGCAATGCCAAAGCAGGAAAAAAGGTGTATATGCAACGCTGCGCCACCTGTCATGGCAATACCGGTAAAGCCGATGGTCCTGTGGGCAAAGCGCTGACCCCCAAACCCCGTGATTTCAGTGTCGGCAAATTTTTATACGCCAAAAATGACGCTGAGTTGATTGCTTTTATTAAAAAGGGCAAATCCCCCATGCCTGCCTGGGAAGGGACCTTAAACCCAACCCAGCTCCAAGATGTGGTCGCCTTTATTCATACCTTGAAAAAATAGAAATTGTTTCCCCTCCCCTCGGTTTTGCGCTGCCAGATCTTTTGGCAGCGTTTTTTTTGCCATAATGCTACATGAGGTAAATTCAAATGTTGGATGCCCATTTGCAAAAACATTTACAGAGGCCCTTAACAGCCCTGGGCAGGGGCCTAAGTGCCTGGTCAATTCAGGCCAATACAGTTACCCTGATTGGTTTTTTTGCGGGTCTGGCCGCCATTCCCTGCCTGGCCACCCAGCACTATGGCTGGGCTCTGGGTTTGATCTGTTTCAACCGTTTTTGTGATGGCCTCGATGGCGCCATGGCTCGGCTTCAGGGCCCCACCGACTTTGGGGGCTATCTGGATATTGTCTGCGATTTTATTTTTTATGCCGGGGTGGTCTGGGGCATGTCTCTGGCCCGCCCCCAAGAGGCTGGCTGGGCCGCACTGCTGCTTTTTAGCTTTATGGGCACTGCCAGCTCGTTTCTGGCGTATGCCATTCTTGCAGCCAAACAGGGCCAGGACAAACCCCAAGGCAAACCCCAGGTTTTGCCCAAAGCGTTTTATTACCTCGGCGGGTTAACCGAAGGCACCGAAACGATTGCCTTGCTGGTCTTTTTTTGCCTCTTTCCCCAGTGGTTTGTGCCCGCTTCGCTGGTCTTCTCTCTGATGTGCTGGGTGACGACCCTGACCCGCGTGCTGGGTGCGCGGCGATTATTGGCTGTGGAGCAGGAGTCTATGGAAAGATCCCCTCAATTCAAAGACCCAAAGGGGAAAATTGAAAAACAAGGAGTCGAGTCATGAGTACCTGTTGCCCTCTGAAGATTAAACATAAACCCGTGACTGCTTGTCCCTATTGCCAGCAAAAAGGCCGCGCCATTGCCATCGAAACCCTCAAATCACAACTCAAACCCCTCTTCATGCGCGAGCTTAAAGCCGAAGCCACTTATTATTTTTGTGCCCACCCCACTTGTTCTTCCGTCTATTTTCAGCAAGAACAGGTGTTTAAACTGGAACAGATTCGCGAAAAGGTTTTTCAAAAAAATCAGGAGCCCGACTGTCTGGTCTGTTATTGTTTTGGCTTTACACGCGGCGAAGTCATGCAGGATGCCCAAACAAACACACCACAGATTTTAAACCAAATTAAGACGGGGACAAAAAACAAACAATGTGCCTGTGAATTGAGAAATCCCCAGGGGCGCTGTTGCCTGGGGAATATTGCCGATCTGCAAACGCAAGCGACTTCAAAAAACGCATCGCTGTTGTCAGGAAGCTGACAATTAAAAAAGATTAAACAAAATATAATAATTTCATCCCATTATTCAGGAGTTTTTATGTTTTTGAAATCCCCCCGTATCAGTCTTGGTCTGGCTCTGACAGCCCTTTCACTCAGCGCCTGTCAAAGTTCACTGAGTCCATTGAACTCATCCTTGATAAGCAATCCCTCTCTCCAAAGCCAAGCTGCAGTTTCAGCCAATAAACTGAACAATCGCGTCTTGATCGGCTATAAAGGCCAGTTGCTGCCAGCCAAAGTACAATCTTTGGCACAACAAGGTCTCAAACTGGTGCGCGATCTGCCCAAGCTTCAGATCGCCGTATTTGAAGGCAATCCCAATCAGCTTCGCTTTTTAAGTGCCGATCCCCAAATTGACTTTGTGGGCACCGATCAATCTCCTCGCAGAATTGTGGGTCAGCCCCAAGAAGTCGCAACACCGATCACGCGTTCAGGAGATCCCCTCAAAGAGCAGCAATGGAGCCTGAAAGCCGTAGATGCAGAAAAAGCCTGGGGCCTGACACGGGGTTCAAGCAATATTATCGCCGCAGTGGTCGATACAGGGGTTGATCTCAATCATCCTGATCTTCAGGCCAATTTGCTGGAGGGCTATAATGCTGAGAATCCTGGTACCCCTCCCCAAGATGGCCATTTTCATGGCACCCATGTCGCAGGCATTATTGCCGCTGTGGCCGATAACGGGATTGGTGTCACAGGCATTGCCCCAGGTATCAAAATTTTACCCGTGCGCACCATCAGCAACGGTGGTGTGGCAGAAGTGGCCGATGGCATTGTTTGGGCCGCAGATCATGGGGCCCGTGTGATTAATCTGAGTCTGGGCTGGGACTACCCCACTTCTGCGGTTGAAGAAACCATTCAGCGGGCTGTCAAATATGCCTTGGACAAAAATGTGGTGATCTGTGCCGCGCTTTCCAATGACAGCAACAATAATCCCAGTAGTACCCCCGACAACTTGGCGGGTAAAGCCGGTTTTGAAGGCGTAATCGGAGTGGGCAATGTGGATCTGTATAACCGCCGCCAAGGGGCTTATGGCAATTGGAAATCCGTTTCTTCACCCGGCACCCAGATCATGTCGACCTTGCCCAATGGCAAATATGGCAATTTAACGGGCACCTCAATGGCTACCCCCATGGTCACCGGCATAGTGGGGCTGATGCTATCTCAAAATCCAGGGCTCAAAAATAGCGAAGTCAAACAACGTTTGATGAGCTCTGCCATTGACCTCGGAACCCCAGGTTTTGATGACCAATTTGGCGCAGGGCGCGTCAACGCCTTTGCGGTTTTAAGCAATACACGTTTGCGATAGCAAGTAGAGCGTTCAAGTATTCTCCAAATCTGACGGGAGGGGCTTTTTCCCTCCCCTTTTTTTATGCTCTGGTTTCTTTTGGGTAAGCCTGTTAGAATGTTACGCATTCATTCTGCACAGAAACCGAGTCAAACATGCGTTATTTTGTTCTCTTCTCGTTATTGCTGCAAATCCTGGTTTTACCCGTTTCGGCCGCTACCCAGGCTGTTACATCTGCTGCTACACATACTTCTACACCCGCCTCTACCCTGGCCGAGCCAGCGTCCTTGCAGGTTTCGTACCAGAACCAGCAGGGTTTGGCGGTCCTCAATCTCAAAACCCAAGGCAATGTGCCCGCAGAAATGGGCCAGATTTTAACCGACCGGATTCGGGCTTTGGTGATCAAAAGCAGACAATACCGTGTGATGGAGCGCTCACAGATGGAGGCCATTATCAAAGAGCAAGGCTTTCAGACCAGCGTGCAGGACTGTGATTCAGTGGCCTGCGCCATTGAATTGGGAAAATTACTCTCTGTCAGACAGCTGATGATCGGCAGCCTCTCCCAGGTGGGTCAGGTCTATTCCCTCAATCTGCGTATTATTGACGCCCAATCGGGCCAGATTATCAATGAACGTTTTGCCGATTGTCGCTGTAGTTTGGAAGATGTTTTAATGCAGGTTTCTCCCTCTTTGGTTCAAGCTCTGATTTCCGGCGAAACCCCCGCCATCACCCTCAATGCCAGTTACAAAGAGCCTTTTACGGTCTTTCTGCTCAATATCCCCGGTCCCTTTGGCTATTTTTACATGGAAGAATGGGGCTGGTTTGGCGGTTTGCTCGCGGTCGACATCATTGCCGCGATTGCTCTGATCGTGAACCAATGGAGCTTCCCCGGTGGAGAATTAACCGCCTGGCTGGCCCTGGCTGCCACCCGTATTTTTGGCGTCATTCATGGCCCGGCTTTGGCCAATGAGCGCAATCGGGCCATTCAAACGGCACAGCCGACAGCCCCTGTACAGGCCCAAACGCTGCCACTGCTGCAAATGACTTGGCAGTTTTAAGGCTTGATTCAATCCCAAGCAAAGTATATACTTTGGATATACTTTGAAAGCGGTGTTTTATGCTGACCAAATTGCAGAAATGGGGAAACAGTCAAGGGCTGCGTCTTTCTAAAGAAATCTTATCCAGCCTGCATTTGGCTGTGGGGGATGAAGTCGAAGTTTCAGTTGAACAAGGGCGGATTGTGATTGAACCTGTAACGCAGATTCGGGGAAAATACAGTTTGAAGGCCCTGGTGCGGGAAATTCCCGCCAATTACCAGGTTCAGGAAGAAAATTGGGGGCAAGCAGCGGGGAAAGAGGTCTGGTAATGGCTGATATCCCACAAAAAGGCGATTTTATTTATCTGACCTTTGATCCCCAAGCGGGCCATGAGCAAAGGGGACGACGTCCGGCTCTGGTTGTCAGCAACACCTTGTTTAACAAGCACACAGGTCTGGCCTTGGTTTGCCCCATTACCAACACTTTTCGGAATTTTCCCTTTCATGTGGCTATTCCTGCCGATACAGGGCTGACAGGATATATTATGGTCGAACAAGTTAAGTCTGTTGATTACAAAATACGTGAGGCGAAACGCATTAAACGCGCCCCGCTTGCGGTTTTAAACGAAGTCTTGGCCCTGTTGGATGCCTGCTTGTATTAGCTACGCCAGATCCACCCCAGACCCGCTGCAGCCAAGATCAACCAGGCGGAATTGACCCGCCAGACAATCAAAAGCAGGGCGCTGATCAGTCCCACACCCAGACTGGGCAAATCAGTCAGCGCTGTTTGGCCCAATTGAAGGATCACCGCCCCCATCAGGGCCAGGGATGCCGCATTGACACCATCCAAAAACAAACCCGTCAGGGGAAATTGGCGCAAGCGTGTGACCAGTTGCTGGCTCAGAGCCACCAACAGAAACGAGGGCAAAAAGATGGCCAGGGTCGCGACAGCGGCCGCCCAAGGCCCGCCCAGCAAATAGCCAATAAAGGTCGCTGTCGTAAAGACCGGGCCGGGGGTGACCTGGCCAATCAGAATTGCGTCCAGCAATTGGGTCTGGTTCAACCATTGCCACTGGGTCACCAGGGTTTCGTGCAAAAAAGCGAGTAAGACGTAGCCACTGCCATAGAGCAAAGCACCCACCTTGAAAAAAAAGCCAAACAGGGGAGCCAGTGCAAAAGGCAAGGCGGTTTTCTCGCTCAGGCTTTGGGGCAAGAGCCCATGCAGCAGCAAGGTCGGCAACGTCATCAGGGGAATCACAATTAGGTAGAGTTTAACTAAAGCACGCCGAAGCCCCTGTTCACGGGATTGAAGGGCCTTCAAACTGGCCGTTAGCAGGCCCGCGCCAAAGAGCAGGCCCAATTCATCGACGCCCAGCCAGGCCAGACCCAGAACCAATAATGCGAGCACTTTCAGCCAGCGGGTTTTGAGTGCGGGTTTGAGCAGTCCGGCAATGGCCTGCAAAACCACTGCCAGAATCACGGGTTTGATCGTGTTTAAAATACCGGCAAAAGCGGGCAAATGGCCATAAAACACATAGGCCCTGGCACAGAGCCCGACCATGATCATGGCAGGCAGAATAAAACACAGGCCCGCCACAATCAGCCCCGGCCAACCCGCCCGGCGAAAGCCCAGGTGGATCGCCATTTCGGTGGAGTTGGGGCCGGGAATCAGGTGGGTGATGCCGAGTAAATCGAGGAATTCTGCTTCGCTGAGCCAGAGGCGTCGCTCGACACATTCCTGTTTCATCAGGGCGATATGCGCAGCGGGGCCGCCAAACCCCAAAACACCGAGTTTGAAGAAGACCCAGGCCGTTTCAGCCAGAGGCGTCATGGGGAGATAAACTGAAGCCTCATTTTTAATGACTTGACGAAGCACGGGAGTAGTTTGGTCTGAGAATTAACAGCAACCGCCACAACTGGTTTTCTTATTTTCGGCCTTCTCGAAAGCTTCTTTGCCTTCGCTGTAGGCGAACCACATGATTCCCAGTGCCCCAATGCTATCAGCATAGGCAAAACCTGTCCATGAATAGATCAGACTCGAAGCCAGCAACAGGAAAGACATATAAAGGCAAGCCCGCGTGCAGTTTGCATCGGCTTTGATAGGGGCCGAATCGAGCTTCTCGCCGACATACTGGGCGCGCATCAGGGCGTACATGGTCGAAATTGAGACCGCCGATATGACAATGCCCCAAAAGGTGTTATCAGGCTTGTGACCTGTCCAAATGTTCAAAAGGGCCGTCAGGCCGACACCAGCAATCAACAGGTAAAAAGCCGTACCAGTGATTCTCAGGGCCGTGGTTTCGAAGCGATCTCGTGCTTGCTGGCCTGGATTGCGCTGCAGGCGCATGACCATGTGAATGATGCCAATTCCCGACAAAACTTCGATGAAACTATCGAGCCCAAAGCCGAAGAGGGCCAGGGCTTCGTCGCTGAGGCCGAACCAGACCGAGATCAAACCTTCGGCCAGATTATAAGACACTGTGATGAAGGCCAGAATCAATGCCCAGCGGTACCAGCGTGGCATATCTGACACAGACCCTTCTACATGTGGTGGTGCAGGTTCTTGGCCTGGAATATAGATATTAACTTGACTCATGCATATTTCCTTAAGGGTTGAGTATCACAGCTCTTGTAAAGTTAGACGGAGATGAGCAAATTTTCTTACACTTGCCATACTTAGGTTTCAGAAAAAAATCCACTTCTCTTTCACGGACTTCAGTGAATTGACGCCAGGGCAAATCTGCCTGGGTCTACAAACAGGTTTGAACTTAGGGAGAGGTGTTTTAGGAAGTTCAATTGACCTTTTCATCGCCAAAATACTTAGCATAGAATCATAAAAAATGATAAAACCGATCCATTTTAATGTTAAATATTGGTTTTATAACGATATTTGAGAACTATTAGGTGTTGAAACAGCATCCATCATTTTTTGTAGAGAATGTATTAATGCCTGTATTTCTTGAACATGTGTCGATAACCTTTGCAGATGTCGAGCCACCATCTCTTTGGTCTTTTCATTGGCCTGCGTAGGGTCTTGCCAAAATGTAACCAGTTCATTTATTTCCCGAATTTTAAATCCCAAATCACGGGCACGCTTTATGAGAATCAATACTTCAATATCGGAAGCGCTATAAATACGATACCCTCCTGCTGTGCGGGTGCCACAAGGAAAAATTCCGATTGACTCATAATAGCGAATTGTTTTAGCGCTGATGCCAGAGGCTTGAGATAACTCACCGATTAACATTTTATTTGCCTCTCTTTACATTTAATGTCCAGCTCCGCTGTAGCAAACATTTTGTTTATTTGCTGCGAGCGCCAAATTTTCATTATTAAAACCAAACCAGACAGAAATGACAGCTTCAATCAGATTGAAAAATATTGTGATCCCAGCTAGTGCCAGAGCTATCAAAGACCACTTGACAAGTATTTTTTGAGTAATATGTTCATTAAAATTATTTGGTGGTTCGGTTAAATTAACAAAATTCATAATGTGCATCCTTTGTTAAAATCACAATTATTTAAAAGGTTTTCTTCAATTTCAAGTGTGCAATGTTGAATGCCAAATTCTTGATTCAAAAGCTGACGAACACGCGCTACAGCACTCAGATCGCTTACACCATGCATCATCCTCAAATGAGCTGTTAATAAGATTTGCTCTCCAGTTAGGGACCAAACATGCAGATCATGAATCGCCATTACCCCCTCAACGGCGAGAATACGCCTCTCAAGTTCAGGCAAATTAATTTGAGGGGGAACACCTTCCAGGAGGATATGCCAGGTATCACCCAAAAACGACCAGCTTGTATACAGAATCAGGCTCGCAATTAGCAGGCTGACCAAAGGATCGGCATAAGTCCAGCCAGTAAATTGAATGATTAATGCGGCAGCAATAGCTCCGACCGAACCCAATAAATCTCCCAACACATGTAAGAACGCGCCTTTGAGATTAAGATTTTCACCAGCCCCTTTGATTAACAACCCTGCTACAAACAGATTTACCAAAAGGCCCATGACAGAAATCCAGAGCATTTGTTCAGAATGAACTTTCACAGGCATCCAAAAGCGACTGAACGCTTCTTTAAAGATCAGGCCTGAGATCAGCACAAGTGTTATACCATTTGTAAAGGCTATCACTGTCTCTGCCCGCCGATTACCATAAGTTCGATGCATATTTGCTGCACGTCTTCCCAAGTAGAAAGCCCAAAGCGCTAAACCCAGTGAAAGCGCATCATTAAACATGTGGCCAGCATCGGAGAGCAAAGCAAGACTCCCACTGAACAGCCCTCCTGCGATTTCAGCGACCATAAAAAGACCCGTCAGAATAAAAGCGAGAACCAGAATACCTTGATGTTTGGGTTTATGAGAATGGGGGTGAAGATCACTCATGGCTGTGGCCCCTCTGGCTCAGTGATAGGCAAATCTTTGATAGGCTCAACGTCATTTGTCAGGCCGCGCAGCGTAATCAGAGCCTGCTCAAGAACATACTGTGTTTCAAGCAAACTCCGGCGAGCGGTAAAATAACCTTGTTGGCTTTGTAAAACATCCAGATAACTGGTTTTGCCTGCATCAAAAGCAATCAAAGCGATTCGATATGCTTCCTGAGACAGCTGAAGCTGTTGCTGATAAAGTTGCCAGCGCTGATAAGCACTTGTATATACCTCATAATTTCGACTTAATTCTGCATTCAGTTTTGCAAGCTCTTGCTCCCGTTCTGCAGACAGACTGTTTTGGCGCAGGCGAGCATCTTCAATCTGCCCCTGATTGCGGTTGAACATTGCTAAAGGCAAGCCAATAGAAGCAACCACCCCCCAATCCCCTGGGGGATGATAACGTAAACCACCAGAAGCAGTTAGATCTGGAGCTGTTTGAGCCTGCGCGTTTGTTAGAGATACTTGCCGAATTTGATTTTCTAATAGCCAACGTAATACCTGTGGATGTTGAGACAAACGCTGTTGATAAAACATCAGCTCCGATAACCGTTGAGGAGCAGTATAGGCACTCACATCTGGCAAATCTTTCAGTTGGGATTCTCCCCAGAGGGCCGCAAGTTCAAGATCAGAGACCCGCTTTTGGGCAGCCATTTCCTGTCCTTCTGCCTCTAACATCAATACCTGTTGACGGGCCTGTAAAGCACCAAGAGGCGATTGCTTACCTGTATTTACACGAATTTCAATCAGGGCAAGTGTTTCACGGGCATTGCTAAGCAAGTCATCAGCCAAACTGATCCGAGCAAGAAAATAGCGCAAGCGACCGTAAGCCAGATAAACATCCCCGGCCAAGCGACGTTGTTGAATGCGGTATTCCCAATTCAAAAGTTCTGTTTCTAATTCTGCCAAATGCTTTGCCTGAGATAACTTATCTCCCAATGGCAATGTCTGAACCCATTCGAGTGTAAATTGGGTAAATCGATCATCTGTCAAGGCTGCCGAACCCGCAAAGTCCTCAGCAGTTAAACCCAATTCTGGGTTGGACCATAACCCGACCTGAAGTAATCGTGCTTGCGCACGGGCATATTCTCGCCGTAATTGCCGCAAAGTTGAATGATTACGCCAAGTACGTAGAACTGCCTGAGACGGGCTCAAAAGCCTTTCTGCCTGAGCCAATGGTTGAGCAAGAGGCGATCCTGGTAAGGGAAAAAGGGACATAAATAAAAAACTCGCCAAAAGAATATATCTATTTTTGCTCATCGGTATTTTCCTCGTGGATAGAGAGTTGAAGCAATTCCAGTTGTGGGGAGGGCTCTCCAAAAGTGGTATCTGAATCACTGCTTTCTAAAGACAGCTCCTCGCTTTTATAATGAAAAAGCTGATAGAGGACAGGCAAAACGAACAGAGTCAATAAGGTTGAGGATAAGATGCCTCCAATTACAACAGTAGCCAAAGGGCGTTGAACTTCAGAACCTGTTCCCGTAGCTATCGCCATAGGAACAAACCCCAGCGAAGCCACCAACGCGGTCATCATAACCGGGCGCAAGCGGGTCATTGCTCCTTCTAGCAATGCGTTATAAAGACTGAACCCCTGATATCTGAGTTGTCGGATAAACGTCAACATGACCAAGCCATTCAAAACGGCGACACCCGAAAGGGCAATAAAACCGACACCAGCAGTGATCGAGAAAGGCAATCCACGCACGGCTAAAGCAGCAATACCACCCGTTAGAGCCAGAGGAACGCCTGAAAATACCAAGAGAGAATCTTTGATGCTGTGAAGTGTGGCATTCAGCAAGAGCAAAATGAGCACCAAAGCCACTGGAACCACTATTTGAAGTCGCCGGGTCGCAGAGATCAGGTTTTCAAACTCTCCTCCCCATTCCAACCACATACCATCAGGCATCTTGACTTTAGATTGGACTTTTTTTTGGGCCTCTGAGACAAAACTTCCCAAATCTCGGCCCTGAACATTTGCACTGACAACAACACGTCGTTTGCCGTTTTCGCGGCTGATTTGGTTGGGACCCTCGATCATTTCGATGCTCGCAACCTGAGAGAGAGGGATATAAGCAACGGCTTGACCTTCAATTTTAGGCAAAGGCACAGGCAATTCACGTAAACGTGAAGCATCTTGAAGATATTCTACCGGTAGGCGTACCACAATTTCAAAACGCCTGTCGCCTTCAAAAATTTCTCCAGCAGGTAAGCCAGAACCTGCCGCCTGAATGATTTCTTGAATATCCCTTACATTCAGCCCATAGCGACGTAAACTTCCAAATTTGGGTTTGATAGTTAGCACAGACAAACCGCTCACTTGTTCAACCTGTACGTCTTTGGCCCCTGGAATCGCAGACAAAGTATTGGCAATTTTTTGGGCTTCTTGGCGCATCAAATCAAGGTCTTCTCCATAGACCTTGACAGCAAGGGCCGCTCTAACACCTGAAATCAGCTCGTTGAAGCGCATTTGAATTGGCTGGGCAAATTCATAATTATTGCCAGGCAGGTCTTGAACCGCTGTACGAATTTTATTCACCAACTCAGATTTAGGCTGCTTGGGCATGGGCCACTCCGATCGGGGCTTCATGATGATATATGTATCTGCGATGCCTGGTGGCATCGGATCTGTTGCGACCTCAGCCGTGCCTATACGTGCAAAGACTTTTTCGACTTCTGGTACTTTTCTAAGACGGGTTTCCAGCGCTTCCTGCATTGCAATCGATTGACTCAGACTTGTACCAGGAATACGCAAGGCCTGAACAGTCATATCCCCCTCATCAAGACTGGGAATAAACTCACTCCCCATCTTTAAAGCTGCAATACCACTCAGAAAAATTAAGACCCCAGCAGACACAAGAATCACAACCCGGTTGCTCAATGCCCAACTCAAAGCAGGCTGATAGAGCCGTTTACTTAAACGCACAATCATATTTTCTTGTTCTGCCACCCGACCGCCCATTAATAAAGCAATGGCAGCAGGTACAAAGGTAACGCTCAAAAGCATGGCTCCTGCCAATGCAACAACGACAGTCAATGCCATCGGTCGGAACATCTTGCCTTCAATACCCTCTAAGGTCAAAATGGGCAAATAGACAACCATGATAATTAATTCGCCAAAGAGCAGGGCTTGTCGCGCTTCTTTTGATGCCTCCCAAACGGCATTGAGGCGTTCCTTGAGAGTCAGAGCCCGTCCAAGTTCATGCTGACGTTCACTCAGATGCCTCAAACAATTTTCGGCAATAACCACTGAACCATCAACAATAATGCCAAAATCCAGCGCTCCCAGGCTCATCAAATTGGCACTGATTTTCCCAGCAAACATACCAGAGATTGTCCAACACATTGAAAAGGGAATCACCAAGGCAGTAATTAATGCCGCTCTGAAATTGCCCAAGAATAAAAACAAAATGACAATGACGAGCAACGCGCCTTCAACCAGATTTTTTTCGACAGTGTGTATGGTTTGGTCAACAAGTGTAGAACGGTTGTAGACAGGAACAGCACGAACCCCAGCAGGTAAACTGGCGTTGATGACTTCAAGCCGAGCATGTACAGCCTCAGAGACTTCTCGACTGTTTGCACCCAAAAGCATCACTGCCGTGCCTAAAACAGTTTCTTTGCCATCACGGGTAGCGGCCCCTGTTCGTAGTTCTCGGCCATATTCTATTCGAGCCACATCACTGAGTGCGACAGGGATTCCTTTGACATTTTTAAGCAAAATTCGGCCAAGGTCATCACGGTCTTGAAGGCGGCCAGGAACCCTCAAAAGCTGTTGAGTGCCATAAGATTCAAGATAACCTGCCCCCACATTGGCATTATTGGCTTCAACAGCAATCACCACATCACGAAAGCTCATACCATAAGCCTGCAGTCTCTCTGGTCGGGGGCTGATCTGAAACATTTTACGATAACCACCAATCGTGTTTACCTCTGTAACGCCAGGTACAGTCCTGATTTGTGGGCGAATAACCCAATCCTGAAGCGTGCGTAAAGCAAATAAATCATAAGGGCTGCCATCTTTTTGACGTGCATCGGGCTCGGCTTCCACAGTCCACATATAAATTTCACCCAAGCCACTGGCAATCGGCCCCAATTCTGGTTCAAGGCCAGCTGGTAATTGACTGCGTATTTGTTGAAGTTTTTCATTTAATAACTGTCGAGCAAAGAAGATATCTGTGCCTTCTTCAAAAATAACTGTCACTTGAGAAAGTCCATACCGTGAAAGTGAACGTGTACTCTTTAACTTGGGCAATCCTGAAAGAGTTGACTCTATTGGAAACGTGATTTGTTGTTCCGCTTCTTGGGGGGTATAACCAGGTGCACTGGTATTAATTTGTACCTGTACATTGGTAATATCTGGAACAGCATCTATTGGCAAATGTTGAAAATTATAGACCCCCAGCAAAGCAATAGCAGCAACAACGAGCAGCACAAACCAGCGCTGCCGGATTGAAAAAGCAAGTATCCGGTTAAACATGGTTATTCCTTTAATGGCTGTGACTGGCCGTTGATTTTTCGATTTCGGCTTTTAATAAGAAACTGTTATTTGAGACATAAGCCATACCTGCTTCAAGCCCTTCACGCACCTCAACCCAATCCTGACTACGACGCCCTAACTCAACAGGAACAGCCTGTAAAGCTTCTTCATCACGAACAAAGACAACGTCTTCACCCTCTAATGTTTGTATAGCAGCAGCAGGAACCGCCAGGGAAACACGATAAGGGTTACTTTGGAGCTGCACAGTCACAAACATACCGGGCTTCCAAATTCGCTGAGAATTTAGCACCTCCGCATGGGATTCAGCCGTTCGGCTTGACTCATCTACAGTTGCCCCCAAATGACTAACAATCCCTCCTGTTGAGTATTTGCCTGTTTGAGAAATAATCTCAACACGTTGTCCCAAGCGCACACTTTCAAGCTGAGATTCAGGAATCATCATTTCAGCCCAAACCTGGCTGAGATCGGCAATCAAAAATGCATCAGCCTCAGCCTGCAGAGACTCACCTGCGGCAATATGTTTAGAAATAATGGTTCCATTAATAGGCGAACGCAATTCATAGCGGATAGAAGTACCTTTTGTATCCAGGCCCAAAGACTGCAATTTCTGACGCGCCATGTCTGCTGCAGGAGCCAGAGAGCGCATCTCTTGTTCCCGCTCAAGCAATTGTAATCGTCGGGAACGTTCAGCTTCTTCAATCACAGCTTGATAAGCCGAACGGGTTTCTAAAAAAATTTGTTCGGCTTGTTGGTATTCTGCTTGAGATGTCACTTTCTGAGTTAAAAGCGTTTTTTCGCGCTGGTAGTTTTGATTTGCCAAACGCCATTCAGAATAAGCTTTGAGTAAATTTTGACGATCTGTACCTATCGCCAATCCAAGCAATTCTTGGTGTAAAGATTCAATATTTTCGCCTTTTTGAAGCCCGCGAATGAGAAGTGTGGTATTGCTAAAAAAACCGCGTTCATATTCATAACGTTTACGTGCCTGTGCATATCGTTGAGTCGATTGCTGGTAATCTAAACGCAAATCGCCAAGTTCTCGACTTTCAATAACAGCCAGAACCTCACCTTTAGAGACATTTTCGCCCAAATGTCTAAATACCCGTGTAACCAGTCCGCTGATTCTAGGGGTTAAATGAACATATCTATCTTGATCTACCGCAATTTTACCTGGCAATTGCAGAGTGTCACTCAAAAAACGTGATCCTGCCCGTGCAAAACCAATATTGCTTTCGCGTAGCTGCTCTCTTGTTAGCTCAAGTCGGTTTTCATGTTTTTCCCAATGAAAATTAGCAGTTTTTCCTTGAAAAGTCAGTTTCGCCTGCAGCTCAAAAGAATGAGGCTCATCAATCAAAGACTGAGCTATCCAGGACTGCTCTTGTATTTTAAAATTTAGGGGATATGCTTTTTCCAGGCGTTTCCAGATTACCTGTAACTGTCCTTGTTGAGGCTCTAGCGTTTTATTGCCATCGGCCAGGGCATAGAAGTGTAACTCTAATTTTCCCTTGCCTTTCTCACGGGAAACAACCTCAAGTTTAAAGGGCATCTTTGCATCTTCGAGCAAAAGTCCTTCATGTGGACCTTGAGCACTATGCTGATGTTTTTCTTCATTCTCTCCCCCTTCTTCATGCTCTTCAGCACTTTGTACAGGGGTCAAACTATCCAAGCGCAGCAACGCTACGCCCAAGATTAAACCAAGGGACAAAACAAAACTTACAATGATCCACTGAAATCGAGACATAAAAAATCCTTAGATGTTGATCGCTTAAAAATCCATGCACAGCCGTGCGTGGAATGAGATCAAATCAGAAGGACAGTGGAAGGAATGTGGAGAAGTATTTTTGAAGGAGAAACAAGCGGAGGAGGATATGTGAGCAAAGGGGTATTTTTTAAAACAGCACTTAAAGGTTGAGGAACAAGTGTCAGTGAAATTTTTTGCAGATCAAAGCTAACACTATTATTGAAATTTTCAGGATTTTGGGTGAAAAAACCCTGGTTATCGGGATGTCCTGTCCCAATAAAATAATCCGTGCAATCTTCACAATTGCCCAATTTATCAGATTCTAGCGGGGTTGACTGAGATGCATTAACCATTGCCCATTGAGTTAAATCATAGGTTTCAACCGAACTGTGACCATTTTTTTCAACGCAAAAAACCTGCACATGCTTGTCAAAAGCAATATGCAGATTAAAAGTGCAATAAAAAAATAAAGTAAGAAAAACCAGAAATCGCATTAAATACACCTTACCCAGGCATTATAACATTGTTTATTTCTTTTCGGCAAGTTCTTTTAACTCAGTCATACAAACCAAAACATTCCTCAATGTGGAAGGTTGGCTTGACAAAAAGAGAGAACATTCCTCATTAAGGAATGTTTTTTATTTTAAAGCATTATAAATTTAAAAATAAAGCTTCTTTAGATCAAAAGCAACTCAATTTAAACATGATTATAATCATGTATCCCTATATAATTAGAATATTCCAGTTATATCAAAGCTTCTACAAATTAGAATGTTTTGAATTCTCATTCAAGAAATTGCACGGAAAATTTTACTGTATGCCAATAGGACAACAAGAAGGATATTGATTATGGGCAATATAAATAAGCTGCCAGCGAATATCATCAGTTCTACTCCACCCAAAGCTGAAATCATCGGTTCTTCACAGGCCCTTGCAAATAACCCCCCAAGCCCACAAGTAGCGGCTGAAGCACAGATAACCCCAGATAAATTAGAGGTTAGCCAATCTGGCTCAGATTGGGGCAAGACAGCCAAGACCGTGGCGACAAAGCTTGCGGGAAAAGCCATTGAAGAGTCCCTGCATATTGGCATGAGGGTAGGGGTGCAATACACCAGTAATAAGTTGTCACAGCAAGTCATCGGCGGGGCCTCGAAAGAGATTGTTGGGGGCACATCTGCAAAAGTTGTAGGGATGCTTGGAGCGAAAGCATCCAGTCGTCTGTCTTCAGCCGTCCCCTATGTTGCAGCCACCGTTGTTGCAGGCTTTGCTGTCCTGGATGTAAAAAATGCCATCGAATTATCCAGAGACCAAAATGTAAGCAGTGTGAGTAAAGCTTTGGCCTGGACAACAGTTGGAATGGATGCCATCTCTGTTGTGACAACAGCCACAAATAAAGGAGCTACCCTTGGTTGGGTTGCCATTGGCCTGGGCATTGGTTCCAGTGTTTTGTCAGAAATCTTAAAGTAGCTATTTTTAATATGTCCACCGATAAACATAATCTGGCACCCACTCACAAACCTTGCAGAATTGGTGATCAGCTGCGCCAAGCCAATTGGGTTTCACGCTTTCAAATTAAGCAAGCTTTAACCGAGCAAAAAAGAGCGCCTGAAAAGTTGGGGCGGATTTTAAAAAAACTGGGGTTTTTACCTGAATCCACCAACAGTTTAAGCTCAGCCTCAAAACAGGTGAAATCAGCCCCTTTGGGTGAACGGTTATTGCGCTCGGGCTGGATTACCCAGGACGAATTGAATTCGGCTTTGCAAGAACAGTATGAGACAGAAGAAGAGCTTGGCTCGCTCCTAGTGCGCAAAGGTTGTTTGGCTCCACATCAATTGGAGCAGGCCTTGACAGAGCTTTTGCTGGAACGCACCCAGCGACACAGACAAAAATTAGGCTGTATTTTACTTCAGACCCAACAAATTTCTCATTGGCAATTAGACAAAGCCCTGAGCCAGCAGCAAAGAAAAGAGCCTTTGGGACAAATCCTCTTGCGGCTCAACTGGCTTTGCCCTCAGAAATTGGCCCAGGCTTTGCGCCTTCAGAAAAAATTATTGCGCAGCGCTGCTGCAGCTTTCTTGGGAAGCAGCCTTTTATTGGCCTGCCAGCCCCCAACCGTCCCTTTGCAATTTGCAGATGCAGGCAATCTCAATGCTCCCCCCGTCTACCAGGTACAGTCACAGGCCAATCTCAATGGGGCTTTTAAGACTTTAAGTGTCAAGGAGGCGGCTGACCACGATGTTAAAATTCGCATTTATCAAAATGGCAGCAAAGTAATTGAAAACGTGCCTTTCTTTCGACAAGGCAGAGACAATACCTGCGGACAAGCCGTTGTTGCCATGGTGACCAATTTCTGGGGAATGAAAACCACTTACCAAAACCTGGTGGATAAAGAAAATCCGCTTAATCTGGCCACATCAGCGGGAATGTTGAGCAGCTCCTTTCGCGCGAAAGGACTGGCCGCCCAAGATTTTCGCCGAGGGGATCTGACCAATATTCTCGATGAGATAAACAAAGGGCGTCCAACGCCTGTCTTGTTGGATTTTGGCAATATCCAAAGTGCCCATTATGTGGTTGTTGTGGGCTATAACATGAAAAAAGGCACCTTTATTATGCACGACAGCTTGGAAGGTCCTTATGTTGAAATGGATCAAATGGCCTTTTTAAAAATGTGGGAAAACAAATCTGTGAGAAATATCTTGCCGGTGGGAGCAGACAATTACCAAAGGCTGATGTTTCGCGTCTTTCATCCAGAACAGAACGGATGATTTGCTTTTCTCAAAAAAAATAACCTTCCCCATTAAGTAAGAAAGACTCTATAAATAGCGATGAAAACATTCCTTATTCAGGAATGTTTTGTCTTTTAAAATCAAATATTGATAAAAATAAATAAATTTTAACCTAAAAAACTTTTAAAGTTAAACATGATTTCACCTTCAATGTCTATATAAAAAGAGAGAGCCAATCAAAAAATTGAATGAGGAATCTTACCCTATGCCAACAGGACAACTCAACGAGCACAAACTCTCCTTTCAAGGACATCAAAATATCAGCACATTTTCTTGGCTGCGTGAAGATGTCACTCAAGCGGTTGGAATGGTTCCAACTGTTTCATTGCAAAGCTTGCACCCTGTGTGCAAAACCCGCTTTTGCCATATTAAACTTGAAAGTTGTAATCCTGGGGGATCTATCAAAGAAAAAAATGCGGTTTATCTGGTTGATGATGCAGAAGCCCAAGGATTACTGAAACCCGGTGGCACAATCATTGAATCCAGTTCGGGAAATTTTGGTATTGGCTTGGCGATTGTTGCAGCAGCACGTGGGTATCGGGTAAAAATTGTCGTGGATGCAAAAACAGCCCCGCCCATGCGGCGCATGCTTTTGGCTTACGGAGCCGAGTTGGTTGATGTTCCACTCAGTGAGGCCGATGCGGGAGGGTCTATGCAAAAGGCGCGTATGCGCAAGGCAAAAGAATTGGCTGATACCACTCCCAATTCATGGTATCCCTGTCAGCATCTCAACCCAGTCAACACAGATGCCCATGCTTTTTATACGGCCAAAGAAATTGAAGAGACCTTTGGTGACAGCTTAGATGCAGTTGTGGTTGGGGTGAGTACCGCAGGGCAAATTATGGGCATAGCCAAACATCTCAAAAAACGCTATCCTGCCATTCAGGTGATTGGTGTCGATGTTTTGGGCTCAGTGATTATGGGAACGCCTGCCAGTCCTTATAAAATGACAGGTGTTGGCCTGTCGTTTATTCCGCCCAATCTGGATTATCAATTGTTGGATGCTGGTTATGTTGTGCCTGAGTCTCTGTCTTATACTGTTTGTCATGCTTTGGCCCAGCGCGAAGGCTTGTTATTGGGAGCTTCGACAGGTGCGATTGTGTCTGCTGGGTTACATTTGGCAACACAAATGGCCCCTGGGAGCCGTATCTTAATGATTAATCCTGACCGGGGAGATCGCTATCTGGAAACGGTTTATGATACCGCTTGGATCTCTCAAAATGGTTTTGAAATTTATCCGTTTGAAAATATTCCTTCACATATTGCCCGTTTAAATCCAATTCGTTTCTCTGCATAAGTATCAGACAGGATGGGGTAAAGGCAGTTTCTTTGCCCCATCCTGTTTTGTATAATGATGACACTTCAAATGAAAATGAATAATGGCCTGTGAAGCAGACAAAAGATGGCCCAGGGCTAGCACAGCTTCTGGGTAAATTTGTGCCTCTCTCTCTCTCCGATATCATCATGGCACTGGGAGACCCCCTCCAGACCATGGCATTGACGCGTTTACCTCAAGCCCCCGTCACCTTAGCAGGTATGGGGGTCGTCAAATCAATTGCTGTCTTTCTTGAGAGCCCCATTATCATGATCCTGCATGCCTCAACGGCCTTGGGTAAGCAGGCCGCTTCCCGAAATGCTCTTTGGCGCTTTATGTTGCTACTGAGTGGCTTGCTGAGCTTGATTTTTGCTGGGCTGTGTCTTGGTCCTGTCTATGATTGGTTATTGTGTTCTGTTTTCGGAGTAAATCGACAAGTAGCAGATATCGGTCGCATCGCGTTTGTGATGATGATTGCTTGGCCTTTTATTATTGCCTGGAGGCGCTATTTTCAAGGCTTGCTGATTCGCAGCGGAGACAATAAATACATTGGCTACTCCAGTATTCTGCGTTTGGGATGGGTGATCGCCATTCTGCTTATTGGCGTGTCATTAAAATGGAACGGGGCTGTGCTGGGTGGTTTGAGCCTGATTGGTGGCGTGTTTTGGGAGGCTCTGATTGTTACGTGGTTTGCTTTGCGCTTAAACGTCATTTCAAAAATTGAAGCACTCAATTTACCCGAAGATTCAAGCCTGCCTCATGACTTAAAAAGTGTGACAAAGTATTATATACCATTGGCCACAACCATGATCCTTGTTTGGGGGGGGCGGGCCCTTTTAATCGGTCTAGTGGCGCGTTCTCAAGACAATACACTGGCGTTGGCCGCTTGGCCTGCAGCATGGGGGCTGGTATTGGCGATTGCAAATGCCACCCGCATGGTTCAACAGATTGTGATCTCTCATGCTGAACACGTTGAACTCAACTTAATTCTGCGTTTTAGCTTTATTGTTGGATTCTGCTGTAGCTTGGTACTTGTCTTTCTGGGATTGACCCCTTGGGGTGAAACACTCTTACAACTGTATTTGGGACAAAATCGTGATCTCTTAAAAGCTGTACACCCAGTTATTTGTTATGCCGCATTATTCCCGCTGTTTTTGGCTTTTCAAAATGCTTTACAGGGTTTGCTCATTAGCCGCCAGCAAAATTGGTTTATTAATTTTGCTACCCTGATGGGTGTCTTGTTGATGCTGTTTTTGTGTTGGTTTTTTGTCAGCCTTGGCTTACCAGGAGCCTTAAGTGCTGCTTGGGCCATGCTTTGGGGTACACTGGTGGAAATCCTTTTATTGTGTGGTAGTTTTGCTTGGGTTTGGCGTGTTCATAGAGCCAATGATTAATTTTCCTTTTTGTGCTTGACCTTCCAACTATTGGAATCTGTAATCTTAAAAACAGAAATTAAAAGGAGTCTTCCCATGTCTGAAACCCAATTTGCCATTCAGGGCATGACCTGCGCTTCCTGCGTGCGCCATGTCGAAAAAGCCCTGCTGGAAGTACCCGGTGTGAGCCAGGTTGAGGTCAATCTGGCGAGTGAAAAAGCGCGAGTGATTTATGGCGCTGACGCGACGATCCCCCAATTGCTTGAAGCGGTTGAAGAGGCCGGTTACGATGCCCAAGCCCTGAGCGAAGACAGCCCCCACAGCAGCCCAGATAAAACAGCCGAGCTGAAGCAACAATTCAGGCATTTTCAGATTGCCGCACTGTTTTCTCTGCCCCTGCTGGCACCCATGCTGCTGATGCCGCTGGGTTTTAACCTGATGCTGCCCCCCTGGCTACAATGGGCCCTGGCCACCCCCGTCCAATTCTGGCTGGGTGCCCGGTTTTATACCGGGGCCTTTAAAGCAATCAAGGCCCGCAATGGCAATATGGACCTGCTCGTGGCCCTGGGAACCAGTGCCGCTTATGGTCTGAGTGTTTACCAACTTTTGCGTGGCGGCCATGCCCATGCCCTGTATTTTGAAAGTGCCGCAGTGGTGATTAGCCTGGTGCTGCTGGGCAAATTTTTGGAGGCCCGCGCCAAACAACAGACCAGCGAAGCGATTCGCTCGCTTGAAGCCCTGCGCCCGGATACTGCCCGCGTCTTGAAAAATGGCCAAGAGACAGAAATGCCCCTTGCCCAGGTGCGGGTGGGGGATCACGTGATTGTGCGGGCCGGTGAGCGGATTCCGGTTGATGGCAAAATTACCAAGGGCCAGGCCCAGATTGACGAAGCCCTGATCACCGGTGAATCGCTGCCGGTCAGCAAAGGCCCCGGAGATCCCTTGATCGGTGGGGCGATCAATCTTGATGGTTTTCTCGAAGTCGAAACCAGCGCGATTGGGGCTGCAACCCTCTTGGCCAAAGTGATCAAAATGGTGGAATCGGCCCAGGCCGCCAAAGCCCCAATTCAAAAATTGGTGGACAGAATCAGCGCGATCTTTGTGCCTGTGGTGTTGGCCATTGCCCTGGTCACCCTCTTGGGCTGGTTGGTTGCCGGGGCCAGCCCTGAGCAGGCCCTGCTCAACGCTGTGGCCGTGTTGGTGATTGCCTGCCCCTGTGCCCTGGGTTTGGCTACCCCGGCCGCGTTAATGGTGGGAATGGGTCTTGGGGCCCGCAATGGCATTTTGATCAAAGACGCAGAAGCGCTGGAGGTGACTCATTCCGTGACAACTGTGGCCTTTGACAAAACGGGCACATTGACACAAGGCAAACCCGAGGTCCAGGAAATTCATGCCCTGGAAGGCAACAAAAACAACCTATTGGGACAAATGGCTTCCCTGCAACAGGGCTCCAGCCACCCCTTGGCGGCGGCGATTCTGGCCGAAGCCGCTGCAAATGGGCTGAACTTGGCTCCGATTACGGCTCTAAAAACCTTGGCTGGGCGCGGCTTGCAGGCTGAAATAGCAGGCCAGACGCTGGTGCTGGGCAACCAGCGCCTGATGGAAGAATCCGGTATCGACCTGCAGAGCGCGGCGGGTGTGGTGGCAGCCTGGCAAAACAAAGGCCTGACCCTGGCTTATCTGGGCGAGCCAAGCTCCCGCCGTTTATTGGGCGCGGTGGCCTTTGCCGACAAGATCAAACCCTCTGCCAAAGCGACGATTGAGGCCCTGCACAGCTTAGGTCTACAGACGGTTTTGATTACCGGTGATCATCAGAGCGCGGCCCACAGTGTGGCCCAAGCACTGGGAATTGATGTGGTTTATGCGGAGGTTTTGCCCGGTGACAAAGCCCAGATTATCCAAACCCTCCAGGCCCAAGGCCAAGTCGTGGCCATGGTGGGTGATGGTATCAACGACGCGCCCGCTTTGGCTGCTGCCCAGGTGGGCATGGCCATGTCAACCGGTACCGATATAGCAATGCAAGCCGCCGGCATTACCCTGATGCGTGGCGAACCCCTGTTGATCCCCGATGCGATTGAAATTTCACGGCGAACCTATGCCAAAATTCGCCAAAACCTCTTTTGGGCCTTTGTCTACAACGGAATTGGCCTTCCCCTGGCTGCGTTCGGTTTGCTCAACCCCGTTTTGGCGGGGGCAGCCATGGCCTTTAGCAGTGTGAGTGTAATTACCAACGCGCTTTTATTGCGGCGCTGGAGACCGGCCAGTCGCGCTCACAAACACCAGAGAGTGCAATAAACCATGCGTTTACTCCTGATCGAAGATGAGCCCAAATTGTCAAAAGCCATTGCCCAAGGCCTGCGCGAAGAAGGTTATGTCGTCGATCAGGCCTTTGATGGTGGAGAAGGAGAGCGTCTGGCCTTTATGCAAGAGCACGATCTGATTATCCTCGATGGCATGTTGCCAGGGTTAGATGGTCTCCAAATCTGTCAAAATTTGCGCAGAGAACGGATACAAACCCCTATCTTGATTCTCAGTGCGCGAAATCAGGTGCAGGATCGCATCGCAGGTTTGAATGTGGGAGCGGATGACTATCTCAATAAACCCTTTGAGTTTGAAGAATTATTGGCCCGTGTACGGGCTCTTTTGCGGCGGCAGGTTCCAAGTCAAGGCGTTCAGTTGCAAGCGGGGCCACTGCGCATGGATTTAAGTTGTCACAGGGTCTTCTTACAGGAAGAGGAGATTAAACTGACCTTGCAAGAATACCGTTTGTTGGAATATTTCCTCCAACACCAGGGGCAGATTATCAGCCGTCTACAATTGGCTGAACGGGTCTGGGAAGATCCGGATATTTCTCTGGGCACAGTCGATGTCTATATTGGTTATTTGCGGAACAAAATTGACAAACCTTTTGGAACACACTTGCTCCAGACTGTGCGGGGAGTGGGCTATTGTTTGCGCTACGACCCCAGCGATGCCAACCCCTGAGTTCATAGGGAATTCTTAGATTTTATCCCTATAATTTTAAACAGCAACACCTGGTGGGGTGTTTGTTCAAAATATCTGAAATACGTGGTTATACCGCAATGCGCAGACAATTCCTTATATTCACCCTTTCTCTTTCCGGTTTTTTAATCAGTTGCAATACATGGGGACCTATTAAAAATATACTGCAAGAGAATATGACACAGCCTGTTCGCTCTCGACTGGTATTCCCCCCTCAGCAGTCGGTCACAAATGCTGTGCTTAGCCCGCAAGAGGTGGAAGTGCGCTTAGGCAACACAAGCATAAAGGGAATGGGTTATCATCAGGGGCTTTTAGGACCCACCCTGATTGCAAACGCGGGTGAACAGGCACAAATCAAGGTGCAAAATCAGTTAAAAGAGCCGACAAACGTTCACTGGCATGGTTTGGTTGTTCCTGCAGACCAGGATGGGCATCCAGAGCAGCTCATTGCCCCATCTGCATCACAAACCTATTTGTTTCAAATCAAACAAGCAGGTGGGCTTTATTGGTATCATCCTCATCCCCATAATTTAACAGCCAAACAGGCTTATTTGGGTTTGGCGGGTCTATTTGTAGTTCGGGACCCACTTGAAGCAAAACTCAATCTACCTGTTGATTCTCAGGAGGCTTTTCTTGTATTGCAAGACAAACGCTTGGAAAACAATGCCTTGGATTATAAGCCCAATCAACAGGACATTATGAGTGGTTATCTTGGACAAGACATCTTGGTAAACGGGCAAAAGAACACCCAAATGCAGGTATTTCAAGGGATTTACCGCCTGCGAATTTTAAACGGTTCAAATGCACGGGTTTACAACATTGCTTTCGACAAAGAGACACCTTTTTGGATCATAGGAGGTGATGGTGGTCTCACAGAAACCCCCTATCCTTCAAAAGCGGTTTTATTGGGGCCGGGTGAGCGTCTTGATCTCTTGGCTGACTTTAGTTCTCACGAAGCAGGAAGCTCACTGAAGTTGATTTCCCAACCCTTTAAAGGCGTTAAAACCCAAGGTCAGCAAGCGTTCTCACTTTTGGATATTCAGATTGAAAAAGGCCCCATCAAACCCTATTTGATTCCAAATCAACTGGCAACGTTGGAAAAAATACAAACACCACAGGGAACAAAAACACGGAGCTTTGAATTACAAGGAATGAAAATGTCTGGTGTCGATGCAATGCCTGAAATGGGGCATGGATCCATGATGATGCCTACAGGCGGCAATACAATTATGAGAGGCATGCACACTATTAATGGGAAAACCTTTGATATGAAACGGATTGATGAAACAGTGCCTGCTGGAGCCTCGGAAATTTGGGTCTTTGATAATAGCAAAGGCGACGAAATACACCCAATGCACTTACATGGCGCTCAGTTTCAAATCATCCAGAGAGAGGGCGGTCGAAACAGTGTTTTTTCTCATGAAAAAACCCGAAAAGACACTGTTCTATTAATGCCTGGTGAAAAGGTGTCAATTGCCGTTAAGTTTCCAGATTATAAAGGAAAGTATGTGATTCACTGTCATAACTTGGAACATGAAGACGATGGAATGATGCTCAATTTTGAATTGATATGAAGCTGTTGTTCAAATGCCTAGCGTGGCACAATCGAGCGGCTGAAGTTAGACAAACCATGAGAAGGCCCATGCTCTTTCTCTTGCTCGTTCTCCTTGGCATCTCGCCTGTGTTGGCTGCAGAAAGTGACTTTCCAACACTGCTGCGCCAGGCCTTACTGTCCAATCCCGAGCTGAAACAGTCACAGGCTACAATTGCCCGACGTCGGGCGGAGTTGACATCAGCCGGAGCCTTGCCCGATCCGGTGCTCGAAACAGGCCTACAGAATTTCGAATTCGCGCGCTGGAGCCTCGGTAGCGAGCCGATGAGTGGTCTGGCCGTGATGGTGAGCCAGGAGCTACCTTACCAGCCCAAGCTGGCACTGCGGGTCCAGATGGCCGAGACGGATGTACGAATGGCCACCCAGGAATTGCGGATGAGCACCTGGCGGCTGTACCGCGAGCTCAAAAGTGCTTACAGCGATCTGAGCTACACCCATCAGGCCGAAGCAGTATTGACAGAACTGCGCGGGCTACTGCGCCAGATGCTCAAAATTGTCGAACTCAATTACAGCGTTGGCAAGGCCACGCAGGCAGATGTCTTGAGTGTTCGCCAGGAACTGAGCATGCTCAGCGAGCGCCAGATTATGCTCGAACAGCGCCGGGGGCAAGCCCGGATCGTGATCGAACGCGTTCTCGGGAATGCCCGGCGGCCGGAACTCGAAACCGAGGTTTTGCCGACACTGCCGGAGCCAAACCGGATGCTGGGGCTGACGCAGTTGGAAGAGCGTTTTTCACAGGCTCCCGAGTTGCAAGTAGCCACGCTGGCCATTCACATGAGTAAACTTAATACAGACATGGCGCAGTTGGAATTTATTCCCGATCCGATGTTTAGCGGTGGTGTGATGCTGCGCGGCCCGCTGCCAGCGATGTGGAATCTGCAGGTGGGGCTACCTCTGCCGGTCTTTGCCCAGCGCAAGCAGGCTCCGCTGGCGGAAGCTGCCGCCGAAGCCCAAAAAGAAGCCCAGGCCCGTGCCGAGGCTTTGCGGCAGCGCCTGATCGCACAAGTACGCGAAAACCTGACTATGCTACAGGCCGAACTCAAGCAGGAGGCGCTGTATCGCGATGTCCTGCTGCCCCAGGCCCGCCTGACAATTGACGCTCTGCTAGCAAGCTATGTCAGCGGCAAGGCCGATTTCGTCGATCTGCTCGAAGCCTGGCGTCTGTATCTGAGCTACCATCTGACCCTACCGGAAAAACAGCGCAACGCCCAACAAGCCCTCGCCATGCTTGAGGAAATGCTGGCAACGAGCCTGAGCTATCCGGCCTTGGACAAGGAGATCACACTATGAGGACTTTACGGATTTTTGGATTTTTGATATTGCTCTGGAGTCTGCTGAGTGCTTGCCGCCCGCAGGCTGAATCGGAGCATGCCGGACACTCGCCCGTCTCGACAGCCTCTGCTGACCACAGTGGCCATACGACCGCGAGCCCACAGGCTTCACCCACAGCCAAAGCGACGGCCAAAGTTGCCGGACGCAGCGGGGTGATGATCAACCCCGAAAAACAGCAACTGATCGGTCTGCAGACAGTCCGCGTCACGCCTCGGGTCCTCAGCCGGGCGATTCGTACCGTGGGGCGAGTAGAGTACGACGAGCGGGCCTTGGCTCATGTGCATACCAAGGTCGAAGGCTGGATCGAAAAGCTCTATGCCGATTTCACCGGCCAATGGGTCAGCAAGGGCCAGCCTTTGTTGGAGATCTACAGCCCTGAGCTCTTGACGGCACAAAAAGAGTTCCTGCTCGCCTTGCAGACCCAGCGCCAACTACGCAATATCGCCAAAGCCAGCGAACTGGCTCTTGGAGCCGAGGACAATGCCTCGTTGGTGGCCGCCGCGCGTCAGAAGCTATTGCTTTGGGATCTGCAACCGACCCAGATTACAGCTCTTGAACGCACAGGCATAGTACGTAAAACAGTCACGCTTTACGCGCCAGCATCAGGCTATATAATCGAAAAGAAAGCACTCACAGGCATGCAAGTGATGCCGGGAATGGAGCTTTACACGCTTGCGAATCTCACCAGCGTCTGGGTTCATGCGCAGGTTTACGAATATGAGCTGCCCAAAGTGAAAGCAGGGCAACTGGCCAGTATGCGTCTGGCCTACCTGCCAGGTGTGAGCTTTAGCGGCCGGGTCAGCTATATCTACCCGACACTGGATCCCGAAACCCGTACTGCCACCGTTCGCATCGTATTTGCCAATCCCGAAAATCGGCTTAAGCCGGAGATGCATACCGAAGTCACGATCGAAACTGGCACGGGCCGCCAGGAACTGGCGATTCCTGCTGATGCGGTGATCGATTCTGGCACGCGCAAGCTGGTTTTCATCACCCGTGGCGATGGCTATTTCGAGCCGCGTGAAATTGTCACCGGTGGCCGTGTCGGGGATTATTACCCAGTGATGAAGGGTCTGAAGCCCAACGAGAGGGTGGTCTCATCGGCGAATTTTCTTGTCGATTCCGAAAGCCAACTCAAAGCAGCCGCTGGCAATATGGGAGGACACGGCCATTGATCGAGAAAATCATCGCTAGCAGCGTCCGCAATCCCTTTCTGGTGCTCGTGATGCTGGCTGTACTAATCGCAACGGGCTTCTGGTCCTTGCTGCGCACGCCTCTGGACGCAATTCCAGATTTGTCAGATACGCAGGTGATTATTTTCAGTGAGTGGATGGGTCGCAGCCCAGACTTGGTCGAGGACCAGATCAGCTACCCGATTGTTACGACAATGCTCTCTGCACCGCACGTCAAAGCCGTGCGTGGCCAGTCGATGTTTGGCATGAGCTTCGTCTACGTTATTTTCGAGGATGGTACCGACATTTACTGGGCCCGCAGCCGGGTTCTCGAGTATATGAGCGAGGTCCGCACCCGCCTGCCCGAAGGCGTCAACCCGATTCTGGGGCCCGACGCTACTGGGGTAGGCTGGGGCTTTCAGTACGCCCTGGTAGACGAAAGCGGCAAGCACAATCTGGCGGAGCTGCGCAGTTTGCAGGACTGGTATCTGCGCTACCAGCTCAAGAGCGTGCCGGGCGTGGCGGATGTTGCTTCCATCGGCGGTTTTGTCAAGCAATACCAGATCACCCTCGACCCGACTGTTCTGGCCGCCTACGATCTCACTCTCGATCAGGTGATGATGGCCGTGCGCGGTAGCAATCAGGACGTTGGCGGGCGCAGTTTGGAGCTTTCCGGGCGAGAATACGTAGTCCGGGGCCGAGGTTACCTCAAATCGCTCAAGGATCTCGAAAATATCGCCGTCACGGCCAGCGCAGGAGGTACACCCGTTCTGCTGCGGGACATAGCACGGGTGGCTCTTGGGCCGGAAATGAGGAGGGGAATCGCCGAGCTCGACGGCAAGGGCGAAGTTGCTGGCGGAGTTGTGGTCGTACGCTTCGGTGAGAATGTGATGACTGTGATTGATCGGGTCAAAGCAAGGTTAGCAGAAATCAAATCCACCCTGCCTCCGGGAGTCAAAATCGTCACCACCTATGATCGCAGCGACCTGATTCGGGGCTCGATCAATACTTTGCGCGAGAATCTGATCGAAGAGATGATCATCATCAGCCTAATCTGCGTGGTGTTTCTGTTCCATGTGCGCTCGGCCCTGGTTGCCATCATTACCCTGCCGATCGCCGTGCTCTTGGCATTCATTCCGATGTACTTCCTCGGCATTTCGGCCAATATCATGTCTTTGGGCGGAATCGCAATTGCAATCGGCGATTTGGTTGACTCAGCGGTGGTGATGATCGAGAATGCCCATAAAAAGCTTGAGGAAGCAGCAAAATCAGACCAGCCAGCGGATCGCAAGGCGATTATTCTCTCAGCAGCCCAGGAAATGGGCCGTCCACTGTTTTTTTCTTTGCTGATCATCACAGTCTCGTTTTTGCCTGTCTTTACCCTCGAAGCCCAGGAAGGCAAACTTTTCAAGCCGCTGGTCTATACCAAGACTTTCTCGATGTTCTTTGCCGCTCTGCTCTCAATCACCCTGGTCCCTCTTCTGATGAGCTGGCTGATTCGCGGTCGAATCAAACCCGAAGGCAGTAATCCGGTCAACCGGCTGCTGCAGGTTATGCTGCGCCCCGTGCTCAAGCTGGCGCTGCGGCTGAAATGGGGCGTCGTCGGCCTGTCATTGGCGGGAATGCTGCTGACGGTGCCGGTGTTTCTGCGCCTGGGTTCGGAGTTCATGCCACCGCTGTGGGAAGGCACGAGCCTGTACATGCCTTCGGTGATTCAGGGTATTTCAGTAACGGAAGCCTCACGGCTACTGCAACTGCAAGACAAGCTGATCAAGACCGTTCCAGAGGTAGTTCAGGTGTTTGGCAAGGCCGGTAAGGCTGATACGGCAACGGATCCGGCCCCAGTGAGCATGACCGAGACCATTATCACGCTCAAGCCCCAGGACCAGTGGCGACCGGGCCTGACCCCAGACAAGCTCATCGCCGAACTGAATGCCAAGCTTGAGATCCCAGGCGTGGTAAATACCTGGACGATGCCAATCAAAGGCCGTATCGACATGCTTAGCACCGGTATTCGCACGCCCCTGGGGATCAAGATTTTCGCTAAGTCGATTACGGATATTGAGAAACTCGGCATCGAGATCGAGACGGTTCTTAAGCCACTGACTGGCAGCCGCAATATCTATTTTGAGCGCCAGCTCGGAGGCTACTTTCTCGATTTTGACCTCAAGCGCGAGGCGATTGCACGCTACGGCTTGAGTGTGTCCGAAGTTGAAACGACAATTGAGACCGCGATCGGGGGAATGAACGTGACCACCACGATCGAGGGACGGGAGCGCTACCCGGTGAATATCCGTTATGCCCGCGAGTTGCGCGACGACCCGAACGAGCTCGGCCGGGTGCTGGTCACCGCGATGGGGCGCCAGATTCCGCTGGCCCAGTTGGCGGACATCAGAATCAAAGAAGGTCCCCCGATGATCCGCACCGAAGCTGGGCAGTACACCGGCTCGGTCTATATTGACATCGAGGGCATGGATATTGGTAGCTACGTGCAGGCCACTGACAAGCTACTCAAACAACGTCTCCAGGCACCAGCCCAAACCACCTGGCGCTGGAGCGGACAGTTCGAGTACATGGAGCGGGCCTCGCGCCGCCTCATGGTCGTGATTCCGATTACACTGGTGGCAGTGGTGCTGTTGCTCTACCTGATTTACCGCTCCTTTTCCAAATTGCTCCTGACCCTGCTGACCCTGCCGATGGCGATCATCGGTTCAATTTGGGGGCTGTGGCTGCTCGGCTACGATATGAGTGTAGCGGTCTGGGTTGGTATTATTGGCTTAATTGGCGTGTCGGCCGAAACCGGCGTGGTGATGCTGATTTCGCTCGATGAAAGTTATATGGCCCGCCAGGGCGATATCAGCAGTCGCCCAGAGCTGGCTGCGCTGGTACTCGATGCAGCGGCTTCGCGCATCAGGCCTCTAATGATGACCAATCTGGCGAATATCATCGGCCTGATGCCGATTATGCTCGATGCTGGCCCAGGCTCGGACACAATGAAGCGGATCGCCGCCCCAATGATTGGCGGAATGCTCAGCTCGACGACGTTGGCACTGATCGTGCTGCCGGTGATCTACTTCATCTGGCGCGGTTGGTCCTTGCCCCGGCAGTTCCAGACTGAACGTGTCCTTCTGATGTCAGTATCGCCCGAGGAAGTCAACCATGAAGAAACTCCCTGAACTGTTGTGCCTCCTCAACCTGTTGGGCATCCCCGCACAGGCTGCCGAGCCACAGCCCTCACCCTCTCCAGATGCAGTGACTGTCTACCGCCTGGAGGCTTTGTCCCCCGAATTTCTGACGCTGGCCCAAGTCGCCTACCCGCTGGGACTGGGCTATTTGCTCCAGGGCGAGGACGAACTCGGCGGGCTTTACATGGGGCTTCAGGGTGGCATGCTGCTGAGCGGCACGCTCTGGGGAACGAGTATGGGTGGCAGCACGTGGACCCAGCTGCTGCCGAATCTGAGCTTGGGTCTGTGGCTTATTAGCCTCACCCATGTCGATGTCCTTGCGCGAGCCAAAAACACCCGACTGGCACAGGAGCTGAAGCTGAGCCATGAGCAGGTCAAGGCTCTGGCTTCACCTTACCCTTTTGCTCCTGGGTCGCTTGATTTGCCAGAACCGCGCTGGGATGCCAAGCTGGGCTTCCCGGTGTTGATCGAGGCCAACAGCGATTTCAGACTGGCATTCGGAGCTGCACCAGGACTGCAGTTGAATTATCCTTTGGGTGCCTGGCTACGGCACTACACACACGAAACCTGGAGCGAGAATTGGGAGCTAAACTTGGAGCTACAGGGCCTGATGTCGTTCTGGAGCAGTTCGCTGGCTGTAATGCCCAGCTCGGTACCAAGCACACCGGATCAGATGCAAGCCGCTCAGATGGCGGTGACAGGTCGTCCCGGCCCTGATCTTTTTGGCGCGCCGGGGCTCAGCAGTAGTCTGGGGCTGATCTATCGCACATCGGGGTCTGTGGCCTGGTATGCAGGCGCTGGCTGGACCACGCTCTGGCGTGGTTTACTCGGAAATCAGGCAACCTGGAACGGTGTCACCGCTCAGGGCGGTCTGAGTTTGTTGCCAGTAGCAGATCTGGAGCTTAAACTAGGCCTACAGCTGGGCTTTCTTGGATTCAGCGGTGGCATGGCGGAATCGCCCGCTTTGATTCGAGTTCAGCCGGAAATTTCCGGATCATTCGTTTTTTAGAAGGAGCCCGATGACGACTCTCTATTTCAGAAACCTCGCCGTGATGCCGGGGTAAAAATATGGCTAGTGTCAAACCTTTGAATGGCCAGCACCGGCATGCTTATGTAGAGGCTTCTGAAGTTGATCGGTGCACATCACAGGCTCCTGCAGTTATACAAAATCAAGGAGAAAAATATCATGACTGAATTCACTGTCCAAGACATGACCTGCAATAGTTGCGTTCGGCGCATCACGAAAGCAATTACCGAGCTTGACCCCCAGGCCAAAGTAAATGTCGATCTTGGCACCAAGCAGGTGAGTATCGAGAGTACCCAAAACCCGGAAGCCCTGTGTGCCAAAATTAGTGGCGCTGGCTATACACCGGTTCCAATTATCAGCGCACAGGGCTAATCTAAACAAGCAAAAGGGTTCATCAGAGCTGAAAAACAATACTAACGCACAATCAAATTAAAATTAGCTGTTTGTGTATTTTTTCCTTGTTTAATTGTTATCTCAAATTTATAATTACCCTTTTTTGAAAGGGAATAGCCCACCCCATAATAAGGCGTTCTGCCTTGGGGTCTGAAATAACTTAAAGGGGTTCCTTGGTCATTGCCCAGCAACTTCTGTTCTGAGTCATAAACCTTGGCACTGACACTGATGTTGCTGACAGGTTCGCCGGTATTGCGATCGGCCACATCTACCATTAAAAGATGTGTACCTACAAACCCCAATGGTTCATTGTGTTTGCTGGTCATTTCTTGGTGATGCTGAGTGACTGAGTGCAAATCAACACTCACGTGAAAATTGGAAATAACTTGATGAGATTGGCCTTGGTGATCCTTAAAATCACAAGCATTCACAGGATAGATCGCTGCGATCCCGTTCATTATTCCGAAGGTTGTTAATAGGGATAAAACTTGAAGATGTCGTTTAAACATTTTGAAGACCTTACTTTCAGATTTTTTTGAAGTTAGACTTGATAACATTAAGCGTAAAGTAAAATCTGAGTTCAATTCATTGATGTGATTATAATTTAGAATTGATATTGATCAATTTTAAATTATAAAAAGTATTTTATGTATTAAAACACAACCTTTTAATCATTATAATCTTTAAAAGGTTGCAATGATTATAATCTTTATAAAAATACCTATATAAAGATGTCACTGATCCTTTCATAGAAAATTCAAAGAATGGTTTGTTAAATTATAAACAATCTATTCAGCTGATTTGGTTGTACTTAATTCTTGATTGATAAAAAGAGGTTGAGATGAATTTTTTTTATAAACCCATCATTATTTTATTATCAGGTTTCTCTTTATATGCCTGCTCAACGGCTTTTCCCAATCAAAACAGTCAAACCTTGTTACGTCAGCAAAATATGTGGGCAAAAGAGGGTGTTTTTGTTGTCAATGGTGCAGATGCCAGTGTGTCAGTGCTTGATCCAGAAGGCACAAAAGTGATGAGCAAAATTGCTTTGCCATCGGGTTCTTTTCCGCATCATGCCTATGTCAGCCCCGATCGGAATACCTTGGCAGTCAGCCTTCCTGGTATGGACTTTAGTGGAGGCCATGGAGATGGGGGGCATGGGGGCATGCCCATGCCGGGGCGTATTGCACTCCTGGACCTGAATTCTGGGCAAATTAAAAGTATTAAAAATACGCCAGCCATGCATCACAATGCTATTTTTAGCCCTGATGGCAAAGAGATCTGGGCTGCCGCCATGGAAAGTCGTGGACGGGTTTTCGTTTATGACGCAAATAGTTTTGCTCTCTTAAACGAAATTCCCGTGGGCCAGAAGCCCGCTGAAATCACATTTTCTGCAGATGGCCAAAAAGTCTTTGTGGCCAATGGGGGCTCCCATTCAGTCAGTGTGATTGACCCTTTCAAAAAAGAAGTAATCAGCACATTGGCTGTCGGCAAAAATCCGGTCGGTGCTTGGGTTGGCAGTGATCAACGCATGTATGTCGATAACGAAGAGAGTCAAAGCATCAGTGTCATCAACAGCCGCAACTTACAAATAGAACAAACCTTGCCTTTGGGTTTTATGCCAGGCATGGCCGCCCTGCATCCCAATCAAACAGAACTTTGGGTCAGTGATGCTCAAAATGGCAAAGTTGTTGTATTTAGCCGTCTTCAAGAGACTCAAACTTTTACGCGCAATCGGGAGTTGTCAACAGGGGCTGGGGCCCACGCGATTGCATTCAGCAAAGATGGCAAAAAAGCCTTTGTCAGCAATCAGGAGGCGGGCAATGTTTCTGTCATTGATGTCCTCTTATTTAAAAAAGAACGTGATCTGAGGGTCGGAAACAAGCCCAATGGTTTGGCTCTGCGCTAAAAATCAGCAAAGGAAAATCGGAAAAATGCGCTTTAAACACATAAACAATCTGCTTCTGAGCGGTCTTATCATGGGTGGCACTTCATTGGCCATGCCTGTATTTGCCCATAATGGGGTCGATCATGGAAGTATCAAACACCGACAGGTTGAAGGTACCGATGTTTTATTTGAAATGCACACACAATCAGAATTTAAAAAAATAGCATTGGGTGCCCAACCTTTTCAGGGTAGCCATATTTTGGTTGTACATCTGATGCAAAATAAACAGCGAGTTAACAATGCCCAAATAAAAATTAAGCTGATCGGCCCAGATCAAAAAACCATTGGTTCAGAAAGTGGACAAAATATGGGAAAAGTAACCCTAAAAAATAAATTACAGAATTTTGCCACTGGCTTTGATTTGAATAAAAAAGGCAAATATATTGCGGTTATTTTGTTTAAAACAAACAATAAATTGGCCCAAACCAGTTTTGAATTCCATCTGTAATGTACTGATATAATGAGGAAATTTGGATTTTGGATTCTTGGGTTTTTGCTTCTGTTCTTGGGTGTGTCCATTGAAAGTAAATCAATGTCCATGGCAATAAATTCTTCACCAAGATTGGTACAGGTAATAACAAAGCCGCACGATGAGATGGATATGTCAAAGATTACACCCGAGCAAGCGATTCAGTCTTTGCCTGAACCAACACACCTGAGTGATATCAATCTCTGGGAGAGTATTCAAGAACATGTTCACAACAAATTAGTGCATTTTCCCTTTGCTCTGGGTTTGTTGGCTTGCTTGTTTTGGTTGCTCAGCTTCAAGCAACCTGAATTTCAAAACCCTGCAAAACTTATTCTTGTTTTGAGTGCCACAACAGGGTTGTTGGCTGTGATAACAGGTGAAAATCAAAAACAGGTATTTCAAGACTCTTCGCTTGTTGAAATCATGCAGTGGCATGAAAGGAGCGGTTTTTTTAGTTTATTCCTGTTATTAACAGGCTCGGTCTGGCAATGGTTTCAAAGTTTTCGTAAGTTTATTTGGGTCTATGTTGGCTTGATGGCTTTTTCCCTGTTGTTCACAGGTTTTTTAGGAGGCCTTCTATCACACTCACATCTCGAACCTGTCAATGAGAGTCAAAATCAGCAGGCGTCATTTTAACCATGAATATTGGCCAACTCGCCAAAGCATCTGGCGTCAATAGCAAGTTAATCCGCTATTACGAGTCAATTGGCCTGATTCCTGCCGCTGAACGAACCGATTCCAATTACCGTATTTATCGCCCAGAAGATATCCATTTGTTAAAATTTATCAAACGCTCACACAATTTAGGGTTTAGTATCCCTGAAATCGAGATTTTACTGGGGCTCTGGAAGGACACCGAACGCTCAAGCGCAGAAGTCAAAGATTTGGCCACGAAACATATACTGGCCTTGGAAGCCAAAGTTCAAGAAATTCAAACTGTACTCAAAACACTTAATCTACTTGTCGAGAACTGTCATGGCAGCACACGATCTGAATGTCCCATTTTAGAGGATTTGGCTGATGGGCATTTATAAAAAAATGGGGGTTTTGACACTTTTTTTTGGAATCTTGATACCCATGCCTGTTTTGGCTCAAAGAGGGAAAGGCACACTGCTTCAACGCTTTGAACTAAAAGATCAAAATGACAAAGCCGTGACCTTTGCTGCCAATTTTGCCAAAAAAGTAACCTTGGTGGTTTTAACCAATTATTGCTCTGTTGAATTAGCGGGTGTTTGGAGTATTCCTGTTTATTACCGTTTTCACAAGAATCCCCATTTTCGCTTTGCTTTTATTTTTAGCAAAACCTGTTTGCCAGGATTTATTCCCAATGGCTTTATTTCCAGCTCCCTTCAAAATGCGGTTGAAAGTTTAAAACTTCCTTATATTTTGGTTGACTGGGATAATTCCGTCACCCAGCGTCTGGGTGGTAACGACAAATACACTCAACTTTATCTGCTTGACACACAAGGTGTTATTCGCTGGCAATACAGGCTCAAAAACCCCATGGCATCAACCTTTGTTCTTGAAAAAATGATCAAGGAGCTTCTCCATGCCCAGAGATAAAAAGATGAATATGCATCAATCCATCCGAATAGGCGATCAATTGCGTCAAGCCCATTTGGTTTCCCGCTTTCAGATTAAGCAAGCCTTAAACCATCAAAAAAGAGCGCCCGAAAAACTGGGGCAGATTTTAAAAAAGCTGGGGTTTTTGTCTGAGTCCAGCATCAATCTAACCTCAGCCTCAAAGCAAGCGAAATCGGCCCCTTTGGGTGAACGTTTATTGCGTTCAGGTTGGATTACACAGGACCAATTGGATTCAGCTTTGCAAGAGCAGTATGAGACTGAAGAAGAACTTGGGACGCTCTTGCTGCGCAAAGGTAGCTTGGCCCCACATCAACTAGAACAGGCTCTGACAGAGCTTTTGTTTGATCGCACCCAGCGACACAGACAAAAATTGGGCAGTATTTTACTTCAGACCCGACAAATTTCTCATTGGCAATTAGACAAAGCCCTGAGCCAACAGCAGAAAAAAGAGCCTCTGGGACAAACCCTCTTGCGGCTTAACTGGCTCTGTTCTCAGAAATTGGCGCAGGCTTTGCGGTTGCAGAAAAAATTATTGCGCAGCGCTGCGGCCACATTTTTGGGTAGCAGCCTTTTATTGGCGTGCCAACCCCCAACAGTCCCTTTGCAGTTTGCCGATGCGGGCAATCTCAATGCTCCCCCCGTCTATCAGGTACAGTCCCAAGCCAACCTCAAAGGGGCTTTTAAAACCTTGAATGTCAAAGAATCTGGTCAGCACGATTTTAAAATTCGCGTTTATCAAAATGGCAGCAAAGTCATTGAAAACGTACCTTTCTTTCGGCAAGGCCGAGATAATACCTGTGGGCAAGCAGTTGTAGCCATGGTAACCAATTTTTGGGGAATGAAAACCAATTACCAAAACCTGGTGGATAAAGAAAATCCACTTAATCTGGCTACCTCAGCCGGAATGCTGAGCAGTTCCTTTCGCGAAAAAGGGCTGGCTGCCCAAGATTTTCGCCGAGGGGATCTTGCAAATATTATCGATGAGATAAACAAAGGGCGTCCGACACCTGTCTTGCTGGACTTTGGCAATATACAAAGTGCCCACTATGTGGTTGTCGTGGGCTATAACCTTAAAAAAGGCACCCTGATTATCCATGACAGTTTGGAAGGCCCCTATGTTGAAATGGATCAAACGGTCTTTTTAAAAATGTGGGAAAATAAATCTGTGAGAAGTATCTTACCAGTGGTGGCAGACAATTACCAACGGCTGATGTTTCGGGTGTTTCATCCAGAAACCAGACAATTATAAGATTTGTTCAGATAGCGAAAATGGCACTTTAAATTAAGGATGGTAATATGACACAAATTAATGGATCTTCACAGCCTCTCTCTTTTAAAGAGCAATTTACTCAGGCTGCGCAAGACAAACAAATTACGGCTCAAGAAGCCAAAGAATTGAATTCGTTTATTGACCGGATGCAAATCCCGAACGAAGACAAAGATGCGCTTAAACAAATGGTTTCCAAGTTGGAAGATTCCACCAATGGCGGATTCAATTTCTTGGGGCTTAAGATTAACTGGCGCAGCGGAATTGATGCCAACGAAAAAGAGGGGCTTGAATCTCTGGCAAAAAACAACCGCATGGCCTCTCAATTGCTGATGTTTTACAACGAAGCGGTAACCCAAGAATCCACCTTGGATACCTCCTTGGTGAATGGGGTTCAATCCCCAGTATCATCGGCAAGCGCTCCCTCTGATTATGCGGGCAATAGCAATTATGCTGAACATGGAACAAATCCCAATGGTGTGACCTTCTCCAAGCCAAGTACCCGTGCAGCTACGCCAGTTGCTCCTTTAAACAGCCCCAGCCCTGTGGATAATAGTCCTATGGGGGATATGGAGGCAGAACTCTACCAAGCGATTAAGAGTTATCCTGGCAATAAGGCGACGGATGCCGAGGCGCGTGAAATTGCGCGAACTCTGAACGAATCAGCTAAAGCCATGGGTTTCAGTGCTGAAAATACCCGAAAAATGTTGGCCGTTTTTGCTCATGAAAGCGGGGGATTTGATCCTCGGGCCCGCAGCCAGACAGGTGCAGGCGGTCTGGGTCAGCTCACTGGAGTGGCCATTGAAGACATGCAGCGTCTTTCAGGTGCAGGCGGCCCTTATGCAGAATATAGCAATAATTTTATTAAACCCGGTGGAGATCGCACGGATATTCGCAGCAATATCTGGACTTCCGTGGCCTATATGCATAACCTGATGGGTCAAATTGGCAGTCAGGATATCAGCAACGCCTTTGTCGCTTACAATACGGGGGTAGGTGGCTACCGAGCACTCATGACCATGGGGTCTGGCGCAGATGCCTATCTGGAAAGGGCGACAGGTGTTACGGGCAAAGGCAATGAAGCCCGTGCTTATGCTGGCTTTGTAACAGCGGCGTATAACCGCATGTTCGCTTAATATTAGAGTCCAGAAGACAATAACACTTTTCTCTCCGATCGCTTGTCCCTGTAGTCACGCTTGTTCCCTATCAGGCAGAATATAGAAACCCATTTTGTCAAGTCGGGGCTCAGTCCAGTTTAAATCCTTGAGCTATATAAAACTTGAAAAGAGTTGTTTTCATAAAATCAGGCGCAAAAGATCCATAAAATCTCAGAAGAGCTTCTGTTTTTGATTTTATTGCTGGATATGTACTCGCTAATTCAATGATATGCTCAGGCTGAGAAAAGACCATGCCTGCAAAAGTATTAAAATCTTCTTCTAGGTCAGAAGTCGAGTACTGGCTTAAAAAACCGATTTTGAGCAAAGCGGTTTCTTCTTCTGTTTTAAATCCTTCCTTCAGAGCTTCAGTTCCTGGATTTTCCTTTGTTTCATAGACATACTGAAAGTTTTTGGGGTTAATTTTTCGCCACTCAGAAACTGGGAAATTAAATTTTTTTAATAAAATAGAGCTGAATTCATGATGAAATGAATCCAAAACAAAGAGACGGTTATCTGTGGATGTTTGATCAGAGAAATTGGCAATAAACAAATCCCCCTTACCCCTCTCATCATAAAAAGCATATGTTGCCCCATACAATTGGCCATAGAGGTAAAGTCTTTTTGAAATCGCAATGGCACTCAGGCTTTCACTTATAACTTTCTTGGGGTAGTTTCCCAATGCTTCTTTTAATGTTTTACAAAAAACAGCCCCGCTGCCAATATCTATAGGTTCCGAGTGAGCATCCATCGGGGGTTCTCTCCATGAGGAATAGAAGACAGAATCGGGCTGTTTATAAACAATTTTAATGAGATAGTCTTTTTCCAGACCAGATATGCAATGCTCAAAAGAGGATGTATCCCCTTTGCTTTGGGGGATACATCCTAAAAAGAATAAACAGAATAATAAAAATGGCTTGTAACTGGTTTGCTGCAGTAAACGGGAAATTAAAAACAGAAACCCAGTGTTTAATGTCAATTACTTTTTCCCAATGATGTAATGACTCTTTAAGGTTTTAAACCCTTGGAGGCATATTTTTTAAATAAGGGTGTATTGTTAAACGCGGGATCGATTGAGGTATAAAACTTAAGCCAAATAACAATCTTCTTACGAATTATGGCATGTTTACTTGCTAGATCAATCATCCAATCAGGATAAGCAAAAAGAACACCCGAGAATACATTTACATCTTCTTCAAGACTTGACATGCCATAGTCACTCATAAACCCCCTAACAAAAGGGGATTCTTCTTTTTGAAGATGTTCTTGATTTTTCATTGCCTCTAATCCAGGTATCTTTTGGTCTTCATATTTATACCGAAAAGTCTTTATATTTGCTTTTCGCCACTCAGCCTCGGGAAAGGGATATCTTTTCATCAATATGGAACTAAATTCATGATGTATTGAATCAAAAATATACTCATAGGAGTTTAAGTTGACAGAATCACTATCTTTCGATAAAAATATTGAATTGCGATCTGGATCTGTTTGAGTATAAGTAGCGCCATAAAATGTACCATAAAAATACAATTTTTTAGCTAAACCAATATATCTCAGATTTTTTTTGATAACATTACTTGGGTATTGTGATAAGGCATCTTTAATTGGTTTGTGAATTTCTGACAAATCTTGAAAAACCAAGGGTTCGTATGTAACCGAAATGGGTGGTTCCAACCAATAAGCAGGGAATTTTTTTTCTAATTGCTCAAAGACAATAGAAATACCATATTTTTTTTCCAATTCAAGGTAGAGAGATTTTGTACCTTTATCATCTGTTTTACTTTGCGCAGAACAACCAGTAAAAAATAAAAACACAAAAAAAATAGCGATCCAACCCCTCATAAAATGAGATCTGGGTGTAATTGTAATTTTTTTTGTGTTAGAAACAAGAAAAACCAGCTTAAGATGACGCTTTGGGGGGTGGTTTAGGACCAGCCACAGGCGGCTTAGGCTGTAGCGGTGGTTTTGGTTGCTGTGGTGGTTTAGGCATAACTGGTGGGGGTGCTGGTTGCGGATGAGGAATTGGAGGTTTAGGTTGAGGAGGGGGTTGCCCACCTGGTGGAGGTTGATTACCTGGGGGCTTCGGACTATTCACAGGTGGTTTAGGTTGAACACCAGGCGGCTGAGGAGAGGGCTGATTAGGGAAATTAGGAGGATTACAAGGCCCAGAGCCTGGAACAGGTATAGGAAAGGAGCAACCAGGAATTCTTGCACCAGATTCCTCATCACCTAACAGATCAACAGCAGGAATACCGTTTCCTTGTTTCAAAGAAGGGGTATCATTTTTAACGCTATCAACAGGAATAGAATTGGTATTTTGCACTGGTGAAATAGCGCTGTCCCCCTCATTTGACGAGGGCGTTTTGGTAACTGGCTGAGTAGTCGGGAAATTGGGCAAAGGCTTTGAATTGTTTACAAACATTGTCAGCTCCATCCATCAAAAATTAAAACGGTCGATCATATTATACGACTAAACTATGAAAATCTTGTCATCTGCAGGGATATTTTGTTCTTCATTTGTATACAATCCTGTTTCTTCTCTGAAAGTGACCTTTAACCCCAAAATTGCCCCCCTAAAAGGGTTGTCGCATAAAAAAGCACTTTGAAAGCAAAGAAAGTCTTTGGAGTCCTCATACGAACGAAACACGATCAGAACTCAGATCAGTTCCGAAGTGGGTTTTACTTATACGAAGACGAAAAGTGATGACTCTCTAAGCAGAGAGCGGAAACAGCACTTTAAAACAGCACCCCTGACCCATTTCGCTTGCCAGTAATATCTGCCCACCATGGCTTTCTGCCAGTGTTTTAGAAAGTGCGAGGCCCATGCCAAAATGCTGACGATTCTCCGTTCGGGCCTGCTCGACCTGAAAAAACCGCTCAAAAATCCGCCCCTGATCTGCTGCTGAGATTCCAGGCCCCTGATCTGTGACCGAAAAACCCAGCAAATGGGGGAGTTCAATTACATCCAGCTGAATTTGGCTGCCAACGGGTGAAAAACGCAAGGCATTTTCGAGCAGATTGTCCAGGATCTGTTCCAGGTAGCGGGTATGAACCGCAACCGAGTGCTGCTGGCCTTTTGCTATATGAATCAGGCCAATCCCCTTTTCATGGGCCTTTTCTAGCCAGCGCAGCCGAGTTTTTTCTAAAAGTGGTTCTAAAGCGGTGTGGCCTTCGAGCAAGGTCCCCATTTCACTGGCCTGTTCAATCCGATTGAAGTTGAGTAAGACCTCTGCCAATTGGATCAAGCGATTGACTTCTTCAAGATTGCTGAGTAGCAAGGTCTTGTATGCCTGATTTTCTCTGGGTTTACGCAGCGCGACCTGAATTTCGCCTTTGAGAATGGTCAGGGGTGTTCGCAGTTCATGGGAGGCATTTGCGGTAAATGCACGCAATTCACTTGCTGCTTGTTCAAGCCGGGCCAACATGGCATTGAGTTGGGTTGTGAGTTCATATAATTCTTGAGGGGCCTGCGGGGTATCTGGAATGCGCTGAGACAATTGCTTGAGATCGATCTGAGCGGTAATGGCGGCAATTTGCGCCAAAGGTGCAACGGCACGCCCAGCGATGCGCCAGCCCCAAAAAGAAGCCAGAATCAAAATGGCGACGCTGGCGATACCAAAGAGGCCCATGACCTGTAACAGGGTTTCATCAATAGGGGCAAGGGGCGTTGCTACTTGCAAAGAATATTTTTGTTTTTTGTGTTCAATTGCCAAATACAAAATCCGATAGGGCTGACGGTGGAGATCGTTTTGCGTCAAAACTTGAAAGCTGGCATGTGAGGGGAGACGGTCCAGAGTCAGCGTAAAGGGAGATTCGCGAAAACCATGGTTCGAAGCCCGCAGTTGACCTTTTAAGGTTGTGATTTGGACGTAACGCGGCAAAGAATAAGCACTTGAGCCAGGTAAAACATCATGGGTGCGATGCAGATGCAGGTCTGCATTTTGAGTGGCAAAATCTGCTTCACTCTGGGCAATCAATAAAAGGCTCCGATCCAGACTTTGTAACAGATTTTGGTACAAACTAAGACAGGTGACTACGCCCAAAAGCAAGATTAGACAGAAAAAAGAAGCGACATAATGCCGGGTCAAAAGCAGTCGAAATGATTTACGTGAAAAAGTACTCATGAAATGCATCTTAACATTGAAAAAAGAGGGTCTAACAGGCTTCTTAGAGAATTCAAAGAATGACCTGTTAAACTCAATGTTGATCATTTCAAACAATCAGGAGCATAACTTATGCAAGTTCAATTCATTACTTCTCCCTTAAAAAAAGGCCTGATTCTGGGTTTGGGTTTGGCCCTGCTCAGCTTGCCTGTCAGCGCAGGCCCCACCAAGAGCTTTACCAAAAATGCTGCCGGTTTGAGTTTTAAACTGACCATTCCCCATCCCTTACCCATGGGTGAGCAAAAATTGAGACTGAAAGTAATGCAGGGTACACAGCTGCTTAAAAACGCCAAATTGACTGGGTTGATCAGCATGGATGACGGCATGAAAGCCGCGGTCAAAATTACCCCTCAGACAAATGGCGAATTTGAGCTGAAGACAAACTTTAGCATGGGCGGGGAATGGCAACTCAAACTGCAACAGAGCGCCCCGGTCAAGACAGAAGTCAAATTCGAGCTGATGGTGTCTGGCGGCAATCACGCTGGCCATCAGATGTAAGTCGCTGTGATTTTACGCAAATATCTGCCCGGTTTGGTGTTGCTGATCGCATCGATTGCACTGACGGCATTTGCTGTCCAACGCTTTCGTCTGCCCGGCCAGTCCAATATGCTGGAATCCCTGGCCATGGATATGAACACCATGAAGCCAGAACCCGGTTCTGTGCCCGTGGGCGTCACGCAAGTGACGCTGCGCCGGGTGCAACCGGAACTCATTTATACGGGCACCGTTCGGGGCTTGAATGAAATCAGCATCGCGGCCCGTGTCGATGGCAGCTTGAGTGCCGTCCGCGTCTACACAGGTTCTCGGGTTAGGCGGGGCCAATTATTGGCCTCGCTTTCGGCCCCTGAATTGGGCGCTCAGATTGACACTGCTCAGGCAGAACAGCAAGAAGTTCAAGCTGAATTGAAGGTTCTTGCCCAGGAAGCCCAGCGTCTGCTCTCAGAAGAACAAACCGCCAATGCCAGCATTGGAGAAGCCCAAGCAGAGCTGAAAACAGCCGAAGCCAATCTGGCTTATTGGCGTGAACGCCTGCCACGGGAGCTTGAATTGTATCAAGCAGGCGGGATTGCCAAAGAAGAATACCAGCGCTACCAAGCTGATCATCAAGGGGCAGAATCGGGTGTGCAGGCCGCACGCCAACGCCTCAATGCTGCCGAAAGTGAGCGCAAGACCCGTCAGGCCCTGCGCAGAGAAAATCTGGCCCGCCAAGGGGCGCAGAAAAAGTCGATTTCCCGTGCGGGCAGCAGTGTTCGCGAGCGCCAGATTCAACAGGGATTTACCCAGATCACAGCCCCTGTCAGTGGGGTGATTACAGAGCGTTTGCTTGCTCCCGGCTCCATCGTCACTGCCGGTACACCCATTTTGACTTTGGCACAAATCGATTCTGTCCGGATTCAGGTGCGTGTTGCTGAATCCGATAGTTCTGGTTTAAACATCGGTGATATGTTGGTCTTCAACTCCGCTGCCCAGCCAGATAACGAGATTGAGGCCAGTGTCAGCAGTATCTCCCCCTCTTCAGGGGCCAATACCCGCACCCAAATTGTCGAAGCGATTGTTCCCAATCCCGAGGGCCAGCTTTTGCCGGGACATTCAGTTAAAGTGCGCTTACGCAAAGGAATGGGAGAAGCTCCCAAACCTGCAATTCCAGAGCGAGCACTGGTTCAAATACAAGGCCAAGACAGTGTTTGGACCATCCGCAACGGGCGTGCCCATCTTGTGCCTGTGACTGTCGAAGCGAGTGGCCGGGACTGGGTCAGTGTTTCTGAATTGGCAAAGGGCACAGCGATCATTAGCGAGGGTTATGAGGGGCTCAGTGAGGGCCTGGCGGTCACCCCTGTGCGCTGGACGGAAAACGGGCCTGAACGCCTGCCAGAAGCCGGGGGGAGCAATCGCCTTCATGATCGCAATGGCTGGACCTTGCAGGCCAATCTCACTCAGGAACTTGTGCTGAAAGTGGCCATTGACCCCAAACCGCCGATTGCTGGCAAAAATACCCTTGGCTTTGAACTGCTACACGGGGGGCAGCATCCGATCACGGATGCCCGTATTCATCTCGAAACCAGCATGCCCGCTATGAATATGCCCGGCCCAGACCTGAGCGCCAAGCACAAGAGCAAGGGCCGTTATGAATCTGAATTTACCGGGATGAGTGGTCTTTGGCAAGTGGTTGCAACGGTTGAAACTGGAGGCAAGCGCCTCAAACCGTTGACCTTTGAGTTTAATCTGCCATGAGCGATTTATTTGGCTCAGACCCCAAGGCCTCTCCCCAGCCCCCCCCTCACCAGGGCTGGAATCTGCCTGCTTGGTCGATTCAGCACCCTTATCTGATCATCACCTTTTTTTTAGCCGGGATCTTGGCCTCTGTTCTGGCGGTCAGTCAGGTCATTCCCCGGCGTATGATGCCTTATCTCGAAAGCCCGATGATTGGCATTGTCACAGAGGCACCGGGGTTGGCTCCGATGGAGATGGAAACTTACTTTTCCAAACCGATTGAAGAACGCATGACGGCAGTGCCGGATTTGCGCTTTATCCGCTCGGCCTCTCAGGATGGTTTCTCGATGGTTTCGCTGGAGTTTCCCTATGGCACCAATATGCAGAAAGCCCTCACCAACGTTCAGGCGATTATGCGTGTGGTACAAGCCGATCTGCCTGGAACGGGTGCCAATGTTAAACCTTCTTGGGTGGTGCCCATTGACCCTTTGAATATCCCCGTTTTGGTTCTGGGTCTCAGAGCCCCTGATTGGAATCCCGTTCAACTGCGTGAGTTTGCTGAAAATGAACTGGTCAACCGCCTCAAGCGCATCCCCAACGTGCAATCGGTTTTTCCTTATGGCGGTCGTGAGCGTCAGTTGCAGGTGGTCCTTGATCGTCATAAGCTCGCCAGCTACGGCATTAGCATCACCGCCCTGCGCCAGATTTTAGATTTGAACAATCTCAGTCTCAGCGCAGGTTTACTCACAAAAGGGTCACAAGAGAGCATTGTGCGCATCGACAATAAGCCCATTCGGCCCCAAGACCTGCTTCATTTGCCGATCAAAAATGAAGGGGATCAAATTGTCTCTCTGCGTGATGTGGCAACGGTTAAAGACACTTTTCGCGAACAGCGCAGTGCCTATCACTATCTCAAAGCGGGCAAGCGCTATGAAGATGCGGTGGCTGTGCAGATTATTCAGAATCCGGGAGCCAGTTCACCCAAGGTCATTGCTGCGGTAAAACAAGAACTGGCAGAAATTCAGAAAATGTATCCCGGTCTCAAGCTCGAAACCACCTACGACAATGCCCATTTTGTCGATATTCTGATGGAAAATATGCTGGAAGAACTGCTTTTGGCGATTCTTTTGACAGCCATTGCTGTGTTTTTGTTTCTCCATGGGAATCTTCAGGCCACGTTTATTTCGGTTGTCACCATTCCCGTTTCACTGGCTTTTTCGATCCTGATCATGGTGCCTTTTGGCATGAGCCTGAATTCATCGACGCTGATTGGTTTTTTGGTGGCGATTGGTCGCCTGGTCGATGATTCCATTATTGATATCCATGCCATTCAAAAGCAGATCAAACTTGGCAAATCGGTCCGGCAGGCAACCATTGATGGCATCTCTGAAGTGCGGGTCTCTGTTGCGGCATCAACCCTGGTCTTGATTGTTGGCTTGCTGCCCCTGCTGTTTACCGGAGGCATTGTGCAATTGATGTTTGAAGGACTGGTTTGGCCAATCGTGATTGGGGTGAGCGTTTCTTTTGTGGTCTCGATGACGCTCACTGCCGTGCTTGCAGATAAACTCCTCAAACCAGAGCCCGAAACGCCAGTGCCCACGCGCAATCCGATTTACCGCTGGATTGTATACCCCTTTGACCGTTTTCTCGCTCAACTCGAACAGCGCTATGCCCACCTGATCGACTGGCTCTTGCACCACCGTTTTAATAACCTGATTCGCATTCTGATCACTGTGGTGATTGGCTTTGGCTTTTTTTGGTTTATTGGCGGAGAGATGATGCCGCTGGCAGATGTGGGACAGGCCTATGGCGTGCTTGAAGCCCAGCCGGGTACTTCCTTTGAGCGCACCGAGCAAATCGTGCGTGCGGTCGAAGAGATCATTGCGGAGTATCCCGAAATCGAGCGGGTCTCAACTGAATTGGGGGCTGAGCCAGGGGGCACTTATTTTACAGGTTATGCCATGAACCGGGTCAATGGTGCAAGCATGATGTTCACCTTCAGCGACAAAGACACACGCAAACGCAGTCTTTGGCAGATCGTTGATGAAATTCAAGACAGGGCCATGACCACGATACCCGGTATTCGCCGTTTTCAGATCAAAGAAATGGGGAGCGATGTCATGGCCAGCTCCCAGGCCCCGATCTCCATTTTGGTCACAGGCAAAGATCTCCACGTCATCGATAAAATGACACAAGAAGTCGAAAAAATTGCCCGTGAGACCAAGGGGCTGTACCAAGTTGGCTCTGCTTGGACCATGGGTGTTCCGACCTGGGAAGTGCAACCCGATCTGCGTCGACTGCAAGAAGTGGGCCTGAGTGTCAAGGAGCTGGGTGAACAACTGTTTTACGCCTTGCGGGGTGGTTTGACAGAAGAGGATTTTTACACCCCCCAGGTGCGCCAGAACACGATTCTGCTGCGCCTGGAACAAGAACAACGCCTCTCGCTGGCTGACCTGGAACAATTTGAAGTGATCACCCCCACAGGAGCCGCTGTGCCCCTCAAATCTCTGGCCAGCTTGCGCAAAAGTACCTCTCCGACCTTGATTGAGCGCGACGGAATTCGCCGCAGCAACACTGTTTTGGCTTATTATCGCCCTGGGGACAAGCCTTCAATGGATGCCTCAATGGAAGTGCTGATGAAGGCGATGGGGGCCCTGAACTGGCCTCCGGGTTATACGATTGAAATGCGGGGGGATATGACCCAGATGATGGACAGTTTTGCGCGCCTCTTTCAGGGCATGGCGTTATCTGTTCTGCTGATTTTCTTTATTCTGGTGGCCCAGTTCCGGGGATTTTGGCAACCCCTGCAGATGGTTTTTTCACTGCCCTTGGAATTGACTGGGGTGTTTCTGGCCTTGTTTCTGGCGCATATGGCCTTTTCCTCTGTCTCGATTATGGCTGTGATCGTCTTGACCGGCATGGACATTACCACCGCCATTTTGTTAATTGACCATATCTTGCGCTACCGCCGCGAAGGTCTCCCCCGCGATGAAGCCGTCAGGCGGGCCTGCCCTGAACGTTTGCGCCCGATTTTGATGACTTCTTTGATCACGATTTTGGTCATGAGCCGGATCGCCTTTGCCCCACCCACTGGCCTGGATGCCTACGCCCCTTTGGCCATGGTGGTGATTGGGGGCCTGACAGCAGGAACTTTGTTGAGTCTTTGGGATATTCCCATGATGCATACCCTTGTGGACGATTTGCACCTGAGCTGGCTGCGCTGGAGGAAAAAAACATGAAATCAGTCATCATGGCCCTCTTGCTGGCTTTGGGATTCGGGTTTGCCCCCGCTTTGGCTGAGTCCTCCCCCAGCGAGAGGGTTCAAACAGAGAACGACCTGCTTGAGCGGGCTTTGGCACACAACCCCGAATTATTGGCGGCCCAAGAAGGGATTGCAATGGCGCGGGCCGATTACCGCCGCTTACAAGCAGAACTCTGGCCCTGGCTCTCGTTTAACAGTCAGAGCACCGCTGGCAGCAATCAACGCATGTCGATGCCCGTGCCGGGGATCGAGCCCGCCAATATGAGTATGCGCCCGCCCGGACTCACGGCCAATCTCAATTTGACCGCGCTCTACCCGCTGTTCACCGGGGGCAAGGTGCAGGCCCAGCTCGAAGGCGGCAAACGCCGCCTCGAACAAAGTGAAGCGGAATACCAAAGCAAGCGGCTGGAGGTGCAGGCCGAAGTGCAACAGCTACAACTGTTGCGGCGCATGTTGAGCGCTCAGCAGCGTGTGTTGCATCAAGAGTTAAAGCGTCTTGACGCCGCTCTCAGCCTCGCTGAAGAGCGTTACCGTTTGGGCAAAGACCCCTATTATATTCTGCTACGGGTGCGCAGCGAACAGGCCCGCCGTCTGCAAGAACTCAACAATAACCGTTTGCAACAGGAAAAAAGTCTTGCCGATCTGCGCCGCTGGGCAGCCCTACCGCCGCAGACCCTTTTGCCCCCGCTTCCAGAATTGGAGGCCAACCCCAGTGGCGGCTATCTGCCCTCATTGCATGACGCGGGCAAGTTGGCCCTGCAAAATACCCCCCAGCTTCGGGTTTTTCGCTCCATGTTGGGCGAAGCCGAAACACGGGTTCAGATTGCCCAAGCCAGTTATTTTCCCTTTGTCTATTTGGTGGGGGTCGCCGAACTGCGTGTGCCCGAAAGACCCGAAATGGACTATTCCAGTGGTGTCGCTTTGGATTTGTTGATCTCCTTGCCCGTCTTTGATGGTTTTCGCAGAGACGCAGAAGTGGAAAGGCTTAAACGCGAGGCCAGCCAGCTCCAAAACCGCTTAAATGATGCTCAAAACCGCTTACAAGCAGAACTGCTCAAGGAATGGCACAGCTTGCAACTGAATCGCGCCAATTTGGAGTTGAGTGCCCAGGTCTTAAGCCAAAGTGAGGAGGAGTTTCGCATTGCGCAATTGCGTTATCATTCAGGCAAAGCCATTCTGCTGGAATGGCTGGACGCAGCCAATCAACTGCGGCAGGCCCGATTGGCGCAATTGGAAAACAGTTATAATTTCCAAATTGCGCAGGTGCGCTTTGAGCAATTATTGGCCTTGCCTGAGCCCGCTCAAAGCCAGCCTGCGAGCAAAAGATAACACGCTTAAATTCTCAGGTATTCTTCACAGGCCTCTTGCAAAGAAGGAGGGCAAGGTTGACGAAGATGGTTTTGCTCACACATCTGTTTCAATATATCCACTGCGGATTGACAATCTCTTTGACGCTGCAATTTAGGGTAAGTTGTTTGATCATCAACCGTTTGCCCATTTAAGTAGGCAATCCAGGTTTCAATATTGCGTTTGGGAACAAAAATAGCGATAGGTTCCGTTGCTGAGCGAAGAGATAAACTTTCTTCAGACAAAGCCCGTTCTAAAATTTGCAAACGAGGAATTGGGTAAAGATCCCCATCTATCATAACAACCAAAGATGTCGCCACCTGGTTACGTCTTAATGCCCGTACTTCTCGTGGATATTGCATCCTTACCCATTGTTCTGCTGCTTGTTGGCCCGGAGGACAAATCAGCACCCGAATATCACGAATGTCTAATTTTCCACGTAAAAAACGCCGAACAAAAGCCTCGTGTTGTCTATCTTCACAGAGCAGAACACACTGTACCCTCCTCATTTGAATTCAGATCCACCCACGCGCAAATCTTTCTGAAAGTGGAAGTGCTCCTTCTTGCAAAGGCAACTCAGCAACAGATTTAACAGTGGTGAGCCCCCCATTTTCGCGATTCAATAGAATACCAGCATCTTTGCCCAAATAGTTTATCAACTCAGGGTGATGAGAACAAATAATAACTTGAGATAATCCTTCTTCAAGTTTGTCTTTGAGTGCCATGAGCCAGGGTTGAATCTCAGACAGAGCGATAAAATTATCTGGTTCATCCAAAATAATGATTTGAGAATGATGGGCCGAAAAATAAATAAAAGCATATAAAACGAGCAAAACCCGCTGACCATCAGAGAGTTCATTTAATTGCAACTCATAAGATTGATCCATATGTTCAAATTTGATTTTCATAATCCGGGTCTCTACACCGACTTTTTCTAAACGAATGGATTTAAACCCATCAATCACATGCTGAATTTCATTGAAGTATTCAGAGAGTAACTCTGCATTTTCTTGCACAAGATGCCGATACCAACAGGCAAAATTACTCCCATTTTTCGCCAACATGGCATCTTCTGAAACCGCATCAGAAACAAAATGAAGGGGTTCAATCTTGCAAATAATTATATTTTGAATAAATTCACGAAATCTGATCAGATTTTGATGTTCTTTGCGATGAGCAGGCACACGTGCAAGGGCGGATTCAGACCAATCAGCAGAGTAGTTTGATCTTCCTGAGTCAGCATCTTTAAACAGAGTGACTTCTCCATCTTCAAAATGAAATAAAGAACGCCCATTCACCTCAAGAGCTTCTTGACGCACCTGTGATTTAGATGGCCCTTCTGCATAGGCATTTGGATGCGCTATGAGTAAATGGTAAACATAGTTTTCATTGTTTAAAGTTGCAGAAAGGGTGAATGTTTGGAAATGAAGTGATTGCCAACGAGTCAGTGTGCTTGACGGAAAAATATCCCCATCTGCAACTTTTGCTGTGCCACTCAACAGCTTTTGAATTGCGGATAAAACATCTAAAACAGATGTTTTTCCACTACCATTGCCCCCTAAGAGCAAATTTAAATTTTCAAAACCCAAATTTAAATTGACAAAAGACTTGTAATTGTCAATGTACAAACCTGTAAGCATAACAAATATGACCTCTTATCCATGAGGAAAGCTCTGGGCATCAACTTCAACTATAACATTCTTAAGAAGGGCGCGCTCAATCCAAATAGCTTGTGCGCAAACCGCGATCCTGCCTGGCTTTGTGCAAAGCGAGTTCCACCAATTGATCGAGCAAATCGCGGTAAGAAATACCACTGGCCTCCCAGAGCTTGGGGTACATGCTGATGCGGGTAAAACCGGGCAAGGTGTTGATTTCATTCACGTAGAGCTGGTTGTCGGGGGTCAGGAAAAAGTCCACGCGGGCCAGACCCTCACAATTCAAGCAGCGAAAGGTCTCCACAGCCAGGCGCTGAATTTCTGAAATTTGCTCAGGCGGCAAATGGGCAGGAATCTCGAGCCGAGCCCCATCTTCTGAGATATATTTGGCTTCGTAGCTGTAAAATTCGGCCTGCACAATCACCTCGCCCGGCAGCGAGGCGCGGGGTGTTTCGTTGCCCAGCACCGAGCATTCGATTTCGCGGCAATTGAGCCCGGCTTCGATCACCAATTTGTGGTCAAAGCCAAAGGCGTCTTCCAAGGCGGGTTCCCAGTCGGCTGCGGATTTGATCTTGTGAATGCCCACCGACGAGCCCAAATTGGCGGGTTTGACAAAGAGGGGATAGCCCCCCAATTCTTCCAGCACCGCCTCCAGGCTGATCTCCGCCCGTTGTGAAGCGTGTAAAACGACAAAACGCGGGGTGGGAATGCCCGCTTCGCGCAAGAGGCGTTTCATCACGTCTTTGTCCATGCCCACGGCAGAGCCCAAAATGCCACTGCCGACACAGGGAATGCCCGCCATTTTGAGCAGACCCTGCACCGCGCCATCTTCGCCGTAGGTGCCGTGTAAAACCGGGAAGGCCACGTCCAACGTGGGCAATTGACTCATGTCTGCCGTTTTGACCAATTGGTGTCCGCTGCCGCCGGGCAAGAGCGCCAGGGCCTGACGGGCCTCGTTGAGTTTGAGCAATTCAGGGGTTTGCGCTTCAAGCAAAAAGCGGGTGGTTTCGTTGAGGTACCAGCCCCCGTCTTTGTCGATGCCAATCAGGGTCAGGTCGTATTTGTCTTTGTCGAGGGCTTCGATAATATTGCGGGCCGATTGAATTGAAACTTCGTGTTCGGCAGAACGGCCACCGAAGAGAATGCCTAGCTGAATTTTACGGGTCATGAAAAAGGTTCCTTTTTAAAATCTCCAAAAAGCGAGACAGTGGGATACTGTCTCTCCTCATTTTACTCCTGCGGCTCTCCCAGCAGAGGTACTCCGGACACAAAAACAGACCCTTGCCGCTTGGGCTTAGAACTGTTGGGGCATTTCAATTGTGACGCCCAGGCCGGGGCTCAGATTGGCCAACGTGAGTTGACCGCCATAGCTGCTGACAATCCGGCGGGCAATGGCCAGCCCCAGGCCGTGGCCGGGCATGTGTTCATCTGCCCGCACCCCACGCTGGGTCAGGTCTGCCAAAAGCGCCTCAGGGCAACCGGGGCCATCGTCGCAAATTTCCAGCCACCAATGGCTGTCTGTTTGCCCGGCCCGAATCACGACTTTTGAGGCCGCCCATTTGCAGGCATTGTCGAGCAAATTGCCCAACACTTCGAGCAGATCTTCGCGATCGATCCAGACCCGCAAATCGCGGGGCACATCCCGCTCAAAGTGCAAAGCGCGGGTGGCATAAATCGGGGTTAAAACGGCCTGAATGTCTGAAACCGCTTCAGACAGGTGGACAGAGAGGCCCGGCTGGGCTGTGCCTGCTGTGCGGGCCCGCTGCAATTCCAATTCAATCAGCTGTTTGAGCTGCTGGGCCTCGGCCTCTACTTCTGGCCAGGGACGGCTTTCGAGCAATTGGTAAATCCGGGTCAGCGGGCGTTTTAAAGCGTGGGAGAGATCCCCCAACGACTCGCGAGAGCGCTGTAAACGCACCTGAAAGAGCATCAGCAGACGGTTAAACGCCAAGGCCAAAGGAAGCAATTCAGCGGGCAGGTTCAGGCCCAAATCCCGTCTTTGGCCTTGCTCCAGAGCCAGCAGATCGGCTTGCATTGCCAGCAGCGGGCGCAAGCCCAAACGCAAGAGCCAGGCCTGTAAAGCCAGCAAGACAAACAAAAACAAGCCGGAGATCAGGGCATAGATCCAGCGAAAGTGTGTCATTTGGCTTTCGAGCGTGCTCAAATCTTCAGCCACTGTCAGCGTCAGGGCTTGCCCGCCTTTTTCAAAGCCCTGGCTGAGCATGAGCAAGGGCTGTCTCAGCGGGCCTTGGGCTGAAGCCAGATAGGTCATTTGAATCTGGCCACTTGCCAATGGCAACGTCGGCAAAACATGGTTCCAAAGCGAACGCGAGCCCAAACTCAGGCTTTGGGTTTGAATCAAATAATAATGCCCCGAAAAAGGCCGCAAGAAAGTCGGACTGAGGCGATCTTGCCGCAGAAGGGGAATGCCGCCGGGCTGCATCTCCAGGGCCTGAAGCAGATTTTCTTGATCGTGCTCCAGGCGCGAGCGCACATAGCTGCGGGTCAGGTGTTGCAGGGCCAAGTCCATGCCCCAATACTGCAGCACAAAGAGCAAGAGCAGGGCCAGGGCAATGCCCCTGGCCAAACGCTGGTGCAGCGAACCAGGCCTAAACATGCAGACAATATCCCTGTCCCCGGCGGGTGACAATCCGCTCTTTGCCAATTTTCTGGCGCAAGCGAGCTATAAAGACCTCAAGGGTATTGCTGTCGACTTCCTGTTCCAGGTCATAGAGCTGCTCTGCGAGCTGGGCCTTGGAAAAGAGTTGGCCGGGGTGATGCATCAAAAAACGCAAGAGGCGAAACTCGTGTCCGGTGAGTGCCAGGGCCTGTCCGGCCAATAACACCGCTTGGCGGGCTTCGTCCAATTGCAATTCCCCCACCACTAACTGGCCGGGCACTGCCCGGTTGTGTCTGCGAATCAGGGCGTTTAAACGGGCCAAAAGCTCTTCGCTGTGAAAGGGTTTGGCCAAATAGTCATCGGCTCCGGCTTTTAAACCCTCCACTTTTTCAAACCAGGCCCCACGGGCCGTGAGGATCAAGACAGGCAGGTCTTGCTGAGCGTGTCGCCAGCTTTTGAGCAGGTCCAATCCGGGTTGATCGGGCAGGCCCAAATCCAGAATCACGGCCTGGTAGTCCTCCTGACGCAGCAGCCAGTCGGCATCCCGCGCCGAAGCGCTCCAGTCCACAGCGTATCCCGCCTCTGCCAATTTCAGGCGCAGATCGGCGGCCAGAGCGCTATCGTCTTCTACCAGCAGCAGGCGCATGTTAATCCCGTTTGCGCGAGAGCTGCCTGCCCGTGCGGGCGTCATACTGGCCCTCCCAGCTTATTCCCTGGGCATCGAGCCACTCCAATTTGTACTGAAACCCGGCTTTGTGGGGCTTGAGTGTGGCTTCGAGCAGGCGGGGCGGATTTTTGCCAAAGACTTTTTGCAATAATTGTTGCAGCGAGAGCAAATTGGTGGGTGGGGCAGGGTAGTGTTTGACAGGCTGATTCAGGTTTTGAACCTTTTGGCTCTCGACCCGAAAGTGCTGCAAGACACCCTGGCCATCCAGAAATTCTACCCGGTAATACAAAGGGGCTTTGTCATCTTCGTATTCCAATTTGATCAGGCGGCCCTTGTGGCCCTGTAGAAATTTCTGCAGGGCCTGTTGCAGGGCCAGCGGGGGCGGTGAATCGGGACTTGCTTGGGCCGGAAGCGCTGTCCAAATGGGGGACGTCATTCCGATCGCCAGACACAGAGAAAGCATCCGTTGTTTAATCATCGTGGTCTTTGTCATGGTCGTTTTCCTTTTGGGCATCCTTTTTTTCTTCGCTTGGGTCATTGCCTTGATTCTGATTTTGCTTGTCTTTTTCTGACTTGTTTTGGGGGTCTTTGGCTGCCCCAGCCCGGATTTCACTGTGGCGGATCAAACCACCGAGATGAGCGGTTTGGGCCATCACGCCCCCGTTAACGAGCCCCAGAGCGAGCAAGAGACCGGCATACCAGAGTGGCAGGGTCTGTCTGCGAAACGAGAAAAAGATCCCGCCCAGTGCCGCCAGTCCGAGTCCTTCCATTATCATAATCGCAACTTTGGCCAGATGTTCGTGATCTTCAATCAGATTTTCGACCACCCCAGGCAGGTGTTCGACGGCCTCTTCTGCGCCTTCACCACTGAAATAGACAGGCAGAGCGGCCAGCGCACTGCCGACCAAAATATACAGGCTGACCCGCACGACCTCTTCGTTTTTGCGCAAGAGGCCCCAGGCCAGGAGTGCGGTTGCTAAGAGCGACCCCATGATCGGGGCGTGATTTAACAATAAATGTATTTGAACAGAATCCATTTGAGATTCAATTCCTTTCACTTTGATACCTTGAGTTTAGCTCCCGAATCTGAACCCAAGCTGAACAGTGTTGCAAATACAATACCCCCTATACAGGGCCTTTGCCATGCGGTACTATTTTTTGCATGATCCTGCGTTTTTTCAATCTCCCATTTTTAACCAGACTTTCAGCTGGCCTCACCCAGCGCCTGCCCCAAGGGCTGTTTTTGCTGATGATGTTGGCCTATGTCTTGATTCCCCACCAGGGGGATTATCTCGACAGTCTCAGCCTCAGCCCTGGCTTACACATGCAAGCCAGCAGTCAGGTGAAGGCTGAAATGCAGGAATTGAGTCCTTTTCAAGCCGTTTTGCGGGGGATGCCTTTTGCGCCTGAAGCAGGGCCCCATGCCCACCAAGCCCAAAACATATCCCATCCTGAAAACAGTGGCGGGGCCACCGCATTTAGCTTTGCCCCTCCCCCACTTGAGCCTGATTCTCTGCCCGTATTGCTGAAAGAACCAGATTTCCGCCCCTGGGATCAGGATCATTTTACCTTTCATCCACCTCCCCTTTTGGCCCAACTCGCTTCGACCCTTTTACTGATTTGATCTTGTTCGGTTTTTCCGGTTTTTCCGGTTTTTCCCTGCTTTTGCAAGAACAAATGATTAAATGGAGTTTTACATGTTTTTTCGGCTTTATTTTGCTTCCTTTCTCTGTCTGACACTCAGCCTTTTGAGCTGTGAAAAGCCCCCTGAACCTGCCAAAACAGCGTCTTCGGCCCCGCCAAAACAGGCCCAAGCGCCCAGTCAAACCCCAACTCAAACCTTGACTGCCAAAGCCATTCAAAATTCGCAATTGGAAATTCGCACGGCGGGCCCGCGAACCCTGCAACAGATCAAAGATTTTCCCGGCAAAATTGCCCTCGACCAACACCGGGTGCGCAGTGTTTCCTCCAAAGTGGCGGGTGTGGCCGCCCATTGTGATAAACACATCGGTGAGCGGGTCCAGGTGGGCGAAATTTTGGCCGTGATTGAAAGCCGCGAATTGGCCGATCTGCGCCTGGAATACTTGCAGCGCAGCCAAGAGCGGGAACTGGCTCAGAAACAGCTTCAGCGCGAAGACCGTCTGAGCCAACGGATTCAGAGCCTGATTCGGGCCCTGCGCCAGGGCCAGAGCCCTGAAAAGGTGCATCAGCAGGTGCTGGACTTACAAATTGGCAGCAGCAAAAGCCAATTGCTCAGCTTTTATTCCCGTTTAAAATTGGCGCATCAGAGTTATACACGCGAAAAAGACCTGATTGCCTCTCAATTGGCCACTTCTCAAGAGTTTGAAGCTGCCCGGCAAGAGCTGGAAAGCGCCAGAGCCATGTATCTGGGGGCCTTAGAAGAAATCACCTGGCAGCGCGAAAACGTGCTGCTGGAACAGCGCAAAAACCTGAGTTTGGCCGATTCTGCCCTGAATTCCAGCAAAGCCAAGTTGCTGACCTTTGGGCCTGCTGGCTTGCAGTCCCTTTCCCCGTCTCAGCTCACCCGCTTTGAAATTCGCTCTCCGATCAGTGGTGTGGTGGTCGAAAAACCGATCAACCAAGGGCAGGGCGTCATGCCCGAAAGCCCCCTCTACACCATTGCCGATCTCTCCGAAATCTGGGCCGAGGTGCAAATCTACGAAAGTGAACTCGACCATGTGCGCCTGGGACAGCGCGTCGTGGTGCGCGCTGAGGGGCTCAAACAGAGTTCATCGGGTCAAATCACCCATGTCAAACCGCTGGTCAACGAGACCAGCCGCTCAGCGGAGGCCCATGCCCATCTGGCCAATCCGGGGCTGATCTGGCGCCCCGGCATGTATGTCACAGTCGCCGTGACCGAAGGGGTTTTCCCGGTGCCTGTGGCGGTTCAGCGCATTGCCGTGCAGCAATTTGAAGGCAAACCCGTGATCTTTGTCAAACAGGGCAATACCTTTCAGATGCGCCCGGTTCAGCTCGGACGTCAGGACCGCGAATGGGTTGAAATTCGCACAGGTCTCAAACCTGGCGAAAACTATGTCAGCAAAAATAGCTTTGTGATCAAGTCGGTCTTTTTAACGGCAGGGGAGGAATAGCCCCATGTTAAACCGTTTGATTCGCTTCTCGATTGAGCAGCGCTGGTTGGTGATGATCTTGACCCTGGCTGTGCTGGCCGCTGGCATTTTCAGCTTTCAGCACCTGCCGATCGATGCCGTGCCCGATATTACCAATGTGCAAATCCAGATCAATACCCAGGCCCCTGGCTATTCACCTTTGGAGGCCGAGCAGCGCATTACCTTTCCGGTCGAAACCTTGATGGCGGGCATTCCCCATCTCAAACAGACCCGCTCGCTCTCCAAATACGGTCTCTCTCAAGTTACTGTCGTATTTGAAGACGGCACAGATATTTATTTTGCCCGCCAACAGGTGGGTGAGAAACTCCAGACGGCTGCCAACCGCCTGCCGCCGGGAATTTCACCTGAAATGGGCCCGATCTCGACAGGCCTGGGTGAAATTTTTATGTGGACGGTCGAAGCGGCTCCCAACGCCCGCAAGGCCGACGGCAGCACATATACCTCGATGGACCTGCGCACCCTGCAGGACTGGCTGATTCGGCCCCAATTGCGCACAGTTAAAGGGGTTACCGATGTGAATTCGATGGGCGGTTTTCAGAAACAATTCCACGTCACCCCTTATCCCGAAAAACTGGTGGCCAACGGCCTTTCGCTGCGGGATTTGGTCATGGCCCTCGAAAACAACAATGCCAATGTTGGCGCTGGGTATATCGAACGCAACGGCGAGCAATACCTGATTCGGGTACCTGGTCAAGCCCAGAGCTTGGAAGATATCCAGAATATCATCGTGGATTACCACAGTGGTTTTCCGATTCGCGTGCGCCAATTGGCGCAGGTGGCCTTGGGCAAAGAGCTGCGCACAGGGGCTTCCACCCGGGGGGGCCACGAGGTGGTCTTGGGCACCGCTGTGATGTTAATTGGGGCCAATAGCCGCGAAGTGGCAGAGGCCGTGGGCGAAAAACTGACCGAAGTCAACAAAAGCCTGCCCAGCGGGGTGCGGGCCAAACCTGTCTACGATCGCACCGAGCTGGTGGATAAAGCCATTCACACGGTCGAAAAAAACCTGGGTGAAGGCGCACTTTTGGTGGTGGTGATTCTCTTTCTGTTTTTGGGCAATATTCGCGCAGCGTTGATCACCGCGATGATTATTCCTGTGGCGATGTGTTTCACGCTCACAGGCATGGTTGCAGGCAAACTTAGCGCCAATTTAATGAGCCTCGGGGCCCTGGACTTTGGCATTATTGTCGATGGCGCGGTGGTGATTGTCGAAAACAGCATTCGCCGCTTGGCGATTTTTCAACATGAACATGCCCAACCGCCCTCTGCGGCTGAACGCCGCGAAGTGGTGTATCAGGCCTCGCGCGAAGCCAGCAAAGAAATTCTCTACGGCCAATTGATTATCATGATCGTCTACCTGCCAATTCTGACCCTGACCGGGGTCGAAGGCAAAATGTTTATCCCCATGGCGCTGACGGTGGTGATGGCTTTGGTCGGGGCGATGGTGCTGAGCTTTACCTTTGTGCCCGCTGCGGTCTCGCTCTTTGTCGGGGGCCGGGTGGCTGAAAAAGAGAACAAAATCCTGGCTCTGCTCAAACAGCAATACGTGCCCAGCCTGCGTCTGGTTTTGCGCCATCCCTTGCTGGTGCTGAGCCTGACGGGAGCACTTTTGCTGGGCTGTATCTGGGTGGCTTTGGGATTGGGCAAAGAATTTGTGCCCAGCCTCGACGAGGGCGATTTGGTCGTGCAAAGCTTTCGCATTCCTGGCACCAGTTTGAGTCAATCGGTGGAGATGCAACACACCTTGGATGAAGCCCTGGAAACCCTGCCCGAGGTCAAAGAGGTCTTTTCGCGGATCGGCACTGGTGAAATAGCTTCAGATCCGATGTCTCCCAACGAAGGCGACACGTTTATTATGCTCAAACCCAAGTCCCAATGGCCCAACCCTGATCTGAGCAAAGAGGCATTGATTGCCAAAATTGAGGCCTTGCTGCAAGATTTGCCTGGCAGTGTCTACGAGTTTACCCAGCCGATTGAAATGCGCTTTAACGAGCTGATCGCCGGGGTGCGTTCTGATGTGGCTGTCAAAATTTTTGGCGACGATATGGCGATCTTGAGCGAAAAAGGCGCGAAAATCAGCCAGTTGATCGCAAAAGTGCCCGGCGCTGCAGATGTTAAACTGGAACAGGTGGAGGGCTTGCCCATGATGACGGTCAAATTAAAACGCGACCAGCTCAGTCGCTATGGCCTGAATGTGGCCGATGTCCAGGAGCTGATTCAAATTGCCCTCGGTGGCAAAACGGCGGGGGAAATCTTTGAAGGCGACCGCCGTTTTGAGCTGGTGGTGCGCTTGCCCGAAGCCCTGCGCAGCGATATTGAAACTTTGCAGCGTCTGCCTGTGCCTTTACAGGCCATGCATGCCGTTCACCCCAGTTTTGTGCCACTTTCAGCTGTGGCTGAATTTGTCTTGGCCCCTGGCCCCAATCAGGTCAGCCGCGAACAGGGCAAACGCCGGATCGTGATCACCGCCAATGTGCGGGGGCGGGATATTGGCTCCTTTGTGGCGGAGGCCGAGCAGCGCATTCGGGCCGAGGTCCAATTGCCCAGTGGCTATTGGCTGGCCTGGGGCGGGCAGTTTCAGCAGATGATCTCTGCCGCTCAGCGTTTGCAGTTGGTGGTGCCTTTGGCCCTGCTGTTGATTCTCGGCCTGCTGTTTATGAATTTTGGCAATCTTAAAGACGCCTTCTTGGTCTTCAGCGGTGTGCCGCTGGCCCTGACCGGTGGGGTCTTGGCTCTCTGGCTGCGCGGGATTCCGCTCTCGATCTCTGCCGGAGTTGGGTTTATTGCCCTTTCAGGTGTGGCGGTCCTCAACGGTCTGGTGTTGGTCTCGTTTATCAAACACCTGATGGCAGAAGGCAAAGACCTAAAAACGGCGATCACCGAAGGGGCGCTGATTCGCTTGCGCCCGGTCCTGATGACGGCTTTGGTGGCCTCACTTGGTTTTGTGCCGATGGCCCTGGCCCATGGCACCGGTGCGGAGGTGCAAAAACCACTGGCCACCGTGGTGATCGGGGGGATTCTCTCTTCCACTTTGCTGACATTGGTGGTCTTGCCTGTGCTCTATTTGCTCTTTAACCGCAGGAATGCCCAAGCTGGTGAAATACAAACTGGTGAAATAATAGGCAGTGAGATAAAAGGCGGTGAAGTAAAATGAGATCAAGCAAAATGAAACCGAGTAAAATGAGACAAAGCAAAGTGATTCACTGCACCCCCCAAAAAGGAGGCTTGAGCAGCAGACCCCGTCGCAGGACTCTGCTGGCAGGTCTCTTGCTCAAAAGCTGTGTCTTGGGCAGTTTGTTTGGGGGTCTCAATCTGACTGCTCTGGCCGCTCAAGCTCTTGCCCCAGAAAATACCACGCTCAGTCTGTCCCAGGCCTTGGCAGACATGCATCAGAACCATCCCAGCCTGAAGGCCTGCCAACAGGAGCTGAAAGCCCTGGAAAACCAAGCCCAAAGTGCTGGTCTGCTGGAAAATCCCCAGATCGAAGCCCTGGGTGAGGACTTTCTCGGCAATGCGGCCAGTTCGGGCCAAAACTATATGCAGTTCACGCTCTCTGCCAGTCAAAAGCTGCCACTGGGAGGCCGCTTGAATCAACAGCAGGCCGTTTTTAAACAACAGTGGCAAACCCAAAAATCCCAATGTGATCTGCGCAAACGTCACTTGGATCAGGAGCTGAGCCGCCACTTTTTGGCGGTTTTAAACGGCCAGGAGAGTTTGGCGCTGGCGCAAGCACTGCTGGCACGGGCGCAAACCCTCTTAAAACAGACCGAGCGCCTGATTGAGGCGGGCAAATTGACCCAACTTGAACGCACCTTTCCGGCCACAGAAGTGGCCCGTCTCGAAATTGAAAGTGAGCAGAAACAGCTCTTGCTTCAACTCAGCAGGCAAACCCTCTCCAGTTATTGGCAGGCACAGCCTGTGTCAGAGCGGGTTTTAACTCCCCTCTTTGTGAAAGCCCCTCAGGTCGAAAATACCTTGGCCTTGATCGCTGCCCATCCCCAATCCCAGGAATTGCAGATGCGGATCTTGTTGGCCCAGCAGGAAAAAGAATTGGCTTTGGCCCGTTTTTGGCCCGATCTCAGTCTGGGCAGCGGTCTGCGTTGGCATCCCCAGAGCCAAGAGCTGGGGCTGAATTTGTCTCTGGGGGTGCCGCTGCAGATTTTCTCTTCACCGGGACTGGCCGTTGAACTGGCTCAAATTCGGCTGGAGCAGGCAACACTTGAAAAACAGGCCTTAGAAAGCCAACTTAAACGCGAATTAAACCAGCTTTTGGCCAAAATTGAGCAGGCCCAGCAGCGTGAGAAACGCTACAGGCAAGAATTGCTGCCTCTGGCCGAAGCGCATTTGGAAAATTTAAACAGGCTGCTGGAAATGGGAAAAATCACGGCTTTGCAGGTTTTGCAGGCCCAACAGCAATGGCTGCACTTGCAGACCGAAACCCTGCGGGCCCGACAAGATCTCAGCGAACTTTACCTGAGCCTGGCTTTCTGGAACCCCGCGTTTTTAAATTGAATTTCAGATTTGGTATACTCAGATGCATGAATATGCATCTATTAGGGGATCCAGATCGTGAAACATTTCAATTTGCGCCCATCCGCCCTCTTGCTTTTGGGGGCGTTTGTTTTAAACCTGAGTTGTGCCGAAAAACCGGGGGGCTTTAAAATTGAAGACACCTTGGTTCGCCCCTCTTCCAAGCCCTCCGCCACGGTGATTCCCCTGGTGCGGGCCTCGGCCAGCACCGTTGCCCAGCCCCAGGTTAGCCAAGCACCTGTGGCCGTTTGCCTGCCCGAAAGTACCGCGCCCAGCCCTGCCGCAACCCAGGCCCAGGTTGATCTCTGGCCCTGGGGGGCCAAAGCGGCGATTAGTCTGACGATCGATGAAGGCCTTAAACAGCCTTACGATATTCTCATGCCCGAAATTGAGCTGCGGGGCTGGCGTGCCTCGTTTTATATCTATACCCTGCAACCAACCCTCGAAAAAAGCTGGGATCGCGTCGTTCTGGCCCATGAACGGGGCCACGAGGTCAGCAATCATACCCACAACCATCCGAACTTGACCAAATTGAGCGAGGCCGAAGTCCACCATGAACTGAGCACCGGCAATGCCGAATTGCGCAAACGGCTGGGCGCGGACTTTAAATTGGAGAGCTTTGCCTATCCTTACGAGGCCACCGATGCCCGCACCTCTGCGATTACCCTGCAATACCACCGCTATAACCGCGCTGGGGATCAGGGCGCGCCCACGCCGCCGTATCCGATCAACGACGCCCGCAAACCCGATTTTGGCGCACTCAAAGCCAAAGCCCCGACCAGCAGCATCAGTCTCAGTGCTTGGAACAACTGGACCGACGCTACCGTCAGGGCTGGCGGCTGGTTTATCGAAGAGCTGCACGGGGTGGAAGACATTGGTGTCAAAGGCGGTTGGGAGCCGCGTACGATTGAAGAATTCCGCAAACACTTTGACCATATTGAAAGCTTTGGCTCCCAGATTTGGGTGGCGCCTGTGGTCAATGTCGGCCATTATATCGAAGAGCGCGAAGCCCTCAAAGTCAGTACCACCCGCTGGGAAGCGAGTGGGGCACAATTGCTGCTCGACGATGGTCTCAATGAAGATGATTTTGTCGAACCCCTGACCCTCTTGCTGACCCTGCCCGAAGGCTGGAAAGGCAGCAGCGCCAGCGCCGTTCAAGGCGGCAAAAATCTGGAGGTGCGCCCAGCCGGGACGGGACAGGTGCGCATCGCTGCGCTGCCTGATCCGAGTAAACCCGTCTGTTTGTTGCCGCGTTAGGCCAAGTTCAGTTCTTGAGTTCTTTCAGGCCCTGATTGACCGGTACCACTGCCAGCTTCTTGCGCTCGATATAATCGAGCAATTGAATATACTGGGTGACCGGGGTGGTATAGGTAAAATCACCGACCCCGGGCTGCAAATCATGAAAGAGAAAGATCACCCAGGTGGAGGTCTTTTCGGCATCTTCGACCCAGGTAAACAGCTCAGAGGTGGTGGTTTCGGTAGTCACAGGTACAATCCTCAAGCGGAAGGGATCTGCTGAGCGATCATTGAGCCCGACCAAACTGGTGCGGGCGTATTGGTGAAAACGCTTGGTTTCGGTTTCGACCTGATCAGAAAAATCACCAAAGGGATAGGCAATGCCTTCGGGGGTTTTGCCCAAGAACTTGAGGTAATCATAATTGCTTTGCAATTCTGCAATTACATCGTTGTTTGTCAGGGTCGCCATCAGCGGATGGGTATTGGAGTGTGAGCCAATTTCATGGCCAGCCGCCATGATTTTTTTGATTTCGTCGACATGGGCATATTGGGGGGCATTGGGCAGGCGGGCATATTTGCCGGTGATGTAATACGAGCCCTTCCAGCCGCGTTTTTCCAGCTCTGCTGCGCCCACTGTGACCGAAGAGGTCCAGATATCGTCAAAGGTAATGCTCACCAAGGGGCGCTTTAAAGGCATGGGGGTGGTCTTGACCATCTGGTGGTGATCCGTGTGCAGATAGCCATTGCGATCAAGCACATGCATCATGGTGATATTGCAATCGCGAAAACTGGAGCTGTAAAAGCGGAATTTGTTCTGGGCCCAGGATTTGCTCTGATGGGTTTGCCAGACGGTGCGAAAAAAACGCTGGCCACTGTCGGTCGAACAGCCCCAAATCATGCGGCTGCGGCCGTCTGAACGGTAATAATCGCTGTATTCATACCAGCTGTTTTCCTGTAATTTTTGGGCCTTAAAAATCCACTTGGCATCCCCTTCGACATAGTCCTGCACACTCACCGAGAGGTATTTTTTGCCCGAAAAAGGCTCTGAACTTTCCCAGGCCAAATTGGCAGATTGTGTTCCCCAAAAATCGGGTGTCCAGTCTTCGGGCCGGGCCACCCCTGAAGCTATTTCCACCCCCGGATTGGCGATCAGATTGCCTTCTGCCGCACTTAAGGGCAGCAAAGGGGTTGCCGAGGCCTCTGGAACAGCGGAAGAGACAGCGGAAGGGAGAGCAGAAGGGCTTTCCGATGGTTTTGGGGAGGGCTGGGCGGGTTGGGGGGTTGGCTGGGCACAGGCCGCCAAAACAAGACAGAGCAGAAGAAGGGAGCGTTGCATGTCGTAGACCTTTCAGAGCAAAATGGCAATCTTTTCAATTATAAGCTGAGGCCAGCTGCTCTAACCAGTTTTCGAGTTTTTGCGGAAATTCTTGTAGGGTCAGATGGGCCTGATCCAGTTCGAAATTACGCAATTGCGCCTGGAGCTTGAGGTTGTATTCTATCAGGGGATCAAAGGCATAAGCGGCTGCCAATTGGTTTAAACGGGAGGCAAATCCCTCTATATCATCCAAAACCCAGGCATTCTGAATCGGTTCCCAAATTGGCAAAAGCTGTTCTGTCAAGATCGTTGCCAATTTTGAGGCTTCCTCAGCAGATAAAGGGGTAACCACAAGGGGCAAAGGAGAGCCTTCCAAAGAATGATAGGTCAAAACCTGCTGCAGACACTCCCAGAGTCTATCAATTTCAATCGGTTTGCGCAAATAACCATGAAAACCATGTTTGAGCAAATCACTTTCTTCTTCATGTAAACTAAAGGCCGTCAGGGCCACCACTGGGATATGGCTCAGGGCTGGATCCTGTTTTAAATGTTCAAAGGCCGAAATCCCATCCATCACAGGCATTTTAATATCCATCAAAATCAGGTGAGGCTGCTGTTCAGAGGCTAAATTTAAGGCCTCTTGGCCATTGCGCGCCAAATACAATTGAAAGGGAAAGGGCTCTAATAAACTGCGCAATAAAAGCAAATTGTTTTCGACATCGTCCACCAAAAGCACACGGGCTGGATAAAAGCGAGAGGGTGAGACCCTGCTGACAAGGGATTCTCTCTCCTGCTGATATCTCACATTTTCAACCTCGGGCAATTCGATCTGAAAAACAGACCCCTGACCGACCTGGCTCTGGAGTGAAAGCTGTCCTCCCATCATGGTGATCAAATTCCGTGAAATGGCCAATCCCAGGCCCGTTCCCCCTTCACTCTGGCGGTAATTTTCTCCCTCTTGTTCAAATGCGGCAAAAATCCGTTTTTGCGCTTCAGGCGAAATGCCGCAACCGGTATCGCTGACGCGAATCAGCAGACGCCCTGTCTGGGGTGAGTTTTCTTGGTATTCAACAAGCACAAAAACATGGCCTACTTGGGTAAACTTTTGCGCATTGCTAAGCAAATTGAGCAAGACCTGGCGCAGGCGCAAACCATCCAGATTGAGGTATTCAGGCAAATTTGAGGGCAATTTGATCTCAAAGATCAGGCCTTTGAGCACAAAGGCATTGTGCATCAACAATTCCAATTCCTGCATCAGGCTGCCCAAATCGGTGGGCTGTAAATACAAATCCAGCTTGCCAGCCTCAATTTTGGACAGGTCCAAAATATCGTTGATCAGGTGCAAAAGCGCTTCAGCACTGCTGTTTATTGCGGTTAAATACTGCTGCCAACGGGGTTCTTGGATCTGGTCCTTGAGCAAATGGCTAAATCCCAAAATGGCATTCATGGGGGTACGAATCTCGTGGGACATATTGGCCAAAAACAGACTTTTTGACTGTGAGGCCCGTTCGGCTTTCTCTTTGGCAATGCGCAGATCTTGCTCGCGCAAACTGAGCGCGGCTTCGGCCGTTTGCCGGGCCAGAATCTCGCGCCGAAGCTGCCAATTCCAGATCAAGACGGCCAGTACCACCCCCAATGCCAGCAAACCGAGATTGCGCAAAAGCGTATAATCTTGGGGCGCTTTGGTTTTTAAAGGCAACCATTTCTGGGCTATGTTGTGTTTCTCAGCTTCAGTCAGCGAATCCAAGGCCTTGTTAATCAGGCCGACCAAAATCGGCCAATCTGCCCGCACTCCCATGCTGCGGCCAGGCACCGTAAACTCCACGGGGGCTGCAAACTCCAGGTTGCTGAGGTGGTGCTCTTGGAGCAAATAGGCCGCCACGGGCAAGATCACCACAGCCGCTTCCACTTGGCCCGAGGCCAACGCCTCCAAGGCCTGCAAGCTGGTTTCGGTATAATGGGGCAAAATACGTGGATGTTTTTCTATGAGTACCTGAGAGCTTTTGGCATCTTTGACAAAGGCCACGGGCTGATGGGCAAAATTTTCAAGACTGGTGATCAGGGTGTGGTTGCCTTTGCGGGTCAGCAAAACCAAATCATAGTTAAAAAAGGGTTTGCTGCGCAGCACAAAACCCGAATAGTCCTGGCTGTCGTGAATCAGCCCCAATACATCCACTTGTTTGTGCTCAATTTTGTAGAGCGCCTCTTTCCAACTGGGGCTAGAGACAATTTCCAATGTAATGCCCAAGCGTTTGGCTAAAATGTCGGCATAATCCCGCATAATTCCTGCATATTGCCCCTGTTGATCGGTAAAGTCAAAAGGCGGGAAACTGGGGTTATAGCTCAGCCGCAGTTTGGGGTGTTCTTTTAACCAATTTTTTTCTTCTGGGCTCAGCCACACCCCTACCGGCGCAGGTAAATCGTAAACCATCCACTTCTGTTCCAGTGGGCGCAGGTCTTCGGGCCCCAAACTGGCCATGGCCTTTTCCAAAATGGGAATTAATTCAGGCCAATCTTTGCGCCCGGCCAGATGTAATTGTTGGTTATGCAGGGCAGACAATTGGGCTTCGGCCTTGATTTTGAGGTTATTCAGAGAGAGGGCCTGAATCCAATAATGGGCCAGGGGCAAATCGGTGACGGTGGCATCGGCATTGCCCAGCGCCACTGCCGCAAAGACCTCGCGAAAATTATCAAAATAGAGATAATTGGCCCTCGGTGCCATTTTTTGGACCGCTTGAACCAGCGAATCCCCTTTGAGCAGTGCCACCCTGTGCCCTTTTAAATCTGCCACGGTGGAGATCGGTAAATCTTGGTCACGTACCACAATGGCAGTCAAAATCTCTTTGTAGGGGCGGGTGAAATTCAAAAATTGGCTCCGCGAAAGTGGGTATTTAAACACTGCGGGCAAAAGATCCAGTTGTCGTTTTTGGATTTTGTCTAAAAGTGCCTGCCAAGAATCACTTTCAAAGGCCAGTTCAACCCCCAAACGTCCGGCCAATAGACGCAAATAATCCAATGAATAGCCGGAGGGTTCATTGTTGATCTCAAAATCCAGTGGGGGATAATCCCGTTCATTGCCCACCCGCCAGACAGGGTGTTCTCTCAGCCAACGTTGCTCTGCTTCGCTCAGTTTTAAGGGGGTCTGGTTGGGGCCAAGTTGGGGCCTGAGCAGTTGAGCCTGAAGGCGATAATACAGCGATTGGGGATTGTGTTTCAAACGGCGCAATTGTTTGTCAATCGCCGTGCGTAGCTGATTGTGTTGAGCCCTGGGCGTGACAATATGCAAAGACACAGGAAAGAGCAAATGGTTGCTCTCTTCGATATGATAGGCACCGCGGTTTTTGCTGCCAAACCAGTGATTGACCAGCGCTGCCGCCACTTTTTTCTTTTCGAGCAGCACAAAGGCCTGTTCAAAGCTGTCGACAAAAATTAAGTGGGGCTGAATTTCAAAAGCCTGGGCCAGCTCCTGCAATTTCTGGGCTTGCTCTGAATTTTTGAGCACCGCCACCGCCTGCCGATCCAGATCGCGCAGGGTCCGAATCGCGCTGTTGGGCTGAAGATAGAGCCGTGACCAACCTGTTAATACCGGCACCTGATTAAAGGCATAGCGCTGCCTGCGCTCGGGGGTGTCTGCCACATCAGGCATGAGATCCAATTGGCCTTTGTCGAGCTTTTCCAAACAGGTATTCCACTCACAAGAAATATACTGCAGTTGCCAACCTTCTTGGGCTGCGATGGCATTTAAGAGCTGGGGAAAAAAGCCCAGGGCCTGTCCCTCCGCGTTGCTGTAAATTTTGGGGGAATTTTGGTAGAGGCCAACTCGCAAGGGTTGGCGCTGGGTTTGCGACCAACCCGGAGAAAATAAACCAAACAGCCCCCACCACAGGCCGACAGCTCCCAGGAGAAAAAATAGGCTCAATCTGAACAGCAAAAACATGGTTTAACCAATGATCCTTTTGGCGTTTTACTCAGGAAAATCGCAGCGCAATCGCGGCAAGTCAGCCAGACTTTCGCCAGCGACCAAGGATTCTGTTTCAAAGGGATGCAGCGAGGCCAGGCGAAACTGAGCAGCCCCCTGGCCAAAAAAGGTCTCCAGCACAAACTGGCCCGTGTTGCCTGATGGCAACGCCACCCGCTGCAATAAACCCGCCAAATGCAATAGCACCACTTCGTTTTGATACAAATAGACAATCGCATAAGGCCGCCAAAAAGAACGCGGCTCTAAGACGCCTGAGCCAAAACTGACATCGCGGTAGGCCAAATACCAGAGCTGGGGATTGCGGGGGCCTTTGATGGCTCCCTCTTCGCCATAAAACAGGTCACTTTGGATTTTGAGGGGCTGAAAATAATTGCGGCCCAGCCGGGGATTGTGCTCCAAATGGGTGTTATACCACTCACCATCAAAGAGTTCTGCAATGTCCGGGGGGGGCCAAGCCTCTTCGGTCAGCCGAAAGATCTCGTTGAGAAAGGCCAGGGCCTTGTGCACCGTGCCCCAGGCCAAATTCCAGGAGGCTTTGCGGCAACACTCCATCAGCAAAGCGAGATCAATATCCAGCAACATAAAGGGGTCGACATCCAGGGCCTGGGCCAGTGCCAAGAGACGCTTGGCGCCTTTGGGCAGGCTCAGATCCTCTTCTGAAGCCCAGCGCAGAATGGTTTTGCGGTGGGGCAAATCTTGGAGTTCTAAGCTGCGGCCAAAAGCGGCGCGGTTGCCTTCAAATTCGCGCTGAATAAATTCCTGGATCAGGTCTTTGCGCAGCTGAATCTGGTTTTCGAGCATTTCCCGCAGGGCATCGGGCTGGTCACTGGCCAGAGAGGTCATGAAGCTGTTTCCTTGGTTGCAATCTGAATTTTTACATTGCCTCCGCAGAGAGAGGCCTTCAGATAGCATAAAGGCAAAAGCACGCTGCTTCAAGCAAAAAAGGAGAACCCTTATGAAAATTCGTTTACAACGCCTGGTTTTTTTCGCTGCCTTGGCAACGGCAGTGCTGATGGTTCCCCGTTTGCATCGCTTACCCACCCCAGCCCTGTTGAGCAACCTGCCCCAGCCCAGTCTGATTCAATGGGCCCAATGGCCCAATCCTTTTTAAACGAGGTTTAAGATGTTTTTTCGCTGTCTGTGGTTCTGGCTGCTCGAAGCCTGGGAAATGGGGGTATTCATTCTCTTGATTCCCCTGAGTTGGTTTTGGCAAGCACCTTTGCCACCCAAACAAAATGCTGCCCACGCGCAAAAAAAGATGGTGTTGGTGCCCGGCTTTCTCGGCCGAGGTCTGGAATTGCGCTCCCTGCGCAGGGATTTACAAAGTGCAGGATTTGAAGTCTGGATTGTGTCCTTGGGCTTTCAGGCCAGTGATATTGCCAAAAAAGGTCAAAAATTGGCTGCTTATCTTGAAACCCATGGGCTCCAAGATTGTTATTTATTGGGTTATTCCCTCGGTGGCTGGGTGGCTTTAAACCTTCCCCAGCACAGCCGTTGGCGTGTTACGACCCTGATCACTTTGGGGGTGGCTTTTGCTGGCACTCCCATGGCCTGGTTACTCAGCCCATTGCAAGCGGCTCGGCAACTGATTCCCGGTTCGTCTTTTTTTAAAAAACAACCTGCCATACTGGCTGAGGGCTATGCCAAGCATCTCAATTTTTCTGCCCAAGCGGACGAAATCACCGCCTCGCGACAAACTTCAGCTTTGCCCAGCCCTGACCGAGCGTTGCCAAACCGCCAAGAGTTATGTTTGCCGGTTTGGGGCCACCTCAACCTGGTGCGCCGGCGCCAAGCCAGGCAGGCCCTGATCGCCTCGCTGCTGGCGGATTTAAACGCCAACAGCCTCAGCAGGGCTTGGAGCCAAAGCGTGGTAGAGCTTGAGCAAGATATTCTCAGCCAATTTCAAGCGGTAAGCCGCTGAAGCCCGCACGTCGGAAATGGGGCTGATTTCGCTGCGGGCAATCGCCCCTGCGGCTTGAAATGTCTCCAAATTAAAGGGTTTTCCCTGCAAAAAGGCCTCGGTTTTGGGCAGACGCAAGACCGTGGCTGCGACACCACCGTAGGCAATCGCAATCTGGGAAATCAAATCATTTTCGAGCCGCAGCCGAAAACCCGCGGTAAAGGTCGAAATATCCAAATCTTTGCGGTTGGAGACCTTAAACAGACGCAGGCTGTCTGCCGGGTCGGGAATCGGAATCAGAATTCGCGAGATCAATTCTTCAGGCCGCATGTCGAGCTGTTTATAACCCGTATAAAAGCGGTTGATATTCACACGGCGCTTGCCATTGGGACCCGTCAATTCAACTTCGGCATCGGCCACAAACAAAAAGGGCAAAGTATCGGCAATTGGCGAGGCATTGGCCACATTGCCCACCAAAGTACCTTTGTTTTTGATCTGGGGCGAGGCAAAGATCTTGAGCAGGCGGGCAAATTCGGGAATGTGCCCACGCATAAAATGCTCCAACTCATTCAGGGTTACACGGGCTCCCACGCTGATGACTCCCCCCGACTCGCTCAGGGCATGGGCTTCGGGCACCAGATTTAAGCTGCAGATCACGGTCGGATTGCTGCGCTCTTTGTTGATTTGTACGCCCAAATCGGTGGCAGAGGCAAAAATCTGAGCATTCTGGGCCTGTTTAAAGGTCACGGCTTCGGCATAACTCAGGGGTGCGTAAAAATCTTTGTTGCCTGCTTGAATGCGAATCGGCACGCTGCGGTGGCGCCTGAGTTCAGCCATCATTTCAGGGCTGTTGTAGCGCTTTTGCAAAGGGGTAAACTGGGCCAAATTCACGGCTTTGCCAGCCTCGATGATCGGGGTATAGCCGGTGCAGCGGCAGAGATTTCCGGTCAGGCCATTGCGAATTTGTTTTTCGTCGAGATGGGTCTGGCCTTTGGGGTTTTGGTAGGCATTGTGGTTGACCAGATCGGTCATGGCACAGACAAAACCAGGGGTGCAGAAACCACATTGGGCACCATAATTCTCCACCATGGCCTGCTGAATGGGACTCAAGGCCTGTTCGTCTTGCAGTCCTTCGACCGTGACGACGTGGGTGCCGTCCATCAGATGCACGAAGGTAATACAGGCATTGATCGTGCTGTAGCGCAGTTCGTCCTGTTCGGGCAAGACCTCACCACGCAAGACGCTGCAAGCGCCACAGTCGCCTTCAGCACAGACAATTTTGGTGCCGGTCAAGCCGCGTTCGTAACGCAAAAAATCGGCCAGGCTCATAAAGGCCTGTTCGCCACGCACTTCGTAACGTTTACCGTTGAGATAGAACAGGATATAATCGCGCATGCCTTGCCTCGTCTGTCCAGAATTGGCTTCATTATACCATTGGAGCAGGAGAGAGCAGCTTTTAGGGGGCAGGGGTTAGGTTTTCGGCAGGAGAGAGCCTGAAGAGGAAGAGCGTCAGCGCCACTTCAGTCGTTTTCTTGGGCTTCGGGGCCCTGCCGGGGGGCTTCATCAGCGGCTGGCTGCGGCTCATCCGCGAAGCTGGGCAGGCTCTGCAATTCTTCGAGCAGGGCAGGCAGGTCCATGGTGTGGGCGTTGATTTCAATTTGAATCTCTGCCTCTTCGCCGTTTTCGATTTCATCCATCAGCTCGTTCATGCTGATAAACTTGCCCGCTTGACGCGCTGTTTTGGGCTCGGTTTCAGCTTCTGCGGTTTGATCTGCTTTATCGGCAAAGAGGGATTCGGGATCGCGCAAGAGATCCGCTTTCATGGCTGGGCCGGGTTCGCCATCCAAGAGCAGGTTTTCCATCATCATGCGGTTTTCCATGGCATGTAAAAAATAACCCGTCAGCATGGCCGAGGCCAGTAGGCTTTGCATATTTTCTTTGCTGGCAGAAATGGTGGTATTAAAATCTGCAGAGGGCAAATAGCCCAAAAGTGCCTGCACATTCATGCCGATCATCTGTTTGACTTCGGGGTTGATTTCTGCGGCCAATTTGGCCATATCTTGTACGGAACAAGACTGGATATAGCGGTGCAAGCGATTGCCTTCGCTGCCGGGAGTGGAGTCGTCAGAGGGAATTCTGAAAAATCTGAGCATAAGACCCCTTTGTATGAACTCCTTTTGGCAAGCGGGCACTTTCCCTGGTCAAGCTCGCGACCGCAGAAAGTACCATGGGGCCGTCTGCGGATCCCTTCATGTAAGACCCAATGCAAGCCTCAGCTTCTAGAGGCGACCCATCATATACTAAGATAACACAGAGTACCAATTGTGTGCTATTGTCCTTCAGCACCTGGATTTCAATTGTTTCCGGGCTTTAACGCCCGATCTGCTCACCGGTCGTCTATGGCCGAATCGGCTTTTCAATGCTATTATAAGACTATTTATAAGACTATGAAACAAAGAAACTGAACAAGCATGGCTGAATCTCAATCCCGTTTTTCCAAAGCCGGTCAATCCAAGACAGATTCCTCTTCTCCTCCCGAGGAGGCTGTTTTTCGTGATGCCGAGGGCGAACAGATCTCTCCAGAGGCCTATGGCCATTTGCGCCAAGGGGTTGTGCTGTTTAAGCAGCAGCAGCTCGAAAACGCTGAGAACGAAATTGTTCAGGCCATTGACTTACACCCCCCGCTTTCGCCGCTTTATAACGTCTTTGCCCTGCTCAAAATTGCTCGCCGTGCCATAGATACCCTCAAACAATCGGTTTATACCGCCCTCACCACCAATCCCGAGTTTATGGATGAGTTTGTCCAAGAGGGCATCAAATTACTGGCCCAAGAGCGTTTTGAAGAGGCCGAAGAGCAGTTTAAAAAGGCCATCGCTCTCAATCCCAACAATACCGATGCCCAATTTCGGCTGGGTTTTACCCATGTCTCGCGCAAAAATTATGCCAAGGCGATCGAGGTCTTTGAGCAATTGATCATGGTTGATCCCGAAAATATCAATGCCTTTTTTATGTTGGGCATGGCTTATAGCGAAATGCGTGAGTATTATCCCTGCATCTCGAATCTGCAATACGCGCTGCGTTTGGAACCCGCTTTTGTCGAAGCTCGCCTGACTTTGGCCGATGCCTACCACAACCAGGGCAAATACCTGATCTCCCTGCGTGAACTCGAAGGTCTTCAAGAGCTGATCCCCAACGAAGACACCACTTATCTGCACCGGGGCATGATTCTGCTCGAATTGGATCGCAAAGAAGAAGCCATTCCCTATTTTGAAAAAGTGATTGAACTTAAGCCCGATGTGATGGAAGCTTATGAGTTATTGGTGGGCCTGCATATTGATATGGGCAACTTTGAACGGGCGATATATTTGGCCGAAACAGCCCTGCAAATGCAACCCGAAAACCAGGAACTCTTAAATGCTCTGGAATGGTCGCATGAAAAACAGAATAAACTTCAGGCAGATCCCTAACCGCGCAAGCCTGCAGTTAGAATCATGCAGAGAGAAGATTCCCAAAGCCGCTTAAAAGAGGCCTATCACCAACTTTTTCAGGGTCACTCGCAACAGGCCGATGTCTTATTTCGGGCCTTGGTTGCACAATACCCCCAACACCCCGATGTCTGGAACGGATTGGGGCTCCTGGCCGAGCAACAGGGCCAGGCCGAGCAGGCCTTGAAACACTATCAGACAGCTTTGAGCTTGAATGCCTCCGAGCCTGAATACCACAATAATTTGGCGCTTTTATTACAAAGCCGGGGAGAAGACGCCGCTGCCCTGACCCATTTTGAAGCGCTTTACCAGCTTCTGCCCGATTACCGCAGCGCCTTTAATCTGAGCCAGGCCTATCAACGCCTGGGAGCTGGCAGCAAAGCACTGGAATTGGCCCAAACAGCCATTTGGCAAGCCCCAGAGGCGGTTTTTTTACATCAATACCTCTACGAACTCTACCAAAGCCAAGGGGCCCAGCAAGCGGGTCTGGTCTGGTATCAGCAATTGCTCAGAAAACATACCCAATCGGGTCCTGCAGCTTATTTTTTGGCCTGTTTATACGAAAGTGTGGGTGAGTTTGAAAATGCCCGCTATTATTTAAACACCACTTTGCAATTGATGCCTGATTGGCGTTTGCCCCGCCGTCAATTGATCATTTGGAACCTCAAAAATAACCATGCTTTGGCCCTCAAACACAGCCGTTTGCTCTACCACAGCGATCCCAGCCCGGAACACCTGTTGCTGCTCCTCAATACCCTGCCAGCCCCTGTCTATGTCAGCCGAGAGGCGCAGTTTGAGAATTTGGCAGAAGTCGAAAGGCTGCTCGATAAGGCCCTCGAAGAGGTCTGGGAAGTCCCTGATTTTCGGCTGATCAGTTTGCCCTTTCACTTGGCTTACCAAAATGGCAACGATCGGCTTTGGAATGAAAAATTTCATCAGCTCTACCGGCGTCTGATTCCAACCCTGCCTGCCCGATTGGAACGCCGACCAAGCCAAAAAAAACGGATTGGCGTGGTTTCGCGTTTTCTTTTTCGTCATGCGGTCTCTTTTTGTTTTGGGGGCCTGTTTGCGTCTTTGGCCCAGCTCGAAAACTGTGAATTGTATCTCTTTCCGATCTATGAAAGCCAGTTAAGTGATGACCCGGTCTCGCGTCATTTACAGGAACTGGCTGATAGCTGGCAGCCCCTGGCGATGGAGCAGCCTGTTTTGGCGGCCGCCCAAACGATTCAATCCGCGCAATTGGATTTGCTGATCTATCCTGAAATTGGCATGGACCCCTTCAGCTATATGCTGGCTCACAGCCGTTTGGCCCTCCATCAGGTTGTTTTGGCAGGCCATCCTCTTACCAGCGGTCTTTCCACGCTGGACTATTTTATTACCAGTTCAGAACTCGAAATTCCAGGCTGTCAGCGCCACTATACAGAGCAATGGGTGGGTTTGCCTGGTCTGATTCAATATCCCCACCCAACGCTGCCAACGGGCCACTTCACTCGCTCTCAGCTGGGACTGCCCGAAGACGCTACGCTCTACCTCTGCCCAATGACCCTGTTTAAAATCCACCCAGATCTCGATGCCTGTTTTGCCGAGATTTTGCGCCGTGACCCCCGCGGGCAGATTGTTTTGTTTGAATACCTCAACACCCCCTACCACCTGATTTTAAGGCAGCGCTTTGAACAGAGCATGCCAGATATTCACGCGCGGATTCTGTTTTTGCCTTTTCAAAGTTTTGAGGGCTTTTTGCGGATTTTAACTCAAGCGGATGTTGTGCTGGATACCCATTATTTCAGCGGCGGCAATACCTCATTTTTGGCCTTTGAATTGGGGGTTCCTGTGGTGACATTGCCTTCTGAGCAGCTCAAAGCCCGTTCGACCTGGGGGTTGTATCAGCGCATGGGACTCAAAACCGGTATTGCCAGTGATGCCCAAGACTATATTGAAAAGGCCTTGCTTTTGGGCCAAAACCCCGATTTGCGCCAAGATTTTTCAAGACAAATTTTGGCCAACAATTCCCTGATTTTTGAACAAACCGATTGGAACCAGGCCTTTGGGGATTGGTGTTTTCAACTTCTCACCCACGCTTAAAGCCCTGAATTTCCCCAACAAACAAGCCCCCGGCGTATACACCAGGGGCTTATCTATTGCTTAAACGTGATTAACGAACGAGGTTGATCACGGTATCCAGATTGGTTTGGTGCACCGAAATGATCTTGCTGACCGCACTGAAAAACTTTTGTGCCAGTGAGAGTTCGGGCAAGGTTTGAGAAAGCGAACTGTTTGAGCTTTCCAAACTCTGAGCAATTACGCGGGCGTCACCGGGGTTCAAGTTGACCATGATCGAGTCACGGGTAGACTCAAAGACGGTTGAACCGTAACGGCTAAAACGCAGGAAATTGGGAGTCGCGGTATTAAAGACGTCGCGCTCATCGTACACACGTACACCGGCAACCCCAAACGCCGTACCGCCAACAACCACAAGGCCGTTAACCACGTCGAGGTTCGCACCGCGACCCAGACTGTCTACCAAGTACAGGCCTGTGCTGTGAACCAGGCGCAAAACGCCCGCATCGTTGACGACGTGAAATTCCCCATCTCGGGAATAATAGGCGATCGAACCACCTGGAGCCACGCCCGCAGCACCCCCAACAGGTGCCAGCGTTGCCAAGCGGAAGAAACCTTTGCCTTGAATGGCCAAGTGGGTGGGCTCGGTAGAGGCCACAATTGAACCCTGAGAGAAATCAATCGAACTCTGATCAATTTGCAGGGTAGACTCGGGCAACTGAATCCCCAGGACAGGACCATTGGGGTTTCTGACAACTTCGCTCACACCGCCACGGAATTTGACCTTATTGGCCTTATAACCGGTACGGCTGGTAGCGTTCAGATTGGAGTTAATGACAGCAATCCAGCTGTTGATTGCGCCAAGCGAATAAAGTCCGTCAAATCCAAAATCTCCGCGGCCCATTTAGCCTCCAAATTGTTGTGCTTCGTTATTTTAAGCGACTTCTAACAATCTCTGAAGCCGCCGAATGATAATTCTTAAATTTTAAAACCAACTGATAGAGCAATGAGGTGTGTTCCGAGCTATATCTAGATTGGAACAAGCTATATCCAGGCTGGTACCAAAGGAACGATCAAGCAGAAACTTGATCAGGCTTTTGATATTAACTCTATTATTGCTTTATAGTGAGCTTTACTCAAGTCATTTTAATACAAAAAAAACAAATTTAAAACATTACTTGGTTAACTTAATCAATTTTTAATCAAAGTTAACAAAGCAAACCTCGCTTCGTCTTGCTCGGAAAAATCAGAACCCCTTTTAGACAAAATGCCAACAGACCCTATTTCTTCATCTTAACCAAATCTTATTTTGAGGTTATATGAGCCTTATTCTTTCTCACGTCAGATCTGTTGGGCAAGGGGGGATGAGTATAAGTAGGCAAATTGAAATGGAAAAGGAATGAGGTCCACGTTTAAAATGAATTTCGCAGTCACTGGCACACTCCCCACAAGCAATGGGTATGCACCCCTGCAACCCCTTGCTGCCCCGGCACCGGCAGCTACCACCGGCTATGTTCCCCAGAACGTGGCAACGGATTCTTTTATGACCAGTGCCAACCCCGTCTTTTCCGCTCCTGCCAGCGCCTTTCAATTTGCCCAGCCTGCCGCAGCCAATACCAACTTCTCTCCTTTTGTTCCCACCCTGACCACCCTGAGCATTTCCAAAACCGATCTGCAGTGGGCCACCGAACTCGAAGCCAAAGTGCAGCAGGGCTACCAACCCACCTCTGAAGAAGCCGCTTATTATAAAAATGTCGGCGCTCAACTGAACATGATGCGTGAAAATATCCAACCCCTGAGCCCGGCTCCGGCCCTGCCCCAGATTCAGAATTTTGGTCCTGCTCCTGAGGCTCCTGCTACCCAGCAGCCCACTCAGCCAAACCAGCCCTCCCAGGCTTTTACCAACCCCAATCTGCCCGCTGCCGACAAACAGGTTACCCTGTCTGAAATCGAGTGGTCGCTGATTCTGGAAGAAAAAGTTCAGAAATACGCTTACAAACCCACCCCCGAAGAAGAACAGAAATACCAGAATATCCTGGCCCGCTTCAAAGCCAATCAGGAAATCAAAATGGAATTCATGGATGCCCTGGCTGCTCAGTCTCCCTGGGTCGGTGCCAACGTCGCTTCCATCCGTTACAGCAAAATTATCGCAGGCCAAATCAGCGGCATTGTTGGTGCCGTTAAAAATGGCAGCGGCTCCGTTCTGGCCGGTCTGAAAGGGTTGGGCATGACCGCTGTCAAAGCCACTGGCCTCTCGGCCCTGGTGAGCGGTGGTTTCTCCCTCGTCACCAACGGCATTGCTTATCTGCAAGGCAAGAAAAACAAAACCCAGGTATTGGCCAACGTTGCCACCGATACCGTGACCGGCGCCTTTACAGGTCTGGGTGCTACCGTCGTCGGCGGTGCCGCAATGACGGCCTTGGCTGCCACCAGCCTGGCTGGCTGGCCTGTGACCCTCCTGGTCGGTGCAGCAGGCATGCTCGGCGGCTATCTGGCCGACAAGCTGCTGGTCAAAACCGGTGCCAAAGAGTGGATCAAAAGCAAAGTGATCGGCATGCTCGAAGGTGGAAGTATCCAGCCCAAACCTCAGCAGCCCACTCAACCCAGCCAGCCCACGGCTCCCCAGCCGACTCAGCCCCAGCAGCCTGCTTACCAAGCGCCTGCTTACGGCCCCATGCCCGTCTACGGCTATTAAAGACAAAGACAAACGGCCTCTTGGTTAGACAACCAGGGGGCCTTTTTGTTGAACCAGAGCCAATTCCGCTAAATAATAATGATTGAGATAGGCCCGTGCCAAGGCCAGGGCCATTTTGGCTTGGCCGCGCCGCTGCATGTTTTGTAAGGCATTTAAAACACCCGCTTCATTTACCCTTCCTCCGAGTCTGAGCAGGCTATCCAGCCAGGGGTGCAAGGGGGTGAGTTGGGTCATCAAACGCACCTCTAGGCAAGGGTGTTTGTTAAAAAAATGCCAAGCCCCCCGCGCCCGGGCCTGCTCTTTGGCGATCAATACAGGCCAATCCGCCAAATCAAAAGGCGGCTCCAGATGGTAGCCCACAGCGGCTGGCACAGGTCGAGATTTCAGTCCCTGTTGGCGCAAACGCAGCCCCAATTCCAGGTCTTCCCAGCCATAGTGGCGAAAGGCCAAATCAAAGCCCCCGGCCTTTTCCACCGCGGCTTTGGCCACCGAGACATTGCCTGTCGCAAAAAAAGCGCGCGACGCATCGGTCCAGGGACTAAACGGGGTGAGTGTGGGATTGGCATCATCATGGCTGATAATCACCCGCCCCTGCCCGATCCAGCCTGCCCCATGGTGTCTGTGAAAATGCAGATGGGCCGCAACAAAATCGGGGCAGACAATCATATCGCTATCAAGAAAGATCAAGAGTGGGGCCTCTGCCAAGGCAATGGCTTGGTTGCGGGCTGCTGAGCGCCCTTGGTTTTCGCTCAGGTGCTGCCATTTCAGCCGTTGCCAATTCAGGGCCGTTAGATAATCTGCGGTGCCATCCTGAGAACCGTCGTCCACCACCACAATCTCAAAATCCGGGCAGTTTTGCTCCCGCAAGGCTGCCAGACAGCGCTCAAGACGGGCAAGAGAGTTATAGGTTGGAATCAGCACTGTGGCGTGTTTAAACATGGCTTTGCCTAACTTTGTTTAACCTTCTGTCTTCAATAGACAAAAGCCGCTGCAGCCTGAAGAACAAGCAAACAGCGGCTTTTTAAACTGGGCGGAACTTAACGGAGTGGGCTCCATTCCATCAAGACACCGGTCTTGGGGGGCACTTGTGGAACCAGCAATTGACCGTTGCGAATCTGCAGGGTGCGACCCGTGATCAGATCTTTGAGATTGCCATCAGGCACACTCACCCGGCTCAGATCCATGGGAATGTCCTGGGCTTTGGTGTGATTGTTCATGACCACCATCAATTTGCTCTTGGCGTCTTCACGCAGATAGGCAAAGGTGCGGTTGTCGTTGTGGCGCATCAGGCTGCGGAAAGAACCCCGACGCAGCGCTGAATACTGGTTGCGAATCTGAATCAGGCGCTTGTAATAATTGCGCAATTCCAAATTCTGTTGGGCCGGATCCCAGGGGAAGGTGCGGCGGCAATCGGGGTCCATTTCTCCGGCCATACCGATTTCGTCCCCATAATAAATGACGGGAGCGCCGACATAAGTCATCATAAACAGGGCGGCCAAGCGTACCTTGTTGAGATCGCCTTTGGCCATGGTCAACATGCGGGCTGTATCGTGGCTGCCCAAAACATTGAACATGCTGTAGGTCACAGAGTCGGGGTGGCGCTTACGCAGCCCTTCCAGGCCCCAGTCGATTTGATCGACACTGGCTTTGTCTTCGACAAAGAAGTTGAGCACCTGTTCTCTAAAGGCATAGTTCATAACAGCGTCAAACTGATCGCCTTGCAGCCAGGGAGAGCCGTCGCCCCAAATTTCGCCGACGATATAGAGGTCGGGATTAACGCGTTTGACGCGGGTACGGAATTCGCGCCAGAAATTCATATCGCGAATTTCGTTGGGCACGTCTAAGCGCCAGCCATCAATGCCGAGTTTGGCCCAGTACTCGGCCACTTGAAAGAGATGTTCACGCACTTCGGGATTGTACTCGTTGAATTTGGGCAGGGTAGCATGGCCCCACCAGGCTTCGTAATTGGGTTTGGGATCTTTGACCACAGGGAATCCGTGGAAGAGATACCAATTCCAGTATTTGGACTGGGTGCCATTTTTTTCTGCGTCGCGGAAGGCCCAGTGGGTGTCTCCCGAATGGTTAAAGACCGCATCCAACACGACTTTAATGCCCAGGGCATGGGCCTGAGTGACCAGGCGTTTGAAGGTGTTGATATCGCCAAAAGCGGGATCGACCTTCATGAAGTCGGCTGTATTGTATTTGTGGTTAGAGGTTGGGGCATCAAAAATGGGGTTAAAATAAATTGCGTTGACACCCAATTCTTTGAGGTAAGGCAATTTCTGAATGACCCCATCGAGGTCGCCACCCATGAAGTTAAACAATTCGGGTTTGCTGCCCCAGGGCATGGTGCCTGCGGGATCGTTTTGGCGATTGCCATTAAAGAAACGCTCTGGGAAAATCTGGTAAAAAACCGCGTCTTTGACCCATTCCGGTGTGGCAAAACCCGCATTGTTGCGGGTGGCCATTGGTGTCACAGGGGTGGATTTCTGACGTGCAGCAATCAGGTTTTTGGTGGCCCCAATTGAATAGCGAGACAAATCGGATTGGACTCCGGCACCCTGGGCCTGAACCCGTCCAGGAATTTGAGTATTGCTGGGGTTGAGGGCGGGTCCCCCCAAGTTGGAACAGGCTGACAAAGTCAAACTGGTCAAGAGAGCGGTACTGAGAAAGGAACGAATCTGTTTCATGCTGAAACCTCTTTGGTTCATCTGGATAAGAAAGAGCTAACCTAATTTAATTTTAACAGGAACTTAACCTTTTCTTGCTAAAAAATAAATAGAAATTAACATTTGGTTTTTTACTATCATTTTTATTGCTCGCAAAAGGCTTTTGGGTGCAGCCCGACTTGCCGTTCGGCTTGCTGTTTTGACTTACTGTTTTGACTTATTACACGATAAGCCAAACATAAGCTCCAAATATAAGCACAGTGTAACCGATCTCAGTGGCTCTGACCAGCCAGATTTTGGCGTTTTTCTTATGCTGACCCCAAAAACTGCATTCGGTCGAGACGAAACTGTCGGTTTTCTTGGCGCAGGTGGCAAAATGCCTCTAAATAGGTAAATGTGCCCCGGCCGGCCAAAAACAGGGGGGTGACTACCCGCTCTGTGCGTTCGTTGCGGGCATTGTGATAATAAATTTTAACGTCTTGTTGTTGGGAAATGGCCAAGTTCAGCGGGGGGGTTAACGGGTGATCCACTGCCACTGCGGCCTGCATGACGTCGTTCCGCACCCCCGGATAATGCTGCCAAAAACTCTCAAGAGGGGTTTCGGCCTGTTCAGGCAAACGCGAGACACAGAGCTTAAACAGCTCTGCGCAGGCCCGGCTATCTGGCAAGGCACGGTGAGCCGGGCCATCCATGGCCAAATCAAAATGGGCGGCCAAGGTTGTGAGTTTGTAATTGGGGGCCTCGGGCAATAAAATCCGGGCCAGACGGCAGGTATCCATGGTGGGGTGAGGGGGATAGGCAAAGCCCGCACGCCGCAATTCGCAGGCCAAAAAAGCCAGATCAAAACTGGCATTGTGGGCCAGTAGAATACCATCCTGCCAAAAGGCCTGTAGGGCAGGCACCAAACTTGCAAACACAGGTGCATCCGCTACCATGGCTTGGGTAATCCCGTGAATACCAATCACCACAGCTGGAATCAGCATTTGTGGATTGACGAGATTTGAGAAGGTATCCAAGATACCTTCCCTGAGTGAAAACTTGACTGCTGCCACCTCGACAATCCGATCGCGCACAGCAGAAAGACCGGTGGTTTCCAGATCAAGTGCAATAAAAACCTGATCCTTTAATAAACCACCGGGCATTGTTTTAAAACCTATGTCTAACCTTAATTCCAGAAGGAAGTGAGCATTTTATCCGCTTTGGTGCGAATGTCTTGCGGCAATTTATTCCAGATACCGTCGGCCATGGCCTGGTTTTTGAGGCGCTTGATCGGTTTTTCGCGATCAATACCGCTCATATACTGATCAATGGTACTGGAAATCAGATTTTGGGCAGGTTTATTGCCCGTGGCGGCCGCTTTTGTGAGCGAATAGAGAATCAGGAAAGAGCGATTGTCATCGATGTCTTTCAAGAATCGGCTGGCAGGGAATTGGGGCTGGGTAACCACAGCCAGAACCTCTTCGTCAGTGACGCCGAGATTGCCGAGAATTCGGCCCAATTCAGCCGCTTGACCACTATCCACCAGGGTTTTGGCCAATTGGTTGCGGTTGGCAGGGGTGCCATTGACCCAGATTTTTTCAGCCAACTCACTGACTTTTGTGGGATCAGCCACGCCGCCATAACCAAAATAGGTTTTGTTCTGAAGCTGTTTATTGAGTTCACCCAGTTCAGCTGAGAGATCGAGCTTGGGAGCTGCTTGCGGAGCTTCTCCCGGTGCGGTTGGGGCAATCTGCAATTGGCTGAGATCGACGGCTCCAGGTGTTGCGGGAGCGGGGGCGCCTGGCTGAGGGGCTGCCGGCTGAGGCGCGGCAGGAGCCGCAGTGGGCTTGACCTGGTCAGGGGCAATGCCCAAGGCATTTAACACACTGGTCATACCAGCGGCCACGTCAGGGTAACCCTGAACGCCGGGCAAACTCTCAGTTAAAATCCCGGCTGAAGCCTGTTTTTGTTCAGGGGTCATGGTCTTGATCAGCTCGGCCCGCATCGCTTCGTTGGGGGTGCGCAAAGTCAAGGCCAGCAAAATTTCGGTTTTGGCCTGATCATTGTAGAGTTTAAACACCTCTTTTTGCTGGGCTTTGCTCAGGGTTGGAAAGGTGTCCAAGGCCTTATCTGCTGGCAACTCCAAGAAAGCTGCTGCATTAAAGGCCGGGGCGGCAGGCTGTGCGGGGGTTGCTGGCTTGGGAGCCGCAGGCTTTGGTGCTGCGGGCTTGGGAGCGGCAACGGGCGCTTCTTCAACCACAGGAGCGGAATCAGCTGCTCCTGCTGCCACATCCGCAGGAGAGGCAGGTGTCGCAGGAGCCTTTACGGGTGTCGCAGGCGCCGGTACGTTCACTGGGGCTTCAGCCACTGCCGCTGGAGCGGCTGGAGCGGCTGTTAACGGGGCCACCGTGGCTTTGCCGCCGAGTTCACCGACCAATAAATTGAGCTCAGTGGTTTGGGAGAAGGCCTGACCCGCTGTTCCCTGCAAGAGGGACTGATAAAAAGTGGCAATCTGGCCCTTTTCTTCGGGGCTCATACTGGCAATCAGGCGGGAGCGCATCTCTTGATTGTCGATCTGTTGGGTGGTGACTGCCAACAAAACATCGGCTTTGTCTTGGGGGCTGAGCGCTTTAAACAGGCGATCTTGATCCTCTGGACTGAGATCTCTGAAACGTTGCAATTGTTCATTTTTAGGCAATTGCAGGTAGCCGTTCAAATCGATCATGGTTGGGGACACCGGTGCGGCTGGCACTTCGCTCACAGGGGGTGTGGGGGAAGGTGGGAAAGGTTCTGCGCCTGTGACGGGGGCTGTGGGAGCTGCTGGCGCGGCAGGTGTAACCGGTGCTGCGGGTGCGGCTGGAGAAGCCGGTGCGGCAGGTGCTGCAGGAGTAGCCGGTGCGGCAGGTGCTGCAGGAGTAGCCGGTGCGGCAGGTGCAATGGCCTCTTCTGAAGGGGGACGGGTGATCACTTCTTCTTTGGGCGCTGCTGCTTCTAATTTGGCTTTTAAGGCCTGAGCCTGGGTGCTCAATTGTTGGGCAAAGCGCTGCTCATTGAGCTGAGAGAGCAATTGCTGTTTGATGCGGTTATCGCGCTGGCTGAGGTACTCATCCTGGCCGTCGGGCCAACTCAAAAGGGCGTTCATCCGCAATGCGGCAGAATTGTCTTTGAGCTGTTTGACTGCTTCAAAATCAGTTGCAGGCAAGCCCAGTGGATTGTCGGGCTGGGCCGCAAAGATATAATCGTCGGCAATCCGCAAAAAGGCCTGGCGTTTTTCCGCTGGAATCTTGCTTAGGGCCTCCAATTGTTGTTCTGGCGGTGTGGTCAAAAGTTTTTGGACTTCTTGTTCGAGTGCCAGATCAGGGGGAGCAGCCGGGGCTGCTGGTGCTGTTGGGGCTGCAGGGCCTGCCGGGGCAGGGGTATCAGCTGCGCCTGTTGAAGCGCTAGGTGCTGCCGGTGCAGGTGCTGCTGCGGGTTTTTCGGCGGCATCCAATTCAGCCAAGCTCTTGCCCGACTCTACGGCTTTGCGGCGATCCGTTGCTCGCTGAGCAGCGGCACGGGCTTCATCCAATTGGGGTTTAAAGGCATCCAAACGCTTTTGGGCCTGTTCCACAGCCCGATTGGCTTTGCGCAGATCTTCGAGGGTGCTGCCTCCGCCCAGAAAGCTCCAAAAGCCATGTTTTTCTTTGAGTTCTTTGTTGAGTGTGCTTTTGTCTTTGATCAGGTCTTCGCGTTCGGCTTTCATGCCGCGCAGGGCCAAAGACAGTTCACGGCGCTCAGCGGGTTCAATATGCCCCTGGCTGAGCCGGGCTTCGGTTGTGCGCATATCTTTATCGAGTGCGCTAATGCTTTCATCGATATCCGCCAAACGGCCATCAATTTCGGCCAGTTTCTGAACGGCATCATCACCGATTCGATCGGCAATTTTATCGCGATCTTGTTTTGCGTCGGCGACACCTTCGACGAGTTTTGAATTTTGTTTTTCAACGCCTTTGAGCGCTTCTCCGGCTTTTTTTTCGGCTTGGCTGGCGGTGCGGTGATCATAGCTGGCACTGGTGGCATCGACAAACGAAACTTCTTGCGAGGATTTGCCCAAATTGTCTTTAAACTGGAGTGAAAAGCTGTGTTGAATGTCTCTGACCTTGATATCGTCGTCGTCAAACAGGCCGAGTTCGGGATCGGTGAGTTCAAAGGTCGCTCCCTGCAATTTGTCGGCATTGGCTGCAGCGGCCTGGATAAAGGCTTTAACCTCTTTAAACTCCAGATCTTTACCGCCCCAGCCCAGGCCCAAGCCACCCAGAAATCCAGATTTGCTGTTGTAATTTTCTTTGATAAAGTTTTTGATGCCCTTGTCGCTGAAGTCGGTCAGGTACTGACCATCGATGCGAAAGCGAATATTGTTTTTTTCAAAGACGTTTTCACGGGGACTGTTGAGAACATAATCGGGAACCTGACGGTTATTGCCAGAAAATTGGATACTGCCACTCATAATTTAATACTCCAGACTCAAATATTCACTTTGGGATTTGGGGCGCGAGATGTCTTTGGATATTATAGGGAGAGGGGCGGCCAGCCATGCGTTAAAATTGGGGCCAGGGGTTAAGTCCTGATTAAAAACATTCCAAATTTTTACACAAAAAAGAAGCGTTTGCTGTCTTTTGCGCAACGCTCCCACAACCTTAACATCGGTCTCAAAAGTTCAATGTTTGGGATAACTTTCGAGACGCATTTTTAAATAATTCCGGCCGTTGCGAATCACGCCCAGGGTCTTTTCAATTTCATCTTCGACGTGTTTCAGCACGGTATCGGCATATTGTTCTGTCTGATGGCGCATGACCAGAGCCTCTTTGCGTGCACCTTCGATGGTTTCCACCACGCGTTTGTCGGATGAAGCCGCAGTCACAACTGGACTGGGGCTAGAAAGGGCTGCATTCTGGTTCATGGCTAAGCTACTGACTCCCGTTTTCGTGCTGATTTCTTGCAAAGGCATACTGATTTCATCCACACAAACACTGCCGTTGCGCTGGGACAAAACAGGGACAAACTGACCCGGACGGGGCGTGGCCTGATCCACTAAAACCGTTGCAACTTCAGGACTGTTTGTCCGATTATAACTGAGACCCGTCCCAATTTGGGTGTGGTACTGCCGAATCAATGCAGCTTCATCGAGATTTAAGAGACGGGCATATTGACGAATATAACCCGATGTATAGACAGGTGCGGGCAATTGCTCAAGTTGTCCCTCTTCAAGGGCATACAAATAATGCAATTTAATAAAGGTCTGCCGCGAGACTTCCTCAAGCGAAATGCCCTTGTGTAAACGGGCCTGCTTAAGTACAGCACCAATATCTCCGGAACCGGTTAAGCTTTGTGTTTTTTCGGGAACCTGTACGTAACTCACTTGGCTTCCACTCCGTTGCTGTATTTCTGTCCTTGAATTTTGTGTGCCTTCAATTCAATTTGTGTGGCTGGTCACAAGACCTGTTTTCCAGTATAGTCAGCTAAACACGCTGCGTCAATCCTTGTGAAATGAGAAGGTGGGTTTTCTTGTCGCCCCCAAGAGGGGTTAATTCTTGAGCACAAAAGCGTCGAAACGCGTGTCTTCAACAGGAATAAAGGCGTGATTATAAGCCTCAGAAAAAAGGCGAATCTCTTTTTCGGGCAAAAGTCCCTGGGGTCTTAATGAAAAAAAACGGTAATTCAGAGGTTCCAACAAGGCCTGTACGGCTTCTCCAACATGATCATAGAGAATTTCACAAATGATCACGGGGCGGGAGGCTTGAATCAGTTTTAACATGCCTTCAATCACCTCGTGTTCAGTTGATTCGGTGTCGATTTTAACCAGCTCTACTTTTTCTAAGGCCAATTCAGCGGCCAAGGAATCCAATCGGTTCATTTGAACCTGGTAAGAGCGGGTTTGTTCGCGAAAACTTTTATTGGCACTTGAGCCCAGGGGCAAAGTGACCGAATCTACCTCATAAAATTCAATCTGACCATTTTGATCAGAGAGAGCTATTTCAAAGACCTGAATCTGTTTGCTTAATTTGTTTAAGTCAATATTGCGGTATAAATAGCTTAAAACCCGTGGTACAGGCTCAAAAGCCAAAACGCGCACCTGTTCAAAACAGCCTGCCGCCAGTAAGCTAAAATAACCTGTATTGGCGCCAATATCTACAAAAGTCATCCCTGGCTGACAGGCCTTTAAGAAAAACCAGGTGATTTCTTCTTCGTGGCTGCCGTTGACGTAAAGGGCAGAGACAATACTGTCCTGACCATCTGAATACATTTTCAGGTTTTTGCCAGGCAGGGGCTGCCAAATCAGCTCTCCAGCATAGGGAAACAACCGATTGCCCAAAAGGCCTTTTCTGATCGCCGGAACATGTTTGCAAATCCACCTTCCCCCAGTGTTGAGTACAGGGAGAGACAATAAACCCAGCGTAAAAGATTTGAACCAAGTAAAATTCATAGCCTCAATTCTAGCACAAACCCTGACAGGCGCCTTCATGCATCCCTGCCGACAAGACTGACGAAATGTCGCAAAGCTGTGTTAAAATAGACGCCATGGAAAATCCTCAACCCCGCATGACACCGATCAATACTGTCATTCTTGTGGGCCGGGCCGGTCGCAATCCAGAAATTAAGTATTTTGAAAGCGGCAAGACCCTGGCCAGTTTCAGTCTGGCTGTGGATCGTCCCAAAACCAGTCCCGATGGTGAGAGTATCACCGATTGGTTTAAAGTTGAGCTCTGGGGCAGACAGGCCGAAATCGCCTATGAATACGTCAAAAAAGGTTCATTGGTGGGTATTCGGGGCCGCTTGGAGTTTCGCCCGCATCCAGAAGGCCAGTATCCCGAGTTGATTGTGCACACGATCAGCTTGCGCCTGCTCGGCAGCAAACACGATTTGGCCCCCCCAAAAAGCGAAGAGCACCCCTTTTAATCTCCTTAATTCCCATTTTCTTGAGGCAATGCCGCCAGCTCCGCTACCAAACTCGCCATTTTGGCTTGGTGTTCTGCGATCATGCCTCGCAGATGTGCCAACTCAGGTTTGGCTGCCAGACGTTCCTGAGACTTTTTGACCAGCTTGGCCCAAATTTCCAACTCTTTTTCAATCTGTTCGCGGCTGCGTCCCTGCAGCGCAGCTGTTTTGGGCGGTTCTGAGAGCGGCTCTGGCAAAGGGGGAGGTGGCGCTGGGGGAGCTGCTGTAGGAATGGGAGCTGGCTCGCTGCCAAAATTTTGCAGGGCCTGAATGCGCATCTGGTGACTCGCACGTAAGTCCAAGAGGCGCGGATCTCCCGGTAGGCGCAAAAGCCGGGCTTCGACTTTGCGCAGCAGGGATTGCCAGGTCTCCAATTCGTGTGCTTGTTCAGCTGAGAGTGCTTGGTTTTTTGTGGGTGCCTCACTTTCACCAGGGTCCAAGACCTCTTGATCTGCATCTTCCCAGTGGCTCAAATAACCCTCAACCCATTGGGTCAATTGGTGTGAGCCTTGGCGCTCCAATTCAAGTTGGCGCATTTGTTCATGTAAGTCGAGACGGGTCTTTTCGTGTTCGTCTTTTAAAAAGAGCCAGTGCTGATTGTCGGGCGCCATGCGCAAACGCTGCTCCAGATGCAAAAGCACCTTGTCACGGGCCTTTAATTTGCGTTTGAGCAAAAGCAATTGTGTTTGCCGGTCTCTCTCTGCTGAGAGGTCTGCCGCCTCACTCATCCAGGTAGGGCCTGTTCTGGAAAAGGTTCCAAACCTGGAAAAAGGGGGGCCATCTCTGATGCAAACCAAGCTTCAAACGATTGGGAAGCCTGCGGCTCTGCCAAATGAGACAACACAGTATTTAAACAGGTCAAATGCCGCATCAGTCGTTCAGGAGCGGCTTGGGCCGCCAAAATTTGAGTGCAGGCCGTCGGGGCCAGGGTTTCATCCTGCCAGACCAAAGTCTCGTGGAGTTTTTCGCCTTTGCGAATGCCGACTGCACGGATTTCCAGTTCGTGGGGCTGGTACCCTGAAAGTTGAATCAGGTTTTGGGCCAAATCGAGAATTTTAACCGGCTCGCCCATATCCAAGATAAAGGCCTGGGAGGGGGTCTTGAGCAAAGAGGCCTGCAAAACCAATTGCACAGCTTCGGGAATGGTCATAAAATAGCGGGTCATGGTTGGATCGGTGATCGTGATCGGCCCCCCTTTTTCGATCTGTTTCTGAAACAGGGGAATCACACTGCCCCGACTGCCAATCACATTGCCAAAACGCACAATGCTGCTATGCAGTTGTGGCGCTGTTTGAGCGATTTGATGCACCACCAACTCAGCAAAATATTTGCTTAGACCCATCACACTGCTGGGCTCCGCCGCTTTGTCTGTCGAGATCAGGACAAAGGTCGAAACGTTTTGAGCCACGGCCGCTTTGAGCAATTGTTGGGTGCCCCAGACATTGTTTAAAAAGGCCTCTTGAATATTCAACTCCATCAAGGGCACGTGTTTGTGGGCTGCGGCGTGAAAAATCACCTCGGGTTGCAAGCGCGCCAAAAGGGCATTGATTTGCTCATAATGGCGAATATCTGCAACCACGGGTTGTACAGGTTGACCCTGCAATTCTTGCTGAAGCAGGTAGATGCTATTTTCGCCGTGACCCAAGAGGTAGAGCGTTTCGGGACCATAGTCCAGAATCTGGCGGCAGAGCTCGGAGCCGATGGAGCCCCCTGCCCCTGTTACCAAGACCCGTTTGCCTTTGAGAAAGCTGTGCAGGGCCTGATCGTCGAGTTTGACTGGGTCGCGCCCGAGCAAATCTTCGATTTGGATTTTGCGCAATTGCTCAATTGAGACCTCGCCTTTGAGAATCTGGTGGGTGGCGGGCACAATGCGCAAATTGACGGGCAGCGTTTGGCACAATTCGACATAGTCGCGAATGGTCTGGCGTGAGACCGAAGGCATGGCCACAATCACGGAGTCGATTTCGCGATTGCTAATGACTTCGGCCAATTTATCGCGGCCGCCAAAGACCCGCAGCCCATGAATCCGGGCCCGCCATTTTTCCGGGTTGTCGTCGATAAAGCCCACAGGCACATAGCCGTGTTCGGGGGTGCGCAACATACCTGCTGCCACCATGGCCCCTGCGTCTCCTGCTCCGACAATCACCGTGCGCAGGGTCGGACGTCCCTGTTCAAACAGGCTGACCTCAACCGAAAAGCGGCGGCTGAAACGCACGCCCCCAATTGCAAGCAAATAAAAGGCCGCTTCAAAGACAAAAATGGAGCGGGGAAAGCCTGTCAGACCGAGCAGATAGGTCGTGACCGCAAAGAGCACTGAGCCGAGTAAAACCGCCCTAAAAATACTGAATAACTCCCGCAGGCCGACATATTTCCAGAGATGAGAATAGAGTCCCAAGGCATAGTTTGAAAACAGGCGTAGGGCGGGCAAAATTGGCAAACAGAGCCAGAATGCGCGCATTTCTCCGGCCGGAATTTGGCCCTCAAAACGCAGCAAATAGACACAGAGATAGACGCCCAAGCAGAGCAGGGTGTCGATGCCGACATGGGCCAAGCGAAAGAGCGGAAAGTGCATGGCTCAGTCGCTCAAAGGGGGTGAAAAAAACTCAGACGGTTTGGCCCAGCAAAGCACGGGCACTGTGGATATCTGTCTGAATCTGGGCTTTGAGCTGTTCCGGCCCTTCAAAGCGGCGTTCGGGGCGGATAAAATGCAAAAGCCGGATTTGCAATTCCTGCTCATAAAGATCCCCTTCAAAATCCATGATAAACACTTCGAGACTGAAGCTGACCCCTGAAAATGTCGGACGCATACCTAAATTTAAGATGCCCCAAAAGGGGGTGTCCTGGCCGGGAATCTTTACCTGACAGGCATAGACCCCATGGGGTGGCAGGCGTTTGCTGACAGGATTTATATCCAAATTGGCTGTGGGCACGCCCAAGACAGTGGCTGCGATACCCTGGCCGCGAATCACCTGGCCTGTCACCAGATAGGGCTGTCCGAGCAAGGCATTGCACTCTTCGAGCGCCCCCTTTTCGAGTAATTTGCGAATGCGGGAACTGCTCACGGCTTCTCCCCCGGCCTGAAAAGCCGGATGAATAGATACTTCAAAGCCCTGTTCTTGCCCGAGTTCTTTTAACCGTTCCGGTGTGCCTTGGGCCTGAAAGCCAAAGTGGAAATTAAAGCCCACAGTGACATAAGCGGCCTGGAGTTTGTCTTGCAAGATGGTACTCACAAAGGCCTCGGGACTGAGTTGGGAAAAGGCCGTATCAAAGGGCAATAAGATCACCGCATCGGGGTTAAGAGCCTCAAGGGCCAGGGCTTTTTCACGGGGGGTACACAGCAATGGGGGCAGGCGATCTGGGGCCAAGACTGAGAGGGGGTGGTTTTGAAAACTCAGCACCACAGCGGGCAGGCCGCGCAGTTGTGCTTCCGCCATCATGGCTCCAATCACAGCTTGATGGCCGAGATGGACACCATCAAAGGTGCCAATTGCCACCGCACAGGGAGAGGTAAATTGGGGAATTTCAAAATGGGTTTTCATACGGGCCTATTGTAACATGTCCTCTACGGCACCGGTGTAGCAAACCCGGTTCCGGCCTGAACGCTTGGCTTCGTAGAGCCCCATATCTGCTAAACGCACAAGGCCATCGGCATCGGGCACATCAATCGGGTAAGAGGCAAACCCCGCGCTGACCGTTACATTGATCGGCTCTTCTACGCCAATATCCAGCGGCGATTGGTTGACTTTGCGCACGAGGTTTTCGGCCACAATCCGTGCGCCAGGGTGGCCGGTTTCTTGCAAAATGATCATAAATTCTTCGCCGCCATAGCGGCCAATCACATCCGTGGCCCGCAAGCGGTTTTGCATCAAATTGGCGACCTCACGCAGCACCACATCGCCGATCTGGTGGCCATAGGTATCGTTAAAAACCTTAAAGTGGTCAATATCCACCATAATCAGGGAGAGTTCACGGTTATAGCGTTTGGAAATGGCAAAAGAGTGGCGCAGACGTTCATCAATATGGTGGCGGTTGTAGAGACCTGTGACCGCATCGCGGATCGCCATTTCGTTGATGCGGGCATGCAAACGGGTGTTTTGCATGGTGTGGGCCACGGTCGTTGCAATGACGTGGAAAAACTGGCGAAAGCCATCAAAGGCAAAGGGCTCTTCGCTGCAGGCCAAAATAAAGCCGCTGAGCAGATCGGGCAAGCGCAAGTGTTGGATCAGCAGTGAAGAGGCGTTGGGAAACAGGGCATGGACACTTTTTTCGGCTACAGGCCCAAAGCTGTCTGATTGAATCGACTCAGCCAATTGGCTGTCGGTGCGCCGGTGAATTGAACGCAGATACTGTTTCCAAAAACTGGTATTGCTGATCTGAAAATCGGGGTGAACCTCCAATTCGCCGTGGCGATAGAGATAAAAGGTGCCTTTGGTTGAACGCGGGTCTTCGCCCAAAAAAATGGCGGTGTGATCGGCTTCCAAAATCCCCATCAGGCCATCGAGGGCATTTTGCACCACGTCTTGCTCGGTTTGTAGGGTCTTTTGACCAATATATTCGGTCAATTTGCGCAGATTGTAAAATTCGGCCTGGGCGTGTTCGTTTTCGCGCTCGGCAATCTGGGAGCGCTCGGCTTTTTTTTCGTATTCAAAATTCCAGAAAATCAGCTGTTTGCGCTGTTGGTCGATTTGGGTCTCTGCCAAGGCAAAAAGCAGGGTGTCGAGTTGGTCGTGGGGCCAAGAGCGGTGGTGGCACATCAATTCAATATATTCTTTGAGAATCTGGCGAACCTGGACATAGACATAGCGGCTTTTTTCGAGGTTGCGGGTCTCCCAACTGACCAGCAAACGGCCCCAAAAATGTTCCTGGGCAATGGTATTTAACTCTTCTTGCGAAGACATTTGGCACAATTCTTGCCATTCGGTCTCAGCAAAAAAGAGCTTCCAGTTTTTTTCAAGCAAAAAAGTCTCAAAAAGCTCAAGCCAGCGCAAGGGCTGTGGCTGGACGCTTTCGGTCATACAACACCCCCTGGGTCTGGCGCTGCCGATTGCAAAACTTTGCGTTTTTTAACCACCACCAATTCCAACAGTCCCCCAGCCAGTAAACTCAGTCCTACAGCCGTCATGACCATTTCAACACCGTGGCCAGGAAACCAATTATCCACCAAATCTGCCGAGATGCCAGCCAACGACATGGGCAGGGTCAATGCGGTGTTGATCAGCATATTTTGCACGCCAAAGACTTTGCCGCGCATGCCTTCGGGAATTTCTTCCTGCAAGAGGGTCTGCAAAGGTACTGCAATACACGCTGCCGTTAAACCCAAGAGCAGAGACAGGGCCAGGGCAATGGCCAATTCAAGTCCAGAGGCGCGCCCCGCTTTGGAAGAAACCCCCAAAAAACCGGAAATAATATGAATGTTTGAGAGCAGCATCAAAACGCTGCCCATGCTAATAAAACCGCCAAAAATCAGACGTTCTTTGCCGATCGCTGTGCCAAAACGTCCCACCACTCCCGCACCGAGCCCCATGCCCAGCCCCGAAACTGCAAGCAGATAGCCAAAATAGCGTTTTTCCAGGCGCAGCACATCTTCGACAAAACCAATCACCAAAATGGTCAAGGCCGCAAAGGCGGAAAAAAGCAGAATCAAGCGGGCCAAAGAAAAAATAATCTGGGGATCTTTGAGAATAAATTGAAAGCCCTCTTTCATTTCAGAGATCACTGAAGAACCATCTTTGCGCTCTTTTTGCTCGGCAAAACGCGGGCGCACGAGTATCAAAAACAGGGCTGAGAGAAAATACATGCCGCCAATCGCCCAATGGCCGTAATCATCACCAACGACACGCAAAATGGGGTCGCCGACGCCAAAGCCAATTACCACCGAAGCCAACATCGTGGTGGTAAACAGCGAATTGGCCGCGAGCAAATTGTGTTTCTCGACCAAACAGGGAATGGTCGCGATTTCTGCCGGGGCAAAAAATTGTGTCACGGTTGAGATCAAAAAAGTCATGGTATAAATCCACAAAAACCCTTTGTCGCCAAAGAAAAAGGCCACAGGCAGGGCCAAAACAAAAGCCCCCCGTAAGGCATTGGAGATGATCATCAGCCATTTTTTATTCCAACGGTCGACAAAGACCCCGGCCAAAGAGCCAAACAAGACCGCTGGAATGGTAAAGACCAGGGTCAATCGCGAGATGTCCGAATTGGCGGTATTGCCAGTCGCCACCAGCAATACGATCAAATAGACCAAAATGACTTTGTCGGCCAATTGTGAAAAGACTTGGCCGAGCCAAAGATACATAAAGCTCCGATTGCCGAGTACGGCACGAAAGCTGGAGCGAGGCAGAGCGGTAAGGGGTTCTGTGATTTCCATAAATGGATATTAACCGATTCAGGGGCCCAGCGGCAAAGGCAGATTAAAAGCCAGTGCCACGCAAATGCCCAGCAAAGCGCCCGCAAGTACCTCTTTGGGGGTATGGCCCAATAATTCTTTTAAACGTTTGTCTTGGATCATATGCCCTTTGCCCAACTCATCGATAATTTGGTTTAAGACCCGGGCCTGTAAGCCTGCGGCTCTGCGCACGCCGGTGGCGTCGTACATCACAATCAGGGCAAACGTCACTGCCACGGCAAAGACGCTGCTGTTCCAGCCATCGACCAGGCCAATCGAGGTCGAAAGACAGACCACAAAAGAGGTGTGAGAGCTGGGCATTCCACCTGATTCGACAAAACGCATCAAATTGAGGCGGCGGGTTTGCATCATGTGGGTGAATAATTTCAGAAATTGGGCGAAGAGCATGGCAAAGAGGGAAGCACCCAAAATGGTGTTCATGCCTGACGCTCCACCAAATACAGAGCCATGGCTTCGAGCGTTTGGGTTTCTTTGATCTGGGCCGTTTGCAAGGCCTCCAGGGCCTCAGCCAGATACTGCCGCGCCTGCTGGCTGGCAGCATCAAGACCCACAGCCCAGGGCCAGGTGCGTTTGGCCTGTTGCAGATCCTTTTGTGGGGTTTTGCCCAAGGTGTCGAGGCTGCCTGTGAGATCAAGAATATCGTCTTGAATTTGAAAGGCCAGTCCGAGGGCCTCAGCATAGCGGGTCAACGCTACCATTTGGCTTTCGTTTGCCCCGCCAATCCAGGCCCCACAGCGCACAGCCGCACGAATCAGGCGGCCCGTTTTGAGTTGGTAAATCTGGGCGATGGCTTGTAGCTTTTCGCTTTCGGCAATTTCGCCAAACATGTCCAGCACCTGCCCAGCACACATGCCCGAAGGCCCTGAGGCTAAGGCAATTTCGTGTAAGACCTGCAATTGGGTCTCAGCGGGCAAAAGACCTGGCAGACTTAAAATTTCAAAGGCATACGATGAGAGGGCGTCGCCACTGAGAATCGCCAGGGCCTCGCCAAAACGGGCGTGGTTTGAGGGCTGGCCGCGCCGCCAATCGTCGTTATCGAGGGCGGGCAAATCGTCGTGAATCAGGGAATAGCTGTGAATCAGCTCCAGCGCACAGGCGGCAGGCAGCGCAGGTTGGGCATCTTGGCCGAGGGCTTCGCAGGTCAGCAAGACCAAAAGGGGGCGAATGCGTTTGCCGCCGTTAAGCACACTGTAGGCCATCGCCTCCCACAATTGGGGAGCGACACGGGGCTGGAGGTATGCCTGCAAAGCCGCGTCTACGCGGGTCTGCAAAGATTGTATCTGCGAGCGAAAAGTCAGGGTTTCATTCATGATATGTTTATTCAAAAGCTGAGCCTGTGTTGCTGTTTCATTATACACAGATTGGGGAACGGGCGCTTTGGGGTTTTGGGGAATCGCAAATGGGGTGTTTTAGTCTGATTGGAGTTTTAGAGGGGGTGGGTTTTGCTGGGGGACAAAAGGATATGGGTGGCAATCGGTTCTGTTGGCGCAAGCCCCTGAAGTTCAGGCCGCCCGTTTCGCACATCGTGTGCTACACAGGCTAAGAGTCACCCCGCCTTTCGTCATCGTGACGCGGCGGGGTTCCTATTGCCTTCACTTTTCGGGGCCTTGGCCAACACTGGCAAAGAGTTTCAAATTGAAGATTTGATTCATTTGGGGATTGATTTCGTGGAAATGTAACGCTCAATATGCCTCAAATTTGTGCGAGAACAACTCGTATCGGCAAAATAAGACATTGAGTCTTTTTCTATTTTTTGTGGGGATTTTCTCTTGCTGTGGACAGGATTTTTATTTTGGGTGCTAAACAAGATGCGCTCCCGTTGAAAATCACAGAGAGAAAAGGCTGAAAATCGGCTTAACAATGCGTTGAGGTAATCCAAGAAAGCCTCGGTGCTTTGAAATTGTTGAGTAAACCCCTTGGGGCTGCCTGATTTTAATTCACAAATGAAAACAAAATTTTTTCCTTTGAGACGCGCAAAGATAACAGCATCACAGCCCTTGTGGATATCTTTGCAACTTTCATTCAACAGAGGCGAAATTTTCCCTTCAGCACTGTCCATTTTAAAAGCCAGAACTGGTCCATCAAAGCCTTCCAATTGCACCCATTCAATTGTACTGCTCGGATTTTCCTCTTTGATCTTGAGCTTTTTATTGGCACTCAATTGAGAATTAACATCCCACCGACATTCATCTGCGATCAGAAGCTGCAAAGCCTCAAAAATGTCATGGGCTGTCGAGAGCGAAGCTGATGGCATCGGTAACATCTCCCTGATCGAGAATCACAGTGTCAAAACTATCGAGTTGAATGCCTCTTTCATCAATCACAGCTTGTTCTAAGGTGTGTTGCTCGGTTGCAATATAGGCCTTGACTTGATGGCTTTTGAGCACTTCTGCTTCGCTGTATCCAAAGCGTTTCATCAGCTTTGCTCTGTCTGGAAACGATTGAGAGAGCATCAATAAATGATTGAATTCTTTGACCAAAAAATCGCTGTGGGTGGTGATTAAGACATGAATCCCTGCATTGACCAATTGGGCCAATAAACGTGCCATCCAGATTTGGTTGCGCGGATGTAAATTTAATTCGGGTTCATCGATGATCAAAATATCTCTGGGTGAAGCCAGATGTTTGATATAGGCATCCAATAAAAGCAAAGACTTAACGGATGAAGATGACATATACATGGGCAAAGGGTCTACTTTACTGCGCTTGCGCTCTTTGCGCGGGACAAAATAGGTATCGCCATTGACTTGTTGAAAACTGCCATTGAGCATTTGGGTCATGGTTGTCAGTAATTGTTTGACTTGCTGGTTATTGGCTTGCTCTGATTCAAAAAAATGGCTTTTCTTTTTGCGGATATTTTCGAGGTCACGAATCAGATCAATATTGTTTTTCACTGAAATGGGATAACGGGAGAGCATCTCCGCCAATACACTGGGAAAAATGGAATAAGCGTCAATATTGTTCTTTTTTACACTTGTCAATTTTTCAATAATCACATTTTTACTGAGATCGAGTTCTTTTTGAAACAGAGCAATCCCTGTGCGTTCTGCGGTTATCACAAACGGTTTTCGCAATTTTTTATTGAGAAAAAGATTAAAGATTTGACGTCTTAAAAAATTAGTCAAAACCCCCACGGTTTGACTATTTATTTCTTCTGCTTCAACCGTAATCTCAGCCCTAGACTCATGGGGATTTTTTTGAAAGTGAATATTTACGCCATTGGCCTGCAAAGAGTCTTCCATTGCTTCTGAATAATCTAAAGGCAAGAGCCCTTCTTGCAAACATTGCATTTTTGATTTTTCAAAGGCCCCTTCAGGACTGCTAAACACATTATCCAAAATGGAAGTATACCAATCGGAATAATCATTCAGCGATTCGGCCAATTTAGGCTCAAATTGTTTAAGGTCAAACCAAAAAACGCCGTGTTCCATGCCCTCTTTTAGCAGAGAGCGATTAATAACCAGCTCATGAAAGCCAAATTGCAATCTTTCAAGAAAACCATAAATGGCATAATTCAAATAGGTTTTGCCAACATTATTGCTGCCACAGATCAACGTCAATTCACCCAATTCAAGCTCTGCCTGATCAAAATAGCCGAAGTTTTCAAACCTGAATTTCATTGCAATCTCCTACGCTGATGAGAGCAGCATTACCTGTATTTTAAGGGACTTGAGCCGAATTGTCTTCAACCAGCGCGATTTCTGTGGCACTCAAGCCATACAGCCCATAGACCAGCCGATCGATGGATGCATCTAAGGCTGCAATCTGCCCCTGCAAATCCCCCAAGGCCCGTACCTTGCCCGCGTGCCAGTCTTGCCACTCTTCTTTTTGACTCAGACTCAGTTTGACCTTTTGTTTGCCCAATTCAGCCGCAAAATCGCTCCAGCTCAAAGCCTCCAGCTTTTCGAGCTTTTGGCTGAGTTTGCCCAATCCCAATTCGTTCCCCAAAAAAGCCAAGGCCTTGGCACGGGTTTCGCTCATTTTCTGATGCAGGGCTTGGTTCTGTTCGGCCAAAGCCGCCAATTCAGCCTGCTGTTCGGGGGCGGCTGTGGGGATGGGGAGCAGCTCAACATATTGTTTGAACCAGCGTGAGAAGCCTCCCCGAATTTCTGTGGCAATATGTTTAAACAAATACGTAATGAGTTTAGAGTTTAATAAAGCAACAAGATAAAAAGAATCAGAGACAAGCATGTAAACCGTATTATTTCCGTAAATACCGTCTTTATCGAGATAAAACTGACCTTGAGTTGCCATATCAGAATAAACAATTTTGGTTTTTTCAAAAGCATCGTAATAAGCGCAAGGTCTGAGTTCCCACCAATAATCGCCTTGATCTTCCCGCTTAAATAATCCTTTGCCTTTGATTTTGAGTTGCCCACTTGCAACCTGATTTACAATTGAAAGAAAGTGATTATAAAGGCTTGGATAATTTATTGAAAACCAAGTTTCAGCCTCTATTTCACCCCTCTTTTGATTTGTCCAACCAGCAGGAGCGACAATAATCCAATCATCTGAGCGCTTAAAGGCATAGCGAAAAATGTCTCTGCCAGCCAGATAGGGTTTGATCAGTTCCGCACTTTTGGGGTCTTGGGCAATCAGGGCCTGCCGGGTGGCTGAATCAATCACAAAGGCTTCATTGAAGCCCGTAAGAAGCCCCCTATATATCGGATCTTGAAGATATACGCCCAAAGCCACCGATCCCTGCTGAACCTTGGCTATGAGCCCTTTGACCTGATCATCAGCAATCACCCAACTCTCGGCCTCTGCGGACAATTCAATCTCTGAGCCCATTTCAGCCAGCGTTTGTGAGAGGTTTTGACCGGCAGCCAAACTGGGCACCAGCAGGGTTCTGACTTTTTGGTTTGCGGGTGGTGTCTCTTTGCTGATCGCGATCAAACAGGGATAGGTCGTGGCCCCTTCAAAGATTTGAATATCACCAAAATCGATCACTTCGTGAATTCGGTACTGGGATTGCAGCCATTGGGTCAGCTTGCGCCCATAACCGGCCCGCAAAAACTTATTCGAGACAATAAACCCAAAGCGCCCCCCTGGCTTGAGCAGATTCAGGCCTTTTTCAAAAAAGTAGACATACAAATCGGCCACGCCGTGATAAACCGTATAATGCTGTTCCAAATAGGGTTTAAGGTCTGAAAACAGCTCTTGGCGCACATAAGGGGGGTTGCCCACTACCACATCAAATCCACCACTGTTGATGATTTCAGGAAAGGCAGCAGCCCAGTCAAAGGCCCGCTCTCCAGCAAAAGCCGGATCGGCAATCAGCGAATTGCCCACGCGGATATTTTGATCCAAACTGGTCAGTTCTTTGTGGCTATTGGCGGTTTTGAGCCAGAGGCTTAAACGGGTAATCTCCACACTTTCAGGGTTGAGATCCACCCCAAACAGGTTTTGCGAGAGAATCTGGCGGTCGAGGTCAAACAGCTCTCGTTGACCGAGTTTGAGCTGGGCCAGGGTATCATTTACTTTTTGCCCTTCGTGGTAGAGATAATCAAAAACCTGATTGAGAAAGGCCCCCGAACCACAGGCCGGGTCCAGCACACGAATGCGTGCCAAAACCAGGCGATAGCCCTCCCAAAAGGCCAGGTGTTTTTGAATCTTTTTATTGGCTTTGAGCCCGCCTTTGCCCACTTGAATACTCTCATAATCTTCGGGGCTGAGTTCAGGCAAATCGGCTTGGCCGAGTTCTTGGCGGCGGGCCTCCAACCAACCGCCCACTGCTTGCTCGACCAGATAGCGGGTGATATATTCGGGGGTATAAAAAATCCCGTCTTTTTTGCGTTTGCCCTGTTTGGGATCGTAGCTTTGATCCCCCAGTCCTGCTTTAATCGCTTCCAAATCACTGATCGATTGCTCAAAAATATGCCCGAGGATATTCACGTTTAAATCGGAGGCAAAGTCATATTTTTCCAGAGCAATAATATGCTCCAACACACTGTCGTGAATCTTCAGCGCTTCCAACTCAGGGTCTGCAGCAAAGAGCCCACCATTAAATTTATTGATTCCCGCTGCGGGATGGCCGTCGTTGATGGCTTTAAACAATCCCCGCACCCGATCCCAGATTTTGGTCTCGCTGGGGTTAAAGCTGTCCTGTTTGACCGCTTCAAGCAGGCGGCGCAGCGTCAGCGCAGGCACAATCTGAAAATCTTCACAAAACCAAACAAAGGTCACGCGATCAAGAATCTTTTGCGTCTTGGCCAGAATCAAGAGCGGATCTGTGCTGGGGTTCTCTGCCCGCAAATGTTCAAAGAGGTCAATCCGGGCCTGTTTGTATTCGCGGTAAAACGCCGCGCTGATACTGGCTTCTTCGATTTGACGCTCACGGTAAAGCTGATCCAACGGCGATTCACTTTGAGAGAGCAAGCGGGGCTGCTGCAAAAGAAAGAAAAAGCGTTTGAGGGTGGCTTCATCGTTGAGCTGACTGATTTCAAACCGTTCGTAGCGGCTGCGGTCGCTTTGGTGATACAGGCGAATTTCGAGAAAGTTGGAGACAATCACCCAGCGACAATCGCCCCCAACAGCACTGGCGTAATCAAAGGCCTGTTGCACAGGGGTGCGCCGGTCATTTTGGCGGCTTTGGGGTTTGTCCAAATCCGAACGGGCATCTTTGAGTTCGATCACCGCCCGGCAAAGGCCTTTGAGTTTGCCTTTTTCGAGCGAGAAATAGCCCAAGGCACCGTCTGCTTTTGTGCCATCCAAAACGGTTTTGTATTCCCGCTCCAATTGCCAAGTCGAGAGGTCTTGCCGATAAGCATAGCCCAGCACTTCACCAAAAAAGAGTTTGAGGAAATCGTCCTGCAATTGCTCTTCTTTGGCTTTGAGAATCCGCTGAGAGGCAATTCCCGCCTGCCATTCTTTCAGCAAAGCCAGTTTTCTTTCAAACTCAGGCAGATTCAGGAGTGAAAAATGCCCCATTTTTTTGTCGAGATAGCGGTCCGAAAAAATCCGGGGATGGGTTGAAATAAATTGACTCATAAAGATTACCGCCAGCCATTTTGCTGATCAGTATAGGGCAAAATGCCTGAATAGCCCAAATACCCAAAGCAGGCCCAACACAGACCTGAGACCGTTCATTCCCGTTGGCCAAGCCCCTGAAAAGTGAGGGCTTTAGGAGCCCCGCCGGTCCACGATGGACAAAGGCGGGGCGACTGGCAGCGAGCGCGCACACGACGTGCGCAGCGAGCGGCCCGAACGTCAGGGGCTTGCGCCAACAGGAGCCGATTGCCCTGAATTCTTCTCTGGCTAATCAGCCTTTCAAACCCAAAGCCGTTTACCGCACCCCAACGCCTTCAACCACGCCCACAGACACCCGCTGTGAGATCTGTTGTGGTACCCGCCCCCCCAAAGAGGTCTGGCGCAAATGCCGCAATTCCCGCTGCAAATAGCGCTCGGCCAGGGGCGCAAAGGTCGAAGGACAGGCCGTGGTATAGCCATGAAAAATTGGCTTGGGATCGCGATTGAGCAGGCGTAGCTGGGTGAGTTCTCCCGCCACTTGAGTCGCCAAGCGTTCAGCCGGATCCAGCAATTGCACACCGGCACCCAAAGCCGCTTGAATCGCTTTGTGTAAATAGGGAAAATGGGAGCAGCCCAGTATCACCGCATCCAAGCTGCGCTGTTTTAAAGGGGCCAAACGGGCAGCCACCACTTCAAAGGCCTCTGCACTCTCCCACTTGCCACTTTCTACCAAAGGCACAAAATCTGGGCAGGCCACCTCTACCAGATCCACGAGCGGGTGATGCAATTGCAAGAGCCGTTTGTATTGCCCACTGCGTACTGTGGCTTCGGTGGCCAAAAGCGCCACACGTTTGATCCCCGCAGGCAGACGAGCCCCGGCCTGGGCCAAGCCAAAGACGGGCACACTGCGGTGTTTTTTGCTGGCAGGCAGGATCAAGACCGAGGAGGTATTGCAGGCCACGGCAATCATTTTCACGCCCATCTCCACCAAAAAATCGAGAATCTCGTGGCTAAAGCTGCGGATTTCTTCGGGGCTGCGGTTGCCATAAGGCACACGGGCGGTGTCTGCGACATAGAGCAGCGATTCTTGGGGCAGGGCCATCATGACCCGGCGCACCACCGAAAGCCCCCCCAAACCAGAATCATAAATGCCAATTGGGGCTTGGGGGTGATGCATTATTTTCTCCTTGTGGTCGCCCTGGGCTAGAAAGAAAGTGGAAAAAGGGCTGAAACTATTATGCACCGTTCCAAAGGGCTTTAATCAGCGACCCCAATCACAAATTCCACTTCAACTGACGCATTCAGGGGCAGCTCATTGACGCCTACGGCAGCGCGGGCATGGCGGCCCTTTTCGCCGAAGATCTCACCGAGCAATTCCGATGCGCCATTGATCACCTTGGGCTGGTCGCTGAAGCCATTGGCACTCTGGACAAAGCCCCCTACGCGTATGATTCTGTCGATGCGGTCGAGATCGCCCAACACATCTTGGGCCACACTCAAGGCGTTGAGCGTGCATTGGCGGGCGGCGGCATATGCGTCTTCAATGCTGACAACTTCGCCGACTTTGCCGGTAGAGAGCAATTGACCGTCTTTGAGCGGCAATTGGCCAGAGACAAAGAGTAAATTGCCGTAGTGTACGGCTGGAATGTAGGCAGCCACAGGTTTGGGTGCAGCAGGCAGGGTCAGACCCAGTTCATTCAGACGATCAGCTATTTTTCCCATAATTTTTCACTTTCAATATTCACAATTGCCTCCAGACTAATGTATTCTTGTGTATGTCAGCAAGAACTCCAGCAAAAAGCACGTCAAACAGAAGCAAGCCAAACAGAAGCCTGTCAAACAGAAAGCCCCTCACATGCGCATCTTAGGAATAGACCCCGGCAGCCACCGGGTGGGTTATGGTTTACTCGATTGCCAACACGGCAGTTTTCGTGTGGCGGGCTTTGGTGTGATCGAGGCCCCGCCCAAATCCCCCGCTGCGGTCTGTCTGAGCACGATTTACAGCGATTTAAAGGAATTGCTGGGCATGTACCAGCCCGAAGTGGTGGCGATTGAACAATTGTTTTTCTTTCGCAATGTCACCACGGTCATGCCCGTGGCCCAGGCCCGCGGGGTGATGCTTTTGGCTTTGGCCCAGGCCGAGCTTGAAGTGACCGAATACACGCCGCTGCAGGTCAAAATGGGCCTGACTGGCTATGGCCGTGCCAGCAAACGCGAGGTGCAAGAGGCCGTGGCCCAGTGGCTGGGCCTGGAAAAAATTCCCAAACCCGACGATGCCGCAGATGGTCTGGCGATTGCCCTCTGCCACGCCCATCAGATTGGTTTTTAGACTACATCAAGACGCCGGGAGGAGAAGGCCCTGGAATTTCGGGCAAATCTGACCTGCCCAAAGACTGCAGCAGATTGACCTCAATCGTGCGCGAAAGCACCATCAAAGGCAAGCCGTTAAATGAGAGCGTAAAGGGATCTTCCAAGACCCGCCCCAATTCATTGACCATGGTAAAGGCAATACACAAAAACACATTGATGGGGATAATCCGCCAGCCAATTTCATGCACCAGCGAGAGCGGCAATAAAACCCCAAAAACCTGAATCAAACGGGTGGCCAAGAGACCGTAAGCAGGAGGCATGGGGGTGCGTTTGATGCGTTCACAACCGCCTTGAACCTCCAAGATCTGCCGCAGGGTGAGATCAAAATCTTGCATTTGCCAAGCATCCAATTGGCCTGTCTGTTTGAGTTCTGCTAGGCTTTGAAAATTCCAGGCCAAAAGGGCCTGACAGGGATTTTGTTGGCCTTTTAAACCGATCAGCTCTTCGCCCAAATGACGGCTGACATCGGCATCGGCAAAGGGATCTTGATCGCGCAAAACGCAGCGCAGGGTATGCACATAGCCGATCTGCCGCCGCAGCAGCTCTTCGCGCAATGACTCTGGGGCCTGGGGCAAATAGCCCATGACCTGGGTGGCAAAATGCCGAGAGCTGTTGACCAGGCCGCCCCAGAGTTGGCGGGCTTCCCACCAGCGCTGGTAGGCAGAGTTGGTGCGAAACGAGACAAAGATGCCCAGCGCACTGCCCAACACAGACAGCGAGAGCGAGGGCAAAAGCAAATCCAGATTTTCGAAAAAATAAAACAGCCAGGCTGCTGTTGCAACCACGGCAAAAAAGAGCACCGACTTCCACTGCCAGAGCAGCATATTAAAAAAGGCAAAATTGCGTCGGGTGGGTAATAACATGTGTTTTTTCTTGACTACAAAGTGGGACTAAACGATGCCTTGCGGCTTAAAAAGGCACCCGCAGACCCGCCTGCACCTGCACATTGGCTGCTTTATCGGGTGTGAAGCTGTCGGTGGCGGCCTGGATCGTGAAAATATCCCCTTTGCCCAGACCCACGCCTACCATATACATATTGGGTGCGGCATTGCGCAGATCGGTATTGAGCACGCCTGTCGAGAAGCTCACAGGGCCTGTCTGTTGGCGTACAATGGCTGAGCCGCGCAGGGTATCGCTGCTCAAGCTGTGTTCGGCGCGAATTTTGAGATCGGTGCGAAAGGGGCTGTCGGCATTGGCTGTTACACCCACACCGGCATAAACGGCCGGGTCGTAGAAGTCGTGAAAGACATTGCGCTGCTTGGTGGATGTGTGGTTGAGGTGGTATTTGCCCTCTCCCGATTTCTCCATCTGGTATTGGCTTTCTTCGCCCTGCAAATAGCCCACAGGGTTCATCACCCCGGCTTCAATATTGGCTTTGATCTTTTCGGTAATTGGTCCATAGAGATCGACCCCAATATCGCGAATGCCAAAGCCCACAGGGGCGGTGGGGGTGATCGTGGTCAGACCCAGCGAGGTCTTCATGCTCGCTTTGCCAATATCTTCAGCGAGACCGTCGAGATTGGTATTGAGCTGCTGGCCAGCCGTGCTGGCCTGGGTGGCCGCTTGATTGAGCGAAGTAATCGACTGCTGAATCTGGTTGAGCTGGGTCACGGCTCCCAACGGGGTGCTGGGATTGCCTTGGTTGGCGGCGGCTGCGGCAGAGTCCACGGCTGAAGAGGTCGAACTCAGGGCGCTTTGCAGCCCACTCAGATTGGACTGGAGCTGGCCCAGCCGGTTTTGGATATCTCCCAGGCCCTGGGTCGTGATCTGGGCTGTGGCTGCCACTTTGGCCATGGCATATTTAAATTTGGGCAGGCCCATGTCGTTGTCGGGCTGAGCCGGAGCGGGCAGGGGCACAATCGCCGAAGCTTCCACGCCAAAGCGGGCCTTCCAGCGCGAATCGCCGAGTTCAATCCCCGGTGTGCGGTAGCCGCCATAAATTTCAGCGGCCCCACGCACAGCAGCTTCGCCGCTGACCTGGCGTTTGCCATCACCCAGGGCGCCGAGCGCTCCGCTGGCATCGCCCAAAAGGCCGTTGATCTCACCCAGGCTCTGGTTCATATCGCCCAAAAGCCCTTGAATTTCACCACTGTTGAGAATCCCGCGCAGTTCATTCAACATAGCTGGGTTGGCCGAGGCTGGATTGCTGGAGATTTGGCCTGCCAATTGCTCCATGCGCTGGTAACCAGGGCTGTTTTGTAATTTGGTGGCGAGGCCATTCATGCGGTCCTGCAAGCCCGACATGCGGCTTTGCAGGGCATCGGCCCGGCTGGCCAAATCCGAACCCGTGCGGGCGGCATCGGTCACGCCTTGGGTGCTGCCCATGGCGCTGAGGTCGCCCCGCAGTCCGAGATAAAAGCCGCTGCCATTGGTTTTTTCGCGGCTGGTAAAGCGCAGGTCGATTTGCCCACCGCCGTTTAACGACACGTCGGGCACATTTGAGAGGTCGCTGCCAATGTTGGGGGCGTCCAGAAAGGGCAAATTGGCAGAAGCACTGCCATTCACGGTTAAACTGACACCGCCTTGTTTGCTGGAGGCCACACCGCCCTGTTGGGCCCGGTTTAAAAAGCCCACCGAATCGAGTTGGGCCGCGCTGCCGGGTTTGGGCATGCTGCTGGGTGCTTCGGGAGTTAAAGCGCCATCAGCAAAGCTTTCTGCATTTTGTTTGAGTTTGTCAGCGGTGGTCTGTAGCCCCGAAGCCGTCTGGCTGAGACTGGAAAGGCCAGAGGTATTGGGCAGAGACGAACCGGGGATGGATTGCATGGATTCACTCCAAAAGCGACAAGGTGATGTAAATGAACACTTAACTATTCTAAGTATAGCCGAGAGGGCTGCGAAAATTGCCTGAGATTTTCAAAAACCTGGGAATTCAGTCTGCTAACCAGCGCTCAAAGCCATAAACATCGCTGTAGTTCGGCAAAGATTGTGCTTGCTGGGCAATAATCGCCCGCCACCAAGTGGGATTGTTGCGGTACCAAGCCACTGTTTCTTTAATGCCTTGCTCAAAATCCACAAGTGGCAACCAGCCCAATTCGCTCTGAATTTTGGCACTGTTGACCGCGTGGCGGCGCACATGGCCCGGCCGATCGGGTACAAATTCAATCAAATCGCGGGAATAACCCAAATAATTGAGGATCGAACGGCTGATCTCCAGCACATTTTTTTCGCAATCGGCCCCGATATTAAAGACCTCGCCCAAATGGTGCTCAGGAGCGTGTAAAACCGCATCCAGGGCCCGACAATGATCGCTGACATGAATCCAATCGCGGGTATTTTGCCCATGCCCATAAACCGGCAGGGCCTGGTTGTGTAGAGCCTGCAAAACAAAGCGGGGAATCAGCTTGGTAGGGTCTTGGCGGGGGCCATAATTATTCGAACAGCGCGTGCGCAAAATGGGCAGATCGTGGGTGGCAAAATAGCCATAAGCCAGCAAATCTTGGCCTGCTTTGCTGGCAGCATAAGGGCTGCAGGGCAAAAGTGGATCGCTTTCGAGTGAGGGGCGATCTTGCCAAGCATTGCCATAGACCTCGTCGGTGCTAACAATTAAGATCCGGCGCTGGCTGTTTGCGTAACCGTGTTTGAGACAGGCATCTAAGAGCACACGGGTGCCCTCGACATTGGTACGCACAAACTCGCCACTGGCGATAACCGAGAGATCGACATTGCTTTCAGCGGCAAAGTGAATCACCAGATCGTGTTCTGCGACAAGGGGCTCGACCATCCAGGGATTGCAGATATCGCCCCAAACAAAGCGATAGCGATCGGGAAAGGTCTGTTCAAAGGGTTGAATATTGACGCGAAAACCTGCGTAGGTCAAACGGTCGAGATTGGTAATAGACCAATCAGGATGCGCGTGCAGAGCGTACTCCACAAAATTGGATCCGATAAAACCGGCCGCGCCGGTGATCAATACACGCGTCATCTTAATAAGTTTCCGGCAGTAGGTGGGGACGGAGGGAGTTGAACCCTCATGCGCTTTCGCGCGCTACCCCCTCAAGATAGTGTGTCTGCCATTTCACCACGTCCCCGGGGAGGTTCAGAAGATCCCTGCTGTGTAGAAAAGTAGGTTAAGGATCTTCTGAGGTCCATGAAGAGTGCCCAGAGGCGGAATCGAACCGTCGACACGCGGATTTTCAGTCCACTGCTCTACCGACTGAGCTATCTGGGCCCTTCGTGACAAGAATTATAGCACAGGCCTTTTAGAGGACAATAGGATATCTTCACCTTTGCTTAATTTTTTCTTTCCCCTTAAGCTTAATCCCTGATTAAACCTGGGTTTTACACTTCTTGTAATTGGCGCAAAATATCAAAAGTGCTGATCACGCCGATCAAAACACCCATTTCATCGACCACAAAAAGGCGGTGTACATGTTTGTCGAGCATTTTTTGAACCACATCACCGACAGATGCCTGGGGCTGAACGGCATAGACCACAGGGGTCATAATATCGACCACGGGGATGGTGTCGACGTTTTCGGGATGCAGTTCCCCCAGCATCGGATCGCTGCTGTCGAGTACCACGCGCTCGTAAAATGCGGAAACAGAGAAGGGGTAGTCGGTTTTTTCGCGGTCGTAGCGAATAATATCGGTCTGGCTCAATACGCCCACAGGGTGGTTTTCGCCATCGACAATGGCCACGGCACTGATGTTCATTTCCGTCATCAGCACCACAGCTTCTTTGACTGTGGCAAATCCACGCAGGGTAATTGGGGCAGGGGTCATCAGGTCTTTTGCGGTTTTGGTTTTTAATTGAAACGTCATGGTATTTACCTCGTTTGGCCCCTTAATTAAACAGGGGAAATCTTGTCTTCATCTCTATTCTGGCGATTTCTCAGGGCAAAAGCCATGATTCACAACAAGGGTAAATTTGACCAAGATCAATACCAAGATCAATCAAGTCTGGGAATCTGAGCTGTCGGCAGAAAATGGGGGGCGCGTTCCGGCCAAGCGGCTGAGACCTTTTTCAAAGCCATAGAGCAGGCGTTTGAGGGCCTTGGGTTGGGACGTGACGGGGGCCACCAGACAGGTTTGCATCCCCAACCAGGCCCCACCCAAAATATCTGTGAGCAGACGATCTCCGATCACCACCACCTGTTCAGGGGACAATTGCATGGCGGCCAAGGCCTGTAAAAATCCCGGTGAAAAGGGTTTGCGGGCCTGGGCCAATCCCTCCATTTCGAGGGTTTCTGCGACCCGGGCAATGTGCCGGGGATAGCGGTTATTTGAGACGATATAACAATGGAAACCCATCTGACGGGCCTGTTTGAGCCAGGCCTGCACAGGAGGGGCCACCAAAGCACTGTTTTTGAGGGTTAGGGTATCGTCTACATCGAGAATCATGCCGCGCAGACCCGCTGCCCACCAGCCTTCCAGATCGATCACTTCGACCCGGTCAAAGGTATAAGTGGGTGCCAATAGATGTTTGAGCGCAGGGGGCATTATTCATTCCTTTCTCGGCGTGAGGGTTTGCGAAAGGCGCTTTGACGCGCCGATTTGACCTGTTTGTGGTGGCGTATCAGCGCCTCGGGAGAGCTGTCGGGCCGCTGTGAAAACATCAGATAATACAATTGGCTCAAGCCGGGAATCACCGTGTAATTTCCTTTTGAGGCATTCCAGGCACAATAAGCCATAAAGGTTGCTGTCACCAAGAGTGAGAGGGCGATCAAACTGCCTGTAAGCAAGGTCAACAGAAAATTGTAGCCCGAAAAGGAGGCAATTAAAGTCGTGAGGCCGCCCGTTAAAATCAAGATCAAGAGATTGGCCAGATTGAGCAAAGCGGCATGAATCAGGTGGTAACGCGTAAAATAATTGACGCGCCAACGTTTGAAGAGCAACAGCACAGCCCAAAACGGCGGCAAATAGCCTGATGCTGCGACCGTCAGTTCTTCATGGGAGAGAAACTCATCTTTGCTCATGGTGTACTCTTATTGTTCCACAGGCTGTCCAGCATCGGCCCAGCTGCGATAGCCACCCGCCAGTTCGTAGACCTTTTCAAACCCAGCCTCTTGCATCATCGCCAGGGTTTTGGCACTGCGTACCCCCGATTGGCAATAGATCAAATAGGGGCTTTTTTTATCCAGGGCCCGCAGCCGAGATTGAAAGTCGGAGGCGTAAAAATCGAGCATCTGCGCCTGTTTGAGATGTCCGCCCTGAAATTCTGAAGGGGTGCGCAGATCGAGAATTACCAGACCGGGTGTTTTCAAAACCGGGTCGCTTTGGGCCACTGTGAGGGTTTGAAAAACGCCTTGGGCCTGACTTGTGACTTTCTCGGGCGTTTCGGCCTGTTTTTGCTGAGGCGCACAAGCCAGCAGAATGAGCCCCCCAACCATCAGCAACGACAGAAACAAACGCGATCTTTTCATGCTATTTTCCTCGGTGTTTTCCTCACAAAGTCTTCATTTCCAGTGTAACCGATCAGAATCAGAAAAAGACATGGCTATTTTTTGGCCTTTTTAGGGTACGATAAGAAATGTAAGCTGACAAAAGTGTGAGAGGGAGACCCCCATGAGCCACCCTTGCAAAAAGGTATTGCTGATTGACGACAGCCCTGAATTTCAAGACTATATGCAGGATCTTTTTTCTGAGTCGAGCTGCGATTTTATGGGTGCCCAGGAGTCCAAATTGGGCTTTTTGATGGCCCAGAATTACCAGGCCGACCTCATTTTACTGGATGTCTTCATGCCTGCCCCCAACGGTCTGCAACTTTTGGAATCCCTTAAAAAGAACCCCTTGACCCAAAACACCCCTGTGATCATGCTCTCGGGCTGCAGCGAAGCACATGCGGTCAAACAGAGCTTGGCCCAGGGCGCAGCTGGGTACATTCTCAAACCCTTTGAATTGCCATTTTTGATCTCAGAATTGGAAAAACATTTGGGCGTCTCCATTTTTCCACAAGTCGGCCATTAAAGTCGCACCACAGCAGAACCAGGTTGGCTTGGTTAGCGAACAGCTTTAAGGCTCTCGGTAAAATTCCAGGTCTGCACATTTTTCTGGGTATTTTGGGTCGATACCGCGTGACCGACCCCTTTAAAGGGTGCGGCAACCAGACCCGCTACTCCCCCCAAGAAACCGCCGACAACTACGCCAACGGCCATGCCCGCCCGAGGCGCAAAAGGCACCCGGCTGCCATAGGCCATGCCATACATCGCTCCCACCTCAGTGCCTCCGCCGATTGTGCGGCCAGCCACATCAAGGCCTTGGCCCCAAGCGGCACCTGCGGTGTGTTTGGTCTCTGCTTCGACCAGAAAACCATCTTTGTTTTCGTCCATATTTTGCAGGGGTTTGAGGTCGGCATTGTAATAGGGGCCCATTTTAAAATCGGGGTCGGCTTTGCCCATGCGGGTTGCGTATTCTTGGATGTCGATCTTTTCGCCTGAAATAATATGGGTCTGGTGGGTCTCTTTGTCTTCAACGACAATATCCACTTTGCCGTTGTTTTCCAGGGCTTTGAGCTGCTCGGGGCTGAGTTTTCCCTCAACCGTTTTAACCTGAAAAGACTGGGCTCCCTGAAGTTGTGAGACGTTCATACCATACCTACCTGTAACATGTGCTTGCGCTTATTATACCCAAAATAGTACAAATTAACGGTTAATTTTTGTTTCTTTTCCGTGTTATGATCGGAAATATGTTGCAATCACCCCCGATCGATACGGCGTTTCAGACTTGGCTGCTGCAATTGTTGCCCACCCAGGCCGAATTGGCCTTGCTCAGCCCAGATCCCACTCCGCTCCAGTGCTTACTCAAAGATCAACGCCCGAATCTGCTCCTGCGTGAGCCGGGCCCTGGTTTGGACTGGCTTTTGGTCGAAGCCCATTTGGAATTTCAGCCAGACCCCGAAGTCAGTCTCAATACCTGGAAAAACTGGCTTCAGCCCACTGGACGCTTGGTGCTGAGTGTGCCCAATCTGCGCTATTTACCGCGCTTGCTGACGCTTTTACAGGGGCGCTGGCCCTTTGGCTGGGATCAACCCGTGCTGCAGGCCCTGACCAGTGAGTGGCTTTTGCAATTGCTCAACGAAAGGGGATGGGAGGTGCTTGAACTGGCCTCGCAAAACCATGAACTGCCACAGCAATCTGCGCTACGGGCCGCGCTGGAAAGCACGGGCTGGGATTTAAGCGGTTTTGACGCAGACAGCCAGGTTTCACAATGGTACCTGCTGGCCACACCCCGCAGCCATTGGCAGGCCGCCCCTTTGCCCCTGGAGGGCCTGCGTGCGCATAATTTGCTTCTGGCCTTAAATGGCCAAGATCAGCACTGGCAAGCCTTGGAAGCTTATCTACACCAGTTTCAGCCCCAGACTCCCGTTTCTTGTGTGCTTTTTCCACTGGAGCCCGCTTTTGACCCCGAGGTCTGGCAGGAACGGCTTTTGGATTGGCTGGTGGCCAAAGGTTTTGATCCCGAAACCATTCCCGATCTGATTCTGCCCGAAGCGCCTTTAACCGCAGCTGAAATCCCCCGATTATTGGCAACTGTCGACACCCTGATTGGCGAAAACGCACCCGCAGCTTGGCTGGAATGGGCCCGTCGCCTCAACAAAAACCTACTTTGGCTTGGCCCAGGACCTTTGCCAAGAGGCTTTGAGGCCGCCCATTGTTTGCGAGATTGGTCTGCGCTTCAGCTTTAGATTCAGTGTGGTCAATTCAGTGTGGTCAATGCGAAAATTGCCACACATCTTGCAAAACGACTCTTCCAGCGCAAAAATCCCGCCCAATGCGACAGGCTCACATTCAAGGAAAAAAGAGTGGGTTAAAATTATGAAAATGCTTCCATACAGAGGTCAAAAAACAGAGATGGCAGAAAATTTAAATGACTGGATTCAACGGTTACACGAAGGATCCGCAGGTGAACGCAAACAGGCCTTGACGGCCTTGGCAGAATTTGGCCCAAAGGCCATCGCGGCCGTGACTCTCAGCTTAAATGATCCCCACTCGGATATCCGGGCTCAGGCGATTCTCTTTTTATCCGCGCAGAACGCACTATCCGCCATTCCTTCTGTCTTAAAAACCCTCTTTGATAGCCATGAAAACGTCGCGATTCAAAGTGCTGAAGCACTTGGAAAATGGGGCGATCCGCAGGCTGTTGAGTCTCTCTGCTTGGCTTATTCCGAAGCGGGCCCCCTGCTGCGACAAAGCATTCTGAGCGCTTTGGGGCGTTTAAAAGATCCTCGCTCTCTGCCTCTCTTGGCTCAAGCTCTTCAATCGGAAGAGCCACTCTTGCGGCAACTCGCGCTGGAGGCCCTGCGTCAGATTGAGGCTTTGTCTGCAGAAAAAATCCAGGTCCAGGTGCTCGACATGCTGCAGGATCCTGTCGTTCAGGTTCGGATCGCAGCGACAGAGACGCTGGGGCAATGGGGTTCCCCCGACAGTCTCCCTATCTTGAGCCTGAGCTTGCGGGACAGCGATCCCAAAGTCTGTGCCAGTGCAGCCAAGGCTCTGGTTAAAATCGGCATTCCAGCCGTTCCCTTTTTAATTGAAGCCTTAAAATCTGCCAACGAAACCGAGCGGGTCATTCCGAGCAAGGCATTAACCCAAATTGGCGAACCGGCCCTCAGTGCCTTGCAAGTACTCTTTGAAAGCCCCTCTGCCGAAATGCGCAAATGGGCCCTTGAATGCATCAAGGAGATGTCCTTGACCCAAATAACCCCGTTTCTGATAGCCGCCCTCAGAGATGAAACGTCTGAAATTCGCGCTTTAGCGGCAGAAGGTCTGGGTCAAGAACATTGCTCAGAGGCTCTGCTCCCCCTCACCAACGCCCTCCAGGATCCTGAGCCAAAGGTGCGCAGCAATGCCGCTGAAGCGCTGGGAAAATTCAAAGATTTGCAAACCCTGTCGGCTCTCTTACAAGCTATTCAAGACCCAGATCCCCAGGTTCGCCAGCAGGCCACAAATGGCCTGGGTAAGCTCAAAGACGCGCAAACCCTGCCTGCTCTCTTGCAAGCCATGCAGGATGTCGACCCTCAGGTGCGTCATCAGGCCGCAAACGCACTGGGAATGTTGGGTCAGGTCGCCATATCTGCCTTGCTTGAATTGCTTACCGTTCCTTCTGATGCCCCACAAAAATGCGTGATAGAAGCCCTCGGAGAGATGAAAGCCAAAGCCGCCATTCCAGATCTGATCACAGCTTTGAACAGTGAGATGCCGGAACTGGCTCAAACAGCAGCCTGGGCTTTGGGACAAATGGAAGAGCCAAAAGTGATCCCTGCATTGCTCAATGCTCTGCAAAGTGCCAATCCTGAATTGCGCCAAGCAGCCGCTAAAGCACTGGGTAAATTGGAAGATGTGCAGGCAGTTCCGGCTTTAATTGAATTATTAAAAGATCCCGATCAACGGGTCAAATATACGGCCACCAGTGCGTTGGGGAAAATGAATCACCCACTGGCAACCTTGGCCCTCAAAGTGATTGCCAACAAAACCGAAGATGATTACCTGCAAGCAGCCGCACGTGAAGCGCTGCACTAAAGAAAACTTGAGATGCGAAAAATACACAGAGGCCAACACAAGCGATTGAGCCATTCATTTCTGCTGATGCTGCTTGGTTGGCCGGGGTTTCTTGGTCAGCAGGGCTACACCGAACAGTCAGCCCAGAGCGCACCTCTTTGCGCACCTCTTTGCGCTTCTCGCTGCCTTTCCAGCAAACAGGGCAAAGTTTTTACTCTCAAGCCTTTGCACTTCCATTACGAAATCGATGGCCATTTCGACAAAGACGAACAGGGTTGGTGCGCCAGCCACATTTCGATTCAGATCTGGCCCAATGGCGAAGTGCTGCTGCGGGATTGGTATGACGCCAATGGGCATATTTTGTCTGATCTGCACTACCGGGGCCATGTGATTGCCCAATACGGTCAAACACTCACGCTTCAGCTTGAAGGGCGGGGCTTTCAGGCCAATCTGGGTGTGGTGGACGGTCGGGGCGAACTCGACTTACAAACAGGGCGCTTGAAGACCGTTTCCGATTGAAAAGGCCCAGACGCGAGTGTCTGGGCCTGAGAGCTGTGGCGATTTTAATAGCGGTGCAGGCGTCCGACGGGGGGACGGGCATAATTGCGGGTCCAAACAGTCTCGAGATCGGGTGAGTCCATAAAGTCCTCAACGGTGACCATTTCCCAGCCATATTTGACGGCATGGGGCAAAACGCGGGGGGGGTGGGCCAATTTGCGCAGAGCCGACCAAACCAATTCGGTGCAGTACAGGCGCTCATCGTTTTGCAGCAGAAACAAACTGTCGTATTGTTTGCCGACCTGGGCCACGGCGTAATTAAAAGCGGGGGTAAAGTTCACGCTGCTCTGACCTTTGGCGCGCAGAATCACAAAGGTATCGCGCTCGCTGCGGGAGATATAGGTGCTCAGACTCTCTTTGACAACCCCCCGAAAGCGGTCATGCATATCTGGCTGGGTTGCGAGAGAGTGAACAATTTCACCGCGACCCAAATACAAGGCACCGTGTACAAACGATTTGTCGTTGCCACAGAGAATCACATCACCGGGCTGCAAACGGGGCAAGAGGGCCTGAATATCTTGGGGGGTCACGGCGGGTACATTGTCGCTGGGTGAGGGTTTGTTAAATTCGCTGATCACTTTTTGATCGGCATAGGGGTAAAGGCTGCGGCGGGCGGCGGCGTCTTGGCCGAGCAATTTAAAGGCCATCGGGCCTTTTTGTTCCAGCACCAAGTTGATATCCGGTGCGGGCTGGCCAGGTTGAATGCCATCGGCCAATTCATTTTTAAAAATTTCGCGCAGCAGGGGCAATAATTCTTGCAGGTTGGGTTGGGGGGGGGCGGCGGCGGCCCGCAGGGTGTTGACCGGCATGCGATTGGCGGCAGGCAGCAAAGCGGGGGCGCTGGAACAGGCTGTTAAACTCAACGCGGTCAGGGCCAAAGCCAGTAATTTTTTCATGGGAAAATCCTCTACGCACAATATTTATACTCTCTCTATCGCAGTGTTGCGCGTTGAACTGGTGCAAAGAAATTAAAATTTGGATTAAATTCAGAGTAATTTTTAGCTATTTGGCGCTGGGAGCGGGATCTCGGTATCATGAACAAAACACCCACTCAGGAGTCTCACCCATGCACGTCCCCTTTTCGTATCTCGACCGCCAATTTGCCGAAGTCGATAACTATTTGGCAGATATCCGCGAATTGGTTCTCAGCGGCGATTTTACCCTGGGCAAAGACGTTCAAGCCTTTGAAACTGCTTTTGCTGAACTCTGTGGTATGCCTTATGCTGTGGGTGTGGGCAGTGGCACCGATGCCCTGGGGCTTTCGCTTAAGATGCTTGGCGTTGGGCCCGGTGATGAAGTGATCACCACCCCGATGACCTTTTTTGCCACTGTGGGGGCGATTGTCATGACAGGAGCGACCCCCGTTTTTGTCGACAGCGAAAGCGGTTTTGTGATCGACCCCGAAAAAATTGAAGCGGCAATTACCCCTCGAACCAAAGCGCTTTTGCCCGTTCACTATACGGGCAATTTGGCAAATATGCCGCGGATTGCCGAGATTGCCCAAAAACATGGTCTCAAGGTGGTCGAAGACGCCTGTCAGTCGATTGCCGGCCAAATCGATGGCTTGCCTGCAGGCACCTGGAGTGATGCCGCTGGGTACAGCCTGCATCCGCTCAAAAACCTCAATGTCTGGGGGGATGCGGGCGTGATCACCACCCGTTCGGCAGAATTGGCCGAGACGTTGCGGCGTTACCGCAACCATGGCATGATCAACCGTGACCAAATTGCGATCTGGGGGGTCAATTCGCGCCTTGATTCGCTGCAGGCGGTGGTGGGCCGTCGCCTGATTGGGGATACGGCTTGGATTACCGAAAAACGCATTTCCCACGCCCAATTTTACGATCAGGCCCTGGCCTCGCTGGCTCCGCAGGTACAAATCCCCCCGCGCCGGGCTGGGGTACGCCATGTTTTTCACCTCTATTTGTTGCGCGTCGAACGCCGCGATGAATTGCTGGCTTTTCTCAACCAGCGTGGCATAGAAGCCAAGGTTCACTACCCGATTCCGCTGCATCTTCAACCTGCGGCGGCAGCCTTGGGCTACAAAGCCGGGGATTTCCCGGTCTGTGAAGCTGATTGCAAACAGATCATCACCCTGCCGGCGCATCAACACCTGAGTCAGGCTGAGCTCGACTATACGGTAGAACAGATTCAGACTTTTTACGCATGCTAAAATTGCATTTGCGCACGATTCCCCATTTTTTTGACCCGGCCAAAGCGAGCCGCCCCAATGCCATCCGGCCCTTCTTGCTCTGTTTGCTCAGTGCCGCGCAGTGGCAACCTGAATTGGCAAAGCTTGTGGCTCTGGCCGAAGGCTGTGCAGATCTGGCTTTGCCCCGTGTTTGGAAGCTCTTGGTCTCAGATTTGAGTGAAGAAGAGAGCCTGGCCCTGCAAAACCAGTTGCAAGAGCTCTTGCCAGTGGGCCCCCGTTTGGAGTTGGAAAATATCCCCCTGCGGCAATGGCCTGCCCTCTTTGCCCAGAGTCAGGCCTGTCTCTCTCTGAGTGAATCAGCTGAAACCGCTTTGCCCCAGGTGATGCAGGCCCTGGCCATGGACTTGCCCGTTTTAGCTGCCTGCTCGTCTCTTCCGGCTCCTTATCAGGCCTTGCCTGTGCACCCGTGGCCCTTTCGCCCTGCGGATTTTTTTCTGGCCCTGGAAAAGGGCTTGGCCGCACCCCAGCCACCTTTGCGCGCAGCCCTGCTGCACTGCCTCGATTTGCCACAGATCTGCACGCTGCAAAGCCTGCAGGCCACCGAAGTGGTGGCCCTGTTATTTTGGGGCCGGAGTGGTTCGGTCTTTTTGCAAAGCCTGCTCGATCGCCACCCCGAAATTCTCTCGACCCCCGCCACGGTCTTGATGCGTTTTTACGAAGTCTGGCCCGACTTGCTGCGGTCACTTGTGCAAACCCGGCGCGCCTTTGAACTGGGGGCTTTATTGGATGCGTTTGCAGAGGCCTTTCCCGTTCTGTTTGAGGCTGCTCCAGATACCAGCAATTGCAATTTGGATCATTTGGGCCCTGAGCGCGATCAGGTCTTAAAGGTCAGCTACAGCGACTTTAAACAGGCCTTTTTGTGGTTGGCCCAGGGCTTTTACAGCGGTGGCCTGGAGATCTCCAGCAAAACCTTTTTTGTTTTGCTGCACTATGCCTATGAGCTGGCACAAGGCCTGGATATTTCCGACAAACACCTGATTGCTTACCAACTTCACCGCCCCGGTCTCAACCCTTCGACCACAGGCTTTTTTCGGGATTTTCCCCAGACCCGCGTTTTGGGCATGGCCCGCGAACCGATGCGGGCGCTGCATTCCCATTTGCGCATGTACCTCGAAGACACCCGCGCAGGCCAATACGAAGCCCCCCGCCCCGATTATTCGTATCACGAGATGGTGCGGGACGGCACCTATCTGGGCTATTACCAGCACCAATTGGGCGGCTGGAAAGCCCTGCAGAACGCCTACGAGCCCCCCCTCTACGAAATGCGTCTGGAGGCCTTACACGCCGCTCCCGAAAGTGAACTGAAAAAACTCGCCCAATGGCTGGGCATTGCTTGGGCTCCCTGCCTTTTAGAGAGCAGCTTTAACGGACTGACCTATTGGGGAGACAGCCGGGCCCACCAACCCTTGCAGGGTTTTTCGCGCACCCATCCGCTCTCCCAGGCCTGGGAGGAACACTTCAGCTGGCTGGACAAAGAGGTGCTCTGGGCCTTGCTGGCTGAGGACCTGACCCGTCAGGGCTATGGCAGCCCATTTTCTTTTGTCAAAATGCTGCTCCCGCTTTTGATCTTTTGGCCCACGTGCTTGGAGCGCCAGGCCTTTGAACACGCATTGCGCGCACGCGACCAAGCGGCCTGTGAAGATATTTTCTTGACGCTCTTGGATCGCTGGAAAATCTCATTCATGGTTCTTTTTGGCCGACAGGTTTAAAGGCCACATGCACCCCCGTAGCGTTCCTCATTTTTTTAATCCCGCGCTATTGCCCGCGCAGGCCTTCGCCCAAGCGCCTGGCAAAGCCCCCACCTTGGTCTGTCTGTTGGATCCCTTGCAATGGGAAATTGAATTGGCAGCGCTTTTGGCTTTGGCCCGAGCAGCCCCCTCGTTTGCCCAGGCCTGGAGTTGGAAAATTTTGTGTTTGCCCCAACCCCCCGCCCTCTTGCAAGGGATCTGCGCCCAGCTCGCAGCCGCACCCCAGCCGCTGCCTGCGCTTGAATTGCATGTCCAACCCCTGCGCCATTGGCCAGCATTTTTTCAGGCCGCCCAGGGCTGTCTCTGTTTGACCCGCGCCCCAGAATTGGGACTGCAGCAGACAGTCATGGCCCTGGCCATGGACCTGCCACTCTGGCGCCCTGCTGATGGGCAAGTGGCTGAGAATTCCCCCTGGCCAGAATTGCCTGTCGCTGAATTGCCTGTGAGGGCATTGCCCGTTCAGCTTGGAGATTGGCAAGCCATGGCCCAAATTTTGACTCAAACGTTGACTCAAACGTTGACTCAGGAAGACGTCCGAGCAGAACGATCTCGCGGCTTGCGTGTGGCCCTCTTAAAGGCCCTGGGCATTCAAGACACGCTCTCGCACACAGCCCTGATGGCAACCGATATGGCGATTATTGTCTATTGGGGCCGCAGTGGTTCGGTCTTTTTGCAAAGCCTGCTCGATCGCCACCCCGAAATTTTGTCGACCCCCGCCACAGTCTTGATGCGCTATTACGAATTTTGGCAGGAATTCTTGCGGGCCTTGGTGGAAAAAAACTACCCCTTTGACCTCAATGACTTTTTGAATATGTTTTGCACATATTTTTCCAGTTTGTTTTATGCCCAGCCCGACTCCAGCACCTGTTGCCTCGATCAACTGGGCCCCGAGCAAAATACGGTGCTCCAGGTCAATGCCGAGGCCTTTAAAGAGAGCTTTGTCTGGCTGATCCAGAGCTTTTTTTCAGGGGGGGTGGAAATCAACAGCAAGATCTTTTTTATCTGCCTGCACTATGCCTATGAAATGGCCCAAGGGCTAGATATTTCCGACAAACACCTGATCGCTTACCAATTGCATCGGCCCTCGCTTAATCCCAGTACCACAGGGCTTTTTCAGGACTTTCCCCAGACCCGCGTTTTGGGCATGGCCCGCGAACCGATGCGGGCCTTTTTCTCCCATTTGCGCATGTGCCGCGATGACCGGCGCATGGGCCACCAAGCAGCGCTGCAACCTGATTATGATTACCCGGATATGGTCTTGGATGGCGCTTTTGCCAGCTATTATGAACACCAATTGGTCGGCTGGAAAGAACTGCAAGCGCACTACCAGCCCCCCCTTTACGAAATCTGCTTGGAAAGACTGCACAGTTCACCGGAGAGTGAAATGCGCAAACTGGCCCAATGGCTGAAGATTGACTGGCATCCTGGCCTTTTGCAAAGCAGTTTTAATGGGCTCGAATACTGGGGAGACCGGCGGGCCCATCAGAAAATTCAGGGGTTTTCAGCTGAACATCCGCTCTCACAGGATTGGCTGAGCTGTTTTAGTCCCCTCGACAAACAGGTGCTTTATGCGCTTTTGGAGCAAGATGTCCAACGACAAGGCTATGGGCAGGCTTTTAAATGGGTCAAAGGCCTTTTGCCCTTGTTGATCTGGCTGCCCACCCGCCTGGAGTGGCAGGCCTTGAGACAAGCCCTGCGAGAGGGCCTGCCAAACGCCCGTCAAAACTGGCGACAGGAGCTGCGGGTGCGCTGGCAGGTCTGTTTTGCTGTGCTCAAGCAGGGGTATGCGAAGTCCAAAAAATAAAAATGAGGGAAGCAAATCGCTTCCCCCAAGACCAAATTCCCAGAGAGTCAGGAGACCAAAGGTACGTTCACAGGCGGAAGATCCACCGGAGAGCCGCTCAGCGCCGGCAAAGGCTGACGCCGGGCAATGGCCAGAATCAAATTATCTGAAAGATAGTGGGCATTTTCTTGGGCCACTTCGGCCCAGTCATCGCGGTCGCCATTCACAAACGCCACGTCCACACGGGTGCTGCCTTCGCATTCCACTGTCCACAAAAGGATCCCAAAACGATCATTCCGATCACAAAAATGCAGCGTGCCACAGAAACTATAGTCAGGATTGCTGCGCTCGATCTCAATTGCCAGGATATGCATGATTCTTCCTTTTTTTCAGATAAATGACAGGCTTCAGCTTCGCCCTATACTCGACTATACTGCCTGCCGCCATTTTCTGCTGTGACTGCACTCACGCCCGAGCCAAGGTATAATAACCGATATGCCAGAACGTGTGATTGACAACCGCTACCAGGATTTGGGATTGTTGGGTGAAGGGGGCATGGGCCAAGTCTTTCGGGTCCGTGACACACTCACCCAGCGAGAATCTGCCCTGAAAATTCTTTCGCGCAAAATTGCCTCCGAAGAGGCTTTTTTGCAGTTCAAACAAGAATTCTGGTATATGAGCCGCCTGCGCCACCCGCATATTATTCATGTCTACGAATACGGCGTGCTCGACGATCAGGCCCCGTATTTTACGATGGAGTTGGTGCCCGGCCAAGAGCTCTCGGAGCTGAGCCGGATCGATGCCACCACGGCCTACCGGGTCTTGATTCAAGCCACCAAGGCCCTGGGCTTTATTCACTCGCGCCTGCTCGTGCACAGCGATATCAAGCCCGAAAACCTGCGCATCCGCGAAGATGGCACGCTCAAACTGATGGACTTTGGTCTGATGCAGCCGCTGGGCAACCGCAGCAATGGCCAGCTGACGGGCACGGTGGCATATATGCCGCCGGAGGTTCCCCAGCGTGGGGTGATCAACGAAAGCTCGGATATCTACTCTCTGGGTGTGGTCGCTTATGAACTGTTGGCGGGTGTTCAGCCCTTTATTGGCACCACCATTTTAGAGGTACTCAAGGCCCACATTCACTCCGAACCGGCCCCTTTAAAAACCTTCCGCAGCGATTTGCCCGAGGCCCTGCTGCAAATTGTTGCCAAAATGATGGCCCGCGACCAGGCCGACCGCTACCCCAATGCGGCCGAACTCTTGATCGACCTGGCTGCCGCCAGTGGGCTCAAAGAGGCGCTCGAAAGTGACGAAGAGCGCAGCAGTTATCTGAGTAGCCATGTGCTGGTGGGCCGCGACAGCGAACTCAAGGCCCTCAAAGACCTGCAGGCCGAGGTCAATGCCGGTCAAAGCCGCGCGATCTTTGTCTCAGCCCCAGCCGGTGTCGGTAAATCGCGCCTGATCGAAGAGTTTAAGATCCACTCCCAGCTCTCAGAGATTCCCTTTGCCCAGGGCATTTGTAACGAACAGGGCATGAGTGCCTACGAGCCTGTGGTCAATGCCTTGACCCAGCTGATTCCAATCACACCGCCGCTGGCCCTGGTCAAATACGCGCCCATCTTGGCGCATTTATTGCCGAGGCTGGTTGACCAAGGCTTTGAGCCCAAAGCCGACTTCGACCCGCGCAACCAAAAAATTGCCCTGTTTGAAACCGTGGTTGAATGGTTGCACGATGTTGCTGCCCAGAAAAAATTCAAATCACTGGTGCTCTTTGTCGACGACTTACACTGGTCGGATCTGGCTTCGATTGACCTGCTCAATTTCTTGATCCGCGAATTGGGTGAAGCCCGTGTCTTGGTCATGGGCTCGTTCCGCGATGATGAATTGCCCGCCAATAGCCCACTTTGGCAAACCATCGAAGAGCAAGCCAGCACCCAGCTCACGATTCAACCTTTTACACCGGGGCATGTGGCTGAACTGATCGAAAAAATGCTCAGGCATGTCGATTACAAGCCCGACTTTATCCCGTATTTTTATGGGGCCACTTCGGGGAATGCCTTCTTCATTCGCGAAATGATGCGCTATTTGATGGAAGAGCAATTGATCTACCGCGAAAAAGCGCAGTGGATCATTCCCGACAGCTATACCGAATGGCAATTGCCAACCTCGATTGGCGACACGATCCAGCACCGCCTCAAACGCCTCAGCCCCGAAGCCGTGGCCCTGATCGAAATGATCGCCGTGGTGGGCAAACGGATTGAATTGCCCCTGCTCGAACACCTCTGTGGCAGCGAAAGTGACAATCTCTTTGCCCTGGTCGAAGAGCTGATCGAACGCCAATTCTTGCTGCGCGAAGGGGATGTCTTTCTCTTTCCCCACGACCGGGTGCGCGAAACGCTGTACAGCTCGCTCGAAGACAGCCGCAAACGCCCCGTGCACCAAAAGATCGGTCAATGGCTCGAAGAGCGCGGCGAAGCCGTCTCGGTACTGGCTTACCACTTCAAAAATGGCCAAGACAAAGTCAAGGCCTCGCGCTATTTGATCGAAGCGGGTGAAGCCGCCCCCGTGCGCATGGAAGCCACCTTGCTGATGCACGAAGGCATTGCCCTTTTAGAAAAACTCTTTGGCCTGCCCGAACAGACGGAATTGCTCGAAAAACACCGCCGCAAACTGGCCTGGGTCAGTTATATGATTCAGCCTTTTATCTGCGCCGAGACCTGCGAAAAACTGATCGAAAGTCTGCAAGACCGGGAAGTGCCGCTCGAAAAGCAAATTGAATTTGAGAGCATTTTGATCTCAAGTTATACCATGATTGGCCAAAATACCAAGGCTTTGGCCAAAGCGGAAGCCCTTTTGCCTCAACTGACCCCCGGCAGTGTGCCTTATGGTCTGGTGCTCTTTGGCTGTCTCAATGCCCGCCTGACGCGGGGTGAATTTCGCCAGCTGGTGCAAGAAATGGAAGAAGCGGCCACGATTCTCAAACAGAATTTTGAAAGCCTGCACCGCCAATTGATCTGGGCCTATGCCTTTTGCAGCTTTATCCGCGAAGACGCGATAGCCTGGCTCGGTGAGCCAGTGGGCAAAGACGACTATGCGGCCATTCCACTGGAAATTGGGCAGCGTTATGACTTTCTCGACCTGGTCTTTTGGTCGTATTATCCCGAGGTCGTGCGCAACAGCTTAACCGGGCGCTATCCCGCCATTCGGGCTGTCTCCGATGAGATCTTTGCCCTGATCAAAAAAATGGGCCGACCGATCCAACACGAAAACCGCTTTCAGGTCTGTTTGGCCTTTGCCGCGATCGAGTACGGGGATATTGCTGAAGGTGAGCGCTATGCCCACAAAGTGGTGGCCCTGGGCGAGCGCATGAAAAACCCCCACCAGCAGGCCAGTGGCAAGATTCTGGCAGGCATGATCGCTGAGCAGCGCTTGCACCTGGACGATGCCGCTGCCTGTTTTGCCGCGGCTGTCGAACTCAGCCGCCAAAGTGAAACCGATCAATTATTGCCTGCACTTTACCGTTTGGCCGAAGTGCAGCTCAAACAAAAATCTTTTGATGCCGCTGAAGCCCTGCTCACAGAGGCCCATGAACTGGCCTGCAGCAAACGCCTCGAAAATCCCTACCACCAGATTCAGACCTGGCGTATCAAAGCCCGCTTAGAGAGCGAAAAAGACCCGACCTCGGCACGGATTCCCGAGTGGTATGGCCAGAGTATTGCCCTGGCTGAAAGCACCGACAATCCCTACCAAAGTGCCCTGAGCCACGGTGCCTTGGGTTCGTGGTATGTCGAACGTGAAGATCTCGAAAAAGCCGAAACCCATCTCGAAGCCGCTGCCAAAGCTTGGCGCAGCTTGCAGATTCCCCGCCGCCAAGTCGAAGAGCAGCTGCGCTGGGTCAAACAGCAGCGCCAGCAGATGCAAAAACCAGCGGCCTTTGTTCCGCCGGATCCCCTCAAGGCGCTGATGCAGCCCGAAACCGCTCAGGAATTGGGCTACCGCTTGGTTGACTTGCTCAAGACCTTGCAATTGCCCTCGTTTAATCTCAGTGCAGGTGGCGACAGTGTCAGCAATCTCTCCGAGCGCCTGGAAAAAATGGAGCGGGTCAACCAGTTCAGCCAGATTATTATGAGCAGCTTGAGCCTGAAAAACGTCTTACACGATATCATCGACTATGTGGTGGATATCTCCCAGGCCGATCGCGGCCTGCTCATGCTCAAAGACGACAGCGGCAATATGGTGCCCCAGGTGGTGCGCAGCCGCGAAGAGACGGCCAGTGAAAGACAGAACGAAAAAAGCGCCGACAAAAGCCGTCTGCTGGGCTTTAGCCGCTCGTTTACCAAAAAGGTGATGGAAACCGGCGAGCCGCTCTGGATTCAAGACGCCCAGTCCGACAGCGAATTCTCGCAACAGGCCAGCATCATGGCCCTGGATTTGCGCACGATTATCTGTGTGCCGCTCAAACGCGAAGAAGAGATTATTGGCCTGCTTTATCTCGACCGGCAGGCCATCAACCAGACCTTCAGCCAACAGGATTTGGAGCTGGTGAAGTCGATGTCGACTTTTGCCACGATCTCACTGATCAATGCCCATTTGCACAAACAATTGCAGGAGCGCACCGAGCGCCTCTCGATGTTGAACGAATTGAGCCGGGCCCTGGCCACGACCATGGACTTTGAAGAATTGCTGGTGATGGTGCTGGAGTTTTGCCTCAAGATCTCCAAAGCCGAGATCGGTTATATGTTTATTTCGCGCGATTTTAACCAGGTGCCTGCCAGTTTTGCCGAACTCGAATGCCTGGCCAGCCGCGACGACAAAGGCAAACCCCTCGATGCCGTCAAGGTCAGCCAGAGCATTATCCAAAAGGTCTTGAGCGAAAAACAGGGCCTGGATATTGTGGATATGCAAGAAGACTCGCTGATGGCCTCGCAAAAGAGTATTATGGCCCTCGATCTCAAGAGCGTGATCTGCGTGCCGATCTTTGGCAAAGAAGAGAGCCTGCGCGGCGTGGTCTATGTTAGCAGCCAGGCTGTGAATCACACCTTTAGCCCGCGTGACCGCGAGTTGATTGAGTCGATTGTCTTGCAGGTCGGCCTCGATATTGAAAACCGCCACCTGATGGAAATCCGCAAAAAACAGGAATTACTCGATCAAGAGCTGTCGTTTGCCCGCAGCATTCAAAGCTCGATGCTGCCGGACTATATCCCGGATATCCCCAGCTTGGATATCATCGGCTTTTCGCAGTCTGCCGCCGCTGTGGGCGGGGACTATTACGATTATTTTAAGATCAGCGATTTTGAATTTGGCATGGCGATTGGCGATGTCAATGGCCACGGGGTTTCCGCCGGTCTGTTGATGTCGATGGCCAAGAGCTGTTTGTTTGTGCAGGGCAAAGTCGACCCCAGCGTTTTGGCGATGATGGAAGCCCTCAATGGTATGATCTTTGGCGGCACCAAAGAGCGTCTGTTTATGACCTTTATCTATTCGATCTTCCACCTGCAAAACCAGACCGTCACCCTTTCCAGCGCTGGGCACCATTTGCCTTATCTCTACCGGGCTGCCACCGGTGAGATGGAGCCGATTCAGGTCAAACCGACCTACCCGCTGGGTGTGCGCGAAAAGGTCAAATTCAACGAAGTGACGGTGCAATTGGCCCCCCATGATATTCTCGTCTATTATACCGACGGGATTATCGAGGCCCACAATCCCGAGGGTGAAGAATTTGGTTTTGAGCGGCTCGAAGAACTGATCATCGCCAACCGCAACCTCGGCTCGGCGGGCATTCAAGACGTGTTAATTGCCGCTTACGAAGACTGGATCGCTGGCCAAGAGCCCGAAGACGATATGAGCATGGTGGTCGTCAAAGCCCGCCCCGTTGAAGCTCCTGGCCCAGCTGAGCCTGCCAAGAAGCAAAAACTCAAGACCGGATTTTTAACTTTAATTAACCGTTGATTTTTCAACAGCGCACAAACCCCGATAAATCCCAGACAAACCCCCGATAAAACCCGAGTCAAATCAGGTGTTTCGTTTTTCTGCAAAAAATTTTCGAAAATTTTTTTTATTTTTTTCGGGCTATTCAATTTTTTCGAAGAAGCCTTTTTTTGGAATGCTTTAATTAAATTATGAAGAGCAAAACAAAAGAGGAGTTTCCCATGAAAAACAAAAAAGCATTTTTATCTTCGGTTACGGCATTATCTTTCTCATTTATGATTCTTTTACAGGGATGTGGTCAAATTTCATCTGCAACTAATCTGGCCACAACCCCCACCACCCAGATGTATAACGCCATCTCTCTCAAGGGCAAAGCAGACGTGAAGCAAACCGGTCAACTCGACTTGCGTTGGCAGTCAACCAAAGCCGGCTTCTCGACCCAGGCCGTCGTTGCAGATATTCACAGTTTGCGTGTCACGCTCTCAGGGGATCCCATCAACCAGATCAACAACGGTCAGCCGATGACTTTGAATCTGGCTTTTGGCCAAGGCGGTCAAACCATTCGCAATATCCCCCGTGGCAAAATTCAGGTTCGGGCCCAGGCCTTGAACGCTGCCGCCCAGGAAATTGGGGCCGCTGAAGCCAATGATGTCAGTATCAGCCCAGAGGCTGTGGCCCAGGTCAATCTGGCGATGCAGCTCACGGATACGGTGGTTACCCAGGAAGTCACAAATACCGGCAATTTGGGCTTGAACGTGGCGGTTCAAGATGGCAATCAGGTGGTGGTGACCCAGCAAGTCGCCCCCCAAGGCGGCTATGCCGTGCTTGAACCTGCCGGTGGCCAACCGCCCGCGGGTGGTCAACCTGAAGGACCGCCTCCCCCTCCCCCTGCCGGTGGCCAACCGCCTGCGGGTGGTCAACCCGAAGGCCCGCCCCCCCCTCCCCCTGCCGGTGGTCAACCGCCTGCTGGTGGTCAACCCGAAGGACCGCCTCCGCCTCCCCCTGCCGGTGGCCAACCTCCTGCGGGTGGCGATTTTGCCTCCTGTCCCAAACCTCCCCTGCCTCCTGCTGAAGTGATGGCCCAAATTGAAGCCGCGGATGCAGCCCTGGCTCAAGAAGTCAAAGACCTGTTTAACCTGAGCTTCTTGGAAATTCATGGCGGTATGGTTGCATTGGCAGCAGAATACCCCCAGTATTTTAAAGCCCCTCCTGTTTTGCCGGCTGATGGCTCTTGCCCGCCTCCCCCGCCCGCTCCCCCTGCAGGTGCTCCTCCCGCAGGCGGTATGCCTCCCCAAGGTCCGCCCCCCGCTCAATAAATGCCAATTTGAGCATTGTTCTCCCCAGAGTTGACCAGCCTTGTGCTGGTCTTTTTTTTTCGTGCAATCAGAGTAAAATTAAGGGATGGACAGTCAATTTCATCACAGCACACGTTTTTCCAACGCCGACTTGGCTCCGCTGATGGCCCGCAGCAATCGGTCTGCGCTGCTGCGCTTTGGTTTGCAATATACACTTTTGCTGATGGCTACAGCAGCAGTGGTACTGGCCCCTGAGTACCACTGGCCGCTTTGGATCTCCGCTTTGGGGGTTGGTGTGATTGCTGTTTTGGTGCTTGCGATGTTTGCGATTGTGCATGAAAGTGGTCACAACACCGCCTTTGACTCCAAAGTCCTGAACCGGGCCGTCTGTTGGTTGGGCTGTTTGGTGATTCTTTACAGTCCCACGGGTTTTCGTGAGTTTCACTTTGCCCACCACCGCTATACCCATCACCCCGAACGGGATCCCGAAATTTCAATTGGAGGAAAAGCCGCTCCAAGCTTAGACAGCAGCCTGTTTATGTATTTGGCTTATCTCACAGGTTTGCCCCTGCTGCTGTATAAACTGGCCTGGCTCGTGGCGGCCTCGTTGGGGTTTTGGCCTGCTGTCTGGCAGCGCTTTTTGGTTTTTATCCCGCCCCGTGCCCAGCGCCAACATGCCTGGGAGGCCCGCGCTGTGTTGGCTTTTTATCTCTGCTTGCTGAGTGCGAGTTTGCTCTGGCTGCCTGGGATTTTGCATCTGTTTTTGGCAATCTGGCTGGGACACAGTCTCTTGGCCATGTACACCTTCTGCGAACACACGGGTTTGCCTGAATCAGGAGACATTCTGGAACGCACCCGCACGACCCTGACAGCTCCCGTGATCCGCTGGTTGTTTTGGAATATGCCCTACCATGCCGAACACCACGCCTACCCAGCGATTCCCTGGCATGCGCTGCCGCGCTTGCACAGCTTACTCGCCCCCGAACTCAAGCAAGAGCAAAAGGGCTATCTGGCCTTTCACCGAGCTGTTTTGGGGCGTATTTTACGGGGCAAAGCCTCCCCTGCGAAAGATTAGGGCTTGGCCCCATCTTGGTAGGCTTTTTGCACCTGAGTCAGCTCGCCGATGGCTTTGTCGGCCTGGGTCATCACAGCTTTTAAGTCTTGATCCAAGCGCTGGGCTGTGTCGAGATCGAGAGATCCCTGGGTTTGGGTGCTCAAGCGGTAGAGTGATTGATTTAAGTTTTGCAATTGATTGCGGGCCTGATCAGGTTTAAAGCCCTGAATGCTGGCCATCTGTTTTTTCAGGGCCTCGGCTTTGCCTTTGTACGAGCTGTCGATGCCTTTGCCAATCAAAGCGCCCAGACCGGCACTGCCACCAGCTCCCAGACCTGCGCCAATCAAAGCGCCTTTGAGATTGTTGCCGCCAAGAAAATAACCGGCAGTGGCTCCGGCCACCACGCCCAGGCCCGAACCTACCAGGGCATAGTCTCCGGCTCGGCCTGTAACTTTTTTCTCCATTGCCAGGGCCTGGCCCGAGAGGCTGTCGAGGGCCGCATTGTTTTGGCTCTGCTGTTTTTCTAAAGTCTGCATTTGGGCAAAGGCAGACGCTATTTTTTGATCGCTGGCTGCCAGTGTTTTGGCGGGCTCCGGCAGATCTTTGCTTTGGTTTTCGATTTGGTTGAGGGTGCCTTTGAGATTGGAATAAGCTACCTGCAAGCCATTATTCAGTGATTCCAAGCCGCTCACGCCAATCAGCCAGCCGGTGACGGCAATGCCGGTGCCCCAGGAGAGTGAGCTATTGAGCGAGGACTTGGCACTGGCATGGATGGCTTTGCTGCGCGCATCTGTGCCATTGGCGGTCATATCTGCCACGTTTTGCAGGGTCGAGCGCATGCTACTGACCGCTGAGAGATAAGAAATATTCGACACTTCGAGGTAGCGGCGGCGGTCGGCCTGCTGCTCGGCATAGCTGCGTTTGTCTTCGATCAGCAGCGAAGCCACAGCATCGACCACATCAGCGGCGCGGGGGGTGACCACATGGGGGGCTGAGAGCGTCCGGCGGACCTGTTGGTGCACGGTTTCGAGGGTCTGTTTACCTTCAATGACCAGGGGTTGGGCCTGTTTGGCCAAGACGGCCCCATTGCGGATTTCAACACTGTCTTGGGCCAATGCCACCTGTAATTCTTGGGTATTGAGCTGGCCATCTTGATTGCTGTCGAGGCGCTGTTTGAGACCGTCTTCGACTTTGAGTTCGTCCATGACTTGGTTTTGATTGCTGTCCAGGGATTTTAATAACCACTGTTGATTCGACGCTGAAATGGAAGGCATAAATAAGATTCCTCTACGCAGATTGTTACAGATATTGTTTTTATGGCTTCAGGCCTGCCCAAACATGTGAAAAGAGGTAAAAAACCAGTTAATTGAGGGGTAAAAAATGGTTAATTTTGCGATTGTTTTTCAGGGGAAATGCTTCTTCAGCAGGCCCTGGCCCTGTAAAAAAGCCAGAATCGCCTGCCAATAACCCCGGTTGAGAGTGTGGCCGTCCCCTGTTAGCACATGGGCCACGGGCCGCTGCAATGCAGCCAGCTCTTGACCAGGTTGCCAGGAATGAAGCTGGGACGGCAAATTCGGGAAATAGAGCTGATACACTGGCAGAGCAGCGTTGAGGGCTGCCAAAGAGAGGTCAGGGCTGGCCCAAAAATCCCGCGCGCCTTCGGTGATCAAAAGCGGTTTTGGGGCCACCAGGGCCAATAATTGGTGCTGGTCGACGGAGAGGTCTGCCACTTGCTTCTGGGCCAAGCTGGGTGTAAACCAATGGGGAAAAAAGAAAGTAATACTCGCCAGGCTCTCCGCTGGATGCAAACGCAAAGGGGCCGCGCCCAAGGTGCCGGTCTGATGTGCCACTACAAAGGCAAAGCGGCCATCGAGGGCCGTGGCGAGCAGAGCCGCTTTGCCCCGGCGCGAATGGCCCAGCAAACCGATCTGGCTGCCCTGAAATTCGGGCAGGGTAGCCAAATAGCTGCGCACAGATTGCAGGCCCCAGGCCCAGATCGCGATCAGACCGGGGCGTGGGCCTGAACGAAAGAGGATTTCGGGCCAGGCGCTTACCGTCTCGGCAAAGGCCGCTGGGGCATCGGGGGCCAGTTCTGTTTCGTGTAAGGTGATTAGGGTCAGCCCGGCCGCTAAGGCGCTTGCGACATCCCAATAGTCTTGCTGCCAGCCCCGTTCGCTCATTTCTCCAGGGCAGAGATCGGGGTAAAGCGGCAAATAACGGGGCAGCACAGGGTCTTTGAGCAGGCTGGCATTGCCACATTTATTCAAAAAGAGCAGGGCCGTGGGCTGGGACTGCTGGGGACGCAGAATGAGCAGATGCAAGCGCCGCAGTCGCTTTCCCTGCCAATTCAGTTCAATTACATGTTCCTGAAAAAAGCCTGGCAGCTTTGCCAAGGGGCCCTGACTGTGTAAGTGCCCGCTGACCGCGGGGCTCTGTGGCAAGTGACCGTAGATCTCTTGTAAAAAGCGCTCTTGCAGTGCAGCGCGCCCGTTTTCCCAATCACTTTGGGTTTTCAGGGTTGGCTGACCTAGTGGGATCATTGGGTCGAGTGGGGAGTGTAAGCTCTGAGCCTGGGCAGAAACCTTCCAAGACACGCTCAGGGCCATCAAAGCCACTCCAAAACAGAGCCGAAAACAACCCTGCCAAAAGATCAATGCAGACCGCTCACTGTTCGTTGAGCAGGCTTTGTTCCCAGCCAGGAGCCACTCCCGCTATGACTGGGGCCAACTGAGAGAATGTAGGCGCTGCCGGTTCTGCCGCTTGGGCAGGAAAAACGCGTGTGGCCCATTGGATCATCAATTGATGCAATTCGCGGTCCATCTCCCCCTCGATATACGGGCTGTGGGTAAAGAAGGTGGGCTCCAGGATTTCGGCCTGGGGCGGCAAATGGGCTTTAAAATAGGGCAACATATCTGGAAAAATCCGGTCTTGTCCCCCCCAGATCAGGAGTGTGGGCATTTTTAACTTTTGCAAATGTTCAGGTGGCAGCGTCATCTCGGGGCTCAATCTCTCCATCAGGGCTTTGACCCGTGGCTGCGAAAAACGGGCCTGAATCATCATGGCCACCAAACCAGGGGCCGCCAGCTGTTTATTAAACAGCAATGGCAGAATCGAGTAGGGCTCCTCGATGGTATCATGGGCAAAGATCTGGCGCAGGCGCTGGTATGCGGGGTCATCGGCCCGTGCTCCGGCTGGAGAGACGGCCACCAGCCCCGCCAATTCTTGTGGTGCATGCTGGGCATAGAGCAGGGCCTGCCAGCCGCCGAGCGAATTGCCAAACAAAATCGCAGGTTCTTCTTGGGCCAAAATTTGGTCTAAGCCCTGGTAAAAACTTTGTTGCACGGCTTGCAACGAGAGCTTTTCGACGGGTATTTCGGTCTCACCATGGGCGGGCAAATCGACGACAATCACTTTGCGGCTGACGGCGCGCAAATGCCTGAAAACCGGGTAAAGATCCGTGCTCTGGCAGCCAATGCCATGTAAGAGCACGATGGGCGGCAACGAACCTTGCCCTGCGCTTTCAAAATAGTGCACCCGACCCTGATCTGTCACAACAAAGCGGCTCTGGTAGCCGTCGGCCTGGACCAGCAAAACACTGAGCTGGACAAAGATCCAGTATAAAAAAGCGCTCATGGGGCTGATGAAGCCCCATTCTGGGCTGGGGTCTTTTCTTCAAGCACTTTGGGTTCATGGCCCGACAATTCCAAAACCTGAACAGGCCCGCCATAGGCCCTTGCCATGCCCACGTCGATGCGCCAGATTTGGCCTTCGCAGGCGCTGTTGACCTTGGGATGCACCGAATGGCCGACGACCATGCGCTTGAGGCCCAGTTTGTCGAGGGTCTGTTTGAGCTGGGTGCAGTCGGGTGTCAAACCTGGATCAGAATAGACCCGGCTCCAGATCGGGCTCTGGTCGTTGGTCAGAAGTGCGGGCAAGTTGGGCACTGTGCCTTTGAGCCAGTTTTGGTAATCGCCATTGAGTTTGTCGATGCCATAGTCCACATGTTGGGGACTCACTCCCCCATGCACAAAGACCGTGTCCCCCAGCAGCAGCACGGATTTGCGCGTCGCCAAACGCAGAGAATAAGGCCCTCCCGGCAAAAAGGCAATCGCCCGCTGTTTGGCAAAAGCAGGCACTTTGCTCAACAGCGCACGTGCCGAAGGGGGTTCGGGCAATTTGAGTTTGTCAAAGCTCTGAAATCCAGCTGGGCTGACATAGCGAAAATCGCCCTGCACGTTCATGATTTCGTGGTTGCCATTGAGCAGATGCATTTTGCCCCCGGCCTTTTCGGCCTCTGTCGCCACTTGGTCTAAAAAATCCAGCAATTCCAATTCTTGATCGCCCCGGTCGAGTTGATCGCCGGTTTGCACCACTACCAAGCTGCCGCCGATCCAATGATCTTGGGCATCGATGGCCCCGGCCAAGCGCAAGGCCCGGCGGGCGGCGTCGAGGTCGCCATGTAAATCGCCCAGGGCCACCAGGCGCTGAGAAGTGGCCTGAGACTGTTGCAAAGGGGCACAGGCCGACAGAAAGGTCGGAATCACAAATGCAAAAAAGGCAAATAATCTGTTCATTTTAAAAATTATACCGCTTAAAAAGCCACTTCGAGAATCAACGAAGCCGGGCGCAGGGTTTCGGGTAGCAGTGGCTCACACAGGCTGAGCAGCTTTAAATCCGCTGCCCGCAACAGATCCAGCCAATCCCCCAGGGTGCGAAAATACCAGGGCATGGTCTGCCAAGTGCCGCTGCCCATGGCGGCAAAGCTTTCAGAACGCGGGCCACTGAGGTAGGGGCCCTCAAGGGTACACGGATGCAAGGTCTGGATCAAGAGGCGGGCACCCGGAGTCACGATTTTCCGCAGGCCTAAAAAAAGCGGCAAAAGCTCAGCCTCTAGCAGCGAGAAATTGGCCACGACCAGATCAAAGCCCCCGCCACAGCGGTGGGGTTCTGCTACCAACGCGGCATAATTCAGGGTTAAGATTTCAGCCTTTCCACTTTCTCGGGCTTTTTCAGCCAAGGCAGGCACGCCTTCGACTCCCACCCATTCAATCCCCTGATTGGCCAGTGAACGTATCAGCCAACCCTCGCCACAGCCCAGGTCCAAAGCTTTGTTGGGGGAGAAGGCCAAAATCGCCTGCTGGATCGCGGCATGGGTGGTGGTCTCACGGCTCTGGATTTTGCCCTCGCGAATGGCTGATGTCCACAGTTCGGCATTGGCCTGCCAGCTCTCCAAGAGTTTAGATTCAAAGGATTTATCAGGGGCTGTCATCGTTTTTCCGCCAGAGATCCAGGGCAATGGCCCGTTCTTTGACTTCAAACCCCACACTCAGGTAGAGTTCCAGGGCTTTTGCATTGTCGGCACTCACGTTTAAGACCGCTGTGGGCAGACCGCGCTCGGCAAAGATCCAGTCCAGCCCGGCCAGGAGTAATTTTCGCCCGATTCCACGCCCGCGCCAAGCAGGGTCAACAGCCAGGTATTCAATCTCGCCTTCGGGCAATTCCAGATGTTGCGAAAGGCGGATATACCCCACCCGCTGGCCTTGCTCCCAGGCAATCAATACGGCATGGGTTTCATCCCTTTGTGTGATCATGGCTGGGCCGCTGAGCCAGGCCGCGGGAAAGGCCAAAGCATGTAATTGGCAGAGCGTTTCGGCATCTGAGGGCAAAAAAGACCGCACGCTGGCGGGCCGTTGAGTAGGCTGAGCCTTCGCCTCCAAGACGTAAAACAGGCCCTTGGCCTGAAAGCCCCGCTGCAGATGAAAATCCAAGCCCCTTTGATTGGCCTGATCGAGGTAATTCGAAAGCCGTGTGATTGTTGCTGGCAGACGCTGTTCCCAGCCATCAAAGAGCTGCTGGAATAGGTTTTGCCAGTCTTTGTCTTGGGCAAAAGGCCCATGCAACCAGCCGCGCCCCATTTCAAAATCACAGTCGCAGCCCAAAACCGCCACCAATTCCGACCCCGAGTCTGACCCCGAATACACCCCCAGAAAGGCTGCCTGCCAGGGGGGGATCCAAAGCCAAGATCTCCGCCCGCAGGCCCGCAGGTGTTTGGTCGCAGTGCAAACAGCGCTGGGCGGGATCTTGCTGGCAAGCAGCGATCAGGGCCACCAGGGCATCGAGATCGTCAGGGACGCGCAGCGTATAAGCCACAGCCCGTTCCCCAACTCAGACTGGCCACAGATTCAAAGCCAAAAGGGGTATCGTAATACGATCCCTTTTGACCTATGCCCAAGGTATAAGCCCCCAGGCCTTTGTCTGTGGGCAGGGTAATTTCAAAATGGGTCTTGTCGAGCCAAACGGGGGAAATCGGCCCGCCTCCGGTATAAAAAGCGCCCCCAGTTGTGTAAAAGCGGGCACTTTCATCTGGCACATGCACAAAGACCGAGACCTCCGCCGGGGGAAAATCCGCCAGAAATTCAAATTTCATTTTGACTGGCGGCCCCGATTTGACCTTGGCTGGTGGCCCACTCTGCAATTGCACCAGCCCCTTGGCAAAATTCTGGGTCGCGTAGACATCCCCATTTTTGAGCGCCACGCCCACACCCAAATGGCGATAGCTTTCACTGACCATATTGGCATAGTGGCCCGGTGAGTGTTTCCACTGGGTAAACAGGCCCAGAGCCACTTCAGCTTCCTCATCTTGGCCCAAACTGCGCATGGCAATATTTTCGCCTGAGCCCATGGTCAACAATCCTGGCAAAAACAACTTCAGGCGGTCTGAAGGCCCCCTCCCCTGGGGATCAGTGTGGGCAAAAAAACCTTGATCGGCCATGGCCTGACTGTGTTTTCGGGAAACTTCGTAGAGTCCTTTTAAAGGAGCCAAAGGTGGTACTTTCTTTTCTTGGCGCAATTGATTGGTCAGCCTGTGGATTTCATTTTCGACGCTGTCGAGATCCAGGGCTGTAGCGGGCATTAGGCTCAGGCTCCAACAAAGTGTCGCAGAAAGGGCCACCAGCGCAAGTGAAAAAGGACGCAGTTTCATAAAAAACCTCCGGCAAAGTCTCTCCTGAGGCTAGCGGTTTTGGACTGAATTTGTCAAGTCAGACCTTTGCGGTCAGGGACATGTTAATCTGGATGTATGTTCACTCCCTCTCTGCGCATCAGCGAAGCAGAACAACAGGCCGAAACCCCTTTTCGGGCCAGCGTGGAGCGTGCCACCCAATTGATGCTGGAAGAAGGCTGTCTGATTCTCGAAAACCTCTTTCCCCGCAGCTGGGTCGACAAACTCAGTGCCGCCTTTTTTGAACGCTTGCAAGGCCATGACGAAGCCCAATTGATTCGCAGCGGGGTACCCGTGGGCGATCGCCGCTATATGTATTTACAACCCCTGAGCCCGCCTTTTGACAGCCCTCAGTATTATGCCAACGGCTTGGTGCTGCCCATTCTGCAAAATCTGCTGGGCAGCGACTGTGTGATCAATACCAGCAGCGTGGTCATGGCCCTGCCCGGAGCTGGCTCCCAAAAGATGCACCGCGACAATGAATTGCCCTTTGGGGCCAATCCCCTTTCGGGGCAAATCCCGCCCTTGGCCATCAATCTGGCCATCCCGTTGGTTGATCTCAGTCCCGAGACTGGAGCCACCGCATTGCACCCAGGCTCTCACCGCAAAATCCGGCCTTCGGGCAGTTTTGACTTTGAAGGTATCACCCCTGCTTATTTGCGCAAAGGCGATGCCTACTTGATGGATTTTCGGCTGGTGCACGCCGGGACACCCAATACCAGTGAGCAACTCCGCCCAGTGATTTATCTGATCTATGCCCGGCACTGGTACCTCGACGCCGAAAACCACCTCAACCGGGGCCAGAACTATCTGGATGTGCCCGATACCACTTTGCTGCAGGCCACTCCCGCCCAGGCCCATTTGCTCAGCCGGGGGCGGCTGCGGGTGGGCAAAACAGCCTTGACGCCGGAGCGTTTGTAAGGCCAATGGCTCTTTTTATCGTTGAAAGTAAGGGGTGATTCTCTTGTTTGGGGCTATTACGGAGTGAGCCTCAGCGCCCACGTCCTGTGGGCACTTCGGTCGTGCGCGCTCCTTCGGCTGACCCTCCTGGCTCAGTCGCGCGCAAAGACACTCCTCCATTAGCCCCAAACAAGAAATAACTCTGTTATTCAATTTTTTTAATCTAAAATTTGTGTGTTTTGGAAATAGATGGTATAGAGATAACAGTTAAAATTTGAAGGGAAATCTCAAAATGAGTTCAAAAAGTGAGTGGATGTTTAGTCTACGACAAAATGCCACACCTCTTAAATGGCACCAGCTTCACTCATCCCAACAAGAAGCCCTTTCAAAGGCCGTGAGAGTTATCTCTTCTTATGCAAATATGGGATTAAATTACGAGGATGAAAAACACCTTCATCCTCACTTACAGGGGAATAAACTGGCCAATTTGGCTTTTATTTCTGGCAGCCGAGGATCGGGGAAATCATCAGTACTTCTAAGTTTGATTCAGACTACTTATAAGAGAGATTCATTGGGAAAATGGCTAGGTAAACCAGAGGAAACGCAAGAAAGCAATTTTAAAAATTTAGAAGCTGCCCATTCTGCATTGATGGGAAAATGTGAGCCTATCTGGCTTTCTCCTCTTGATTTAGAGCTTTTGCCTAAATCTTCCAATATGTTGGCAGCAATCTTGGCCCGCATCGAACAAGCATTTAAAGGCATTGCTCCTGACAAAGCAAAAGGAACCCATGAGTATTTGCTTTTTCCTCAATCTCAAAAAAACAATCCCATGACACGTTTTCAAAAATTGCTTAGTGATGTTTCATTGGGATGGGACTCAGAATTGATTAAGCGTCGCACCGTTGACCCAGATACCTATTCACAGGAACTGTTACGTACTGAGAGAGCCCGCCTGGAAATGTCAACATTTGATGCCTTGCTTAAAGACATGGCTGAATTTTATCAACAGCATTCTCCAGATCACAAAGAACCCCTGTTTTTACTACCTGTAGATGATGCTGATTTGAATCCCAATAGATATTTCGAATTTTTCAGGCTTACTCGTATGTTACCGGCTAGAAATCTCTTTTTTATAGTAGCCGGAAATTATGAAAATCTTAAAGATCTCTTTGAAATGGGTTTTCTTTCTGATTTCCAGGAGTTGACGGATGGGTTTGGTATAAATAAAGACTACCCTCATCACCGAATTATGAAGCTCTCCTCTACGTTGGGCTATGCTGCTCGGCACAAAACAATTCCAGGAGGGGCACATCTCATAGAGATTGTTTCTTTCACAGCAAAAGAAGCAGCTAACTTTAAGCCGGGATCATTACTTTCATCAGATCATCCTGACAAAAACGTAACATTAAGGGAATTACTTGAAAAAATTACCTTACCCGGAGAAAATGATAAAGAAGTTTATAGAGATTATCTCAAACCGTGCAAAAATTTATGGCAGTTAATTACCCACCAATTTCCAAGTGTAGAGACCTCAACTAAAGAAGAAAATAACTCCTCTTCAAACTCAAAAGACTATGCTTATACCTCTGAAATAATAGCTGGTCCCCCTCGCGCAATTTTTGATATATGGCTTGACTTATCTGTTCTTTACAAGAAATATTTCAACACTGAAAACATCAATGTACAAACTCGACTAGAAGAAATTATTCAGTATTTTCTTTCTTGCTTTCAAGAATCCATCCATTCAGAACCAGCTTTATCTTACAAAACAAAAGAGTTTCTACAATCTATTTTTTACAGCGTCGGGGGAAAACCAGATCTCTTTAACCAAAATGAAAACATCCAAATTCGCTCTACTTCTCTTCCTCGTCTTTATGAAGGTTTTAAAGAAGTATACATGTCAACTTGTGTACTCAGAAAAGTAAATCCATTTTGTATAATCATAAATAAAGCAAAATCGGAAGAAAAAAATACTGATAATTTTATTAACGACTTTCGGGCAAGTTATGTTTTTTTACTTCATGATTTAATGCTTTTAAATCCAGGTAATAATATTTCACGTTTTGATTTTCGCCCAGCAATATCAGGATGGGTAGCCACTTCATATTTTTCAGAACCTATTAGTTCGCAATTGCTAGATTGGCCAACAATTGATTGGTTAACTTTTTATGAGGCAGAAGAATTAAGATTAAATTGGAATAATTTTCTATCACAACTAGATCAATCTAATTTTTCTTTAGAAGAAATAGCCTATGCTTGGATTTATTTTCATCAAAAGTTAATAATTTCGGACAATGGAAGTCAAATTGATATTGGAAATATATATAAAAATTCTGAAGAACTAGTAAAAGATACGATTATTATATTTAACTTCAAAGAAGATAAAAAATTAGAAGATGTATTTTCCCAAGATGAAGAAATTTCCCCAGAAGATCAGCCTGAAGAAAACAAATTGGACAATATAGATAATAAAATAGAAATAGATGAGAATTTTAAAAGCGAAAGATTTAACTACTATCGATATCAATGGAGAGTAATTTTATTGGTTCTACTATCGCCAGAATATGGATTGCCCATTGAGTTTACAAATCAAATTTTAACAAATGAAGTTTTTAATTCTTTTTTAGGTAGAATGGAAATAGATTCAGACTACAAAAAACCTCATACAAATGATCAAATAGCTAGTATAATCCATAAAAGAGCAGAAATATTGATAGAAAAACATATTTCAAGTGAAGCTAAAATTGAAGCATTATCGGAATGGGGGAGGCATTATGAAAATAGTAATGATCCCGTTGAAGACAGCTTTTCATTTAAGGCTCATATTTACGAATTAGGCAAGACATCACCAATAAAAGGACTTGATTTTAGTAAAGTTTTAAAAAAAGCAGAACAAATATTAACTAAAAAAAATGAAAGTAATAAAAAAGAATCCCATAGTGATCTTCTTGGTCTTTTTCTTAAAGAATTGATCAAGGTTACAAAAATAAATCCACCAGTCGAAAAAAAAACAGATAAAAAAGTATAATGTCTCTTTTACAAGTTACTGATTTACTTGAATCTGAAATCCTGGCTTACCTTTTTTCTGAAACTGCCTTTAAAGCAACATTGGTACAAGGCGCTAATTATGAAGAACTGTGTAAAGAAATTTGGCCCAGTTTAGAAAAAATATTAGTCAAAGCTGCCCATGGTGCTTCACTTGAACATTTACATTCTTTGAGAGACAATATTTGGTTTTTAAATCGTCCTACAGGCTCAGTCTCTTTATATGAAATTCTGCATAAATATGGTCAAGAGCTTTTGGTCAATCAGGGAGGGATAGCAACACCACGTTTGTCTCCACAAAACCCAAAAGACACAACAAATTATTTTTCACGCTGGCGCTGGTTTGTTTATGCTTTGCCTCCTGACTTATTGCTCGCTGCTTCATGGGGTATCAATGGCCCCTTAGAATTGCAGACTCAGACACCTTTACTAAAAACCCATTTACAAGATCATGGTTATGCCCAAATGCATGTTCATTTGGGAGCAGAACTGGATTTTTCAGTTTATTGGTGCAGTGCCCTTTCTCTGTTAGGTTCAGCCACATTTCAGCCACATTCTCTAATAAGTAAAGGAGCTGAAATGAATGAGGGAAAAAATTTAGCACCCTGGCTTCTAGCCGGTAGCATTGCTCGTCTTTGGCTTTATGCTTTTCTTCAACAGAAAGAGTATTCAAATTTCTCACAGTATTTTTTTAATAATATCCGAGTACGTCTGATAGAGACACGCCCTCATCTACTCGCGACCCTTGAAGCTGTGATTCAATCATTGCTTTCACCCCAAGATTTGCCTCTTGCAAATTTTTATCTTATGAAAGAACTTTATCAAGATCCTGGATTTCCTATTCAACTCCCTTCTGATTTAGAACAGGTTTGGCAGTTAGACCCTATCTCACAGTTCTCTCCCGAAACAATGCCTGCCTCATATAAAGAGGTGTATTGGCACCGTCAGGCTTTTGCTTATCTTTATCCCTCTCTTCAAGAACAACATCCACGCTCCCAATCTCATAATCCAGATCCTCTTTTTGAGAGACTTTTTTGGCAATGTATTCGCACCAAAGTATTACTCTATAGACATATCACTCAACGCCCTATGGTCAAGGGCTTACAATGGTTTATTCGGCATTATGAACGGATTGGAAGTCTGAGCGAAAATGTCAAAGGTTTGCGTTTAAGTAAAGCGTTTGAATTAGACGGTGGTCGGAAAGGTCTACGTTCCTTAGAAGTAAGAGTTGCACCTGATAATGAACCCGCAGATATTCGCAACAAGGTATTGGACTTGGCTCAAAAATGGCAAAATATTCAAAACAAAGGAAACACTGAAATTGGGTTAGTCTTTCATGTTTCCAAGAACCGAGGTAAAAATAAAAGCCATCATTGGTTAGATAGCCATGCCAACCCTGACTCAAAAATAAATCCTACTGGTTATCGCTACGCTAAATTTTTTAATAAAAAAACCCGTGAAGTGGTTGCTTATCGCCAGTTCCTGGAGCAAGTACCCCTCTCTATTTTTTTCATTCGCGGCAGCGATATGTGCACGGACGAAATCAGTATCCCTAATTGGATTATGTGTATCTTAATTCAATCCATGCATGAAGCCGGTTTAGAGGCTTCACGTTGTTTAAAAACGCTTTATTCTCAATGGTCCTTTTCAGCACCACACAAAACCATGCATGTAGGCGAAGATTTTCATCATTTGCTGGATGGAATCCGTCGTCTGGCCGAAGTCTTGGATTTTGTTCCTTTGGAGCAAGGGGATCGAATTGGGCATGGATTGGCATTGGGTATTTCTCCAAGTTGGTGGGGTCAGCAACATCCCGTTGTTTGGATGCCTAAAGAAATCCGGTTATGGGATTTAATTTGGGAATGGCAACAATATCAAATGCTTTTAGCCACAGGTAATACTGAACGTCGAATCTGGATAGAAGAACAGATTTTAGAACTTGTACAAACCATTTTTGGCATTGAGATCACCCTTAGAGAAGTCATTAATCTCTATCAAGATCTGTATAATCGGCAATTTCTCTGGGCAGTAGGCTTTCCTGATGGAAATTTTTTGAACAACCAGGAATATAATTTTCATAGAAAAAATGAGCAAATACAAAAACGGCTAGAATTTCTTAATTTTTATTTAACAAATACAAATTGTTTTTTTCAAGGCCAAGAAATTATAGCCGTTCATCAAACAGAATCGGAAATTGAAGCACTTTATGCGATGCAAAGATGTGTACGCAACCGGGTTCTTGCAAAAGATGTTTCCATTGAAGTGAACCCATCAAGCAATTTTTTAATTGCAGATCTACAGAATTTAGACAAGCATCCGCTCTGGAATCTCAACCCACCAAGTCAATCTACTGAAGATATGGGGCCACCTGTGAATATATGTATAGGTTCTGATGACCCGATTACCTTTGCTACGAATTTACCCCAAGAATATGAATTGCTCTATGATGTTTTGCATCAAAAAAAATTAGGAAGAGAAGAAGCTCGTCACTGGCTTGACCGTGTCCGACAAGCAGGCCTCGATGCACGTTTTACTCTTGATTTAACACAATATACTTCAAATCCGAGTGATATCTGGGATACATTTCTTCACCAACTGAACGGAACCCTAGAATAACTCATTTTTTATTTCAGATAGAAAACATATAATCAAAAAACGGGAGGATTAAACTATGTCTCAAGAAAAACATGTGATGGAGATATTCCAGCGTTTACCAGCTGACAAACAGTCTCAAGTCATTGATTTTTTGGAGTGGCTTGAGGCCAAAATACAGAATCAGAAGCCCGCTCAGACAGTTCAACGTGTAGGCTCTATGAAAGGCCTTGTTGAATATATCTCCGAAGATTTTGACGCTCCTTTGAGATAAATTCAAATGAAAATCCCAATCATCCGCCCCCTCAAAAGCAGCGACTCACTCACAGAACTCACTTCCCTCTTGCACAGGGCCTATGCCCGTTTGGGTGAAATGGGCCTGAATTATACTGCCGTGGACCAATCTGAATCTGTAACGGCCCAGCGTTTGGCCGAGGGGCATGTTTTGGTGGCTGAGCAGGCCGGAAAATTGGTGGGCACGCTCGTGATTACACCGCCCAGCCCACACTCGGACTGTGGCTATTTTCGAAGACCTGGCGTGGCCAGCTTTCATCAATTTGCCGTTGACCCCGATCTGCAGGGCAGGGGGGTGGGACGGGCCTTGATCGCCGCTGCCGAAGATTGGGCGCGGGCAGCGGGCTATGCTGAAATGGCGCTGGACACGGCCGAGCAGGCTGTTCATTTGATAGAGCTTTATACCCGCCAAGGCTATGTCTTTGTCGAATATGTGCAATGGCAGGGCAAGCGCTACCGCAGTGTGGTGATGCGCAAAGCGCTGCTTTAACCAGCGCTTTCAGACAGTTCTCGTGCATCCCTCTTCCCATCGGGCATTTTCTCAGCGGCCAGGGCGCGATATAATTTGAAAAGATTGAATGACAGATTTTCTCTGCAATTGTTAAATTAAGTTAAATTTTGAGAAAGTTTTCTTTAAGACATCGGATAATGCAGATAGGTATTTTTCTGTCTTTTTACCCTTCCTGGAGGCCCCATGAACCCGAAACAACCGTTTAAAACCGCTTTAAAAGCCACGCTGGCCGCCGCTCTATTGGCGTCTGGTTGCAGTGCCCTGCAGCCTCAGCCTTTTGGCAATGCCCAAGGCTTGCAACCCTTCGCCCCTGCTGGCGTGAACCGCTTTGCTGCTCCGGCCAATGTTCGTGCCGCCAGTAACAGCACCAATCTGCGCAGCACAGGCCGTGTCTGGCAAGACGAAGTCATCTATTTTGTCTTTACCGACCGCTTTGCCAATGGCGACCGCAGCAACGATTTTAACGTGCAAAACAATCCCTGGGCCTATCACGGCGGGGATTTGCAGGGTGTGATCAGCAAACTCGACTATATCAAAGACCTGGGTGCAACGGCGATTTGGCTCACACCGATCATCGACAACCGCGACAACGGCTTTGTCGCTGACTTTGGCGGCGGCCACAAACAGGAAATCTGGGGCTATCACGGTTATTGGTTCAAAGACTTTTACAAGGTCGACGAACATCTGGGTGATATGAACACCGTCAAACGCTTGGTCAGCGAAGCCCACAAGCGCGGGATCAAAATCCTGCTGGATATCGTGGCCAACCACACCGATTACGACCACCCCTTCGCCAAAGACCGCAGCAATCCGGGCAGCAAATACCACTCTTGGTTCAATAAAAATGGCGTGATCAAAGACTGGAACAACCAGTGGTGGGTCGAAAACGGTGAATTGGCGGAATTGCCCGATCTCGATCAAAACAATCCCGAAGTGGCCAAATATGTGATCGACAATATGAAATGGTGGATCACCCAAACCGGCGTGGATGGCTTCCGCATCGATACCGTCAAACACGTGCCACGCAGTTTCTGGCAGAAATTTAACCAAGAAATCCGCGCGTTTGCAGGCAATGACTTCCTCTTGCTGGGCGAAATTTACACAGGGTTTCCCGAGTTTCAGGCCCCTTATCTGAAAGAGGGCATGCACTCGGCCTTTGACTTCCCGCTCTATTATGCGATCAAAGACGCCCTCGGTGGCGGCCAGAGCATGCGCCGCCTCGGAGAGATCTTCGACAAAGACGGCGTCTATCCCGATGCCTCTTTGCTTTCACCCTTTGTCGATAACCACGACGTGCCCCGCTTTGTGCACGAAGCCAGTGGCGACAAGCGCAAGAAGCTGATGCTGAGCGTGGCGTTTATTATGAGCATTCGCGGTCTGCCGATGTTGTATTATGGCACCGAAGTGGGCCTGCCCGGTGGGGCCGACCCCGACAACCGCCGCGATATGGAATTCAGCCGCGACAATTCGATGCGCGAATACGTCAAAGCCCTGACCACTATCCGCAAGCAAAACCGCGCATTGCGCCGGGGACGCCAATTGGAAATGTGGAAAGACGAGCAGGTCTATGGCTTCAGCCGTTTGACCGAAGTGGCCAACGAAGAGGTCATGGCTTTCTTTAACAACAGCGAACAGCCCCAGACCCGCCGCGTGCCAATCCGGGCCGAGAGCCCACTCAAAAGCAGCCAGGCCCAGATGCAGAATTTGCTCAATCCGCAAGAGCGGGTGCAGATTCAGGGCGGCTTTATCCAAGTCACCGTGCCGCCGCTCTCTGCGTCGATTTACCGCGTGGCCAGCAGCCGCTAAACCCCTTTTTTATTGCCACAAGGAGTGCCGCCATGCCGATACCCCTTGTGGTTCAGACATCCCTGCCCTGGCCGAAACTCTCGGCCGGGGCAGAGTTGTATTGTTTTTCAATTGGCCCCCATCAAGAAATTCTCTGCTTGTCGGCTTTTTCCAAGCCTTTTTCGGCTGAGAAACACTATGTCGTTCACTGGTTTGAATGGGGCAATTGGCAGCAATTGGCTTTGGCTCCCACTGAGCAGAATTTTAACTATCTTCAGCCTTTGCCAGATCAGCAGTGGCTTTTGGTGGGTGCCTGGCAGAGATCCCATCGCTTAAATGCCTGTGTTTATACGCCCGAAGGGCAATTGCACCATGCCTTTGCTGTAGACGAAGCGGTGAATGATGTGCAGGCCTCTGCACAAGGCCTGATTTGGACAAGCTATTTTGACCAAAATTTTGCCGCTGGCGTTCTCAATGCCTGGGATCGCCAGGGTGAGGTCTATTTTGAAGGATTCAGCACCTTCGGCTGTGGTGATTCTTATGCCATGAATGTGGTGGCAAATGATGAGGTTTGGTGTTTGCGTTATCCAGGGGTCGCCCTGATGCGTGTAAAAGGGCTCCGCACCCAAATCATTTGGGAATCGGGGCCCGTTAAAGGTGCCCATGCCTTTGCGATTTGGAAGGATCGTGCTGTGATGGTGGGTGAATACGGTTTAAGCGAGCAAATTGTACGGGTGGATCTGAACACGTTCAGCATTGAACCCTTACAATTGTTAGACGAAACAGGGGAGCCTTTACACAATTGGGAATGCCGGGGACGGGGGCCCTGTTTGTATTTTTTTACAGACGACAGGATTCACTGTCTGGACCTGCGCAAGGTGTGAAAGGCAAATTTGCTGACCCAACCATTTTTGTTTAGGTCACGGGATCGAGGGTCAGGGTCTCAAAACCCACCAGATTGCGCTCGGCTTTGCTGAATTCAATGCCAATCAGGGTGATCCTGACTCCTGGCGTGCGGTATTTTTCGGCATAGTTTCTGTCGATTAACTGTTGCAGGGCTTCGCCAGTGGATTCGCTCTCAACCACCTTAAATTCAAACAGATAAACCCGCTGGTCGAGCTTCAGGCTGAGGTCGATACGCCCCCGGTTTGTGATGTCTTCGGGCTGCACATTGAGGCCCAAAGCAGCCAACTGGCTGTAAAAAACGCTGGCATAATGGCCTTCAAACTCCGCCAAAGGATTCTTACGATACCAGTCATAGGGAATAGAAGCAAAGAGAGCATGGATACTCTGCTCCAAGGCTTTCATATCGTGATTTTGTAAGGCGCGGTTGAGGTTGGAGCGGGCCATCAGTGCAGGTCTGGGCTCAGGGCCATACACCCGCAAGAGAGAATCATTGAGTGCTGCTTCGACTTCAAGATTGGGATAACCCAGGGTATAAATCCACTGGCCTGTGGATATTTCTTCAATTTTGTGAAAGGTCAGATAACCTGTTTGCCAAAGCAGCGCTTCAGGCTCAATGTCTTCGACATCAAATTGGGATAGCAAAGCTACATTGGTTTCTAAATTCATGAGATCGGGGGTAAACCAGCGATTTTGTGTTAAAAATTCAATCAAAAAGCTGGGGGAGCCTGTTTCAAACCAGAAGGAACGAAATTCATGGCAGTCAAAATAGAGGAGTAGGTCAAAGGGGTTGTAGACGGCCTCTCCCGACCAGTTATAGCCATTGTACCAACTCCGGATCTGCTCACGATCCAAATCGGGCAACTCAGGGGCAAACACGGTATCGAGATCGCTTTCTGTGTAGCCGCAGATGGCTGAGAAGCGCTTATCAAGCGTAATATCCTTGAGGTTGTTAAGCCCCGAAAAGAGGCTGACCTTGGAAAACTTGCTCACACCTGTAATCAAGACGAACTTGAGGTGGGCATCGTTGTCTTTGAGTACCGAATAAAAACTGCGCAGGGCCTCACGCATTTCGCGGGCGATTTCTGGCTCACTGAGATTATCCAGAATGGGTTTATCATATTCATCAATCAGCACCACCACCCGTTGTCCGCTTTGGTGATGAATATTCTGAATCAGCCGTTTAAAGCGGCTGGGAATATCGGGCAAATGTTCAGCGATTTTCCAATCCGATTCATATCCCTCCAATTGCTCATGGATAGACGCTTCAAGGTCAGGAATCTGTTTGTGAACCCCGGCTCCAAAGCTGATGCGGATGACCGGATATTTGACGGACCAGTCCCAGTGTTGGTCTGCGTAGAGCCCTGCAAAGAGGGCCTGCTTGCCTTCAAACAACTCCTTGAGGGTATCGAGCAACAGGCTTTTGCCAAAGCGGCGCGGACGAGACAAAAAGTAATGTTTGCCCTGCTCAATCAATTGCAGAGCAAAGGGGGTTTTGTCCACGTAATAATAATTCTCTTCGCGGATCTCGCGGAAGGTCTGAATGCCAATCGGCAGTTTTTTGCGTAACATACCTTGATTATAACCGATGGTCAGAAAAAAACGCTGACAGGGTTTTGGCTCAGGGAGAGCGCATTTGCCCCTGAATCTAAGTTACAATGGGGGCTATCATGCCCAATTCCCCCGAAGGAGTGTTCCATGTCTGAAATGGCCTACGATTTAACCCAAACCCCGGATCTCTGGTACGTGCGCAATCTGACCCTTGACCCGGCGTATGTCAACCAGCGCATTGCCTGGTTTTTGGCCGAAGACATGCCTTTGGGAGATATTACGGTGGAGAGTACCATCGATCCCGAAACCCAATCGGTGGCGCATGTGCTGGCGGCGCAAGACATGGTCTTTGCGGGCGCGCAGATTTTGCCGCATTTTTTCTCCGAAGATACCAGCGTGGAACTCAAGGTGGCTGATGGCGAGGCGGTGGAGCCGGGGACGGTTTTGGCTGTTTTGCGTGGGCCAGCCCAGGAATTGCTGATGCGCGAGCGCGTGATGTTGAACCTGCTGCAACGCCTCTGTGGGATTGCCACGATCACCCGTAAATATGTCAGTTTAGATGCGCCTCCGGGCTTTAAATTATTGGATACCCGCAAAACCACACCGGGGCTGCGCCTGTTTGAAAAATACGCGGTCTCTGTGGGTGGGGGCTATAACCACCGCCGCGATCTCAGCTCGGTGGCGATGATCAAAGACAATCACCTTGTGGCGGCCGGGGGCGTGCAAGCGGCTCTGGAGCGGGTCAAAGAGACCAATCCCGAGGTCGGGATTGAACTCGAAGTCGACAGCTTGGAACAGCTCAAAGTGGCGCTGGAAATGGGCGGCATGGACGCGGTTTTGCTCGACAATATGGCACCCGAGACGATCCAAGCAGCCGTTGCCATGGTGCGCAGCCATCCCACTCAAAAAGACCTCTTTCTCGAAGCCTCTGGCGGCATTACCTACGAGACCCTGCCCAATTATCTCTGGACCGGCGTCAATGGCATCTCAATTGGGGCTTTAACCACCCAGGCCCGCAATGTGGACATTAAACTGGATTTTGTTTAAAACCTGCTGAAACAGGGCTATTCGCTGCCTGGGTCTTGGGGCACACCACTGGGGGGCTGTGATGCTGCCAACCAGTGGTTGATTTGTTCTACACTCAGCCAGCGGCCTTGCACAAACACGCCCACCGTTTGCCGGACATTGCGAATATCTTCCAATGGGTTGGCGTTGAGCACGACTAAATTGGCTTTTTTGCCCACCTTCACTGTGCCTTTTTCCTGATCTTGTTTGAGCAGGCGGGCGGGATTGAGGGTGGCGGCCTCTAAAATGGCCTTGGCAGGCAGGCCCGCTTCGGCAAAGAGTTCCATTTCTCTTAAGGCCGTGCTGCCAGGATAGACGCCGGTTAAATTGGCATCGGTGCCAATCACAAGGGGGCTGCCCCCATCATACAGGGCTTTGACCATGCGCTTGGAAAGGCTGAGTAAATGGGAGGGATAGCTGAGCGGATCGGGATAGGTCACCTTGTACAGCTCGGGCACCGACAAATACCAGAGGCTGCGCAGATAAGGTGGCAATTCTTGAAAACGGGGGTCATGGGTTATCGGCGAAAAATCGCCATAAGGGGGATGGTGGTCCCACATCACCAAGGTGGGGCAATTAAACACCCCGACTTGGGCCGTTTTTTTGCCGTAGGCCTCCAATTGGTCTGTGGGAATGCGGTAATGGCCTGCAAAATTTTCGACATAGGCATTGAGATGTTCAATGCTGGCCATTTTGGCCTCCAGGGCCCGGTCAATGCCCACCACCACGGGCACGTGGCCCATCACAGGCAATCTGTATTCTGCAGCTGTTTGCACAATCTGGTCAAAATTTTCCCGCGCGAGCCGGTTATACACTTTCACGCAGTCAAAACCCGCTTCAAAGGTTTCTTTGACGGCTGCCATGGCCTCTGTGCGGGTGGCAATCGCCCGATTCAGGCCGTTTTGAGCGGGAGAGCCATCTAAAATTTCGCCACAGGCAAAGATCTCTGGTCCCCATAATTGGTGATTGCGCACTTTGTCGCGCAGCACACGCACATCGGGGAAGCCCACCAAGCGGGCCCAATTGGGGCTGTGTGCCATATTGCGCACCTGGGTAATGCCGTGTTTGAGAAACATCAGCAGGTCGCGCTCATGGGCCAAATGCACGTGCATATCTGCAAAGCCGGGCAAGAGGTATTTGCCTGGCAGGGGAATGACTTCGGCCTCGGGCGGGATCTCGACTTGGTCTCGTGGGCCGAGGGCCAGGATTTTGCCATTTTGAATCACGACCGTCTGGTCGTTTAAAAGACCCGGCGGGTCGATCGGGATGACGTTGACTCCGACCAATGCCTGTGTGGGGGGATCGCGCGGTACTTTTGGGGCATTTTCTTGCTGACGGATGCGCTCAAAATAGGAGCGACAGCCGGTGAGCAGCAAACAGGCTAAGAAAAGAGGTATGAGCATCTGACTTTTTTTCAAGCGACTATTCCTGTGCGGCTCTGTATTGGCGGCTTGATCTGTCCGGCCGGAGGCACAAACGAAATCAAGATTAATACGCTGTCAGGGCTTCGCTGGCCAGACCGAGTTTAACATACTCATAAGGCAGGTAAAAATAGCCCTGGTCGCCCCAGCCTGTGCCCCAGCTGTTTTTGACAATCAGCACCTTTTGCGCGTCGTCATAGCCGACCACGGCCACGGCATGGCCGCCCTGGCTCGGCTCTTTGGGGTTGGGTTTGGGCAGGTGCCCGTCGGGGGTATTGTAAAAGGCCTCAAAGACCTCAATCCCAATCACAACCGGGTTGCGGTGGGCCAGTTCGTAGCGGATATCGCGCAGGGTATCGAGGGGTTTGAAACTTTTCACCCGGTATTTGCGGGCGTCGCTGTAGGCCTCGGCGGAAGGGGCCACTTGGAATTTTTCTTTGGTGACCGGGTTATTATCATTGCTGGGATCGTAGCTCCAGAGGGCTTCGCGGGCCACGCCGACTTTTTGCAGCACTTCCATGCCCGTGGTGATCATGGCACCTGCATCTTCATCGACGGTGCCTTCGCGTTTGCGCTCGTAATAATAGAGAAACAGTGGGCTGAGCGTGGTCAGGGGCTGGCCATCGCGGATCAGCATCAGCTCGCGGATCGCTTTGATCGAAAAACCCGTGCAGGCGCCGAGATCGCCCTGATCATCGACTGGTGAGGCCCATTGGCGCAGATCGACTTTGGCAGGCAGGCCTTGGCCGGGTTTGCGCGCTTCGAAGGGAATCAGATCTTCAGGGGCCAAACGCACGCGGCGGCGATTGGGAGTCAGGCGCAGACCCAGCTTGCGTTTGACTTTGGGGCCATTGGCTGAAAAAATCCCCAATTGGGGTGATCTTTGCAATAGGGACTGACGTTGCGCCAGACTTGCGGGCTGCAACGTTGTCTGTAAATTGGGCATGGGCTGAGATTGACAGCCCCACAAAGCACCTGTGGCAAGCAGGCTGATTGAAAGCAAAGACAGGGATTTTTTCAGAGTTTGAAACATAACTGCACCCTTTTTCTCGGATCTACGCATTTTGTATACGTTGATTATAAAACAGGGATGTTAAGTTGAATTTATTTAAAATTAAAGAAATAACTAATTTAAGGCTAATTTATCCGATTGAGGCCTTAATCTCGGCGCACCACTTTTTCGACCCCGCCTTGGGCGGTGGCCATCAGCAGCAATTCATCCCAGTTGATATGCCGGGGCTGTTTGAGTGCAAAGAGCATCTGGGCCGCCACTTCTGCGGGGGTGAGGGGGTCCATGCCCGCATAGACACTTTTGGCCGCTTCGGCACCGAGGCGCACCACGCTGAACTCGGTTTCGACCATGCCGGGTGAGATCAGCAAAACGCGCAAATTCTGACCGCAGGTCTCGCGCCGCAGCACCTGGCAAAAGGCCCGCAGGGCGTGTTTGGCTGCACAGTAAATGGCGCCGCCTGCGTAGGGGATTTGCCCGGCGGCAGAGCCCAAACAGACAATGTCTCCCCGGCCCCGCTGCAACATGCCGGGCACCACTCTGCGGGTGATTTCAAAGGCGGCGGCCACGTCCAGATCTAGCATGGCCTGCCAGTCGGCCCATTGGCTTTGAAGCACTGTATCGCGGCCCCGTGCCAGACCTGCATTGTTGATCAAGATATCCACGGCATAAAAACCGGCGCTTTCAAGTGCTTCCCAGCTCTCGGGTTGGGCCAAGTCGGCTTTGAGGGTCTCGATCTGGACCAGGGGAAAGCGCTTGTTGAGTGCCGCTTGGAGCGCTTCTAAGCGCTCAGCCCGGCGGGCCACCAATTTGAGCGAGACGCCTTCTGCGGCCAATTGGCAGGCCGTGGCCAGACCAATGCCCGAGGAGGCGCCTGTAATCAAAGCGCTTTGGCCTTGCAATGAGAGCAAAGAGGTTTTGAGAGCGGCATCCAGGGCTGCTTCAGCGTCAAAAGCGAGGGGGGTGGCGTTATTTGACTCAGGCGACAATATTATAGCCCCCATCCACGGTCAGGGTCTGGCCGTGAATCATCTGGGCCAGGGGGCTGCAGAGAAAAAGCGCCACATCGGCCACGTCGTCGGGGGTGACAAGTTTGCCTGCGGGGGTTTGCGCCAGGGAGTGTGCCAGCAGGGCCTCGCGATTGGGAAAATGGGTCAGGGCTTCGGTATCGACCACCCCGGCAGAGAGCGTGTTGATATTGATGCCCTGGGGGGCCAACTCCAGGCTCAAATGGCGCACCAGCGATTCCAATGCTGCTTTGGAGGCCCCGACAGCAGCGTAATTGGGAAAGGCGCGGGTGCTGCCCAGGCTCGATACCGCCAGAATTTTGCTGCCGCTGCGCAGCAGGGGCCTGGCCGCTTGGCTCAGCCAAAGCAGGGCCAAGGCATTGATCTCCAGGGTCCACTGCAGGTGGCGGGGCGTGAGTTCCAGGGCCGAGCGCAGCACGCCTGAAGCGGCATTGCTGATCAGGATATCCAGATGGTTGTGGTGTTCCTGAAACTCTGCAATCAGGGCTGCTACCTTGTCTTGCTCACCCACATTGCCTTTGAGCAGCAGCGGACGCTGGCCCGAGAGGGCCTCAATTTCTGCGGCAGTCTCTTCGGCGGCGCGGCGGTTGCGCAAATAATTGAGCACAAGCTGAACGCCTTCACCTGCCAATTTGAAGGCAATGGCGCGGCCAATGCCACGCGTTCCGCCGGTAATCAGGGCGACTTTGCCCTTGAGATTTAAATCCATCGTTCGAGATCCCTGTTTCTTTCCTAGCGCAGCTCAATCCAGGCTGCATGTTTCACGGGCATGTGCAATTGCTCTTTGACGTCTTTGTAGATCGCCACGGCTTCGTCGATCAGCAGTGAGATCACAAAACCCTGTTCAGCCCCTTGCCATTCAGCCACAATGCCCTCTTGTTCGACCGCAATCTCAAAGGGCAGTTCTTCGCGAAAGAGATCCATCAAAAATGTTTTGGTATACGATTTGCGTGAGCGCTCATCCAATTGGGCCATTTTGCGCATGATCGGCTCACCGCGCCGCGAAATGCCGTCCATATTCAGGGCAAAGCCCGCGATGCCTGTGGGGTCTTCGTTGATCAGCTCCCAGCGAAACTGGCGATAGGCGTTTAAAAAGCCCTTTTCGTCGCGCTGCTGGAAGAATTCGGGGATGATTTTGCCATGCATTTTATGCTCTTTGAGCAATTGATAAAAATGGCTTTCGGGCAGCCCCAACCACTCGTTGAGACTGCTTAATTGCAGGCTTTGCAAGACACCCAGCCAGCGCTGGGGGTCGATATGCCACTGGGGCAACGTGCGGCACTCCAACAGGAATTTTTCCATCTCGGGCAATTCCCATCCCACTTCGGGTTGGGCTTTGATTGCCGCGAGCATGTCGAGGCTGATCTCCTGAATCTCAGGATGCACGGCAAAGAGTTCTGCTTGGCCGATTTGAAAGACGTGCATCCCTGCAATGCGTTCACGCAAAAACTTCAAACTGCCGGTGCCCTGCAGCAGACCTTCGAAGTGCAGACAGCGGCCGAGGCTGTTTTTGAGCACCTGTAAATTGAGCTGTTGGGTGGTGGCGGGCAAGAGTTTGCCTGCAAGCAGATCCAATTCTTGAATATTGCGGGGCCGGGCTTGGATATTGGGCTGAATCAAGGCTTGGTAAAGGGCCTCATAAAACCCGACCAGGGCTGAAATATCCGGCCCGCCTTCGGCATTGGGAGGCACCGTTAAGTAAGGCACGCCCGAAACCTGGAAGGCCGAGGCCAATTCAAAGAGCTGCTGATCGGCATCAAATTCCCAGGCAAAATCTGGCTGATTGGGTGTGGCCGTGCCTTTGATAAAACTCAAGAGGGCAGGAATGGCCTGGGCCTGGGCGTTGACCCCCAAATCTGAGCCCATAAAGCCGCTTACGGGGTGGTAAAGCGCGGCTTTGCTGGCAATGTCGAGATCATAGGCCCCAAAACTGACCAAAATCCGGTCGGGGGCCACTTTCATAAACCGTTGCAGGGTGCGGAGAATCGAATAGGTGTCAAAGCCCACGCTATCGCCCCAGGTTGAATAAGGCGATTTATTAAACAGATCCCCGACCAGCATCAAATAAAATTCGGGAGAGGCCGTCCAGTGCAAGATGTCGCCTTTTTTCTGGGCCAATTGAATATTTTGCAGCAGGGTTTCGAGCTTGCCATAATGGCCCTGCAGATCGGTGATCAGCAGAATCGAATTGCCACTTTGTAAGGCGTGTTCGGCTTCGGCGGGCACGGGTTCCAAGGGGCCGGTATTGGGAAACGCAACCTGAAACTGGGCCATGGCGTTGGCGGCATTGTCGGGGGCCTGTACTTCGATGGTGCCAAAGGTCGAGATCGAGTCGAAGATAAATTGGCATTTCTCTTGGGTGTCGTGTAATTGACGGGGGTCTTCGAGCCATTGGGCTGCCAGTAATTTGGTGGCGCGCAGGGTGCGTTTGATATCTTTGTATTCGTTGGCCCCTTCGGCCAGATAGACCATTTCGTCTTGCAATTGGGCCCAGTCCAATTTGACCAATTCTTGCAGCAAAATGCTTTTCAGGCCATCCAGACCAAACGAAGCATAAGCCGTTTGCACAGCTGGCATGGTCAAAATTCGGCTGCCGACAGTGGGCAAGGTCTTGTCTTTGGCGACTTTGCTTTGGGTGGGCGTGCGGTAGATTCCGGCATCGGGAATCAGGTTGTGCTGGTGGAACTGAAGCTGATCCTTGGGATCTTCCGACATTGGCAACCTCGGCTAGGAGCATAATCATCTGGGCGTCATCATTTGGGCAAATCAACGGATTTTGGGCCGTCACTCTCCCCATTTTACCGCAAAAATGCAGCAGAGTCAGGCCGCAGTTTGATCCAGATCACAGGATCTTTGTGAGATCGTTTATAGATCTCCCTTTGCGACTGGGGCATAATCGAATTAATCTCTCCTGAAATGTCGCAAAGGTTCATCAACGGACCTTATTTCAGCCCACCCCTCAAAGGTGGGCGTTTCTTTTGGCTGTTTGAGACTCAGAAATGGTATTCATCTAAGAGCCCTTGGAGATCAGTCACTTTTTCTATCCATTGGTTATAGGCCATTTCTAATTTTTGTATGTCCTGGCCTTGTTTATTTAAGTCATCCAATTTATCTGCCATGCGATCACACTGGTCTAAGATTGCCTCAAGCTCCTGCTCGCGCTCAAGTTCAGACATTAATCCTGGGTCTTGGACTTTTTGAATCAGCGCATTCACGCGATTGAGTTCAGTTTCAATTTCTCCCAGAATAGAGGCATATGCACAAGCCAAATCCAAGCTTTGTTTGTGTCGTTTCCACAGGACATTGAGCGGATGGATTTTGTGCCTTAAATCCATGACATCAAACTCTTTCTCAAGCGTTTGAATATACGCATTGAGCGTGTTGATCAGGGTTGTGAGTTTATCGAAAAGGTGTTGATTGACAGTTTCTTGGTTGCTGTTTTCTTGGCTTTTTAAATGGTAATGCAGATGTTTAACGATCATCTCCGCAACCTGATCATGGAGCCGATCCCAATCGATGTGGGTCTTTTGGGGGGGGCGAGGGGCATGTTTGGCCTGAGTTATATAATCCAGCATTTTATGGACATCTGGGTTATTCGGTGCATGCAACAAGGCCTCTTTGAGCATAAGTGTGGAACTGTCCCAATCGCCACTCAGAAGGAGCAAATAAGCCATTGCTAAATACGGTTCTGGTAGCGAAGGTGTTTGTGCCAGTGATTGCTTGAGCAGTTGGTAAGTCTGCCGGATTGTCTCTTCAGATGAAAAATTTTCGTTCTGTATCTGACACAATAGCGCTATTCCTTGAACTAGGAAAGAAGATTGTTCTGGATTTTGAGCCATTTTTTGGATTTCAGAAGTCATCAGCAGGCAATTCTTGTATGTATGTCAGATTATGTCAAAACTTTGGATGGATCGAGCTAAACAGCTGAAGAAACAGGTGAAATTAGTATAGGGATTGTTCTCTCAATCTGTCAACTGCTACCTTGGAAAATTGGGGTGTTCCAATGCGCTTTTCGATTTGCTTATCTTGTACGGTATTGAAAAATTATTTATTTAATGCCATAGTTATAAAGTATTTTGGCTAAATTTTGAGTTGTTAATTTATTACCAGTTTATTGAAGAGTGTTTTATGCTGCTGACAAACGAAGAAGAACAAGCTGAAAGAGAGCAATTGGCCAGAGATTATTTGGAAATGGCCAATGCTGCTTTGGATTTGGCAAATCGCGAAAATTTTGCCAATCCCGGTGTTTTGGAAAAAGCAGGGGAATGTTTGATGCGTGCCCTGCAACTGAAGCCCGATTATCTTGAGGCCTTTTTGGCCTTGGCCTATCTCTCGGCGCAAGTGGGTTTGGCCCAACGTGCAGAAGATGCCTTGCTTCAAGCCCAAAATCTGGCTCCACACGACCCCCGCATTGCGGCTTTGCGCCATGAAATCCAAAACTATTTTAAACAGGTCCCTGTTTCACCCCAGCCCTATCTCGATCTGGAACCCCTGTTATCCCATCGCCTGCTCAAGCCTATTTTCCCTGAGCAGGCCAAACGGATTGCAGAAAAATTAGACGCTTTGGATTTTTTTTCCTGAAGAGAGATCCTTTATTTTTAGCTAAAATTTGAAAGGAGAGGCGGAGAATGACGAGCTATCAGTGGTTTAACTTCCTGAGCACAGACCATTCCTGTTCGGTTTCAGCGTCTTCCGCGCAACCTGATGAATATTAATATTACCAGTGCCAAAGTCTTTACCCCTGCTCAATTAGCTGCCAGTCCTGCCCTGACAGCCAAAACGCAGGTCAATCTCACCCAAGCGGCAGATGGTCTGCAGAGTTTGGGGACCACAGGGGCTCTCACCCAAGGGGCCAAAGATATTCGGGTCGAGTTGGCAGATCGGACGGTCGTCAATCTCAAGTTTAATGTGACTGCAGATGGTGCAACACGAGAAGACTTTTTGGCTGCTTTAAAACAGGCTGTTTCTGAAATGAGTGCAGCGGATTTGAGTCCTTCTCAGTTAAAAGTTAAAAAAGGCCTGGCTGACACCTACCGTGTGCTGTCAGGTGCTCCCGGTATCCAACTTCAGAATGAAGATGCGTTGGCCCATAAGATGCAATCCCTCGATCAGCGCTTTCAGCGCTTGATGGGAGCCCAAAACGCTTTGAGTACCAGCACCACCCAGGATCATCGTTTAAAGGTGGTGCAAGGAGCCAAAATTAAACACAGCCAGGGCACCGATGGGGTGCCTTTTTCTGAGCAACGCCAACACAGTTTGGTCAAACGCTTTCCCCAATTGGCTCAGCACAGTTTAATTAAAAACTATGGGCTCTTGATGGCGAAAAACCAACAACTCCTTTCCGCTCAAGATGGCTTGCGTTTGGCCCATCCGCGCTCGACCACTTATTTGAGAGATGGGCATGATGCTGTCGATGGTTTGTTTCGGGAGGTCATGGGAAAAGCCAATTTGCCTCAGCTCGTCTTGCCTGATCAACGTTTTCTGGTCAATGCAGATATTTTAGAAAAATTGGAGATCTTGTTGGGGCCTGCAAATAATAACCAATCGCTTTACCACAAACTCTTTGAAAATCCACCCACGATTGAGGATGTGGGCAGTGGCTTAAAGGTGCTCAATGTGCGCTTTCGTGCTGGTAATTTGGCTGAACAAGATGCGTTTATGGGAGAAACCAATAAACTGGATGCGCTCAAACATATTTTAAATACGATTGGGGCCACCCCTTCAACTTATATTGCTGAGGCCTTTATGCAACCCGCACTTGCTCCTTTGGCTTCAAACCCAGCTCTCAACAATGATGCCAAAGTGGATGATATTTTAGCGAGCCCAGCCATGGCAGAATTGGGTAAACTGGCAGAACAGCACACAGGTATGGGGGCGATGGCATCAGCCTCACACAATCTGATTCAGGGCTTATTTGGGCGCATTCCCCAAAACCAAAACGGCAATCCCCTGATTGACAATGCTCTGCAACAAATTGAAAAATTGGTTGAAGTTATGGTGGCTTCAGGTGAACAGCCTGAGAATTTTTCCAAGGCATTCAATTTTCTAATAGAAGAACTGCAGATTGTCTTGGCTGAAGCCAAACCCTATACACCAGAACATTTTGAGGGCGGGCTTTCAATGGTGCGCTATGAACGATTACCTGTGCTTGCTGATGTCCCCCCTGAAGGCATTACAGTGGGTTATGCCTCAAGTGGTATGGATGCTTTGAGCACTGCTTTTGCTGCAGCCAAAAGCATGCATGGGGCTCAGGTGAATCAAGTGATTCAGGGGGGAGACAATCTGAATTATTTTGAGGTGCCAGAGCTTTTAAAAGGGGGCCAATTGGGCAATGCCAATGAACCGATTATTACGGCGGCTCTCAATCCCAGCACCCCTCAAGCCAGTGTCAATATTCAGGAATTGGCGGCCAAGGTCAATCGGCGTATTGAGGATCACAATCCAACCACCCTAATCTTGGATGTGACCATTGAAAGCGACAAAACCAAACTCAATGACCTAATGACAGCCCTCAAACCCAAAATTGATGATGGTTCCTTAAATGTCATTTTGTGCAAAAGCTATCAAAAATACGGTTCTTTGGGATCTGCCAAGATCATGGCTGGAAGCATTACCATGATTAACAATGGTGATGCAAAATTTAACGATGCCAAACAATTTATGACCGACTCGTGTGACCGTCTGGGTAATTTGGCTGTTGATGGCACTGGCAAGATGATCAAGGGAGAGAGTCAGTTCCTGACCCATTTGATTCGCTGCACCCATCCCGATGAAATTGAGCTAATTAAAGATGCAGCTCAGAAAGCCCAGTTTATTGATCGCTTTGTCTGGCCCCCCTCTTCTGACCGCCCACTCGATAGCAGTGTTGCTTCTTTGCCTTTTGTGGTGCGCAGCGATGCCGTGGGAACCAGTGCTGCGGGCAGGTTGAAGGTTGTTGGCATTGAAGAACGGGACAGTTTTAGCTTTTTGAATACCTCATTTTTAAAAATCAGCCCACCTGGTTCTCCCGTGTTTTTGCGCTTGAATCCCGGGCATGAATCGCCCACTCGCATGGTCGAACAGTTTTTTGCTGTGGGGCATTTATCTTCCCAGGAGGGGGGGTATCCAAATTTGGTCACGCCAGCTCTGATCAGCAAAAAATTGAGTATGATTGATTTATTGGCCATGGGTGATGTACAGCCGCATATACAAGCGTTGAATGGGGTTGCAGCACATACACTACAAACAGGCACTGCGGCTCAGATTGAGGCAGCATTGGGCGTGCTTGGGCCTGCGCCGGGGCCAGAACTGTGTAAATTTATTGATGTGTATGTTGGGAGCCGGGGGTCACTTGGGCCTGCAGCAAACAGACCTTTGCCTGATGCCATTGTTGAGACGGCTCTAAGGGATCTCAGAGGTGGGAAAACTGAGTTGATGAATAAAGTGGATTTCTTGGCTCTTCCCAATGCGGGAGATCATCTCCAGGCTTTGGTGGGATTGCAGAATCAAACGTTGACGGCTGGAAGCGCTGATGATATTATCCTTGCTGCAAATGCCGGAGCCAATCCCGCTTTCTCTGACTTTATTCGGTCGTTTGTGGCCGTCAGAGGAGCAGAGGCCTTAACGCCTGCTCAGGTCTATGCCAAAACAGCGCTTGAGTTGCGTAAAGAGCCAGTTCTTCGGCTCAACCAGCTCGATCTCTTGGCCATTCCTGGCCGTACTCAGCATTTGGTCGCTTTGGCAAATGTTCAGCAGGATATACTTGAGGCGGGAAGTGTAGCCCAAATCTTAGCGGCTTTAGATCCTCCCCCAAGCGACCAAATGGTCACCTTTGTACACAAATTTGTTGAGATTCGTGGTGGTGCGCAGGCCACGCCACAACAGATTGTGGACCAAGCGTTGTTGGACATTAACACGGTTCATCCGGATTTTTGTAACAGAGCTAATTTTCTGTCTTTTGCCAATCCGATGCCACAAATAGAAGCTTTGGCCCACTTAAATGATATGGCTCTGCTGACAACGGGTTCAGCTGTTGAGATTGGGCAAAGGATTGTTGAGAATACCCAAACCAGAATGGCGTTTTTGGCTTTGCCAGAACAAGCCCAACGTCTGCTGGATTTGGGCCCGGTGCCCGAAGACACCTTAAAAACAGGCTCTGTTCAACAAATTGAACAGGCCCTTGGGGCTCCTGTCGCAGTTATTCCTGATGTCTTACATACCTTTATTACCCAGTTTGTGGCTGTGCGTGGAGACCGAGAAAAGACGCCTCAAGAGGTGATTGCTGAGTGCAATCACCAAGTGCAGGCGGTGTACCCAGGGACGCAAATCGTTTCAGGCAACCCGATTCCCGATCCTTTGGTTGTGAATGCTGACTTGACATCCTTTGTGACCCTGTTTACAACCGCCCGTGGAGCCAAACAAGAAAATCCCATGAAGATCTTGCAGGACTCCAAAATGCTTTTCAGAGGTGATCAGGTGATGCCCAAAGCCGAGTTTTTAGACAACCTGTGTCAGTATCAAAGCAGCATGAAAGCCTCTTTGGTTCATTTGCTTCGCACAACGGGCAATTTAGCTACTGCCCCAGCCAAAGCTGCTGTGCAGACGGCCTATGAAAAAATCATCGCCCAAGATTTTCGCGGAGATGGGCCAGACAGCGAAAGTATCTCTCCGCAGACCCGTGCCACAATTATGAAAGACTGGGTCTCTTTCGCTCTGCCTGCTCTGCAGCCCACTGTACTAGAGTATCAAAGGCGATTTGACAAAACCCATGAGCTTTTACAGATGCATGTGGATGATATGCCTGCCTATCAGCGTTTGAATGCGTTGGAGAGTATGGACAATAGGGTGTTTGCGACACCTCATCCTGGAGGTACGGGTGCGCCGCTTGCAGATCAGCAAAAATTGGTCAAAGTCTTGATTGAGGGGGCTCAGGCCCATGAAGTCTTTGGACTTTTACAGGATCTGATGTTAAAAGACCCCGCCCAACCCGACAAAACCCAGGCACTCTTGACTGCCATTCGCGATCTTGGGGCTGAGCTGCCCAATGGCGGGGGATTGCTGGAAGGCCCTGCTGTCTCCGTGCCTGGATTGACAGCAAAAGCCCAATTGCTTTTAGATCCCCATGCCCAGACTCATTTGGATAGTATTGCTGCACAGCTCGCAAATCTGCTCGCAAATCCGCTGATTACCCTTTCAGAAGAGAACTTAAATCAAGGCACGGCTGACGTCATCATTGGCGCTATGGATGCTCCTTCTGACGAACTCCAGGCCTTTGTGCGCAATTATGTCACTGCCCGCGATGCCCAACACACCAGCTTGGATGAAATCCGTCTGAGCACCTTCTCCCAAGCTGCGACCCATATTCAAAACGTGAGCAATGTGGACGTACAGATCTTAAAAAGAGGGAATGCGGATGCGATTGTTGCCGCTCTGGGCATGCCTTTGCCGGTGCCTGACCCGACTACCTTTATTCAAACCTATGTCCGTGTTCGCAACAGTTTTGACTACACAGATCTGATTAACCAGCAATTGCAGGGCTTGCCCGATGCCCAAAACCATCTGCAAAGTCTAAATCTATTGCCCAATTGGAATCTGGCCACCAACGCACAAACAGCGGATAACATCATCGCTGCTTTGGGGAATGCACCGGCACCCAGCGCTGAACTGCAGAACTTTGTGCGTGACTATGTGCAAATTCGCAATCAGACAATTGAGTCGCCTGCAGATTTGCGGCAGCATTTGTTAACCTATTAAGTTTTTAATTAAAAAGACCCCCCTGGATATTTAATCCAGGGGGGCCTCTTGTTTGTTTGAACTGTGCCGAGCTGTACTCGGCACAGCTCGGCCGTTCTTACCTCTTGCTTAAGGTGCGGGTTTGGTCACCACATTCTGCTTCAAGGTCACTGCGGTCTGGGCATAGAGGCGGCCATTGATAGAAGCCCCTGTTCCCAGATGGACTGCGGTTTTACCCAGAAGGATGCCTTCCATATGGGCATTGCTGGCAAGATCGATGGTCCCGGCTACTTGCCAGAACACATTCTTGGGCAGCGCTCCACCCGTCAGGATCACATTGGCAGTGGCTTGGTTCAAATCCCCAGCCACCTGTAAAATCCAGACATCGTTGGCCCCGCCGTTGAGCACGACATTGGTGGTGATCAAGAGGTTGGTTCCCCACTTATACAGGCCTGGGGCCAGTATTTGGCCACCAATTTCTCCAGCACCCAGTTCAATAAAATTGGGTACCACGCGGCCAGCCGCATCGTTGTAGGCAATCTCCATATCCCCGATAGCGGTGGTCATTTTGGTGGGGGTGGGAGGTGTCAGGTTGGCGGCATAAATCCGGCCTGTCACCTGTCCAGCCGTGGCAAAGGTTGTGGAGGCGTCTAATGTCATTGAAAATCCAGTGATCGCGGTCAGGTCGATCGGGCTCACGCCAATATCTCCTGTGATTGCCGAGGCCGGAACCGTTGAGATCCCCGATTTCCCGAGAATCACAAAATCTCCAGCTGAGCGCAGATTGACTGGGGCCGGTCCTGCTGCTGAGGCAAAGGTCCAGACCTTATTGCTGGCCAGGGCATTGCCCGCCAAATCTTTGGCTCCCCCGGTAATGGTGGCTGTATAGGTGGTATTCCTGAGCAGCTCATTGTCGGGAGTAAACGTGGCCACATTGCCAGCGTAAGTCACAGCACCCGGAACGGGTGTCAGGCCTGGGCCTGTCACTGTGTAGGTCGCGGTGGTGATTGTCAGGGGATCCATCGGCTCACTGAACGTGGCTGCCAGGGTACCATTGACAGCAACACTGCTGGTCGTATTAGCAGGATTGGTCGAATTGACTGTGGGCGCAGTGGTATCAGGTGTTGCTCCTGTCCCAAAGGTCCAGGTCTTTGTTCCGAGCAGAGCGTTGCCTGCCAGATCTTTGGCCCCCGTGGTAATTGTGGCCGTGAAGGTGGTATTCCCGGTTAGATTGGCAGTGGGGGTAAAGGTGGCAATATTGCCTGCATAACTCACAGCTCCCGAAACCGGTGTCACGCCTGGGCCAGTCAGCGTAAACGTGACGGCTGTGAGTGTGAGCGGATCCATGGTTTCGCTGAAGGTCGCAGCGACACTGGTATTCACCGCATTCCCAATCGTTCCATTGTCTGGAGTGGTGGTGATCACGGTCGGAGCCGTTGTATCGGGTGTGGCCCCAGTGGTAAATGTCCAGGTTTTATTCACCGCCAGGCTATTGCCTGCCAGGTCTTTTACGCCCGTGGTCAAGGTTGCTGTAAACAGGGTATTGCCTGCCAGTGGGTTGGTCGGGGTAAACGTGGCTGTGTTCCCAGCATAAGTGACTGCGCCAGAAACAGGTGTCAGGCCAGGGCCTGTCAGGGTAAAGGTCGTCGTGGTGATTGTCAGCGGATTCATGGGTTCACTGAATGTGCTGGCAAGGCTGCTGTTGACAGCCACTCCGACAGCCCCATTGGCAGGGTTGGAAGAGCTAAAGGTCGGGGCCGTGGTATCGGGGGTGGCCCCGGTGGTAAAGGTCCAGACTTTGTTCACAGCCAAGGCATTGCCCGAGAGATCTTTGGCTCCCGTGGTAATGGTGGCTGTAAAGGTCGTATTCCCGGCCAGATTGGCGGTGGGGGTAAAGGTGGCAATGGTGCCGGTATAACTCACTGCGCCAGAAACAGGGGTGATTCCCGGTCCAAGCAGAGTAAAGGTCGTCGTCGTGAGTGTGAGCGGATCCATGGCTTCACTGAAAGTCGCAGCAATGCTACCATTAACGGCCACTCCCACAGCGGCATTGGCCGGCGTGGTTGAACTCACCAGGGGCAGCGTACTGTCAGGGGTTGCGCCGGTAGTAAAGGTCCAGACCTTATTGACCGCCAGAGCGTTGCCTGCCAGATCTTTTGCACCCGTGGTCAAAGTTGCTGTAAACAGGGTGTTTGCAACCAGGGGATTGGTGGGTGTAAAGGTGGCAACCGTGCCCGCATAACTCACAGTGCCGGCCACGGGGGTCAGTCCCGGGCCTGTCACTGTATAGGTGGCGGTAGTGATCGTCAGGGGATCCATCGGCTCACTAAAGGTCGCAGCCAGGGTGCCATTGACAGCAACACCGATTGCGCCATTTGCGGGGTTAGAAGCGCTAAAGGTTGGGGCTGTTGTATCTGGCGTCGCTCCCGTGGTAAAGGTCCAGGTTTTAACTGTGACCAGATTATTGCCTGCGAGATCTTTGACTGCCGTGGTAATCGTGGCCGTAAACAAGGTGTTTGGGGCCAGTGGATTGGTGGGCGTAAAGGTTGCAGTGGTGCCGACATAACTCACGGTGCCTGCCACAGGGGTGAGTCCGGGACCGGTCAGGGTAAAGGTGGTCGTGGTAATGGTCAGCGGATCCATCGGCTCGTTAAAGGTCGTCGCAATACTGCCGTTAACGGCCACACCTGTGGCGCCATTGGCAGGGTTGGATGAACTGAGCAGCGGGGCCGTTGTGTCGGGGGTTGTCCCTGTGGTAAAGGTCCAGACTTTATTGACAGCCAGACTGTTGCCTGCCAGATCTTTTGCGCCCGTTGTGATCGTTGCGGTAAAGAGGGTGTTGGCAGCCAGATTGCTGTTGGGTGTAAAGGTGGCTGTGTTACCCGTATAACTGACTGTGCCAGCAACCGGGGTTACTCCAGGACCTGCCAGGGTAAAGGTTGTATTATTGAGCGTGGTTGGATTCATCGGCTCACTGAAAGTCACGGAGAGTTTGCCGTTGACGGCCACACCCAGCGTTCCGTTGGTAGGTGTAGATCCGCTGAACAAAGGCTGTGTGGTGTCTGGGACGGGGCCTCCGCCACCGCCACCGCCACCGCCGCCGCCGCCACCGCCGCCGGATGAACCGCCTGATCCATCGGAAGCCCCCGTGGTAAAGCTCCATACTTTATTGACGGCCAGACCATTGCCTGCCAAGTCTGTGGCTTGTGTGGTAATGGTGGCTGTAAAAACCGTATTGGGGGTTAGATTGACAGAGGGAGTAAACGTGGCAATTTTGCCCGAGTAAGTCACTGTGCCTGAAACGGGTTTGAAACCCGGTAAAGAAACCAGTTTAAACGTGGCCGATGTCAGGGTCAGCGGATCCATAAACTCACTGAAGGTGACATGTAATTGACCGTTGACTGCGACACTGTTGGCTCCATTGGCTGGATTTGAGTAAACCTCAGTGGGTGAAGTCGTATCGAGGGTCAGACCGGTGGTAAATGCCCAGACGGTGTTGGTGGGCAGTCGATTGCCTGACAGATCTTCAGCCCCGGTGCTGACCTGAGCTGTGTAGCGCGTATTGGCATTCAGCTTGGCAGAGGGGGTAAAGGTGGCAATGGTGCCGTTGCCCGCATAACTCACCACTCCAGCAACCGGGTTTGAGCCCGGGCCTGTGAGGGTAAAGGTATCGTTATTGAGGGTGTTTGGGTCCATCGCTTCGCTGAAAGTCAAGGCGATTTTGCCATTGATCGGCACACCCCTTTCGTCATTGGCAGGAACTGTAAAATTGACAGCGGGATTGGTCGTATCCGGGCTGGCTCCGGTGGTGAAGGTCCAGCTTCTGTTTTCTGCCAAGGCCTGACCTGAGCGATTCCGGGCACCGGTTTTGATGGTTGCGGTATAAAGGGTATTGGCAAACATTTGGCGTTTGGGAGTAAAGGTCGCAATGATGCCGGTGTAGCTCACAACACCTTCAATCGGTGGCGAGTTTCTTTCGGTCAGGGTAAAGGTATTTGCATTGAGGCTGCTGGGATCCATGGCCTCGCTAAAAGTAGCTGTTATTTTGCTATTAAATGCGACACCTTGGGTCGCGTTGATGGGTTGTGTGGCACTGACGGTGGGCCGAGCCACGTCAACAATGGGGGGATTCGATGCGCTGGCCCTGGGGGGGCCAACAGCTCCTGGTTTAACTTCTGGTTGACATCCGGCCATAAATACGGCCACGGACACCATCAACCAGATCCGGTTGAATATTCTCATCTGAGTCTCTCTTTCTTGATGAATGGAAACAAGTCTCCAGAGAGGAGTTGATGTATTGAGCTGACCTTGATTTAGTCAAAGGGGAAAAGGGTCTTCGCGGTTTTGAATGAATGGCAGCAGCAAAAATGCATCAAGTAAGAAGCGGGTGTATTTCCGCTTTCTGGCCTTGCGAAATGGGGAGCAAAAGGGGCTTTTGAATTCCATTTGGGAATGGGTAATTAAATACAAAATTACAATGATAAATTGAAATCTTGTAAAAATAAAAACTAAAAAATCCGTAATTTTATTTTTATTTTTTGGATTTTTATTTATTTTTATTTATTTTTTTACCTTTACTATTTTAGCGTAACTTTTCTTATGCCATCATGTCAATTTTCTTTCTTAATGAATAGGCTATTTTATCTTGCTTTGTTGCGGTTTTTGACTTGCTTCACCGGGGGGATGCAGGCTGAATTTGGGCTGAAAGGCTATCAGGGATTGAATAAGAAAATTAAAAAATCAAAAATTATGAAATTTATTGATCTTAATCAATAAAAAATAAAATAAAATAAAATTAAATAAAAAAAATAAAATTAATTAATATTTTAAAAATTATCTTTAAAATATTTCTTTATTATCTATTTTGATTAGATTGCTATTTTTCGTGAAAAAAACAATCGGGACTGCGTATCTTCTTTTGAGCATATTTGCATCATGAAAGGAACGAATCTATGAAATTAATTTCTCTGTTTTCCCGCAAAAGTACCTACCTCGCTGCAGCCCTGCTTTTGGCCAGTACTTTGGTCCCTCAAACAGCCCAGGCCCAGTTTGATTTGAATAATTTATTGCAGAACAAATCAAACCCGGTCACTTCTGGAACGGCAGCAGCCTCAGGCAAACACCCCTTGATTCTCAAATACCTGACACCCGGTGATGAGTACTGGAACACCATTTCTTTAAATCCAGCCCAGAAAGTCAATCAGCTGATCGCCAAATGTGGCGAAGCGATTGGACAGCCATTTAAATGTCCGGATTTGGCTTCCCAATTGGCTTTTGAGCAAAAATCAGATGCCGAAGTGGTGGCCTCTGCCCAGGAGTTTTTAACCACCATTCCCTCTTCAGATAACCCTTCTGGATTGGACTTTGCCTTGAACCCCAAACTTGGGGGGGTAAAAATGTATGGGCTCAAACTGATCGATTGGGGGATTGAATATCTGGGTTTGGCTGCGAGCAAAGAAGCGGTACCCAGCTTAAGCGCCTTGATCGACAGCGATGCCAAATGCCACAATCTGGTTTGTCGTCAGAAATCGGCGGTGGTCAAATCCCTCTGGCAGATTGGCGATAAATCGGCTGCCAAGACGATTGCGGGAGCCATGGAAAACACCAAATGTTTTGCTGACCACAAACGTTATGGCGCTTATTGGCTCGGGCTCTGGGGCAGCAAAGACGCTGTCGGGGTTTGTAAAAAGGCCTTTAAAGATGAAAAAGATGGCGAGGTTTTAACCGGCTGCATGAATTATCTGGGTTTGGTCAAAGAGACTTCGGCCACCCCCCAGATCTTGCGCATGCTCGAATCCCAAGAAAAAGGGGCCGTGATGGCCTTGACCGTGATGGGGGATCCTGCTGCTTTAGACGGCCTTAAAGAGGTCTTGGCCAAGTATGGCGACAATCAATATCTCAACCGTATTCCTGTCTTGATGGCCCTGGCCGCCTCGGGCCATGCTCCGGCTTGGCAAGAAGTGGTCAAAAAATACCTGGGCAAGGGCCAAGAGGACATAACCAAATTGATCTCCGCCTCTGCTGTTTTGCTCAAAGATGGCAAATTAGGAGCCCAGGTCAAAAAAGATCTGGCCGCGGCCCTGGCTGCCAGCAAAGGCAGTGATGAAAATGCCCAATTGCACAAATTGGCGCTCAACAGTGCCTTGGCACAGATGGGCGATAAAAATGCCCTGAATGCCCTCCTCAAAGAGTTAAACAGCAGCAAAGCTGATCTGCGTGAGCGGGCTTTAGAGGCCTTGGGGGGCAATGAAAATTATTCGTATAACCTCTACAATGGCTATGGCATGGTGGGGATCTCAGATACCAGCGTGATTCCCAAACTCAAGGCCTTTTACGAAGCTGAAACCACAGAAAAATTACAGGAAATGGCTTTAACTGCAGCCCTGGAGGTCTCTGCCCGCGCCAAAGCCGCTGCCAAATAAGGCTTTCAGGTTTGCTTTAATCGTTCTTTGCCCCCACGTGGGGGCCTTTTTTTGTGGCACAATACAGCAGAACTTTCCGCCAAAGGAGCCCGCCATGAAAGCCGATTGGGAAATTGCCCGCGATGCCGAACCGCAGATGAAAACTGCCTGGGAATTGGGGGAGGCACTCGGACTCGAACGCCACGAGATTTTGCCCCATGGCCATTTTTTGGCCAAACTCGACTACCGCAAAATTCTCGAAAGGCTCAAAGACCGTCCCCAGGGGCATTATATCGACGTTACGGCGATCACTCCCACTCCTTTGGGAGAGGGCAAGTCCACCACCACTGTGGGCCTGATTCAGGGCTTGGGCCGTTTGGGCAAACGCGTCACTGGGGCGATTCGCCAGCCTTCGATGGGGCCCATTTTTAATATCAAAGGCTCGGCCGCGGGTGGGGGCTATGCCCAATGTGTGCCCTTAACCGAATTCAGCCTGGGCCTGACCGGGGATTTTGATGCGATTATCACGGCCCACAACCTCGGCATGGTGGCGTTGACCTCACGCATGCAGCACGAGTTTAATTATGGCGATCAGACCCTGGCCGACAAGCAACTCAAACGCCTGAATATCGACCCCCGCAATCTGGCCACAGGCTGGGTGATCGATCTCTGTGCCCAGTCCTTGCGCGAAATTGTCATGGGGCTGGGCGGCAAAATGGATGGCTTCTTGACCCAGAGCGGCTTTCAGATTGCTGTCTCCAGTGAATTGATGGCGATTTTGAGTGTGGCCTCGGATTTGGCCGATCTGCGCCAACGGGTTTCGCGCATGATTCTGGCTTATGACACCTCAGGCAAGCCTGTGACCACTGCGGATCTCGAAGTCGATGGGGCCATGACCGCTTTGCTGGTCAAAGCCCTCAACCCCAATTTGATGCAAACCCTCGAAGGCCAGCCGGTGCTGGTTCATGCCGGGCCTTTTGCCAATATTGCCCTGGGCCAATCCTCGATTCTGGCCGATCGGCTCGGGCTTAAACTGGCGGATTACCATGTCACCGAAAGTGGCTTTGGGGCAGATATTGGCTTTGAAAAATTCTGGAATCTCAAATGCCGCTTTTCGGGCCTGCGCCCGTCTTGCGCTGTGATTGTCGCAACTGTGCGGGCGCTTAAAATGCACGGCGGCGGGCCTGCTGTGACCCCAGGCAAAGCGCTAGACTCCGCGTATACCCACTCGGCCCCTGAACTGGTCGAAAAGGGCTTGCCAAACCTGCTTGCCCATTTGGAGACGGTGCGCTTAAGTGGGGTGCCTGCGGTGGTCTGTCTCAATCACTTTGTCAGCGATTCTGCTGAAGAAGTGGCTGTGGTACGCCAGGCTGTCGAAGCGGCGGGGGCACGTTTTGCCGTCTCCCGTCACTGGGAATTGGGCGGAGCGGGAGCCGAAGAACTGGCCCAAGTGGTCTTGGAAGCCTGTGAAGACGCCTCTCAATTTGAATTTCTCTACCCTGAAACGCTGCCCCTGAACCAGAAAATTGAGGCCATTGCAACAAAGGTCTATGGCGCCAGGGGGGTGCAATTTTTGCCCACAGCCCAGGCCCAACTCAAAAAAATTGAGGCCGATCCCGTGCTCTCACTTTATGGCACCTGTATGGCCAAAACCCACCTTAGCCTCTCAGACAACCCGGCCCTCAAAGGCCGTCCCCGCGATTGGGAACTCACTGTGCGCGAATTGCGGGTCTATCAAGGGGCCGGTTTTGTCGTGCCTGTGGCGGGAGACATCAAATTGATGCCCGGCACGGCTTCGGATCCGGCTTATCGCCGAATTGATGTGGACACCGAAACCGGACAGGTGATAGGGTTGTTTTAAAAGACTGTAATCAAAGGAATTCCCCATATGACTAAAATTCAAAAATCGGATGCTGATTGGAAAAAAGAACTCAGTCCTGAACAATACCGGGTCTTGCGCGAAAAAGGCACTGAGCGCCCTTTTACGGGGGAATATTGGAACCACAACGAAACAGGCACTTATCTCTGTGCGGGTTGTGGTGAGCCCCTCTTTGTCTCTGACACCAAATTTGATGCCGGTTGTGGCTGGCCCAGCTTTTATCAAGCGCTGCAAACGGAGGCGATCGAAGAAGAGCGTGATACCAGCTATGGCATGACACGTACCGAAGTTCACTGTGCCAAGTGCCAAGGCCATTTGGGCCATGTCTTTGACGATGGCCCCCAGCCCACAGGGTTGCGCTATTGCATTAATTCAGCATCAATTCAGTTTCAATCCCCAGAGAAAGCGTAAGCTGTTTTGTTTAAACGATTACACCCGATTAAAATCCTGGTTTGCACATGGACCCTGCTCTGTGCCCGATTCTCTGTCTCTGAACCCGCGCAGGCCTGGATGGATGCCTATTTCCCTTTGGCTAAACCGGCCTTGGAGGCTCCTTTTGGGCTGCAACCACTGGGCCAGATCTTCCCTCACTCTGCCCCACGCAGCATTGCTGCAGGAGCCGGACAAGTCTTGTTTTCCCCGCATCCGGAGGCCTTGCACCTCAACGGCAAAGATCGCTTTGGTTTGCCCTATTCGGTTCAATTGGAAAGCCGGCCCTATACCCTCTTCCGTGCGGATCTCGATCACAATGGTCAGGTCGACCTGATTCTGAGCCATGAGACCTATGGCAATGGTCTGGCACCGACCCATCATTTGATCAGCTTGCTCTTTGAGGCTGATGGTCGACCCATGCCTTTCAGCGCCGAAGGTTATTTTGAAATCAAAGCCCAGGGCATTCCCGATCTGATCGACCTCGATCGAGATGGTCGAGCTGAGTTGATCTTTATGAGTTATGAGCAAGGCTATTGGATTACCCAGCTTTACAAGGCCCAAAATGCCCGTTGGCAAAAAGTGACCGGTCTGTTTGCGCAGCAGCGTTTCCCCCTTTATACCCGTTTTACCGAGCGCCCCAATCGCCAACGGGTCCAACCGCCTGGCAAACTTCAGTTTGGGGTTCCCCAATTATCAAATGCCGATCCGACCTTTGTTGGACAATTGATATCGTATCAATGGGCAAACGTGGACCAGTCTGAAGATATTCTTTTGAATCTAAAGGCAGAAAACGGTAAAAAACAAAGCTGTCGGCCACTTTCTTGGTATTCCACCTTTACGGTCATGCTTGATCATGAATCGGGCAGGCAGATTGCAGTTCTCTCTCAGCAGACAGCGATGCAAAGCTTGCTCAACGAGGTAATCAAACAGAAATATGCTGTAAAACTCTTTGGGGAGCGCGATTCACAGGTTTGTCGGCCCGAATTACTCTGGGCCAGTGATCCCCGCAGACCGGATGTTTAAATCTGGCGCTCTGGGCTATTCTCCAGGAAAATGAAAGGCCTTCTCTATCCGGGATTTTTGCTCTTTGCGCCGTGAGCGACGGGCCTGGCGAAAGACAATCGGGGGCACCACCACCAGCAGTACAATGCCAACGAGCCAGGCCAATTGGGTTTTGGAAATGGACGGATCGCGCAATAATTGCGTGCCATAGCCATAGACCAAGGCCGAAGGAATCAGACCGATTAAATTGGCAAGAACAAAGTGGCGCAGTTTGATGGCGGTAAAGGCACAGGCGAAATTGAGCAGATTAAAAGGCAGAATTGCCAGGGTGCGCACCAGCAAGAGGTAATAAAAGCCGTCTTTTTCGAGGCGTTTGTTGAGGTTTTCCCAACGCTGATTGCCCGCCTGTTTGCGAATGATCGCTTGGCCCAGCAATTTAGACAGACTGTAGACGGCAATCGCCCCAAGGGTGGCTCCCAAAACGCTCCAAAGGGTGCCCCAGGCCACGCCAAAGAACAGGGCTCCCATCCCACACATCAGCCAATAGGGAATCACCATCAAGAGCATGGCCACCACAAAGAGACCGATAAAAGCGGCTGGGGCCCATTGGCCAAACGGCTCCAGCCATGTTTGAATCTGTTCTTGGCTGAAATAACTGCCCAATTCAAAGCGTTTAAACAGCACAATTAAAACAACCAAAACACTGGCTATTGCCAGCCAGCGCAGCGGGTATTTGATCTGCTGCCAAAAACTGGGCTGGGTGGGGTCAAAGATCGGCATATCTGCGGGCAGGGGACCTGTGCGGTAACTGGCTTTGGCTGCGGCAGCTTTGCGTGGAGTGGAGGGGGGGCCTGAAGGCGGACGTTGCGGAGCCGGGCCTGCAGTGGGTCTGGGGCCGGTGGGTTTTCCTGGCCGCAGGCCTCCCGAACGGGGAACTTGGGGCTGTCCTGGTTTACCTGGGGGTCGTCCTTGAGGGCCTTGGGAGGGTGGTTTGCCTGGGGGGCGTCCT
>JADMKE010000023.1:0-22328 GCA_018780035.1 Candidatus Sericytochromatia bacterium
TATCTCTAGCATAAAACATGAATATAAAGATTTGATAAAGGTCAAAAGATTTTTGTGAAGGCCTTGATTTGGTCTTTAAGCAGATCTGCCAAATCTCGGGCAGGTGGGACCTGCCTGCAAAGCCCTTTCCCCGTCCCCCCATTCCCAGGATCTGCTACAATGCTCAAGCTATGAGTACCGCGCATCTTCCTTTAAAAGCCTATCCCAATGAGCTTAAGCCCCGCGAGCGCCTGCAAAAAGAAGGCCCTCGGAGCTTGGGTGACGTGGATCTATTGGCACTTTTATTGAGTACCGGTACCCAGGGGCAAACGGCCCTGGACCTGGCCCAGCAATTGCTCTTGCAGGCCAATCCTCCCAATTTGCGCGGCTTGGCAGCACTTGAATTGCCCCAGCTCTGTAAGCTCAACGGCTTGGGGTTGGCCAAAGCCGCCCGTTTAATGGCGGCTTTTGAAATGGGCAAACGGGTCAGTGTGAGTGAAATGCCCGATCGGCCCCAGCTCAATCGGCCCGAAGCAGTGGCAGCCTTGCTGCTGCCGCGCCTGCGCGATGCCCGCGAAGAGCATCTGGTGGCCCTCTGTCTCGATACCCGCCACCGTCTGATCGCCCAAAAAACGGTCACATCGGGGATTCTCAACGGCACTTTGGCCCACCCCCGTGAAATGTTTAAAACCGCGATTATGCACCATGCCCATGCCATGATAGTGGCACACAATCATCCCAGCGGAGAAACATCGCCCAGTCCCGAAGATTTGCAGCTCACCCAACGCCTGATCGAAGCGGGCGAATTGCTGCAGATCGAACTGCTTGACCATATTATTCTGGGGCACAACGGCTTTACCAGCCTGCGTGAAACTCACAGCCGCCTCTGGAGGCAGCCATGTCTTTCTTAACCAATTTATTGAATCCCGTCTATTTAAATATCGCCATGGATTTGGGCACTGCCAATACTCTTGTCTATCTCAAAGGCAAGGGTATTGTGCTCAACGAGCCTTCGGTGGTGGCGATTGATCAACAGACCCGCAAACCCATGAGTGTGGGCGAAGAGGCCAAAGCGATGCTGGGGCGCACCCCCGAAAGCATTCAAGCCATTCGTCCGCTCAAAAAAGGGGTGATCGCCGATCTCGACGCCGCCCATATGATGATCTCGTATTTTCTCACCAAAGCCCAGCCGCGCCACCAATTGGTGATGCGCACCCGCATGGTGATTGGGGTGCCTTCGGGCATGACCCAGGTCGAAGAGCGAATTGTGCTCGAAGCCGCCGAAAAAGCCACCACGGGTTTTAAACCCGATGTGATCCTGGCCAAAGAACCCCTGGCTGCAGCCGTCGGGGCAGGGCTGCCCGTGCTCGACCCCACGGGCAGCATGATTGTCGATATTGGCGGAGGCACCACCGAAGTGGCGGTCATCTCCCTGGGCCGGATTGTCGTCAGTGAGTCGCTTGGCGTGGCCGGGGACGAAATGAACGACGCGATTGCGGTCTATATGCGCAAGGTTCACAGCCTGATGATTGGCGAGCGCACCGCTGAGCAGATCAAGATCCAGATTGGCTCAGCCTGGCGGGGGCCCGAAGAAAAGGCCATGGTGATCAAAGGCATCCACCTCAATACGGGTTTGCCCAGTGCGATTCAGATCACCTCCAGCGAGGTGCGTGAAGCGCTGCAAGAACCGCTCAAAGCGATTTGGGAATGTGTGCGCCGCACCCTGGAAAAATCTCCGCCAGAAATGGCTTCGGATATTATCGACCGGGGGATTGTCTTGGCCGGTGGTGGAGCCATGCTCGCAGGTCTGGATGAGATGTTGCGCCAAACCACCCAAGTGCCCGTGCATATTGCCGAGAACCCGCTGATGTGTGTGGCTTTGGGGGCTGGCAAAATTCTCGAAGAGACCTCCCGCTCGCGTCCCTCGAATTGGACGCGTCTGCTGGGCATTAAATATTCATGATCAGCCGCCCCCGCCGCTCGCGCGCAAGTTGGATTGTGGTCGGCGGACTGAGTTTGGGGGTGGTGGCCTTGATTTTTTTGCGCAGCGCCTGGGCCCCTTTGATGCAGGATTTTAGCCGTCCGTTTTTAAACCAAATGCAATACCTGCTCTCGGGCTTGCCTGCCATGAAACAGGAGTGGGAACTCTACCGTCAGCAGGCGCTCAAGCAAAAAGCCCTTTACGAAGAACTTTCACAATTGCGCCGCAAGCTCAAAGCGATGGAAATTGTTGCAGATGAAAACCAGCGCCTGCGTGATTTACTCAAACTGGCCCCTCCCAAGGGGTATGAAAAAATCGGGGCCCAGGTGATTGCCCGCTCTCCCAGCCAGTGGTTCAGCCGCTTGCAAATTGACAAAGGCTTTGAAGACGGGCTTTCACTCAACCGTGTGGTGATGAACCGCCACGGGGTGGTGGGCAAAGTGGTTGAGCTGTCTGCCAATACAGCGATGGTGCAATTATTAACCGATCCCGATAGTTCGGTTTCGTGTATGACCGAGCGCATGCGCAAACCTGCCATTTTGAGTGGGGGGGGGCCTGGCGAGGTCTCTCAACTTAAATACCTCGAAAACTATACCCGCGTTGTCGCCGGTGAAAAAATTCTGACCTCGGGCCTCGGGGGCACTTTTCCCCCAGATTTACTGCTGGGAACGGTCCAAGAAGTGATTCAACAGCCGGGGCATCCGGTGCCTGAGGTCAAGATCAAGCTGGCTGCTTTTGCCGAGATTTTGCGCGAAGTGGTTGTTTTGGTGCCCGATTCAGCGTCTGATTCAACATCTGGGTCGGTGCCTGAGCCTGTTTCTGAGCGGGAGTCTGAGCCGGAGTCTGAGCCGGTGCCAGGGCCATGATTGGCTTGTATCTGCTCTTTCCTGGTTTTTTGCTGGGGCTTTTGAGCCTTTTGCAACTGCAAGTGGGAGAACTTTTGCCTTTTCTCAATGCGCCCCCGCAATTCCTCTTGATGGGTGGGCTTTTGCTCTGCCTGATTTTGCCTCGGGGGGCCAGTTTGTGGATGGCGCTCTGTTTTGCTGCCTTGCTCGATCTCTGGGCCAACAGTGGAATTTTTCAATTGAGCATGGCCCTTCTCAGTCTGGGACCTGTTTGGGGGTATGCCCGCCGCTCCGAAAACAGCTTAAGCTGGCCCCAGGCTTTGCTGGCCACATTATGGGTCACCTTCTCGGCTGAATGTCTGGGGGCGTTTTGGTTTCTGGGCAAAGGCAGCTGGGTCTGGGGGCATTTTTTACATATTCTCCCCCCTTTGTTGTTTTACCATCTGCTTTTATTGCTGTTTTTGTACCCTGCTGCCAAGCTGATCTTAAAGCCGATCAGTGAGGCCAAACTTTAAACTCCGGAGGCCTCTCAGCGTGTCTGATTCGCTGCAGATTTTTGAAAATGTTCACTGGGACCCAACCACTTCTTTGCTTGATCCCTTTGTGATTTTGGGCAAGCCGCCCCGTCAGGCTGCTCCGGGCGAAAAAGCCCTGTACCTGGGCTCCCATGCCACCATTCGCAGTTTTTCCACTCTCTATGCAGGCAGCACAATTGGCAGCCATTTGCAAACAGGCCATGGGGTGATGATCCGCGAAGACAATATTTTGGGTGATGGCGTCAGTGTGGGTACCCATGCGGTGCTGGAATACGGCAACCGCATTGGCCATCGCGTGCGGATTCACAGCCATTGCTTTTTGGAGCGGGTGATTCTCGAAGACGAGGTTTTTTTGGGGCCCCACGTGGTTTTTACCGATGATCCACATCCGATTTGCCCCCGCTACCAGGACTGTAAACCACCGACCCGGATTGGTTTCCGCACCCGCATTGGGGCCAATACCACCCTGCTGCCGGGGCTGAATATCGGCAAAAATTGCCTGATCGGGGCTGGTTCTGTGGTCACCACAGATTTGCCCGACAATGCAGTGGCTGTCGGGAATCCTGCTAAGCTGATCAAAAATATTGACGAACTGCACTGTCAACCTGGCTTTTATGTCCGGCCGTATATCTGGCTGGAATCGGAGTCAGACTGAGCTGGGTTTTGTGTTATCCTGTTTCTTGGAAACGGTAAGGAGAGAGCTATGGACTTTAAACAACTCATGACCATGCGAGAAGAAATTGGCTCTCTTTCTTCTAAGCGTCACAAAGAGTCAGATGTTAGCCATTTGCGCGGTATGTCTTTGATGGAAAAGGCCTATGCCGATCAATTTAAAAACAAAGCGCTTTTGCTTGAAGCCTCTGATGCGTTTATGGATGCCATTCAGCACAACCGCCGCAATCCCGACCCCTATGTCGGTGTGGCCTATCTCTTTCTGCTCTTGGGCAAAACTCCCAAAGCGATTCGCTATCTCAACGAGGCCCGGCGTGTTGCGCCCAGCCATGAAAAGGCCCGTTTGCTGCTGGATTCGATTCTGGAGCAGCAGGAGATTGACAAAGAAGACGCCCAATTTGCAGCTGAGATGCCGCAGGATATGCCCGAAGAAAAGGCCTTTGCCAGCGAATTGCCTGTATTGGGCCGGGATAAGGACTACGATAAGCTCTACGATGAGCTTGAATCCCTGTTAATGGAACAGTCCAAAGCACTCATGAACGAGTCCATCGTGGCGCAGCCCAGTTTTGACAATTTTGAGCTGCTGCCCGTGCGGGAACGCAGCCAGGAACTCAATCGGATCTACGGGCATATCGACAGCCAGCTCAAAATTCTGGATCAGGAGATCGACACCTCCGAATTGCGGGTGCGTCTGCGGCCTTTGGACGTGATGAAACGGCGTCTGGAAATGGTTTTAAATACCTCTGCGGATTATCAGGCGATTCGCGATCGCTGTCAAAAGGCCCAGAGTCAGAGTCAACAGCTCTACCGCCAGATTTTGGCGATCAATTCCAAAGCTGCACAGGCCCAAGTCGAAGCCGCCATCGAGCCCTTGCTTGACGAATGCGACCGGATTGCTGATGCCCTTGACGGGATCTCCAACCGGGGATTTGATATTTCCCCGGTGGAAGATTTTTACCAGCAATTGATTGGGGCTGTGGAAACGTGTCAAGATCTGCTCGATGAGCGAGGAGAGGGTTTAACATAATGTTTTCAGAGATTCAGGGGTTGCGCAAAGAGTACCGCCAGGCCAGTCTCAATGAAGCCGAGCTTCAGGCGGATCCCTTTTTGCAATTTAAATACTGGTTTGAGCAGGCGGTTTCAGCCCAATTGCCCGAGCCCAATGCCATGATCCTGAGTACGGTCTCGGCCAGTGGCGCTCCCAGCAGCCGCACGGTCTTGCTCAAAGAATTGGACAGTCAGGGTTTTGTCTTTTTTAGCAATTACGCCAGCCGCAAGGGCCGTGAAATCGCAGCCAATCAACAGGTCTGCCTCTTGTTTTACTGGGCCGAACTCGAAAGACAGGTGCGCATCGAGGGGCAGATTGAAAAAATTTCGGGTGCCGATTCTGATACCTACTTTGCCTCACGCCCGCGGGGCAGCCAATTGGGTGCCTGGGCTTCGATGCAGAGCGAACATTTAGCCAGCCGAGAGGCCTTGGAACAGACCCTGCAGGCCCTGGAGCAGGAATATGCCGATAAAGCCATTCCCCGTCCTCCTCATTGGGGAGGATACCGGGTTATTCCGAATGCCGTCGAGTTTTGGCAGGGTCGCCCCAGTCGTTTACACGACCGCCTTTTATTCCAGATTGATGGCCAAGCTTGGCGTGTTACACGGCTTTTTCCCTGACTTTTAAAAGCGAATCACTTTGCCGTCTGAACCCAGATAGGTTTCTTTGTAATATTTTTTTAAGTTGAGACTGAGATCAAAGGGAGCCAAAGGGCTCTCTTCTACGCCAATGCCCTGCAGACGTGATTCTGCGACCTCCAAGCGAAATCCAAAGCTTTCCAATTTAAATTCGCGTTCGGGGTAATGTACTTTTTTGCTATTAAACCAGGGCAAAAGCACGCGATTGGCGGGTAGCTCGAAACTGAGTTGACAGAGGGTTTGGCAACTCAACGTCAATTCTGTCTGAACCTGGGTATTGGGGGTAACATAGGTTGCTGGAATTTTAAAACCACCTGAGACGCTTCCCGTTTTGGCTTTTGACCATTCAGCCATCAGACGCTGGCTTTGGGGGTCGCCGCCATGTAAATAGGGGATTTCAAATTTGACAGTCTGTGCAGCCAAGAGGGGATCTTTAAAAGGCTTGTGGGTCACCTGCCGAATTTTGGCAGCGGTTTGTACCTTGCGATCGTGTTTGTCGACCCAATGAATGGCCAGACCGAATCCGATAATCAACATGCCTGCCATGCCGATCCCAAAGGTCCCCATGATGATCTTATACAAACCCGAGAGCGGCTCAGGTTCTTCGACTTCTTCGATACCGTCCATGTGTTAACCCTCCATGATGCATATGCATACCTGTTTTGATTTTAGGCCTTGGGCTATCCGTTTTGCTATATGTTAAACAGGGAAAGTTTGATATTTTTGTTGTATTTCGGGATATTCTTAAATATTAATCTATTTTAAAGAATTTAATTGTGACCCAGTGCACGCTTTAAAATGATTAAGATACAGGTTTTGTGCCCACAGCGATGGTAATCCAGAGAGAGTTATCACCATAATCCGAACTAACCGCTTGAAAAACGCCAATCCCCGTTTTTTTGAATTTTTTTTGCGCAATAATTGCTTTGTGTTTGGCCAGTTTTTCAAGTGCATTTTCGACTGAGTCTGCCAACACCAAAATGGTGTTGACCTCTCCCGTCTGGGCCCGCAGCCGCTGCAGCCGTTCATTAAAACTCAGCCCCCCAACCTGATAACTCAAGCGGTTTTCACGGGCCATTGCTTGGCTGTGTTGCAGGGCTGCGTCGTGTATCCGTTCATCGTTTTGTAGCGCAGGCAGCCGAGAGCGGGTGCGCTGCTGATTGAGCCAGCGCATAAAACTTTGGCTTACAGCATGACTGTCCAGCGGCAGATTTTTGCGCCGAAAGAGCTGGGTGATGTAATAGTGGCTGCCGTTAAAATAGACGCCGATGCCCAGATGGGTAAAACGTGGATCGAGAATATTGGCGCGGTGGCCGGGGCTGTTCATCAGGCGGCGGTGGGCACCTTCGATCGAGATATCAAAGGCGATATTTTCACCGACTTGGCCTTTGCCTCCAGCTCTGTGAAAGCGCTCGTTGGGATCTTCTCCCTTGGGAGAAATATGGGCGAAATACTTGTTTTTACCCATGTCTTCGCTGTGCTGCCAGGAAACCTGTTCGAGCAATTGATCTTCTTGTAAGACCGGCAAACGGTGGCGCTGCCGCTCTTGATTGATCAACCAAAACAGACGTTGGGCTGCTTCTGTGGTGCTGGAAAACTGCTCTTGGGAGGGGCTCGGAGACGGTTCTGCGCTGGGATAGGCCTGCCCTGCATAGATCGGTAAAATAGCGGCGACACGGGGGCCTTGTTGGGGGTCATCGACCAATAATTCCAAGGTATAGCGGCCTTTGCCCTGGCTAAAGGGGATTTCAAACAAAAAGCCCCTGCGATTGCCAAGCAAATTGGGATAGGTTTTGACTTGGCCATTGGGCAGGGTGACGGGCATGCGGGCGCGTTGGTAGGGAGCATAGATCTCTCCGCGCAGGCGCAGAATCTCTCCAGGGGAAACCGTACGGGGAACGGGTTTGATCTCTGCCAAATATTCCAGGTAGACCAAGGTCAGCCAAATGCCTTTTTCGGGATGAGACTGATCGTCCATATGCACGCCCACGCCGGCATGGGTAACAGAATCATCAAGTAATTGGGGATTTTTTTGGAGCTGAGAAAAAACTTCGGGAATCGAATAATCCAAGACAATCAGTGAGTTGACAATACGCCCACTGACGCGGTGGTAACTGAGTTGGTATTCGAGTGAACCCCGCGAGGGTGAGCGCAGATCAAAGAAATTTCTTTCGGCCATTTCTTCGCTGTGCAGACGGGCGACATCACTGGCGGAGCGATCGAGTTTGAGTGGGCTGAGTTTCATGCGCTGGCGGTATTGATTGAGCAGGTTTAAGACCTGAAATTCGGCCGTGCGCGAAGAAACCTGGGCCTGAACGGGTAAAACAGTGGCCAGGGAAATAATCAAGGAAATAAGACAAATCAGGCGCATGGCACTCCAGCAAAAACAAAGGGGAATTCACCTTAAACGACGTAAATGAATCTTCAGATGTTCCGCTTTCTGGCACAAAAAATCAAGATAAAAATATATTCACCAGTTTCATATTGACGTGGGACGCCTGAGGGATAATAATAGGCCTTAACCTGCTTGCAGGATTCAGGGATTAACGCTGTTTTATCACCGTTTTATCACTGTTTTGTGACCTTTTGAACATAATTTTAATCTATAAAAAGGATGACTGAATGCCCCCCCAAAAAAACACACCGCTTTTGATTTCTCAACGACTCCAAGAATTACAAAAACGACTCCGCCTGATTCCCTCCCATTATTTTGGCAATAGCTTTTATCTCTTTGACGAAGAGGCTCTGGCTGATGCCGTTGCCCTCTTTGAAAAGAACCTGAAAGGCGTAACGCCCTTTTATGCCATGAAAGCCAATGATCGGGATGAAATTCTCAGGTATTTGGCCCAGGCGGGCTGGTCATTTGATGCTGCTTCGGCGGCGGAGGTTGAAAAATTGATTGCTTTAGGCGTTTCGGGCGATCGGATCATTCTGGCCAATCCCTTTAAAGATCGGCGCACGCTTGAAACCATGGTCGAACACCGGGTGGCCATGACCACTGCCGATTCTCCCGAAGAATTGGTCAAATTGCAGCAGGTCTATCAGGCGGTAGCCCCAGAAGATCAGCCTTTGGTCTTGATTCGCATCAGTTTGCCTGCCGAAGGTGTTCAGACCGATTTGGGGGTCAAATTTGGCTGCCCGCCGCTGCAAGCTTTGCAATTGCTTAAAAACTGTCTCAAACTTGGCCTGAAACCTGGCGGCATTAGTTTTCATGTCGGTACCCAGTCCTGGAATTTGGGCAATTATGAGCGTTGCCTGGAGGCCTCTGTCTGGGTCTTAAAAGAATTTAAACGTGAAACAGGTGTCGATCTTCGCCTGATAGATATTGGCGGCGGCTTTCCCTGGGGCTCAGCCGATGGCAGTGGTTCTTTGGCGGTTGAGCCGCTTTTGGGCCAGATTGGTCAACTTACTGATGCGGCCCAGGCCGAAGGCTATACCCTGCAGGCCCAGCCAGGCCGGGTGATCTGTGCGGGGGCTTTTACCCTGGTCAGCACCGTGATTGGCAAAACCCACCGCAATCAGCGGGTCTGGTATTATCTGAGCGATGGGGTCTATGGGGCTTATAACGGCATCCTCTATGATCATCAGCCCTATCTGTTTTTACCCTTGGACCAATCGTTGGAATCACAGTCTGAATGGTCTGATGCTGTGGTCTGTGGACCGACCTGTGATGGGGTGGATATTATGAGCCAGGGTACACCCTTGCCCGACAATTTGGAGTTGGGTGACTCGCTCTTTACGCCAGATATTGGCGCATATAGTATGGTCGCAGCCTCTCAATTTAATGGCTTTTCACGGGCCCAGATTGTGCCTGTGAGCAGTTTGCCTGAGTTGGACCGGCTTTCCCCCACCTTGGCTCAAGCTGTTTAAGTCCACAACAGCTTAACGCCAGACGGAAACGCTTCAAAGCAGCAACTCCAGGAGCCTTAATTCTGGTGTTGCTGTGTTTGGTGTGTGACTGTGTTTTTTTCTTCAAGCTATACTGTTTATCAGATGCGATTGTCGAAGCAAAGGGAGCGAAGATGAAAAATTATCACAGTCTTGAAAGTTATGCGGCCTGTCTCTTGGGCGGTGCTTTGGGAGATGCCTTGGGCAACCCGGTTGAATTTCAGGATATCCGAGCCATTCGCCAGCAATATGGCGAAGGGGGCATTGATGCCCTGGTGGATCCCGATTTTACCGACGATACCCAGATGACACTGTTTACGGCTGAGGCCCTGATCCGCTTTTCGCTGCAAACGGATTTGCGTGATCTTCATCTGCAAACATTAATCTACCAGGCTTATTTGCGCTGGCTCCACACCCAAGACTATCCCATTCCCCCCTCTTTGCGCAGCGGTTATTTATTGCAGCAAAAGGGGCTTTTTCAGCAGAAAGCGCCCGGCCAAACCTGTCTCAATGCCTTGCACAGCGGTAAAATGGGCAGCCGCGATTATGCCCTCAACGAGAGCAAAGGCTGTGGCGGCGTCATGCGTGTAGCCCCTGTGGGCCTCTATTTTTGGCAAGATCCCGAAAAGGCCTTTCGCATTGGGGCCGATTCAGCGGCGATTACCCATGGTCATGTCAGTGGGTATCTCTCTGCGGGTTATTATGCTGCTTTAATCGCCCTGCTGGTGGATGGGGAGCCCTTGGAGCCAGCGGCAATCAAAGTCTTGGATATTCTCAAAACCTATCCCGGTCACGATGAAACCCTTTTTCATGTCGATCGGGCCTTGGAAATGCAGGCCGCGGGTTTGGAGCCCACCCCTGAGCGATTGGCCAAAATGGGCGTGGGCTGGCCCGGTGCTGTGGGTGAGGAGGCTCTGGCGATGTCATTGTTCTGTGCTCTGTCTTTCCCCGACGATTTTCGCAAGAGTGTACGTGTGGCGGTCAATCATTCCGGGGATTCCGACAGCACAGGGACAATTACGGGTCAAATCACAGGCCTGCTCAATGGGCTGCAGGCCCTACCCGAAGACTGGCTCAAACGCCTCAAAATGGCGGATGTGGTCCAAACCCTGGCCGAAGATCTGTTTGTGGTAAGTGGTTCTTTGACAACGGCCCCCCCCGGCCTTTTGCAGCGCCACCTTTAAATCTCTGGGGGCCTATCTCCTTTATCTTGGAGCCGGGCTCGTGTCACACTGAGGGCAGCCTGTGATTTTAAGGAAGCTCGATTATGCACTTCAATCATTACCTGCTTGAAGGTCACACTTATTTTATTGCCGCCCTCAATGAGCGGTTGAGCGCGCTGCGGGCTCAGGGGCGGGATATCATCAGCTTGATCATGGGGGATCCGATTGAACCCACTTATCCCCCCGTTAGAGATGCGGTTGTGGCCGCTTTGCAGGCCACGGAGATCTCGCAATATCCCAAAAATCGCGGCGATGGTTTTTATCTCGAAGCGGTTGCCAATTGGGCCTTGCGCTATTATGGCCAGACCTTTGACCCAGCCAAAGAGATTCTCTCCTGTAATGGTACCAAAGAGGCCATTTTTCATGTCCCGCTTTTGTTTGACTGGTCGCAAGGGCAAGAGATCTGGATTCCTTCCCTCTCTTATCCGGTCTATGAAGCCTCGGCTCGCACCTTGGGTATTCCCGTTAAATATTTGCCACTCAGTGCCGAAACCGGATTTTTGCCCGATCTGGACAGTTTTTCAGCCGAAGAGTGGCAGCGCTGTCAGCTCTTTTGGATCAACTCTCCCCACAATCCCACCACCGCCTTGGCCGATCGCGCCTATTTTGAAAAATTATTGGCCTTGGCTGAGCGCTACGATTTTCTCGTCTGCTCGGACGAGTGTTATAACGAACTGTATTATACCGAGCAGCGTCCGGCCTCTTGCCTGGAGATCGACAGCCCGCGTTGGCTGGTCTTCCGCTCGCTCTCCAAACGCAGCCACATGACCGGTTACCGTATGGGGGCACTGATCAGTCGCAACCATGAAGTGATTCGCCTTTTGGGTAAATTGCGCGAGCCGATTGGCGTGGGAACCCCCACCTTTATTCAACAGGGGGCTGTCACGGCCTGGAATGACGACCAACACCCGCGTGATTTTGCTGTCGGTTATCGCCGCAAACGGGATCTGATCAGCACAGCCTTAAAAGCAGCTGGCTGTGAAGTCTTTGGGGCCCAGGCCGGATTTTATCTCTGGTTCAGTCACCCCCATTGCAGCAGCTCTGAAGCGCTTTTGCAGGGTTTTATCGAAGCGGGTCTTCTGATTACCCCAGGCACAGCCTTTGGTTCCGATGGGGAGGGCTATGCCCGCCTGACTTATTGTGTGACCCAAGAGATTGCGGAAGAAGTCGCCCGGCGTGCGGCCCAAGTCAAATTATGAATCTGCTCGAATGGCTGGAGGCGCTGCTCAAGTGCCCTTCTCCCACCTATCAAGAGGCCGCATTTAACGGCTTTCTGCGCCAAGAACTGGTCCGCATAATGCCCGAAATACAGATTCGCGAAGTCAAAGATTCGCTGATACTGCAATGGCCCCACGTGGAAAACAAACCCCATTTGGCCCTGGTTGGCCATTCCGATGTTGTGCCTGCTTGGTTTGAACCCTACCGCGAAGACCTGCGCTTTTATGGGGCCGGGGCTTCGGATATGAAAGGGGCTTTGGCCAGTTTTTTTTATCTCTGTGAGCGCTGGGGCAGCGCTTTGACCTCCCGTTTTAATCTCTCGCTGGTGGTCTATGCCCGCGAAGAGATGACGCCGCTGGTCGAAAATGGCCTCTATCATCTGATTCAGGCCTTTCCTGACTATTTTGACTCTCTCGATTTGGCTTTGGTTGGCGAGCCCACCGACAATACCGTGCAAATTGGCTGTGTGGGCAGTATTCACGCCCAAATCACAATCCCTGGCCAGGCCTGCCATTCGGCCCGGCCCTGGAATGGCAGCAATGCGCTATACAATGCCTTGCCTGTGATTCAAGCTTTGGCTCAGCTCAAACCCGTTCCCCAGCGCGTGTTTGGCGTGGATTTTTTCGATGTCTTGCAAATCACCGAAAGTCAGAGTGAACCTGGTCGCACCTCATTGCCAGGTTGGTGGAAGGCCAATGTCAATTACCGCTTTTCCCCTGTTCGCTCCTTGGCCGAAGCTGAAGTCGCATTGCTGCAACACTTAAAATTGGCAGGCGTGCCCGAGTCCGGCATTCAGATCCTTGACAGCGTTGAGGCAGGCAGTGTGATTGAATCGCCGCTATTTACAGAGGTTGTTCAGACCCTGGCACAGCCCGTGCAAGCCAAACAGGCCTGGACGGACGTGGCTCAACTTTCAGCACGGGGGATCCCGGCTTTTAATTATGGCCCAGGCCTAACAGCCCAGGCCCATCAGGCTCATGAATATCTGGATATTGGGCTATTGGAGCTGTATACGGCCTCTTTGGAACGGCTACTCTTGGCTTAATCTGCCCGCTGCTCTCGCTCTGTGACAGACTTCGTATCTCTGGGTGGCACACCTCGGTTATGATTAAACTGAGCGAAAGCTCAGATAAACCTGAGCGAAACCCGCGGTTTATTTTTGCCAATGAGGTATCTGTCGTGCAATGCCTGAATAAGATCTTTACCCATCTCGAATATCTGGGCTACGAAACCCATGATTATTTGGCCTTGTTGCGCGAAGAGATTGAGGCCCAGGCTGCCGAATTGGGTGAAGACGTTGAGATTGAACTGCTCGAAGACGAGGGTGTGGCCGAAGAGCAAGAGGTGTATTTGGCCGAACAGGCCGAAGGCACGCCTTCTGAGATCATGATTCTGGTCTTCAAAAAAACCCAAAAAATTGTCTTCCGCGTGAATATGGACCGCGACAAAAGCCCACTCGACAATGAGCGTTTGTTTGAGACCTTTAATCTGCTCAATGATTCTTTTCGCGGTGCCCCCAAAATTTTTTACGACGCCGACCGCGAAGAAATTGCGATTGAAACGGTCTGGTTTGGCGATTTTTATCGCCAGCGATTGTTTTTGCGCTTTTTTAACGAATTGCAGGAATTTTGTGAGGCCGCTTTGGGCAAGGTTTTTTTGACGTCTGAAGAAGATCACCAAACCCAAGCTGAGCGCCTGGAGCGCCTTTTGGAGATCGACTATCATCCCGACGAAGACGATCCCGAAGCCTAAGCGCGAAAAGCCAAAGCCTGCCTCCCCGATTTGATGTATTCTGTATCAAAGGGAGTTAAGACTGCATGCCAAATACTACATTTGCCCATATCAAAGATCAGGCCCTGATGACGGCCTTGATTGACCGTGGTCTGCTGTCGCGGGACGTGCTTCAAGGGGTTTTAAGCGAGCAAAATCGGGGCTTTCAGGCGGCAACCAACGAGCTCAAAGGTTTGCTCTACGAGCTATTTTTGCGCGAACGCTGTCTGAGGGTCAAAGAATCAATCGGTTTGTCTTCGCTGGCTGAGGTCGAGTTATCTCCCAATGAAAAAACCGCTTTTGATCCTGAACATTGGCGAAATTGGGGCCAAGGTATTTTGCTCTTGGATCCGCAAAAACCTGTTTTGGCGGGGGCGATTCAAGAACATGAACTGCCTGTCCGTGGCTTGGTTCTAAGCCCATCCACCAGTTATATTTATACGCCCGAATTGGTGCATCAACCCTATCTGGGTCTGAGCCAGGAGCTGATCGACCCCTCTCTATCGCGCGAAATTACCCCCAGCGCAGGCCCCTATGATCTGTATATTTCTCCCCAAGGCAAACGGGTCTGTGTGGTCGACCGGGCTGCCGGCGATCTGACCCTGCTCTCGAACCTCAATCACACTCCCAGCGAAGTCTACTCTCTGCGCGAGCCCGGCTCGCGGCTTTGCCTCAATTTGGCCTTTGATGACAGCAAAGGCCTGATCTATTTCACCGACAACGAAGCTCCCTACTTGTCTGTCTTGGATATCCAAGCGGGTTCTTTGGAACAATACACCCTCGATCCCGAAATTCCCGGCAATTTGCTTTTAAATGTGGCCAAACAAAAGCTTTACTTGTTGATTCTGTCTCCCAAGCCGCTTTTGCGCCTGTTGGATCTCAATACCCTCGCCACCCTGCAAGAGGTGCCTTTGGATGGTGAACTTTGGAGCCAGGTGGGTCTGGCCCCCACAGATTTGCTCTATCTCACCCCCCATTACTTGGCTGTGCTCTTGCGCCAGCCAGTGATCGGTTTGCCCCGTCTGGTTTTTTTGAATCCCCAGGATTTGTCGCTGATGGGGGCCGAAATTCTCAATACCAGTTTGCCGCCCAGTCAGTTGGCCATGGCCGGTCCCAACCCGCTGCGTCAGCAAGTGCGCAAATTAACCGATCTTCTGCTCGAACAGGGGTTGGTGGATGCCGAAAAGCTCTTGGAACTCTTCCCGCCGCCGCTGCCACCTGAAAAACAGACCGTCTTGGAGATTGTCTCCGCCGAAACCTTGACCGTTGAATCCTTTGATGAGGGCGGAGCGTTGCTTTCACACAGCGAAGAGACCTTGCCACCGCCCCAAGAATCACCTCCTCCCCCACATTTGCAACCTTTGCCCAAACCTATTGGCCTGCCGAGCACGGCACTCTTGCAGCTCTCGCCGATTGAGTCGGTCAGCCATTTGGCCAAGCCCCATCGCATGGACAATCTGCCTCTGCCAGAATCTGCAGAAGAGGTCATTCTGCAAATTTTAACCGCTTCTTTTTATGCCCAAACAGGCCAAGACATTGATGGCCAAGTCGATGCCTTGGAAAAATTGCGTGAACAGGCGAACTATGTTCGTATTCGCCTGCAGGATTACGATTCTGCACGGGTCTTTGTGCCCGACCTCTTGCGTGGAAAGGCCCTGCAAACGCTGGTTTTGCGCGACTCCATTCTGACCATGCTGGAATTGCAAGCGGCTCCGGCCCGCCAACCTTACAACACACCACCTACCCATTGTCCGGATTGTCATACCCCGCTCTTGGGCTCCTGGGATTGCCATACCTGCGGCCTGGAATTGCTCGATCCCGAGCGTGCATTAAAACGCAAAATTGCCTCAGCTCATCCCCAAACTTGGCTGCCTTCGGGTTATTTTGCCGTGCCCGATGTCAACGAAGGCCGTCTATTGTTGGTCAATACCCACCGTTTCAATTATGTTACCTGGCAGATGAATCTCAAGGTCTTGCCCGGTGTCAGGCAGCCCTGGGATATGCTCTGGCTTTCGGATTTTCATGTTTTGGTGACCGATCGGCAGGCCAATGCTGTGTTTGAATGTGACCCCGGTGGCCGTGAGGTTTGGCGTTTGGCCAGTGAGAGCGATCCGCAGCTGCATCTGTTTGAACCCGTCAAAGCCACGCGCTACAGCCGCGAGATCGGTGGAAATCGCTATTTGATTGTTGATAAAGGTCATCACCGGGTTTTCGAAGTCGACAGCGAGCAAAAAATCAGCTGGCAATGGGGGGAAAAGGGCAAAAAAGGCAATCACCCCCTGCGCTTGAATCAGCCTTCGGATATTCAATACACCCACGAAATGACCTATTTGCTGACAGATACGGGCAATGACCGCATCCTGGAAATTCGCGCAGACAAAGTTTTTCGCACCTTTGGCGACAATCTCGAATTGAGCCGACCTGTCGCGGCCCAACGTCTGTTTAATGGCGATACCCTGATCGCCGATGCCGGCCATTACCGCCTGTTGATTGTCGATGACCAAGGGGATATTCGCCACGAATGCACCTATTTCCGCCCCGGTCTGGATGAGCGCTTTCGCATGGATGAACCCTTGCACATGGTGCGCCGAGAAAATCAGAATGTGGTCTTGATTGATCGCAACCGCGTGATGGAGCTCAATCCAATTGCCAAAAAGATTGTCTGGTTCAGCTTTTTACACCAATTGCATTTGGATATCGCAGCAGCAGAAATGCCGACAGAGGCCCCTTATCAGATGGATACGGCCAAGGCCTTTGAACAATACCAAGAGCAGCCCAGTGCTGAGGTGATCACTCTGCAGGCGATGATCAAAGCCGTGCCGCTCTTTGCCAATGCCCCCTGGGAGTTTTACGACAAACTCGAAAAAATCTTGCATATGCACCATTTCCGGCCCGGAGAGCTGATTTTGCAAGAGGGTAAATTGGGCCGTTCAATGTTTTTTATTCTCAATGGACAGGTTGAACTGATCAGCAGTACCGAAGCGGGCCCGACCATGTTGCTGGAAGCAGGTGATAGCTTTGGCTATATGGGGATTATTTTTACCGAACCCCGCAAATCCACTGTGCGGGCCCGCACGGCCTGTACGGTCTGTGAGCTTGAGAAAAAAGAACTGGACGTTTTGCTCGAACACTACCCAGCCATGGCCAAACACCGGCAGTCGCTGGCCCAAGAGCGCCTGGTGGTGGCCAAACTCAAAAAAACACCTTCCAGCGCAGGGGCGGCGTCGCGCTTGCAAAGCTTGATTGCCGAGCACAAGCAGCGGGCCCAGGCCAGTTTACATACTTCAAGCGGGCCCCAGCGCAATATGGCCCAAGGCGAGAAACAGGCCCATCGTCTGCAATACACCGAGATTGAAACCCGTTTGATCGCTTTGGCCGAAAGTGAAAAACTGACTTGCCTCGAATTGATTGTGACCCTCAGTCGCACGACCCGCATGAAAGCAGCCCGAGTGGCCCTGATAGTTCATGTTTTGGATAAGTTGGGCACACTGATCAAAACGGCACCCAGCCCCGAAGACATTCTCGCGGAAAAAATCGGATACGAGGTGATCTTTGCGCTGCTCACTGCTGCGACGCCTGAGCAGGTGGTCGAAGATCTTTCCGCGATTGTGGAGGTCGAAGGGGTGTCTGTCTTGCCTGTGCGTTTGGAGCAATTGCCATGATGTCTCCCGCTCCGCTCAAACAAAGTGCCTTGCGCTTGGACGTGCAAGGTTTGGAGCAGAAAGTGGGCAGCCGTGTGCTTTTGGCTGGGGGTATGGGTTTTTCGATTCCCGCAGGGGCCTTTGTGGGCCTGCTTGGCCCTTCTGGCTCAGGCAAATCGACCCTGCTCAAGGCCTGCTGTGGTCTGCAAAAGCCAACAAAAGGCAAGGTTTTACTCAATGGCGAAGATTTTTACAAGAACCCAGGACCCTGGCGCAGCCAATTGGGGTATGTGCCCCAGGACGATATTATCCACCAGGAATTAACCGTAGAAAAAGCCGTGGACTATGCGGCCCGGCTGCGTTTGCCTGTGGACCTCAGCCCTGAGCGACGCAAGGCTCTGGTTTCGCGCGTGATTGCCGAGGTGGGCCTGCAAGAGCGCCTCAAGGTGCGGATTCGCAAATTGTCGGGTGGGCAGCGCAAGCGCGCCAGTGTGGCGGTGGAATTGCTCAGCCGACCCGGCTTGCTCTTTCTGGACGAACCGACCTCGGGCCAAGATCCCAAACTCGAAGAAGACATGATGCGCCTCTTTCGAGGGCTCAGCCGCGAGGGGGCGACGGTGGTGGTCACCACCCATGCCATGGCCAGCATTGAACTCTTGGACACCGTCCTGCTTTTGCAGGGGGGCTGGTTGGTCTATATGGGGCCGCCGCAGGATCTGTTGGAATTTTTTGACTCCCGCTCTTATGAGGGGATTTTCAGAATTTTGGCCAAAGACAATCCGGTGCAGTGGGCCCAGCGCTTTCGCAGCAGCAAATATGCAAGCCATTTGAGAGGGTATTAAGATGGCTGCCAGTTCAAAAACGGTCATAAAATCTGCCTCTCCGGGATTTATGCACCAGGCCGGGGTGCTGTCCGAACGCTATTTGGATGTCTTTCTCAGCGATTTTCCCAGCCTGTTTTTGCTGGTCTTTCAGCCCTTGGCTGTGGCGATCTGCACGGGTTTGGTCTGGAAAGGCACATCTGGATCTGCCACCCTCTATTTTGTTTTGGTTTTTTCTGCGGTGTTCTTTGGCTGTGTCAATGCCTGCCGCGAGATTGTTAAAGAGAAAGTGATCTTTGGCAGAGAGCGCTTGGTGGGATTACAAATACCGGCTTATATTGCCTCGAAGTTTTGGGTCTTGGGCATTTTGGGCCTCGGCCAGGCCCTGCTTTTTTATCTGGGGGTGCGCTATTTTTTGGTGCTCGAAGGCAATCCTGTTTTGGTACTGCTCACGCTTTATTTTTCGACTTTGGCGGGCACGGCCTTGGGGCTTTGCATTTCTGCTTTTGTCAGCGCTGATGTCATGGCCATGACCCTGGTGCCAGTGGCTCTGATTCCCCAGCTCTTGTTTTCGAAAGTGGTCATGCCCAACAAAAGCCTGACCGGGGCTGCGGCCTGGTTGGAAAAGCTCACTCTGGTAAAATGGAGTTATTTGAGTATGGAGCAATTGGTTGCCAGTTCGGTGCAATGGGGCACAGTGCTGCAGGGGTGGAGTATCTTACTGGCGATGAGTGCGGTCTTGATTTTACTCAGCGCGATGATTTTAAAAATGAAAGAAAGTTTCTGATGCGTATTTTTGTTGTTGTGGCGCTTTTATTGGCTTTGGCGGGTGGGGTGGTCTTTTATTTGCAGTCGTCCCCCATGGGGCAAGCTCCCTTGGGCGCCTTGCTCAGCAATGATGCCCAGGCCATTGTCAAAATGGGCCAAACCTTTATGGAGAGCATTCAGTACAAAGACTTTAAATCGGCAGCTCAGTTCAGCTTGCCCGAGCAAAAGGCGACTTTGGATATTCCTGTGCTGATTGAGCGGCTCTTTCAGGTCAAGCCCGAAATGATGGATATGAACAATATTCAGGTGCTCTCCCATGATTTTGATAGCTCTGGCGATCGGGCCCGGTTGCGTATGCAGGCCGATGTCAAGTTTTTAAACAGCAGCGAGTTGCGCAAGCCAGAAGTGATCCTCTATTTTAAAAAATTGCCCGATGGCAAATGGTATATGGATTTTGCCTCGTCGATCAAATAGATCTGGGTTTGATTGAAATCTCTTTGGGCTGTGGTTTACAATAAAAACAATGCCGCAAAGGTGGGGAAAAATATGTCCCATTTCACTTCTGTTCAGACCCGGATCCTGGATCTAGAGTGCTTGGAACTCTCTCTCAATCAGCTCGATTATAAGGTCATTCACAAAGCCCGGATGCGGGGCTGGCAAAACCAGCGCAAAGAAGTGACTTTACTGGCCCAATTTAAAAATTCTTGCCCCTATGATATTGGTTTCATGCAAGATGCCCAAACAGGGGCCTTTGCCATGGAAGCTGATTGGTGGGCCATTCATGAACATCTTGGCCTCGAAGACGATTTTTTGATCAACCAGATCAACCAGCGCTACGCCTATAACAAAGTCCTCAAAGAAGTCAAGCAGCGCGGCTTTATGATTGCTGAGGAAAAACAGGACTCCGATCAGAGCATTCGTCTGCTCGTGCGCAAATGGTAATGCTTTAAAATACTTTTTGTTGAATCCCTCGTTCTAAGACAGCCCTCTGAATCCCCTCAGGGGGCTGTTATTTTGAGGCATTGCTTTCCTCGGGATTGCGCCTGAGGACTTCATAGCGGCTGCCCACGCCCCAGGCCTCGTAAAGCCAGAAACCAATAATCACCAAAGCAAAGACCAGATAAACCCGATCCAATTGGCTTTCGGCCATCCCCAGCAAGAGGACCATCACGCCCATTAAGCCCAATTTGAGGATCGAGGCTGTGACATCTCCGAGGCGCATGATCGGTCCTTCGATCAGGGGTTTGAGTTTAAAACGGGTTTCGTTGTCTGCCTGGGTATACAATAATTCTTTTGAGGTGCGGTAAAGTGAATAATTCAGGGCATAGGTGCCTGTTTGCATCCAAACGACAGTCATCAATTCAACGGGGAAAAACATCCCCAGTGTGACCAAGGCAAAGAGCACAGGCAAGGAGACCAACACCCAACGCACCCCCACCCAACGGTAAAGGGGGCGGGCGGCAAAGATCAGCAAGAGCACCCCGACAATTCCCTGGTATTTATTGATGCTGGAGATCAAACGGCGGGTCTCCGCTTCGAGATTGTCGCGGTAGCGGGTATAGGCGGAGATCAGCTCAGGTGTGGCAAGTTCAATCTGGTGGGTTGTGAGAAAGGCCGTCATTTTTTCAGCGTGGGCCTCTTTTTCGACTTGTTTGAGTTCGCGCACCAGAGCAAAGCCAGCGGGATTTATGCTTTGGGCTGGTTTGTTGTGCCGCTGATTGAGTGCCAAATTGAGGGGCTGCATGTCTTGCAGATATTGTTTTTGAGCGGCCTGAAGGTCAATGGTTTTATTCCATTGAAACTCCATCACTGTATTAAGTAGCGCCAGAGCAAAGACCATGGCTGCGATTCCGCGTACGTAGCGGTGCTGCCAGAGATAGCTAAAATCACTCCAAATTGGTTTTTTATCTGTCTTTGTTGGGGTGCTTGTATTGACTTTGACCACATCAGACGTTTTGATCGCCAGAAACATGAATAACAAGGCCAATCCCATTAAAAATGCAGAAACCAAAAGCGTCCAAGTCCGGAAAGGACCTGAGGCCAAATATTCTGACAAAATTGCTCCAACAATGCCACCGCTTGTCGCGCCGATCGAAATAAAGCCAAAACAGCGCTCGGCACTTTCAGAATAATAAAGCGAGTTAATACAGCCCCACAGGACAGCATTACACAGTAAAAAATAAGTGGCAGCCCAAAGATAAAAAAAGGCTGTTGCCCATTTGCCGCCCATGGAAAGACCAAACAGAAAAAAGAGCTTGCAGGCAATCATGAAGAAATAGGTATAGCTAATCAGACGATAGGTTTTGATGTAATCATACAAAAAACTATAGATCTGTGTGAGTAGCAGCGAAAGAACAGGAATCAACAGGAAAAAAAAGGGCATCAAATTGGCATCAAAGTCTTTGAGAAACTGGGAGTTTCGCATGGGTTTGACCAAATAATAAGAGGTCAACAAGAGAAAAACCGAGGCAAAACTGAACAGGGTTTTGGCCCGTTCACCGCTTTTCGCTCCTGTCAGCAGGGCAATGAGTCGCTCGATCATGACTGGCAAGATGTACTTCCTCAATGCAGAAGGTAATGAGTCTAGCTTAACAGACCTCGGTACCGAGCCCAAGAGGCGCTATGAGCAGGGCAAGTAAGCAAAATCGAAAGCTTCAGAATTTAAACTGTTTTTAAGCGCTTGATCAAAAAAAGATAACGACTTAAACCTGTTTTATTCGGTATAATAGGCCTCGAAAGTGTATTTTGGAGGGGTGTTTGTTTTATGCCCTTGTTTAGTCAGGAGTCCCACCAGGAACAGAGTCACACCCTGTTCCAAAAAGCCTATGCCTGCCAAATGAAAGGCGAGTTGGAGAAGGCCATTCGCTTTTATCAACGTTCAATTGACCTTTTTCCCACTGCAGAAGCCCATACTTTTTTGGGCTGGACCTACAGCTACCAGGAGCGCTACCAAGAGGCCATTGACGAATGCCTGCGTGCAATTGTGCTCGATCCCGATTACGGCAATCCCTATAACGATATCGGCTCTTATCTGCTCCAACTCGATCAACCCGAAGAGGCGATTGCTTGGTTTCAGCGCGCAATCGAAGCTCCGCGCTACGAATCGCGGGTTTTTGCTTGGTTCAATTTGGGCAAAGTGGCAGAACTCAAGTACGATCAGCATTTGGCCCGCAATTGTTATAGCCGTGCCATGGAGGCAGACCCCGCTTATCTGCCTGCTTGGCAGGCCTATGTAAGAGTCTGTGCCAGCTTAAACTAAGTGCATTCTTGCTGAGACGAAGTCGAAGCTTAGAAGGCACT
>JADMKE010000023.1:22428-77260 GCA_018780035.1 Candidatus Sericytochromatia bacterium
AATGCAGAGCTAAGTGCATTCTTGCTGAGACGAAGTCGAAGCTTAGAAGGCACTAATGCAGAGCTAAGTGCATTCTTGCTGAGACGAAGTCGAAGCTTAGAAGGCACTAGCCTTGGTTGTTGGCGCGTTTACAAGCTTTACAACCAAGGACAGCATTGCTACGCAGAGCTAAGTGCATTCTTGCTGAGACAAAGTCGAAGCTTAGAAGGCACTTACGCAGAGCTATTCCGGCTGGTCAAAACGCAGCAGGGGTGGGTTAATTTGAAAGTCCTGAAGTTTTTCCACGAGACGATTGAGGCGTATTGACTTTTCCACGATCATTTCGACCAGATCTTCACGTTCGAATTGCATGGCATAGGCGATGAACTCTTTGAGCATCTCCGGGTCTTCACAGGCATTGATCTGGGCTTCGAGATTGTCTTGGTTTATTTCTTCCATGGCAATTAAGTGTCCATCTGCTCCTTCACAGACATACCTTTTCTCAGGTATGCTTGATACGTATTTTATACCCAGTCACGGCAAATTTCAGTGATGAATTCGTACCCACCCACATTGATCCGACCATTAAAATTAATCAGTCCTTTGCAATCCAAGGAAAATCGCGTGCTCAAACGCCTCTCGGATCTTGTCATCGCTTCGATGGGACTGTTATTGCTCTGGCCGCTGTTTTTATTCATTGCCCTGGCCATTCGCCTCAATTCTCCCGGTCCAGCGCTGTACAAACAGGAGCGGGTCAGCCGTGATGGCAAGATCTTTAAAATGTATAAATTCAGAACCATGCCTGTTGATACCGAAAAAGAGACTGGGCCCGTTTGGGCCACTTCTGACGATCAGCGTTCAACACCCTTGGGCAGTTTTTTGCGGCGCTCCAGCTTGGATGAATTGCCTCAATTGCTGAACGTGTTAGAGGGCAGCATGAGTTTTATTGGGCCACGCCCGGAGCGCCCCTATTTTGTCAACCAATTTCAGCAACAGATTCTCCATTACGATGACCGTCACCAAGTCAAAGCCGGTATGACTGGACTGGCTCAAATCAAAGGTTTGCGCGGGGATACCTCGATTGAAAAACGGGTTGAACACGATCTCTTTTATATCGAAAACTGGTCTTTGGCCCTCGATTTTAAAATTGTCTTTTGCAGTTTTTGGGTGATCCTGCAGGATTTTATTGAGAAGAAAGCCTATTAATGTGACTGTCTCCTTTGTCAATGAAGGGGGCAGGCCCCTTGGCAAAACCAAGGGGTATGTTAATCTGAAATCACGTTTTTAATCAAGAGGGCTGAGGTATCAGAATATGTTTGATAAATTTCTTTCCAAAGTGGGCATTGGCGCAGCCAAACTGGATACCGTACTGAGCAATCCCGAAGTCATGCGCGGGGAGTTTTTAACCGGTGAAATTCGCATGATGGGCGGTAAAACAGCCCAAAAAATCAATCAGGTTTATCTTGAACTCTATACCAATTTTAAAGTTGAATATGAAAACGATTATGGTGACGAACATGAAAGCACCTCCAGCTTTGTTTTACACCGCCTAAATATTGCCGAGGCCTTTACCCTTGAAGCTGGGGAAGAGGCGATCTGGGATTTCGAAATCGAGGTGCCCCCTTACACCCCAATCACAATGGATTACCCCAATGTTTGGCTGAGAACGGGCCTGGATGTCTCCTGGGCCTGGGATCCCAAAGACAATGACGCGGTCTGTGTGCTGGCCGATCCTGCTTCGGAGCGGGTTTTGGCTGCTGCTGAGGCCCTGGGTTTTGAACATGCTCACGACAGTGGCCGCTGTTACCAAATGCCCAATCCCTATGGCGCACCTTATGTCCAAGAATTTGTCTTTCATGGCCGGGGCAAATTGGCCAACCGGGTCGAAGAACTCGAAATGTTGATTGCTGCTGACTTTGAACATGCCGAGGTGGTGATGGAAATAGATCGCCGCAATCATGGCATGGGCGGTTGGATTGCCGACGAGATGGACCTCGACGAACACAAGCTCAAATTCAGTTTGAGCCATGAACAGGACTTTTCTCCCCAAGACTTGGAGGGAATTATTCTAGAGGCCCTGGGGTAGGAGCGCCGTTCTTGGGCGAATAGGGATTGGGTTTTAGGCCAACAGCGGTTTTGCCTAAAACCCAATTTTGTATCTCTGTCCCCTTTTAAAGGGTGAGCAAATAGCTTACCAAATCAGCGTATTCCTGATCATTCATCTGTTGGCGCAGGCCAGGGGTCATCAGATTCTGGTAGCCAGGGCTTAAAAACGACTCGGGTTTTTCAATCGAGGTCTTGATATACGTTTCGGCGTCTTGGCCGGCTACGCGGGTGGCTGCAACTTTGCTCAGTCCATCGAGTTTGGGGCCTACTGCGCCTTTGGCTTCGGGCAGGCTGGCAATCGCATGGCAGGCTGTACAGGTTTTTGCCAAAAAGACCTTTTTGCCCGCTTCAGCATTGCCTTTGAGACTGGTCGTTTCGGTTTTGGCAGGGGCTTCACTGGCAGCGGAGGCCGGAGCTTCTGTCGGTGCGCTGGAACTGTGGCTACTATCGGTGCTGGGTTGTTCGCCTCCTGAAGGACAACCTGTCAGGGCCAGGGTCAATCCGGTCAGGAGTAAGAGTTGAGTGAGTTTCATGATCTGTTCTCTTCCTTTGGTATTTTGATACTGAGTATCACCACGATCATCATACGCCCAGATCTTGCTTTTCAAAAGCCCTGCAAGAATTTGTTGTCAAAAGCTCAGTGGCATTACGACAAACGCTGCAACTCCAATAATTGCGGCGGTGTAGAATCGGGTGGATAGACCAATTCGATTTTGAACTCGCTGCTGCTCTGGGCGGGCAATTCAAAGATTTTGAGGGCGCCGGCCTCTTCTCCTTCGTGTAAGATCTGGTGCATCAGGCTCTCTTCGCCCTTGTCAGCCGAATCCACTTTCCAGTTGAGTAAGACAGAGCCGCGAAAGCGCACAGCTGCAGAGCGGGAGATCTGAAAAATGGCTTCAGCCTGGTAGGGCAAATCTGGTTGGAGCCTGACTTCCAAGGGATTATGCAGATAGATTGCATAGCGCCTGGGCCGATCATCGGGATTGTACAATTGGGCCCTTAAGCTGTATTTTAAGCCGTAATTGCCATGGGACTCGACAGCGGTGTCGGAGACCCGTTTGTGCAGGGGAGCGCTTTGGTTTTGTTTGGTTCCCAGGCGTTTGAGGTAGAGACTTGCAATCGGAAAACCGACCCGCTCGCCCACTTCGACCGGCAGGGGATTGAGCTGTCCTTGCCATTCACTGCCTTTTCCCAGACCTGCCACGCGGCCATAGCGAAAGACGCCTCGGGGCGGGGGCTGATCAGACAGATAGGCCGTTGCGGGGGCTTCTTCGGGCCCTGCGGCCAAACCGGATTCGAGCATTTGCAACAGCGCTTTTTCTGAAGGCGGCTCGCCGGTTTGTGAGACCCAGGCCAAGGTGGAGAGATGCACAGGGGTTTCACTTTGAAATTTAAACAGGCCCGAAAGGGCGTTGTCCTGTTGTAAGACCCAGAGTGGATTGGTGGGAACAGCCTCTAAAAAGAGCAAGCGATGTGTGTTGGGGGGCAGTTTGAGCTCACGGGGAGGGAGCGTGTTCTCGCCCCGCAACCAAGCCAGTGAAAGCCGATCTCCTGCTCCCGCAAAGATCTGGCCACTGTCGTTGTTTTGAATGCCACTGAGGGCATAAAAAGGGGCTTCGGGCCAGGTGCGAAAAAAGGCACCCTGCTTGAGTTGCAGCAGAGCCTCGCTTTCAGAGGGATTGCTGGCCACCACGGCCAGATAGAGCCGTGATGAGGAGAGCGGAGGGGTGCGGGCCACATGGTGTAAAAACAGGCCAAACTCACCCTGCAGGGCCACACCCAATTTGCGTTTGTCTTCGAGTTTGCTGGGTGGCAGGCTGGAGACCAAAATGCCACTTTGCTCAACCCGTTCTGGGCTGTTGCTGTGCAACATCCAGGTATCATTCAGGCCGCCAGGCAGGGGAAAGACGCGCAGATCGTGGCTGACTTTTTCAACGGCCTCGGGGGGGCTGGGCTGCTGAAAAACCGCGCAGCCCTGTAAACTGGTCCAGACTGCGGCTGCCATCAGAAAAGGCCGACTTTGACGCCTGCTTGAAGATAATCTCATACACTGAATTCTATCGGGGGTGGGTAAGAGAGAGCAAGGGGCATAAGCAAATGCCTCGATTTTTCTGATCGTTTTTGATTGTCCCAGTGCAGTGAGCTTTGACTTATACTGAAGTATGCGTTTTGCCAACCCAGAAGCCTTTTTATTGCTCTTGCTCCTGCCTGTTTTCGCCTTTTTGCGGCGCAAATACAGGCCTGATCGGCAAGCGGCGTTGCCCTTGCCCACCTATTCTCGGTTGATGGAATTGCCGCGCTCAGGCCATTGGAAACTCTGGCTGCCCCGTTTTTTCTATCTGTTGGGGGTTCTGTGTTTGATCGGTGCTCTGGCGCGGCCCCAGTTTGGGCGGGAAATTACCAGCAGCAAAGAAAAAGGGGTGGACATCATCCTGGCTTTAGACACCTCGGGCAGTATGCAGGCCCAAGATTTTCAGCCCAATCGCCTGGAAGCCGCTAAAAAAGTGATATCTGAATTTGTGGCCAATCAAAAGAGCAACCGGATTGGGGTGGTGGTCTTTGCCGGTCGCTCGTTTACACTTTTGCCCCTGACCACCGATTACGCCTTGGTGCTGGACGCGATCAAGGATATTCACAAAGGCACGGTTAAAATTGACGGCACTGCAATTGGCGATGGCATTGCCAATTCGGTTTACCGCTTTAAGTCGGAAAACGCCAAAAGCCGGGTCATTGTTTTGCTGACCGATGGTGAGAATACCATGGGCAATATTCAGCCCTTGGTGGCTGCTCAAGTGGCCCGCCAGAAAAACATCAAAATTTATACCATTGGGATGGGTAAGGCTGAAGGCGCCCCTGTGCCCATAATCAACCCCCAGACAGGTCAACTTTCATATATGCGTGATCGCGAAGGCAATCTCTTTCTCACGCGGATCAATGCCAAAGAATTGACCGAAATGGCCAGCCTGACAGGGGGGTTGTATTTTCAGGCCGACAACGCTGAAAAACTGACAGCCATTTATGAGCGCATTGGCCAGATGGAAAAAAGTGAATTTGAAACCAAACGCACCACACTCTACCTGGAGCAGATGATCTGGCTGGCATTGCCGGCTCTGATTCTTTTATCGCTTTCGTTTATTTTGCGTACGACCCTGGGGCGGGTGGTGCGGGTTTAAACACAAGCGGGTGGTGCGGGTTTAAGAGGCCAGACTGAGCTGGGGATGCCCAACCACTTCATGGTGGGCCTTGCAACGTGGCTGGTACTCTTCGTCGCCAATCAAGACCGTCGGGCTGGTGTAATGGGCTGGCTGCCCATTGACCAGACGTTGGGTAAACGGGGCGTCTGCACCACAGGCCTCACAACTGGCGTGTAAAGGCTGATGGGATTTGCAGATCTCAATCAGGGCTTGCATGGTCACACCTGTTTGGGCATAATCACGCAGGGGAAAGTATTCTCGGCGAAAATCGCGGTCAAGGCCCGAGAGATAAACGGAAATTCCTCTTTCGCTCAATTGGCGGATCACAGCCAGCAGACCTGAATCCAAGAGGAAGACCTCGTCAATCAGGCAGGCCTGGGGCAGGCTTCCGGCAGGTAAATACTGGTGCAAATGCAGGGCATCTTGCTCTGAATCACATTCTTTACCAAGATCCCGTGTCTGTAAGAGGGGGAGAATTTCAGCGGCGGTATCGATGCCCAAGGCCTGGATATCCCGGCATAAGCTGTCTCTTGAACGAATAAAACAGCCGTCACGGGTGTCTTGACGGGGCTTAAAGGCCAGAAAAGGAATGCCCGCAGCAAAGAGCGCTTCGGCTTTTTGCACGAGGTAGCGCGATTTACCGCTTTTCATGGGGCCATAACAGATTTCTAGGTGGGGTTCTTCGTACACGGGAGTGTGATCCTTGCCGCAATGTGATAAGGTATCCTACCACGTTTTTTTTGTCTAATAGAGTCTGCCCCAAGACAAAAAACAAGAATTTTCCCACCTGAAAAAAAATGGCTTTACAGAGCTATCGTGAGCAAGCTTGCCACTGTTTGCCATTGACAAAAAGCTGTACCCCGCCAGCAACCTGATCATAGGCCACGACCACAAAGGTTCATTCGCCCTTGCGGATCGGTTCAAAGCCCAGTACCTTGTTGCAGGCGTTCGCTGGTATTGTTGTCTGAACGCACCCAAGCAGAGATGCTCAGTTGGGGGCGGTTGGTCGGGGTGATATTCAGGAGCGGTAAGTCCACATAGTTTTCCTGCTCAGGGTTAAACAAGAGGGCTTTTCCCGTTTGTCCTTTGCGATCGGCCGTGGCTTGGGGGGCGTTGTGCCTTTTAAATTGCCGTGGGCGTTGGTCACACTTTCTTGGCCATTGCCATTGAGAGGGTAATACGCCACCAAACCATTGCTCAGGGCTGTATTACATGCAGAAGCGGTGACCAAACTGGCATCGATCTCCACGCTCAATGTCGTGGGTTGAGGGTTTGGACGTGAGGTAAGAATATTGTTATTTGGGGTAGACATGAGGCCAAAACAGACAGATAATCCAATCAAAACAGCCAACATAGTTAATAAAAAACTTTATTTTAGCATAAAATCTTCCCATCTATCTTAAAATGATTTTCGATTTTAGCATGAAATAGAAAAAAAAACGAGATATTTTTTGTGGGTTGCCAGCGTTGCTATTTCAGCCTATCCTGAGACATAAACTATCAGGAGATGAGGTCAGGCCCATGGAACTTTCCACGCAGTCAGAATCTGGTGCCGAATCGACTGGCAAGGGTTTTAGCCGCTTGGTTGTCTTGTCGATTCTGGTGGCCGCCTTGGGCTATTTTGTCGATATTTACGATCTGCTCTTGTTCAGCATTGTCAGGGTCAGTAGTCTCAAATCGCTGGGTTTGCAAGGGGAAGCGGTGCTTTCCACAGGTCTGATGCTACTCAATATGCAGATGTTTGGCATGTTGTTGGGGGGCGTCTTTTGGGGCATTCTGGGGGACAAACGGGGAAGGCTCTCCGTGCTCTTTGGCTCTATTTTCCTCTATTCCATTGCCAATTTGCTCAATGGCCTGGTGCAAAATGTCGAACAATACGCCCTTCTGCGCCTGATTGCAGGCATTGGCTTGGCCGGTGAACTCGGTGCTGGGATTACCCTGGTGAGTGAACTCATGCCCCGTCACAGCCGCGGATACGGCACCACGATTATCGCCGCAGTGGGCATTTTGGGGGCTGTGGTAGCGGCTTTTGTCGCCAACCTCTTTGATTGGCGTACCTCGTATTTTATTGGCGGAGGGCTCGGTCTGGCCCTCCTGGTTTTGCGCGTGAGCCTGTTTGAGTCGGGTATGTTTGCCAAACTCAAGGAGAATAAGGTCTCTCGGGGCAATTTTTGGATGCTGTTTACCCACCGGGCACGCACGTTTAAATACCTGAATTGTATTTTGATTGGTCTGCCGATTTGGTATGTGATTGGTATTTTGATTACCCTCGCGCCTGAATTTGGCGCGGCCTTGGGGATGAAAGAATTGCCCACAGCAGGCAATGCCGTCAAATATTCGTATATTGGCCTTTCTCTGGGTGATCTCTGCAGTGGTCTGCTCAGCCAACGTTTGCGCAGCCGCCGCAAGGTGGTGCTGCTTTTCTTGGGACTAACGGCTGCTTCGGTGGGGGCTTATTTTCTCTTGGGAGGGCAATCGCTCTTTCATTTTTATCTGATCTGTGGCTGTTTGGGTTTTTCGGTCGGCTTTTGGGCCGTCTTTGTGACCATGGCAGCTGAAAACTTCGGTACCAATATCCGCGCCACGGTGACCACCACCGCGCCCAATTTTATCCGGGGTTCGGTCGTACCACTCAGCTTGCTCTTTGGAGCCAGCAAAGGCAGTCTGGGCATGACAGGCAGTGCGCTGGCCTTGGGAGCGATGACCCTCTTGATTGCGGGGTTTTCGCTCTCGCGTCTGGAAGAGACCTACGGGCGCGACCTCGACTTCGTGGAGACCTAGATGGCGCGTATTTTGGTTGCCGGCCATGGTTCTCGGGGAGATATCCAGCCCTTGTTGGCTTTGGCGCTGGGGCTAAAAGAGGCGGGTCATGATGTGGAAATGGCGGCCCCCCCGGATTTTTGCACTTGGATCGCGGAACAGGGTCTTTTGGCTCATCCTGTCGGCCACAATATGCGTGAGTTGATTGAAACCCAAGGGGGAGCCATCATGAAAAGCCGTCTTTCGGTTTTGCGGAAGATGTTGGCACTGATTCAGGATAATATGATCCGCCTGCACGCGGCTCTAATTCCCTTGGCTGAGGGCTTTGACATGATTGTGGCCTCTTCGCTCCAACTCTCGGCTTTTTCGGCTGCAGAGTATTGGAAGATCCCTTACCGCTATTTGGTCTATTGTCCCAGTTTGGTGCCTTCTCAGGCCCATATGCCGATGATCTGGCCCTGGCCAGTTTTAAACAAAGAACTGCACCAATTGGCCTGGTTTTTTGAACTGCGCGGCTGGGAATTTGCCTTGGGATCTGTGATTAACCGTATTCGCAAAGACTTTGACTTGCCTCCAGCCCGTGATCTGTTCAGGGCTTTTTTATCTGAACAGCCGCTGTTGGCGGCGTATAAAGAACTGGCTCCAGCCGCACCTGATCAGCATCTCTTTCAAGTGCCCGCTTTGCATTTGCCTAAGCGCGAAACGGCTTTGGCGGCAGAACTTGAAGATTTTCTTGAGGCCGGAGAGGCGCCGATCTATCTTGGCTTTGGCAGCATGAACGATGGCAAAGCAGCAGCCACGACCGAGGCCCTGGTCAAATTGGCCCAGCGCAGCAAAGCGCGTTTTGTGCTCAGCAAAGGCTGGGGTGGTTTGGGACAGGCCTCTCTGCCAGAGAACATCTTTTTGATTGATGCTGTTGAACATGGTCTGCTGTTTCCCCGGCTGCGGGCGGTTATTCACCATGGCGGTGCGGGCACCACCTCTGCCGCTGCGCGGGCTGGGGTGCCACAAATGGTGATCCCCCATTTGCTCGACCAGAATTATTGGGCCCATGCTATTTCTTCCCGTGGCTTGGGGCCACCGGGCCTGCCCAAAGGCCAACTCAACGCTGATACTTTAGAGCGGGGCTTGCAGCGCCTGCTCCGCCCCGCGTTCCAAATGCGGGCCCAGGGGCTCGGCCGGATTTTGCTCCGCCAAAATGGGGTGGCAGAAGCTGTGGCTTTTATTGAGCAGGGACTGCTTTAATCACCCAAGTAAAAGCGCCTGTTTTTAACAGGCGCTTTTCTTGATTCTAAGCTGAACCCAAATGGGGTTTTTATTGGGTCGGTTGTGCTGCTGCGTCTTTGGGTAAAAAGACGGTCAAAGAGCCATAGCGCTCAGGGTCACCTGGGGCAGTGATTTGAGGGCGGTCACGATCGCTGAATTCATAGCCATTGCCCATGGCTACGGAGATATGGCCGTGGGCATAGCCATTGCCTTTGGCCTTACCCGCTTCGTATTTGGCAGGATTGTTGCTGTGGCCCCAGACGACAATCGCCCCTGCAGGCAGGGATTTTAAATAATCCCGTGTGGCTTGATTGGGGGGGACTGTGAGTTTAACCTCTTGAAAGCGATCGCTGTATTTGGCCCTTAATTGATCCGCTGCTTGATAAGCAGAGCCGCCAGTCAGGTTAATCGGGGGATTGACGCGGCTCAAAACATCTTTGACGCCCCGGTAACAGTAATAGCCACCATTTCTTCTTAAATAATCCGCCATCACTGGGCGGGATTTGCCCACAGCCTCTGTAATCTGGCGACCCAAACCTGTGGCGGTCCGATCCGCTGGGGGTGGGGTGCTGACTGCTCCTGTGCTGCTTTCGTCGCCAGGGACCGGCGTTTGACCAGAAGGTGCTCTTACGCCTCGTGTGCCACCGGGGCCGGGGCTTGCCTCTTCGCCATAACCGCCACTGGGGACATTGCCGCCCATGTTTTCGTAATCGGCAATTCTCTCTTGGGCCAATTGGGCCGCATTGGCAAAATTGCTCTCAAATTTGGCGATGGTTTCATCTGGTTTGCTCAGCAGTTTGTCGAAGGCATTTTGCAAACCCTGGTGGGTGCGGGGCCCAAAAGCACCATCAATGCCATTGGGGCTGTTGGGGTGAGAAATATCTTCTCCGGCAGAGACAATAAAGGTTTGCAGTTTGAGAATATCTTGAGAGCTCAGCGCACCTTTAGCGGCGTTTTCGAGCACTTCGAGCAATTCTTTGCCCGCTTTGGTTTGGGCCAATTTTTCACGCAGGCCAGGGGTATTGTCGAGCTGTTCTTTGAACTGATTTAAAAACTGGCTGAGACCTTTGTTTTGGTCTTGTTTTTCAATGTCGATATAGTTGACCTGGGGATTGGCGTTCAGGCGTTTACTCAGATCGGCATACGATTCTTGCAGGGGGGTGGGCAAGGTTTTGGGAGCGATGGTCTCAACAGCTGTAGCTGTGGGATCTCCTGCGGGTTTGGCTGTTTTCGGTGGAAATTGGGCCCGTTCATCCACGACAGGATCTATGGGTGTGTCGACGGCGGCTTTGACACCCGAACTGTCTTGGGGAGCCAAATCAGTTACAACAACGGCTGCTGCTTCTGATGCGGGTTTGACAGCGGGGGTTTCCCCTTTGTTATCCGCGGGTTTGACCACGGGGAGGGGTATTGGGGAAGGTGTGACTTTGCGATCAGGGATGTAACTCATGAATAAAGGGCCCTTTCGAGAAATGAACGCGATTCTCTATTTTATACCCCAAAGTCGACAAAACTATACAGCTCAGCCTTGAACTGAGTGACTTTTCTTGCTTTTAATAGTATTTGCCCTCGATTAATTCGAAGGGGAAGAGTGTATACACCGCATGATAAATACCGGTCTGAGCGGTCTCTGTGGCGGCCCTGCCAATTTGCCAGCGCAGGGCATTGGCGGGATGTTGAATCAGGGTCTCGGCCGCTTCGGACAAAAACCAGCCCACTTCGGGGGTTTCTGCGCTGGTTTTTAAGCTGCCCCCGATCAGCTGAGCGCTATACAGAGCGATCAATTTGGGGGGATGGCTGGAGATATTGCTCATCAATGCCAGTAGGCGCAGGGGTTTAACCGCGTAACCGCTCTCTTCTTCGACCTCCCGCAACAGACCCGTGGTCAGAGACTCTCCGGGTTCGACCACGCCGCCCGGAAACTCCCAACCACGCAGGGGAGTGCGTACCAAGAGATAGCGGCCCTGTTCATCTTGGATACAGGCTGCTGCACAGAGCAGCTGTGCTGATGTGAGAGGGAGGGCTTCTGACATATTTTTAACTATCGGGAAAAGGGTGTTGAAACTTTCGGGTTGCAGCTCATTAAGTGAGAGCATTTAATCTGCTTTTGAAAGTGTGTATAATGAAGGACTTTGCAGGCACAGAGCCTGTCTCAGCTCTATACGCTGACAGCACGGAGACTTTTTTTTTGCTTCTAATTTTACATCATTATTTTAAATCTTAGAAAGATCAATATTCTCATATGAAACAGCGTTTTATCAAACACCGTTTTTTGCTTGCCAGCCCCGTATCTCTTCTGACCCTTTTTGCAGGTTGCCAAGCCACGACCCCCACAGTGACCTCTCCCAATGCTTCACCCTCAAGTGCGAATACTGTTTTACCCAGCCCTGATTCTCCCGTGGCAGAGGGCATTCCTACGCCCGCGCCCGAAGCGGTTCCTGCGGGGAATTTTGGTTTTGTCTCCAAGCCCCATGGTTTTGGCTTTGCCAACGGCTCCGGCGATAAATACGACCCCGCCAACCCCAGCACCGCTTATTTAACCCTGAGCAGCATGCAAAAAATCTTTGGCGATCAAAACGTCTGCACCGGCACCACCTCTGGAGCCAATTGCAAACCCACGCCTGCAGCTAAAAAATGGCAAGATCAAATCAATACCGGCATGAATGGCGGCCAATGTGAAGGCATGGCGGTTTTGGCTTTGGCCGTGTATCAGGGCATTGAGCCACTTGATACCCTCGAAGCAGGCAAAAGCGTCACTTTTGATTTAAGTTACAACAGTGCCGTGCGCGAAAAAGTCGGCCATTATTTTGCCTACCAATACACCGCCGAAACAGCCCAAAATGCCACCGTCAAGGGCACTCCCAACGAAATTCTTGAAAAAATCAGGCCCTATTTGGCCAAAGGTGTCAAAGATCCCGTGACTTTGGGCTTTTATGGTAGCTCTGGCGGCCATGCAACCACCCCTTACGGCTTGTCCGACAAAGGCAATGGCATTGTACATCTGCTGATGTATGACAATAATTGGCCTGGTCAAGAGCGCTATATCGAAATAGATACCAAGGCCAATACCTGGATCTACAATTTTGCGGCCACCAACCCCTCTGAAAAAGCCGATGCCTGGCAAGGGGATGCCAATACCAAAACCTTGGAATTCACTCATTTATCGGGCCGTTTGGCCAAAGCCACCTGCCCCTATTGTGCCCAGGCGGAAACCGCTCCCGAGAAAAACAAACAGATTTGGCTCAATGCAGGCAATTCAGGCAATGCCCATATCAAAGTCATCGACAAAAATGACCCCAGTAAATTTATTGGCTGGGACGAAAAAAGCGGCCGCTGGGTCAATAATCTGCCTGGTGCCAATTTAAAACAGGATAAATCCGTGGTCAAGGTGGGTGATGTGCCCTCTGCTCCTGTGATTGAAGTGCCTGCAGGCAAAGAATTCCAGATCAAAATCGACGGCAAAAATCTGGGTTCGTCTGAAAACGTCAGTGTGAGTATCTTTGGCCAAGGTAAATCGATGAAGGTTTCTGACATTGATCTCGACCCCAATCAAGAAGACACTCTCTCTTTGCCCTCCGATGGCGATAGCATCAAATACAAACCCGGCAACTCCCCCGACAAAGAATCTCCCAAGTTCAGCTATGGTTTTGACAATCCCAATGGCAAAGACTATGAATTTGAAGTCGATAGCCTGGAAGCCGATGATGATGAAGAACTTGGCGTGGATTTGGAAAATGGCAAAATCCGCGTCAGCGATACAGGCAACGACGTGGAAAGTTACGATGTCAAAGTCAACCGCCTCAATGACGATGGCAGTGAAGAAGACTTTTCCAAAGACGATGTTGAGATGGGCGCTGATGAGAGCGACGATATCGACTTTGAAGGTTGGGATGGTGAAGGTCAAGGCATGATGATTGGCCCCGATGGCAATCTCAATCTTGAGCCCGATGTCGAAGCCGACGAACTCGATTAAGTTTTGAATTGAGTCTGGACAAGCGGGGGGATCCTCCTTCCGCTTGTTTTCTGGTGTTTACCTGTGTTTGAACTGGGGCTGTGATACACTGGCATTGACCTTGAATAAGGAGCTTTCATGCCCGAAATTACTGTAACCGCTGAATGGCACAAAGAGCGCTTGGACCATCTGCTCAGCTCACTTTTGCCCGAACTTTCGCGGGCCTATTGCAAAAAACTGATCACCCAGGGTCACATTCAGATCAACGGTGAACCCGTCAGCAAAGCGGGACACACCTTAAAAACCGGAGATATTTTGGCTTGGGAAGTGCCGGAAGCCGAGCCCCTGGACGTGATCGCGGAAGCGATCGACTTGGACATTGTCTATGAAGATTCTTCTCTCTTGGTGATCAACAAGCCCGTGGGATTGGTGGTGCATCCGGGGGCCGGACATACTTCGGGGACCTTGGTCAATGCGCTTTTGCACCATTGCAGCGATCTCTCGGGTATCGGGGGCGTCGAGCGTCCGGGGATAGTTCACCGTCTCGACAAAGAGACCAGCGGCCTTTTGGTGGTCGCCAAAACAGATCAGGCCCACCGGCATTTGTCTGAACAATTGCAGTCGCGGGACATGAAGCGGATTTATTGGGCGATTGCTGAATTGGGTTTTTCCGAGACCCAAGGCGAGGTTGAAGCGCCGATTGACCGTCATCCGGTCGATCGGCAGCGCATGGCCGTGGTGGATGGGGGACGTTTTGCCCGCACCCATTGGCAGGTCTTGGAAAGTTTAAAGGGCTACACCCTTTTAGAGCTGCAATTGGATACGGGGCGCACCCATCAGATTCGGGTACATCTCAAACATATTCAGCACCCGTTGGTGGGGGATGCTGTCTATGGCAGCAGCCGCAAACAGCCTTTTAAAGTCGAAAGACCACTTTTGCACGCCCGCTTTTTAAGGTTTTTTCATCCCCTCAGTGGAGAGGCTTTGTCATTTGAAGCGCCTTTGCCCGCCGACTTTATGCGCATTTTGACCCTGTTGCGGGCGCGCTGAAGAAGGTTGCTCTCAAAATCGCCTCCTGGCTATACTAAGGGCTATACTAGAGAAAGTTGGAATCAGGTGTGAGGGACGTTGATGTCTGTAAATGATCCTCTTCAGCACTGGCTGCAATTGGCAGAATCCCATCTGCTGCTTGATCAGCTCAAGCCGGCTGAAAAGTATTTTCGCAAAGCCAGTCGCGAAGACCCCACCCATTTGCGGGTTTTATTGGGGCTGTCCCGGATTGCCCAAAAACGCGGAAAAACCCGCGAAGCCATGCAGCAAGTAGAATACGCACTCAAAGTGGATCCCCAGCATTTGCCCGCACTTTTGCTGCTCGCTGAACTCTATCGTTCCCAACAGGCGCCTTTGCGGGCCCTTCCACTGCTGGAGAAAGCCTATGAGATCGCTCCCGATCACCCCGAGGTCTTGCTGGGGCTGTCCCAAATTTTGGTCGGCCAGCAAAACTGGCAACGGGCCCGTTTTTTTGCCAAATTGCTGACCCAGCTCAAACCCGACATGTTGACTGCTTGGGAGGTTCTGCGCGATCTGGCTGCTGGAGAAGGGGATGTTTTGACCTTTGCAGAGGCCTCCAATCAAATTGTCCATTTGGATCCCCGGCGCAGTGCTGAAGGCCTGAAAGACGATGACTTAAAGCGCCAATGGGATGCCCTGGTCAACAGCAGCAGTCCCGATGATACGTTACTTCTGCCCGATTATTCGCCCCAAGAGCTGGAAGTCCAGCTCGATGCCTTAAAACAAGCCTATCACCAAGAAAGCTAGTTGAATTATGGTTAAAGCCTCCCGTATTGTTACTGTTTGTGCCGCCAAAGGCGGTGTCGGCGCCAGTTTTGTCGCCAATAACCTCGCGATTGGTCTCGGTCTGGCCAGCAAAACCCCGACGCTTTTGATCGACCTCGATCTGCTGCAAGGGGGCAGCCAGGCCAGTTTGCTTTCTTTGGAACGCGAAGTCGAAGAGCGCCATTTGGGCAAGTTCTTTGGGCACCGTCAGCCAGATATTACGGTGTTGGAATCGCTGCGGGTGGCCCATGCCCGTTTGCCTGTGCATGTCTTGGCAGCCCCTTCGGGCAAAGGCCGACAGCCCATTGGCGGCCAACAACTCTATGACCTGTTGGTGATGGCCAATGCCCTTTACCCCAATATTGTGATTGACGCCTCTCAGCCTTCGCTCAACAGCCTTTTGGGGGTCTGCATTGACTGCTCCAGTACGGTTCTGCCAATTGTGATTCCAGATATTCTCTCGCTGCAATCTACCTCACAGCTCTTGCACGAGGCTGAGAGCCGCCATTATCCCCTCAACAAGTTTCAGCTCTTGGTGAATATGGCCGATCTTTCACCCGATCTCAGTGCCGAAGAAATTGGCGGCTATTTTCAGGAATTGCTCAAACGGCCGCTCGAACTCAGTCTGCCTTTTGACCCGGTCGCCGTGATCAAAGCCATCAACCGGGGGGTGCCGGTGATGCAAAAATCCAAGAACGAAAATCTGGTACAGGCCTTTGTGCAGACGGTCAAAGCCCTGCTCAAGGTCTCGCCTGTTGATGTCTCGCAAATCCATATCTCACTGACCACCGACGCGCCTGTCGTCGATGAGGCCCTGCCTGCGGCAACCACACCTGGCGAAGCTGTGCCACAAACCAAGGCCTTGACCAAGGTGCAGCAGCGCGCAGTGGCGGGCTGGAGTGCCGAGCAGACACGGCAGGTCAAACAGCAATTGCACAAGCGCCTTTTGCAAGAGGTTAAATTGGGTGAAATGGAGCTGGACAACCCGGCCAAACGCGAAGAAGTGCGCAGCCAATTGCGTGACAAACTCGCAGAGATCATGCTCACCGACAAAATTGAAATTGCCTCGCGCAAAGAGCAATTGCTGCTGATCGAAGAACTGCTCGATGAAGCCCTGGGGCTTGGGCCCCTGGAGGCCTTGCTCAAAGATGAGCAGATTACCGAGGTCATGGTCAATGGGCCCAACCATATCTTTATTGAGCGCAAAGGCAAATTGGAGCTTTCGAATCGCCAATTTCTCGATGAACGCCAGTTGCGTGTGGTGATTGACCGGATCGTGGCCCCGATTGGTCGCCGGATTGACGAGTCTTCGCCGATGGTCGATGCCCGTCTGGCGGATGGCTCGCGTGTGAATATCGTGATTCCCCCTCTGGCCCTGGATGGCGCGGCGATCAGCATTCGTAAATTTCCTTCGGATCGCCTCAAGGCCGAAAACCTAGTCGGAATCGGCTCTGTGACCCGTGAGATGATTGAATTCTTGCGCAGCGCAGTCGAAGCCCGCCTGAATATTCTGATCTGTGGTGGCACGGGTTCGGGTAAAACCACTTTGCTGAATATTATGTCTTCGTTTATTCCCCATGGGGCCCGTATTGTCACGATTGAAGACGCCGCAGAGCTGCAATTGCACCAAGAGCACGTGATTCGCTTGGAGTCGCGCCCCGCCAATTTGGAGGGCAAAGGCCAGGTGGCAATTCGCGATCTGGTGCGCAACTCCCTGCGTATGCGCCCCGATCGGATTGTGGTGGGCGAAGTGCGTGGCGGCGAGGCTTTGGATATGTTGCAGGCCATGAATACCGGCCACGATGGCTCGCTGACAACCTGTCACGCCAATGCCCCCCGTGAGGCGCTCTCGCGCCTTGAGACTATGGTGTTGATGTCGGGGATCGATCTGCCGATCCGCGCGATTCGCGACCAGATTGCCTCTGCTGTGGATTTGATCGTGCATCAGTCGCGCCTGCGGGACGGCACCCGCAAGGTGACCCACGTGGTCGAGGTCTGTGGTATGGAAGGGGACGTGATCACCACCCAGGATATCTTTAAATACGAGCAGATGACCGTGGATGCCAATGGCCACGTGATTGGACGCTTTAAACAGGCTGAAATTCGGCCCTATGTGCTCGATCGCTTTGTCACAGCCGGGATTCCGATTCCCGCCTCGTTTGAGCTGGGGTATCAGCCATCAGTCATGCAAGACGAACCCCTCAGCCCCGAAGAGGCCGACTTACTCAGCCCCTTGGAGCAAAAACCTGAGAAAAAGGGTGGCTTTTTCTGGCAAGGGAAATAGGGACTAAAACAGTTTCCCACCAAAGAGAGTTCGGTATTCGGCATTGACTTTATTGGCATAGGTCGAAACATTGGGATCGCCGTAGCGCTTGAGGGCCTTTTCGACCCCACGACCGAGCCGGGCGCGGTCGTTGAGTTCGTAGCTCATATACGCCACCGAACTCCAGACATTGGCTTTGATATTATACCGTTGGTTGATCGAGCGGGTGCTTTGGATAAAATTGTCTTTGTGTTCGGTATAAGGGGCTGTGCCCCGGTTGCCTTTGCCAATACCGGCCATAAAATGCACCTGGCGAATGGCAATACTCGTCATTTGGCCGAGGCCGCCTGCACCTGTGTGGCTGCGGGCTCCGGGATTGATGCCCCCGCTTTCGTGGGCATAAAGCGCCAGCATCATTTTGGGGTCGACGCCAAAGGCTTTGGCGGCGGCATCGAGTTCTTTGGCGATTTCACGCATTTGTGCTGGGGTGGTTTTGGTTCTGGCGCTATTGCCCAGTTCTCTGTGGTGCTGCTGGTAGCGCTGCATGGCAGCCAATAATTCTTGGGCACCGGGGGTTAAACCCGTGCCATCGACAGGTCCGGTTTCAGTCGGCGCATCGACGGGGGCTGTGCCATTGTCGGGTTTCGCGGGCGGCGTGGCCCCATTCTTGTGGGGGATTTTGAGCACCATGCCTTTGTGCAGGGCGTCGGGATTTTTCAGGATATCCCGGTTGGCTTGGTAAATTTCCATATAGCGCTCAGAGTCGCCAAGGGTATCCAGGGCAATACTGCTCAAGGACTCGCCGCGTTTGACTGTGTATTCGCTGAAGGCGGGGGGGGGGGGTGGCGCTGTGGGCGCGACGGGCTCTTCTGGCTTGACGGGTGCGGGGGTGACAGGCGCAGGGGTGACGGGTTTTTCGGGTTGCACAGGCGCAGCAGGCACGGGGATTTTGAGGGTCATGCCAATGCGCAGATCGTTGGGGTTCATCAGATCGTCGCGGTTGGCATTGTAAATTTCCATATGCAGATTGCGATTGCCCAGGTATTTTTTGGCAAGATCACTCAGGTTGTCACCGCGTTTGACCTTGTGCAAGACAAATTGGGGCTCTTCGGACTCCAGGGAGAAAGAGGCAGTGGCGCTGCCAGGGGTGCTGACGTGGGAGCCGACCTGCAGATTGTCTTTGGCATCCAGGTTGGGGGCGGGATTGGGAAGGAGGGGCGGGGTGACTGGATTGGTTTTGGGAGAAAAGGGATTGAGATTTGGGCCAAACTGGGGAAAGAGAGGGGAGGTCGGGAGGGAATCAAGTTTGGACATCAAAGGGACTCCTTGGTTTAAATGAAAGACCTGGACGGATGATTCGGTTTTTGCCGATCTGGGCATAGATGCAGATTTTTTAATTATAGTCGCTGAGAGTGGATTACTTGCGTTTTGTTTTGGGAGTAGGTGGGGGGCTGATTTGGGCATGGGCCAGGATTGATTGGAGAAGGTGAGGGACAAGTTGTTTTGTTTTCTGGGATGGGTTTTTGCAGAAGGGTTATCCCTTGACAATAGGGGTGATTGAGGACGCTTGCCGCTATTTGGTGAAAGATCGCTGGGAGAAAACGGGAGTAAGGTGGAGTTTATTGGGGGCAGAAGCTGTTATCAAGCTAATAATATTGGTTTATCATGGCGATTTAGACGATTGCATGGATTTTCACTAGCAACAGGCCTGGAGCAGAAATCATGGCCAGAAAGGGGGCTCTCATTGCCTCTATGCAAGCAACGATGCTACTTAACAGCTTTGGATGAAAAGGAACCACACCCGAGTCAGACTATGATCACTATGTGGCCTGAGTTACCCGTAAACTTTGTGATAAAGATTTGATTAACAAGAACTAACTTTCACCTTCGTCTGGATCTCCTTCATTTTTATCGTGCTGCCTGTCTTCTTCTAAATCATATAGTTCGTTTGAATTCCTAATACCTTCAATATTTTCTAAAGTTTCTTCATTGATTTCAAGTATTTCTGATTGAGTGTTGATATTAACCCTTGATTTTAATACTATATCTGCTTTTTCTTTTGCTTTCATCAATTCGTCTTTAATTGGATTCATGAAATTAACCTACCTTTTTTAAATTTAAGGAACGCAAGCAAACTCACCAGTTACAATAGTGTAAGAAGATGTACTCATTCCGACAACACCTTTGAATTTACCCCATATATAGCCATTTTGATTTCCTAGAACGGTAACTTCTGATTGTCCAACAGAATCAGTTGACCATTCCCAATTTGTGCTTGACCAGCGAACAGCAAGATATGACTTATCTTCACGTGCGAGATTTGAACTTCCTAAATATGTTCCGGGTTCCAATGATGGAATACCAATTCCTAGTTTTGGATATTCTGATGAATAAAACAAATTCCAATAGGCATCTAATTTTATAAATTCGACTGTTGATTGCCAATCCAATAAAATAAGATTAGAACCACTGGATGTCTTCATACCAAAGAAAACACGGCATTTATTTATTCCTGTTGGAACACGGAATCCTGACGGGATTAGTGTTTGAGTGGTTGGGGGAATGGTTGGAAATACTATAGTTGTTGGTGTGGGCGTTGGAGTAGATAAAATGATCGGTAATGGTGATGGCGTTGGTATCGGGTCAGGAACAGGCTGAGTTGATTCGGGAGGCTTGTTGTAAGGGTTGAATGTGGGTGTTGGTACTGGAGTGGTTAAAACGATTGGGGCAGCAGTTGGTGTTGGGATCGCTGTTGGGGTTGGGAGAGGTGTTGGACTGGGCTTTGCTGACGGCTGAATAGTTGGCGCAGATGATGGTTGTCTCTTTTGCTGTTCGATATACTCATTCAGTGTTTTGCTCAAATCTTTTAAAATCTGAGAAGAAGATGTTTGTGTTGGTGGACTGCTACAAGATGTAATGCTCAAGACAAGAGATAAAATTAGAACTTTTTTCATAAGATAATCCTCTTGTTTACAAGCCGAACTCAGCCAACAACCAAGATGACTTTAAATCGTATGCTTAAAGTCCGTGGATTATGACATGCAAAAATCATAACACTTAAGGCATGAGCAGTCAACAAGAGCGACAGATTGAGTTCGCACGGCGGTTTCGGATGATTCGTGAGCGTCGTGGATTTAGCCAAGAACAGCTTTCATTTGCTGTTAAGCTTGATAGAACTTATGTGTCAGCAATTGATCGTGGCGAGCGGAATCTGAGCCTTGCAAACATTTGGAAACTATCAGACGCTTTACATGTGAATCCTTCAATTTTCTTTGTCGATGAACAAGAATTCAATGAGTTCATAGCGCAACTGCCTGCACCATGCGTAAAGGCCGGCAGAAAGCCTAAGACATACTCCGCTCCTTATACCAAATGGGGGATATAATTCGCAATTAATTCATGCCCATCAATGTTCATTTAAGCCAAAGAATAACAAGGTTCTGCCATTGGCTATTGGCGTGTTTACCCATTGTTTTGGTATTAAGAACATCGGGAAGCCCTTTTTTGAAGATATAAATATTTTCAAAGAGGTGAATACTTGTTTTATGCCGTGAATCGTAAAATATGCCACATTAACCCAGAGCTGCCTGTCTGTAGTTGGCTTAAGGAGTGTCTTTGCGCGCGACTGAGCCAGGAGGGTCAGCCGAGGGAGCGCGCACGACCGCAGCCCCCACACGACGTGGGGGCGGAGGCTCACTCCGTGCCAACTACAGACATGGTCAGGTCACGCGTTATCTGCACCCACAAAAACCTTCGTGAAACTCAGCTCATCAAAACCCACCCAGATTCTCCAGTTTCCATACTCTCGTTCATCAGTTCGCACTGAACTTATCCCCCTGTGTTATGCTAAAATCTCTCGCCCCAAGCCCGAATGCAGCCAATCTCAAAAACCACCCGCGGAGCCCCCATTTTGTGACCTCCCCAGTCTATTTCAGCCCTGAAAGTCTGACCTTTCAAGCCGCCCGCTTCAAGCCCGAAACGGCCCTCAAGGCCCTGCGTCAAAGCGGCTGCATCTTGATCCGCTCGCTGTTTAATCCCACCCTGATCGGCAGCTATCTGCGCCGCGCTGAAAGGGTCTTTGCGCTGCGCCAAGCCGAATACACAGCGGGAACCCTGCCGAAGGGCTATCACAAAAATTACGATTATGGCCGCATGACCTACCTGAGCTTACGCGAATTGGATTTGCCCCACGAAGTGCCTTTTCGCTTTGTCGATCTTGTCGCCAAATCCCTGCTGATTCCTTTTCTGCGGAGTTATTATGGCAGCCCTGTGTGGTGGAACCAATTGGAGAGCAATATGCGCCTGCAGCAGCCGGGTTTGCCCGAGCTGCAAATTCCTTTTCACCAGGACGGGCCGTTTTTGCGCATGCCAGAGTATCCCCAGCTCAATTGTTGGTTGCCGCTGGGGGCTGCCGGGCAAGATGCTCCCGGCCTGGAAGTGGCCCCGATCGGTTTAAGTGAACTTTGGCCTGTGATTCCCGCCGAAGCGGAAGCCGAAAATCCCTTTTATGCCAGTTATGCACTCAAGACAGAAAAAGTCTTGGCTGCCGTGGGCAGCCCGGAGGGGCTCTGGCATCCTGTGGTTTGGCCGGGAGATGTCTTGATCATGGACAGCTATGTCTTGCACCGCACCTATGCCACAGCTGAGATGCAGAAGCCACGGTACAGCGTCGAATTGCGCAGCTTGCCCGCCAATGGCCTGTCTTCAGATCTGCGCAAGCAATATGGCATGAAGATGCTGGGTTAGGGCTTAAACGACTAAGCGGGTTCTTTGCCCATTTGGGTGATCGGCTTCTTGCGCAAATTGCTGTCTTTGCGTGGGAAAACATGGGGGGTGAGGCTGCGTTTTTCGAAGATCACCAGCACCCGCTGCAAATCCGGCGGCAGGGTATAAAGATAGGGTTCCGCCAAACGGCCCCCCAAGATACCGGCTGCCACGGTTATATCTGCCATTTCGTCCTGGTAAGAAGGGCCTTTCATGGCAATAAACTTGCCACCCCGTTTGAGCAGGGGCAGGGCATATTCAATCAAAACGGGCAGGGTGGCCACAGCCCGACAGACGACCACATCGTAGCTTTCGCGGTGGGCTTTGTCGCGCCCGAGCACTTCGGCCCGGCCTTGCAAACAGGTGGGAATTTGTTTTAATTCTTCGGGAAATTCAGCCTGCAGCTCTTTGCAGATCTGCTCTACTGCTCGCACCTTCTTGCCGACCGAATCGAGCAGGGTGAGCTGCCAATCGGGCCGCATCAGCCAGAGCGGGATACCCGGCACGCCGCCGCCGGTACCCAAATCCAAGATCTTCAGACCCGGATCAGCGGGCAGGACATCCAGCAAGGTGACGGAGTCTTGCAGGTGTTTGCTCTCAAACTCCGCCTCATCGGTCACACGGGTCAGATTGAGCATCTGATTGGCTTTCATCAGAGCCTGGTAAAAAGCCTCAAATTTGGCCCGCCATTCGGGCTGGATTATAGGTATGATTTCAGAGGGCATTTTCAAACCGGGCCAAAAGCAAACCGCTGGGCATTTTGGGGTAAAAATACGTCGATTTTGGGGGCATGGTTTCTCCGGCCAAAGCCACACCACAGAGTTCCTGCACAGCAGTGCCATTGAGACAAAAGCCAATCTGGCCAGTCTGGTCTTGCAGCCAGGTACGCACCTGGGCCCAATCGGGGGAGAAGAGGATATAGTCGGGGTCTTTGGCCCAGTCTTTGGAGAACTCCAGCAATTTATACAGCACCAAATCGTGCAAGACCGAGACATCCATGCCACGATAGCTGACCGAGCGTTCGGGCAAGAGGCCATCGGGCAAGCCTTTCGGGCGGCGCATCAGCCAGCCTTGGCCATCGCGCTCCATGCCAATGCCGGTCTCTTCGACAGGGATCTCTGCGAGGCGGGCGGGCAGGGCGGCAGGATCGACGCTTTCAATTGAAAAATACGCACCCAGGCGTTCCAATAAGGCCTCTTGGGGGGGCAGGGGCACACTGGGCTTGAGCAGGCGGTGGGTGGGCAATACGAGCAATCCGGGATCGTAGATATTGCTTAAATACATACAGACCGAATTTTGGGCGGGATACTGAGCCGCTTCGTCTGCGTGTTGGCGCTTGTAATTGAGGGTGGTTTCGTAGCGGTGGTGGCCGTCGGCGATATACAGTTGGCGCTCTTGAAACCAGTGCTGCACTTTCGCCAGGGCCTCGGGATCGGCATCGTACCAAATGCTGTGGCCAATGCCGTCGCGGTCTTTGAATTCAAACAAGGGGTCACGGGCCTGAACGGTCTCGAAATAGCCGTTGAGAAAGCCTTCATGATCGGAGTAAAGCGCAAACACAGGGCTGAGGTGGCTGTGGGTGGCCTCCATCAGCTTGAGCCGGTCGGCTTTGGGGCCCGCCAGGGTTTTTTCGTGGGGCAAAACGGCCTGGGCCTCAAAGGGCAGGGCTTCGCAGAGCACGAATAAATCTGTGCGGCTCAGCTCGCGGGAGCCGTGTTGGTAATGCAGAGTGTGTAAATAAAAGCCGGGCTGAGGGCTGTGGGTAAACACGCCTTCGTTTAACCAGCTTTGAAAGGTTTCAGCAGCGCGGGTATAGACGTTGTGGCTCTCGTTGTCTTCGGCCTGTTTTTGGCCAAAGTCGATGCGAATAAAATTGTTCGGGTGGGCGGCGTAAAAGGCTTCCTGTTGTTGGGGAGAGATGACATCATAAGGCGGAGTGAGGACCTCTGCCAAATTATTTAAACGTTCAGGGTTATAGTAGGTGGCCCGAAAGGGTTGGATATTAACCATTGGCTTCGCTGGATTGCTGTTCGGGAATAAACGAGCGAACTTTTTCAATCAGCTCTTTCATGTCCATTTTCATATTCAGACCGGGACGGTTGGCTGAATATTCAATCAGGGCAGACCAGATCAGCGCCCATTCGCCGTAGCTGAGAATGGTCTCACCGAGCAAATTGGAGAGATTGAGATCGAGGGCTTCTGCCAAATGTTTGACTTTTAAGACCGGCCATTCAAAGAGTTGACCCGTATTGCCACTTTCCAGGTCTTGGAGTTCGGCCACCGTCAATTGGGCCACACGCGCCAATTCATCCAATTCCAGTCCTTTGCGCTTGCGCGCATCAATCAAATGTCTGAGGATGTCATCATTCATAAAGCAGTCCCTTTCTCTAACAGGTTTGAAGCGAAGGAGGATACCACGGGTTCTAATACGCCAGTATGCCACAGCCTAGTAAATAGTTTAGCAAGTTCCGGATCAAATTGTGTGCCTGAACACTTATCTATCTCGGCAACTGCGTAATCGGGGGCAAAGCGCTGGCGGTAGGCCCGATCGCTTAACATGGCGTCAAAGGCATCCGCGACGCGGATGATCCGTGCCAAAAGCGGGATTTCTTGGCCTTTGAGCCCTTCTGGGTAGCCGCTGCCGTCCCAATTTTCGTGGTGGTACATCACCAGCGGCACAATCGGCTCGAAGGCTTTGATGTGTTTCAGCATTTGCACGCCAATTCGGGTATGGGACTGAATCATGCGCACTTCCTCTTCGCTCAGGCTTTGCAAATGGTCTTTTTTGAGCACGGCATCGGCAATACCAATGTATCCGATATCGCTGAGCAGACAGCCTTTGGCGAGTATGTCACATTGGTTGGGAGCCAATTGGAGGGCTTCTGCCAGCAAATGGGCATAGGCCCCAATGCGCTGGGAACGGCCCCGGATAAACGGATCCCGCGCCTCTAAAGCTGAGGCCAAACCGTTGATCATGTCTACGTTCATTTTCTCGATCTCGTTTTGCTGGGCCCGATTGGACTGCGAGGCCTGATCCAAGGCTTCGGTGTATTCCAGCAATTGCGCTTTGAGCCCCTGCAATTGGGCCTCTTTTTCGGCGTTGGAATGGGAAAGGGCTTTGACATCTGCCAGCATCTGGGTCATTTGTTGGTGTTTGACATAGATCGGATTGACCCTGGGCAATTCCAGAATAAAGGTTGAGCCGGTCTGTTTGCCCTCTTCGACCTCTAAACTCAAGCGTCCGCCGAGCAAATTCGAGAGGCGCTGAACCAGCGTGAGCCCCAAGCCCAGCCCTCCGTGTTCACGGGTGAGGTGGTCCTCTTGCTGGTAAAAGGGATTAAAAATGGCCTCACGGATCTTTTCGGGAATGCCAGGGCCGTTATCCGAGATCATCACCGTGAGCAATTTTTCTGAGCCAATTACCATCACGCGGATATGGCCCTCTTGGGGGGTAAATTTGATCGCATTGCTGAGCAATTGCAGCAAGACCTCTGAGAGTTTGCCCAGGTCGGTGGTCAGCAGGGGCAGATTTTCTTGGATCGAGACCTCGACCACCTGTTTTTTGCCCTGAAAAGTGGGCTTGAGAATATTCACGATCTCACAGACCAGGTCCTGGGGATTGACCGCTTCATGGATCGCTGCGGGGACCTTTTCGGGCGGGTTGGCTTCGAGATTGCTAAACAGCAGCAATTCATCGATGGTGCTGTGCAGTTGTTTAACGCCCTGATCAATAATCGTCAAAAAACGGTGAATGTCCCCCTTCATTTCTGGGGTTTCGAGGGCTATCTCAATCATCTCCAGCGAGGCCGAAACGTAGGTCAAGGGCGTGCGCAGCTCATGACTGATCAGCGAGACCAGGGAGGACTTCATCCGCTCATATTCACTGGCGGAAAGATTAGAGGGGGGTTTTTCTTTGGCGTTCACGGTAAAATTATAACATGGCCATCCTGGCCGATTATGATAGCACGAAACGGACTCACCTGAATGACACCACTTGACGCATTAATTCTTGGCACGGTCGAAGGCTTGACTGAGTTTTTGCCAGTTTCTTCAACCGGACATATGATTCTGGCCTCTGCCCTGCTCAAACTTGAAAACACAGAGTTTTTGAAAAGCTTTGAGGTGGCGATCCAATTGGGGGCGATTGTGGCGGTGGCATTGCTCTATTTTCGGCGCTTTTTGCAGGGCGCTGCGCTTTACAAACGGCTCTTGGTGGCTTTTCTGCCCACGGCCACAATTGGTTTTGTCTTGTATAAACTGATCAAAGGCTATTTGTTCAACCCCTGGGTGGTCAGTATTTCGCTGATTCTCGGTGGCATTGTCTTGATTGTTTGCGACAAATGGATTGAAACCCGCCCCTCTTTGTACGAACCCGAAGAAATGCCGCTCAAACAGGCGCTCTGGGTCGGTCTGATTCAGTGCTTGGCCATGATTCCCGGCGTATCTCGTGCCGGTGCTACGATTCTGGGCGGGCTCTTACATGGCTTGGACAAAAAGCAGGCCACCGAATTTTCGTTTTTGCTGGCCATTCCCACCATGATGGCCGCCACAGGCTATGACCTGCTTAAAACCGCCCATGCCTTTTCTGGGCAAGAGCTGACCACGCTCGCCATTGGTGGCGTGGTGGCGTTTGTCTCGGCCCTGCTGGCAATCAAGCTCTTTATTGAAGGCGTTGTGCGCTTTGGCTTTCGCTGGTTTGGTTGGTACCGGATCGTGGCGGGCGTGCTCTTTTTAATTTACGCCTACGCTTTTTCCCTGCCAATGCACAGCTGAAGCTGGGATAATTCCGCGTTTAATACCCGACGCGGATCACCGAATTGCGTTCGCCATGGGGGGTGAGGACCGAGTCGCCATGGGGGTTGAGAATCCAATTTTGGCCATTGACCACAAATTTGTATTGATGCACCCCCGGAGGCAAATCCAGGCTCAAGTGCCATGTTCCCTTGCTGCGGCTCAGGGGCAGGCTGTGGGCGGCCCAGCCATTAAACTCACCCGCCAGCGCCACACTTTCAAATCCCTGATCTGCCAATTCAAATTGCACTGGCAGGGGCTGCCAGCAGGTGTGTGCAAAGCGGGCTATGTCGCCAGCGACTTCGGGGGTATTAAAACCGAAGCCGAGGGAGTGACCCATGCCATCATAGAGCATCAGTTTTTTGCAGGGGGCAGAGATTTGCTCAAAGGCATAGAGGGCGTTTTTGACTTTGACCGAGGGGTCGTCGGCCCCGTGTAAGACCAAACTGGGCACCTGCAGGCGGTGCAAGGTGTGTTCGACCTCGGCGGTGCAGGCGGCAACTTGATACATCCAGGGGCTTGATGGACGGTAGCGCTCGCTGTTGAGGGCGGGTGCACTCAATGCGACCACGCCAGCGACGGTGTCACGGCGGTGAATGCCGAGCAAATAGGCCAAAGAGCCGCCAAAAGAAGAACCGACCACAAAGACCCGCTCAACCCATTGGCTGAGAAAATCCAGGGCCTGTTCAGCGGAGTGATAGCAGTCTTGCCAACTGATGGCTCCCGATTGCAATTTGGGCAGATCTTCGTGGCCAGCCAGCAATGGTGCCAAGACGGTAAAACCCTGTCCCAGCAGGAGTTGTCCCAGGGCTCGGTGGTTGCAAGGGGTGGCCGCTGAACCGTGCAGCAGCAACAGGCCTGTGGATAAATCGGGCTGGTAGTGCATAAAAGGCAAGTCACTTTCACTGAGGCCAAAGCTGCGGTAGTGGGTTCGCCATGTTTCGAGAGTTTGCTGGGGATGTGTCATGTTTTTTTCCTGTACTTGAAATTGGGCCTGTACACAGCTATTTTAACTCCCCTTCAAGCCACCGCAAAATTTTCGTACTTTGCCCAGCTCTCTTTTTTAAGCTGTTATAATAAGCCCAGCCTTCGACAGGAGTTTAATTTATGAAACCGTTTTTCAAGCCCGCGCTGCTGGTCTCCTTGGCACTTTTGGGCCTTCTGGGTGCTTGCCAAGTTCCTCAGGCCCCGACCAGTCCCACGGCCTCGGCCAAGCCCAGCGAAGACACCGATCCGCCCTGTTTTGTGGCGCTGCAATGTATTGTCGACAATACGAGTGACAATGCCCTGCGCAAAGAGGCCCAAGAGATCATTAATCAATTGATTCAGACCACCGAGCCGCGTTTTACCCAGATTTGCCTGACCCGTTCGACGGAATTGTTGCCCAAACAGCCCTCCTGCCAAAGAAAATTGTAAGGGATTTTGGGGCATTGATCACGGTTTTTTCGCTGAAATGGGTTTATTCTAGAACTTAAGGTCAATCTGAATCTGAGCCCTGATTCTTGTAATCGCACAAGCAAACGCAGCTTTCAATGCAGCACCACTCTCAGTCTGACCCCGGTTCACAGACTGGCGGGTGGGGAATGTCTTCCCCACCGCTGGCCGGTCTGTCTTGTCCGCCCTTTTGGGGCTTTTTTCCTTTTTTGAGGCCAAATTTGTGACACTCCCCCTCTGCCTGATTACGGGCAATGCCCACAAACTGCGCGAAGCCCAGGCCCTGATGCCTGAAATCTCAGGCTGGGAGATTGACCTGCCCGAAATCCAGCACTCAGAGCCCATGCCTGTGATCGAGGCCAAACTCCTGGCCGCGCTTGCTGTGGCTGGCGATCGCTCGCGCTTGCTGGTCGAAGACACCGGCCTCTATTTGGCCGCTCTCAACGGTTTGCCTGGCCCACTGATCAAGTGGTTTTTGGCTCCGGGTAAACCCGGTTTAAGTGGGCTTTGGCAGATGGCCTGCGCATTGGGTGAGACAAAGGCCGAAGCGATTACGGTCATTGGCTACCTCGAAAAACAGGCAAGTGGTCTCAAGATTGCCTATTATACGGGCCGAATATCTGGCCAAATTGTCGCTCCACGGGGCGAGCAAGGCTTTGGCTGGGACGCGATCTTTTTGCCCGATGGCAGCGACAAGACCTTTGCCGAGATGGATGCCGAGGAAAAATCCCGGTTTAGTATGCGTGCTTTGGCCTTGGCTCAGTTGCGTGAGAGCATAAGCAGGGTTTAAATTGGAAGCGGTGGGTATCCTGAAAACAGCTTAGGCCGTTCTGCTGAATCCCTTTTGCTGAAAAGCAAAAACCCAAACATAAGCAAACCTGTGATCATGTTACAATAAGGATATATAAAGCCTATCTTAAGGAACTTTTCCCATGTCTCAATTTAAAGGCGCAGACTTTTATCTGCTGGATGACCTGCTTACAGAAGACGAAATCATGGTGCGCAACACCGTTCGCGATTTTGTCGAAGAAAAATTTAATCCCCTTGTCACCGAACATTTTCGCAATGGTACTTTTCCCCAAGAAATTATTCCCCAATTGGGTGAACTCGGTTTGCTCGGTCCTTCAATTGAAGGCTATGGCTGCGCGGGCTTAAATGGCATTGCCTACGGTCTGATCTGCCAAGAACTCGAACGCGGCGACAGCGGCCTGCGCAGCTTTGCCTCCGTGCAAAGTTCACTGGTGATGTACCCGATCTACGCCTATGGCAGCGAAGAACAAAAACAAAAATGGCTGCCCCAATTGGCCAAAGGCACCAAAATTGGTTGCTTTGGTCTGACTGAGCCCGATTTTGGCTCCAATCCGGGTGGCATGATCACCCGCGCCCGCCGCAAAGGCGACAGCTATGTGCTCAACGGTGCCAAAATGTGGATCACCAATGGCTCTGTGGCAGATATTGCCGTGATCTGGGCCAAAGACGATGACGACGAAATCCGGGGTTTCTTGGTGGAGTGCGACCGGCCCGGTTTCAAAGCCATCGATATCGAAGGCAAGTTCTCACTGCGGGCTTCGGTCACTTCCGAACTCGTGCTCGAAAATTGTGAAATTCCCCTCGAAAACGCCCTGCCTCTGGCTGTGGGTCTCAAAGCCCCACTGGGCTGTTTGAGCCAAGCCCGTTATGGCATTGCTTGGGGTGCCTTGGGTGCGGCCATGGCCTGTTATGACACGGCCCTGAGTTATGCCAAAAACCGGATTCAATTCGACAAACCGATTGCCAGTTTCCAATTGGTTCAGCAAAAACTCGTCACAATGGTCACCGAAATTACCAAAGGTCAGCTTTTGGCCTATCGTTTGGGGCAGCTCAAAGACCAGGGCAAAATCCGCCACCCGCAGATTTCCATGGCCAAAATGAACAATGTCAAAATCGCTCTGGATATTTCCCGCGTGGCCCGCGATATTTTGGGTGCCAACGGCATTGCCGATGAGTATCCGATCATGCGCCACATGAATAATCTGGAATCTGTGTTTACTTACGAAGGCACCCACGATATTCACTGCCTGACGATTGGCCGCGATATCACGGGCATTGCTGCCTTCGAATAAAGATTGAGATTGGGAGTGCCTATGAAACCGTTTTTCAAGCCACTGCTTTTAACGACAGCCTGTGTTTTTGCAGTGTTGACCCTCTCGGCCCAGGCGCCCTTGCGCACCGCGCCAGAGCAGCAGAATCACAGTGCAGAGATCGATCCCCAATTGTTGTTGGCCGCCAAAGATGCCCTGGAAATGTTAAAAAGCAAAGAGGGGATTTTTGTGGATGTACGCAGTCGCTTTGAATACAATGCGGAGCACATCCAAAATGCGATCAGCTTTCCCTACAAAGCCATTTCCATGACCAACCGCTTTCCCTTTCCCAAAGACAAAGAGCTGATCATGTACTGTGGCTGTCCACATCACCTTTCGGGCATGAGTGCGGAAATCCTGAAAAAACAGGGCTATAGCCGGGTGAAGGTGATCAACGAAGGCTATTGGGGTTGGAAGCAAATGGGCTATCCGATTGTTCAGGGGCCGCCCGAAGCGCTCAAACGCATTTCGCAGGCCATTGATGGCCGTCTGGTGGATGCCCGCCAACAGCCCTTGGCCTACCGCGATGTCTTTGTCGAGCATCTGCCAACAGGGCAACTCGAAGCCACCCGCACCGATGCCCAGGGCCACTTTCGCATGCAATTGCACTTTGCCGCAGTGGCCCCCGGTGAAAAACTGGCAGTGGGACTCAGCCACAAAACCCTGGCCCGTTTGAGCCTGAGTGAAATGGAAAAGCCCCTGCTCTTGAGTTTGCCTCTGGAAACGGCACTCAAACCCTGATTTTTTGCACGAGCGCTAGAAATTTTAGCCTGATTCGTTTATGATAGAGGCCAGAGGGATCTATGCTCCCCTGGCCTTTTGACTTGGTCTTTTGACTTTGTTTCCTTGGCTTTTCCTGTCGGGAGCAGACAACAGGAGGTTGATTCATGTCTTCTATTTCATTTGGTGGCCTGGCTTCTGGGCTCAATACCGATTCGATCATTCAGCAATTGATTTCAATTGAAAGCCGGCCCCTGGGGCTTTTGTCTACCCAGCGCACGGCTTACCAGTCTCAGGCTTCGGCTTATAAAGATCTCAATACCCGTTTAAGCGCCTTGGAGAGCAAGGCTTTTTCGCTGACCCAGATCAGCTCTCTGATTTCGCGCAAAGCCACTTCTTCCAAAAGTGAGTCCCTGGTGGCAACGGCCAATGCCGATGCCGTGACCGGGGCTTACCAAATAGAGGTTTTGCAATTGGCCACAGCCACCCGCCTGCAAACCGGCACCGGAGTGGGTCAGGGCAATGGCCAAGGTGGACTGGTGGATGTGACCACCGATTTCTCAAACGAAGCCGTTAGCCTGCTCAATAGCAATAACCGCCTCAAAGCAGACATCACAGAGGGCTCGTTCTTTGTCAACGGCCAGCAAATCACGGTGACCAACGCCTCGACCCTGAACACCATTTTGACAGATATTCAGACCGCCACGGGGGTGACGGGGGCGCTGAGTTTTGACGCTGGCAAAGGCGGCCAGGTTTTGCAGCTCAGCAGTGGTTCGCCCATTTCCGTCAGCACAGGCACCAGCAATTTTTTGGAGGCCTTTAAACTCGATAGCGCCACTTATGGGGCTGGCAATCTGAGCAGCACCGATGCCGTCAATGGCCTACAAGCAGGTCTCAACCTCGATGGTTCCGAAGGCGCCACCAATTTGTCGCAAGCAGTGGGTTCGGGCACCTTGACCCTGAATGGTGTGAATATTGCTTATAACGGTGCCAACGACAGCCTCAATGATCTGGTTCAGCGCATCAACCAATCCAGTGCGGGAGTCAGTGCTTCGATTTCAAATCTGGGCGCAGGCAAGGTCGTGCTGACCAGCAAGTCCACAGGCACTCAGGCTCTTAATTTTAGCGATAGCGGCAATTTGTCTGCAGCTTTGGGTTTTTCTGCGGCCAATTCCCAGGTTCTGGGCGCTTCGGCTCAGATCAAAGTCGATGGTGGGGCCGTGCAGTTTTTTAATCGCAATTCGGGTATTCAGGCCGACGGCCTGACCGGTGTGACTCTGGATTTGCGGGAAGCCAATCCAGGCAATCCCTTTACTGTCACGATTACAGCTGATGCTGACGGTGCCGCCAGTGCTATGCAGGGCTTTGTTGACCAATTTAACAATGTGGTCAAACGCATCAACGAATTGACGGCTTACAACTCTGCCACCAAAGAAAAAGGCATTCTGCTTTCGGACTTTACCGTCAACAATGTCAAAGATCGCCTGTTTAAATTGGCTTTTTCGACAGTCACAGGCCTGACCCAGGGAGCAGATAGAGGTTCACTGTCTGAATTGGGTGTGAGTACCGGGGCCTTGGGCAGCACCCCTGGCACGACCTCTGAATTGCAATTTGACAGTGGTAAATTTAAAGCTGCGCTCGAAAATACGCCCTCTCGGGTGGCGCAGCTTTTGGGAGCCAGTGAGACCTCGGTAGGCAACACCGGTGTGATGGCGAAGTTCAAGAGCTATCTCGATGGTCTGAGCAATGCCACCGGTGTCTTCAGCCAAAAAGAAAAAGTGGTCACAGGCCAAATTGAGCGCATTGACGATCGGATTGAACGCCTGACCAGCCGCTTGGCCACGCGTCAGAAGATGCTAGAACAGCAATTTGCCAATATGGAAAAGGTTTTGTCGCGCCTGCAAACCCAGCAATCGGCGCTGAACAATTTAATTGCCAGCACGCAACAGCGGCGCTGATCTGCCCACTGATCTGCCCACTTAAGGACAGCTTTTTTTACAGGCGCTGTTTAGACCCAATCCGCAGGCTTTTTGCCAATCTGTTTGGGCAGAGGAGCATTGTTTGAGGGCTTTAAAAATATCCCCGCGATTGCGGAAATACAGCCCTTTGGTGGGTTCGTGGGCAATGGCCTGGGTATAATAGCTCAGGGCTTTGTTGTAGTCTTTGCGGCGCTCGTAGAGATAGCCCAAATTGTTGAGTGGAGAGGCGTATTGCGGCGAAAACTCCAGGGCCTTATTATAATATTCTTCGGCTTTGGCGCCATCGCCTTTGTCGTCGTAGGCCAGGCCCAAATTGTACCAGGCTGTGGCGTATTTGGGTGAGAGTCGAATCGCTTCTAAATAGTCAACAATGGCCAAGTCGTAATTTTTTTGGTTGTATTGGCACAGGCCACGCAGATTATAGGCTGAGACATATTCCGGTGAACTTTGAATCGCCTGATTCAGGGCCTCAATGGCGGCAGGGTAATTTTTCTGTGTGCTGAGAATATCTGCTTTGTTGTAGGCGGGCAAAGCATACGTAGGGAAGAGCCGCATGGCTTTGTCAAAGGCGGCCAGCGCCTCTTCGTCTTTGCCTTGCAAGTGATAGACTTCGCCAAGATTGTTGTAGGGGTATTTATAATCGGGTTTGAGCGCGATCGTGGCATTAAAATCTGCCAGGGCCTTGTCGTAGGCTTTGACCTGGATATACGAAAGCCCGCGGTTGTTGATGGAATCGACATGTTTGGGTTGCAGGGCCAGCATTTGGCCAAAGGCCTTGATCGCCGCTTGGTGATAGTTCATTTGGGCATAATTCCAGGCGATATTGTAATGGCTGAGAGGGTAACTGCTGGGCTGCAATTCCAAGACCCGTTTATAATCAGCGATGGCCTGGGCGTGTTTGGCACTTTTGCCCCGGCAAAAACCTCGGCGAAACAGCATCTCAGCGTCGTTGGGCAGGGTTTGCAGAGCCTTGTCGAAATAGACCTCGGCCAGGGCATATTGCTCGGCATCATAATAACTATTGGCTTGGCTGCGGGCATCTTGGGCCGAGCCGGGGCGTGCCGTCGGTAGAGAACTTGGAGAGGGGCTGATGGCGACTGCTGCGGGGGGCTGGCGCATTTCTTTTAGCCCCAAAAAGCCGATCACGGCCAAGGCCAGCCCAGCGGCAATAAAGACCGGCATGCGGCTTTTGGGCAGCGGCACGGATTTGGCTGTCTGGTCGATACTTTGGCGCGAAACCAGTTTTTCAAAAGCCTGTTTGAGTTCTGAGGCCGAAGCGGGCCGTTTGTTTACGTCGGGGTCCACCATGCGATCCAGCAATTTGGCGAATTCACCTGAAATATTGACATGGGGGCGAAACTGAATCCTGAGGCCCTTTTTTTCAAATTCATCGGGTTCGCGGTGAGAGAGCAAAAAGATCAAACTCATGCCCAGAGCGTAGATGTCAGATGCAGGAAGCGCATGGCCCTCCATTTGTTCAATCGGCATATAGCCAAAGGTACCCACCACTGTGGGGGTGCCTTCTTTGCGCATCAATGTCTCTTTGACTGCACCAAAATCGATTAAAAAAGCCCGCTGGTCTGCCGTTAACAAAAGATTGCCCGGTTTAATATCGCGGTGAATGATCGGGGGCGAAAAACCGTGGAGATAGGCCAAGACATCCAGGAGCTGAATGCCAATCTGTAAGACCTCTTTTTCGGTCAAAAAACGCCCGTTGCGAATCTGTTTTTCCAGGTTCTCGGCTTCGATCAGTTCATGTACTTGGTAATACTGCTTTTGGCCTTTGTCTTCCAGGGTCAGCGATTCAAAACAGCGAGGGATGTGGGGATGCCTCAAATTGATCAGCAATTTGGATTCGCGTTCAAACAGCTCCAGCGACTTCCAGTCTTCCAGGGCCTGCAAATTAAGTGCCTTTAAAGCGCACCAACGGCCATTTTTGCGATCTTTGGCCCGCCAGGTGGTGGCAAAGCCCCCCTGACCCAATTCGCTGTGTAATTCAAATCGCTGATCGACAATCACAAGACTCATGTCTTGCTATTCTATCCAGAAAATGCTCACCAGCCAAGACCTGAGTTGAACCCGCCAAAAACGGCGCAGGGGATGTTGTAACTTCAGGACCTGATCAATTTCATCGCTCAAAGCCTGGCGGCGTACGTCCAGAGGGGCTTTGGGTTCGGTGGAAGGCAAGTCCACTTCTTGCAAGGTGCTGGGGCCGACAGCCCCTTTCAGGGGATTTTGAAAGGATTTGGGCAGACGGCGAGACAAATCAAATTGTTTAACTTCACTGATAACTTTTTCCAGGGTGAGCGAACGCTTCATCGGGGATCTCCTTGAGCTGGCGGGTGGACATAACTTCAGTCTAAAAGCGATCCGAGTCACATTTCAGTGACATCCATCGCGTTTCAGATTTATTTTAAAGGGCAAATCCGCATGATTCCTGCACTTTGGCACTTGCCTTGCAAGGCAATCAACGGGTATTGATCGTCATTGATCGCGCTATTTTTTAATAATAGCCAAACGAATGCGCTAAAATTCAATAATTTTGAATAAATTGCCAGAATAAGTGTTATGCTGATCTTAATCCTTCAATCTTTGAGCGAGGTCTCGGCATGGGCGAATTGCATCTCAATAAACAGGTTTATGATACCTTCCAACGCATTACCCAAAAAGACCAAAAGATCGATGCCAAAGAGGCCAAAGAATTGCAAGCTGCCATGGCTGCTGATGGCAAAATTGACAGTGCTGAGCAGGCCCTTTTAAATGCCTTGGCAGGTGCAAACCCAGCCGCTTCGCGTCTGCTGCTCAAAACAGAAGGTGGGCGCAGCAAGGCTTTTGAGCCCCAAGAATTGGCCTTTGGCAAAGGGGCCAAAGCCGTTTTGGCTGAGGCCCTCAAACAGGCCCCCAGCGATTTGGCCACAGATCCGCTTGGCAGCAGCAAGGCCTATTTTTCAAGCCTCTTAAACAATTCCGAAAGCCCCCTGGAATTGCGCTTGACAGCCCTGAATGGGCTGGGTCAATTGGCCCATGGCGGTGACCAAAAAGCCCTGAATCTGCTCGCTGATTATTATCCCAAGAGCACCCAACTTGAGGAAAAACGCGTCATTCGCAATATCTTGGCAGCGGTTGTCGAGCGCGGCTCAGATCCGCTTAAGGCTTTGGCGCGCCAGCGTTATCAGGGGCTGGGGGCCACTGCTCCGCTCAAGCCTACAGAGCCGGTTTTGGCCAATCCAGCTGAATCCGTCCGCAAAGAGATCAGCGACAAATTAAAGGCGCTGCTGGTTTTGGAACAAAAGCCAGATGAATATTCAACCTATCAGGAAACCATCGATGCGCTCAAAAACCCGGAGCGGCGCAATGAATTATTGACAAAAACGATCAGCCCCGAATTTCGTGAAAAGCTCTTAAAACATGCCCCGGCCCACCAAAAGGGCCAGTTTGCCCGGATTGCCCTTGAGGCCTATCAAAGTGTGGGCAGCCATCCCCTGATGCGCCAAGGCTATCTCAAGGTCAACAAAGAGGTGGGCCCCCAGCTGATTCTGGATTTGTTTAAGTCGACCCAGAACCAAGACGATTGGAATCAACTGGACAAGAGCCTGCGTGGCACAAAAGATCAGGCCGTTGATTACAAGTCCCTGTTTACCCCGGCCCAATTTAAAGAATTTAATCAGCACCGCACAGACCTCAGTCAGGGCGCTGAAAAAGTCGCTTCAGATACGGCCTTGGCCATGAAAAAAGGCCCCCAGACCAAAGGCTGGGGCTTGCACCTGGCGCTCAAAAAATATGCAGATGGCAGTCTCAATCCAGACAAAGCCAAATTAGCTGTGATCCATATTCTGCGCAGCTTTGAGAGCAAAGCCGATTACGATCAGGCCCTCAAGGCCCTGCGCGAATACGAGCCGGTTTTTGAAGAGGGCCATTTGCAGGAATTATTGGGTTCAGATTTTGAGGCCTTAAAAGCAGATATTGGCGTGATTGAACCCGAAAAACAGAACCCGACTAAACGCTATGTCGACGCGGCCAATGCTTTTTTTGCCCGGCTGGGCGATCGCCAAAGATACCCGCTCGGCTCCGACGATTATCTTTCAACCCGTGATTTGACCACTGAACGCGGCAAACAATTGTTACAAGACATGCAGGAGACGGGTTTTTCTCTGCCCACGGATCTCGACAGCCGCCTGCAATTGGCCCAATTTATCGCCGATGGCCGGGTTGATGCCTCCGGGGTGCCCGGCTATTATGCGGACAAATATCTCTTTGGCAAGAATCAACTCGGTCTCTTTGAAATCTCGGGGGATTTTCAGCTCAAAGATTTTCTCTCGGGCAGCGTGCAGCAAAAAGCAGCTCAGTTTGTGGGGGTGGAAAAATTCTCTCACATGGTCTACAAAACCACCCAGGACACGATTCGGGCTCGCCAGACCCAATTGCGCAAAGACGCCGCAGATCCACAGTTGGGAACGACACTGCAGGGCTTGCAGGCAACGGTCAAACCCTACCAAAATACCCTGGCTGTGATTGTTGCCCATCAAGGTAAAAAGGGCGTTTTGGCAGATCTGCACGACCAGGCCCTGAAAGACTTAAAAGCCCAGTTAAAAGCCCAGGCCGGTGGTCAACTCTCACCAGCGGAACAACAGTCACGCGTGGATGCCCTGTTGGGAGCCTACCAGCTGCTCAAGGAATATGGCAGCGATGGGCCCGAAGCTGCCCGGCGTATGACCCAACAAGCCAACGACCTCGATGGGGTGGCCCGTGATTTGGGCGTGGCGGGCAATTATGACAGCGATCGCCTGTCCTTCCGCAAAAAGGCCTTTGCACTTTATCACAACAAAGACATGGATCTGCTCCGCTCGGCGTATGCCGAAGGCCTGAAAAAACTCGGCCCCGATGCCCAAGCGGTGGTGGCCAAGGCTGAATCCCTTGAAGCTGAAGTGGCTCTCGCCAAAGGCGCTGTCAAGTTTGGGGCGGGCATGGTGGCCAAAGGCCTGGGAGTGGGCTGGGCAATGGAAGCCCTGGAATGGGGCCATAAACTCGGCAATACCTATCTACTCGGAAATATGGTCGATGGCATTCGCCGCAGCGAAGAGGCCCAGCGTCAGGCTGTCAGTGGTCTGGTGGTCGATGCTGCCGCTCTGGCCCTCTCCAAAGGCATTGATCATGCCAAGGCCCAGGTCAATAAAGAGATTGAAGCGGCTGTCAACAAAGATTTTCCCGAGTTGGTGGGCATCGACCGCGGCCTGTTGAGCAAATCCAAACTCAGTGATGCTGACATGAAAGGCCTGTTTAAAGGTTCTCCGCTCTCTCAGCTCAAACAGGCAGATATTTTAACCTTGCTCAAGTCCCGCGATGACGCGATCAAAAACCTCAAAGATCTGGCCGCTCAGAAATGGGGAGCGGTTCAGGTCTTGGTCAATGGGGGTCAGGCCTTTGCCAAAGGCGCAGAAGGTACACAGGTATTGGCAGATATTTTAATCAAAGGCGGACATAAAATCGCATTGATGCAAATGACCGCGACCGAGCGCCAGCGACTTTTGCTGGGGCTCGGGGAAAATGTGGTCGGTGCAAAACTGCTCGACAAGGCCCAGTCTACCCTGATTAGCACCAGCAGCGCGGCACTTAAAACCGCTTTGGACAGGCCGCTTTTGCCCGCAGAAATGCGCAAAGCCGCACAATTGGTGGCGGCACTTCAGGTGCAAGCACCTCAATTGTCAGGCCCCCCTCCCACGACCATGGCTGAATTTGTGGCTATTTTGGAACGGGCTTTGCTCTTTAAGCCCCCGTCTTAGTTATACTGGTTATGCCCACTATCGAAGACGAAGCGAATTTTAAGATGCCGAATGCTGAATCCACGACTTTGGTTGCTGTCTATGGCACTTTGCGCCAAGGCCGCCGCTGGAATTATTTATTGGCTGAGAGCGTGTACCTGGGATTGGGCTGGACCGAAGAGCGTTTTGCACTCTATCTGGCTGAGTATCCCTGTGTCGACCCCCATCAGGAAGTTTCTCAGATTCGGGTTGATGTCTACCAAGTCAGTCCAGAGACCTTGGCCTGTCTCGATGAGCTGGAAGAACACCCCTTGGTCTACGTGCGCGAAGAGATTTCTGTCTTGCTCGACCAGAGTGACCAGAGTGACCTAGGCAATGAGCCGGTCAAAGCCTGGCTGTATTTTTACCCCCACGCTACAGGCCGCTTAATTGCCCATGGCGACTATGCGCTGGAGTACAGCTCACCCAGCCCAGGTGATGTGTCAGAATTATTGGGGATCCCGCTGACTACACCATTGGACATCTCCTTGGGCAAATTGCAGACCTGAATGCCGATGCCTGACCGTGCCCTGCAATTGCTGGAGCAGGCCTGGGGTTTACAGCAGGCTGCCGAGTTGACACACGCCGATCGCTTTTATGCCGAGGCCTTGGACTTTGAATTGCCCCTGGAACCCAAACAATTTGCTCTGCAGCAGCGTGGGCTGATTGCCCTTTTGCAGAAAGACCTGCCCCGTGCCAAAGAACAACTTGAAGCGGCTTTGGCCTTGGGCGCAAGTGCCGATCTGCTCAATTTATGGGGCTCACTTTTGCGCGATCAGGGCGAGCTTGAACTCGCCCGGCAGGCTTTTGAGCAGGCCCTGGTTTTGGCGCCATTGAGCGCGGTGATCCACCACAATTTGGGCAATCTCTTTTGCCGTTTTGAAGATTGGGCTGAGGCCCTGCTCCATTTGCTCAAAGCCTGTGAAATTCAACCTGAGTCGGGTTATTTTGAGACGCGTTTTTTTCAGCTTTTAAAACAGCTTTTGTACTCAGATAAATGTATGTGGCTTTATCAGTGGATCTTTTCGGGGCCTTTGCAAACCCACAACTCACCCCTTTTGGCCTTTGTGCGTGGCAGCCTTCACCGCCGCCTGGGAGAGCCCGAAAAGGCCCTGCCTTTTCATCAAATGGCCCTTCAAGCGCGGCCAGATGATGGCGATTTTTACACAGGTTATCAATCGCTGTTTTTGTTTCTGCCAGATCTGAGCGATCAGGAGCGGTTTGAACCCTTTCGTCAATGGGGGCAAACCCAAGAGGCTGCAGTTCAACCCATGACACCTGCTCTCAACAGGCAAGATCCCCAGCGTCGCTTGCGGGTTGGGTATGTTTCTGGGGACTTAAATTTACACTCCCTCAGCTGTCTGCTCTTGGGCCTGTTCCAAGCCCATCAGACCCGCGATTTTTTTTGGGTGATCTATGCCAATTCCTGGCAAGAAGACGAATTCACCCGCCGCTTTCAGCAGGCTGTTCAGCTTTGGCGAAACTGTGCAGACCTCTCAGATCAGGCCCTGGCTGAACAAATTCAGGCCGACCAGATCGATATCTTGGTCGATCTCTCGGGACATACCTTGGGCCACCGGTTGCAGGTCTTTGCCCGCAAGCCTGCGCCGATTCAAATCAGTGGCTTGGGCTTTGGCTGGACTTCGGGGTTGAGCCGCATGGACTATCTCTTTTCAGATGCCTGGATTGTGCCCCCCGAGCGCGAGGACTGTTATAGCGAGGCTCTGCTCACTTTGTCACATCTCTTTCATTGGACACCTCCCTATACATTGGTGGGCTTGCCTCTGCAAGATTTGCCCTGTTTGGATTCGGACCAGATTGTCTTGGGATCGGGCAACGAGGGCTTAAAATTAAACGAGACCCTGATTGAAACCTGGGCGGAGATCCTGAAACAATTGCCCCAAGCACAATTGGCACTTAAATTTCGCGGTTTGGAAGATCCGCATCAAAGAGAACACCTTCAGAGCCGTTTTGCCCGCATGGGCATAGGCCCAGAGCGCCTTATCTTACAAGGAAAAACGGCCCATCAAGAGCATGTTGCCTGGTATGGCAGCTTGGATCTGGCCCTTGACCCCTTTCCCTATAACGGTGGTGTGAGCACGCTTGAAACCCTCTGGATGGGGGTTCCGGTCATCTCTCTGGCCGCGGGCACCCGGGCCGGGGTGAGTCTTTTAAACACCTTGGGGCATCCAGAATTACTGGCCCAGAGCCAAAGTGAATATATTGCCAAAGCGCTGGCCCTGGCACAGGACCCCTTGCGTTTGGTCGCTTATCGTCAAACCCTGCGCCAAACGTTACTGGCGTCGCCCATCTGCGACAGCCGGGCTTATGCACGCGAGATCGAAAACGCTTACCGCCATGTTTGGCAGCGCTGGTGTGATCAGATCAAGGCCTAACTTGTCCAAGATCAAGATTTTTGGGGAGCCAAAGCGTTAGACTTAAAGTAGAAGAGATCAATGGAGGATTTTATGAATACCTCAGTTTATACTTGGCAGACCCTTAGCTTGCCCCCAGAAAAACTTGTTGCTGCGCGTCAAGAGGTACATATGGCTGCTCAGATTGTGGCCGCTGTGAGCGCCACCTATTTGCCTTCTCATCCCGATATGTCTCATACCGCTTTGCAATTGGACCCCAGCGGGCATATTTTGGGGCAGGAGATCAAACCCGGCAAAACCTTTCGCGTGCGTTTGGATCTGCACCAGCTGCGTTTGGAATTGCAAGGGCACCAGCAAAGAGGGTTTGAAACCATCTCCGATTTTGGCTTGGTTGGGCATACCTTTAAGGCCGCTTTTGACTGGATGGAACAGGCCTTGAAGGACTATTTGGGGGCAGCTGTGGCGAAAACCTTGTTGCGTCCGGCTGATTTGCCCTGGAGTTTGCCGATGCACCCTTTGAGCAGTGGCGCGCTGTTCAGGGCTCCCAACCAAAGCAGCAGTGAGTTGTATCATTGGCTGGCCAATGCCGAAAACGTTTTGCAAGAAATTCAAGCCCTGCACCCGATGAATGCTTCGCGGCTCTCGCTTTGGCCGAAACACTTTGATCTGTTTTTTAGTTTTATGCGGCCAGTCTATTCGGTTGCAATTGGTTTTTCTGCCGGAGACGCGGTACTCAAAGAGCCCTATTTTTATGTCAAACCTGCGCCTTTGCTGACTGAACCTTTGCCGGTTTTGACCTATGGTGAGTGGCTCCAGGGCAAGTGGAGTGGGGCGGTGCTTAAGTCGTCAGAAATCTTTGCAAGCGGCGACAGTTCCCTTGCCCAGCGCGAGCAGGTCTGGAAGTTTTTACACAGCACCCTGGGTGTTTTAAATTGGCTGGTCTAACTATTTTAGCTTCAGCTTTGGGTGGGGCAGGTCTATAAACCTACTCAGTTATGCGGCCCATAAGAAGATTTTTTTACTTGGTATTTTTCTGGACCTTGGCATTTTGGGGCTATCAGGGATGGCTTTCTCCTGCCCAGGCCTATTCAGCCTTACCCGCTGAACAGATCCGCTATTATTGGGATACCAGCCATCAGACCCAGATTGGCAAGGTGCTTCGTTTGCCTGAGCAGGCCTGGCGCGAAGCCCCAGCCAATTTGGCCTGGGGCATTCGTTCGGAGACGCTTTGGTTACGCATTTCTGTGCTTGGGCCCTTGCCGCCCCAGGCACTGCTTTGGCTGCATCGGGCCAATTTGGATAAGGTCTGTTTATACCAAAAGCGCCTGCAGCGTTGGGACAAACAATGCAGAGGCACGCTCGACCCCGAAGCCCAGGTCAAACAGGAGCATGAGATCTTAAATTCCATTGATTCTGCCTTCGAACTTGCGCCTCTTGTGCCCTCTTCAGACCAGGCCTATTGGTATCTCAAAATTGTCAGTCACAATTGGCTGACCCTGCCACTGGAAGTCATCAGTGCAAGTGATTACCGTTCTCAACGTCGCTTTCAGGTTTTAAGTGACTTTGCTGCCATGGGTGCTTTCTTTGCCGTGATTGTCTACAATTTGGTGCTTTTGTTCATGCTCAAAGAGAGTGTCCATTTTTGGCATGCCCTGATCATGGGGGGCTGGGCCCTGTATTGGTTTGGCTTTGTCTTTGGCTACGAGCGCATGTTTCCGCTGATTTGGCAGTATTATCTGCATGATTCGATGTTTGCCTGGATTTTGGTGGTCTTGTTGGTTTATCTCCAGGCCTTTTTAAAATTTACCCAGTCTGAAATTTCGCCCCTGATTCGTCGGGTCGTGCGAGGGCTGCAAATGATTGTGCTTTTAGGACTGCCGCTGCTCTTTTTAGAGAGCAATCAACTGAGTATTTATCATGGCCATTTACTCGGTTTGAGCCTGCCACTGTTTTTGCTCGGTGGAGCGCTTTGGAGTTTGCGATTTAAAAAGCCCATTACGGGTTTTTATTTTTTATCCTGGATGTTTTTCTTTGTCGGAATGTTGATCTTTTCGCTGATGGTTTCAGGTCGGATTGCCTTTCATTCAGGTTATTTCCACGCTTTGTCTTGGCTACAACTTCTGAGCATGTTCTCGATCGCGCTGATCTTTGCCTTAAAAATCCAAGCTTTGGTGCGTTCACGGGAAGCCCTGCTGCTTTCCAATTTACATCTGGCTCGCAGCCATGAACGTCAATTGGTGGAACAGGTTCAGTTGCACACCCAGGAATTGGAATTGACGCTTGAAGAGTTAAAACAGAGCAATCAGACCAAAGACCAGCTCTTTGCCGTTTTGGCCCATGATTTGCGCGGGCCCTTTTCAAATTTATTGATGTTGATGGGGCTGCTTGAACAAAAAACCTTTGATCCTGAAGAACTTTTGGCTGATGTTTTGCCCGGCCTTAAAGAGCGGATCAAAAGCATCAGCAGCTCTTTGGACGATATGTTGCTCTGGGCCCAAGAGGAATTAAAGGGGTATCCTGTGCAGGCTGAATTGCTCGACCCGTCTGAAATTCTGGCTGAGGTTTGCTCCCTCTATGCCGTTGCCGCGGAACAGAAAGAGATTTCGCTGTCATTGGCCACCCATTATCGTGGGCAAATCAAAATTGATCCCAATCACCTGCGCCTGATACTGCGCAATTTGCTCCAAAACGCGATTAAGTTTACCCCTGTTGGCGGGCAGATTGTCTTGGCGACCGCCGAGACGGAAAGTGGTGATGTTGTGTTGAGCATTCAGGATTCTGGACTGGGTATGGAACCGGAGCAGATTGCCCAATTGCTTTCGGGGCTGCGCCAAGTCAGTCGGGTGGGCACAGCTGGAGAAACGGGAATGGGCATTGGCATGCAGCTCTGCCGGGCCTATTTAAAGGCCAACCAGGCCCAAATGCAGATTTACAGCCACAACAAATTACCCCAAGCCGGAACCCGGATTGAATTGTATTTTAAAGGTCCGCAATTCCCAGCTTTGCCTCCGCTTGAGTCTCCCACTGTTGAAGAGGTGTTGGGGTGAGCCAGACTTTTGTGGAAGTGACCTGTGCCGTTTTGATCGACGCCGGACGGGTTTTGGCTGCGCAACGCTCAAAAGACATGTCACATCCAGGGATGTGGGAGTTTCCCGGGGGAAAAATTGAGCCCGGAGAAACGCCTGAAATTTGTCTCTTGCGCGAAATCCGGGAGGAATTGGGGATTGAAATTCAAGTGCTTCAGGCCTTGCCTTTGGTCAAACACAGTTATCCCGATAAAGCGATTCGGCTCTGGCCATTTATCTGTGTTTGGCGTTCGGGTGAACTCTTGCCCCAAGAACACAGCCAATTGCGTTGGTGTAGCTCAGCAGAATTGGACCATTTGAACTGGCTTGCGGCCGATCTGCCTGTGTTGCAATACGCACAAGACTACCTAAACATTTAAGTTTAATTGGAGGTTTTTAGATTTATGCGCATTCAAATTTTGCAGACCCTTGCCCTCTCCTTGATTATTTTGGCTGGATTTTCGGCCGTTCCCATTCAAGCCCAGTCCCCAATTGGACAGAATACCGATCTGATTTACCAGGGGCAAGCGGCCTTGGCCCGTGATTGGGTCAGCGCCTTTCAAAAAATGGGGCTCAAACAGGTGCGCTTGAAGGTCTTGCGCGCCAGTGCCAATATTTCCACGGCTTCGGGAACCTCACTCGCTCCGAACCTGCTCTTGGATGCCCAATTCTCCGTTTATAATGACGTGATCAGTTTGACAGAGATTGGTCCCTTGCTGCTGATTCAATACCAAATTCCCCTGGGCCTGACTTCTATGGCTGTGATTCGCGCAGATCAGGTTTTGGGGATGTATCCCTGAATTCTGGATTGGGCTAGAATGCCAGTGGGCCTGGAGACAGGCTCATTTTTTTTGTTTTTGTTTTGTTTCTATTTGTTATTTTAAAGAAAATAAATAAAACAAAAAAAATAAATAGATAAATAATTGAAAATAAAATATTATAAATAAAAAAAGCGTATTTTATTTAAATATTATAAAATTTTATTAATTTAAAATGCTATACTGAGATCCTGAAGTCCAAACTCGAATACAAAGGCTTCGAGGTCGGGTCGCTTAATCCAATTTAGCCCCATAAAAATTATAATCAGCATTGATTGAGGACACAGAAAATTTATGTCAGATCGTCAACTTACCCGCAAAGCACTGGCCTTATTTGCCACGGCCCTGCTCACTAGCATGGCTACACTCCCCGTATTTCCAGTTCAGGCCATGGAAATAGATACCCATTCAGCAGGCAATCACTTGGTGATTCGTGATGTGATGGTGGTTTTGGAGTTCCACAATATGGCAGATCACAGCAAAGATATGAAAGCAAACAAAGCTGTTCAGCCGGTTGGGATAGACCGGAATCACATGATTTCTGTTCAGTTATTGAACAGCAAAACCAAACAGGCTCTGACCAATGCGGAAGTCAAAGTGACCATTACAGGTCCTGAGAAAAAGCAAATTGGTTCAGCCGGCACGGAACTCAAATGGGTTGCTCCCACGGCCCGTTCGCCCTATTATGGTGCCGGTTTTGACCTGAATACCAGGGGCAAATATCGCGTGGTTATTCATTATAAGCAGGGTGGCAAAGTCTCCAATGTCGCTTTTGAGGTAATGCTCACTTAGCCTGCTTCTCCTGACCTTCTGATCCTGTTATAGAATGTTTCTATCTGAATCAGTTGGTCAGGAGCTGAATTGTTTTCTTAAGTATCTGAATTTATCTAAAAATGGAAATAAATTCCATGAATGGTTTTCAATGACAAAATTACGTCTGATCATGAAACTGCTGGCTGGAGCCTTGGTGATTTTTGCCCAACCGGTTCAAGCAGCCAAACAAAGCACCACTTTTAAACTTTCGCTCGAAGCCAGTCCAGCGGGTCTTGCTGCAAATACCCCCACGGCAAATGTCACGCTCACCCCCACAGCAACGCCCCTCAAGGCAATCCCCACCAAAGAACCGCGAATGGAAACCGCAAAACCAATTGATACCCGTACGGCAACACCTGTTGAGACCCGCGCCGCAGCACCGACTGCTCCCCCGCCCGCAAATGTGAATATCCAATTGCCAGATGTGCATGTCTCTGCCGGTGCGGAGACACATACAAATACAAAAGAGACCATTATTGAAAGGACCATTGAGGTGAAAGAAAAAGAGCCTGCTGAACCTCAAAATAACAATGTTCTCTATCTTGCGGTTTTTGGTATTCTGGCCTTGGCGATTGTGGCTGGATTGCTGATGATGCGCAATAAAAGTGACGATAGTGATAAAAATCCACCCAAATAAGTTCTCGGCTCTGAAGGGGGGGGGGCCGAGAGGGGCTATCGAGTGGCTTGCGAAAAAATCCAAGCAAGATCTTGCGACTTAACACTATATTAACAATAACTTAATACAAGCTACGCCAAAGGATGTTTGACCCATGATGATTCGCAAAACCCTCTCTGCTGCCTTTTCTGCTGCCCTAACCACCTCTCTTTTGCTGCTCACCGCCTGTGGCAGCCAGCTGCCCCTGCAAAACGCCGCCCTTGCCCCCCGCCAAATTCAGGCTGCTTCTGTGAATGCCCCAGTGAATGCCCCAGTGAATGCCCCAGTGAATGCAATGAGCACCAATGGTGCGCTCAACCTGATCGAAGAAATGGCCCATGCCGAAGACCCCGCCCAATTTGCCCAAATTGAAGCGGCTTTCCGCGCTGAAATTGCCAAATCCACCCGTCCCTCACTGCAAAAAATTGTCTCCAATGCGATTGAAGCAATTGAACACCATCCGATTCCCGGTGGCGATATCACCCAACACCCCGTTGCCCGTCTGATCTACGCCTCGCTTGAGCGCTATGTCAAAATCATGAGCAAAAACCTGGTCGGCCGCATGATGCTGATCTTTGATTTGGCCAATGTGGCCAGCCCCGCTGAACAAGAAGCCAAGCTGCAAAAAATCCAGCGCTCGCTCAATGCTCTGCCCAAAATGGATGCCAAAGACCTGCTCGAATTGCTGCAGGGTGGTTTCTTTAAAGACGAAGTGGCCCCCGGTTCTCCCGTTGAAGCCCGCTTGCAGAAAATGCTGCAAGAGCGTCTGGCTGCCCGTTTTTAGACCGTTTTTTTAGACAGAGAAAAGAGCAGGCCCCGCGCCTGCTCTTTTTTGTTTTTAGTGAGAAAGTGAAAAGATTGATGTTAAGACCTTCTTCCTCTTCCAACTACCGCCAAAACCGCAAGGCCCGCGGTGACCGCCAGATCAGCTTTTGGCTGAGTGCTGAGGAGTTTGAGGCGCTTGAAGCTGCCCGGAAGGCCCAGGGCCTGAGTGCCAAAGAATGGCTCTTGCAGGGCTTAAACAGAGCTTCTCTGCCTTTGGCTCAGCAGGGTGATGCTTGGAAAGAAGCGAAACTCCAAGCAGAAGCCGCACGGGGCGAACTTTTTGCCTTTGTGGGCCAACAAGATTTTTTGCTGGTGCAAATTGTGCTCGATCGCGATCTTCTGCCGGAATGGCATCCCCTGGAAGTGACCTGTCTCAAGGGTTTTGACAGCGCCGAGGCGGCAATTGGCTATTTTTGCCAACACCCGGCTGAATTTCCGAAGTTTGCCCAAATCGTGCTGATGCACCGCGCTGGAGAGGGCCATCTGGGCTTTGTGCCCGAGCCTGCGGATTGGTATTATACGGCCCATCTTTTATTTGAAGTATATCCGCGCCAGATGAACAGCTATGGTGATTATGCCACTTATGAGGCCCTCTTGGAGCGCGGAATGCTGGCTTAAACACGCCATTTGAATTGGCAAGCCGCAGGTCCCTTGTTATACTCCATCTAGGAAAAAAAACTTATGCAAAAACCCTTTATCGCTACTCTTAAAACTACGATGTTCAGCCCTTGCCTGCTCCTGGGCCTATTGCTGTTTGTGTCTGGCTGCCCCCAGGCTGCCCAAGAAGACACAATGGGCCAAAGTACAGGCCAAAGTACCAGCCAAAGTGCCGGTGGCAAAAAAATCAGCTTTGCCCCAACCCAATTGACCTGCTGTTGGGAGTCTTTGCTCGAAGCCAATAAAAAAAATAACCTGGATTACAATGCCCAATTGCAAAAAGCCCTCAGTGGCGATTCTGCTGCTCTTGAGGCTCTTTTGCTGGCCTCTAAGCAGGTTGATCAAGAGCTGAGTTTTCCCCATGGGGCGGTTTTGGTCACTGTGCTCTACGCCGTGGGAGACAAGGTCTTTTCCCAGGCCCTGAAGGCCCTGGAAGACAAAGGCGAGTTCAAACAAGAACAAGTGATTTTTCAGGAGACCTTGAAAGAGACGTTGCGCAATCTGCTGGAGTCGGGGCACTCGTTTACCACAGCCCCCGAACTCAAGGGGCTGAGCCTGCAAGATTTTCCCCAGACTGCGGGTATTTTGGGCTATGCGGTACAGGCCTCGCAGTAAAAACTTGGAAGCGGCATTTTGCTTGGTTTATACTGGATCATGGAAATTTTCCCCATGGAGTGTGTCTGATGCTCTCTGCCCTGCAAAGCAAACCTTGGTTTCAGTCCCTGAGCCAGTATTTACCTGCCTATCTGCTTGAAAATCTGTTTTTGACAGGCTTTGGTTTGACCAAAGTGCCAATGCTGTTTTTTCTGCAGCCACGGGTGGTGGCCCTGACCGAAGAAAAATGTATTATTAAAATCCCCTTGGGCTGGCGCAGCAAAAACCACCTCAATTCGATGTATTTTGGCGCTCTTGCCGCTGGTGCCGACTGTGCTGGGGGCTTTATGGCGATGAAGATCATGCACGAAGAGAAATGGCCGATTTCGCTGGTCTTTAAAGACTTTAAAGCTGAATTTTTAAAGCGCGCCGAAGGGGATACCTGGTTTGTCTGTGAAGACGGTGCTTTGGTGCGTGAGCTGATGAATACGGCCATGCGTACCGGTGAGCGCCAGAACTGTACCGTCAAAGTCGAGGCCTTTGTGCCTGCAGCCCAGCCCCAAGACCCGGTGGCCCGTTTTGAGCTGACGCTTTCGGTTAAAAAACGGGCCAGCCATGTCTGACCTGCAAAAAGCCCGACAGAAATGCGCCGAAGCGCGCAAAATTCTGCAAACGGCCCGTTCGATGAAAGGCAATCGCGGTCTGGTGGTGCGGGCTTTGGAGCTGTATCAAGATGTCTTAAAAAACCATGCTCACGAGCTGAGTGAGCCCTTTGCCGCTCTGGCCCAGATTGCCTGGTCGGCGGGTGAGCGCGAGAGCGCCTTCCGTTTTGTGCAAGCTGGGATCGAATTGCACCCCCGCAATGCCCGCCTGCAGCAGTTGCGCACCCGTATGGATCAGGCCAAACAGGCGCCCGCGACCGAAGAAGCACCGGTTGTGAGTAAACCTGTCTCGGTCGAAAACCCGATTGAATTGGTCAATGATCTCGGCCCTGAAGCGGATCAAACCAAGGTCAGTCAAGGCGACGAAATTGTGCTGCTGCAAAAAGCCCTGAGCAAAGCGGGGTATGTTGTTCCGCTGACGGGTGAGTTTGATCGCAATACCTATGCCGCTGTACGCACCTTTCAGAGCAGCCGCAAATTGCCCGTGACGGGTTCGGTGGATGCCCCCACCCGTGAGGCCCTGAACCCGATTGCCCGTGGGGTCTTGGCCGAAGAGAGAGCCACCGAAGTTCTCTTGCAGGCCGTGGTTCAGTTGCGCCTCTCGCTGCAAACAGAGGCCGATGAAAGTCTCAAACAAATGGCTTGGGAGCTGATTATGCAATTGATCAGCGTGGCCCGTCAAGAATTGCCCCCCGATGAAGAAAAAATCCCCCCTCCCGATTTGGATGAACATCCCCGTGAGCCGCTGCAATCCCGCTTGGGGAATATGGGCCAGATGGGGATTGTCAGCAAGGGTTGGGAAGTGATTCGCCTGCAGCAGGTATTGGCGCGCGAGGGCTTTCCGGTTAAGATCAATGGCACTTTCGATTTACAGACCTTTTCTGAATTGAGTCGTTTTCAACTCCAACATAAATTGCCCGTCAATGGTTTGGTTGAAGCGGCCACCCGCGAGCATATCAACAGCTTGGTTTTTAAGCTCTATGCCGAACTCGACGCCGGAGACTTGATTCGCAATACGATTGAAGAACTCAAGCAGGTTTTGGGCATTCAGCCTGTGGCCAGCCAAGAAATCCGTCTGCGCCTGATTCAAAAGATGCTCTTGGAATTGGTGATCACGGGCAAATTGCCCGCTCCGCCGCCAGAATTGATGGACCTCTGGCAGTTGCGCTCCGAACTCGGACCCGCCAATCGGCCAGGTAAAATCAGCCAGGGGGCTGAGGTGCGGCTCTTGCAACAGGCCCTCAAGCGCTTGGGCTTTAAAGCGGATATTACGGGCCAATACGACAACGAGACTTATGCCGCTGTGCGCAGCTTTCAGATCAGCCGCAAATTGCCGATGAATGGCCTGCTTGATGCCAAAACCCGCGACGAACTCAACCCCCTGTTGCTGAATTTGCTTTCGAGCTAAGAAAGGGCAAAACCATGTTTGAACGGCGTTTTTCGGGCTCTCCTTGGGAAAAGAAAATCGGCTTTTGTCGGGCCATTCGGGTTGGCAACGTGGTTCATTTGGCGGGCACCGCGCCCGTTTTGGCGGGGGAGGTCTTTGCGCCAGGCGACCCCTTTGCCCAGGCCGAGCGCTGTATGGAAATTGCGGCTGAGGCTCTCGCCAGTTTTGGTTTGGATCTGAGCCATGTCTACCGCGTGCGCTGGTACCTGACCGAGATTTCGGATCAGGAAGCCGTAGGACGAGCCCACCATGCAGCCTTCGCCGATCATCCCCCTGTGGCCACGATGGTTGAGGTCAAAGGACTGGTGGATCCGGCCATGCGGGTCGAAATCGAACTTGAAGCGGCTTTGCCTTGAGCCTCTCCCCGATTGGAACCAAGGAGTTCATCGTCTTGGCGAAGCAAGACATGGATAATAGACACCCAAATCAAGTCACCCGTCAGGATGAAATCATGGCCAAAGCAAAAACAAATGAAGCGAAAGAAGACTCTCTTGATAAACATCTTTGGAAAACCGCAGACAAGCTGCGTAAAAACATTGATGCTGCCGAATACAAACATGTAGCGCTTGGACTTATTTTTCTCAAATATATTTCTGACGCTTTTGACATCCATTTTGCTAAATTGAAGGCTGGCGAAGGCGAGTATGCAGGTGCCGATCCTGAAGACAAAGATGAATACAAAGCTGAAAACATCTTTTTTGTTCCCGCTGAAGCGCGCTGGTCGTTTTTGGTTGCCAAAGCCAAACAACCCCAAATTGGTAGCTTTGTCGATAATGCCATGGATGCAATTGAAAAGGAAAACCCTTCCCTCAAAGGTGTGCTGCCCAAAGTTTATGCACGTCAGAATCTTGACCCTGCAAGTTTGGGGCAACTCATTGATTCAATCGGCAATATTTCCACTGACTATGCCCAATCCCATACATCAGATCTCTTGGGGCATGTTTTTGAGTACTTTTTGGGTGAGTTTGCCTTGGCCGAAGGCAAACAAGGTGGGCAGTTTTACACTCCTCGCAGTATTGTTGAACTTCTTGTGAATATGTTGGAGCCTTATAAAGGCCGGGTATTTGACCCTTGTTGTGGTTCCGGCGGCATGTTTATACAGTCTGAGAAATTTGTCAAAAAACATCAAGGCCGTATTAACGATATCTCGATTTATGGGCAAGAAAGCAATCAAACCACATGGCGATTGGCCAAAATGAACTTGGCTATTTGTGGCATAGACAGTTCACAGGTCAAGTGGAATAACGAAGGTTCATTCCTGAATGATGCGCACAAAGACCTCAAAGCCGACTTTATTATTGCAAATCCGCCTTTTAATGTGAGCGACTGGAGTGGCGAGCAACTGCGGGGGGATGGCCGTTGGCAATATGGCACACCTCCCGCTGGAAATGCCAACTTTGCTTGGTTGCAGCATTTTGTTTATCATCTTTCTCCCACTGGCAAAGCTGGTGTGGTTTTAGCCAAAGGGGCCTTAACCAGCAAAACAAGTGGAGAAGGAGAGATTCGCAAAGCGTTAATTGCCGAGGGTAATTTAATCGATTGTATTGTGAATCTTCCCGCTAAGCTCTTTTTAAACACCCAAATTCCTGTGGCACTCTGGTTTATAAACAGAGAGCGCAAACATGGGAACCACCCCCGTAAAAACGAGATTTTGTTTATTGATGCCCGCAACTTGGGAGAATTGATCAATCGACGGACACGCAAACTTACTTCTGACGATATTAAGCTGATTTCTAAGACCTACCATGCTTGGCGTACAGGTGAAGACCCGTATGAAGATGACAAAGGCTTTTGTGCCTCTGTGTCGCTTGAACGGGTCGCAGAATTGGATTATGTCTTAACCCCTGGCCGATATGTCGGATTGCCTGACGAAGAGGATGATTTTAATTTTGCAGAACGTTTTGCCGCTCTCAAAGCGGAGTTTGAAGCCCAATTGCTTGAAGAAGCGGCTTTGAATCAAGCCATTCTTGAAAACCTTGCCAAAATTCAGGTCTGAGCGATGAGTAAGGCAATCATTCAATCTGAAGACTACAAAGCATTTATCATAGACATCAAAGAATGTATACGAGCTGCTCAAATCAAGGCGGCTGTTGCTGTCAACCGTGAGATGTTGCTACTGTATTGGGATTTGGGGCAACGTCTGATCCTCAAACAGCAAGAAACAAGCTGGGGTGATGGCTTTATTAAGCAGATGAGTCAAGATCTGAATCTTGAGTTCCCTGAGATGAAAGGTTTTTCTCTTTCGAACTTAAAGTATATGCGCCAATGGGTGCAATTTTGGTCTTCACACCCCCTATATGCGCAACAAGCTGTTGGCCAATTGAATACAGAATCAAAAAGCCAACAACTTGTTGGCCAAATCATGCAAATCCCTTGGGGACAAAATCTTGTGATTCTGACCAAGGCCAAAAGTCACGAACAAGCCTTGTTTTATGTGCAAAAAACGATTCAAAATAATTGGTCTCGGGCTGTTTTGAGCCATCAAATCGAAAGCCAACTTTATGCACGCACAGGCAAAGCCATCGATAACTTTCAGGCCACACTTCCGGCTCCCCATTCTGATCTGGCTCGGGAAACCCTGAAAAATCCCTACAGTTTTGATTTTTTGACTCTGCGTGAGAAACACGATGAACAAGAGCTTGAAAATGCTTTGGTTCAGCATGTGACCCAGTTTTTACTGGAACTGGGGGCTGGCTTTGCGTATCTGGGCCGTCAATTCAAACTTGAAGTGGCAGGCGATTCTTTTTATATCGATCTGCTCTTTTACCACACCAAATTACATTGTTATGTGGTTGTTGAGCTGAAAGCCGTTAAATTTCAGCCTGAATTTGCAGGCAAACTGAATTTTTATGTCTCGGCAGTTGATAGCCAGATCAAAAGCCCTGAAGATGCCCCCACCTTGGGATTGCTGATCTGCAAATCCAAAAACGATACAGTGGTGGAATATGCCCTGCGGGATATTCACAAACCCATCGGCGTGAGTGAATATACGCTGACCAAAATTTTGCCAGAGTCGTTTCAATCTTCACTGCCCACCATTGCTGAGATTGAAGCGGAGTTGGAGGGCGTTGGAGAATAAAATGAATGATACAAAATGGCAAGAGATGAAATTAGGGGAAGCTATAAACTTAAAGCGTGGGTATGATTTGCCTTCAAGATTAAGGCAAAATGGTGGCATTCCGATTTACTCTTCATCAGGCATATCTGGATTTCATCATGAACAAATGTGTGGATCTCCAGGTGTAATAACAGGAAGATACGGAACGATTGGTCAGGTTTTTTATTCTGATACACCTTACTGGCCCTTAAATACTACTTTATATGTTCAATATTTTAAAGGTAATGATCCGAAATTTATTTGTTATTTTCTGAAAACTCTAGATTGGGAAAAATATAGTGACAAAAGCGCTGTTCCTGGGGTTAATAGAAATGATGTACATCAGGAGGAAATACAGCTTCCCCCACTTCCTGTACAAAAATCCATCGCTGCAATCCTCAGCAGCCTCGACGATAAAATTGACCTCCTACACCGCCAGAACAAGTCCTTGGAAGCGATGGCTGAAACGCTGTTTCGACAGTGGTTTTTAGAAGAAGCGCAAGAAGACTGGGAAGAAATAAAATTATCTGAATTTATTTCTGTAAAACACGGTTATGCATTTAAAGGCAAATTTATTACTACACAAGAGCACTCTCAAATTTTAGTGACACCTGGAAATTTTGATATTGGGGGAGGATTTAAATCAGATAAATTTAAATATTATACAGATTTTTCATATCCCAAAGAATACATTTTTAAATCAGATGATTTGATCCTAACAATGACTGATTTAAGCAAGGATGGAGATACCCTTGGCTATCCAGCATTAATTCCAAAACATGACACACAAAGTTGTGTATCTACCATATTATCGCACAGTGCTCCTGCCATAGCCAATGGGCTTGGCGGGGGGTGAAGTGCG
>JADMKE010000054.1 GCA_018780035.1 Candidatus Sericytochromatia bacterium
GGGTCTCTCAAGAGACAGGTCATCGCTCAGAAGTTGCTTAGAAGCCCATCCCGTTTGCCTGGGTTGTTGGCGAGATTTCGAGCCATTACAACCCAGGACAGCATTGATACGGGATTGGGAGTATCACAACAAAGATTCCCACACAAAAGCGCCCCCGAAATATCGGGGGCGCTTGGTTTTTACTGCGTTGTTGAGTGGGTTTGTGCTGTATTGGCTGGCTAAAATTTAGCCATTGTTCATGATTTTGTCTTTGAGGAAGCTGGCACCAACGCCACCTGCGGCACCGAGGCCGACAGTGATGATGGTCAGAGGCAGACCGGCAACACCCATGGAGCCCAGAGCCATATTGCCCAGACCAGCCAGGGTAACGGCGCCCAAACCGCCCACAGCGGAGGTGATGGTATCGCCAACCACATTGCTCACCGCTTGGCCAGATTCAACTTTGCCTGTGGCCACACCCACACCGTTGGCGACAGCTGAGACACCAGCGCCGACCAGGGCAGACAAACCTGCACCTTTAAAGCCAGTGATGGCAACGTTTTTCATGCCGGTCATAAAACCACCTGCGGTGATTTGGGTGCCAGGGGTGGGAGGAGCGGGGGGTTTGGCAAAAATGCTTTTGATATTTTGGCCCATTTGGGCACCGAGTTTGTATGCGGCAAAACCACCACCAGCACCAGCGGCCAGTTTGGAAGAGATTGAGGTGAAGTCGGTGTTGAAGGCAGAACCTGTGTCGCTGACAACAGGAGCGGTGGGGGAATAGGGAGTGTAGCTGGACGTACCTACCGGAGCGGCGGCTGCGGTATAAGGGCTGAAGGAATTAATGGCTAACGTCATATGGAACTGTCTCCTGTTTATTAACTATCGTTTAATGAATTCTTAATTATGTTATAGGCGGCAGTTCAGAAAACTTGGTAAAGAAAAAATTATTGTTTGGTTAACAATTGATTAATCCTTAAATTAAGGTGAAGACCTTAATCTTTTCACGGTGCATCAAAAGCATGTCATAAGCCAATTTGAAGCAGAAATGTGGCTGAATTTACCAGCTTGATTAAGAAGGGATTATTGAAAAAGCGACCCCGAATTTCGGGGTCGCTTGGTTTTTACTGCGTTGTTGAGTGTGTGTGTAGAGCGTGTAAGGGCTAACTTATGGGCTCAAGTTTAGCCGTTGTTCATGATTTTGTCTTTGAGGAAGCTGGCACCAACGCCACCTGCAGCACCGAGGCCGACGGTGATGATGGTCAGAGGCAGACCGGCAACACCCATGGAGCCCAGAGCCATATTGCCCAGACCAGCCAGGGTAACGGCGCCCAAACCGCCCACAGCGGAGGTGATGGTATCGCCAACCACATTGCTCACCGCTTGGCCAGATTCAACTTTGCCTGTGGCCACACCCACACCGTTGGCGACAGCTGAGACACCAGCGCCGACCAGGGCAGACAAACCTGCACCTTTAAAGCCAGTGATGGCAACGTTTTTCATGCCGGTCATAAAACCACCTGCGGTGATTTGGGTGCCAGGGGTGGGAGGAGCGGGGGGTTTGGCAAAAATGCTTTTGATATTTTGGCCCATTTGGGCACCGAGTTTGTATGCGGCAAAACCACCACCAGCACCAGCGGCCAGTTTGGAAGAGATTGAGGTGAAGTCGGTGTTGAAAGCAGAACCTGTGTCGCTGACAACGGGAGTATAAGGAGAATAGTTTGACGTGCTGACAGGTGCTGTGGGAGCGGCTGCACCGGTGTAAGGGCTGAAGGAATTAATGGCTAACGTCATATGGAATATTCTCCTCTTTATTAACTATCGTTTAATGATTTCTTAATTGTGTTATAGGAACATGTTAAAGAAACTTGGTAAAGGAATGATTATCATTTGATTAACAATTGTTTAATTCTTAAATTAAGGTGAAGGTTCAGATGATCTCATAGTGCGCTATTGCCTGTTTTAAAGAAATTAAACAAGCTAGATTAAGACAGGATTATTATGAAAAATGTGGGAATCAGTTGAGATTAAGATTTAACTATCAAACTGCGCCAAACGATAACCCACACCGGGTTCGGTCAAAAAGATTTCAGGTTGGGTGGGATCTGCTTCCAATTTATTGCGCAGGCGGGAAATATAGACCTGGAGATAGTGGGTTTCGTCGAGGTACTCGGCTCCCCAAACCGCTTGTAACAATTGGCGGTGGGTCAGAACCTTGCCTGCGTGTTTGATCAGAAACAAAAGCAAATTGTATTCGGTTTTGGTCAGTTTGACTTCTTCTTCGCCGCGCCAGAGTTTGCGTTGCAGCGGGTCCACCCGCAGCTGACCCGAGCGAAAGATCTGCTCACTGTTGTTGAGTGCCAGTCCCTGTAAACGGGAATGGCGCAAAGCGACCCGGATTCGCGCCAATAATTCCTGAATGCCAAAGGGCTTACTCAAATAGTCGTCAGCCCCCAAATCCAGGGCCATGACTTTGTCTTTTTCCTGTTCGCGCACCGAGAGCACGATCACGGGCACAGCACTCCATTCCCGCAATTGCTCCAAAACCGCCAGGCCCGAAATATCTGGTAAACCCAGATCAAGCAAGACCAACTCGGGATTCGAAAAGGTGATTTGTTGCAATCCCTCTTGGCCGGTCGCGGCAATCAGCACTTCAAAATCCTGGGCCTCCAGGGCGATGCGCAAGAACCGTTGAATGGCCACTTCGTCGTCGATAATCAAGATGCGGGTTTTCATGCTACCTCTTCTGTGTCCTCTTCTGGGGGAGGCGTTGAAAGTGGGGTCAGGGGCAATCGGATTTCAAATTCAGCCCCACAGGGAAAGACATTGCGGGCCGAGATCTTGCCACCGTGAGCTTCGACCAGGCCTTTGCAAATCGAGAGGCCCAAGCCGGTGCCCCCACTCTTTTGGGGCTGGCCGCGGTAAAAGGTTTCAAAAATATGGGGCAAGACCGCCTCAGGAATACCGGGGCCCTGATCTTTGAGCCAGAAGCTGAGCTGTTCGGGCAGCACCCGCACCCCCATTTCCAGCGGGGTGCCCGCAGGGGTATAGCGCAAGGCATTGTGCAAGAGATTGACCAAACACTGCTCCAGCAGACCAAAATCCGCCCGGATAGGGGGCAGTTCAGGGGGAATGATCAAATGCAAGGGACGGGACATCAACTCTTTTTTGAGTGTCTGTTGGGCTGCCCTGAGCAAATCACCTGCATCACACCAATCCTGGTGTAATGCCAATTTGCCCGATTGCAAGCGGCTCATATCCAGTAAATTTGCCACCAAATGATTCAGCCGCAAGGTGGCGCTTTCTAGATCTTCGAGCAGGGCCGAGCGAGCCTCGGGCAGCGCCTCAATCGCAGGATTGCGCAAATTTTCCACTGCCCCTTGAATGCTGGTTAAAGGCGTGCGCAATTCGTGAGAAACCGAATTGAGCAGCGATTGATACAAATTTTCGCTGATCTGGCTGATCCGGGTCTGGGTGGCCTGCTCGTGTAATGCATGGCGTTCCAAGGCCAGGGCCAATTGCATGCAGAGCGTTTCCAGCAATTGACGGGTATCAAAGCTCAACGTTTGGCCTGGCTCGGGTTGCACTTGCAAGACCGCATAGGCTTGGCGCGTGGTAAAAATGGGCAGATACAGAGCTTGTGCCGTAGGCAGGGTATCTGTTGCCAGGCCTGCAGGGCGGTGGTGCTGATACGCCCATTGGGCTGCGGTCCACTCTTTTTCATTGAGACTTAAGCGTTGTAAGGTCTGTTCACTCTCTCCCTTGAGAATCTGCATCGGCAACTGCAAAACCGCTTGGATCTGCTCCAGAGCCACAGCCACGACATCTTTGGCCGTATGGGCACGGGCCAAGGCATCTGAAAAGCGGTATAAAACTACCAGACGGGTTTCCCGCTGTCGGCCCAGCTGCTCTTGGTGCCGAATCCGGGTCATCAGGCTGGCTGTGGTTAAAGCCACACAAAAATAGACACCGCACATCAGTAAATCGTGAAAGCGAAAGATAAACAGGGTGTACAGGGGGGGGATAAATAAAAAATTCCAGAAAAAGGCACTTAAGCCAGCCATCAGCAAAACCGGGCCTTTTTCCAAAACCAGGGCCAGGCCCATCACCCCCAAAAGATAGATCAGCGCCACCGACCAATAGCCCAACCAGGGATTGAGCAGCAGATTGATCCCCGTTACCCCCAACAGGGCGGCAAACGAGAGCAGGTAGGGACCTTTGTTCAGCTTTGCCAAACCCGAGAGCCAAGGGCGGGCCTGCACCTTGCCTTCGCTGCGACTGCTGTCAACCAGCCAATAATCTGCCCGCGAGCGGGTATACAGCAATTGGTTGAAGGTCAAATAGGCCCCGTTAAAAAAATCCCGCAGCCGGCTCTGCTGGGGTTTACCCAGAATCAACTGGGTAACATGCTGCTGTTCGACCATCTGCAAAAGCCGTGGCACCCATTTTTCGCCCTGGGTGAGCAAGACCTCTGCACCGAGTTCCCGGGCCAAATCGAGATTTTCACTTAAATTGCGGGTGTCGATTTCAGACAGGGGGCGGCCTGTATCTACATAGACAGCCATCCAAGTGGCATCAAGAGAACTGGCCATGCGCCGGGTCCAGCGAATGAGTTGGGCCGACATTGGGCTGGGCGAAACAGCCACCATCAGGCGTTCAGACGAGCGCCAAGGCTCACGAATGTGGTGCTGGAGCATATAGTCTTGAACATCTTGATCCACCCGGTCAGCGGTCAGACGCAAGACCATTTCCCGCAGGGCATTGAGATTGCCTTTGCGAAAAAAATGGGATTTGGCGCGATCAGCGCGTTCCCCGAGATAGACCTTGCCTTCGGCCAGCCGTTCCAGCAATTCATCAGGGGTCAGATCGACCAGAATCACCGCATCAGCACGGTCCAAGACGGTATCGGGAATGCGCTCATGGACAGACACACCCGTAATTTGTTGCACGCTATCGGCCCGGCTCTCAATATGCTGGACATTGAGGGTGGTATAGACATCAATGCCCCTTTCGAGCAGTTCCAAAACATCTTGATACCGTTTGGGATGGCGGGAATCAGGCACATTGCTGTGGGCCAGTTCATCCACCAAAACCAGGGCCGGTTTGCGCGCCAAAATGGCGTCGAGGTCCATTTCTTCAAGGGCTGTGCCGCGATAGCTGATGCTGCGGCGCGGAATCACAGGCAGGCCTTCTAACAGGGCTTCGGTTTCGGCCCTGCCATGGGTTTCCAAATAGCCGACCACCAGATCCGCCCCCTCTTCGTGTAACAGGCGCTGGGCTGCTTTTAACATGGCATAGGTCTTGCCCACCCCGGCAGCCATGCCCAGGAAAATTTTGAGTTTGCCCTGACCATCTCGGGTTTGCTCCCGCATGACCGCACGCAGCAGGGCATCGGGGTCGAGGCGTCCTGTTCGTCTGTCTGGCCCGGTTTCTGACATCAGCGCAAACGCCCCTTTGACGACGGTTGCCAGGGCTCCAATTGTTCTGGGGCATAGCTGTGAAAATACACCGGAGACCCATCTTTGCGGGCCAAGTGCACACGCAATTGGGGCAGTTTGGCCGAAACTTCGCCAAACAAAAACTCCAATTTACGCACCTGCATGGCTTTGTCTTTGGGGGTTTCGAGATCGTTGACCCGTACCTTGTCGCCGACCTGGGGGCAGGCTTTGAGCAAGAGCGATTTATACGCATCCAGCAGCAATTGCTCCTGTTCCCGCAGGGTCTCAATTTTTTTTGCCAATTCAAACAACGGATTCTCACTGCTGGGATTCATGCTGATGCCCCTGTTTGAGTGAAAATTTGCGCTGTTCCAATTGCAAGAGGGCCATATTCAGTTCCAAAACATTGACCCGTGGTGCGCCCAGGAGTCCCAACTGGGGGCCCTTCGTTGCGCTTTGAATCAAAGCAGCCAGCTCTTGTGGCTGCAAACCACGGGCATGGGCCACTCTTGGAACTTGAAACTGAACCGCTGCGGGACTGAGTTCGGGATCCAGCCCCGAGCCCGAAGCCATTAACAATTCTGGCGGAACAAAGGCATCAGCAGGCAGAAGATGAGCTTTGAGCAAATCCGCTTTGCGCGCCTTAATTTTGTCCAAAAGATCTTTGCTGGTGGGCCCTTTGTTGCTGGCTCCCGAAGCCACAGTGGCATAGTCGCCTGCTGAGGGCCGGGGCCAGAAATAGCCCGCTTGTTGAAAGGGCTGCGCTAACCAACGTGAGCCCACGACCTGCTCTCCCCGTTTGATCAAGCTGCCCTGGACCGCCTCCGCATTGGCAAGCTGCCCCAAACCTGTCACAAGCAGGGGATACGCCACGCCAGTTAAAAGCGTCAGGGCGATCAGGCTACGTAAAGCAATTAAAAATTCGTTCATCTTACTTCTCCCAGTTTAATTGATTTCAGACCAGATGGAATACGGCCAAAAGCAGGTCGATCAATTTGATCCCCACAAAGGGAGCCAAGATCCCCCCCAAACCGTAGACAAACAGGTTTTTGCGCAAGACCACCACGGCACCCTGGGGCTGGTATTTCACGCCTTTTAAAGCCAGTGGAATCAGAAAAACAATGATCAGGGCATTAAAAATCACAGCGCTTAAAATCGCGCTCTGGGGAGTCGCCAGCCCCATCAAATTGAGGGCCGCCAAAGGCCCCTGTTGCCCTTGTGTGGCATAAAGGCCAGCAAACAGGGCGGGCAAGATCGCAAAATACTTGGCCACATCATTGGCAATACTGAAAGTGGTTAAGGCCCCCCGCGTCATTAATAATTGTTTGCCAATTTCGACGACTTCAATCAACTTGGTTGGATTGCTGTCGAGATCGACCATATTCCCGGCCTCGCGGGCGGCCTGGGTGCCACTGGCCATGGCCACACCTACATCGGCCTGGGCCAAAGCCGGTGCGTCGTTGGTGCCATCACCCACCATTGCCACCAAATGCCCGGCAGCCTGTTCAGCGCGAATCCGCGCCAATTTGGCTTCGGGGGTGGCTTCGGCCAAATAATCATCGACCCCCGCCTCAGCCGCAATGGCCGCAGCAGTGAGCGGATTGTCGCCCGTGATCATGATTGTGCGAATGCCCATCCGGCGCAATTGCTCAAAGCGCTCACGAATCCCCGTTTTGACCACATCTTTGAGTTCGATCAGTCCCAGAATCGTCTGCTGATCGCAGACCACCAATGGGGTACTGCCTTTGCGGGCAATGCCATCCACCAGGTTCTGTAAATCTGAGGGTATCTTTCCACCCAAGCCTTGTACATAGCGCATCACGGCATCTGCGGCCCCTTTGCGAATCTCGCCCAAACCACTCATGCGGGTCTGGGCCGTAAACGGCACAAAGTCCAACTCTGCGGGTTTGTCTAAGTTCAAGCCATAGCGCTGATTGGCCAAAAGCACAATCGAGCGGCCTTCGGGCGTTTCGTCGGCCAGTGAGGCCAAAAGAGCAGCCTCGACCAAGCGTTCAGTCCGGATCCCCGCAACGGGATAAAAAGCCGAAGCCATGCGATTGCCATAGGTGATGGTGCCCGTTTTGTCCAAAAGCAGCACATCTACATCACCGGCCACCTCTACAGCTTTGCCGCTGGTGGCCAAAACATTGCGCTGCAGGAGTCGATCCATGCCGCTGATGCCGATGGCACTCAAGAGGGCGGCAATGGTGGTTGGAATCAGGCAAACGAGTAAGGCCACCAAAACCGTGACTGAGACATTGCTGGGCCCGGTTAAACCCGAGGCCTGTTCGCTGTAAAAGGCAAAGGCCTTTAAAGTGACCACCGCCAAGACAAAGACCACAGTCAGGGTCAGCAAGAGAATATTCAGGGCAATTTCGTTGGGGGTGCGCTGGCGCGAAGCCCCTTCCACCAGACCAATCATCTGATCGAGAAAACTTTGACCAGGATCCTGCGTGATCGTAATCAAGATGCGGTCAGAGATCACACGGGTGCCACCGGTGACAGCAGAACGGTCTCCGCCACTTTCACGCACCACAGGGGCAGATTCGCCGGTGATCGCCGATTCGTCGACGCTGGCAATGCCTTCGCTGACTTCTCCATCGCCCGGAATCACATCGCCCGTTTCACAGACCACCACGTCACCTTTGCGCAGACTGCTGGCAGGCACCTGACTCTCAACCCCATTTTTTAAACGTCTTGCCATGGTTTCGCTGCGCATCTTGCGCAGACTCTCTGCCTGGGCCTTGCCACGGCCCTCCGCCACGGCTTCGGCAAAATTGGCAAAATAGGCTGTAAACCACAGCCAGAGTGCTATTTGCAGGGTAAATCCCCAAGCGCGCCCTGCCAGCATTTCTTGCACAACCGCAGCACTGGTCAGCAAAGCGCCCAAACTTACCAGCAACATAACAGGGTTTTGCCATTGACTGCGGGGGTGAAACTTCGACCAGGCTTCTTTCAATGACTGTTGGATCAATTCACGGTTAAACAAACTGTTTTTTTGATTGTTTTTTTGACTTTTATGTTGAGACATCCTACTATTCCTCTTAAAAGACCTTTCCCTGTAACATCAGGCCATGTTCCACCAAGGGCCCAAGGGCCAAAACCGGGAAAAAGGTCAGCCCGCCGATAATCAAGATCACCGAGACCAGCAGAATCACAAACAGCCCGCCATCGGTCGGGAAAGTGCCTCCCGAAGCGGGAACCGCTTGTTTTTGCGCCATCTGTCCGGCAATCACCATCACTGGCAGAATCACGCCAAAGCGACCGATCAACATCGCCAACGCCCCCAACCAGGTATAAAAAGGGGTATTTACTGTCAGGCCGCCAAACGCACTGCCATTGTTATTGGCCATCGAGGTAAAGGCATAGAGAATTTCACTCAAGCCATGGGGGCCAGCATTATTGAGGCCTTTGAGCCCCACCGGCAGCAGCACCGCCATGGCGGTAAACAAGAGTACGACCGCACTCGGAAGAATGACCGCGAGAGCCGCCATGCGGATTTGGGCCCCTTCAATTTTTTTGCCGAGGTATTCGGGGCTGCGGCCCACCATCAGTCCGGCAATAAAGACAGTCAGAATCACGAACATCAAAATGCCGTAGAGGCCTGCTCCCACGCCGCCAAAGACGACTTCCCCAAGCATCATGTTAAACAGGGCCAGACCACCAGCCAGGGGCGAAAAACTGTCGTGCATGGCATTGACCGAGCCATTGGAGGCCAACGTTGTGCTCACACTCCAAATCACGCTATTGACGATGCCAAAACGGGTTTCTTTGCCTTCGAGAAAGGGCAAATTGCCCAGCGCAGGATTGCTGCCGAATTCGGCCCAAAGGGAGAGGCCCAGGCTGGACCCGGCCAAAACGCCCATGGCGGCCAGCAAAACAATCCCTTGTCGCAGCGAGCCCACCAAGCGGCCATAGGTCCAGGTCAGCGCTGCGGGAATCAAAAGAATGGCAAGCATCTGCAAGAAATTGCTCAAAGGCGTGGGGTTTTCAAAAGGGTGGGCACTGTTGATGCCAAAGAAGCCCCCACCATTGGTGCCCAATTGTTTGATCGCGATCTGAGAGGCGGCAGGCCCGAGGGGCACCACCTGTTGGGCCCCTTCCAGGGTGGTCGCGCTGGGATAAGCGGAAAAGGACTGCACCACGCCCTGAGAGACCAGCGCCAGCGCCAGCAGCAGCGAAAGTGGCAACAAAATATACACTACACTGCGGGTGAGGTCTACCCAGAAATTGCCCAGGGTCTTGATTTGTTTGCCCGCCAAGCCCCTTGCGAGCACCACCATCACAGCCATGCCCGTGGCCGCAGAGACAAAGTTTTGCACGCCCAAACCCAGCATCTGGCTCAAATAGCTGAGTGTACTTTCGCCAGAATAGGCCTGCCAATTGGTATTGGTCATAAAGCTCATGGCTGTATTGACGGCCACGCCCAATTCCATCGGCACAAGCTTCTGGGGGTTCAAAGGCAAAAAGGCCTGCAGGAGCAGCAAGCCGAGTAAAAACAAAAATCCCAGGGCGTTAAACCAGAGCAAACCTTGGGTGTATTTCTTCCAATCACCTGAATCACTGGGGTTGACCCCCGCAACTGCATAAACGCCCATTTCGAGAGGCCCCAAAACGGGACTTAAAAACGTCTTTTGGCCCTGATAGACCTGGGCCATGTATTCGCCTAAAATCGGCACAGCTGCAAGCAAGAGCAGAATAAAAAGGGCCACTTGCAGCCAATCGGAAAAAGCCATGGAATCTGCCTCCAAATGAAGATGATTCCAGTCTAATCAGCACGGGATCAGCAAGGTCTCAACAAAAGGAGGTACGATCTCAATATTTGCTCAATATTTTTTGCAAGCAGCCAAAGTGGGCTGAATTAAGCGTCCAAGGCCACCAATTCAAAGCTGTCTTTGCCATCGCGCATCTGAAAACCCGCAGCCTGAATCAGATCGCGCAGGCGGTCAGATTCGGCCCAATTTTTGGCAAGGCGGGCTTCCCAGCGGGCCTGGGCCAGGCTTTGCACCTCATCGGGGATCTGCAGCAGCAATTCTGGGTAATCGGTAAAGTTGAGCAGATCCAGGCTTAAAATTTGGTCAAACTCCCGAATCAAAACCAATTTGTGGGCATCACCCACCTGATCGTTTTGCACCAGATCCCAGATCAGGCCCACCGCTTTGGGGGCGTTGAGATCATCACAGAGGGCGTTGAGAATTTTTTCCCGGTACTCCGCAGCCCCTTCGGGATGGCGATCATCTTGGGCATGTAAATGCTCGATTGTGCGCTTGAGTTTAAAATAAGCCGTAGAAGCCGCTTTGAGATTGTCTTGGGAGAAGGTCAAAAAGTGGCGGTAGTGGCTGGTTAAGCACAAATAGCGGTAGGCCTTGGGTGAAAAACCAGCGTCGATCAGGGTCTGTAAGGTGACAAAATTACCCTCGGATTTGCCCATGCGCTGGTTTTGATCCAAGACCAAAAACTCGCCGTGCAGCCAGTATTTGACAAAAGGCTGCCCGGTTGCGCCTTCGGCCTGGGCAATTTCGTTGGTGTGATGCACAGGAATATGGTCGGTGCCGCCGGTGTGGATATCGATGGTGGGGCCGAGTTCGGCAAAGATCATCGCGGTGCACTCCAAATGCCAGCCCGGAAAGCCTTTGCCCCAGGGGCTTTCCCATTCCATCTGGCGCTGGGCATCGCTGGGGCTGAATTTCCAGAGTGCAAAGTCGGTTTTGTTGCGCTTGCCGTCGGCATCAATTCGCGCGCCCTCTTGCAGGCCCTCAAGATCGAGTTTGGCCATTTTGCCATAGTCTGAGAATTGGGCGGTATCATAATAGACCCCGTCCTCATTGGCATAAGTGAGGTCTTTGTCTTCGAGGGCTTTGACCAGATCTATCTGCTGGGGGATATAATCCGTGGCATAGGTAAAGCGGCTGGGAAAGGCAATGTTTAAGGCTGAGATGTCTTGTTTAAAGGCCTCAGCGTAAAACTTCGAGATGTCCCAGGCGCTTTTGCCCAAAGCCGCTGCCGCTTTTTCGATTTTATCGTCGCCAGCGTCTGCGTCGGAGGTCAAATGGCCGACATCGGTGAAGTTCATAATCTGGGTGACTTGATAACCCAGAAAGGCCAAGAGTTTCTTGAGCAAATCGGGAAAGATATAGCTGCGCAAATTGCCGATATGGGCGTAATTATAAACGGTGGGGCCGCAGGTATACATTTTCACTTGACCCGGCGTCAGGGGTACAAAGACCTCTTTTTCGCGGGTGAGGGTGTTAAAGAGTTTGACTTCTGGTGCCGTCATGGTGGGTGATCCTCGTTCTGTGAAAATGCAGAAGTCTATTATACCTGAGGGCTCTGAAAGGGGGATACAGGGTCTGGGCAGCGTTTACTATAAGGCATCCCTTGAGGGCAGCACCGCTGATTCACAAGGGCAGAGCGTTCGGCTCCTGTTGCTGGGCGTTCGGCTCCTGTTGCTGGGCGTTCGGGCCGCCCGCTGCGCACATCCATGTGCTACGCAGGCTAAGTGCCGCGCCTTGTCTCTTCCATCCATGGGACTGCGGCGCGGCAGTTGCCCTCTCATACCCAGCACAGGCCGAAACGCTCACCCAAATGGAGTATCGAAAAGAAGAAGCTGGCCAATGAGAACAGACTTTTCCCTTGTTCAATGGAGCTTCCCTTCTAGCTTTTCTTTTCGTTTTTTCCAGTCAGGCATCGCTCTATTCAGAAGTCTGTAAAATGGGTCATTGTGGTTTGGGCACAAGAGATGGCAGAGTTCATGTACAAGGACGTAATCAATACAATCCAAGGACATGCGACTCAGCTCCAGATTGAAGCTGATGATGCCTTTAGAACTGCATGATCCCCAACTCCGCGTCATCTGCCGATAACGGAAAACGGGTCGTTTGGCTTTTAGTTTTTCAAAACGCGGCCAATAAAGTGAAAGCCGTTTTTCAATCAGGTGTTTAAAGTGCGCTAAATACCAGAGATCTAAGACTTGTTTCACTTTTTCTGCATCGCTGGGATCCGGGACTTGAATCAAAAAATAGCCCCTGACCAATTTCACCTCAGATACAGGGCTTGGCTCTATTTTTAAGCGATATTGACGGCCCAGGTAATAATGGGTTTCACCGCTGAGATAGCGTCGTGGCGGTGTTTGGGGCAAAAATTGTTCAAAGTATCTAACTTGTTTGCCAATCCAGCGGGCTCTGCGTTGGAGCCTTAGCGAGATTTTCTCTTGTTCTACATTTAGAGGAACACTGGCTGTGACCCTGAGATCTGGATGCACCGTAATTTTGAAGTCTTTGCGCTCAGCGTATTGAACATCAATCTTAAAATTCTGTTGACCATAACTGAGCTGCACAATCATGCCCGACGCGCCTTGGCAATATCCAGACATTTTTCAATCAGGGAATCGATTTCATCAAAGCCAAAGTCTTGTTGGGATTGTGTTTTAAACTCAAAGAGCAGGTCTTCAATGTCGATGCGCATTCTGTTTTGCACGTCTTGATCCTGGCTCCAATTGACAATTCGCAGAGTTTCAATTGTTTTGTCGATGGTCATCGCGGTCTGGGCAAACAAGTCATCAGGAATGTCATATTCGTTCAAGACTTCTTTGAGCACACCAAAATAGGCTTTGGCCACATCGTGCCCTTCAAGTACGGTTGGAATTTTATCTCCCGTCCGATTCAAAACAGCCTGCATAATTTCAGTGACTTGCTTGAGATATTCATTGGCTTTGAGCCGCTCTGCGCGGAAAGCTTCAATCGCCGCTTTGAGCATATCTGAAAAGCGCTGGTAAAAGACGGGGTCTTCTTGCATCTTGTCATGAATAGTTCGGGCTGTTCGGTGGGCTATCGTATCTGCTTTTGAGCCCACCCCTGCAATTTTTTCAACTTCTTCGGCAAAGGCTTCAGCGTCAAAAATATTTACCAGTGGCGTGATGGTCTCGATTTGCCCTGTACCGACATGGGTGTCCAGCAGTTTTTGAATTTTGGGTTCATACTCGGAAAAGTCCACCACCTCGGCATAGCGATGACGCACGGCCATGCGCAGCTTTGAAAAGAATTTAAGATCTCGCCGGTAGCGATCAATTTTGGCCTGGGGCGTTTCTTCTAAAAAAGCGACGGTAGACATGGCAATGGCCAAGGTGCGGGCATAAGCAGACAGGCGCTCATAAAAAAGATCGCGCAGGGATTCATCGGCCAACAGCCTTTCATAAGCCTCTTCATCCTGCTTGTTTTTGACCTCTTTGAAGGTTTCCCACAAGATCGAATGCTTCTGGGGCAGCGTCGAAATTTCAACCGAGACATCCGTTAAGAGATGCTCAAGGTCTGAAGCCTCAAAACCGTCTAAATCTGAATACAGCTCAAGCGCCTGATCCAAGTTTTCCAGTACCCCGCGATAGTCGAGAATATAGCCGAACTCTTTGCCATCATGCAAGCGGTTCACACGGGCAATGGCCTGTAAAAGGGTGTGTTCCTTGAGCTTGCGGGTCAGGTAAAGAATCGTGTTTCGGGGTGCATCAAAGCCCGTGAGCAGTTTATCTACGACGATGATGATCTCAGGCTCATCGGCTTTTTTAAAGGCGTTGATCAGCTGCTTGTTGTACTCTTTTTCATTGCCATACTTTTGCATCATGCCTTGCCAAAAGCGCTGAACTTCCTGGGTATTTTCATCATAGAGATCCGCTTCGCCTTCGCGTTCATCGGGCCCAGAAATCAAGACTTCGGAGCTGACCATGCCAAATTCATCGAGGTATTTTTTGAAGAGCAGAGCTGTGCGCTTTTTCGGTGTGACCAATTGGCCTTTAAAGCCGGTGCCCTGCCAGTTTTTCTGAAAATGCTCGCTGATATCCCAGGCCACAGCCATGATCTTTTGCTCGGTTTGATTGAGCTGATCACTTGTGGCAAATTTTTTCTTGAGGTCATTGGCTTGGTCTTCGCTCAGGTTGGCTGTAATGCGTTGAAACCAGTTATCGATGCCTTGGGCATTGACGGTTTGCTCCACATGGCGGCCCTCATAAAGCAAGGGCACAACGGCTTTGTCTGCCACTGCTTTGTCGATGGTGTAGGTATCTATGAGACCCCCAAATTTTTCGAGGGTGTCTTTGTCTTTTTTCATCACGGGTGTGCCAGTAAAACCCAGATAACAGGCTTTGGGCAGGACTTTGCGCATCTTGGCATGAAAGGAGCCATATTGGCCTCGGTGGCCTTCGTCTACCAGTACAAAAATATTGGCGTCTTCCAGATGTGCGCCCGGATTGGCAACCGCTTTATCAAATTTGTGAATCAGGGTGGTAATAATCCGCTGCTTACCGCCTTGCAGCAGGTCCAGCAAATGTTTGCCGGTGGTGGCCTGCTCCACCTCTTTGCCGCAATGGTGAAAGGTTTTGTAAATCTGGTCATCGAGATCGACACGGTCGGTGACGAGCACAATTTTGTAATCGGGAATGCTGGTATCCAAGGCAATCGACTTGGCCAGCAGCACCATGGTCAGGGATTTGCCGCTGCCTTGGGTATGCCAGACGACACCGCCCCGTCTGCTGTTGTCAGCTTGGCGAACGTGAATACGGGTCATTGTTTTTTTGATACAAAAGTACTGCTGGTAACGGGCGATTTTTTTGACGCCCCCATCGTATAGAATATAGCGATAGGTCAGCTCCAGGAGACGATCAGGCCGACACAGGGCAAAGAGGGTACGGTCTTGTTCTGTGGGCTGGCGCTGGAGAGAGCCATAGGGTTGGGTTTTGCTGTCCTTCAACATAAATTTGCGCAATGCATAAATTTCGTTCATCTGGCTTTCACTCAAGGGCGTTTGAATGGCTGCTTCTAAGTCCTTTTCAAACGCTGGCCCCTCTTCTCGCCAGACGGCCCAGAACTTGGCCGGGGTGCCCGTGGTGGCATAACGGGCTTCGTTTTTCGACAGGGCCAGCAAGAGCTGGGAATAGAGAAAGAGCTGCGGGATTTCACCGTCTTTTTGGTTGCGGATCTGCTGAGAAATGGCCTGTTGAATCGGCTCTTTGAGGGCTGGGGATTTGCATTCAATCACGCAAAGCGGAATGCCATTCACAAACAGCACCAAATCTGGGACACGGAGTTTGTGGCTGCCACTGCGTTCAACTTCAAACTCCTCTGTCACATGGTAGACGTTGTTTTCTGGGTGCTCCCAGTCGATGAATTTGAGCGTGGGACTTTTGATGTCGCCATCAATCGACTGCTGCACACTTTTGCCCAGGCAGAGCAGGTCATAGATTTTTTCATTGGTACGCACCAGCCCATCAAAAGGCAGATCTTTGAGGGCCTGCACCATGGCCAGGATATTGTTTTCGCTGATGGGGTAGCTTTGGCCTTTGTAGCGCATCTGGTTATGTTCCCGTAGCCAGGGCACCAGAATGCCTTCGAGCAAGACTTCTTTTTTGCGTTCGCCACGTAAGCGCAGAGCTGCTTCGGGACTGAGGTAGGTATAACCCAGATTGTTTAGCAATTGCAGAGCTGGAAGCTGAGATATCGCATCTTCGTTGAGGTCGGGGGTTTGATCGGGGATATCAGTCATGCTGAGACTCCTTGAGCTGTGCTTGCAGGGCCTTGCCCTGGGCTGTCAGTCGGTATTTTTGTTTGCTGCTGCGGGGTTTGTCTGGCAAGGTCATTTCGATCAAGCCTTGTGCTAGAGCAGGGTTCAGATAATGCAGTCGAAAGTAGTGGTTGTGTTTGAGATGAAGCAGGATTTGTACTTCTTCGCGCGTCATTTCTGATTTCAGCACTTTCACTAAGGCCTGCATTTCCTGAGAGTAGCCACTTTCAACTTGGTCACTACTTGGTCGGTACTTGGTCACTACTTGGTCACTACTTGATCGATTTTGTGCTTGTTTCTCTGTCGAAGGTTCCAGAAAAGCGTTATGAATTGGGAATTCCACCAATAAATAACTGCGCTCTGGGTCGGTATGAAAAACGGGCAGGGGTGAACCATTGCGTTTGATATGTCTGAGGATTTTGGGAACCCCCGTACCCATGCCCTCTGTCATGTCCAGTTCTTTGAGAAATTCGCCAATCCGGCGGTTGCGGTAACGTCGTGAGACAAAGCGAAAAGCGGCAATGTCCCGATCCAGAATGGAGCGATCTGGGCCGGGGAAGCTATTGATGGTCACACAGTCGGGGAAAATCCGCACTTCCACAGGTTCTCGCAGTTCATACGTGCGGTGGTAAATGGCATTGCACAGCGCTTCTTCAAGTGCCCCATAAGCATAGTTAAAGATGCGATCGGCTTCGGCCCGGTCAGGGTATTTAATTACTTTTTCTAGGATCAGATGGGAACGCAGATGAGACAAGGCCTCTTTGAGCATCAGATGCAAGGGGCCTTTGTAGGTAATTTCGGTAAAGCTGTCGCCGCCCAGATCGTCAGGGAAATGCACGATGTCGATCTGGGTATAGGGGAAAAAGCGCCAGGGCTCTTCGTTGAAGAACATCAGCGCCACGTTCTTTGGCTGGGCAAATTCATCGGGGCCATCGACCAGATTCATGCGTCGGCAGAGTTCCAAAAAGTTCATCTGGGCAGCACTGGCAAACAAGTCGCTGCCGACCTGCTTGAGGTAGGCGCGGATCAGCCCCAAATCGAGGTCATCCAAAGTCGCTGTGTGGTGTCGGCGGTCATCAAAGGGCACGGTAGCGGCAAGGCTGATCAGCTCTCTTTCATCTTCGCCTTTGACCCGCAGGGTGACAGAACCTTTGCGGATATAATAAGCGTATTCTCTGTTGTCTTTGGCCAATGAAACAGGGGCTTTGTAAGGGCGCGTCTGCCCACCAATGGCCCAGAGCACCAGGACGTGTTTGCCGTCCACTTCGGCAGGGGCAATCACGGGATGGTAATAAGGCACCAAGCGATGCCCCAATTGCACCACTTCTTTCTGAATGGCGTCCAATTGCTCCGCTTGCAGGCCCTGGGGCGGTAAAACAGGTCTGCCGTTTTCTTCAGCGACCCCGATGATGATATAGCCCCCGCCAAGATTGTGGATATCGTTGGCGAAGGCACAGAGGGTATGCAGAATATCCTGCGGATTCCAGCCGGTTTTGAACTCCAGGCGCTCAGATTCGACGGTGCGGGCAGTGAGGAGGTCGTAGAGGTTGATGGGGAGTTGCATGGCTTAAAGCCGGTACGGAAGTAGATTCCGAATCTGATCTTCTGCTTGGCTTGAATACCCCCAACTCTCCTTTTGTGTAATATCAGCAACTTTTGTTTTTAAATCATTTATGGCATTTTGTTTGTAGTTCGGCATTGAATAATCTACTCTAATGCTTTGAACAAACAAAAAAAAGTAGTCTTTTAGTTGTGCGTTATACGGCAAGCTGTAGAAACCAGTACTTGCAATATTCTTTTCAAGTAAATAAGACTCAAAAATGTAATCTTTGCTTGCATTCCAGTATTTCATAATGCGTGCCAAGGGTTTAATTAATGAGTTATGCCTTGAGTTGACATTAGTTAAAGTACTGTTGAAATCATTGGGGTTTGTTTCAATCCATTGATCATAAGTATTTTTAGATGGAATTTTGATTTGATTCCATTGTTCAATGGCTGGAACTAATTCAAATTTAATATGATTCAAAGATAAAACAATCGTTGGGTGTGATTGTTTTATTTCTGAGGATTGGTAGCGATTTATTGCAAAAGTGGCTAAATAATTTAAGTAGGTCTGAGGCCTATATTGAGAGTCATTGAAAATCACAATATAGTCTATATCTGAATGTTCATCCATTGAGCGAGGAAGAATGGTTCCTCTGGTGTAAGAGCCAAAAGGGTAATGACTTTTGAGATGACCTATAAAAGACTGGGTGATTCTAGTAGAGATAGTACTCAAAGATCTTTGAATACCATCTTTCTCAACCTCTCTAAGAATAGAATCATTAGCTAACTGGGTTAAATAACTATTTACACTCATTATTTTACACCTCATCAACTTTATATTTTGCTTCACCTTGTTCAATGCCTTTTCGTGCCTTTTTAAAGTCACAATTTGCAAATATAGGAGAGTTTTGATTCAGTTCGTCACGCTTATTTGCTAAACTTGTTAAAGTATCTTTTAGTTTTTCAGCCGTTTCTGCACTAAATTGGGTTAATTGAATCTCTTTGAAAAGTCGAGATTGATTTCTGAGTGCATTATACTGACCTGCAGCATTCCTATGCTGAGTCTTTCTGTCTGAAGGATTAAGAAAGGTAATAAGAGCAGTTAATGCACTAGTGAAAAGTGCCATTGCACCAGGAAGCCAGATTGGAACTGTCACGCATTGAGAACCTTGTGGACAAGACGTACTAACAAAAGTCAAGACACCAGAAGCTGCAGCAAGTATTGTGGCAGGAATGCCAAGCCATAAATTAATGTAAGACCACCGATCAGCTGCATTATAATGAGATTTTGAAGAATAAAGGCCGTCTTCAAAAATTCGTTCAGTTTCAGCTTTAAGCGCTTCTCTAAGCTGCTCCATTTTGAATATCCTCCACTTTCACACGAACTTGACCAGTTAGAAGTTTTTGCATCAGACCTTGTTTTTGATTTTGAAGAAAACTTAAACTTGTTTTTAGAGTATTTATTTCCCTTGCAAGGGTATTAAGTAAGTCAGATATTTTGATTTGTTCTTGTAAGCTTGGAAATACAATTTCAACAGAGAAAAAATCATCTGCATTCAAATTTAATAGTCCATCATTTCGCACACCCGAATTGATACGTTGTGAAAGTTGGTTGTTAAGTGCACCACTTTCAAAATAGAACTTAAAATAATCAGAGCAAGCCAATTCAGGTGACAAAGCAAAGCTATAATAAACTTGCGGTACAGCTCCTTCTACAAATTCATCTAACCTGTAGATACATCCCTGTGGATATGATTTTGAGTTGCCCTTATTATATGAAAACTCTCCTTTTTTTAAATGAATGTACTTAACCAGATTTTCTCCTGCGATGACCTTATTGAACTTTTCTTTCTGATCGACAAACCCAACTTTAGCTGTAATGCTTAGAACGGTTGTCTCAATATTCTTAATCGATCTGTCAATTCGCTTAGAAATATTTGATAATTTAGTCTTGGTCCATTCTATAGGCACATCGCCAACTTTTACTACAGACACTCCAAACTCTTTAAACCGCATCCGTCCGGTCAACAGCTGCTGCATCAAGCCCTGTTTCAGCCGCTGCTTGGCTTCTATCAACTTCTGGGTCTGGGTGATGGCTTTGTCCCAGGAGGAGAGGATTTGGGCGATTTTGATTTGTTCGGGGAGGGGAGGAATTGGTGCTTTAAACTCTTTGATTACACCAGCATTCAGATTTTTTTGAGATCCTTCATTACTTAATTCTCTTAAATTATTATATTGACTTTGTAAGTATTGAAAATAGAAATCAACATAATAATCGTCTTTAAGAATAATTGCGGCACAGGCTTGATTTGTTGCTGCTGAGATACCTAACTTAGCAACTTGACCTCTGGTTTTGCCTTGACCGTACATTGCCACTAATAATGTATTAGGAGGAAATAATTTTGCTGAAGATTCATTTAAACCAATTTCAGTGATTGTTTCTACTGAGGAAGAGATAATTTTATTTGATAATTCAGCCGTTGTAATCCATGGAATATCTCCATTCCAATATTTGTTATTTTCACGATGTGGTGTTCCTCCAGAAGAAACAGAGGCAATGTAACTAATATTATTGACTTCCCACTCCTCAGGAATCCACCCCAAAGCCGTCTTTTTATACCCAGGCTTATTCATACACCCACCCCCATTGGCATCGCATCATAGGTTTTGCCGTCTAACAAACGGCCTGTTTTCTTTTTATTCACGCCGCCCCACTGTTTAAAGAAAAAAGCCACCTTGGCCCGCTGACATTGATCGCGCAAATCCAGCACCCATTCGGCTTGCAAAGGCCGCGCTCCCCGCCCCGATTCGCCGCCCACAATCACCCAATCGATGCCATTGAGATTGAGATTTGGCAAAGGCCCAAGCAGGGGTTCCAATGAAAGAAACTTGGTTTGGGCCGGAGTTTGACGCAAATAGTCGATTCTATCTGTATAGTCTGCCCGCTCCACGCTCACGCCCATCCAGACATTGGGAGACCAATCAAGCTGGGGGGCCAGTGCAGCCAAACGCTCGGCCCGCTTGGTTAAAACCTGAAACTGGTGCCAAGAGGCTTTCCGCATCGTTTCAAAGACCGCTTGAATAAATTCCAGGGGCACCTCTTCATGGAATAAATCGCTCATCGAATTGACAAAAATTGTTTGGGGCGTTTTCCAGGTCAAGGGTTTTTGCAATTCAGAGCGATGTAAGGTTAATTCAAAGCCCTTGAGATATTTGGGTTGTCCCATCGCTTTTAAGCGGCGCGACATGACTTCGGCATAACAGTGTTTGCAGCCAGGACTGATTTTATCGCAGCCGGTAGTGGGGTTCCAAGTCATTTCAGTCCATTCAATTTTAGATTCGGCCATTACGGTTACCTTTCGCTTTTCACGCCAACGTCTCACAAAATTCATCATCTCATGTAACTCACTTTTCCCGTTGCTTTCACAACAAAATCATAGTAATCATGACCGCCACCTGTGCTGGAGGCCTCTACCGAAAAATAATAAAATTGCTGTTGAATAGACATATAAGGCGCTAATACTTGCCATCCATAAAAATAAGTATGATTGCCTGCATCCTTTATAAATTCAAAAGAAATGCCTCTCAGATTGATATTATTGCCTTTCCAAGCAGGCGGATTTTTGGGCAATCCATAGAATGCAGAAAAACACTCAAAGCTAATTTGACGATGTGGCTCTACCGGAGAGAGTAATGAAGTATATCCCGCTTGAGAATCCAAAATGGCTAGCGTATCCAAATGAAGATCATCAGCTGAAATAGGATGGTTCTTTTTCAAAAAATTATCGGAGCGAAATCGACTCAATCGAGAATCAATAAAGAATAGAATTTGTGTGTATTCTGCTGGTTTATCGACTAAATTTTCTAATTCAAATCTAAAAAAATGATTGACGTTGCCACGTAGGATTTTTCCTTCAGGAAAGTGCTCAACATTCAACCGCAGCAACGGCCCCCGACTGCGATTGCGCACATCTTCCACCTCATAATGCTCCATCGGTTCGGCTTTGGTCTGTCGGCGTTTGTAGTATCTGTGGTCTTTGGCCATATGGGGGCCATACTGGCTTGGGGGCACTTCCAGCACCAGCAAAAAATTTCCATTTTCAAGCTCAATTTCGTAGGGTTTGAGTCCCTGAATCTTGGGGGAAATATTGCTCAGGAGAATATCTTCGAGCCAAATTGCACTGACCTTGCCGCCGCGTGTAAAGCCTTCATCCAGGCTTTCAGGCAGATGTTTTTTGTCTCTGCCTTGCCCTTCTTTGATACCAAAGATCAGGGTGCCCCCGTCAGCATTGGCAAAAGCAGCTACTTGCTTGGTTAAGTCGTTTAAAAGCTCATCTCTATTTGAATTATTTAAAACCGCACAAGATTTGTATTCAAGGTGCAGGTTTTCCTGAATCTGGTTGGTAATAAGATCTCTTAACTTTATTAAAGTCAATGTTTCCATAAACCTACTTCAACTTTCCAATGAAAGCATCAACAAGTTGAGTCATTACTTTTTGAGTCAAACTCCAGGTCTTTGTCAGATAAATTTCAGAAATTTCAACACGCTCTCCCACCTGATAGCGAGCACATGTTCCAGATTTTGTAAGATAGATCGTTCCAACAATGCCCTGGGCATGAACCAAGGCATCCCTAGAAGCTCTGACTTCAGCTAATTTCTCTATTTCATTATCAAAAAAGCTATCTTTTACTGATACTTTTTTATCTAAATAATCAAACCACTCGGAAATGCGTTTATATTTAATTTCATTTAAATCTTTATCAATCATAAAATCGACAATACTCTCCTTATCTGGAGAATCTAAAATTATTTTGGCATCAATTTTACTGCCAGATAAAGACGAAGGATAAATTTGGAGCCAAATTTTAAGTAAGTCAAAGAAAAAAGCCTCAAACAGGGTAACGATTTGCTGAAAAGTTGATTCTGAAAGTTGATAAGCGACATAATCTCTGGCCTTGGCTGCAAGCTCATTTTGATTAGTAACAGAGCCTGTAACACTATTGGTTATCTCAAAATTCATACCCTGACGAACTGAACTTTGAATAATTTGCCACGCTTCTTTGCTTTCAGCATAATAATCATGTACTTTATTGAGTTCGTTTAAGAATTTAGTTTTAAGGGATTCAATTTCTTGAATCCGCACAGAGTGATTTTGATTACTCATTGTTCTTTGTCCAGCAAATCTTGAATGAATTTCACATCAGCCCCACGTCCCAGATTGATTGTGGCATCAGCTGGTTTTCCATTGATGGAAATGGTGTTGCTATCCACTAAATAAGGGATATTGTACCGATCAAGCGCCTTTTTCACATCTGCCAATTGACTCACTGGCAAAATAATATAAGGGCCTGCGGTTCCATCTGTCGAGACAGATAATTTTTCTCCTGTGGTACTGTCGATCATTGTAATGAATCCTTTCTGTTGAATAGTGTCTTTATTTTAACCATTTTAAATGGGCTGAAACTTCAGAAATGCGTTGAATCATATACCCCAACCTGTTATAATCATCGTGAATTCATGACCCAGCGGTCGTGGATCTATCGAGGTTTCGGCCTGCTGAACCAGCGTAGCAAATCAGCGGCCATTGCATGAATAAGCCCCTCATTCCCATCTCTCCCGCGCCGCCAGCACCACCTGATGCAGCTTTTGCTCCAGCAGCTCACGTGGAGGCAATTCCGTCAGATACTCCGCCACGCGAATCCCGCTGGCTTCCATTTGCAAGAGTTCTACTGTTTCTTGTTTCTTACCCGCACACAGTATGAGGCCAATCGGCATTTCTTCACCGGGTTGGCGCTCATAGCGATCCAGCCAGCGCAGATACAGCTCCATTTGACCTTTGTAAGCAGGTTTAAAGCTGTCCAATTTCAATTCAATCGCCACCAACCGCCGCAGACCGCGATGGTAAAAGAGCAGATCCAGGTAATAATCATCACTGTCAATCACCATGCGTTTTTGGCGGGCCACAAAAGCAAATCCGTGGCCCAGTTCCAGCAAAAATCGCTCCATTTCACGAATCAGGGCCGCTTCCAGATCCTTTTCTTGATAGGCATCACCCAAACCCAGAAAATCGAGAAAATAGGGGTCTCGGAAGACCAGATCCGGCGTCACCTGTCCCGTATTTTTCAGGGCATCCAATTCCTGGGCGATCAGCTTTTCCGGCTTTTTCGACAGCGCTGTGCGCTCGTAGAGCTGGCCATCGATTTTTTCGCGCAGCGTACGCACCGACCAGCCTTCCAGACGGCATATCTCGGCATAAAAAGCGTGTTTCAGCTTGTCATCCAGATAGATGATTTCTTTAAAATGAGACCAGCTCAATTGTCTCGACAGTGTAGAGACAATTTCAAATTCAGGAAAAACCTCAACAAAACGAAGCATGTGACGTAGACTCTTATCAGAAAACCCGCGTCCATACTCCTGGCTCAGTTTTTGTCCAAGTAAAGCAACGATCTCTTTGCCATACTCTGCCCGATTGCCTTGGAGGATTTCGACCTGAACCCGTTTGCCAATTTGCCAATAAAGCAAGGTCAATCCTGCGTTTACAGCCTGGGCCACCTGTATCCGACTTTGATGAATCATCTGCCGCAATTCTTGGATCAGATCAAGACTCAAAGTCACAGTCTGGGGTAACTTACTGACTTTTTTAGGCATCAGACCAACCCCAACTCCGCCAAATACCCCTTCAGCTCTTGTTGCGTTTGCGCCAACTCGCTCTCCAACTGCTCAATCTCTTTCTGCACCGCCCGAATGTCGATCTCCTCTTCCTCTTCAAAGGTATCCACATAGCGCGGGATATTCAGATTAAACTCAGCCTCTTTCAGCTCATCCAACGTGGCCCGGTGGCTGTATTTCTCAATCTCAGCATAGTCTTTGAAGGTCTGTACCACTTTGGCAATATCTTCGTCCCGCAGGCGGTTCTGCTTCTTGTCGTCGGCATATTCGCGGCTGGCATCAATAAACAGCACATGGCTGTCATGCTCGGTCTTGGCTTCGTCCCAGGGCTTGCGGCCCTTGTTAAAGAGCAGAATGGCGGCAGGAATGCCCGTGCCATAAAACAGGCCCGCAGGCAGACCAATCACCGCTTCGAGCAAATTGTCTTCAATCAGTTTCTGACGAATCACGCCTTCGCCGCCCCCCCGGAACAAGACGCCATGCGGCACAATAACGCCAATGCGTCCTTCGGCCGCCAGAGCCGTTTCGACCATGTGGGAGATAAATGCGTAGTCTCCTTTGCTCTTAGGCGGGGTACCACGCCAGAAGCGGTTAAAAGGATCATGGGCCGCATTTTCATGGCCCCATTTGTCCAGCGAAAAGGGCGGATTGGCCACCACCACGTTAAAGTGCATCAGGGCATCGTTTTCAATCAGGCGTGGGCTGTTCAGCGTGTCACACCACTCAATTCGGGCCGAGTCCATGCCATGCAGAAACATATTCATGCGGCAGAGAGACCAGGTCGAACCGTTGGATTCCTGACCAAACAGGGCAAAGTTTTTATCTCCGACTTCTTTGGCAACTTTGATCAGCAAAGAGCCAGAGCCACAGGCCGGATCACAGATTCGGTCGCCGGGTTTGGGCTGCACCAATTTGGCCAGCAATTCAGACACTTCAGGGGGTGTGTAAAACTCACCGGCTTTTTTGCCCGCCCCAGCTGCAAAGCGCGAAATCAGATACTCGTAGACATCCCCGATCACATCCCGGTCTCCCAGATGCTCAGAGCGAAAATTCAGGCGCGGGTCGGCAAAGTCTTCGAGCAGGTGCTTGAGGCGGCGATTGCGCTCTTTGGTCTGGCCCAGTGCTGCTTCAGAGTTGAAGTCGATATTCCTGAAGACGTTCTCCAGCTTGCCTTTGTTGGCATCTTCGATTTTTTCCAGCGAGATATTGATCAATTCGCCAATATTCGCGACTTCCCGCTGCTGAAAGAGATGCTCAAAATCCGCCTCAGGTGGCACAACAAAACGCTCACGGCTCATCGCCCGCGCTACACGCTCTTGATCGCCCTTGTATTTCTCTTCATATAGCGTGCGAAAATCCAAGCTCAGATCGGACATATACTTAATAAACAAGATCGTCAGGATGTAGTTCTTGTATTCAGAAGGATCTACCGCACCCCGGAAGGTATCGCAGGCCCGCCAGACCACATCGTTAATTTCTTTTTGACTGACACTCATCTTCTTTTCTCCTTGATTGGGTGGGATAGGGCATTCAGGCAGCTTTCCTGAATCAAAATTTCTTTTTTCTCCAGATAGACTTTCATCAAGTTCTTTTCGTGCGCCCAGGCGGATTGTATTGATTGAATCTTGGCCTGGGTCTCCAGAGCTGGGATGAAAATTTCCAGATTTATCAGCACTTCTTTAGAGACATATGAAACAGCACTTGAGGTATTGGCATGGGTTTTGAAATAATTCTGTGCATATCTTTGATTCAAAAACCACGCCAAATAACTGGGCAACAGGTTTGAGACACGAACCTTTAAAATATAGAAGGTGGCAGCAGCCAAAACCCGCTCAGGAATTTCTTCGATATGGAAAGCCTGATTGCTATAGCCACGGGCTTGAAAAAGAACATCATCGAATGAAACCAGATACTTGTTGGCAGAGCCAATCGGCTCCAGCCGCAATAGTTCATCGTGGAAAATCTTTTGGCTACTGCTCAGATCTTTGCCTTGAAGCAAGCTATAAGTTCCCTGTGGGTCATGCTTCAAAGCACCTCTGGCTTGATAACCTGGATAAACATCAGCGACCTCTGATATTATCAGTGAAGTAGGTTGACTTATTTGTTTTTTACTCATGATCAAATCATAAACGATTGCCTCACAAAAATCAAGTGCGTAACTTGAGTTACTTCAAATTTTTATTGCAATGACATCTTGGAGTGTGCAAAGAACTGTTAGCAAAAGAAATCCCAACCCCGTTGGCCAAGGCCCTGAAAAGTGAAGGCAACTGCCGCGCCGAAGTCCCATGGATGGAACAGACAAGGCGCGGCACTTAGAGAGCGAAGCACATGGATGTGCGCAGCGAGCGGCCTGAACTTCAGGGCCTTGTGCCAACCGGGCTGATTACACTCTCTTAATTGAAACCCATTGCCCCTTTCGGCCCCACCCACTTATCATAGGACATGTCCAAATTCTCCCTCACCGGCAAAGGCCCCCTGCCTCCGCACCTCTTTCAACTCGGTCTCAACCTCTGGCCGCCGTATCTCGCCAGTGGCGTCCATGTCGACTATATTGCCCGCGACTACCTCAGCCTGCATGTCTCAATGGATCTCCACTGGTTCAACCGCAATTATGTCGGCACCCATTTTGGCGGATCGCTCTATGCCATGACCGACCCCTTTTACATGCTAATGTTGATTCAATTGCTGGGCAAAGGGTATATTGTCTGGGACAAAGCCGCGCGCATTCGCTTTCGCAGACCCGGCAAAGGCAAGGTCTCGGCCCTGTTTCTGATTACGCCTTCAGAATTGGAGCAGATCAAAACTGAGATCGCCACCCATGGCAAAACAGATTTTGTCAAAACAGTTCAGGTCAAAGACGCAGCTGGGCAGGTCGTGGCTGAGGTCGAAAAAGTGGTGTATCTGCGCAAGAAATAGCAGCCATGCGAGTGGTATAATCAAATGAGCTTGGAGAAGGAGCGTCACCATGTTAAACGACCAGCAAATCTTGGCGGATATTCATGCCTTACCCCAAGACAAGCAGGCAGAAGTGCTGGATTTTATTGCCTTCGTTAAATCTCGCCCAAGAATGCCAGCTCAAGTTCCCTCACCCAAAGCTGCGGAGCTGCTTCAGCTCATGAAAAAAGCGTCAGAACAACAGGTATTTCAGACCATTCAAGATCCGCTTGATTGGCAGGCGCAATTGCGGAATGAGTGGGATTAAAGCGCTGTTTGACAGCAATGCTTTAATTTATGCTTCTCAAGGCAAATTGGATCTTTCCACTTACTTGCATCATTACAGCCATTGGGGCATCTCACTGATCACCTATATGGAAGTGCTCGGGTATCCGTTTCAAAATTCAGATGAAGAAAAACTGATCCGCGAGATATTACAAAGTTTTGAGATCCTACCCATCACCCAAACAATTGCAGATCAGGTCATACAGCTTCGCAAGCGAATCAAAATCAAATTACCAGATGCGATTATTTGGGCAACTGCTTATACAGAACAACACGATTTAATCACTTATAATGCCAAAGATTTTTCAAAATTAGAACCCACCATTACCGTGGTAGTCCCAGATTTAGGCTAAAGATGAATCATCCCCTCAACGCACTTTACAGAGCCTGCCCTGAATGTGAACAGGAAGACGGCATCCATGTCTGCACCTTGGCGAGCAGTGGCCGTCACACCACGGGCTATCACCAAACCCTCTACCTGTTTATCACCGCCTGCGAGCACTGTGACGAGCCTGTCTACCAAGGGCTGTGGGGCGATATTTTACATGCCGCGATATCCCTTATCAGCCTGGGTCTGGGAATCGTTGCTTTTTCCCAGATTTGGAATTCAGTGGCCGACCTCCCACTCGAATTTTGGTTTAAGTGGAGTGCCATCACCTTGGGGGCCTTTGGCATCTCAGGGTTCTTCAATCTGCTGCTGCGTTTTTTGCAGGCCCAGTATTTGCCGATGAAGGTGTGTGACAAAGATGAGCCCCTTCTGGCAGCCCCCAACAATTGGATCTGGCACAGCCTGACCGGCATTGGCGGGATTCTTTTTTTGGGGCTGTTTTTCTTTCCCCTGTTTCACAAGATTGGGAATTAAGCTGGCCTTGTCCCCATTTTGAAGGCTCATATCACTGGTTTGGTTTCTGGGGGGGTGCCATTACATTTTGCGTTTTTGGAAGCACAGCATGTCTGGATCTGCTTCTGCGCTTCCTCCTGGCCAGGTTTTTGCCTGTGACGAAAAAAACACCCCCTGAGAGCAAAAGCCCCCAGGGGGTTCGATTTAGCTAAAGTTTATACCAAATCGGGGAAGGCAGCGGCCACCACAGGGTAGACGATTTTGCCTTTTTCAATATTCACGCCTTGGCGCAGGGGCTCGTTGCCTTCGATCGCGGCGGGATACCCTTTGTCTGCCAAAAGCAGGGCATAAGGCAGGGTGGAATTGGTCAGCGCATAGGTCGAAGTGCGGGGCACAGCGCCGGGCATATTGGTCACGCCGTAGTGAATCACGCCGTGTTTGATATACGTGGGGTTGCTGTGGGAGGTCGGCAGAATGGTTTCCACACAACCGCCCTGATCGATCGAGATGTCCACGATCACAGAGCCTTCTTTCATGGTCTTAACCATGTCTTCGCTCACCAGCATAGGGGCTTTGGCACCGGGAATCAAAACGGCACCGACGAGCAGATCGGCAAATTTGACGCTGCGGGCAATCGAGCCAATGTCCGAAGCCACAGTTTCGAAGCGGCCACTCAGGATATCGTCGAGGTAGCGCAGGCGGTCGATATTGCGGTCAATGATGGTCACAAATGCGCCCATGCCCAGGGCCACTTTGGCAGCCTGGGTGCCGGTCACACCTGCGCCAATAATCACCACATTGGCAGAGGGCACGCCAGAGACGCCGCCCATTAAAACACCGCGACCCCCGTTGCGTTTTTCCAGGTACTGAGCGCCAATTTGCACCGACATGCGGCCTGCGATCTCACTCATGGGGGTGAGCAGGGGCAGAGAGCCATTGGGCAATTGAATCGTTTCGTAAGCGATCGCCACACAGCCGCTTTTCATGATGTTGGCTGTCTGTTCGCGGTCGGCAGCCAAGTGCAGATAGGTGAAAAGCACTTGGTTTTCACGCAATTTGCTGCACTCTTCGGGCTGGGGTTCTTTGACTTTCAGAATCATGTCTGCTTGAGCAAAGACCTCATCAGCGCTGCTGACAATTTTGGCGCCCGCTTGTTGGTACTCTTCGTTGGTAAAGGTGCTGCCCAAACCAGCGTTGGTTTCGATCAAGACCTCATGGCCGTGTGCCTTAAAGGCCTGTACGCCTGAGGGGGTAATTGCCACGCGGTATTCGTGGTCTTTAATTTCCTTGGGTATCCCGACTTTCATTGGTCCTCCATGCTGTAAGCTTTTACAGCTTTCTTGTGTCTGTTATTTTAAAGCGAACGTCAGCGCGAAACCGCTTGATTGCTGCTCAAGTGCAAGTTTTCCAACACAGGCAGGTAATCATAGCGGGTCATATCATAGTGAATCGGTGTGACGGAGACATAATTTTGTTTAATCGCAATCACATCGGTGTCTGGATCTTCTTCGTGGTCTTCAACCACGCCAGTCTGCCAAAAATAGGGGTGGCCGCGCAGGTCCATGCGTTTTTCAAAAATATCGCGGAAGCGGTGCAGCCCCAAACGGGTCACACGCACACCCGCCAATTCTGAGGGTTCAACCGGGGGCACATTGACATTAAAAATCGTGTGTTTGGGAAATTCAGACCAGCGAATTTGGGTCAAAAACTCCCCAATAAACCCGGCGGCAGTGTGGTAGTGCAAATCGTCAAAATTGGCCAAAGAAACCGCAATGGCGGGAATCCCGCGAATAGCACCTTCGGTGGCCGCAGAAACAGTACCAGAATAGATCACGTCGGTACCCAAATTGGGGCCGCGATTGATGCCTGAAAGCACCAGATCAATGCTGGAAATATCCATCAACATATTCATGGCCAGTTTGGCAGCATCACAGGGTGTGCCGTTGATCCGCCAGGCTTTGTGGACTTTGGGACTGTAAAGCTCAGCCACTTCTTCGGCCCGCAGGGGTTTGTGCAGGGTCAAACAGTGGCCTGTGGTGCTGCGCTCCCGGTCGGGGGCCCCGATGGTGATCTCGTGGCCGAGTTCAGCCAAATGGTTGGCCAGGGTTCGAATACCGGGTGCATGGGCACCATCATCATTTGAAATCAGAATACGCATCAGCGGTCATTGGCCTGCTCTTCTACTGGAATATAATCGGGGGGGAATTGTTTTAAGACATCGGGGGTCATTTGGTGGGCCTCGATCTGGTTCGTGACAGAGGTCGGGCCAGAAGTGCGAATCCGGGTCTGGATCGGCACCATCTGATGGCTGACCTGATTGCCATTCACTTCGATCATGCCGATATGGTAAACGCCCTGACCATAATCATCTTTGTTATCGAGGGGGGCACCTGCGCCCCCGCTGACCATATAATTCACACTGCCCACTTTGCGCTGGTCATAAAGGTGAATATGGCCCAAAAACACAAAATCGGTTTTGTATTTTTCGTTCAGCCCCATAAAGCGAGCAGAAACTTCAGGAGTCGGGGCCAATTTATGGTCCCAAACGCCGTGGCGGGGAGGTGTGTGGGTAAAGACAAACTTCTTCTGGGGAGTTTGCAACATCTTTTCAAGCCAGACAAATTGGCGGTCGGTCAAATTGTAATTGGCCGTGTCAAGAATAATAAAACGGCTATTGCCATACTCAAAGCTGTAGTCATCGAGGCCCGTTTCGGGGCTGGGGCGGGTATACCGGCTTTCGTAATAGCTGCGGCCAAAGAGCATATCGTGATTGCCAATCACGGTTAAATAAGGGACTTGCACCTTGCTGGTGAGCCGCTCAAAGGTATTCCAATGGGGTTTGAGAGCGTCAAAGGTAAAGTCGCCGAGGTTGATGGCAAAGTCGGGTTTGATCTGGTTGATCTTGTCGATGACTTTGGCGTAGACCTTGTCGCCCCCGGTTGAAATCGGGCTGGAATTGCGGTTATCGCCCAGGATAACAAAACGCAGATTGCCATTAAAGGGCTTTTGGTTAATTTTGCGAATATTGCTGAGGGTATTGCCAAAAGCGGGTTCTTGGCCATCTGTTGCTGCGGCATTTAAACCCGCAGGGGGAAAGAGATTCGCGCGTGAAAGCGGCGCGCTACCTTCACGCAGACAGCCAACCAGGCTGACACCCGCCAAAAGCAAAACGGAAAATGTGCGGATCATCGTAACTTTCATGCAGTGACTCCTTGGGCCTTCTTGAAATCCGTTGACTTTATAATGCCAGAGTATCAAAAATACTGGCATTGAACCAGAGGCAGATCAATCCAGCAATGAGAACTCCGTAATTCCAGGCCAAAACAAGTGCCGGTTTTTCGCCGTTTTCCCCTGTTCTTAACCAGTAATCAATATAAAGATTACCCAAATATAATAGCATAAAGAGCATCAAAAACCAATCATAGAGTTTCAGAAAAGGATAAAACTCACCCTCCGGGGGAAGCCCAGCCAGACGGGGATAGAGCCAGAACAGGTAGGTACTGAGAGCCAAAATACTCAGGCCCGCCCACAGCCCATGAAAGACTGAGCGCAGCAAACGTGGCGGAGATTGAGCTGGGCTGAGCCAGAGCGAAAAATAGCTGATGACCAGGGCCACGGGCAGGGCAAAAATCACGGTGATGGCCGTTTCGTTGGAGCGAGAGAAGGCCGGCACCCAACAGGCCAGCACCACGCTCCCCAGAGATAAACCCATGGAAAGAGCTTGCAAAACGGAGCCCGACGTCACCGAACGATCAGACTTACCCGTTTGGGCAAGTCTGCGCAATAAAAATCCCTGTACCCCCCAGAGCAGCAAGAGACCCAAGGCAAAAACCAAGCCCCGCTGGACGAAGAAATTGGGATAACTCAAGAGCAGGATTTCTGCGCCTGCAAAGCCGCCACCGGCCAAAGCTGACAGCCCCAGCCAGCCATTCAGATACCGTGCCAGGCCTTGCATAAGCTGACGCTGTTGGGCACTGCGCAAAAGCAGCCCCAACCCAATTGCCAACGCAGACAAAAGCGAAAATCCCAGTGCCAAACGCAAACTGGCGGTCATCAAGGTAAAGAGCTGGGCTAAGAGAAAATAGGCTGGTGTTTCGGACATCCGGTATCCACTCCGTCAAAATTTCCACTTTGATTCAGCACTATCGCACGGCAACCTCGGCAAACAGATTTGAGTTCACAAGTTTGGCATTCTCCCTGCAGGGTCTCTTCCAATTGGCGAAAGCGCAGCAAATGTTCAGAACGCTGCCAGATCTGCATAAAATCCCCATCCTCACAGCTGTCAAAGAGTGGCACATGGCTGCAAGGAGAGACCCGGCCATCAACCCCCACACTGAGAATTTGGCGTCCAGCGCTGCAACCTGTGATACCCGCAGCTTGCCATTGTTTGAGAGAGCCCTGACGCAAAAAGGCAAACGAACTATCGCTGGTCAGCAAAAAACGCGCTTTGCGCTGCCAGCGTTGAATCAGGGCTTGTAATTGGCGGTTTTCTTTGGCTGTGGTCAGGCTGTGATCCAGCCATTTGCCCCCCTGTAAGGCAGGTTTGGGGCGCAATAAATTCAGCGAATGTGCTTTTTCTGCTTGGGCAAACGCCATGATTTTTTCGAGTTCGTGCAGGTTTTGGCGTGTCACCAAGACATTCAAGCCCCAGCGCAGCCCTGTGGTTTGGCAGGTCTTGATCGCCGCCAAGACCTGCGAATGGTTGGGCCGGGTCTGAGCGTGTGTTTGGGCCTCAAGGCCATTCAGTGAGAGCTGAAACTGCCCGAGACCGGCCCCTTTCAGCGATTGGGCCAAGGCAGGTGTGAGCGCATTGCCATTGCTGGTGAGACTCACGACCAAACCCAAACCAGTGGCCAATTGCACCATGTCCAGCAATTGTGGATGCAACAGGGGTTCTCCCCCCCCCAGCGCCAATTGAAAGACCCGGTTGACAGCGGCTTGGTTGGCAATTTGGGCAAAGCGCTCCAAGGAGAGAAAGCGATTGGGGGTCTGAATGCCAGGATTGCTAAAAAAGCAGCCTGCACAGCGCTGATCACAGCGATCGGTCAGGCTGATATGCAGCGCTTCGGGGGCCGAGAGGGAGCGCAAAGGAGGGTTCAACGTTTGGGCCTGTTCTAAACAGGTCTCAAGGGCGGCGATTGAAGCCTGATGGAAGGGGTGGCCCTTTGAACCCTTTTTCAGCAGGAGAAAGCCACGACAGCGTAAATAATGGACAAAAATCCGCCCGCGCAGACTGAGCTTGTGTGGCCGCGACAAAGCGATTTTGAGGGTCTGTAGCCCTTCCAGATCGAGGTCCAGTAATTCTGCCGTGGGACGCATAAACCACAAAGCACCTTGGGCCTCGGGACGCAACACGGCCTGTTCAGACATAACATAAACAGAGTTCAAGGTTTGTCGGCCTCAAAAACCGCCTGGCGCATCACCAATGAATCGCCTTCTAGCGACCAGAGCCGCGCCTGGGAGTCGAGCCAAAGACTGCGCAAGCCGGGCACGGAGGAATGAAAGAGCGGAGTGCCTGTGACTGAGAAAAAATACAATTCAAAGTTTTCGGGATCTTGGGCTGGGGCCAAGGCCAGCCAAGTATCCTGGCCTTGGGTGGCCACCTGAATGCGGGGTTGGCCCTTGCCCAACGACCAGGGCAGCGATTCGGGCCAGGTGATCTGGCCCAGGTATTTCCAAGGGGGCTCTGCGGTGATCTGAAAGCGCAGCAACAGGCGTTCTTTGCGGGCAAATTGTCCTGCCACAACGTGTAAGATGCCATTGCTTTCCAAGGCCACCATTTCCAGGGTATCCGAGCGGATTTTGCTGCGCATTTCGGTGGGCACAAAGGCAAAGATATCTTTGGTATTGGGCAAAACCGCACGCAGGGACTCACCGGGCCCCTGATAGAGGGCAAAGACCGACTTGCCCCAGGTCCCAAAACCAGTGGCCTGAAGTGCAAAAGCGGGCGAAAAAGCCACCTGAGCCAGTGTTTGGCCCTTTTCCTGCCGCAACAAGGTGGTGTAATTGGGGAAATTTTGGGCGCTTTTTTCACTTTGCAGCTGCAGATAAGACTGTTTGTCCATCTCAATTTTTTTCACGCAATGCACTTCCCCCAAACGGGCTTGGCAAGGGGAGAGTAGCTCTGTCGAAGAACTTAAAAAGCGCAGCGGCAGCGGTTTTTCCAATTGTTCGGTGGTGGTATTCAGGGCAAAGAGCTGTTTTCCAGCCAAGACCTGTGGTTTCTGGGAAGAGTCAACCTGGTCGGAGAGCACAAAAACGGGAAATGAGTGGGGATCAAATTGAAAAACCGATTTAAAACGCATCGTTCTGGGCAGGATCAACTGCGCAGAACTGACAGGAATCCAGCCAATCTGACCATTGCGGGGATAACGCACCTGCAACCACCCCTGATCCTGGCTTTGGTCCAAGACCTCGACTTTTTCTTGGCTGTTGAGATTAAACAGCGCAGGGCAGGCCGATTGGGGCTTGGAGCAGAGGGGTTGGCGGGAGTTTAAAACAGCCTCTAAAGCCTCCGCTGCCAACGGGAAGCAAAACATGCCCGCTGTCAGCAAGAGGGTCAGAGCAAGGTTTTTAACGGATAAAGGCATCCAAAATATCTATCTTCAAACGCGTTATATTGCTGATATAGTGTTTGATAAACGGAATATTCCGGCGCTGGGCCTCTTGGTAGAGGTTTTCGTTGATCGTCTCAGAGGGTTCAAGCAAAAACACCAACCCTTTGATCGCGGCCCCAAAATCTGGCTGTTGTGTCCCCGTCAACCAGAGATGGGAACAGGCAAATTCATCGAGATAGGCGCGCAATTGCTGATCCCAATCGGCATTGCGATCGACCTGACGGGAGTAAACCACCACCACCGGAGCCACTTTGGCCACTGGAGCGCTGGCCAATTCGGCGGGTTTGGCCTCGGCTTTTAAGACATCAGCCTTGGGGGCTTCTGGCACAACAGGAGCCGGGTCGTCCAAATCGAGAATTGAGAGTTCGGGTGCCCCTTCCCCTTCAAAGGCCTGACTGGCACCAAAATTGATCTCCGAGAGCAGCGAGGAAATTTGTTCAACCTCTTCTGAAATCGCCAGATCAATATCTGCCTGCCGCTCCAGATCCGCTTCGTTGAGGGATTCGGCCTCGGCAGCAAAATCGTCGAGCAGATGATCCACCGCAGACTGTTGCAGGGCCTGCTCAAGCGCGGCCTCTTTTTCTTCCAAGGCCGCTTCTAAGGCTTTGATCTGGGCTTCAGCCACTTGCAATTGCGCCAAGACGGCGGGATCCGCAACATGGACCTCTTTGACCTCAACCACCACAGCGGGAGTGTCTAAATCAGGCAAATTGAGCGGGCTTGCAGGTGTGCGCTCCAAACCACTCAAAAAGGCCTCCAATTGTTCGAGGTGTTCCTGGCGGTAGCGCAATTCCTGTTCTGCTTGTTTAAATTCCTGTTGTTTTTGCTCTAAACCTTCGCTGGTCTGTTCCAAGGTTTGAAAGAGCATGCTGCGCTCTTGAGAGGCCTGCTCTTGCTTATGACGCAGACCTTCAAGGCGGGTACGGGCCGCTTTGAGTTCCTCGACCAATTCGGTGCGGGCCGAACGAATGGCGTCGGACTCTTCGCCATAACTTTCGAGTTGGGCCAGGAGTTTTTCTTTGCGCCCCACTTCTTCAGAGGAATCGTGCACCTGGGTATTGAGCACCTTGAGTTGGTTTTCCTGCTCAGCCAATTTTTGGCGCAGCTCGTCCTGTTCGCTTTTGAGCAAGTCGCTCTCTTGTTTCAGCGGGACCTGTTGGGCTTGCAGGAGTTCAATTTGATGGCGCAATTGGGCATGGGCCTCACGCAAATCGGCAAAGCCCTGAATAAACCCGGCCATTTGACTCTCACGTTGAGCCAAATTGGCGACAGCGGTTTCAGCTTCTTCAGTACGGGCTTTGAGTGCGGCCGCTAACTCGGCTTGTTCATTTTCAAACGCGGCTTGTTTGCGGCTCAGGTCAGCCTGGGCGGTTGCCAGTTCAGCTTGGGCCTCTGTCAAAGCAGTGGAACGCTCAGCCAATTGCGCTTGGCTGGCCTCCAGCTCAGACTGAGCCGTTTCGTAGGCACTCACGCGCTCAGCCAGTTGTGTCTGTGTCGATTCCAGCTCGGACTGTGCGGAGGCCAAGGCTTCGGCGCGTTCTTCCAGCTCGGATTGGGCAGACTTCAAAGCCTCAGCAGATTCTGCCAGTTCGGTTTGGGCAGAGGCCAAAGCCTCAGTGCGTTCTGCCAACTCAGATTGAACCGCTTTTAAAGCTTCGGAACGCGTTTCCAGTTCAGTTTGAGCCGTTTCGAGTTCTGCTTTGTGGGATGCCAGCTCAGTTCGGGTTGTTTCCAATTCAGCCTGGGTTTCAGCCTGTTTGGTTTGAAGGGCTGCCAATTCTGCAGCCAATTCTGAAGCGGTCTCCGCCGATTGGTTCAGAGCGGCAGCCACTTGGGCCTTTAAATCTGCCAGGGCGCCAGTAACAGCCTCTTGATCAACTTCCGACACCGCTTTGCGCAGTTCAGCCAACTCGACCAAGGCTGTCTGGGAGAGGTCAGCGGCTTCAAGCAGGATCTGCTGAGTCGCAGACAATTCTGCCTCTACGCTTTTTAAATGTTCAGTTTGGGTTGAGTGGCTGGCATTGAGATCTGCATGTTCTTTGTGCAGCCGGGTGTGATCCGACTGCAATTCTGTGTGGCGGGTCTGCAGCTCTGCGTGGGTCTGTTGCAATTCGCTATGTTCCGCTTGTAAAACCTGGGTGGCCTGCAAATGGGCGGTTTTTTCTTGCTGCCATTTTTCGCGGTAGCTACCCAGTTCTTGATGAAACGACTGCAGCGACGCGCCGAGATCAGAAAAATGACCATGAAGTGATTCCAACTCCCCTTGCAAACTGGAAATGCTGTCTTGTTGCAAGCGTTTTTCCTGATTGAGGGTCGCGAGATGGTCTTTTTGGGCCTGGTATTGGGCATAGGTTTCTTGGAGCTTTTGCTGTTGGGCTTCAAAGCGCTCACGCAGCCCGATTAATTCATCAGAAGAGGCATCCGAACGGGAGGTAAAGGCCTTGATATCTTCACTGAGATGGGCCAATTCGCTGTAGAGTTGCCCAAAGGAGCCATTGAGTTCTTGGTAAGACCCTCCCAAATGGGCAAAAGACTGTTGCAGACCCACCACATCGCCAAAATAGCTTTTCCAGAAATGCTGGAATTGGGCCAATTGAGTATAAAGGGAATCCACATCTTGCGCCAATTCGGTATTGTTCTGGCGCAAAATATCAAATTCATTTTCGATCAGGGTCTGTTTGCTGTCGAGATAATGTTGGGTATTTCGCCACTGTTCAAGCAGGGATTGCCGCTTATCTTTGAGCTCCAGACACATATTCCAGAGCGTTTGGATTTTTGTATTTTCCATTCCTTATATCTCCACGTTTCTTTGCCCTCTAAATAAAGCGGTGCTGGGAATAATAATGCCTGAAAAGAATTTTGCCCGTGTGATCCAGCTGCATAATTTCCTGGTTAATTCCCCGTTTGACCAGGTGAGAAAAGTCGACCAGAAAACGGCTGTCTTCAAGCGGATAGGCCTGCTTGATATCCACATCGCTGAGCTTGCTGTATTCCCAGACAACTTCTCCCTTGGGGTTGACTTCGATCAGTTTATCCGACGATATCCAAATATTACCGCTTTTCAAGCGATATGCAAAATTCACCGCAGCCAAGGTCTCGTTTTTTTTCTCGGGATACATCCACAGCAATTTGCCTTTGCGGTTGATCAACAAAATCCTGCCATTGCCTTGATCTGCAACCAAAAACAGGCCAGGTTCAAGCTCAAATGCCGAGACCGGTAAAAAGACCTCGGGGCGGATCAGACTGTGGGTCCATTTCAGATTAAAGGCCAATTGCCCCTGAAACTGCCAATCGATGCTGTGGTTGGGGCCAATTTCAAACACCGCCCGGTGACCGCTGTCGGTCAGGAGAATCCCCCCGGCGGCAGTGGCTGTGGCAAAACTGGGTTGGGCCATGGCCCGCATCTGCACCGATTGCTGCTGATAGGTATACGACCAGAGGGTCTGTTTTTTGAGATTGAGCTTGAGCACCTGTTGCTGGCCCGTGTCTGTCACCAAAAGATGACCCTCTGGCGTAAACAGGGCAATATGCGGTTTTTTTAAGCTCTGCCCCTGCTTTTTGCCATATTTCCAGACCACCTCGCCTTTGAGATTCATCAAAAGCACCCGGTGTCCGCGTTCGTCGGCCAGGAGCAGATGAGAACCCCAGAGCATGGGCGCCTGATAGCTGCCTTCGAGTTTTTTGAGCTCGACGGGCTCGGCTTTGAGCGCCGCCACTTGCTCTGCCTCTTCTTTGGCTTTGCGGGCAAAGGCCTCTTTCTCAGAGCGAATCATCTCCCGTTGCCGGGCAATTTTTTCGCGCCAGAGATCGTAGCGCTTGCGCCGCTCTGTATCGATCAAAATATCGTAGGCGTGGTTGATGCGCTGCGCCAATTGCAAATTGCCACCGCGATCGGGGTGGTTTTTTTGCATCAGGGTATGGTAGGCCTTTTTGATTACTTCGGGACTGGCCTTGGCATGCACCTGTAACAATGCGTAGAGGTCTTCAGCGTCATCCATGCCCAAAACTAGAGTTGGCTGTTTTCGATGACCATGGCGATGCCTTGGCCACCGCCAATGCAGAGACTGACAAGACCATAACGCAGTTGGCGGTTGTGCAATTCATACATGGCTGAGAGCAGCACCCGTGCGCCAGAAGCCCCCAGGGGATGGCCGAGGGCAATTGCGCCACCATTGAGATTGACCTTGCTGCGGTCCAGTTCCAGGGCTTTTTCCACCGCCAAATACTGAGCGGCAAAGGCCTCATTGATCTCAACCACATCGATCTGGTCAATATTCAGTCCCGCTTTTTCGAGCGCTTTGCGCGAAGCGGGTACGGGGCCAAAACCCATGATTTCGGGCGGCACACCCACACTGGCCCAGGACTTGATCCGCGCCAGCGGTTTGACACCCAGAGCAGCGGCTTTTTCAGCACTGGTCACGATCAAAGCGGCTGCCCCATCGTTGATCCCACTGGCATTGCCCGCTGTCACGCTGCCACCGGCTTTAAAGGCCGCTTTGAGTTTGCCCAATTGTTCGACGGTGGTTTCAGGGCGCAGGTGTTCATCGTGTTCGATCACCGTTTGCTTTTTGTCTTTGAGTTCCACGGGCACAATTTCTTGGGCCAAACGGCCCGAGGCCTGGGCCTGCCCAGCCAATTGTTGGCTGCGCACAGAAAAGGCATCTTGTTCTTCGCGGCTGATACTGTATTTTTCGGCCAGGTTTTCAGCGGTGATCGCCATGCCCTGACCTGTACAGCCATCAATCAAAGAGGCGGTCATTAAATCGATCACCTGGCTGTGCCCCATGCGGTAACCCCAGCGGGCATCGGGCATGACATAAGGGATTTGGCTCATATTTTCGCTGCCACCTGCGGCAACAATTTCTGCTTCACCCAATTGAATCAACTGCGCGGCTTGTACCACCGACTCCAAGCCAGAGCCACACAGGCGGTTCACAGTCAAAGCAGGGGCTTCGACCGGCATGCCGCTAAAAAGTCCAATGTGGCGGGCCAGGTAAATGGGATCGGGGCCGGATTGAACCACATTGCCCATGATAATTTGTTCAACCTGGGCTGCGTCTATCTGACTGCGCTGGAGCGCAGCTTTGAGGGCGGCGACCCCCAACTGGATGGCAGAGACGTCTTTCAGGCCACCGCCAAAGCGGCCAAAAGGGGTGCGGGCACCCTGAATGATTACAACTTCTTTCATGCGACAAAGACCTCTCTGTGACTTGAATGGGGCACGGGGCCCGATTTTGGTTTAATCCAACCCATTATACCTTAGGGGGATTCGGTTCTAGGTGTTAGGTTTTAAGGTTTTAGACAAGAAGGTGCTTGCCCAAGCCTCAAAACCGACGCTCTTCACCTTCCCTCCCACAACCTGACTTCTCCCGCCTACCTGCTCTGTGCTACCATGTAAGCATCAGGCGCTTTACGCGAGCCTTTCATTTTTTGGCGCACGGTTTTTAAGGTCTTTGAATGAAAATCAAAGGAAAAGATTATGTCCAAGTTCAATGAGCTTTACGGTTACCTCTCAGATCGTCAAACCCCCCACCTCTTTGTGATTGCAGAGGTGCTGTATGGAGTTAAAGAATCGATCGACAAACACAACGAACATTTGGCAAGTATTGCCGCCAGTCTCGAAAAATTGGCTGGCAAACCCGGCTCTGGCCTGGCTCCTGGGGCAGATTCCCCCCCGACTGAATAGCCTTTGAATATGCGTGTTTCTTTGGGTATTGCCTTGGCAGCACTGATGCTGTCCCTTGCTGCCTGTCAGGTGCTGTCCCCGTTGACACTCTCTGAGGGCCGCACTCCTGCGCGTGTACAGTCTCAGAGTATGAACCAGAGTTTAAGTCAGAGCAAGCGTTCATTGCAGGTCGCGGTCTTGTCAGCAGATAAGATCCCCGTTGAAATCCAAACCCGCACACAGGCCCAGGCCCAGGTCTATGCCGACGAAGTCAGCAAGCGCCGGGGCATCGACCTCTTTTATGTACATCCTGTGCCCATTGCCTTGCAATTAAATGCAGGAGAGCAAAAGGCCTGGGTTTTGACTTATCCCGGCACATCTCGCCTGCGCAGCGATCTCAATCTCGAGTTGCGGGCCCTGGTGAGTGGCCAAAGTGGGGCAAAGGCCGCACTCAACCTCAATTATTCTGGCCCGGTGACGCTGGGCCGTTCAGGCTCACAGGCTGAACCCCAGGCTAAACCCCAGGCCCAGGTCCTGCAACCGGTTTTTTCGGCCCTGGAAAAACAGTTGGCCCCCCGGCAAGACAGTCAAAGTCTGACTTTTGAATTGATTACAGGCCTGCCTGGCAATGGTGTGACCGAAGCGTATGGCGACTATCTGGAAGGTCTGCAAAATTTCCTGCGTTCCCGTTTTCAGGCCCGGCCCTTTGCCTTTGATGATGGCCCTTTGATCTATGCCGTACACCAAGGCCAAACGCTGTTGGGTTTTGTCTTTCAGAACCAGCGCAACCGCCTGATCCTGGGTGAGCGCAAATACGCTGACGTGCAATCCATGGTGCTGGTCAGCAGCAGCCGTGAAATTTTGGCCAGTTATACCGTGGTGGGCTTTAATCCCAAAACCGCAGCCCCCGATCAGCTGCCTGTCTATACCCCAGAAGACCACGGCGCTTTGGGCCAACTTTTCATTTTTGGCGAGTACTAGAACCTCAGCTCCTGCTCTTGTATCCGATACTCCCAAAGCAATTTGCCTTTGGCGTCGCGGGTTTCCATGATCAACACCCGTTTTCCGGGGGGGCCTTCAAATTTGAGCATGCCATAATTGTGTTGCTGAACCAAGGTGCCGGGCACGCGTTTGGGCAGGTTCTGCTCTGCAGCGCTCATAATCTGGGTCGGCAAGCTGGTGAGCGGCGAAGAGGTAAAATTATAAAAGGGGTAGCCGTTTTTCACAGGCTCTTTGTAGAGATCGGAGTGGTGGCGATCGCCAGAGATAAAGACAAGGCCTTCGATTTTTTCCCTTTGGACAAAGTCAAAAAAGTCGTTGTATTCGCTCGGGTATTGGGCAAAACTCTCGCTGTAAACGGGATTGAAGATCGGACTGCCCATGACAACCAGTTTAAACGGTGCCTGGCTGGCTTTGAGTTCCTGTTTGAGCCAGGCCAATTGGGCATCCCCCAAGAGCTTGCGTTTTTCTTCTGGCACGTCATAGGCATCGCGGTAATAACGGCCATCGGTCAAGAAGATATCCACATCATTCCAACTCAGGCGGGACCAATTGCCGGGCTCAGTGGCCAGACCATAGCGGGGATTGGCCCAATAGGCCTTAAACAAATCCAACGAGGCTGCTTTTAAGGGAAAGCCCGCGGTTGAATTATTGGGGCCAAAATCATGGTCATCCCAGATCGCATACTGGGGCATTTTTGCCAGCAGGGGCTGAATAATGGGCTGGGAGCGTTGCAATCGGTAGCGTGAATTCATGCGCCAGGAATTGGAGACATCGAGCGGAGACATATACACATTGTCGCCCAACCAGAGCATGAAATCGGCTTTTTCTTGCTCCAAGACCTGAAAGATCTGCAAGGGCCCCCCGTATTCGATCCCCAGCAATTTCATCCAATCGTCGTTGATATAATAACAAGAACCCATCACGATCTGAAAATCGGGGGCAGCCTGGCCCTTTTGCCAAAAGGCCGGGGTTTTGAAGTTTTGAACGTTTTTGCTTTCGATCACCTGTCCGTCGAGATAAACGCGGTATTCATAAGCCTGATCGGGTTTTAAACCGGGCAAATGCAGGAGAGCGGTAAACCAGCCTTTTTCACCCGTGCTGACCTCAGCGCTGCGTTTTTTTTCAGCTGAACCCATTTCCCAATATTCGATCTGTACTTTGCCCGCTTCGTCGGTTTGCAGCCAAATTCGACTGGAATGGGTGTCGGTATGGCCCACCATCGGGCCCGCAATCAGATCGGCCTCGGCGTGGGCTGGCATCTGCCAGAGCAGAGAGGCCGCGAGGCACAGGCCGAAAACGCGGCCCAGCACGGTGTGTTTTTGAGACTGGGTTGGGGGGGGTGTCAATCGGCTCAAATCACTCATTTGGCGGGCCTCCAGGGTCTATTTTTCGAAAAAATTTAAGTCTTAAAATGGATGTCTGGGATCAGTTTACTTCAACTTAACTTTTTTTGCCCAATCTGAAGGGCCCATAAATAGCCACAAAACCTATCAAAACCATTTATTCACACGCATTTGGCTTTTTAAATCAGACAAGCCCCACAGGTCAAACTTAATCTAAGGTTTATCTTTATTTATCCTTTTGTTAACCAAATAAAGAAAGGATTAAAGCCTTAACCTCTATATAACCTTTATCCTGTATGTTTGATGAGGTTTGAATCATGGTTGGTGCTATCACTTTTAATCGTCCTGAAACCGTTACACGGCCCGTTTCCGCTCCTGTCATTCCCCAAACCGCACCCGCCGTTTCCGTCCCCGTTTCTGCCAAGAACACCTCCGCCGTGGCCGATCAACTTCTGCTCAGCCGGGCCACAGACACCCGTGTCCCCAGCACCCCACTTACATTTGCTGCCAAACCAGCTTTTGATCCCGTTGCCGCTGGCAAAGCCAACACCACCCCCCAATACAGCAAAGCCAATATGCCCATTCCGATCAAAACCGCCCTCGAACCGACCTTTAAAATTATCGACGCCGTGGATCCCAAAATGGGCAAAGCCCTGCGTGACATGGACGAATCCGACTTTGTCTTGGCCGATGACGGCATCCACGACATGTTTGCCAAACACGATATCTACGCCGCCTGGGTGGCTGTGGCCCGCGAAAAAGGCACTGCCAAATTGCACTTTCGGGATATGGTGCTCGACGATCGCTTCTGGAAAATGCGCGATGCCGAAAAGGCCTCCGTCTTGGTCCACGAACGGGTCCATGCCGACGATCTGCCGATTATCTCCAATTTTGAAAAACTCTTTGGCTCGATCAAAAACAAGATCAAAGGCATTGAATGGGGAGACCCGGTCGAAGACCGCGCCTATTTATACCAATACGAAGTGAATAAAAAACTCGGCATTACCGACCGCGATGAGATGTATTGGGGCGTTCAGACCTATCTCGAAGACCGGGGCCTGGTTCCAGCCCATAAATTTTAAGCGGGTTCTTTAAATGCAACGCGTTGTCGTCCTCGGTAGCAATTGTTTTACGGGCAGCCATTTGGTTGCCGCGCTCTTGGAACAGGGGTTTGAAGTCCACGGTATCAGCCGCTCACGGGAATACGCAGCCTATTTTTTACCCTATGCCCATTCAGCTCACAAAGCGCATTTCCACTTCCACCATATGGATTTACACGAATCCGCCCTGGTTTTTACCCTGCTCGACAAATTGGCACCCAGCTACGTCTTTACAGTGGCCGCCCTGAGTGAAGTGGCCCTGAGCCATGAGATTCCCTTGGAGTATTTTGCCACCAATTTACAGGCGATTTCAAGGCTGGCCCATTGGCTCAAAGACAAGCCCTGGCTCAATCGGCATCTGCATATTTCTTCAGCAGAAATCTTTGGTTCCTGTGAAGGGGCCCAAACCGCCGACAGCCATGAATTTCGCCCGAGCACCCCTTATGCGGTCTCCAAATTGGCGGCGGATCTCTACCTCGAAACCCTGCGCCAAAACTTTGGCTACCCCGTGACCCTGATTCGCTCCACCAATGTCTTTGGCAAACACCAGCAATTGTTTAAAATTATTCCCCGCACGCTGATCTACAGCAAATTGGGCAAAAAGATTGAATTACATGGCGGCGGAACGGCACAAAAGTCCTTTATCCATGTCAAAGACGTGATTGCCGGATCGCTCAAAACCCTGGAATACCCCGAACACCGCACCTGGCACTTTACCCAGGCGGGCCCCGAAACCGTGGCTGATGTGGTGCGCATGTGCCTGGAAGCCGCAGGTCAAAATTGGGAAGACCATGTCGAAATGGTCGGCGAACGCCTCGGTCAAGATGCCCGCTATTGGCTCGACGACAGCGACTCCCGCCAATTGCTCAATTGGGCACCGCAGATTTCTCTGGCCCAAGGCATTGCAGAGACCCAGGCCTGGGTAGACGAGCACTGGGAGAAAATCCAAAGTGAGCCCCTGAACTACGTTCACAAGCGCTGAGCCCGCTTGGCAGGAGCGTCTGCCTCAGCGTGGATCACTGAGAGGTGGAGAGCAGATATCCATGCAGAAATACCACGTCAGTCGGCATGACCTGGTTCGGGTTAAAGACAGTTGATCCAATACCTGGCCAAGGGATTTCGAAAAACCTGACCCATAACGATTTTCTCAAACTCACCCCCATTGGCTTCGATCACGCATCGTGATGCAAAGTTATCCTCGTCAGCGACCAGCAACACGCGTTCAATGCCCAGTTCAGCCGCTTTCGGCAATACCCATTTAAGCATTAACTTACCGTTCCCCTTTCCTCTGTGTGAGGGAGCGATATCGTAGCCAATATGCCCAGCCTCTAAGGCGAGAAAGTCATTGTCTAAGTTGTGACGAACGCGAATTGCACCCAGGATAGAATTTTCACTGTCTATCAACCAAAAGTGACTGCAGGGCACATAGCCTTCCCGCAGATTTAGGCCCGCAGCTTCATCACGCAAACGCTGAAGATATTTTGGAAAATCAGTTTTACCTTCAAGATAATACTCTGCATTTTCAACATCGTTTTGAGCGAAGTCATCATAGAAACGCTCAAAAGCAGACTTAAACGCTTGCGATGGCACAACTAACTCCATATCATTTTCTCCGATGACACGATTTCATTCCTTATTTTAGCCTATTCGGGCTTATTGGGTCATCTTTCGTTCAAGAGAAAAAGCGAATAAAATAGCCCTCTGAAAGGAAAATGAGGGCTATGTCCCAAAGCTCTCACCAACCAGTACCACTTTCCCGTCACGCTGAGTGCTTGTGGCAGCGGCAATGGCGGCTTTGATGTCTTGGATGGGATAAGTGGCCTGAACGGGTGCCTTTAAGGTGAGCAGGTCGGAGGGGTTGATGGGGGCCGCCAACATTTCTAAGCGTACTTGACCTTCAAGCAGGGGGGGAGCTTCAAAGGTTACAGCTGCGATGACATCCTGAGGTATGGGGCCGCGGTGTTGATATTCAGCTTTGATAGGAGGCATTTGTTCACTTCTCTTTCCCTGAAACAGGGCTGTGTTGTTCTCAGTTTAAGTATTGCATACATTCTCTCCAGGCTCTTTGGACCACAATGTGAACTTAATGACCCTGACCTAGCTGTATCTGAATGTCTTGACCTTTGACAATAAACATCGAAAGCCATGCCAGACCCATCCCGCAGACCGAAAGCCCTCCCGTTAATAAGGTTCTCTCTGGTGTTTTATGAGAGAGGGTGAGAATGACCAGCCATGCCAAATGGACGAAACTGGCCAATCCCCACGTTAAACTCATCAAGATCAAAAAGTTATCGATCCCTTCCGTCCAATAGGGATACAGGATTGTAAATGTCAAAAAATAACCAGATAAAATCAAGAAAAAACAGAAAAAGAACAGCTGGCCAGCAAATGTTTTAATAAATCTGGGTGTCCAGCGTCTGTGTAGATCTGATTTCGCTAAAATTGTCTGGGATGCCTTCTTTATCGGTATGCAATTTGTTCTACAAGGACGCGTTTAGTCTCAGGTTTTGGTGGTATAAAATCAGACACAGAAACTTGGCCATGCGTTCAAGCCAGAACGGTTGAGAGGAATTTGTACAAATGACTCGATCACCCGCTTATTCCAAACATAAGATTTAAGTCGCCATTATGCTATTTACATTGAAATTTAATCTCGCTAACGCCGCAATTCAGCAGCGTGCAGCGAAGCGAAGCGTCTGAGTGCCATTACCTTGTTATGTGTTGATTTCATATTCGTTTACATCAAAAGATTCCACGAGAGAAAACATATCATTTTCTGGACCTGATTCTCGGAATGAATTCAGTTCAGAACGAGATTTCCATTTTTCAAAAATATTTACCCTATTCAAATCAATTGGATCTGGTGATACCGAAAAGTCTTCGCAAGCGATATTTCTTCTGGCCTGCAAAATTGCTACATGGGATTTCTCAATAAATGCATCACGCGATCCTGATTTTAGAATGAGTTTTCCTGCGACGATTAATACCATATATCCTCTTTCCTGGCCACCCAAACGTACCCCCTGATTTCCATCCCTGCCACATAATGCAAAAAGCTGGCGTAGCCCAGCTGATTTGCTAGATGGGTCCAGTCAAAGTTAAGAAAAAAAGTCGCCCATCGTGCTATTGACTGTCCTCAGATTTGGAACCCTTGAGCAAAGCATAAATCGCCATCGCGTGACCTCGCCCCAGTTCAAAATCATCCTTGAGCCACTCAACTATCGTCCCGGCCTTAACGCCTGCTTTGAGTTTACCGCTGGCAGTAAAGCCTTTTTCATCGGCCATTTTTTTGAAGTCTTCGGCACGCTTGCCTGTTTTTGCCTGGATGTTGTCGAGATAAGCTTGAAATGACATTGCGTACACCTTGCTGTATGTATTTGTATGAATAGCTGAATTCAAGTTAGCAAACCTTTGTCTTGTCGTCAAGCCAGGCCGGCAGGACGAGCAAGCGAAGAGCAGCAGTCATTTTAGAAGGCATGTGGGCGAAGTTTCTCGACAACGGGCCGAACAGAGGGGGAATCAGGATTAAGTCAGCCTTTGGCACGCTTGGCAGCGGCGACGGCCTTAGGGTGTGTCGTCAATTTCACAAAAAAATGCATATCTCAGCGAAGTAGACAAAAGCGAGGTAGTTTCGACCTGTTTTTCATATCTTGTAGCAATCCTTCTGATTGGGTCTCATGATTTCTCCGAAACTACAAGGGTAAAATATGCAGAACAAGCATAAGACGATTATTCATACTCTCGACCTAAATTTAGGAACATAATAAACTCAATCCAATTATTGAGTTCAAATATTTTATGGTCTTGCATTCCTCTTAAGCCGCATTCTAAAAACCCTAACGTTGTTGAATTATACCAAGAGAAGCCATCTGGCCCCCGTTCGCTCCATATTTCACGTTCCCTGGAGTTGTATTTTTTAAATGATGATATTAACCCCCAAACTACTTTTTTCCATGTTTCATATGTATCTTCTATTAACAGCATATCTTCACTATTGATTTCAGACCATTCTGGTTGTATTGCCGGTAAATTTTCATCAAAAGCATCATTTAACCACTTGGAAACTACCTTTGTTGAAACAGGTTCATATCGACTCCTCGAAACAACTGAGCAAAGTTGAATTAAGTAAGAATCTAAATCAGGCTCTACTTTTTTAGTCTCTTCATCAAAGGAAGGTAATTTTATTGAAGATATTGAGAATTCTATAGCATTTTCTGATTTATTCCTTGAAGGAAGAAACTTTCTATAAGTAATTTTCCGTTTCAATAAAAGCGCATAAGATTTATCTATTAGCTTTTCGCTATCATATTTTTGTACCCCATCCATTTCATCAATTTTTATATGAATGGCTCTTCTTAGAATTTGTTCTGCTTCAGTCTTTGATTTAGCCATCCATATCTGCTCGTATAAAGGATATAAATTTTCAATCTCACGAACTATTTGGTTGGCAATCTCATCTTCAGTCAAGGACATACTTTTTTCCTCTAGTTTTTTTATTTATAATGAGATTGACCTTCAGCTTGAAGTTTTTCTGCTAAACACAGTTTATTAACGATCTGCTCATCGCTGAAATGTTTTCTCATATCTTTCTGTACTTCATATTTCTATTTTATACGGTACAGTTTTTGGGGAGCAGGTCACTTGTCTTTTGTTATTAATATTCTCCAAGGGCATCTCAAAAAAAAATCCCAGCCAACGGACGCAAGATAACCTGCGCCAGTCAGGTTGATCAACGCCTTTAAGCTGCGACCGTAGGGAGTCAGCTTGAAAGGCATCGTTGTGAGGCAAAGTCCTGATCTCAGTTTTTTGTATATTGGGAGCTACCTAGCGCTGTTCTATTCAGTTAGTCAAGGTGCTACGTACAGATTCAGCATCTAACCAGACACGAAAACCGGCTGTATCACCATGGTCTGCATAATCAAAACTGTCTACAATAAACGGATTACAGTTTGTTGGTAAACTCCATAAATGCCCTCCTTTTATCCGGTATTCCTCCTCAGGAGCAGGAATAGGATCATCAACTAAATACTGTTCGCTATTGGGCTCTAATTTCATCGGTTTATAAGCCATGACTATCTCATTAACATTGCCAATCATATCGTATAAACCCCAGGTATTTGGTTGTAAGGAGCCGACGGGTGCGAGTTTATCGAAATGGTCACCATCATGAAAAGGCTCAAATTTATATTTTTGCGGATTTTCAAAATATCTTTCAGAATCATAATCATAATTGGCCCAGCAGTTAGCATAATCCTTTAAGTCAGACCCCGATGGGGGCTGTCCAGCACCAGCTAAAGCAGCGTGTTCCCATTCGGCTTCTGTTGGCAGACGGTAGATTAATTGGCCAGTGTTTAACTGCTCAAGAAAAACGCCAATATATTTCGGTTGGGTGTAATGAACGGGGTAATCTGCTCCTAAATTTATCGGATAGGAAACGGAATAGACACTCGTCTCAGGAATTCTTTTATAGTAATCGTTATAGTAAGAGGAAAAGCTCATTGCTAACTCATCCTGCGTTTTTGCAGTTGCAACAGCCGTTGAGTCTTGCATCACTCGTTCCCACTGTTCTTGAGTCACTTCAGTGCTTTGCAAATAAAAAGGCTTATTAAATCGCACCCAGTGCCAAGGTGAAATGATAGGCCCCTCTGGATAATAAGAGCGCATTTGATGAAGGCCAGGGGTTATTAAAACAAACGTCATGCCGATTTCATTGGTATATTTTTTAGGAAGTTCAGCTGCAAGCACAGGATGGGATATGCTCAAGCTTAGCAAGGCTAAGAATATTAATCTAAGCCGTTTATACATTTATTGAGATTGACTCAGTAATTGTATGATATGTGGGCCTGTATTATTGGTTGGAACGCACATCTCAATTCTAATCTGGTACTCTCCTTTGCTTAAACTCAAACCTTTAATTAAAGATTCTGGTGCCTGTACCTTGCCCTGTGCGATATTAATATGATGTTCTTTGCCATCGATTGTGATTTTGATAGCCCCAGTAAAACGTGCCTGCTCGGGCTTCAAATAAGCATCAAATGAATCAAAGAGATTTCGCCAATCTGTATGGCCTTGTTCATCTGTGGTGCCAAAACGAATATCAAAGGGTTGATCGGTTTTTGTTTCATTTTTAACTGTAAATGAAATGTCATATTTGACGCCATATTGCCCATTGCTTTTATCTGGTGGAACCAGAGCTGTTCCTTGTGTTTCACCCAATTCATTTTTCGGTGGCACTGAATTGGGGCTATTTGAATGCATCGGAATAATATCTGGCTCAGCATTTGTTCCTGCACGATTAAAGGGATTCATCAACAAGCTGTAATTGGCTTCCACACTTGAACCATTTAACACGACTGTAGGAAGTTCTGCTTTGGCCTCACTGTATTCTTTAACTCCAACCACTCGACCTAAAGGCACAACTGACTTCCAAAGTGCATTTGAGTTTATTTTATCACCCTGAGCCTCAAGCACTTGAAGGGTCATTTTAAGTTCAGCGTTCCAATCATTCATACGATTCAAAATCTCATCGTTTAAAGGACCAGAGGGATTTTCTTTTTTGACTGCCTCTAAAAGAGATTGAAAGCGAGCTTTTAAGCCATCGATTTCTTTTTGGGTGAAATTTGCCGTCGGAATTACTTTCAGCAACTGTGGCCAAAGTTCTTTTTCCATAGCCTGAATAGCCTGTGTGGAATTTTGAAAATCGATAGAGCCTTTTAGCTCATGTCGAATGCCATCATCACTGATGTCTTCGACATAGCCATGTTTATTAATCAAGGTATCAAGGGACTCACTTTGGACTGAATTTAAAACGAATGGAACAGGTTGTTCTTTCTGGGATGGATTTTGCGCAGCAGGCAAAAGCACAGACTCCATTTGTACTGATTCAGGTACGACTGGCTGACCATTCCGAACACCAGTATAATCTTCAGGATAATCGCTCAGAGCTTCAATTTCGAAAAAAGCGCGAAAATCAGCATCGCTTGAAGGCGAAAAACTGCGTAAATCTAAAGCCCCACTTGGTGGAATCAAAACATATTGATCCTTAAGCTGATGAGCATCATATAACATTCTGCGAGACAGCTCATGATCGGATCTTCTTACTTCTCCTGCTTTTGAATCCATGAGTGCCTGACCAGAAACAAAGCTGGAAGTGCTCTCGTATCCCGGCTTATCCTTTTCATCCAACTTGTTGATAAAAGATCCGCTGACTCTCAACAGCATCGATTGTGTTTGGGACGGATTTCTGACAACCAGGCTATGTGTCGCATTTCCTTTTCTCAATATTGAGGTTTCGGGTCCTTTGTTTCCATACAGAAAAGCATTCGCTTTCCCCTCTCGTAGAGGGATATTAACTCTCCCTTGCAAACCAAATTTTGTATTGGATTCAGGATTGTTAAATTCGGCCATGGCTGGGCCACCAAATTGAACGGGTAAAGGGATTGGTTTTGACTGCAAAGTGGTTTCGGGGCTTCTTTGAAAGCTTTTTATGTCTTGTCTTAACAGAAATTCAAACTCTTTTTTTGTCGCTATCTTATCACCATTCAGAGACAGTTCTTCCAGACTGACTTGCTTGTCTCCATCGCGATCCAAAACAGCAATTCGTGCCTGATCTATACCAGAGGGGTCAAAGGCAACCATATTGGGCTTCAGCTCTGTTCCTGCATTGTATTTGAGAGAACCCCACGCTTTAATTTGAGTCAGTGCCTCTTGGGAAAAAGTGACTTCAGCGGGCTCAATTACAGCATCTGCTCGTTGCTGAGTTTGATTATCTGCGACCTGTTCTGTGAAAAGGGCAGTTTCAGGCGTTTGTGTCTCGGCATCTACTTGCCGCTCACTACTACCTTGGAGATAAGGCTCTAATGGAAAATGTGCTGGTACTCCCGTAGATATGCCTGGTGGAACAGATTGAACCATGAAAAAATACCTCTGGTCAGATAAAAACTCTCATTAGAATAATATACCTCATTTAAAGACTTTTAAAACGGATTGTTTCTCCCTGTTTCTGGTAACCAAAAGGCCTTAAAACCGGCATTGAGCAGGGTTAAGAGGTCATCGTGTTGAATTAAATGCTAAACTCAATGCAACCCAGTTGTAGCAAGGAGTTTGGCCCCATGCAAATGAAGATCGAACGGTTAGATCATTTGGGAGTGGTGGCAGGCATTTTGAAAGAACTTGAGCTGAGCAAAGAAATAGACGCCCTTTTGCCGCCCACAGACGACATGAAAGCAAGCGTTGGCGAATGTGTTGCAGCGATGATCCTGTGTGGACTCGGCTTTTCACAAACCCCACTCTCGCTCACCCCCCATTTTTTCGAGAAATTACCAGTGGGGTTCCTTCTTGGGAATGACCAGTTGCAAGCACAAGATCTAAACCATTTTAAACTCAGTCGTAGCCTTGAAAAACTGCATGAATATGGTTGTGAGAAACTCTTTGCCGAGCTGAGCCACAAAGCCTGCCAAAAGGAGTCTGTAGGTTTAATGCTACTTCGGCCAGGATAAACCATCTGGATTACCAGCAGCCAGCAAAAAACGAGATGGTGCTCATGAATGAAGCCGGAACGCAAGGTTTCAAGCCAAGTACGGATACTGTGGGGTATGCGATGAGGGGAAACATGGTAAATTCTTGTTAGGTCTCCTGGTGGTACTGTGAGTGTCGCAATTCACAAGATACCGTATGTCAAGAGGCCTTGCCATATCTGGGTTTTGTCACCACAATTTGAAACTATCTACCCGCAAACTTTGTGTACAAACACTAATATGGACAAGTGGGCTCTAAATTAAGACTTGATTGATGGGGTTCCAATATTCTATTGTTTATGAGTATAGTCTCAACTGTTCTTTCACTAACTTTAAAGTGCCCCGCAACATCTTCTAAGGCCGTTTCAGAAAAATCAGACTTTACGAAAGACAATAATCCTGAAACTGGTGATAAAAATTCAGCCGCAAATGCTCTTTGAAATTTTTGTCTGGATGTTTTCGTCTCTGTGCTTGCAAGCCAGTTCTGCTCAATATTTCCATAGAACAAATAATCGCCGATCAATCTCGCTAATTCAAATCTTCTCGCAAGGGGATGATTTTTTCTAATATGAAATTGAAGTTGATTATTATCATGTATTGGATTTGCTAACGTAATTGTCTGGCCTCTAGGTGCTGAATAGGCTTCAATTTCCTGTTTTGCGAAGCCAAGAAGGTCATAAAGCAGAGAATCTTCTATCAAATGATCATCATTAACACCAAGGTATCTTCTCAAAGAGTTAGCTAAAGACTTTGCTTGTTGCCAAGGAAAAAGATGTTGTTCAGTACTCTGAGCTTCAATCTGTACCTTGGAAGGATTCCCTATTATCCCTGGTGTCTGAAGTAATGAGTCAATAGCATCTAATGGGTTTTCATCATCACTATCCACCCTGCTATATGAAGGAATTATTTCTGAGAAAGTATTATCACCAATTCGTTTGGAAAGTTCAATAGCTTGATTAACAATATCTTCAGGTGCTTCGCCTGCGTCAAATCCAAGTTCTGCTTCTAATCTTCTGTATTTAAAAAGATTCACGTCATTTTTTTCTTCATTAATTTCTTGCCAGAGGTATTGAAGATCTGTTCCTGAAAGACCCATTTCATTTAGTCGACTCAGTACAGAATTGATAAATGAATCTATTTCATGAATAAAATCGTATATCTTTAAAAACGAAGGTTTATTAAGATGATTTAGATATCTTACTGATTGATTATCCGTATAAACATTTTGGTGGGGGGCCCAAATTTGCATCACTTCTTTATCTGATGCAAAAATTAGCCTTGGCCAAATAAAACCTTCATTTGCAGCAGTTAGTTCGTGAGACATCCTCCAATCAGTTAAAAATTTGGCTCTTGAATGAGGAAGTGACTCATACAACAATCTCCACCAAGAAGATGCAATCCAAAGAGCAAGTGGATAAGCTGAAACCAATACGTTATCTCGTACTGATTTAGACCATATATCTTCATTTTTTGTGAGATTTATACTATCAATATTTATAGATAAATCACCCATGGTATGCTTTATTTCAGGTTTTTTACTTTCAACTGAACGCCATGTGAAATTAAGGAAACTCATATTACAAATTCCACCGTTTTATTATTTCCTGAGAAAACGGATCATCCTCTTGCATTGGGTAACCATGGTATATACCACATTCAGTTGATTCTAGCTGTGCTTCCAGAGCTACTTGATGGCCATTTTTCTCTATAACAGACCAAATGTTCTTAGGCCATTTTCCATCAAAGCGCTCGCTGATTAAACCTTTTTTAACTCCCTCTTTCAATAAACCTAAAGCTTCTTCCCTAGTAAAAACCTCAACTGCATCACAAAGTGATTTGCCTGCTCGTGGTCCACTTGGTGGAGTAAGGCCAAAATCGCCAGGTTTTTTCTTATGTTCAGGATTTCCGCCATACCCAATACAACTCGCAAGAACAGATAAATCTTGAGAAGATATATCATAGATTTTAACTAGTTTTCGCTTCGGGTTATATTTCCCTTTTCGAGGCCTCATTTTGTTTTCTCCCAACCTCTTGCGTAAGTCAAGAGGGTTAAACCGTTGGTTGGCAAGCTGAACAGCTCTAAGCGGCGCTTGATTTTGCGGAAAGACAAGCTTGCAGTGTCATTATAACACTTTTGGTTTGAGTTCAGAAACGGGGAAAATTTTGATTATAATTAGCTTTCAGCCTCGGCTTGTTGGCCTTTTTGATCACCCACCCAAACGCACCCCCTGATTCCCATTCCTTCCACATAACACCCCTTTTTGCAGATTCACCCCTGAGGGCGAATGGGATAACACCCCATTTTGGACAATTCATCAGATCTGGATAATCTTCTATTTGAATAATTCACGAGTCTCAGATAACCCATATGAAGCAAAAAACCGCTGCCACTCACAGGTCCCAAAACGAAACGCCTCAATCATACATTTTTTGCGCTTGCGATTCAAGCAGGGGGAAGCAAAGCTTAAAGCTGATTTAACGCCTAAAAAGTACTGAATTCATCTATTAATTTTCTCATAATTGCGGAAATGAATGCCCAAATCTCAGAATCTAAAATTTGGGGCTTATCCAGATCGGGTTGAAATAACGGCAAGTCATTGACATACAGTGTATAATACATTCACATACACACACAAGCCAGGAAACTCCCCCATGAATCACCAAGAGCGAATTTACAAAATGGTCTTCGCCAAAGTCTATCCCCTGTACGTCCAAAAAGCCGAAAAGAAGGGACGCACCCAGGCCGAGGTGGATGAAATCATCTTTTGGCTGACGGGCTATACCCCAGAGACCTTACAGCAGCAAATCGACAACCAATCTAATTTTGAGACCTTTTTTGCCCAAGCCCCCCAGATTCACCCGAACGCGTCCAAGATCACGGGGCTGATCTGCGGCTACCGGGTCGAGGAGATCGAAGACAAAGTGGTGCAACAGACCCGCTATCTCGACAAACTCATTGATGAATTGGCCAAAGGCAAAGCCATGGAGAAAATATTGCGAAAATAATCTGCGGATAACCGGCTTTAGGGAGCGCGGTATCCCAGCCAAACATGGCTGGTGGTGGCAGCCAAGGTTTGACCCAATTGGTGGTTTTGGTAATAGTTGCGCGGGGGCGCAAAGCTGGCAGCCTCGCCAAATTCACGCTGACAGATCTCAGTTCCCTGAGTCCAGTCCCCTGATGCAGCGGATATTTTCCAACCCTCTTCGACGCGGCAGGCCAAAGGCAAAGCGCGTTCGCAGCTTTCGGCCTGCCAACGTTGACCGTTGGCAGAGAGAGAGGCGCAGCTCTTTCCGGCTGGAAGAGTGTCCCAGGCAAAGTGCCGAGCCGCAATCAGCGAAGGATTCAGGCGATCGATCTTGAGATAGCGGGCATTACAAGCCAAATAGCTGGGAATGCTTTCAGCTGTCAGCGGTTTGGCTTTGCCGAAGGTCTTGTCGTCGTAAAACCCCCAGCGTTTGCCCGCCATGGGCTGGCCTTTGACACTGCAATCAGCCGAAAAGTCTTTGGAGAGGTGATTCGAAGCCAGTTCGTTTTGGTCCCAGACCAGCTTGCCATCAAAGCGATTTTTGCCAAAATCCGCCACGATCACCCGCTTGCCCCGCGCGACAATCTGAGCGGGGGTTTCTTCGGCCCAGTTCTCAGGTCGCTGATCGGCCCGGTAGATCAAACTGCCAAACAGGCTTTTAATCGGCTCCAAGACCGTTTTTTCGTTTTTGACATGGTTTTCCAATTCGAGAATGAGCAATTGGTCGGGGTGCTGATCGGACCAGGTTTTGATCTCTTTTAACAGGGGCGCATAGTCTTTGACCCCAAAGGGATTGAGCAAACAGTCGTGGCTGCTGGCCCCGTGACAGACCCTCACCTTGCCCGAGAGCAGACGGGTGTGTAAATCCAATTCGAGCACACGCACACCGGCAGTGAGCTGTTGTGGGATCGTCCAGAATTGGTTTTTAAAAATCCCTTTGTAATTGTAAGCGTTGTGGCCTCCCAGCCACTGCTGCTGGTTTAAAGGCAGGTCTTTGGCCAAATCTGCTTCAGTCCGGCAGGCCAAACCACATTCAGCCACGGGCGCCGCAGCTTGGGTGCTGACCTGGCCCGAGACCTGGGCCAGATTGAGCGCCTGAGAAGCCGCTTGAACCTGAGCGACGGCCTGTGTGAGTTCTTCGGGTGTGTCTGTGGGTGTGTCTGTGGGCGTTTCTGTTGGCGTTTGCTCCGTGTTGTCGGAGCTGGTGGGGCTGGCGGTGATCGGAAAGAGGGTCAATTCCTGAAGTTCCGCTTGCCAATCTGATTGATCTTGGGCTGAGAGGAGGCTCTCGGGCGCAGGGGCTGTTGAGGGCCTCTGGGTTGATTTGGCGACACGGGCAGGCTGCACAGAGACGGTGGTGGCCGGAGGCAGTGCAGGTGGCGCAAGCGTGGCACTTTCCCTGTGGCAAGACAGGAGCAACAAGGCCCCCAAAAACAGATATTTGTTTAAACCAGACATAAAGACAGTATACCGCAGGGATTATTTGGGCAAAACAGGGACTATTTGGGCAGAATCAGAGCCCCACAATTGGCGAGAAATTTATCCAAGGGGATTTTTTCTTCGCTGGAATTGTAGGTGCCGGTAGACAGACAGGTCACCATGCGGGTTTTGGGGTCATAGTCTTTGAGCAAGACATAGTGCAAAGGGCTTTTGTAAAGCGCCACACATTCCTGTTTTTTGGCCGCCAATTGGTTCAAGGTTTTTTCCAGTGCCGAATTGCTGGACAAAAGCGTTTGCAGTTGAAAGGGCTGGCCCGTGATTCCTGACATCAGCGATTGCAACAGCAAGGGATCCCCGCCGCCATCGCCGCCCAAGCGCGACATCAGGCCGACATCATCCCCTTCGGCATCGTAACCGGCCCAGTCGGTCAACCAGGCAAAACCTTTGATTCCAGCATCAATCACCCCATTGGGCTGGCCTTTCCAGGCACGGTTGCCGCCGACCAGTGAGACATCTTGCATCACAGCCGATTGAAAGAGCACATCGCAGACCGCCCGCTTGTCGGTGTCTTTGCCATTGTTAAATTTGAGTTCAGCCCGTTTGGCCAGGTAGGTGTCCAGATCTGGGGGCAGTTTTAACTCTGTTTTGTCTTGCAAACGGCATTTGCCTTTGAGAGTCAGATCCGTCATGATCCGCGCCAATTCACCGGGTTCGGCCTTGGCCAGCCAATTTTGCAGGGCAGCAGAACCACAGGTAAATTGAGGCCCCTGGTAGATGGTGTTGCGGTCGGCCAAACGGGGCAGCAACTCGCGCAAAACAGATTCGGGCTTGACCCCGGCAATGGTGCTTTTTTCGGTCGCCAGCCGGTGTAAATGGTCCAAAACAGTATGGCCTTTTTTGTCGCGGGCCAAAATCTGGGGGTTGCCAGCGGGTTTGGCACAGAGCTGTTCCAAGTCTGGCTTAAGCTCGGGAAAGCGTTTGAGCAGGGTTTCCAATTGTTGGAATTGGGTCGGGTTGAGCTTTAAAGTCAGGGGTGCATGGCCTTCGACAAAAGCCACTTCGGTGTTTGCGGCGGTTTGGGCACTTTCGAGTTTGACTTTTTCCAGCGGCAATTGGATCGGGGGTTTGACATAGGTATTGTCGCGGGCCGGACGCAAGTCAGGTGGGGCTTGAAAATGGCCAGGTAGCGCTTTCTGGCCAGGGGATGAAGGGGGGATTTGCATGGAGACTCCTCGAATTCAAACGGTGGGATCAAGCTACAGTCAATTATCCCTTGAAAGGCCAAATTCTTGCTTTTAAAACAGAACTTGAGAGCGCATTGGGCTTGAAATTAGCGTTAAAATAAAAAGCAAGCCCAGATTTTTGAACAAATTTTAAAAGCGCGGAAGTAGACCCATATGTGGATGGTCATTACAGGGGTATTCCTCATAATCCTCGGTTTTGGGCTCTTGGCAAAGGGGCTCAGTAGCCACGGATTTTTCAAAGATCCTCAAGCCCTACTCGCAGATTTAAAAAAGAAATCAGGCTTGCAAGAGATACAACTTTCAGGCCTGGCCCGAATCGGTATTTGTTGCTGGATAGCAGGGACGTGTTTGCTGGTCATGAGAATCAGCGAGCGCGATGCAGAAAAGCTCAAACAATGTCACATCGCTTGCCAGAAATTGGGGTATGGTCAAGCCAAATGGGTTTCGTTTTGCCGCTGTCTGAAAGGCTCCAAACACCTGGATTTAATCGAAATGAGTGAGTCAAAGTGAAAAATTATCAGAAAAAGTATTCAGTGAGATTCAGCGGCTTTGTCAGTTTTGGATTGGTTTTGGGCCTTGGCTGGAATGCATACTTGGCTTTACCGGCCCTGTCTAAAGTGCAACCCCCTTCGGCGGCAAATGAAACAAACATTGCCCCAGGCAAAGCTGCCGAAAAGGCCTTTGACCAAGGCCACTACGCTGAGGCCCTGGATTTGTTTCAAGCAGCCCTGAAAACAGAACCCAATCGCATCTACTGGCTGCGCCTGATGGCCGAGTCTTACCAATACCTCGGGCGCTTTGCCGAAGCAGAAGCGGTTTTAACAGCTGCGCTTGAGCGCTTCCCCCAAGAGGCCCTCTTACTCGAAGGAATGGGCTGGCTCAAGCTCTTTCAAAAAGACTTCAAAGCGGCTGATAGCTGGCTGCGCAAGGCCTGGTTACAAGAACCTGATGGCTTTTGGATTCAGCTCAATTTGGCGTATGCCTTGCTCTTTCAGGGCAAAGAAGCAGAAGCCTTTGCGTTACTCTGCCAGCTCGGGCGCTCACCCGAAGGGCCCTCACTCGGCACCGCCATGAAAAAAGACTTTGCCAAATTGGCAAAATTTAAGATTACCCACCCGGATTCGGACACACTCACAGAACTATTTACCTCGCGCTGTGGGTTGGGTCTGGTCTTGCCAGAGGCCTGTACGCCAAAACCCGCTGCAAACAAAACAACCAGGCCGTGACACTCCTTAAGCTGAAGCGATTTTGACAGGAGCGCCCCCAGCCGCCAAAGACTGACGGGTGGCCTCCAAAACGCGCACCACATCCGCCCCAAAGGCCCCATCCGAGAGTGGGGGAGACTGGGTTTGGATCGCGGCAACAAAGGCTTCCACTTCCGCTTTGAGGGGCTCTGAGAGCTGCAGGCGGGGAATCCAGGTATCTCCCTGTTTGGGCAAAAGCTGGTACTGACCAAAATCATGGTAATAGGGCTCTTGCATCACCCCCGCATCAAAGATCCGAATCGGCTCAACCACGTTGATATCGTCCCAGGTGACCATTTTTTCGCTGCCCACCAGGGTCATTTGTCTGACCTTGACGGGATTGAGCCAAGAGACATGAACATGGGCCAGCACCCCGCCCGGATAAGCAAAGGTCATAAAAGCCAGATCGGTATGGGCATGGGGCAAACAGCTGTGCCCACGGGCCGAGACCTCTTCGGGCAAAGCCGCCAGCAAATAATTAAAAATGGCGATATCGTGGCTGGCCAAGTCTTCGATCGCGCCGACATCGCTGCGAATCGGGCCGAGATTGGTGCGGGTTGAATGCAGGTAATAGAGTTGGCCCAGTTTTTTTTCGCTGAGATAGGTTTTGAGCTGGCGAATGCCGGTATTAAACAAAAAGGTATGGCCCACCATCAGAATACGCTGCTTTTCAGCGGCCAACGCCACCAAAGCGTCGCTTTCAGCCGGAGAAATCGTCAGCGGTTTTTCACAGAGCACATGTTTGCCTGCTTTCAGCGCAGCTTCGACCAATTCGGGGTGGCTGGCGGCGGGAGTGGCCACAATCACGGCCTGCACAGCGGGATCGTCCCAAATATCTGAAACCTGATCGGTCATTTTGACCTGGGGGAATTGGCGACTCAGGGACTCCCGGCGCGAGGGGCTGAGATCCGCTGCCCAGCGCATTTCTACCCCCAGCAATTGCTGGATCACGCGCAAATAATTGGGCCCCCAATGGCCGCAGCCAATTAAAGCGGTATACAGTGGTGGAGAGGCTTCTTTTGTTAACATAGGAGACAGTATAACAAAGAGTGGTTCAAGACATGCGCATCGGACTGGACTTCGACAATACCCTCGTCAGCTACGATCAACTTTTCTGGGAGCTGGCACGGGAGCAACACGGCCTGCCTGAACACATACCTGTGCACAAACAGGCAGTCAGGGATTATCTGCGCCAGCAAAACCAAGAAGAGGCCTGGATCTATTTACAGGGCGAGGTCTATGGTGGCCAAATGCACAGGGCAGCGGCCTTTCCGGGGGTGGCAGAATTTATCTTAAAGGCGCTCAACCAGGGCCATGAGCTGTTTATTGTCAGCCACAAAACCCGACAGCCTTTTCGCGGCCCCGCTTATGACTTACACGCCGCCGCCCGCCACTGGCTGGAATTACAGCACTGGGGCCTGCCCCCAGAACAGGCCTATTTTGAACTGAGCAAAGAGGCCAAACGCGATCGGATTGCGGCACTGGCTGTCGATCTCTTTGTGGATGACCTGCCTGAGTTCTTGGATTTAGAGGGCTTTCCTGCCCAGACCCAGCGCATCCTCTTTGACCCTGCCCGTTTGACCCCGCCCGGACCCTGGCAGTATTTACATGATTGGCACGATTGGAGCGACTTGCACGACTTACAGGCTATTCGGGCTTAGCTGTCGAGCTTGTCCTGCAGCAAGGTGATTTGATCGATCAGGGCTTGGTAAACCGCTTCGAGTTCGGCAATTTGCCAGCCCTTGGCCGTAAAGCCATCAAGCTGATCGGCAATGCTGTCACATTGATCGAGGAAGGTCTCCAAATCCATTTCTGAGGGATTTAAAAGGGCGATCTGGACCCGTTGGGCCAGACCATTTAAGGTTTGCATCAGGGCCACACATTGCTCGGACCCTTCGAGAATCTGGGTCAAAAGCCGCAAGCGACTCTCCAAATTGCGCAATTTGCGGTAGAGTTCGCTGCAGTCCATTTCCCGATCGAGCAGTTCGAGTTGGCCCTGAATCAGGGCAATCGATTCAGACAAATGGTGTCCGGCCCTGTGTAAGGCATTTAAACGCTCGGGATTGGCCGTCGGGCCCGCAGGCAGCGGAATGTCCATCGCGGCCCGCACTTCGCGCACCAACAGCCCCTGTACCTCTTCGTAGAGGGCATCATAATCTGTGTCTGCCGCTCCAAAGTGGGCTTGGGTCTTGTTATTTTGGCGTTTGACACTGGGCGCCTGAAAACCGCTCTGCAGGGCCGCTTGAATTTTGCCCAAAAGCGGGTCTTGGCTGCCCAGATGTTGGGCCACACGCAGGTATTTGAGAGAAAGCTGGGGCAAACGCAGGGCCAAATAGATATACGCCAATAAGAGATAGGGTTCAGCGTAGCTGCGCGCCATGCGCGCACAGCCTGTGAGCAGCAACATCGCCTGTTTGAGCGTGGCTTTATCCAGGCTGCGGTTGTATTCCTGCAAGAGGGCCTGGGCTTGGGAATACTGCGTGCGGGCCGTTTGCAAGCGCATATCGTCGCGTTGAACCAACTGGCTCTGGGCTGCTTTGAGGGTTTTGAGATGTTCAAACATGCGGGCTGGCTCCGGTTGTCTCCCTGCTGCGAATCTGATATGATCCCGATCAGACTGGTTTTTTAACAGTGAATCAGGGCCTTTGTCAATCCATAAAACAAATCCAAGGGCCCTTCCAAAAGCAGAAACAATAGCACAAACAAAAGCAGAAACAAGGCAAACATCGGGCATGACGGGCTCTCTCAATTTTAGCAATCTCTCTTCTGCCGCGGCTCTGCGCCCGACTGCGCCGGTACAGCGCACGGCCCCCGTCTCCCCGCCCCCTCAGGAAACCCCAAAGACCGAAAGTGCCCCCCGGCCCGAGACAGCCAAACCCGGTGGCGGTGTGCACCTGGCTGCCGAAGAAATGGAAGCCCATGTCACCGAAGCCCTGGAAAAATCCCCGGCCTTTGCAGACGATCAGGCCCCGTTGATCGACCCCAGCCACCTCGATGAAATGCCCGAACCGGAATTTGAAGCTGAGCTGGAAGGCCCCAGCGAAACTGAAGAGAGCGAAGACAGCGAAGAGATAGAGGCCGAGGGAGAAGTCGAAGAGGCCGAGAGCAAAGAGATTGAAGCTGAAGAGGCAGAAGAAGCCGAAGAGACGGAAGAAGACTCAGAATCCGGTGAAAAAGGCGAGGGTGAATCGGAGCAAGAAAGCCAGACAGATCATGCTCAAACAGACCCACTCAAGCGCTACCTGGAGAGTGAGTTGGAGCGCTACCAACGCGAAAAAGGCCAGCAGGCCCAACGCTTTGTCTACCTCGCAGGCCAGGCCGAACGCTCGCGCAAAGCCCAGGTTGCTGCCGTTTTAGAAGCCAAAATCGGGGGGCTTGCGCCGGTATTGCCCGGCATGGCAGGGGATTTTATCGCCCTTTCGGGGGGGTATACAGGCCTGATTCTGGACCATATCGGCGTCGCACAAAACCAGGCTTTTCAGCTCGCAGCCTTTAAACAGGCCTTGCTGAACCATCTCAAAGCCCCAGGCATTGACCGGGTCTTGCTCGATCTGGAATACGTTCCAGCGCTGCAACGGCCCGCCCTTTTGGCGCTCTTAAAAACACCCAATGCCCATCCCTGCTGGGTCTATTTGAGTGCAAGCCAAATTCAAGGATTGGGCTGAGGCAAGGAGAATACCATGGATCCCACCCTGCGTTCGTATCAAAAAGTTTCAAAATCTCCAACCAACCCCCACTCCCTGACAGATTTGCGTCAGAGCAGCGTTCCCGATCTCTTTCAGGGGCCTGCGGGTTCGGGTTTGGCGCCAAGGGCAGAACACGAAGTCCATGGGCTGCCGAGCGGGCAAAGTGCCCTGGGTCTCGCCGAAAAACTGCGCCAAGCGTATTTCTGGATTGTCAATCATGCGATTATCAGCCCCTATTACGATATCGAATACCACGACGGTCCCCGCAAGAGCATTGAATTTGGCGACCAACAATTGCACCTGCCTTCGGATCAGAGTTATTCCAGTTTTGTCTTGTTGCCGCTGTTAAACTTCGCCGTCAGGCGCAAATGCCTGCTGATCGGCGGGCCTGGCCGTGGCAAAACCGCCAGTGCCATTTTGATGGGGGTTTTGGCGGGGTACCCCGTCAATGACGTGCGCCGGGCGATTCAACACGGCCAGCCGCAAATGACGATCGCAGATTTGCTTGGCAATCCCCTGCCCTCCCATTTGATCGAAGCCAAAAACATGGACGAAATCCAGATCGCCTGGCGCAAATGGCTGGGCATGCGGGTGAAAATTATCGACGAATACAACCGCATTCCCACCCGCACCCAATCGGCGCTGTTAACCGTGATGGGTGACAATTACGCTGAGATCTTCGACCAGATTTACGAATGCCCGGAGTCGGCCTGGTTTATGACCGCCAATGCCGAAGAGGGCGGGGGCACCTACCAGGTGATTGAGGCTCTGCGCGACCGCATAGATATTGTCGTCAAGACCCTGCACTTCAGCAGCCGTTTTTTGGGTGAACTCATTCCGCGGGTCGAAAAAGATATCCGCCCCGAAGAGGTGGTCCCCCCTGAGATTATTTTCAGCGAAATTGAAATGGACCAGCTCTACCAGGATGTGCTCAAGGTGGGTATTCCCCTGCCTGTGCAGCGTCGGATTGAATTTTTTGCCAGTCAATTTGAATACTGCGCACCTGCCGGGGAACAGTTTGAATACAAAACCAAAGACACCCTGCGCCTCTCCCCGCTGGACGCCCGCTTGGTGATGGCCCAACAAACAGATATGGACCCACTTTTGGCCCTCGGCCAGCAGACCTTAAATGGCATTTCGGTGCGTGGCTTGCTCACCTTGTTGCTCTTTTGCAAGGCCCTGGCCTGGTTCCGGGGCAATCCCGAAGTGGCCCTCGAAGATGTGCGGCAAATTTTGCCCTTTGTCTTACACGACAAACTGATCCAAAACAGCGAAGCGGCCTTTTTTGAATTGCCCGGCCATGCGGTTTACCGGGTGGATAAAATCAGCTGGCTGCGCCGATTATTTGATCTCTCGTGTATTGCCTTTGATCGTCTCAACCGCGACCACGATGACCCGGTTTCCCGCCTGTCGGAGGCCTTTGCCCTGGGTTTGGATGGCGTGACCGAACCCGAGGTTCGCCTGCGTCTACAAGAAATTGAGGTGCTGCTGGAATCCTTCAGCCGTCAGGGGGGGCCTCTCTCAGCTTATCTCTTTGAAGATGCCATCAAGCTCAAATACCTGCACCAGCGCTATACCAATTACCTCAAATGGCTGCAGTGGAAGACCTGAAAATCCCTTTGGAATTGGCCGAATTGGCAGAGGAACTCCGCCGCAAATCACTCTTGGGCAATTCGAGCCGCCTGCCGCTGATGAACCAGCTTTGGCAGACGTTTCTGCCGCTGTTAATGCCGCGCTTCTCAGCGATAACCCCTCTGGCAGAAGCCCTGAGCAATGCGCTCTATCACCTCTGTTTGAGTCCCTCTGCCCGGCCCGAAGAATGGCTCCTGCGCCTAAATCGGGGATTGCCTGATTGTCAGCAGCCACAAACCTTGCTGGATCTGGCCGAGGTCTGTGCCTGGTTGGCGGGCCAGCCTGAACGCAGAGAGCGGGCCTTGGAAATCCTCCAGACCCTGCCCGATGCGCTGCTTGAAAGTGTGTTTCTGAGTTCTTGGAGCGCCTCGGCTTTGCGAGCAGGTCTGCAGGCCTCTGCCTGGTGGCACCCGGAGGGCCTGAACCAAACGCCAGCCGCGTGGGACCCCAACCGCGCTGTGGTGCATGTCATGGGCGGCTTCAGGGGCTGGGGTGGTCCCTTTCTCTTTCCGCCGCGTCTCTATCTCGCCTCTGAGCAGATTTGGGTCCAAAGTGGCAATGAAGTGTGGCAGATTTTGGCCGATGTCTTTGGCTGGAAACTCAAGCGCAGCAAATATTTGCCTGGCCATGCCGTGCCCGCTCAAGCCCTGTCTGATCCCGATCACCCAGCAAGCGGGCTGTTTCTGGCTGAGGGAAACGGGTTTCAGGTCTTGGCCTCTTTGAACAGTTTTAAGCTGCAATTATTTGCGCCCATACATCGCTAGACGCTCCGGCTTCGCGGGATTTTCAGCCCAAAGTCGGTATAGGGGTCGGGGTTGACCATTATCGTGTTTGTGTTTTATACTGAACCACATGGTTCAGTATAATCCTGCCCGCTCACAAGCTTACTTTCCCGGCGACTCCCCGGCCTACTCCGCTGCCCGCTTCGATGCCTCATTCGCCGCGCTTTCAGACGCGACCCGACGCGGCATTCTGGAGCAACTCGGACGCGCCGACGCGTCGATCACGGACCTGGCCGAGAAGTTCCAGATGACCCTGACGGGCATGAAAAAACACGTCGGGATCCTGGAGCGGGTGGGGCTTGTCACCACGGAAAAAGTTGGCCGCGTGCGGATCTGCAGGCTCGGTGAGAGCCAACTGGAAGAAGAGGCGGCCTGGCTCGCGAATTACCGCCAGCTCTGGGACGCGCGCTTCGATGAGCTGGACAAGGTCGTTGAAGAATTAAAGCTGAAGGAGATGTCCGATGGACACACATAAAGAGATTGAGCAACCCATAAAAAACCCCACAACGGCAGAACGAAAGTCCGAGCGTGAGCTTGTTACGACGCGAACGTTCAACTGTCCGGCACACATTGTCTTCCAGGCCTGGACCACACCCGAGTTGTTCCAACGGTGGTGGGTGCCGAAGTCGTTCGGCCTGACCTTGCTCTCCTACGAAGCAGAGTTTCGTGTCGGAGGCCAATACCGTCTCGTATTCAGCCACCCTGCGGCCCCGGAGCCCATGGCGTTTTATGGCACGTACCTCGAAGTGACACCCCACTCGCGCCTCGTCTGGACCAATGAAGAAGGGGGTGAGAGTGGGCAGGTCACCACAGTCACATTCGAAGAAAGAGGCGGCCAGACCCTGTTGGTCGTGCACGATCTCTACCCCTCGAAAGAAGCTCTCGACGAGGCCATCGCCTCAGGCTCAACAGGGGCGCTGCCTGAGCAGTTCGAGGTGCTGGACACGCTTCTCATTGGCCTGCAAACAGAATCGGGTCTTTCAGCTGTATGAAGCACCTTCTTTGCCTGATTCTGCTCTTATGTGCCGTGCCAGCCTTTGCCGATCCGGCTCCCACGCCAATTGCCACACCTTTGCCCACGCCGGTCCCCCGTCTCCAGACCTTGATCGCGGATAAAAACCTCCGTTTGAGTTTCACAGGCTTGGGGCCCGAATGCCAACTGCTGCGGATCGCCCTGCTCAGAAAAGATCCGCTCTTGCCGGGTTATGGGGCCTTCAACCGCCCTGTGCGGGTGGACCAAACCCGTGGCCGCATGGTGACCCTGGTGCTGGGCCCTGAGTTCCAGCCCCACCGCTATGGAGCAGGGGACCTGCGCTTGAGTTGCTATGATGCTGGGGGCAAGCCGCTCCAGACTCTGCTTAACCTGGCCCCCCTGGCCCTGGATCAGGCTGAGATCAACCTGGATGTCAGCACGGCCTTTGGCCCGGGAGCTCCCGATGGCAAAACAAACTAAACCCCGTTTGCAGCAGTACTTGCTGCTTGTGTTGCTGCTCCTGGTCTCTGGCTGGCCCGTGGCCGGGGCGCAACCCCTCCGGGAAGCTGAGAGCAGCTTAGAAACAGACAACCGCTGGGGCCTGGCCTATCTGGATGCGGTTTTGCCCGAAATGGGCCCGCGTTCAGCCGCTTGTGCCGTCCCCGCCGCGTCCCGTTTTTTCGCCGAACAAGGGGGCAATTACACCCTCAATTTGGGTGGGGGCAGCGCAGAGATTGTCGGCCGGGGCACCTGGGGCGCAGGGCCTGTGATGCCAGAAGGGCGCTCCTGGGTTCCTTATCCCGCGGCCTCGTCGGTTTGTGGCTGGATCTCCCACATCACCGTTCACCATACCCACCGCTTGTATACGCCCCTCTCCCTGCAGGTGTTTCATCAGACCCTGGACGATCCCAAAGCGGATATTGCCTATCATTTTTTTATCGACACAGCCGGGATCATTTATGAGGGCCGCCCCCTGGGCTTTATGGGCTCTCATAGCGAGCGAGACAACAGCAACAATGTCGGCATTGCCCTCAATGGCGATTTCAACGAACGCCTGCCAGGAGATCCCCAACTGAATGCCTTGCGCCGCCTATTGGTCGCCCTGCGCTGCCCCTGCGCCCCGCTGGAGGGCATTTGGACCCACCAGCAGCGCAATTCTTTTAAATTTCCAGGCGATCCGGCCTATGCCACCGACTGTCCTGGTCAGCAGCTGGCAGGCGAAGTTTATGGCTTGGCCGCCGCACTGGGCGTGGGGCCCCTGACCCGTTCTGAGATTCAGTCGCCCTGACTGGGCTGGGGCTTGGAAAGCAGAGAGCAGGTTTAATCCCGCGTGTTTACTCTTCGCCCAATAGTTTATTCGCCCAACAGCGCGAATAAATCCAAAGCCATTTTATGCAAGCGATCCAAGTAGGTGATCGAGTGGAATGCCACGCACTCGATTTTGATCAGGCCCGGCTTGAGGGTGATTTTGGCAGAGAGCGTGTTCATGTAAGCATGAATTTGATCCAAAAGTGCCTTTTTGGCCGGGGTCTGCCCATAATGTACCGGATCCAGTTGATCTGGAGGATTGGGGTATTGTATACATAAACGGATGCCCTGATAGGCTTTCTTGCCAAAGCCATTGATCGTTGGCCCGATCAAGATCGGATAAGTTGCAATTTGGCCTGACAGAATCGGTTCATCGGTATCATTGCTCAATTGGCCTTTGGAAAAATACCCCAGAACTTTATCTTCAAAGTTGTCAAACTCAGTCGTGTAAAGCTCGATTGACGACGCTACCATTTGCTTCAAACCTTGCGGGTTCAAAATATCACTGTTTAAGCCACTGGTGATTTTTTCACGTTTGGGATTGCCCAAGGGCGGGTGGTAGGTCAAATTTTTAGTTGCGGCCCATTCTTGCCACAACTTATTTTTGCGGTCCCTGATTTTTGGCACATGTGGGGAAAATGCAATAACGCGTTTGTTGGAAAACGCCCTATCCTCTTCAAGGATGTAGAGAGGGATTCACCTAGTTGGGAGCAGTCCTTGGCGTGTTGGGCGGCTGGGTCACAGGCTGACTTTGCTGTCATTACTGTAGCTCCACACATTGTCAAGGTCAAGGCACGTCGGAACGCCGGTAGTGCATGGCGACAGCGCCGTTTCGCAGAGGATTTGTCGAAACAAGCTCTAATCGTCGCGTGCAGGGCAGGCCCTCCTGGAAAAGGGTCGGACCATGGCCGACGATCCTGGGATGGACGAGGAATATATACGCGTCGATCAGATCCAACCTGTCAAGTTCGGTCGCGAGCTTACAGCTACCAAGGAGCACACCGGCAGGGGTCGCGTCCTTCAGCTTCTGCACTTCCGTGCGCAAGTCGCCGACGAGGTGATGACTGTTGGTCCACAGGAAGTTTTCACGCGTTGAAGACACAATATACTTCGGCTTGGATTCCAGTTTGACTGCCCATTCGCGGATCGCCGGAGGTGCCTCCACGTCACCGCAGGCTACCGCTGGCCAGTAACTCTCCATCATCTCATAGGTGACTCGGCCCCACAGCATCGCCCCACCCTCATCCATGAGACGAGTGAAAAAGGCGTGTGTCTCATCATCGGCGATACCCTCCTGGTGGTCGACGCAGCCGTCCAAGGTAATGTTGATACTGAAGGTTAAGTGTCCCATGCGATAAATCTCCGACTGTGTTTCTTGAATTCTGCTTTGTCAGCATGACTGGTATTGTTGCGCGGCAAACGAAGCGACCTTCGTGCCTATCACCTTGAACTGCGTACTTAAGCGTTTGTCTTGCTTGAATGTGACCTTTACCCGACACAATGGACTCATTGTTCAAAGAATGCTTGAATGCAGGTTTTGACCGATTTTTCAAAAGAAAAATAAATGGCCTGATTGGGTTTCCTGCTCAAAAGTACAAAAGCCGATGGTTCAGATATGGACCTGTCGCCCCCATCTGCAATTGGTTGTTTTCGGCCAAGGTCATGAAAGCATCTAATTTTGCTTGCAACTCTTGTTTCATCTCTTCTTGGTTGATCTCTTCTGGGTTGATCTCTTCTGCCTGCTTTGGCGAAGCCGACAAAAGCCGCTCGTTCATCTGAATGGCATCGACAATATTCCAGATCCACGGCTGGATTTGAATACCGCCGAGTCCAAGGGGCGCGACGGGCTCCGTTTGGTTGAGTTCAGCCCACCAGGGGTTTGCCGAGAGGGCAATTGTCTCTGACTGAGTTTGCGCAGGAGAAGCCGCGTGGGCTTCTGGCAGGCCCTGGAGGCGGGTGATACTTAAGCGTGGGGGAGACGCCTGAATCGTCTCGGCCCAGACCTGAAGTGGAAAAAACGAAAAAACAAGCATCAAAAGGCGAATAACCCAGTTTTTTCTCACATGTTTCTCCAAATAGTTTTTTTTACCCTAATTGAATGAGAGCATGATACTTAAATATTCAGACAATAAATATATTATACCGCTCGGCGGTCTTCTTGTTCTGCGCCCAAAAGCTTCTTGAAGGCAGATCAATCCAGATAAGCCGCATCTCCGGCTTGATCTGGTTTGGTTGGCCTATATGCCATACCTTTTATTTGGGTTGTTGATTCTTTGTGTTAGGTAATTTCGCAATTGAGAGCACTCTTTTCCTGGACAAGTTTCCAAATGAAAATCACCTTCACAGCCTATGCAGTGTTGCTTTTCAGTTGTGCTGAGAATCCTGACGAGGTCTTTTGCTGCGTTGATATTTATTTCAATGAGTTTGACTTTACTCATGACATCCATTCTCCCGAAACAGCCTTATTAAATTTGAAAACTTTGCCAATCAGCAACAGGTACAAATCGGGACAAATGCTTTTTGTTGGTTGTCAGGACGATACCGCTCAACTCCCTAGCGCTGCTGTCGCCATTCCTAAGCCGGCAGAGCCGGCAAGGACTGCCGCTGCCTGTGCAGCCAAAATGACATCGCCATCCAATGAGTTTGAAGAAGCTGTTGGCAGTCCGTTCAATCTGGCTTCAGCCCAGAGTTGCGAAGCCAGATTCATTGAGCTCGTTTGAAGCGGAATGTACTTCAGGATTTTCAGGTAGTTATTCAATCGAGCCAGACTGTTAGATTCACTTCTACCCTGTTGCAAAGCCATGTGCAGAAGTTTGCGACGCAGCTCATAATCCACGATTTCAGGCAAGCAAAGTTGATAAGTCTGATTTAAATTTGGTTGCAGGATAGCAAATGCCCAGTGCTTCAGATCTTTGAATTGCTCAGCTGTCGGATGGCATAGTTGCCCAAGGATATTCGTGTCCAGGAAGAGATACTGCATGCTCAGTCGTAATCCCGGAGGTCAGGCTCTCCAATCTGAACCGGTTCATCCGACGCATTCACGACGGCATCCCATAGGGCAATCTCTTCTGGATCAAGATTGCTTGGTGTGCTTAGGAGCAATTCAGCTGCCAACTGAAGCTTCTGCTGCTCATCAGCTTCGACGGAGGCTGGCGTCTGCTGCTTATATTTCAGGAACTGGATGAAATCGACGACCTCTGCCTGCTTGGCTGGAGGCAAGGAGTGAAGCTCGTTTAGGATTTCCTGATCTTGAAACATATTTACTTTACCTTACTGGCATTATACCACAGCATACACCCCAATGCTCAAGTTTTGAGGGAGATGCGCTTTTAATCAAGACTTTTAAAAGGTCGATACCTGCACAATTGGCAGCGGCGTCTGCTTGAGCATGGATAACTGACTTGTGGAGAGCTATTATCAAACCAGATAAGCCGCTCAGTCGGCTTGATCTGGCCTGGTTGACCATTCTCTTAGTTTTCTAAGTTTGCCAGACATGATTCATGTAAGAACTTCAATGCCTTTGCTATCCACAATATTAAGCAGCTTGAGAGATAAACCACTGGGCTTTTTCTTCCCCTGCTCCCACTCCTGGATGGTAGAGACGGTGGTATTGAGGTATGCAGCAAACACTGCCTGGCTGGCTCCGTTTTTAAGTCGAAGTTTCTTGATCTGGGCTGGTGTATATTCCTTGACAGGAGGTATGCACAGCGCATCAAATTCGCGCATGGTTTCGAGTTTCATGACGCCAGCTTTGTGCAGACCCTGAGCAGTTTCATGTACCGTACTCAGAATGGATTTATTCATTGTCTTCCACCTCAATGTGAGGCCAATTTTCATGGCAGATATTTTTCATGAGGTTCATAGTGCTATAGCATTCCTTCTGTCATAAATGCGATCTCATTGCCAAACTCAGAGCGAATTTTATCGAAAATTTCTTCACAAAATAATTGAAATTGCTCCCAACTTAAACAGCCCTCTTCAAATTGAATTCGATAATATTTATGGTCAGTGATATAAAATCCCCATATGGTATTTTCAATTTGAATCAGACCTTCGCCCTGACCATAATTGAGAGCTTTACCAGCTCTCGAAACTGGAATAATTCTATCTAAATCAGCCAATGATGAAATTTTAAATTGATTTTGGTCGTCAATTTTAATTCTCATTTCTTGCCGCTTTTAATCTATTTATTATGGATTCATATTCAATCAATTCAAATTCTTTGTTGATATTTTTACCCCTCCAAGCAATTGTCTCGCCAAGCATATGCGTATTGTCATGATTGTGATTATGAAAAACCCTACCGATTCTTTTCCATAAAATGGATTCTGGTTTTTTAATGATTTCAACAACCACTACTGTACAGCTGAAATCTTGATCATCGGGGCAAATTAAAATAGGACAAATGGCATTGTTTTGGGGTAAAAGTCTTTCAAAGACCCATTGCTCTTCTTCTTTATGAGAAAGCCAACCTGAATAAGCGGGTACCAATCCTCTGAAAAAATCATCTTCTTGATACATCTTTGATACCAAATTAACGGTAAATTCCCCATCAATGCGCAACTCTCTGTATTCGCCTTGATAAATCGAGAAAATAGATTTATTCCAACCTATCTCTAATTTATTCATTCAGCCGCAAAGGCTCCACATAATTGGGTTTTGATCCTGATTGAACCATCTGACAGCGGCTCCATGGGGGTGTATGCTCTTAGATTCATTATATCACTGAGGTCAAGTCAGGTTCTTCAACTTACGGGGCCTGAGTGTTTATCAGGGCTTTAGAGAGGGATAACTTGGATTTGGTCAGCCCTCGGCACGCTTGGCAGCTGCGTCTGCCTCAGAGTGGATAACTGACGAGTTGAGAGCAGTTATCGTTCGCCATAACCAGCAGAGCGCAGCGGTGTCTGGTTGATGGCGGTGGTTGGCCTTGAGAAGGATCATGTGAATTTTATACCTCAGTTCATTTGATTTTAAACCATCATTTTTTCTTGGCCTCTGCCATAATTGTCTTCCTGCTTTAAATTTGCTAAAATTCAGATCAAATTTTGGTAGTGAGCAATTTAAATGACAAAAAAATCTGATTCAGAATCACCCCATCAACATAATATTGATCAAAGGATTCTGGATATTGCCAGCAAAGTAACTGGTAAACGAGCCAAAATAGTGATTGACCATATTATCAAATTTGGTTTTATAACTACGGAAGATATTAATCGCTATGGATATGAACACCCTCCCAGAGCTGTCAGAGACGTCAGAGAAAGTGGAATCCCAATTGAGACATCCACAGTAACAAATAGGGATGGAAAAAAAATTGCCGAATATCGCTTTGGAGATCCATCACAGATCGACAAAGGTAAACTTGGGGGAAGATCTGTACTACCCAAAAAATTAGCACAAGACTTGTATAAAATCTTGGATGGCAAATGCTCTGTATGCAACCATGGCTACGAAATGAGATATTTACAAATCGATCATAGGATCCCATATGAAATTGCTGGGGAGCCTACAGGCGAACTTAAGCAGCAGAGCTATATGTTATTATGTGCTTCTTGTCAACGAAAAAAATCTTGGTCATGTGAACATTGCAAGAATTGGACAGAAAAAACTATTCAATCTTGTGAGGGCTGCTTTTGGGCATCACCAGAAAATTATGAACACATTGCTTTAGAACAAATTCGCCGTGTAGATCTGGTTTTCAATAAAAACGAAATTTCAATCTATGATAAGATCGATAAATCAGCGAAAGAAAACAATATTCAAATATCTCAAGAGATTAAAAATATTTTAAAAGAAAAAATGGATTAAACAGCACTTAATTCAAATAATTTGAGCTGCTTTGATTTTGCTTTTGGTGCTATATTTCTTGATAAATATAAGGATTCTATGGTTATATCATCACTCCCATTCAGAGTTGCTTGGGAGGATCTACCAGCAATAACATCGATTTTAGTTAATTCTAAATATTTTGGTAAATCTGAACCATACACTTTATTTCCACAAGAGCCGTCAAAACTGACAATATAATCTACGTTTTTTTTATTTAACTTATCAAGTTCATTTACAAATTTATCGAAATCTAACTGTTCATAATAACGCGGATCTCTTTTATTACTAACGCCTTGATAAGGCGGATCCATATAAACCAGATCTCCTGATTTTGCTTTATCTAGCATTTCACTATAATCTGCACTAACAGCTTTAGTTGAATCTTTCAATAAATGATGAGCACCTAAAATATTATGCTTCATCTTATCTGGGTGCATACCTTTTCTTCTATTATCAGGGGATTGATTAAAATCACCACTAGAATTGAATCTAATCGAATTTTTTACACATCGAGCTATCAAATAAAGTAGTTTTGCTGGTTCATGATCTCGATTGTACTCATTCCGAATTTGCGCATAAAATTCTTTTTCATTTCCCAGTTGTTGATACCAAATTTCATGGTATTGTTTTGCTAGTTCATCAGGATGTTTCAGAATCATTTGCCAAATTTCAATAAGAGGAGAAAGACAATCACTAATACAATAATTCTTAGCTTTATGAAAATAAGCTGCGGATAAAGTCAACGCAGCAGAACCTGAAAAAGGTTCATATAAAGTATTAAGCTGATTAGGAAAATGAACAAGTATATCACTTGCTAGTTTCCGTTTGCTGCCTTGATAGGGAATTGGATGAGGTACTGTCATATTTTTAACAAAGCCTCAATAATTTTATTGGTACTGGGTTGTCTCGTTTGAATTTCTTTTAAAAATATTTTAGATTCTTTTAAAGGCAGAGGCGTTTGATTCAAGGAGCGATAACCGTAATTTGGCCCCCAAACACTTTCCATCAAATCTCTATACCAACTTTTGGTTTCAACTCTTTCGCCAATTTTTTCAGCAGACCATACCCATTTTACTTTTAAGACTTTAGGAAATCCTTCACCAATCAGTTCAGAGTTTGTTTCAGTTTCCCCATCAAGAACAATGCCAATGGCACTGATGTAACTTTCAATTCTCACGATAATTACTTGATCTTTTTTCCAATTATTTGGAAGGGCTTTACGTCCAGCCCAAACACCATGTTTTAAACATTTTGAGAGAGTATCTTCGGTTGCTGGGCCAATTCTTACTTCAGGCATAAAAAATACCATTTAAAGATTTATCTGTATACAGAAATTTAGCATGCCTGCATGCTATTGTCAAGAATCAAAAGACTTTATTTTGTCTGTCAGATTGTGCAAATGGCTTTATTCTTATTGAATAAAAAATCAGCACGAATGCTTGTGTTTTGAAGATTTAAATTTTCATAAGGAGAAATTGGCGAAAATATAAATATCACCAGAAAAAAATAAATTAGAAAACATAAATACGGCAAAGCTAAAAGTAGGGCAACTCCTTGATTAATTTGAGTTAAATCGACATGTTTCTTTGTCTCAAGCTTTAAAAAATCCCATTCTTCTTTATAACATTGAATCGGTAAATAGCTTTCCATTTTATGAACTACTTTAAATTTTGCAGTATTTAGTCTTTTAAAGAACGCCAAGCTGCGGTGCCACTGAATACAAAGACAAATACCAATAATGCACATTAAAGGAATCATAAATATATCAAATAATGTCAAATTTGCTTTATCTTTGTATGTATAAAAGAAAAAAAACATACTTGAAGAATGAACTGAGGTATACAACAGGTTTATATGATGTCGTCTATTACTCCATTTATCTGAAATATCAACGAAATGCTTATAAATCTCAATAATTCGACCTTGCTCGACTTTATAATTTTCTAAAGAAACTTTGGCAATTTCCTTATATAAATCAAGCTCTTCAGTACTCATAGAGAATAAGTGCGAATAGCATCAACAATTGATGATGTCTGCCAAGCTACCACCGTTTTTGCAGCAGAACTCACAGCAGTAGGCGTTACTTGACCGCCCCAGGGTCGAATACCGATGATTGGCTTATTATATGATTGCGCAATTTCAATTTCGGCCTGAATCCATTTACTGTATGCAACATACATTCCCGCAAGAACTATCACAATATTAACGGGTTTTATTTGATTATGAAGTGAGTCACGCAATTGTTTATCAGTTTTTGTTTGTAATGGGTCATCAAGCGGAACGCTGTAATTGCGATATGTGAAATTAGGTGCATTCTGCAAAAATTCAATGATTTTATTATATTCATCTTCATATTTCCAACTGTAGTTTCGGAGATTTTTGCATGAGCAAATAGAAAGGGCGTATTCTGAAAGG
>JADMKE010000047.1 GCA_018780035.1 Candidatus Sericytochromatia bacterium
TTTGAAAGGAGAAGTGCTTAACTGAATCCTCCACTAAATCGGGTAAAGGTCAAAGCTCTGTTCGACATGCTTAGAAATGCTTCTGGAGAAAAGCAATACCATGACCAGCTTATTGAACAGCATGGCCCGAAAGGGCCCTATCCTGCACATGTGGCAATCTCTGTAGGCAATGGTAAGTGTATGAGTTTATGGGATCGACCAGCGAGGCCAGACCAGGGTCGGGCATCTACAGCACAGGTAATCGATATCGCGAGGATAAGTGCTGGCAATAATGTCTTTGCGGGGCCTTCGCCATTTTAGCCGACATTGAACAGGGGACTGTGTTTGAAGAGATGGAAATGGGCGGGTTGGGCTTGTTACCCTGTGAAGACTTTGTGTGTTTTAAATGGAGAATTGAGAATGTGGGAGGAAGAATCTGCCCCTTGAATTCTCTTGTCTTTCATTCACCCTTCTCCCTTTTCAATTCTCCATTAATCCCCTTTGCTGCGCCAACCGCAGTACCGCTGCGACTTTTTCAGGTCAGCTCAATCAAAGTTGATATCCCCTGAATAGCCTTGAGCATCTGCTTTTTCGAACCATTTTGCAGCTTCTGCCATATTTTCATATCCTCCCATTCCTTTTTGAAAAAAATACCCCAAATTAAATTGTCCAATTGCATGGCCTTGAAAAGCAGCTTTTTCAAACCAATAGCGCGCAAGGGTATAATCCATCTCTACCCCTAAACCTTTGACATATAAATAGCCCAAATTAGTTTGTGCCGCTGGAAAACCTTTTTCAGCCGCTTTTAGGTACCACTCTTTGCTTGAGATATAGTCGACGGGAACAACCATTCCAAATTGAAACATTTTCCCGACGGCAAAACAGGCATACAAATCCCCCTGCGTGGCCAATGCTTGAATGCCATTCATTGACCTTAAAACCAAACCATATGCTTTCTTTCGGTCTATTACAACTCCTTTACCAGTCCAATAGAGATTGGCCAAGAAAAAATCACCAAGTGGGTGGCCTGCTTCGCTTGAGGCCTTAAACAATAGATATGCTTTTTCCAAATCTATTTTGCCCAAAACCCCTTCATAATAGCCCCAGCCCAAAACGGCTTGGAAATAGGGATCCCAATTGTTTACTTTGGTTAGAATCTCACTCAGGCTGCTCTCTTGGCGAAGATCCCAATAATGAGAGGCACAACTTGAAAACAGGGTCAAACAGAGTGAACACAAGATTGTGTTGAATAGGTGTTTTTTCATAGATCGTTTACCTCATAACGTTTTACAGGCAGGTTGGGCTTGTTTCCCTGTGCTGAGATCTTCAGCTTCAAAACAATATTCTCCCTTTGTCAGATCCGTTCGTACAATCAATGATGAGCGAAATTCTCCTTTTAAATTGGCGATTTTTGTGCTTTCCAAGCTAATTCCTTGTGGGCTGCTTTGCTTCAACCTCACCTCCCCTTGAGCTGAAAAGCCGCTGCCTGTCACTTTTAACCACGTTGAACCCGGTTCATCAGTGGGATCTGTTTCAAACTTCAAACTTGGATTCACAGGTAATGATGGTGGTTTCTTGATCTCAAAAGATATCATTTCTGAACGGATTTGCGTGGTAGCGTCGATGAGTATTACTTTGAAGATCCCTACAAAACTTTCAGGAGATGAATCTGATTCTCCCGGATTGCGGACAGATACCCCCCCTTCATAATGGCTTTTTGAAAATTGAAATTCTAATTTTCCCTGGTCATTTGATTTTTTTCTAAAAGAAGTAAAAAGACCATTAAAATTTGCAGTGGATGGATAAGCGATTAACACTTCTACCGAGCCATTTGGAGTAAATCCTGAGCCCGTGAGTAACACCGTTTCACCATAGTCGACGGCTGAAGTTGCGGTTGCCAAAACCGGCTTGACTTTAGGAGAAGGCAAAGGGGTTGGGCGAGGTGATAAAGTGGGACTTGGACTTGGTGAAGGACTTGGGGTTGAAATAGGCAACGGTGAAGCTACAGAGAGTGAGGATGATTGCTTGGCACTTGCTTGGGTTGTTGAAGAAGGGGAAAAAGGATTCTTTTGTTGGTTTGTTATTCCTTGAGAAAAATTTGAAGGGCTGGATAGATTTTGGCAACCCAATAAGCCCAAACAGAGGAAAAAAACGAATGGATTTGATATTCTTGATTTTCTCATAAAAGTACTTTCTCTCTTTGTGTGTTTACAGGCCAAAATTCCCCAACCGCCTTTGCACTCCGATGAGGGCCAACGGGGTTCCAGTTTTTCTTTTGTTTGATCAGACGCAAACCCACAGCTGAGGGGGAAATGCACAGTTTAAAGGTCATAAATTCGTGCTCCTATTCGCATTCATTTAAAATTTAAGCCCGGTACAATTCAAACTTGCCATTTTCTTTGTCTCTCAGATATTGGCGGTTCTGGCCGTCAATAAACTCAAAGAAATCTGCCATTTTCAGATCCGCCGGCATCTCACGGATATCGTATTCAAATCCCTTGCCGATTAATCCAAGTGAGAGGCCATGGTGTTCGCTCTGTTGTGGGGGAGGATTGGAGATTTTTAAACAACTTAAGAAATAATAGCTTGAACCACTGTTGATCAGGAATTGCAGCAGACCATTGTGGGTTAGGCGCCACAGTCCCTGTCGGGCATTCGAAGGCATGTTCAGGTGATTGGCCAGTTCTGAACTCTCTTTTAAATTGCCATTGTCGAGTAAAATATTTCTGTAATAAGCGGAATTGCTGAGCTTTTTCTTGAACCAAGGAAGCGCAAATTGCAGATCCTCGGGAGTGAATGCCCCCAGGTTTTCTCCCTTGAAAGTATAGATTATTTTGTCTTTGATCCCTTTCTGGAAATTGACAAAGCGTTGAAAAAGATCCACATAAGGCAAAGCATTCTCGACACTGCCACCAGTGATGTGATTGGTGGACATGGTTTTGGCGGCAAGACAAAGTGAAGAAGGGGGCAAAGTCTGATGGCCCGAAGGAATAATAAAATCATGGGAGAAGGGGGGAATCATTTTCTCTGGGCCCGCAATACGGTCATAACCGGCCTGGGTATTGGGGGCGGCTATCTGGTAAGAGCGTGAATACGCCAGCTGGGGATATTTGGCATGTAAATCCAAGTGATAGGCTTGAAGCCGGGCCTCTTCGTTCATGATTTTCTGTTTATACAGATCTGTGATTTCTTCGGCAAAGATGTTTAAGGTGGTCAATAATCCAGAAATCCCAGAGAGCTTATCATTTAGGGTTCCCAGTGTGAGGCTGTTCAGTTTTTTTATTTCGTTTTGCAGGCCTGCGAGATCCAGGGGAATCTGAAACTGAGAAGTGACAAATTTGAAGAAATCGTTGTCGGTATTGACCAAATAACCGTATTGTATACGCTCAAGCGGGTGGTGATTGACCAGGGCCAGCACAGAATGGGGCCGTGTGGGTTTGAGTTCGGGGGACAGCTCCAGATTGGCCGTATCAAAATCATCAAAGGCTGTTTTAAGCGTGGTTGGCACCATGCCCGTGAGCCATTTGCGCGCAGTCATGAGCAGATCCTGACTTTTCATGATTTGCCCCAAAACATCGGAATTACGCTCTTGTAAACGGCCTTTTTCCAAAGCCAAGATTAAATTTTCAATGTATTGGGCAAAAGCGGTCGTGAAGTTGCCATTGGGATCAAAGTTGAGGACCATGTTTAAAATTTGGGCTGACATATTGGTTTTGGCCCCGGTTAAAAGGCCAATGGCAGCCAAAATACAGCCAGTAATGCCCTCTGCTAATTCATCTCTATTCGCAGTATTTGCCACGGGTGAGCCATAATTGGGGCTGGCCACGGTAAAAATGGCTGCAATTAAATCTTTATTAAAGACATTTTCGTCCAGAAACGCCAAATAGCGTGTAACCAGTCCGCCTTGGCTATAGCCAATTAAGATATGTTGGCACCCTTCATAACCAGGCAATTGGCTGTAATGATCCAGCAATTCGTAATACCCCTGATATTGGGGGGTACACATTTTGAGATTTTGGGCCAGAATGGAATCCGCATTGTTATTCCAGATAAAATTGTTTTGATCCCAGTAGGTTTTCCAATGATTTGGGTTGAGTGGGTTTTGAAAGTAGGGATAGGCATTTTTGATCTCGTTTAAAAGGGCCTGATTTGAACCCGGTGGTGGGTTATCTATCCATTTGCCCAGGCATTTAACGGGGATGGGGATATAATATTCCTGATTGTCCTGGGTGGTGTCTTGCATCAATTGGTGGGGATACACTTTTTCACGGTCACGGGGTTTGGGCAGAGGGAATAATTTGCCTTTGTCTGCAAATTCACAGTCCAATTCCTGTTGTTTAAAAATATCTAGAATCTGGTTTTTGTGGGGGTCGAGTACTTCACTCGCGCGGTTTAAAGTCCAAATAATGTATTTCATCGGCGTTTCCTTTTCAATAATTTACTTTCGGAGCTTGAAAAATGCTGAGCCGTTTTTGGGGACGGAGGAAAATAAAGAATCTGTTTGATAACTATTCAGTTTAGAAGAGTTATCCATGCAGATATGCTGCGCCAGTCAGCAAGTTCTGCTCTTGTTGGCCTTAAAATTCTGTGTGGATTCAACATTTTTTCTGATTATATTTTGGAGCTCTTCAATACTTAAAGGAGGGTCTTTTCTATGAAGCATGTAATGGCAATTGGGGCAAATAGGTCTTAAATCTGAAATTGGATCGACCGCATACTGTTTTCCTATTCTACTTAAAGGGACGAGATGATGTACATGGATACAACCCTTTGCAATTTCTCCATATTGTTCTTCAAGAGTTTTTTCACAAACAGAGCACTTGAATCCATAATATTCAAGGCACTTACTTCTTGCTTTTTTATCACGCTCGTACCGATTTACAAGAATCCTCTTTCCGGCACCTTCGGAAAATAGAAATTTTTCGGGAAGATCGTCTGCGTAATTTTCAGGGCTATTTTGAACAAAAGTTTGAGATACTAATCGCCATACCCCTTTTCCAAAAACCGCTGGTTTTTCAATAATATTCTCATTTACCAATTCTTGCTTTGCCCATCTTATTTCGTGTTTAAACAAAGAAGTTCCACTTCTCTGAAGTAATAGATCATCAGAAGATATTTTCAACCTCAAAGCTAATTTCTCATAAGCTTTATGTGGTGAAATTTCAAACTCTTCTTCTAGAAGGCTCACCAGCTCTTGTTTAAGAATATTTCGTTTGGGAATCATAAACTGTTTTCTGAACCTATCTCACTAACCCCATAAATTGAGTTAAAATGTCTGAGAGCCCAATAGGAGGGAGTCAAAATGGCAGGAAAGTTTGAAGGACTGACAGATGAGCAATGGGAATATATTCGATACTTTCTTCCAGCAGAGCCAGAGAAGCGAGGCCAAGGAATGCCCCATGCCCCTTTTCGCTGCAAATTCAACACCATTGCATATGTCGCCATTATAGGTTGTCGCGGGTGCGACATTCCAACTGGCGAACAATGGGGCAAACGCACGACATCCCATCGATGGCTGGGAAAGTGGGTCAATGACGGTACTTGGGATCGAATCAAAGCACACCTCCTGGGTGCAGCCGAGCTGGCAGATGCAATTGACTGGGACAGAGCCAGTGTCGATGGCTCTTTTTCCCCCTGGAAAAGTCGGGGGTGATGAGGTTGCTTATGGGTTTAAAAGCAAAGGTGTTACTGTTCATAGCCTTGTTGATGGAGACGGAATGCCTTTGGCTCTTCTTTCGACAGCAGCAAATGCCTATGAGCCTGATCAGGTCATTCCTTTGCTCGAAAGCATTGACGTCCAAACGGGTCTGCCGGGACGACCTCGCAAAAATCCTGCTCTGCTCCAGGGAGACGCCGGATATGACTCCAAGGCGTTGCTCAAGAGACTTAAATGCCGAGGTATTCAGCCCAGAATCAGTGTCAATCCCAGGCAACGAAAAAAGCCCAAACTGGGACGCCCATACGCTAAAACCATCGACCGATGGAAATGTGAGCACACCTTTGCTTGGTATCAGCGCAAATTTCTTCGTTTGGTTGTTCGCTGGGAGCGTCAAAGCATCTATTGGCATGGGTTTCTCGCATTTGGTTTCTGTCTCATCTGGAGCGACCGTTTAGTGGGATAGGCTCGTCAATTCAAAGCATTAAGATATCTGCATTGTTAGTATTTAATAATTCATTATGCATGCATTTTTTTAATTGATTTTATTCTATTTTCTCTAGCAAGTGCTACATTTCTACAAAAATTGTTTGCCCTATTTAGTAAACTTCTGTTTGAAAAAATATAGACTGGAACCCCTTCTCTAATCCAGAATACTAATCCGCATTGTACTATTCTATAATAGTACCTTACAATTAAAGGAAGTAGAAGAAGAGTTATTCCAAAACTTGGAATTGCAAGAACACAAGCAATAATCAAAACAACATATAGTTTTAACTTGGATGGCTGAACAACAATTGCGCTATTTATTTCTTCTAAATAACCGTCTTGATAAACAATCTCTCCAAAACTGTCTATTTTGATATCTGCCACTCTACACTCTGTTAGACAAGCAAAACTATGGGCTCCGAATCCCCATATTCCTTGTATTCCCAAATATTCAGTAGAGTATATCGTCTCATTTTCTGGCAAGAATTGTTTAAATAATTTTCTTAATGCCTCTGGATCATTTTGCTTTGATAATTGCAAAATGTTTTTTTCAACTTTAATTTCCGCCGTTAGGTGTTCACTATTCTGTATTATTGTTGCCATTTTACTTACTAATCCCTTATTAAAATAATTTTTGATTATTTAAAAGTTTTTTTAAGTATTGTCTAAAAATATTTTTCTTTTTTAATGGTTTGCCATCAATTCCAATATTTCCCAAATCATCTAAATCTAACAAATCATTTGAACTTGATTTTTCTATTTGTTCAATAACCGTTGAATTTTCCTTCTTTTCTTTAAAATCTGCTTTACTAAAAATTATTTCTTTTTCAATGGTTTCTACATCCTCTTTTTGAAGACCAAGTACTTTATAAAAATCATCTAAAATGACTTTTGATTTTTGGTTGATAGGAAATTCCTCATTACTTAATTGAATAAATAAATTTTTATACTTCTCTAAATCATCGGATTTTTTCCTAAAAGGCTTTATTACAGAGCTTTCGATATTATGTATTTCATCAAAAGAAAGTCCTAATCGCTCTCTATACTCATTCAAGATTTTTTTGTGAATGACAGACAAATCACCGTTAATAGCATATTTTTCCACTAGCCTACGATATTTAATTTTTGGATCAACTATAGGAGCTTTTGCAATACATATATCAAATCCTTTATCTTTAAGCGTTATAATTTTTGGAGTCATGGAAGGAATAATTTCTTGTACTTTTCCTTTTGCGTATTCATGTAATTCTATGATTGAAATATCCCCATCATTATTCATATCTCCGTCTCCAGACTCTAGGCCTTGAACTAGATATTTAGTATAAATTGATAAAGCTTCCCCTTCTTTTTCAAAAGAATATTGAGTTTGGCTAGATGAAGTAAGTACAACACGTCCTTCAGCTCCAAGAGTATTTTGAAAATTTATAGCACTGTTTCCTTTCTGATTAAGCAAAGGATCAAATGCGCCACTAAAACAACAGTCAAGTATAATAATTTGTCTTTTAGCAGTACATTCAAACATTTTTTCTTGAACAAACGTTGAATGTACTGTCGTTGCACTGATTAAATGTTTTTCTTTTTTAGTATTAGTTGCTGCAAAATAAAGCTTTCCATTGTCATCTAATATTCCATGTCCAGAAAAGTACAAAAGTTTTACATCCTCTTTTGAGGATTTTGAAAAAAACTCGGCAATCTCTTCTTGTAACAAAGAAAAATCTACATCAATTAATTTCTTAACATCAAACCCTCCTATTTCAGGGTTCCCCAAAACTCGCTCCATAGCAGAAACATCATTAGCAACTGAATTCAATTTATTCAAGCCAAACTGACTGTGTTTAAAAGTTCCAATTCCAATTAACAGAGCTTGTTTACTCATAAGCTATTTTCTAAGAGGATAAGTCTTGAACTGCTTGGATTGCTACAGCAAACTCTTCTCTAGAACTTGCTTTTATTTTAATTTTTTTTCCGTTTACTTCTAACTCGATTTCAATAGGTTGATTTGAAAGTCTATCTGACAAGAAGTTTAGTAATCGCTTTATGTTAACAAAACTTACCTCCGCAGTGACTACCCCAATCAAAAAGCTTCCAATAGATTTATTTCCTTCAGGCGGATGTTGATCGACTACTCGATTAACCGATTCAACTTCTTCCGAAGATTTCAAAAGTCTTGTAAGCTTTTGTGTCGCAGATTCTAGTTCTTCTGAATCCAAATCAGGATTCAATAATTTAATTGTTAATACTAAATTTGAGCTCATTTCAAATACTTACCTCTACCCTAAGAATCAATAGCATATCTATAATTGACCAACCGCAAATAAACATTCATTTTCAATCAAACAGTCTATCTTGACCTTTCTATCAAATTTTAGATACAGATCGTGCCCAGTCGAACTGTGTTTTACCTTACTCAATGCGATGAATGTCTAGTTAAAACCAAATATTCCTCTCTTTAACCTCATTTATCCCATTTTTTCCCCAAATTTCCGACTATCCTGCAAAAGGTCAAGATAGCCTTGACAGACTAACTTCCCATAGTCGCAAAACGGCCTTTCAGGATAACACGCAAATCTGAAGCTTAGCCCAACAGCAAATCACACCCCAAAGCACAAACCCCTGATCTGGATATCAACACCCAGTACACCAAAACTTCCCCATCATACAAAAAGAATCCAAAAATGGCAAGATCCCCCTCTCTCAGCTTCTATTCTTCACAAAAATCCCCTATCCCTCCCCAAAAACACAATTCCTTTAAAAACCCTTCACAAATTAAGATTAATTTAAGCCCATGCAAAAAGCCCCCGACATCTGCCGGGGGCTTTTAAGTGAGAAATTTAGCTTATTTTTTCTGCAGGTTTTCGAGGGTTTTGTCGTAGATCCGGCCTGCGCGGACAGATTCAGCGGCGCCACCAGCGACAGCTCCGACGGCATCCCAGCCATCTTCAGCGGTCAAAAGGCCGAGCACAGCCGAGCCCACGCCCAAGCGGGTCATGGCAGAGGATTTATCTGGAGCGCTGCCCACCACAGTGCCCACAGCCAGGGCGTCGACGGCAGAGATGCCAGCGCCAGCAGCGGCGGTGTAATGCATAAAACGGGCACCGACTTTGGCGCCTTCGACAGCAAATTTACCAGCGTTGCCAGAGAAGAGCCCGATAAAGCCGCCAAACACAGCGCCTGCAGCGGGAGCGGCCAAAGCGCCACCGATGGTGTAAGGGATAATGGTGGATTTAAAGGTGGTGGCAATTGCGGTTTTGACACGATCAGAGGTGGGAACGTTTTTCCATTCCAGATTGTCTTTTTGAATGCCTGCGGTTTTGGGAGCTTCCTGGGCGGGAGCGGCAGGAGCGGGGGCTGCTTTGGGAGCGGAGACGGGGGTCAGAACCTGATTGGATTGGACGGATAAGTTACCCATTTTGAATGATTCCTTTTAACACTATTGAGATACTCCTCTTATCCGGGCAAATGCCCCCGATCATTCTTGTCTTTTGGTTAAGATAGAGATAAAAAATGTTAAAGTTAAAGGCTTATTTTTGCGCCAAGATCCACTTTAAAACGTCTTGATCGTGGCTTTTGGTGGTCACTTTGGCCATAATATGCACCAAGATCCCTTCGGGGTTGATCACAAAGGTCGTGCGGTGAATGCCATCAAATTCCCGGCCCATGAATTTTTTCAGGCCCCAGACCCCATATTGCTCGGCCACGACATGTTCGGGATCCGAGAGCAATGTGAAGTTGATATTTTCTTTGGCTTCAAACTTTTTCAGGCGGGCCACCGAGTCGGGGCTGATGCCCAACACGGCGATATTTTCGGCCGCGTAAGCCGCTTGGCTGTCGCGCAGCCCACAGGCCTGAACCGTACAGCCGGGGGTCATGGCTTTGGGGTAAAAATACAGCACCACAGTTTTGCCGCGCAGGTCGGACAGTGCGACAGTCTTGCCGTTTTGGTCAAAGAGGCTGAATTCTGGGGCTGCTTGATGAAGGGTTGGGAGGATTCTTGAATTTGACATGGGCTTCAGCTTTCTGCGTGTTGATAGTCTATACTATCACGCCGGGCGCGTCCCCAAAATAACCGGCTGATAATACCCATCGCGAAATTGTTGTACCTGTTTAAAACCCGCTTGCACCATCAAATCACAGAGTTTGCCCAGGCCCACGGCATAATATTGCGTCGACATGACTGATGTAGTCAAGTCCTCTGAGCCTGTACTGGTGTCTGTGCCTGTGCCTGTACCTGAGCCAGAGCCTGTGCCTGCGTCTTTGACAAAATACATCTTCAGATCATAAATCTCGCCTTTAAATTCCCAGGTCTGAAAGAGCACATAGCGCACACCCTCGACCACCCGCACGCCGTAGGGTTTAACCTGAATGCCTTCCCGGCTTTCACGCTCATAATCCCGCACCGTGATCAGGCAGCCCCCACCGGGTTTGAGCTTGGCATAAAAAGCTTCAAAGGCCATCAAGATCTCAGCGTCGCATAGTAAATGGGGCACGGAGTTATCGCAGGCGATCAGCAGATCAAAGCGCTGGGCCTGGGCGGGGTTGGCCTCGCGCATATCTGCCACTTCAAAGGCAATCTCCAGCCCCCGTGCTGCCGCTTCGCTGCGGGCGCGGGCAATCGCACCGGGAGAGAGGTCGGAGGCGGTCAGGGTATATCCCAATTGGGCCAGCCCCAAAGTCTGTGTGCCAATCCCACAGGCCACGTCGAGGATCTCTTCGACGCGGCCTGGCCAATGGCTTTGAATCAGGCCATGTAGGCTCTGGGCCTGGCGCTTGATGCTGGCCTCCCAATCTGGAAAGATCAGGTGGTAATAAGGGGAGAATTGGTCGTAAAAAGCTTGGTTCATACAACGATTATACGTGTTGTGCTCGGCCCATTTCAACTCCGTTTGGACTGACTGGCTTGGTCGATCAACTTTAACAATTCGGCTTTGTACCCCTCTGGGTCTGTGCCCAAAGCGGACGTTACCAAACTTTTGAGTTGCTCAAAATTGGCATGGCCTTTGTAAGGCGACTCCCTTAAGAGCAGGCCAAACCCGGCCACCCCTGCCGCGAGCCGAAAATTGTCGGAGGTCTTTTCCATGGGCTGCCACTGGCTGAAAACCGACTCTTGTATGAGCTGACTTTGGGATTGTCCGGGTTTTTTGAATCGCAACGAAATCTTGAAGAGTTCCTGTGTGCCGGTGTTGGCCTGTGATGCCGTCGGTTCAATTTCGTAAAGGGCCGTCATGGTTTGACCTGCCCCAATTTCACCCGCATCTTTTTGATCATTGGCAAAATCTTGATTGGGCATCACTCTGTTTTCGTAGCCAATCAAGCGATAAGAGGCGACTTTTTGGGGATTAAAAGCCAATTGCAATTTGACATCCTGGGCCACCGTCAGCAAGGTACCGGCCATTTCATGGACCAAAACTTTGCGGGCCTCGTTGAGATTGTCAATATACGCGTAATTCCCGTTGCCTTTATTGGCCAATTGTTCAAGTTTTGAATCTTTGTAATTGCCCATTCCAAATCCGAGCACTGTTAAAAAGATCCCTTTTTTGCGTTTTTCTTCGATCAAGGTGACCATCTCTTGATCAGAAGAAAGACCCACATTAAAATCTCCATCAGTGGCCAAAATGACCCGGTTATTGCCCTCGGGAATAAATTGCTGATGCGCCAATTCATAGGCTTTTTCGATACCCTCTCCACCAGCGGTTGAACCGCCTGCTTCAAGGCGATCTAGGGATGATTGAATGCGAGCCCTTTGATCGCCAGGGGTGGGCCCCAGTACGATGCCTGCTGCCCCAGCATAGACCACGATGGATACCCGATCTTGGGAACGCAGAGATTTTAACAGCAGGGCCAAGGAGCGTTTGAGTAAGGGCAGCTTATTTTCGTCACTCATTGAACCCGAGACATCCAGTAAAAAGACCAAATTGCTGGGGGGCATGGCCTCGGCTGCGATGTGCGGAGCTTGAAGGCCCAAATGCAAGAGCTGGTGTTTGGGATTCCAAGGGCATTCCGACAGCTCAGTCGTCCAGGCCAGCGGTGATGACCCTTCTGGCGCGGGGTATTGATACGGGAAATAATTGATCAGCTCTTCGGTGCGAATGGCGTCTTTGGGGGGCCATTGGCCAGCTTCTAGAAAGCGCCGCATATTGCTGTAAGAGGCTGTATCCACATCCAGCGCAAAAGTGGACAGTGGTTGCTTTTGGGGGGTTGCAAAGGGGCTTTCTTCAATCGCCTGATAACTTTCGGTGGGAACTTCGGTGTATTTGGGAATGTAATTGTACAATTGGGCCCTGCGACTGCTGGACTTGGCCCGGTCTTGTGCACCAATAAAGTTTGGCAAAGAAATTGCAATTAATAAAACAATAAAAATAGCAGCAAAAAGAGAATACATGATAAATTTTATCATGACTAAAATTACCCTTTATTTTATTTTATTTTGGATGTAAATTGCAATTCATTTCCAGTGATTCTATATTCCCGATTGAGATCAGTTTCAAACCAATGGGGCTTGATGCTCTTTGACATGCGACATGATCAGATTGCGCACCATTTCAGCCGTCTCTTCGACACTGAGTTGGGCAAAGTCGGCGTAGGGAATGGGGTCGAGCACCTGCAGGGTAATGTCATGAAAACCCTGGATGTTTAGGCTCTTTTTGGGCAGGGCGTCTTTATTGCCATTGATCACCAGCGGCTGAATCGGCACCTGCATTTCGTGGGCCAAAACAAAGGCACCGGGTTTAAAGTCTTTGAGCAGGCCTGTGGCCGAGCGGGTGCCTTCGGGAAAGAGATAAACAGCGGTGCCGATATTTAAGGCCTTTTTGCAGGCCTCCAGCATCGTGCGGCCACTTTCGCGGTCGCCGCGCACGAGCGGAATGTACCCGTTGAGGTACATATTCCAGCCAATCAAGGGCATTTTAAAATTTTCAATCTTCGAGACCCATTTAAACGGAAAAAACAGCCCAAAGATCACGAGGATATCCAAAAGCGATTGGTGGTTCGAAACCATCACCATCGGCCGGTCGATCAACTTCTCCCTGCCTGATATCTTTACTGACCAGGGCGGCATAATCCAGAGATACATTTGGGCCCAGAGGCACGAGTACTGGTGCAGCAGCAGCAAACGCCGATCCCACCAAAAGGTCAGCAGCCAGATCAGCAGCGCCAAACAAAAACAAACGACCGAGGAGAGAATCAGGTAGCTTAAAAACAGGGCTGAGAGAATTTGACTCTGCACCGGCCTAAACGCCAGTTGAGCCGTAGCCCCCAGCGCCGCGCACAGTTTCACTTAAACTCTCGCGCTCGTCCCAGCGCACACGGGTATACGGTGCAATCACCATCTGGGCGATGCGCATATGGCGGGTGACTTCAAAGGGGTCGCTGCCGTGGTTGATCAGAATCACGGCGATTTCGCCCCGGTAATCCGCATCGATCGTGCCAGGGCTGTTTAAGACGGTCAGGCCATGTTTGAGCGCCAAACCACTGCGGGGACGCACCTGGGCCTCAAAACCATGGGGCAGAGCGATGGCCAATCCGGTTGGCACCAGCGTATACGCGCCAGGGGCAATTACAATCGGCTCACGCAGCGCTGCGTGTAAATCCATGCCCGCAGAATCGGGGGTTTGGTAAGCGGGCATCGCCACAGGATCGGGTCCAAGCCCGCCATTGACGCGAATAATACTGACTATCTGTGTTTCTTCCATCTTTTTCTCCAGTTGCAATCGGTTAAGCCATAATAACAGATATTTCACCCAGGATATACGCAGCAATGGCCTCGGGTCGGCAAGTGAGCTGGTAATTGTCCAGGGTCTGTTTGTGCATATCTGCCATCAGGGCGGGGTCTTGCCAGATTTGGCTGAGCACAGGGCCCAGATTGTGCCAATCGGGTGGCATCACCACCCGTGGGCAATCGCGCAAATACCAAGCTGGGGGCAGGTCTTCGCAGAGCAGCAGACAGCCGGCCCGCATGGCCTCAAACAGGCGGTAGGTCATGGCACTGTGGCCTCGGGGAATCAAAGCCACTTTGCTGCGGGATAAATAAGCGGCATACGTGTTGGGGTCGAGTCCTGCGCGAAAGCGGCTGCTCCAGACGGCCAGGGCGGAGAGTTCTGCCCCACCAGGCCTAAAATGTAACAGCACGTCTTGCAGAGCCTGGTAAAACCCCCTGCGGTATTTGTGGGCATGGCCGCTGTAAAAGAGGTCCAGATCGCGCTCGGCCCAGGGCACAGGGGGGACTTCGGGCACCTCGCCATTGCAGCCCAAGGGCAGTGCGCGTAAATTTGGGGCAGGTTGGCTGGGCCACCAATAGGGGGTAAAGAGCATTCCCAGCTCGGAAATATATGTCGGGATGCGAAAATCTTCGTTGCTAAAATACAGCATGATCGTCTTGCGGTTCAAAGGGGTTTGAAACTGCTCGGGCCGATCGGCATAGATGTGGCCGAGCACCCAATTAAAATGGGCGAATAAGGGGCTTTGTTGCAAAACCCCAAACACCGCTTTCAGCCAGGGCAATTCGCTGTAGACCGGCGGCAGGGTTATTTCCACATTGGGCAGTGCCGCCAGCCAATTCCGCTCTGCCGAAAAATCCGGAAAGCGCTTCATGGTTTAAGCGGGGCGTTTTTCGACCTGCTGGATCCAGTCATGCACCTGGGTCTGCATTTGGGCCAGCGGAATCGAGCCTTCGCTCAGCAAGACATCGTGAAAGTCGCTCAGGCAGAATCTGTCTCCCAGGCGGGCTTCAGCTTCGCGGCGCAGCTTCCAAATCGCCAGATCGCCGACTTTGTAAGACAGCGCTTGGCCGGGCAGCACCAAATAGCGGTCGATTTCAGACCAGGTATCGTGGGCGGAATTGGCCGTGTATTGGGTCATAAAGGCGAAGGCCTGTTCGCGGGTCCAGCGTTTGGCATGTAAACCCGTATCCACGACCAAGCGGCAGGCCCGCCAGATCTCAAAGCTCAAAGCGCCATAATGGTCAAAGGGGTCTGCATAAAAGCCCATTTCGTGGCCCAGGCTCTCGGTATACAAGGCCCAGCCCTCGATAAACGCGGTGCAGTCGAGGTGGTAGCGAAAATCTGGCAGGTTTTCGATCTCTTGGGCCAATGCCAATTGCAAATGGTGGCCGGGCACGGCTTCGTGCAGGGAGAGCGCCGCCATGGTGTATTTGGGCCGCGAGGGCAGGTCGTGGGTGTTCACGTAATAGACGCCGGGGCGGGAGCGGTCCATCGGCGGGGGGTAATAATACGCTTGGGGGGCTGCAGCGGCCCGGTAGTCTTCGATCTCTTTTAAGACACAGGGTGAAACTGGCAATTTGCCAAACAGGGTGGGCATCAGGGCCTGGGCCTTTTCCAAAAAGGCCTGGTAGTCGGCCATCATCACGGCTTTGTCGGTGTAATAAAAGCGCGGATCACTGCGCAAAAAGGCATGAAAGCCTTCAGCGTCGTCGGCATCAAAGCCACATTTAACGCGCACCTGGGCCATTTCTTTGGAGATCCGTTTGACCTCGTCGAGGCCCATTTGGTGGATCTCGTCGGCACTTAAACCGGGATAGGTGTATTTGTCGATCAGGTATTGGTAACGCGCCACGCCGTCGGGCAGGGCCCAAATGCCGGGCCCCTCGTGGCAAAAGGGGACGTATTCGTCTTTGACAAAATCGTAGAGTTTTTGGTAATGGGGACGAATCACACTTTCAATGATTGTGCGAATGACTTCGCGCACCTTGGCCTGAACCGGCTCGGAGAGCTGGCTGGCGTTGACTTTAAAGGGCTGGTAGAGCGGCATTTCTTCCAGCGGCAATTCTTTAAAATGGGCCAATTGCTCAAGCGTATGCCCAATCACGGCCTTGGGCAAGAGAATCCCGTGGCGCAGGCCAATGCGCAAATTGCCGATCGTGTCGTCGGCCTGTTTGGCAAAGTCGCGCAGGCGGGCAAAATAGCGTTCGTATTGATCGAAGGTGCTCAGGGGCTGAATTTCGACCAATTGTGGAAAGGTCAGGTGAATGCCCTCTTGCTGGTCGATTTGCAAATAATGGCTGCCAAATTCATAGGCCTGAATTTCTTGTTTGAGCATCAGTTCAAACAGATCGTAATGGGTCTGGTCGGCTTTTTCGAGCACCTCGCGGTCGAGGGCCTGCAGATCGAGCAAAAACTGGCGGTTTTTTTGATTCCGGCTGGCGGCAGCTTCTTCGGAGAGATCGGTGAGCTGGTCGTCGAAGCGGTGATCGCCGTCGTAGGTCGCCCATTCAGGATAATTGCGGCGTTTGAACTCGTGTTGTTGTTTAAACAGGGCCCAGAGTTCGTTGTGGACGCGAATGCGTTCTGGGAGGGTGGTCGAGGGGCGATTCATAGACATACCTTCAGGCTTTGATGCCCTCACCTTACATCAAAGCCTTGAACATGCAAAGCAGAATCGTGGCAGATGTACCAGCATCGTCTGCGGGGCTGGGTTAAGATAGAGGAGAAATACATTCACTCAACGAAAGAAATGCCGCCATGAAAATTCATGCCAAAGCCCCCAACCGCATCGATCTCAGCGGAGGAACTCTGGATATTTATCCCCTCTACGTCTTTGTCGATGGCGGATATACCCTCAATGCTGCGATTGATCTCTACAGCGAAGTCACGCTCACCCCGCGCAGCGACGAGCGCTTTGTCTTTGTCTCCGAAGATCTGGATCTGCATTTGGAACTCAGCCGCGCAGAATTGCAAGCCGGGGTGCCCCAGGGGGATATTTTTCAGCTCTTGGTCGAAATTGTGCGGTTTTATGAGCCGGCCACAGGCCTGGAGATCCGAACCCGCAACCAAGCCCCCAAGGGCTCTGGTCTGGGGGCCTCTTCATCGCTCTTGATCGCCTTAAGTGGCGCCCTCAACCAATACAACCGCACATACATGGACGGCGAAAGCCTGATTCGCTACGGGGCCGATCTTGAAGCCCGCTCTCTGGGCATTCCCACAGGCAAACAGGATTATTACGCCGCCCTTTATGGGGGCTTGAGCGCCATTCACTTTGGCGTGGAAGGGGTTGAGCACCAAAATCTCGACCTGGAGGGTTCGTTTATTGAGAAGCTCAACCAATCGCTTTTGGTTTCGTTTACGGGCCAAAGCCATTTTTCGGGCACCAATAATTGGGGCATGCTCAAGGCCTATGTCGAAAACCAGGGCCAGACCCGCGAACATTTACACGCCATTCGCCAGACCTCCGAAAAAATGCTTGATGCCCTGATGAGCGAAGATCTGGAGCAATTGGTGCATTTGATCAACGAAGAGTGGCACAACCGCAAATCTCTGGCTGAAGGGGTGAGTACCCCTCAGATTGATGCGATGATGGCGGCGGCCCAGGCGGCGGGTGCATGGGCCAGCAAAATTTGTGGGGCTGGGGGCGGTGGCTGCATGTTGACGCTCTGCCCAGCCGGGCTGAAAGAGCAGGTGGCAAAAGCCTTGGAAAGCCAGGGAGCCCAGGTCATGCACCACAGGATTGCGAGCCAGGGTTTACAGGTCAGCGTATTGGCTGACTAACTTGCTCGGCGAACCTTGTCGACGAATACGCCCGCCACTGACAATCGGGGGCGAAGTGCGAGCCCTCGCTGGAGCCATTTCGGGCCAATTCCAGGTTCATTCTGGGCCCATTCCGTTGTTAATTGGGGGATTACTGGTTTTCGTGGGTGGAGATCCGCACCAATGAGGGAGCGGGCTCGGGTTGTGCAGGCTGGTTATTGGCGATCAGCCAATAGATCATGCCGCCGGTGAGGAGAAAGAACGTGACCTCGGATACGTGATACAGGGTGTCCATGAGGAGAGTTCCTTTCTTAACTGCTACTTTGTTCTGGTTTACACGGTCTATCTTGATACTAAGTCTTTGGGAACCTTTGCAATAGGAGCCAAGCAACAGCAAATCTGTGCGCTGGATCATATGACGCAAGGCAATTTCAAAAGTTTCATTTTGAAACCTGAAACGGATCCCAAACCTGCTTAAGAACGCATTCTCAATTCTGCATTCTCAAATTTCCATTGCTTGCCCTGAGCGTTCCCCTGAGCTTGTCGAAGGGAACCGAAGGGCAAACCCACATTCTTAAACATACATATACCATCTGTATGTATTTGTATTATACACAAAACTGTTTGAGAATTGCAAGCCCTGTTTTGCGCGCAAAGCCTGTTTTTGGGATACAATACGATCCACAGCAACGCCTGTATGGAGGAATCATCATGGAATACCGTTATTTGGGGAAATCCGGGCTGAAGGTCTCAGCCCTCTCGTTTGGCTCTTGGGTGACGTTTGGCACCCAAATGGATGTGGACTTTGCCCTGAGCTGCATGAAAGCCGCGTATGATGCTGGCGTGAATTTCTTTGACAACGCCGAAGTCTATGCCAATGGTCAGTCCGAAGAGATCATGGGCCATGTCTTTAAAAAAGCCGGTTGGAAACGCTCAGATCTGGTCATTTCGACAAAGCTCTTTTGGGGTGGCCCCGGGCCTAATGACCGCGGGCTTTCGCGCAAACACATTGTCGAAGGCACCGATGCAGCCCTCAAGCGCATGCAACTCGACTATGTCGATCTGATCTTTTGTCATCGCCCAGATTTGCATACACCCCTCGAAGAGACGGTTCGGGCCATGAACCATGTGATCAACCAGGGCAAAGCGCTCTATTGGGGCACCAGTGAGTGGAGTGCGGATCAAATTCGCGAAGCCACATATATTGCCCGCCGTGAGCATTTGATTGCGCCCACGATGGAACAGCCCGAATACAATATGTTTCACCGCGAACGGGTGGAAAAAGAATACGCCTCACTCTACCACGAGCACGGCCTGGGCACCACGATTTGGAGCCCCCTCGCCAGTGGCTTATTAACCGGCAAATACAATCAGGGGATTCCCGCAGGCAGCCGCATGTCGCTGGACAATTTCTCTTGGCTGCGCTCCAAACTCGAATCCGAAGAGGGAAGACAACGACTTGAAAAAGTGCAAGCTTTGGCCCCCCTGGCTTCGGAATTGGGGATTTCTCTGGCCCAGATGGCCTTGGCCTGGTGTCTCAAAAATCCCTATGTTAGCACCGTGATCACGGGGGCTTCCAAACCTGAGCAGGTGGTCGAAAATATGAAAGCCCTCGATCATGTGGCGTTGCTGACCCCGGATGTACTCGCCAAAATTGAGGCCGTGCTCCAGAATCGGCCCCAACCCGACCAGGATTTTCGAGGCTAGAAATAAGGGGTGTCTTTGTTCCAGGTTTTAAAGAAGACCTGGGTATTGTTGGTATCCACATACGCGACAGAGGCACCCGCGCCATTGGAATAGTCCTGGCTGCGCGACTGGTTAAAAAAGAACAGATCCCCAATGCTGCGGCCTGCTCCCTTTTGGGTTGTGCCGTTGACATCTGCGGCCAGCCGGTTTGTGCCTGCAAAAATATCTTTGGCGACTTCGTAAGCCATGCTGAAGGCATTGTGGGAATTGCCCCCGACTTTGAGTTTGCCATTGAGAAAAGCCTGGTTTTGGGCTTCGTTGAATTGGTAAAAGGTCTTGCCGCCGCTGTTGGGCATGGGCCGCCAGACAATTTCGAATTGGCCCTCTTCGCGAACAATGTCTTTCATGCTGACGGGTTTAAACTGCTCTGCGGGTTTGCCTTGGGCCGACATCATCGCGGCTTTTTTCAGGTTCCGGCCCAGGGCGCGGTTCATCATCACCGAGCCGACGGCCAGGTAGCTGTTGTAGTCAATTTGGCTGCTGGCCATTCCAGCTTCGCCCGTGATCGCAGGCACCAGGGCCTGTAAATTGGCCTCACTATTGAGTTTGAATTTTTCCACCAGACGGCGGCGGGCAACGGGGTCGTCGAGCAGTTTATACACTTTTTCTTCAAACTCTTTGGGTTTGGTCAAGGTGCCTTTGCTGTTAAAATAGCTGCCCAGGTCTTTGATCAGTTCATCTGCGGATTGTGTGGTGGTGGCCTGTTGCAAGGCAGCGGGGTCCATTTGCAACTGCACAGGGACCTGTTTGTGTTTGTGGGCCGCCGTGTGGGCGAGGTAATTGAGTTTGTCGCTGCTCAGGTTAAAATCTGCCTGGACGCTGGCCAAGTCAATGGTTTTCGGCGCGCTTTTGTACTCGGAATAATACGGATCGTTTTTGATATTAAAGGCCACATCATCCAGGGCCAAGAGGGTATTGACAAAACCCACCCCAAATTTTTCGCCAAATTCTTTTTTGACGGCCTCATATTCACCGGCTTTGACACGGCGACTGAGTTCTGTAAAAAAGCGGCTGTCCACGGTTGTGCCAGCACCATCCGGTGTCGGCAATTTGATACTGGCTTTGTTTTCTGCCAAAACCGTTGCCAATTTATCTGCCCAGCCCGGCAACTGGGTTTTGAAGTTTTTTAAAGTCATACCGGGCTGTAGATCAAAGGTTTTATTGACCTTGACGGCATCATCGTGTTCGATCAAATTTTGTCCCCCGCTTAACAAGCGGTCGGGAGCTTCGAAAAAATGCTCAAAACTGCGGGGGGGAGCTGGGGGCCCTACAAACCCGCTTACTTGTGGGGTGCCCGCATTGCTGGGTTGATCTTTGCCTGGTTTTTCTTTGCCACCCAGGGTGATATACGAAAGAGGATTTTCTTGGCGGTAAGCATTGAAGGAGGGGCCTGTGGGAACCGGGCTGCGGCCCTTGTCTGTGGCTGCGGGAAAAAGTTCTGTAGGTAATTTCAGCGTCATCCCTGTGTGCAGGGCATTCGGGTGGCTGAGAATATCGCGGTTGACTTTGTAAAGCTCCATATACAGATTTGCATTGCCAAAGTATTTATTGGCAATGCTGCTCAGGGATTCTCCGCGCTTGACTGTATGGGTGCTGGGTTGGGGGGTGGGCGGCTCAAAAGAAAGTTGGGCCAAGGCACTGCCTTGGGGGCTGCTTTGAACCGTGCTCAGGTTGGGCTGTGAGCTGTTGGTCGGGGGCTGGGAGGGAGCGTTGGGGGCCGGGCTAGTGTGTGTGGGAGAAGGTGTAGGGGGTGTTTTTCCTGTCGGCGGTGTCGTCGGGGTAACGGGGCGACCATCAATGCGGCTCATGGGGGGTAAACCCTTTCTTTCAAATAGACAGACAGAAAGCTGTAATTAATTATAGAATAGGCATTGACCTTTCTTGTTTCGGGCCCACCCTATTTGCCATTGTGGAGAAAACTGCGGTTCAAATTATGGGAATCTGTATCGATCGCTGCCTCTGTTTTAACCGGACTTTTGCCGATTTGCAAAAACATGCCCAAGAAATGAACCCGACACAAGGCGCTATAAGTCTGGAAGAATTACAAAAGCAAGTGGTTTTTGGGCTCAAATGCAAACTCTGTCACCCCTATGTGCGCAGGATGTTGCACACAGGTGAAACGGTTTTTTATCAGATTCTGACGGATTAAGCGCTGGTGAACATATTCCAGCTCTCAGCCAGGGCAAAGCTGGGCAGCTTTTTTAATTCAGACGAGAGACGCAGCAAAACATCGAGATCCACTTCGGCGCGCACATAATCCCCTTCGTCGGCCTCTCCGTCTTCAAGTGATTCTTCTTCGGCCTCCGAGCTGCCTTCACTTTCTTCACTCTCTTCGACCTCAGCTTCGGTTGACACCTCCGATTCTGCCGATTCGACCTCGCCTTCGGCTTCTGGGGCCTCAGCCTCTTGGGTCTCTTCCGTTTCGGGTGCGGCCTGCGCCTCTTGAGGGGCTTCGGTCTCTTCGGGGGCTTCCGCCTCCATCAATTTGCCAATTTCTTTGACGGCATCCATGGAGGCCACATGGCTCTTGGAAAAAGAGGTGCTGCTCACATCCCGCATCGGGGTTTCGTTAAAAGATTTGGCCTTGTTTTCGTCTTTGGGGGTCTGCGCCTTTTCTTGAGGCGCTGCTGCAGACTCCGCTTTGGCGGGTTGGGCTGCCGCTTTTTGCGCAGGCTGCGACATTTGCACGGGGGTCATGGGGGTGTTCATCGATGCGCGGATCATGGCGGCACCATCCTGTTTTTATTATTTTAGCAAAACGATCAGCATTAAATCCAGCCCCCAGGCTAACTCTGAGCCAACTTTGAATCCCGACTCAGACCAGGCCCGCCAATTGGTGCAATTTGCGGTAGCTGTGCCAAGACTCAGCCCGGCTGGGGTTCTCTTTGACCAGACGCTCGCTGAAATACAGCGCGGTGGTGGGTTGTCCGGCCTGCTCATAAGCCTGGGCCAGTTTTTCCAGCAATTGGCTGCGCGCAGGGCGCAGGCTGTAAATATCTGGTTGATTGGCAATGCGCTCCAAAACGGCCAAAGCCAATTCATAGCCGCGCAGGGCCTCTTCGCGCAGGCCCATCTGTTGACAGGCCTCAGCCCAGAGCAAAAGGGCTTCGGGATCTTGGCAGGAATGGGGTTCTATCGCCTGATACACGGGGCGCGGATCGCCTTTGCGCAATTCCACGCGCCAGACGCCCTTTTGCAAGGTATCGTGAATCGGGGAAGCTTCCCCAATTTGGGCCAAACCCAAGCGGTAATAGTCGAGGGCCTTGTCCCAATTTTCGGCTTTTTCTTGGCTCTGGCCGAGAATCAGGTACATGCGCTCGGTTTCGGGGGCCTGGGGAGATTCGGCAATCATGCGCTCCATCAGACCTGTATCGCGCTGTAGTTTGTTTTTGTCCTGGCGAATTTGCATTTGGTAGCCCTGGTGGTAAATGGGCAGGCCCTGAATATGTACATAGACCATGCGGGGCTTGTCTTGGTGCATCAGCAATTCATGGACCCGTCCGCGAAAACGGTAAAGGGGATTATTGGCAAAGAGCCTTGGCACGGGCAGACTGTCGGCATTGACTTCGACCCCGTCTTCGTCGAGGGCCACAACCGAAAAGACATAGGCATCGACATTTGCTCGGTGGTGGGCCAGGTATTGTTTGGCACTGGCAATAAAACCCTCAGGCAGGTATTCGTCGGCATCGAGCATCAAAATCCAGGGGCAACTGGCCTGCTCCAGAGCAGCGTTGCGGGCCTCGGCAAAGTCATCGCCCCAGGCCCTTTCAAACACTTTGACTTTCTCAAAGCTGCGGGCAATTTCCAGGGTGCGATCGGTGGAGCCGGTATCTACCAAAATAATCTCATCGGCATCTGCCGAGACACTCTCCAAGCAGCGCCCCAAAAGTGCCGCTTCGTTGCGCACAATCAGGCAAACCGAGACGCGCAGGGCAGAGCTATCTTGGTTGGGGGGCACCACCCGCTCGGCCAAAGTGACCAACTCGGCAGCCACAGTGGCTTTGGCCTGTAATGAATGGGTGTTCCAATCAGAGGGGTCTGAATCGCCCACTTCGGTGTGTAAAAAGCCTTCAACCGCCAGCCGCATCTGGTTTTTTAAGACCTCCCCTTCGATCTCCCACCAGATTCGCGCCTCTGAATCCGCGCTGATCTCTGTGCTGTCACTGTGAACGTGGGTGGGCAAAAATCCCATCGGCAAATGGCTTTGGGGCATGCCAGTCACCAGCGCTGGGAAAGGGGACTCAGCCAAAGCTTCCAGCAGCGCAGGGGCCTGGGGAACACGGCAGGGCAGCAACCAACAGCTTTGATTGGGGGGCAATGGCAGGGGCTGTTCTAAGAGCACCACAGGGGGCAATAGATCGGAGGTAAAACGCTGTTCGGCCCAGGCTTTTGCCCGTTCCACATCGGGGCCTGCCTGATTCTGCGCCAAGGCCAGAATCACGTGATCTCCGGCCACAAATTCTTCGTAATAGGCTTTGAGGGCAATATCGATGCCATTTTCCCAATTGGCTTCGAGTGGAAAAACAAACACAAAAGGCGTTTCAGGCTCTGTCGCGGCCGCCTCAGCGGGAGCCGGGGTGGGCACGCTGACGGGGAGGGGTTCTCCCCGCAATTGGGCCAAAGCCCGGCGAGCCAGTTGGTTTTGGGGTTGAAGCTCAAGGATTTTTTCAAATTCATCGCAGGCGGCTTCGATTTTGCCCTGCATCACCAGCACTTTGCCAAGATCAAAGCGGCTTTCGACAAAGTCTGGCTGGGCCATCAGGGCTTGGCGGTAATAGGTCTCTGCCTGGCTGTAATCTTTGCAGGCAAAAAAGCTAAAGGCCAAATTGTGCCAGAGCATGGCCTGCATGGGCAAGCGCAAGGTGAGATGCTGCAAAAGGGGGCGGGCAATCAGCGGAGCCTGGTGTTGTAACAGCAACAGGGCAAATTCCAAGACCACCGAGAGCAAAAAGGGCTGGCTGGTGGAATTCAGGGCCGAAAGACTGTCCTGTTTGAGTTCGGCCAATAATTTTTCAGACAGGGGGCCCATTTCATTGGCCTGAAAATGCCCTTCGTTGGCATTTGCCAAGGCCTTTAGGGCCTGGTGCAAGGATGCCGAGAATCCCGGCAGATCAGGAAATTGCTGCAAAACAGGGGCCAGCACGGGATAATTGTGGTTTAAAAAAGCGGCTTTGACAAATTGTTCAGCCAAATAGGGATGATCGGGCAGGGTTTGCCGGGCTGAGGCAAAAGCATGGTAGGCCTGGGTAAACAGGCCCTCTTCGAGAAAGATCTCTCCCAGGCCGATCCAAGGTTTCCAGGAGATATCTGGCAATTGCAGCAGCGGATTTAACAGGTTCAGACTGTCTGTCTGGCTCAATTCCAGGGCCTGTTGAAAACATTCTTGGGCCAGTTCTGTTTCTTTGACATGGCGGGCCATCACTCCGCGCAAGACCCAGAGAGCGGGCTGTTTTTCAATCGAGGCTTGGGTGTGGCGGAAGCGGTCCAATTGTTCAAAGGCCATTTGGTGTTTGCCCATTTCCCAGAGGGTTTTGAGCAGGTAGAGGCGTGTCGCCAAAAGGGTAAACCCTGTGTCTGGTGAACGGGCTGCCAAATGTTGAAGTTCTTCAAAAATATCTTTGGCCTGCTGATCGTTTTGGCGCTCAAAGGCGCGAATGCCCAAAAGTAATTTGACCCCCGTTGGCGTGTCCATCTGGGTTTGGGCCGCATCGAGCAGGGGGCCAGTGACCTCTGGGCTGCGCAGCCAGCAGGTCTCTTTTGCCGTCAGGGCCAGCCCTGTTGCAAAACCCACTTCGGGTTTGCGGCTCAGGCTTTCGCGAAAGAGGGGAAAATACACCTGGCTGTCATACTCAGCAGCTGTGCGTTTAAAGAAGCGGCTTTCGCTGCGCTGATCCATTGGCGAGCGGCAAACAACTTCAATTTCTAGTAACTCAGATTGAGCCAAACATTTTTCCAGATCTGTCCAAAAACCTGCCGCTGGGATTTCGCCCGGAAAAACCAGGCCCAGCCAATCCTGCTCTGCGGCTTGGCGGGCTGCGGCCCAGATTTCACCCATGTGATTCTGCCACTGCAAAGGCAGAATTTTGGCGCCAAAGGCTTTGGCCACCTGTAAAGTTGCCTGATCTGCTCCCAGGTCCAAGACCAGGATTTCACTGACTTGGCCGTTGAGGGCATCCAGGCTCTGTTTGAGCACTTTTTCATCGGAGCGAACAGGCAGACAGACACTGATCTGAAGCATGGGAGGATCCTTTAAAATTTAATTATTTATTTATCTTGGGCATCAAACTCAGCCACCAAAGGCAAATGGTCAGAAGCCCAATAGGCTTCGGGGTTTTGCTGAATATGCACCGAGCGCGGGCGGTACTCCGGCATCATGCTGGGAGAAACCAAGATATAGTCGATGCGCGAGCGGTATTTTTTGGGGTGGTAGGTAAAGACCGAGGGTTTAATTCCCAGGTCTTGGGCGGCGATGTCGACCAGCCCAAGGGGGTTTTGCGGGCCGAGCAGGGGTTTTAAGGGGGCCGAAGTGGGTTCGTCGTTAAAATCGCCCATCACGACAAAATTGGCTTTGGGATTTTGGCTCTGGTAGGTCTTGAGCAAACCCTGAATGGCTGTGGCTTCGGCCTCGCGCACAGCATCGGATTCTTTTTTATCGCCGAGTTTGGACTTGAGATGGACAGCAAAGACAGTCAGTGTATAACCGCTGGGGGCTTTGAGGGTGACCTGGAGCAAATCGCGGCCAAAGCCCCGCTTGCGTCCCTTGAGCTCAAATTTAAAGTCTTTGTGGCTTTTGACTGCGACAATCGGCCATTTGCTCATGACCGCCACGTCAATCCCGCGTGGGTCGTTGCCCTCAATCACAATCGGCTCTTGGTAATTCATGTCTTTGAGGTATTTGTCGCGGAAGTCTTTGAGGGTCTTTTGCGACTCCACTTCTTGCATGGCGACCACATCGGGCTGTTCCAAATGAAAAATATCCGCGAGGGCCCGCAGTTCTTTTTTGGGTTTGGCCCTCTCTTTTTTGTTGCGGGGATTGTCGGGGATGCCATCAAAGAGGTTTTCGACATTGTAAGTGGCTAATTTGAGCGTGGCGGGTGCGGAGTTGACGTCACGGGGGGCACAGGCCAAACAGGTGGCCAAAAACAAACCCATGGCCAAAGGGGCCCTAAAAAGCGCAAAACGGGGCCGGAGTCTGAGACGCGAAGATGGGTCAAACATAGGAGCTTACCTCAAAATTAGGGCTTCTGTATGATACCATACAGCATGCGCCAATTTTTGATTGCAATACAGGGCCAAAACCGAACCGGCATCGTGGCAGAAGCCACAGGGCTGCTCTATCGCCATGGGGTCAATATCACGGATTCGTTTATGACCACCCTGCGCTCGGAATTCACAATGATGATGATTGTGCAATTGCCCGAAGGCCTGGATTTTCAGACCTTTGAAAATGACTTGAATGCCTTGGGGAATCAGGCTTTGGGAGTGTTTCTGCGCCCGCTTTTGGATTCTGAGACCTTACACGGCAATGCTGAGAGTGTTCCCAATTACTCTCTTTCCGTGCTCGGGCGCGACCAAGCCGGGATGATCTTTAAATTCTCGCAGCTTTTGGCGCAGCAAAAAGTGAATATCACAGACGTGAATACCCGCCTGCTCGATGGCAGCCAACCCCCGCTTTATGCCATGATCATGGAGACTTTTGTGCCTCCTGCATTGGCGTTAGAGGACTTAAAAATGGCCTTACACGCCGTGGCCGCTGAAATGGGTGTCGATGCCCATTTTCACCCGCTTGAACAGCTCGAAATTTAAATATGGCGATCCGCGAGGTCTTGGTCTATCCCCATCCATTGCTGCGCCAAGTCGCTTTGGCGGTGGAAGATTTTAGCGCCGCTCAGCCCGTGATTCAAGACCTCTGCGATACCATGAATGCCTCGGGCCATTCTGTGGGTATTGCCGCTCCGCAAATGGGTTCGCTCTTGCGCATTATTGTGATCGACTGCTCAAAACATGTCAAAAAGAGCCAAGGCCAATTGGTGCTGGTGAACCCCGTGATTCTGGAGCGCGAAGAGCATTACAGTATGCGCGAGGGCTGTATGTCGCTGCCCGATTACCTCGGCCCTGTCAGCCGCGCCCGTCGGATTCGGGTCAGGGCCCAAGACCCCACGGGCATGGCCTTTGAAATTCAAGCCGCCAAATTTGAAGCCGTCGTGATTCAACACGAAATTGATCACCTCGACGGCATTTTGTTTATCGACCGGGTGGCCTCACCCCGCACTGAGCTGATGCGCCGCAGCCAGATGCTGCAACGCCAGGTGTCAGAGGAATCTTGATTCAAGAAGCGCTGATTATTTTAAATCAGCCATGACTTTTTGCAATTTGCCCATCAGGGGCATAAAAGACACCATCTGGGCCATCAATTCGGTGTCGTTAAAAAGTTCGCTAAAGAGTGCCAACGGGTTTTGCTTGGTAGCATCAGACCCCGTGCTGAATTTTTGGAGCATAAAATCCAAAATGCGATTCTGCAGATTTTGGGCCAGACTCAAACTGGCGTAGAGAGTCAAATGGGCCGATTGTAATTGATCCGGTGGATGCAAGGCTGCAAATTCATTCCGCAGGGTTTGCAATTGATCTTTGTATTTCTGAACCTGAACCTTCAGATCCTGGCTTTGGGTATCTCCTGTTTCACTGCCACTGCGGCCGCCGGAAAGGAACATCGTCGGAAAGAGAAAAGACATCGGGTTGCTGAGCTTGTTTTTGGCAAACAGCGCTTTGAGCTTCTCTTGGTAAGCGGCGCGATCCAAAGATGCTCCCTGTTGTTTGCTCAGGCTCTCGGCCCGAAAACTTTCCAGGGTAAAATCTGTGAAGATCTCCATCACCGCAGGGGTTTGCTTTTCAAGCAGGTCAAAGTCACTTTTGTGGGTCTTGCGAAAGCTTTCAAAACCCTGTTTAAAGGTTGTGATGCTCGAAAAATCCAGCTCTTTTTGCATTTTTTCGGTGAGGGTGTCATTGAGATTAAAAAACGCCAGGATTTGGGCGTGTTTTTCGGCGGCTTCAGGCGGGGGTATCAAAGCCTGTAATTTGTTCTTGAGGTTTTTAAGCGCTTTGATGCTGCCTTCCAGCGATTTTTTCTGAAGTTCGCTGTTTTCACCAAAAGCGGGGCTGCTAGACCCCGAAAGCGCGCTGGGTAGTGTCAAACTTGTGGTTGGCAAAGCTGGGGAGGTGGTGGAGAGGCCTGCGCCCAAGGCCATAGAAAGAGCCATTGAGCTGGTATTGACACCTTCTAGATTGGTTTTGCCATAATCTTTAAACAGACTGGCAACCTCGCGGCTGTAGTCTCCCTGGCTGAGTTTGGCAGGAACCGTGGCAATTTGTGACACGGGCTGACAGGCAAAGGCAGTTAAGAGACAGAGAGAGACAAGGCCGTTCTGGATTTTAGACATGGCGACACACCCACTTTAAATATTTGACTACACTTTATTTGACTACACTTTAGTTTTAGTATAAAGCCTGATTTCAAAAATACAACTCAAGCTGGGGCAAAGTCAGCCGTTTAAACACTGGTCGGTAGAGATCATTCCTGCGCAGCAAGGTTTCAAAATTGAGTGAATTGCAGGCATAACCCAGCCAAAGTTCTTCACCCCGTTTGCTCGCCTCTGAAAAAGCCGGATGGGCTTTGGCGGCATAACAAAAGGTGTTTTTATCATAGTCGGGGCTTTCAGGCCTCATTTCGCTGTAAAAGGCGATTTGTTTGACCTGCGCTGTCCAGGGCCCTGTGAGCTGGGGAGCTGTGCGAATCACCACCTCGCGGCTAAAAAAAGCCGGATGGGTATGAACCATCACCCATTTTTGGCTGTTTTTGTCGAAGTGCAGCGAGGCCTCTGTTGCGCCTTCGGCTACGAGTATCTCTGCATCAGGGCCATCCAGGCCCGGCTTCCAGTGCTGATCTTGGCTAAAATAATGCAAAGGCCAGGGCGATTGGCCCAGATCACTGAGCGCGACCCGGTTTAGAATCAGGGGGTGTTTTTTGCTTGGCTCTTCGCGAAAGCTCAGCAGGTAGAGAAAGTCCCCAGATTTAACTATGGCAATGCCGGGAATGGTGGTCTGGCTTTGACTCAGGGGGCGGTAGCTGATCTGCCAACGCAAAGGATGATCGCTGTAATTGACGATTTCCGCCACAGTTACGCCTTTGATTGCAAAATTAAAGCCATTTTCTGGCCCTGAGGTGGTCTCCACTTCTTCCAGCAAGAGATAGAGTTTACCCCCCTGCTCAAAGCCATGGATCGGCCAGTATTTGCGCTGGTGTGAGGCTTGAGGCGGGGGCAGAAAAAAGGCGGCAGGCAAGCGTTCAAGGTGTTTACCCACCAGCGTGGTACTTTGGCGAAAAAAATAATCGACCTCAAAACCCTCGGGCCCACATTCGGAAATCCCCAGGCTATTGGCCACCATGGTGGCTTGGGTGCGGTTGGGGCCTGCTTCTTTGTTGTCAAAATCCAAAACAAAGCTGTCTCCAAAGAGCCAGACCGTTTTGCCAGACAGCAGAGGCACTGAAAAGATCCCATCACCCCCTCGCCAGTTTTGCTTAAAAGGAAAAAAAGGCATGCAGGGAATCTCTGCCCGCGCAGGCAGATTCAAGGCAACCAGTGAAGCTGCAAGTGAAGCTGCAAGGAGCAGGGCTGAGCAGACGCGCTTAGAGAACCGGGCTGTCATTGCCCAAGAGCTTTTTGCGAATCAGGCTGATCGGCGGCAGGCCTTCGCTTAAAAAGGCATCGTGAAATTCGCGCAGCGAGAAATCTTGGCCTTTGAGGGCCTGGTAATCCACCCGCAGTTTCTGCAGCATGAGTTTGCCCAGGGTGTAGTAGAGATAAGTGGGATCTGAGGTCCCTCGCCGGGTTTCGAGCAGGGCGTTGGTGCGCGATTGGTAGCCCTCTTTGACAAAGAATTCCACACCTTCTGCAAAGCTCATCTGGCCGGTGTGCATTTGAATGCCAACAATATAACGGGCATTGCGCAGCAGGGCGTCTTGCAATTGGCCCAAACGCAGCTTCAGATCGCCTTCTCCGTAGCCCTCATCGAGCATCATCTGCTCACAATAATGGGCCCAGCCTTCAAAATTGCTGGCCGCAGAGAGAATCTGCCGCACCTTGCTGGGGGCCTTTTGGGCCCAGAGAAACTGGATATAATGGCCGGGATACGCTTCGTGAATCGCGGTTGAAATAATCACGCCATAGTTAAAACCCGCCATATACTCCGCAATATCTGCCGCTGGCCAAGTCGGATCGGGCAGGGTCACATTAAAATACGCTTCGGTGGCTTTGGCTTCAAACGGGCCGGGTGTGTCCATCGAGGCAAAGGTCATGGCCCGCATAAACGAAGGGGTCTCAGCAATCAATGGCGGCACCTGGGAGGGAATGGTGAGGATCTGCTTTTGAACAATAAAGTCCTGAATGCCGCCCAGCACGTCTCTGAAGCTCTGCAAGAGCTTTTCGGGTGGGGGGTGATCCTTGCCCAAGGCTGCCAAGACCTGTTCCGGGCTGCTTTGGGGATCCAGTTGGGCCGCAACGGCTTTAAATTGGGCCTGGTTTTTGCGCAAATCTGCATAACCAATTTCCAACAGGCGGGGCAGAGGCAAATCCACCTTTTCATCGTAAAGCAGTTTTTGGCGGTAATTCTCAGCCCCAATCCGAAAATCTCCCTTTGAACGCGGCAGCAAATCGCTTTTGAGCCAATCCAAATAGGCCTTGAGTTCGGCGATCACCTTTTGGTTGCTTGCCTGAAATTGGGCCCATAAAACGGGATCTTTAACATCTTTAAACGCTGCGGGCACATCGTTTTCAAAGAAGGGTATCATGTCCGGGATTTGTTCAATCGCGACCTCGGTGAAGATTTTGGGCGGGTTCTTGAGATTGGCACGGGCGGCGGCAAAAATGGCGGGAATTTGTTGTTCACGGGCGATGACCGCTTTTAAGCGTTGCTTTGGCGGCGCAAAACTGCGCGAGATCAAGGTGTAGATGGTTTCGCTGGCCCCACTTGCATAGTTGTCGGGGTTCTTTTCCCAGCCCCGGATCTGTTCGGCTTCGAGCAATTGCGCGTTTAAATGGGAGATCAGCAATTCGCGATCTTCGGCTTCCAGGGGGCTGAGTTGTGCCTGCGAAAAGGCGCCCAACTCTTTCAGATAGCGTTTATTATCGCGGATATCTGCTTCCACTGCGGCCTTGCTGAAATCTTCCAAAACATGGTCAAAGTCGTGTTTTCCGAGATAAGTGGCATAGGTGGGGTTGTTTTGCAGATAGTCGACAAAATAGCGTTCGACCCAGGCTTGCCATTTGGGGTTGGTAAGCGGGCTGGCCACTTTGCTGGCCATGCGGACAGGGTCTGCGATGGGCAAAGTCTGGGCCAAACCCGCAGGAGCAGAGCTGGCGCCGAAACACAGCAGAAGGGCCAAGGCCGAAAGACGTGAAGGTAAACGCTTTAAGAGCATAAAAGATCCCTTTATTTGGATTTGAGCAGCGGGCTGTTAAACAGGCTGAACTTGATCTCACCTGCGCCACTGGGGTCGCGGTAGAGCGCCGGAAAGTCTTTTTCAGCTTCGAGTTTGTCCCAAATTCCGCGTTCGAGATCGCTGCTCAGGCCGTTGTAATAGACGTGTAAGACCAGCTCAGATCCTCCAAAGCTGTGGGTCTCCACCTCTTTGACCTGGGCCACCGTTTTTAAGAAGCGAATAAAAGGCAGGGCCTGTTTGCGGTAGTCGGTGATGCCCGCCAGGACCACATTGGCAGGGGGCTTAAAGGTCAGATAGACGGTGTTTTCAGCGGCGGCCTCCCGATCCAGGCGGGCCAAAGCGTCGATGCCATCGAGTTTATTCCAGAGCTTGTTTTCCAAATCGGCTTGGCTGCCTTCAAAAGTCAGATAAAAGCTGGCCTGTTCCCCGCCCTGGCTCCTGAGTTCCACCGTTTTAATACTGGGGATTTCTTGCAAAACCTTGATCAGGGGCAGGGCCTGGCGGCGGTAAGTTTTGAGCCCGTTGAGCACCAATTGCATAGACTGAGTGGCCCCGGACGCTGCGCTCAGGGCTTGGTTTTTGACTTCTTTGGCGGCCAGCGCCAGCAGATCATCACTTAAACGCGCGCCCAATTCAGCCCCAGCATTTTTGCCGACCTCGGTCAACATGCGCTCCAAAGTGGGGCCCTGAACGACAAAATACTCTTCCAGATTTAGGCGTTTTTGCCCGGTGGCAGCCAAGATCGCCCGCAGCACCACATGGGCCGAGAGCTGGGGCTGGTTTTGGGCATTTCGCTCTTGCTTGACGGCATTATTGACCACCAAGACAATATCTGCCCCCTGTTCTTGGGCCAATTCTGCCGCTTTTTCGGGATTGTTTAGCAATTGACCCAGGGCCTGCCGTTTGCTGCTGAGCATTTTTTCGCTGTATTCCGAGTCGAGCACGGCATAGCCCTGTTTTAAAAGGGCATTTTCCAGTTCCAGACGCAGGGACGATTCGCCCTGTTCTTGGCCATTCAGGCTTTCTGAAACCAAAACCGCAATCCGGTACCTGTTTTTCGCTGTTTCCAAGCCCGCCAAAATTTTGTCCACGGCCTGGGTCAATTCTTTGGTTTTGAGTTTAAACTGGATTTTGACCGTGGCAGAATTCAACTGGTTGCTCTTTTGTTCTAAAAACTGCTGGCTTTCAAAAAAACTGAGGGCTTTGGGCCCGAGTTCATCGAGTATCAGCTGGAGATTGCGCAAAGGCACGGGGCTTTTGCTGCGCAGATAGGCCTCGATAATCCGGCTCAGGGCCTGCCGTTGGGCCAGATGTAAAGCCCCGCTGGCGGTGCTCTCCTCGACAGAAATCACCAGGGTTTCTGAAGGCGTGCTAAATTCTGCTTGGGCCGGAACTGCTACCAAAAGCAGGCTCAGGGCCAATAATGGGGTGAACAGGCGTTTCATGTCAAGCTACCTCTGTGATTCGGATGGGCATTCATTCTAACAAACTTTTTAGCAAAATTATTTGCGCTGGCGGGTACCTTTTTTACCCTCTCACGCCAAATGCAGCTGAGCGGTTATACTTAAAACAGGGTTCAAAGCCATTTGCCCAAAACAGACAGGAGCACGGTGTATGACAGATTTGCCCAAAACCCAGCGCCACGATCTCGAAATCGAAGAGATCGAAAAAGATCGCCTGAGCAGCAAGGTGCGCAAGATTCGCGCCCAGGGATCCGCCGTCGACAATTTTGAAGCCCTCGTGCAAAAAGCCGAAGACCTGGCCAAAAAAATTACCTATCTCGACGAAGACCTGCGCGTGGTTGAAACCGATTCGGCCCATGAGGTCGTCACCCTGCGCAGCGACGAGCCTCAAAGCAGCCCACAAGAGGTGGAGTATTTCCAAATGGAACTCCACAAAGACGGCCAGACCCAGCTTGAGCGCAAACGCTACAAACGCGAAGAGACCGAAACCGAAAACGTGGACTTTGTGGTTACCGAAAAGAACCTGGAGCGCCTGGGCAAAGATCTGGGTAAAGATCTGGGTAAAGATCTCAAGGGGAAATAGCTCTGGCCCAGAGGGCCTCTTGACCAGGGTTATTCATTAATAAATAAACTCTTGCAGATGATAGGGCACACACTTGGCGGGTAGGCCTTTTAAGGCCTCTCGCCAGAGCTGAATCTCTTGCTGTAATTCCGTTTCAGACAAGGGGATCAGTCCGGCTTGCAAAGCTTGTTCAAAGTAGGGCTGATCCGGGTGAGGCACAAATTCAGACAGAAAAATAAAATCGTTCTTGTCGAGGGGCAAGGCCTGCAGCAGGGCTGTTGAGGCCTTAAAATGCGCCTGGGCATATTGCTGGCCCCCCGCCCCGATCATCAAGATCAAACCCAAATTCAGTCCTGCCGCTTTGAGTTTTTGGCATTCGCTCTGCATCAGCTCTGGGCTGCCAGGTTTGTTCAAAAACGCGAGCAGAGCGGGATCTGCGGTTTCTATGCCAAGGTAGACGCGGTTCAGACCCAAGGCTTGCAGCTCACGCCACTGTTCTGGGCTTTTGGCTTGGGGGCGAAAAGCGTCCATAAAACTGTAAATAGGCAAACCCGGCCAAGTCTGACGCAGGAGCCTTAGGGCTTGCAAGAGCAAGGGCTGCGGTGTCATCAAAGCGTCGCCGTCGGCCAAAAATAGGCCTTTGCGCATGGCCGATGCAGGCCCCAAAAAAGCCTGAACCGCCTTTAAGTGCTGGGCAAAAGCCTCAGTGCTGCGCACCTGGAATTTGCGGTCTTTGTAAAAGTTGCAGAAATTGCAGGCGTTATACGAGCAGCCCACCGTCAGCTGGACCACGATTCCGAGGTACTGATCCGGTGGCAAGATGCTGATGGGCTGGTAAATCTCAGCAAATTGCTGCCCCTCTTCCCGCAGGCGCTCGGGTGTCCAATGCAAGATGGTTGACACGGCCTGGGCTTGGTCTGGACTAAAAGACCCCGCAGCCAGCTGGGTGCTGAGATCTGCGTAAATCTGCCTTAAACGTGCTTCGGCTTGCTCTAAAGGCAGGGATCTGCGAAAACGCCGAATCTTGCCAGCCACACTCTCACGGCCTTTGTGTAACCAGGCATTGCTCAAGCCCCGCTGATAAAAATCCCCACCCTCAAAAAGACTGATCGGGCGACCGTCGTGCGCAAATACATAGACTTGCTCCCGGCCGTGAGAACGTCGGGAGGCGGCCAGACTGTCGCGGTTGATGCGCAGACGAAATTCAGAATCCATGATGCTCCTTTAATGATCCCTGTTATTGGCTGACGTATTCTAACCGCTGCTACTCTTGGTGCCAACCGGATGAGCACCAACTTAGCAAGAGCAAGACGATGATTAAAATGGAAATCAGGAGTAAAATGTAAAGCATTGAAGCAATAAACCAGAAGACGTTATGCACAAATGGGCTTTAGTTTTGGGGATTTAATCTGCCTGACTGGCATTATTTGGGTACAGCTTTTAACCGCCGTACCTGTCCAATTGAAATCTGAAAGTGGCATTAACAGACTTAATTTAACCAAACATGCCAAATCTGGAAAACTGAACCAAAGGAAAGACATTCAATGAAAAAAAATGCAATTTTAGCATCAATATTGGCTTCTATCTCCATCTCTGGTTCTGCCTTTGCTTACCCTGGAGATACTTATAATGAGACTTTAAATTGGATTAAAAATCATCAATTTTTATCAAGTCAATTCATTGGTCCGCTTAGTGGCATGGATTTTTGGAAAATTATTGCCTTTCGCCAATTGCAAGACAATGTTTTTTTGGATGTTGAACTGCATTATGATTCACAGGTAAATGGAGATAAGAAAGCCAAACTTTGGGAAGAATCTTTATATCTTGTTCGGCGTAAATATAATCCAAATAAAGCAATTGATGAATATTCAGATAAAAGACCTTGGGAGGACGAAGAATATTTACATATTTGGACAAGGGATAATCCTAAAGCACATTTGATACTCTCACATGTTTATGATAAAGAAATGGCAAATGATTTTGAAAAGTCAAAATTGATCTTTCATGGAAACGAATACACTGAAGAAGCTCCTATGTCTTATTACAGAAGGGACTTACCGGAAGTAAGTCAATACAAGATATTTGCATGGACTGAAGACGTTAAGATATTTTTAGGAAACCAATATGGATTTGAAGTAAGCAATACGGGTGTCATGGGCAAAACACCCTATTTCTCTCTCAAAATAATTTCCAAAATAGAAGCTCAGAACAGTGCCAATATTTTAGCGAAAAACCTTAAAATTTACCAAAAGTATTTAGAAAAAGAGAAGACCAAACAAAAGCGGAATGCGCCTTCAGATATTAAAATTTAGCTGCTATCCCAAAAATGCGACATTGTCATGAATGCTGCCCAGAGGGCCCTCCAACGCAGCCGCCACAACCCGCGCCACCAAGATATTACTGCTGACATAACAACATACTGGGTAAACCTTTAGGTGAAAGTGAAAACCAAATGAAAAAGAAGCTCTGTACTGGTTCATTATCATTATCTAAAAATAAGGCGGTGGTGACAAAATGCTTCACAAATTTTTCTTTTCTTGTGTCTTTATGTTTGGGGTTAATTTGCCTTCATTTGCAGTCAATAGCCATGGTTTACAGAAGGTGCATATTCAAGCCTTAAAAGTGCTAGGAAAACCAATTGCGGTCCCCTATTACACTCCAGACACTTGTAAAGTTGATTTTGTGAGTATCATTGATAGCGTTAAAATTCAATTAGGTGGTTTGGGCTATAAAATTCAATACGTATGTAAAAACGCTTTGATTTATCAGATTGAAGCAACTCAAGGTGGTATCGGAGATATTCCTTTTGAAGGATTGGATTTTCAGGTCAACAACAAACAATTTGGCAAAATATTTGTAACATATTTCCAACCAAGCGAAAATGGTCCTGAAATGAAACAGCCATTTTACTCTACTGGTTGGTTTGACATGGGAAAAGGCTCTCTTTTTTTCACATTTCATACAGGAAATGGAAGACTTGATAGCACAAGCCCTCCACTGAGCAAGGCTGAGGTTTTAAAAATTGTAGCCTCGATGGGTCTCCTAAAATAGGATTTACCAAACCAACCCCGCCTTTAATCTGCCCTATTCACGGCGGGTTATATCACTCAGCTACCCTCTCTGAGCAGGCCCGGCTTCTCAAGTGGTTCCTTACCAGATCAATGTGTCTATTGAAGCAGGGCCAAAAACGCCTCGCCATACTTCTCCAACTTATGCGCCCCAATGCCACTGATCTTGAGCAGGGCTTCTCGGCTTTGGGGTTGGGCGTCGGCCATTTCTGCCAGGGTGGCGTCGCTGAAGATCATATACGGGGGAATGCCCGCCTGATCTGCGAGTTCTTTGCGCAGTTTGCGCAATCGCTCAAAGAGCGAGGGATTGTAGTCAAATTCTGAAGCTTTGCGTTTGCCTTTTTTCTCTTTGGGAGCTTTGGGGGCGCGCACACGGGGCAGGGCCATGATCAGGGTCTCTTCGCCGCGCATCAGAGCTTTGGCGGGCTGCAATAATTTGAGCACCGAATAATCCCCGACATCTTGGGACAAAAATCCCCTGTGGACCAAATGACGCAGCAGGTTGCGCCAATAATCTGCACTTTGCTCAGCACCAATGCCATAGGTGCTGATTTTGTCGTGGCCCCTTTGCAGAATTCGCTCATGGTTGGGGCCGGTGCCTCTCAAAACGTCGATCACATAGGCCATGCCAAAACGCTGTTTGAGCCAATAGACACACGACAGGGCCTTTTGGGCGTCCACAGTCACATCCCGCATTTCGGGCGGGTTCAAGCAGATATCACAATTGCCACAGTCTTGGGCCGGGCTTTCGCCAAAATAACCCACCAAAATGCGGCGGCGACAGCTCAGGGCCTCAGCAAAACCGATCATGGAATTGAGCTTGTGGCTTTCGATCCGGCGGCGTTCGGGGTTTTCGGAGTTTTCAATCAGGCCACGGGCAATTGCGACATCGCCAAAGCCAAACAAGAGCAACGCTTCTGCCGGCATGCCATCGCGTCCTGCGCGCCCGGTCTCCTGGTAATAGCCCTCGATGTTTTTGGGCAGGTCATAGTGCACGATAAAGCGCACATTGGATTTGTCGATGCCCATGCCAAAGGCCACTGTGGCCACGATCAATTGCAAATTGTCTTGTAAAAATTCGTTTTGCACCCGCTTGCGCTCGCCCGCACTCAGGCCCGCGTGGTAAGCCGCGGCGGCATAACCGCGATCGACGAGCATCTGGCTTACTTTTTCAACCTGTTTGCGGCTCAGGCAATAGACAATGCCCGCTTCTTCGACATGCTCTTTGAGAAAGGCCACCAATTGCTCAGCGGGTTTGCTCTTTTCAAGCACCGTATAGCGGATATTGGGCCGGTCAAAGCCCGAAACAAAGCTGCGTTCGGGTGGCAATTGCAGCAGGCGCAGAATGTCTTGGCGGGTATGGGCCTCAGCGGTAGCCGTTAGAGCAATCAACGGCACATCTGGGAAAGATTCCCGCAATTGGCCCAATTGGCTGTATTCAGGCCGAAAGTCGTGGCCCCACTGCGAAATACAATGGGCCTCGTCGATTGCAAAGAGGGCGATTTCAATCTCCTTTAAGCGTTCGAGAAAGCCTTCACTGAGCAGGCGCTCGGGGGCGATATACAGCAGATCGAGTTCGCCTGAGTGGAGTTTCGCCAGCACCCGCCTGGACTCGGCCTGCCCCAAAGAAGAGTTGTAACAGGCGGCGCTGACCCCGTTTTCGAGCAGGGCATCGACCTGATCTTTCATCAAAGAGATCAGCGGTGAGACCACAATCCCAACGCCGGGGCGGTGCAAGGCCGGAATCTGGTAGCAAAGAGATTTTCCGCCGCCGGTGGGCATCAGCACAAAGGCATCCTGGCCCGCAATCAGGCCGCTGATAATCTCTGCTTGTAAGGGACGAAAGGCCGGATAGCCAAAGATCCGCTTGAGGGTGTCCAGGGGAGAGGCTTGGGCGACAGTCATCAGAAGCGGCTCCTCTCGAAGTGTATTGGCTTGTATGCTCAAAACATTATACCTCAAATTTGTCTTGCTCAGTGGCCATGATTCGCTGCCCCCTTCAGGCCTGCGTGTAGGAAATTTCTCAGACAAAGATGCGGGCTTGGCTGACAGTCTTTGAACAGCTGCTGCGTCAGAATAAAGATCGAAAGCTAAAAAAAGTCAAAGAGGTTCAAGATCATGGTTCAATGGCAGCCCGTTATACTCTGTGGGGGTTCTGGTACCCGGCTTTGGCCTTTGTCACGGGAGGCCTTTCCCAAACAATTTATTCGCTCAGACTCAGCCCATTCACTCTTTCAGGAAACCCTGCTGCGCTTTAAAGATCACACAGCCTTTGCTTCGCCCCTGGTGGTTAGCCACGAGAATCACCGTTTTTTGGTGGCTGAGCAAATGCGCCAGATCAAACAAGCTGCTCAAGCCCTTATTTTGGAGCCTGTGGCGCGCAATACCGCACCAGCTTTAACCTTGGCAGCCCTGTATGCCCTCTCCAAAGATTCAGAGAGTTTGCTCTTGGTCTTGCCTTCGGATCATGCCCTCAAACACCCTTCGGCGTTAAATGACCTGCTGCCCCAGGCGACAGAATTGGCTCTCTCTGGCAAAATTGTCACGTTTGGGATTGCGCCCGACCGGCCCGAAACCGGCTATGGCTATTTGCTCACAGAGGGCAATAACTTGATGGCTTTTGTCGAAAAACCCGATTCTGAAACGGCTTTAAATTACCTTGCTTCGGGGAAATATCTTTGGAACAGTGGCATGTTGGCCATGAAAGCCAGTACTTGGATTTCAGAGTTGGATAAATATGCCCCAGAGATTCTCTCTGCCTGTACCCAAGCCATGGCCTCAGCCAGCCAAGATCAACTTTTTGTTCGCCCTGAGGCCGCCGCCTTTGCCACTTGCCCTGCCTTGGCGAGTGATTATGCTGTGATGGAAAAAACCCAAAACGGAGCTGTCTTAAGGCTTCAGGCCGGTTGGTCGGATGTGGGTTCTTGGGATGCCTTTAAAGACCTCTTGCCCCAAGATGAATCGGGAAATGCCATACAGGGAGATGTCTTTAGCTATTTATCCAGTGGCAATCTTGTCCAGAGCAATAGTCGATTTGTGGCCACTTTGGGTGTGCAAGATTTAATTGTGGTTGAAACCCCCGATGCGGTGCTGGTGGCCAGCAAATCACAGGCCCAAAATGTGAAACAGGTGGTTCAATACTTACAGCTGAATCAACGTCCCGAAGCCGAGAATCACACCCGCGTTGCCCGCCCCTGGGGCTTTTATGAGACGGTGGATCGCGGCGAACGCTTTCAGGTCAAACGCATCACCGTCTTGCCGGGGCAGGCCCTGTCCAAACAAATGCACCACCACCGCTCGGAACATTGGGTGGTGGTCAAAGGCACCGCCAGTGTCACCCGTGGCGAAGAAGTGCGTTTGCTGACTGAAAATGAATCGGTGTATATTCCAGTGGGTACCATTCACCGTCTCGAAAATCCTGGTACTATTGATCTGGAGTTAATTGAAGTTCAGTCAGGGGCGTATCTGGGTGAAGATGATATTGTGCGCTTTGAAGACCGCTACCACAGGCATGAAACACCGACATAACGGGGTGTTATGAAGCTTTTATTGGTAGAAGATGATGCAAGTATGGGGTTGCTCTTTGAGCGACTCCTGACCCGTTTGGGTTATGAAGTTTGTATCGAAAAAAGCGCTGAAGCAGCCTGGGATCGTTTTCAGTACGAGCCCTTTGATCTGGTCATTACCGATTGGGTGCTTGCAGGTATCAGCGGTTTAGAACTTTGCAAACGTTTGCGCTCCCTCCCTTATGGCGAATACATTTATATCTGTGTTGTCACTGCCCGTAATTCCAAAGAAGATTTGCTCGAAGTGCTTGAAGCCGGTGCCAACGACTATCTGGCCAAACCCCTTGAAATCCCGCTTTTGGAAGTGCGTATTCGGATTGCAGAACAACAGGTCTTTCATCTCCAACAGCGCCGCGAAGCCAGGGCTGAGTTGTCTCGCCATCAGCTGGAATTGGAAGGGCGTGTTTTGTCGCGCACAGAAGAGCTTTCGGAAATGATTCAGGCACTGCAAGATGAGATCAACCAACGGCGCAATGCCGAAACCCGCCTGGCCCAAACCCATCTCCAATTAAGGGCCTTGGCCAGCCATTTGCTCTCGATTCAAGAAGAGCAACAAAAACGGATATCTCGGGAAATCCATGATGAGCTGGGACAGGCCATGACGGCACTCAAACTGGACTTGGCCTGGCTGCTACAGCAATTAAACGACCAACCGGTTTTACAGGCAAAAATCCAAAAAATGATCCCTTTGGTCAGCGATACCATTTCCACCATTCAGCGCATTTGTGCGGAACTCAGACCCGGCCTGTTGGACGATCTTGGGCTTGAAGCCGCTCTGGAGTGGCTGGTACAAGAATTTGGCGAACGTACGGGTTTGGTCTGTCTATTGCATTTTGAACCCGAAGAATTAGCACTGCCGATGGACCTTTCCACGACACTGTTTCGCATTTGTCAGGAATCTTTGACCAATATTATGCGCCATGCCCAAGCCAAACAAGTGAAAATCAGCCTGACCCGCGTCGAGCAAACGGTTTCGCTGCGTGTCCAAGACGATGGCAAAGGCATTTCTGCAGATCAAATCAACCACCCCCATTCACTGGGTCTGATGGGGATTCGCGAGCGGGTTTTGCCCTGGAATGGCGATGTCACAATCTCAGGCCAAAGCGGTCAGGGCACCACTATTTTTGTTCAAGTCAGCCTGGAGGAAGAAACCCCATGATTTCTATTTTAATTGCCGATGATCACGCCATTGTGCGTGAAGGTTTGAAGCAAATTCTGTCGGGATTGCCCGATTTTAAGGTCAGTGCAGAGGCCTCCAGCGGTTATGAGACGATCCAGAAATTGGAAGAAATGCCCATCGATTTGGTGATTTTGGATATCAACCTCGGTGATCAAAATGGACTCGAAGTGCTCAAGCAGATTCGCCAAAAATGGGCCAGCTTGCCCGTTTTAATTCTGACCATGCATTCTGAAAAACAATATGCCACCCGCATGCTCAAAGCCGGGGCTTCGGGCTTTTTAAACAAAGGTTCTGCTTCAGAAGAATTGGTCAATGCCCTGCGCAAAATTGCCCGTGGTGGCAAATACATCACCGAGAGTCTGGCAGAACAATTGGTGATGGAAATGGGGCAAAGCACAGCGGTGCCGCACGAGCGGCTCTCAGACCGGGAATTTGAAATTTTTAGGCAAATTGCGATTGGCAAAAAGAACAAAGAAATTGCTGAAGAACTGTATTTAAGCGAAAAAACGGTCAGCACCTATCAAAGCCGGATTCTCGAAAAAATGAACCTGGCCAATCGCGCAGCCATCATTCACTATGCTTTGGAGAACAGTTTGATCTAGCTCCAACCCTTTGGCATTCAGGCTTGGAGAATTTTCTGACAGCAAGTAGCGGCAAGTCCTGATAGGGCCCGGTAGGTGGGAATGATTCAATAGAATTATCACCACTCACCGGAGGAAACATGAAAAAGATTCTGGCTCTGCTGCTGGCTTTAAGTGCCTGCCAAACCCTTCCCCTTAGTACCCCAACGGGAAACCCCTCAGTGGCGGACCGGCCACGCGAAACCACCCCGACGACTGAACTGGCAGCTTCCAGCCCCTCAGTTGAAACCGCTTTGGCCCCCCGTCCAGCACAAGGCCCCACTGTGGCCAAGAATGTGCCTCAATCTTCCCCAGCTGCCCGCGCAGTGAATCTTCCCACCACTGTCTCTGCTTCTGTTCCCAATACAGCCAATGTTGCACCTGTTGCAGCCCCCAAAACCCGCATCCCGATTGCCAGCTTAAACGTGCCCAAGGGCTTTGATTATGCCACGACCCAAGATGTTCAGGTCGATATCCAGGTCAAGAGTCCCAACGGCAACCCCTACCAAAAAGTGATGGTTGCCATCTATGCCGTAGACAGCCAGGGTTTTAATCCCTTGGTACGCGGTGTGACCGATGCTGAGGGCCGTTATCAAGACCTGATGCGGATCCCTGGTTACCATCAGGACTTGCAAATCCAGGTCTCTGCTCTGGGCATTGAAAATTACCAACGGGTCAAGATTGTCAACGATCAACTGATTGCTCAATTCGGAAATTAGAGGGAAATAACCATGAAAAAGACATTTAACGCTTTATCCATGCAACTTTCAAAAACCTACAGCCTGCTCAGCCTCAGTGGCTTGGCGCTCTTCAGCTTGCTGACACCCGCTCTTGCTGCTGATGTGTATAACTGGGAATTTTTGGCGGGCAATTACAAGGACAATTATGACGCCCAAGGCATTCCCAAGAATCTGGACCCAGCTCAGCGCAAAGAATACCCCAATGAATTCTGGACCCGACTTTCAGCTTCTCTGCCTGAACAATTGGACATTCGCAAAACCAGCCCCAGCAGCATAACTTCTGACAAGTCTGCCAATTTACATATGTTGGAAGAAGGAGATGTCTTTGTGACCTTCTTGCACGAAGGAGCCGGTTACCGCAATAGTTTTGGCTATTTTGTCTACGACAAAAACCAGCCCCCGACCAAGTTTGCAGAGATCAAAAGCACAATTGTGTTTCCCAATACCTCTTTTAATGGTTCTGGTGGCAATGCCCGTGGCCTGAAAAGTGGCGATACCCTTTATCTGGGAAGGTTTAAAGCGGGTCAGAGTTTGGGATTTGTGATTGCCTCTGATGGGTTTGACAGCACCGACGGGGTGCAGAAAAATCTCGACAGCAGCCGTATTTTTACCACCTTGAGCCAATTGAATCCTGAAAGTGATCCCAGTTTAAAAGCCCATACTGTTTTGCTCTATGATGAAGCGACCCAGCAGAGTGTTTTGGGCTTGGAAGACATGTTGCGCAGCAATGGCAGCTGTGATCACGATTTTAACGATGTGATTTTTACCCTCAGTGCCAACCCCCCCGAAGCGGTGGATATCTCGTCTATCAAACCTTTGCCCGAAGCCATTGATAGCGATAAAGATGGGGTATTAGACGCCAATGACAGTTTTCCCAAAGATCCATCGCGGGCTTTTTACCAGTATTATCCCGAGCAAGGGCAACGCAGCTCCTTGGTCTTTGAAGACAATTGGCCCGCCCAAGGGGATTATGATATGAACGATCTGGTGTTGAACTACGCCTTTGAAAACACCACCAATAGCCAAGGCCAGGTCAAAGATATCTCTGTCAATTTTGAATTGGCTGCCCGAGGTGCCGATTTACACAATGCCTTTGCCCTCGAAATTCCAGGGCTGGCTCCTGACAATCTCGACAAAGCTGAATTGATCATCGGCAATCAGAGCCAGGTGATACTCCCCGAATCGGGACAGCGCAATGCCGTCTTTAACCTGATCGCAGATGCCAGTCGTTTTCTGCCCCAAGGCCAAGGGAAATGCCGCTTTTACAATACCCAAATTGGCTGTGAAACCCATCCCGGCCAGCAATTTCAGCTCAAATTGTCGCTCAAAACCCCCTTGGCCAAAACGCTGATTGGGCTCCCACCTTACAATCCCTTTATCTATCGCACAGATCAACGGGGTTATGAAATTCATCTGCCCAATTACACACCCACCGATCGGGCCAGCAAATCGCTGTTTAAAACCCGTGATGATAATTCAGGCCCCAATAATTATTATAAAACAAAAAATAATTTGCCCTGGGCCTTAAATATTCCCAGTCAATGGGCTTATCCCTCTGAACAATCTGAAATCTCCAGTGCCTATTTGGATTTTAAAACCTGGGCTGAATCCAGCGGTCAGAACAAACCCGACTGGTACCGCCAAAATACCCAAACCGATTTGATTTGGAAATAGGTCCGATGGAAACCATACTGATTATCGAAGACGATCCAGATATTCAGGTCTTGTTGAAGACCTATCTGCGCAAAGCCAATTACCAGGTGAGCTTTGCTCCGACACTTGCGCTGGGGGTTGAACGCATGACTCAGCTCTCACCGGCGCTGGTTTTGTTGGATATCCATTTGCCCGATGGCAATGGACTCGATCTATTGCCCCAGCTTGCTGCAGATTCCACTCCCGTGGTCATGTTGACCGCTGAGAGCAGTAGCCTGGAGCAGGCTTTCGCCCTGGGAGCGGTTGACTATCTGCAAAAACCGGTCGTGAAAGGTGAGCTTTTGGCGCGGGTCAACCGGATTATTGCCAACCGCCGTTTGCATCAAGAGCAAGACAAATTATTGTTGGAATTGCAGGCCGATTTGGCCTTGGCCACCCAGGTGCAACAATTGAGTCTGCCTCACATCACTTCCCCTGATGCGCCCCTGGCGGTGGAGTGGATCTACCGCCCCTTAACCACCATCAGTGGCGATCTCTTGGCGGTATCTGCCCCCACTGAGCACAGTCGCTACTTTTGTCTGGGAGATGTCTCTGGCCATGGCATGGCTGCGGCTTTGGTGATGATGGCCCTGCGCAGCGCGTTTGATAGCTTGGTCAAAATGGCCCCCCGGGCCCCTTGGGAAATGATGCGCGATCTTTCCGAACGGATGAAAAACCTGCTCGATCGCCATTATATAACCCTGGTGATTGGGCACCTGGATCTCGAATCGGGTTATCTCCAGATCTGCAATGCCGGACATCCTCCGGTTTTGCTGCGCAGAGCAGGACAAATCCTGACCTTACAGGGCAAAACGGGGATGCCGATGGGTATTCAAGCGCCTGAACAGCTGGGCCCTGAGTATGATTTTCACACCCCATTAATGCCTGGAGATGAACTCTTGCTTTGCAGTGACGGTCTGTTTGAAATGGGCCAATACAAAACAAAACAAGGTTTTGAGGCTTTGCAAACCTGTTTTGCCAACTGCCAAAGCCCCAGCTTAAGCGACACGGCTCAACAACTGGTTTCTGGCTTGCAGGCCGAGCAGCTGCCCAGTGACGATCTCAGTCTCTTAATCCTCAAATTACAAACCCTGACATTTAAAGTCAAAACCGCCGTAAACGCAGAGGCCATGGAAATGGCCGGTGAAGATCTCAAACTGTGGTTGCTGCAAATCAAATGCAACCAACGGAAAATCGAACAAATGAGCCTGATCTGGCTTGAATATTCAAACAATGTCTTGATTCACTCTCAAGCCAGTCAATTGGAGTTGGAAGCCCGTTTTGACCCCACGGGCTTGACTCTGGTGTTTCGCGACAATGGCCAGGCCTGGGCCGTTGATTCAGACTTGGGTTTGCCAGATCCCCTGGCTGAATCTGGCAGGGGTCTTTGGCTGATTCAGCAGCTCAGCCAAGGGTTTCAACTCACGCGCAAAAATAATTTAAACCACCTTGAACTGACCTGTACACAACTCACTCAAATGGAGACCTTTACCGATGTTTGAAAATTTAGTCATTCCACAAATTGTCCGTCGTTTTGACTTTGAAGAGTGGGGAGGCACCGAGTCTGTGGTCTGGGAGAGTTCTAAGAAACTCAAAAGCTGGGGCGTTCAGCCCGAGATTCTCAGCACCCAGGCCTTGAACCCAACTGCCACAGAAGAGCGCGAAGGACTTCAGATCCAGCGTTTTGATTACCACTATCCCTATTGGGGACTGACCGAGCAAAACCGACGCCAACTCGACAAAAAAGGTGGAAACCCCTTTGTTCCTGCCATGGAGAAGTATCTATTGGACCTGCCTGGCTTGGATCTGCTGCACAGCCACGGAATGCAACGGATTGCAGGTTTGGTTCGGCGGGTCGCCCAAAAACGCAAGATTCCCTATGTGGTCTCGTTTCATGGGGGCAATCTGGAATTGCCAAGCTCAGAAATTGAACAAATGTGCTCCCCTGTCAAAGGCAGCTTTCATTTTGGCCGCATCTTTGATCCCTGGTATGGCACAGACAAGGCTTTGGCAGAGGCCGATGCCTTGATTTGTGTGGGTTATAGCGAGTATCTCAAGACCCAAGCGGCTTACCCGAATCAACGGGTGGTGTACTTGCCCAATGGCGTAGAACCTGCGCGTTTTGAACAGGCACAGGGCAACCGTTTTAAACAGCAGTATGGTATTCCCCCCGAGTTGCGCCTATTGCTCTGTGTGGGCAGGATTGATCCTCAAAAGAACCAAGCCGTTTTACTCGAATTATTGCCTGAATTACCAGAAAATACAGGCCTGGTGTTAATTGGGCCTCCCACCGATCCAGGGTATCAGGCAGAACTTGAAGAAACCATCCGTGCCAGGGGCCTTTCTCAGCGGGTGTGGCTGATTCCGGGTTTGAATGCCGATGATCCCCTTTTGGCTGATGCCTATGACGCAACCGAGATCTTTGTCCTGCCTTCGCGCCATGAACCCTTTGGCATTGTCGTCCTCGAAGCCTGGATGCGGCGCAAACCCGTTTTGGTCGCTGATCTGGGGGGCTTACAGCATTTGGTCAACGATGGGGTTACAGGGCTGCGGTTTGGGAATACCCGTGAGCTGGTTCAATCGGCCAAGGTATTATTGCAAGAGCCCGCGTTTGCCCACTTATTGGGTGAAGCTGGCTATCACGAAGCCCTTTTAAATTATAGCTGGGAGACCGTTGCCCATCGGCTTTATAGCTTGTACCTCGAATTGGTGCAAGAAAATTCCCACAGCAAAAGAAGGATCCCCTGACAGTTTATTTCCCTGCTCTTTGTCAAAATAAAAGTAGGAGGAATTTTAACTTATGTTTATTCAAACCCAGGCTCAGGTTCAGCTGATTAAGAATTATCAAAAACGGCTAAAATGGCAACGCCGATCTCGGCTGTGGTTGCCCCTGCAAAATCGTTTTATTTTGCGTCTCGCTGCGGGACTTAAACGCAGTTTCGACATCTTGGGTTCTGCGGCGGCACTCCTGGCGCTTTCGCCCCTTTTTGCAGCCACTGCGCTGGCGATCAAGTGGGAAGATCGGGGCCCGGTCTTCTTTGCCCAAGATCGGGTGGGGCAATACGGCGAGACCTTTCGCTTTTATAAGTTTCGCTCGATGGTGCTGAATGCCGAAGCGCTGAAAGACAGCTTGGCCCATCTCAATGAGTCAGGTGATGGGGTGATTTTTAAAGCCCGTCAAGACCCCAGAATTACATCGGTGGGTCGTTTTATTCGCCGCTTTAGCATTGATGAATTGCCCCAACTCTGGAATGTCTTAAAAGGGGATATGAGTCTGGTCGGACCCCGCCCCCCGGTTCCCCGCGAAGTGGCAGATTATACCCCCGAAGACCGCAAACGTTTGCATGTCAGACCCGGTCTGACCTGTATTTGGCAGGTCAGTGGACGCAGTGAGATTCCCTTTCGCATGCAGGTGCAAATGGACCAGGAATATATACTCAAACGCAGTCTCAAGTTGGATCTGTCCCTTTTATTCAAAACGGTGAAAGCGGTGCTCAGTGGCCGCGGCGCATATTAAAGGAGAAACCTATGAAAATTCTGTATTTAACCCCTTTTTTGCCCTATCCCCTCAATCGCGGGACCCATCAACGGGTTTATCACCTGCTCAAAAGCCTCGCATCGGCCCACCAGGTAACGCTTTTTTCGCTTGATCCAGACAATCAAGCTGCAGCCCATCAGGGTGTGTTTGAAGCGCTCTGTGAGCGGGTCATTCGCAGGCCGGTTACACTCAACCCCTGGCGAAATTTGTCCCAACGGCTGTTTTCACCCCAGCCCGAAACCATGTTCCATTGGGATTTGCCGGCTATTCGTCAAGAGTTGGGTGAGATACTGAATTCAGAAGACTTTGACCTGATTTTTGCTGAAGATATTTGTATGACTCAGTACATCTACGACCTCATGCCTGCCGGGGCAAAACAGATCCCTGTCATTACCGATCGCAATCGTGTGGATTTGGAGTTTATGCAAGAGAGTTGGCCCTATTTAAAAGGGCTGAGATCCCGTGCCAATTTTGCAGAAAACTACCTCAAACTCGAACGACTTGAACGCCGCCTGGCGAAACGATTTCCCAACCAAGTCGTGTGTTCACCCGAAGATGCTGATTTTGTCAAACAGCAATTGGATATCAACCCTTGGATCATCGGCAATGGCGTCGATCACCATTATTTCAAGCCCCAAAGCTGGTCCCGTGAAGGGGATGTGCCCGTGCTCTGTTTTACAGGGGCCATGGACTACGCCCCCAATGCCGAAGGCATTACCTGGTTTATGCAAGAAGTCCACCCGCTTTTGCTCAAAAAAATCGGGAAGTTTAAATTGCGGATCGTGGGACTCAACCCCGGACCTGAGATTCGGGCTTTTGAAGCTGTTGAGGGGGTTGAAGTGACGGGCGGTGTTCCGGATATTCGCCCCGCTTATGCTGCCTGTGATGTTTATATTGCCCCGATTCGCATCGGCGGTGGCACCCGGCTCAAAATCATCGAAGCCATGGCAATGGGCAAACCAGTGGTATCCACCCCCACAGGGGCGCAAGGCCTGGGTTTGACAGAAGGCCTGCAAGTGCGCTACGCCGAAAAATCCGTGGCTTTTGCCGCCCAGATTGGCGATCTCTTGGCCCATCCGGGAGTACGTGAAAGAATGGCCCAAGCAGGCATGAAGCACATCCTCAAACACTTTACCTGGGAGAGTTTGGGACAAAAATTAGTGCTAAGAGTAGAACAAGCAATGACTTTGGCCAAGGTGGCATAAATTGTTTGTGATACGCCCATTGCAGCACTATTTAACTGTCTAACTTTACTGGATTTATTGACTTTTTTCGTGTAAACTTCAACCCTGAGTTATCTAAAAAAGTTAAGTTAAAATGTGTGAGTCAGTTAAGTAAGTTTGACAAATGGGCGCAATATGTTTAGTTTAAAGAATCAAAAGCAGTTTTGTCTTCAACGGTTTGTCTATACGCGGCACATTTTGCAAGCCTTGGTTGATTTTCATGAAAGTGGAAAACTGCACCTGGCTTTAACACCCGCCCATATTTTAATCGATGGGGATTCGGTTCAAATTATTGCTGCCCTTGATTCTGAAAAATTACTCTATGATGCGCAGCGCTACGCAGCCCCTGAGTTACTCGTTCAAGTGGGAATGAGCGAACAGACAGATTTGTATGCCCTGGGGAGGATTCTGTTTGAGGCTTGGTCAGGGGTTTTGCCTGATGAGAAGGAGAACCCGCTGCCCAGTTTGACGCAATTTTTACCTGAATTGCCCCCTGGTTTGGACCGGTTTTTCCAAACTTTAATGGCCCCCCAGCTTCAAGACAGATATCCAAATGTAGAAAGCGATCTTTATGCTTTTTAGGCGTTTGAGGCTTATTTTTATCCTTTAGAGAGACGTTCTTTGTTATTGGGCGCAAACAGGAATTAAAGCAACTGAATAATTGGCTTGATGCCTCCAACCGTGGCATTTATTTTATTCAGGGCCAGCCTGGTGTCGGCAAATCTGCTTTGCTCCAAGAAGTTTTATCTCAAAGAACTTATTTGAGTGGTAAATTTCAGCAGGCCATGAAATATACCCCCTCATATGCTGTTTTTATTGAGTCAATGCAGTCATTTTTGCGTTTTTTACTCAGTCTTTCTCTGTCTGAACGTTTGGTTTGGAAAGAAATTTTCCAAATTGAAATGGGCCTTTCCGCTCAAGTCCTTTTTGAAACCCTGCCTGAACTGGCTCTCATTTTAAATGAGACCAGCCAGACCCAGTTCAGTGGCAATTTGATCTTGGAAAATCCCTTTAACAGGGCTTTTGCCCAATTATGGCAAGTGGTCAGTTCTCACCAACAGCTGATCGTCTGGTTAGATGATGTTCAATGGGCCGATGACAGTTCTTTGCATTTTTTCCGACAACTCTTCCCCTTAAATATCCTGTGGTTGATCAGCGGCAGAGAGATACAGCTCTTTCGGCAACAGAGTGAAAGTTCAGGGGATTTGAACGCTGAATTACTTGTGCTCAGTTCTTTCGAACCCCAATCCACCCATCTCTATTTGCAAGAAGCTTTGGGGGCCAGTTTTTCAGAAACAGAGTCTCTGTTGCCCGTTTTACAGGATTTAACCCTAGGCAATCCGCTTTATCTTAAAGTGAGTTTGGAAGATTTTAAACGCCGAAAATTATTGACCTTTCAACCTGAACTTGGGGTTTGGAGCTTGAATTGGTCTGGTGAAAGGACCCAAAACAGTTTCTCAGAACAGATTTTACAAGACATGATTGGGCGCCAAGTGGCCGCTTTTTCTGAGCTTGAAAGGGCATTATTGGGGATCGCAGCTTGTTTGGGAGCCCGTTTTGCATATCTGGCACTCAAAACCTGTTTTTTGCAAATGCTGACAAATAGCTCTGTCACAGATTTGAAACAGGCGTTGTCTACCTGTGTGCGTGCAGGTTTTTTGCATCTCGATCAACCTGGCTTTTACCGTTTTGCCCATGATCGCCTGCACGAATGGATTCATTTGAGCTTTTCAGCCGAAGAAAGCACCCAATTTCGTTTAAAAACAGGCCGCGTGCTTTTGAATTTAAAAGGTCCACACTCATTGACGGGCTTGGCCGAAACCTTAAACCCTGTATATCAATCCCTTGATCCAGAAGAATTGACTTTGTTAATCGATGCCAATTTGGAATTGAGTGATCAGGCCTTAAAAAAAGGGGCCCAGGCAGAAGCGTTGGCGTTTTTAAGTGCTGTCCAATTGATGGCCTCAGAACAGCCTTTCAGTCCTGAACAAGAAATTAAAACTCTGGCCTTGATGGCTTTTTTGGATTATCTCAAAGCAGATTTAAGCAATTCAGAACGCAAGCTCAAAAGTCTATTAAACAAATTCCCCGATGCCAATTTAACCGATGTCTATGTGCTGCTGGTGATCCTCTACACCCAGCAGAATCGCTATCAAGAAGCGGTTGAATTTACGGTGACGATCTTAAACCAAGCCGGGTTAGCGATTTCCCAGGAACCGGCCCAAATCGAAGCCCTGTTTTCAGGCTGTATTCAAACACTCAGCCGGTCGGTGCCCTCAGATCTATTGGATTTGAGTCTGCGCCCATCGAGCCCGGCTTTTGCAGATATCTTGCGTTTATTTGCTACATCGACCGCTGCTTTTTACAATTATCAACCTGAATTATTTGGGCTCTATGTTTTGTATTTCCTCGACCAAATTTTGCACCATCAGGGCGCGCCACAGTCCGGGATTATTTATGCTGCCAGTATTATTCTGGTAATGGCCCAAACAGACTTGGTATCTGTGGCCTGTTTGTTAGCCGATGGAGGCCTTTTAACGGCCCAGAGCTGGGGTCATTTGGATGAGTTGGCGGTTTTACATTGCGTGATTGGCGATTTTTTGGCCCCTTGGCACCAGGCCTATCGGCAGGCCTGTTCACATTTTGAAAGTTCCTGGCGGGCAGGATTACAGTCGGGGAATTTGCAATTTGCGGGTTATTCTCGCGTGTTTAAAGGGGCAAATCTGTTTTTATCAGGGTTTTCCCTTGAAGACTTCCAAACCAAAGAACTTCCTGCCATGTTGGCTTTTAATGCAACCATCCAAAATTTTTCTCCATTGGATGGCTTAACTGGATATGCCTTACTTTTACATGCCCTGCGGCAAGAAGCTGAATGTTTTGACCTGCCGAATCAAACGGAGGCCGATTATATTGCGCTGATTCGGGGTCGGGGAAGTCAAGCGGATTTGTCCAGGTATTTTTCGTTTAAAGCATTTGTGCTCTTGCTTTATGGTCAGATTGAAACTGCGGCAGAAAACTATCGTCAAGCTGACAATCTGCGCTATTTACAGGGTTCAGTGGTCAATGTCTTACATCTGTTTACGGGCTTAATTCTGGCTTTGCGCCGGGGTGAAAGTTTAGACACAGACGCCCATGCGGCTTCATTGCAAAAACTCAATCAATTGGCAGAGCGCTGCCCCGAAAACTTTGGCCCACTCATGGCTTTGGTGATTGCAGAAGATCCCGCTCAGGCCAATCAACCACGCATTGAAGCCTATGAAAGGGCTGTGACCCTTGCCAGGCAAGAAAAACTCAGCCATATCGAGGCCTTTGCCCTGGAATCTGAGTCCCGTTTTTGGCAACTTCAGGCTTTGCCCCGTTTGGCCGAACGGGCACTTTTTGAATCTGCTTTGGCGTATCAAAGCTGGGGAGCGACTGAAAAAGTCAATCAATTATTGTTGCAATTTCCGCAACGATTAAAATTGCAGTACGAACAACATGTGCAACTTCCACATGCCGATTTGGATTTGGATCTTTTGATGCAAATTTCTGCTCTCTTTGCCCAGACCACCAAACAAGAAGAACTCTTGGCTGCGATTATGACGATCTTACAGACCCAAACAAAAGCCGAAAAAATGGCTTTGTTTATTGCCCCCGAAACAGCCACAGAAGTCACGGAGTGGACCTGTTTGGCCCATTTTGACCAAGGACAATTGCATTTGCAAGAGCGACCCCTCGATGCCGTTTGGCCCTTGGCTTTGATTCGCTATGTGGTTCAGACCTTGCGGATTGTGCGTTTGCCTCGGCATCTGGAGGAGTTGAATCAGATTCCTGAGGCCCGGAAACTCCAGGGTTCTCACTTTTTTCTGCCTTTGATTTTGCAAAACCGGCTGACGGGACTGATCTATCTTTGTTCAGAAAGCAATCCAGAGGCCTTTAATCTGCGCTCAGAACTTCTGCTCAAAGCCCTGGCTGGACATATTGCCAGCTCTTTGACCAATGCCCGAATGTATCACCAATTGGAAGCGACGATATTGGAGCGCACCCAGGATTTACAGAAGGCCAATCACGGACTCACTCTTTTGCTGGAAGAGCGGCAACATGTGATTGCCATGGCGGCTCACGATCTTAAACACCCATTGGGCACCTTGACCTTGGGGGTTTCTTTGCTCGAACAGATGCATGAACAATTAAGTCCTCAAGACCGGCAAGCGGCTTTTCTGAACTTAAAAAAGACCCTGTCTGACATGAATGGCAATACCGAACGCTTGCTGCTGGCTGAAAGCTTGGATTTTGGCGGTCTTGAAGTGCATGTGCAACCCATCTCCCCCAAAGCTGATATTTTGCCCTGGTTCAGCCCTTATCAATTCCGGGCACAGGAAAAACAAATTGAATTCCAATTGTTTGGTTTTGAAACCCCTCAATGCATCTATACAGATCCGATTTTGTTTCGGCACATAGTTGAAAATCTCTGTTCAAATGCGCTCAATTTTTCACCCTTTAAGCGCAAGGTCAGGCTGTTCTTTGAGTGTTCGGCTGAGACCTTTGCCTTTGCTGTCGAAGACCAAGGGCCCGGTATTCCCGTGGATGAGCAGCCCAAATTATTTCAAAAATTTTCCAGATTAACGCCTCGGCCCACGGCTGGGGAAAGTTCTAGTGGATTGGGGCTGTTTATTGTCAAACAATTGGTGGAGATATTCCAGGGAAAGATTGTTGTTGATTCGGAGATTGGGCGGGGAACCCGGATCCAGGTACAGCTTCCCAATGCTCACAAGAACCTCACAATTTGAGTTGATATTGAGGCTTTCAAGCCCCTCTACTCTTGAACTATGCCAAGTTCTGAATTAGCGTGATGATATTCGGACAATTGTGGTCTTTAATATTGCGGCCCTGAAATTTTATCAACTTGTTTTGAGGTACCTATTTTGGTTGGCGTTTATTCCCCTCTGGAGTCAGCTGAACCGATTGTTAATTTTTCTCCCGCTGAGTGTCTGAGTTATTCAGAAATTATTCTCAGAGCCAGTGAGCTTACTCCCTTTTTGCGCCAAGAGGTCAAACACAAACGTTTTGTGATGTTGTATTCCGATCCCTGTGATACGTTGATCATGACTTACGCAGCTCTGCTGGCAGAGCAGATTGCTATCTTGCAGGCCCCACTGAGTTCCCCTGAAGAGGGCCAATACCTTGAAGCATTGATGCAAAAATCGGGAATTCAAGCAGTGGTGACCTCTCATGAGTTAAAATCGTGTTTGGACAATTACGCTCCAGGTTTGGCTCAAAAAACAGAGGTTATTAGTTTTTCTCCTCAGCAAGCGCGCAAAAAATAACCTTTTCCATACACTGTTTGAATCTGACATTGGGTGGGCCATTTTTTTAAGCGATTGCGCAAGCGATTAATATGGGTCTCAACCAAATGGGCATCCCTTTCTGGCAAAAAAGCCCCTCCCCAAAGATGGCTGTAAAGCTCGGATTTGGAAAGCAAATCAGGTGAATGAGCAAAAAAGATTTTTAAGAGTCTGTGTTCCATTTCTGAAAGGGACAGCGGCACCTGATTGCAATAAAACAGATCTTGACTTTGATCTAAGCGCAGCAGGCCAATTTGTAAACAGGTATTATTCAGCAGATAAGCCCGCAATTGGGCTTTTACACGGGCCAATAATTCTCTGACATCAACGGGTTTGACAATATAGTCGTTGGCACCTGCTTCAAGGGCTTGAATTTTGGTCTCTACACTGCGTTCTGCCGAAAAAATGATCACAGGGGTATTCCATTGATTGCGTATTTTTTGGCAGAGTTGAATCCCATTGCCATCGGGCAATTCCAAATCCAAGAGAATCAAATCAATTTTTTGGCAGGACAATTGTTTGAATCCCTCTGCACCCGTGACAGTTAAATGGGTTTGATACCCTTGGGTTTCGAGACTCATGCGCGTAAATGTTGCCAAACGCAAATCGTCTTCAATAATTAAAATCGTCTGATCGCTCATTTTAGGCTTTGAGCGGGGTTTGGGTCAGTGACAAAAGTTCTGAGTGATTCTGTATGGGTTTTGGCCACATGCGGGTAATCTCTGCCAAGGAGGCGGATGAATCTTTTTGAAAACCCTGCAAGAGGCTTTGCAAACAAGCAGATTGCAATTTGGGCTCAGCTGAAATCTGGTAGAGACCTTGGTAAATTTGGGCCTGTTTAAACCACAATTCTGCTGCCTGCGGAGCATAAATCAATGCCATTTGAACCAAGTGTAAAGCCCGTTTCAGTCCTTCTACCTGCTTGAATTCAATCAAGGCATCCAGCCAGACCCTGTAGCCCCATTTTAAGAGTTCTTCAGAATGGTTGCCAAAGGCGCTGAGCCATTCTTCACTTTTTAGGGCGAGGTTTTGCCACTGGCTGGGATTTTTGAGCAATCGGGCCAAGCAGAATTCACAGACAAGTTCGAAATAGGATTTAAAAAAAGTGGGTTCCCAGTCTGAAAATTGGTTTTTTAAATTGAGGAGTGCATCTGCAGAGGTCTCAGAGAAAAAATGTTTTAGACTATAAAGCAGTCCAGATGCCAATTTGAGAGTCTGTTCAGGCAGATCTTCGGGGCAAAAGCGATGGGCCTCTTGAGCGGTTTGCAATGCGCGCTCAGCCAGAACCCATTGTTGGCGAGCGGCCTCTAAAAAAGCAATTAAAATTTGTAGTTGAATCGGTTGGCTAAATTGAGGCAATGCTTCGGTCAGAAGGTGTTGGGCTACACTGTCTTGGCCGTTTAAAAGACAAACATGGCTATTGAGTAAAAGTTTTTCAAAGGCCTCATTGCCTGTTAAAGCCGAAATCTGGGCATCCAAAGGCACAGTTTGCTCTCTGGCATAGCCCACTGTTTGCAGCAATTGCAATTGAACAATGGCATCTTGAGATAAAATCTGTGAGATTTTTTTGAGGATTTTTTCTGAAGGAATGCGTTTGTCAGATTCGATCAATGAGACATAGGCTTCAGATATATCCGCTTTTTCAGCCAATTGACGCATGGACAGGCCCGAATGAAAGCGCAGTTCCCGAAGTCGTTGTGCCAGGGGTGAGAGTTCAACATTCATACCCCCTATTATGAACCAGACTTCAACTGCTTGACAAATTATTTCACGCGTTTAAAGGGAATTTGATTCAAGCAACGCATGATTTGGGTTTTTTTTGACTTTCAAGGGCTTTGAAAGCCGCAATAACAGGCTTGTTTTTTCCGCTTTTGTCAGTCCCAATAGCAACAGGAAAGCCAAACTCAGGCTTCCCGCCGCTGTGCCACCGAGCAAGAGGCGCAAAAGCGGTGTCAGGGAGGCCAATTGTAACCAAAGTGGCCAGACCAACAGTGAAGCCAATATACCTGCCAACCAGGCCCTGCCTGAAGCGCGCAGAAAATAATTCAGAGGCGAGATGCCACTGGCTTTTTGAACCAGAGGCAATTGGAAAAAGACCGCCATCACCAGATTGGGGAGCACTGTTCCCAAAGCCACCCCCAAGACCCCCAAGCGCGGAGCCAAAAATAAACTCAGACTCAGGTTTAAAACGGCCTCAGCCATGCCTCCCCACATCAGGGCTTGCTCCCGTTGGCACATCAGCAAAATTTGGGTTGAACTGCTGCGCAGACTGACCTGCACAAACATCGAGAAAAGCAATAATCTGGCACAGAGCACCAGGGTGGGGTCGTTGAGATTGAGCCAAAGCTGCAGCAAATCGGGCAGCACCCAAGCCAAGGGCAGGCCCATCAAGACGGCCAAAAGGCTGACCCATCGGGCAGATTTGAGCAGTGTATCGTGAATCATGGCCTGATCCCCTTGGGCATGGGCCCGAGCTGCCAGGGGGCCTAAATAATCGTGTAATTGGGTCGTCAATTGGCGAAAGAGATCGGCCACCCTGCCTGCAATTTGGTAGCCTGCAATGGCACTCACGCCCAAGGTTGTCCCAATCACCAATTGGTCACTGCGGAAAATGACCAAATTGCTCAAGGTAATTAACCAGGCAAAGAAACTAAATCCTGCGACCTCTTTTAAGAGGCTGAGACTCGGACGCCCCAATTTAAATTGAGGGGGCAGGCCCTGCCAGGCCTTGCGAAAGAGCCAAGCGTTGGTCAATAAGGTGCTCAAAAGGGTCCAGAGTGTGAGCGCCATTAAATTGGGCCAAAAGTGCAAGAGCAGTAAACTGCCACCGGTTTGCAGCAAAACCCCTTGGGCCTGGATCCGGTTGCGCAGTCGCAATTGGCCCAAACCACGCAACATTTCAGCGGCCATGCCGGTGGGAAAGAGCAAACCGCTGCCCACCCCAAAGACCAAAAACAGCTGTTGAAAGGGGGTGGGGTCAGAACCAAACTGAAACCACTGGGGCAGGCCTTGCGCCAAGGGAAAGGAGATCAAAGCCAAGAGCCCCCCCATGAAGCCATAGCTGAGCAAGAGCGAACTCAGCAATTGGCCGTAGCGCTGCCAATCCCCTTGGGCAGAACTTTGGCTGGTCCATTTTTGCACGGCCGTACCAAAGCCAAAATCGAGCAAAAGGGTATAGCTAAAAATCGACCAGAGCAGGGCCCAAAATCCGTATTGCTCTGGGTTGAGCCCCAGAAAAAGGGAACGGGTTAAAACCAACATACTGCCAATGCGCAGAGCCAGGAGGCCGTAATTGCTCAAGGTGCTGCTGAGCCAGCTTTCGTTTAACTTGCCTGACATGTTTGGGCCTCGATTTCTTGCAAAAGTACCTGTTCTACTTGGCGTTTGACTTTGTCCACACCAAAGCGTTCAAAGGCATCCGCTTGGGCCTGTTTTCCGATCGTTTGCAGTCGCTCGGGAAATTTTAATTGTTCGAGCAGAGCCTGGGCCAGGCTTTTGCTGTCTCCTGGTTGAAACAAAATGCCTGTTTCTCCGTGTTTGATTATTTCTGCAGGCCCATAAGCGTCAGGGGCAAAGACGGCCAAGCCACGCAACATGGCCTCGACGATTACCAAGCCAAAGGGCTCACGCATGGTGGTGGGCATCAAAAGCAATGGGTGTTGGGCATAAAGTGGAGCAGGATCAGGCTGCCAACCCAGAAAATGGACCTGTTTTTCGAGGCCGTGGGAAGACACAAATTGGCGGCAAAAGTCGAGATAATCAGCTTGACCTTTGCCTGCCACAGTCAGTTCCAAAATCTGCCCCTGTTCTTTTAGCTGCAAGAGGGCTTCGAGCGCCAGATGTAAGCCTTTTTCGGGATCAATTCGGCCCAAAAACAGGGCTTTGAGGGGGGCGTTCCAATCTGGCCATGTTTTTTGGCTTGGCAAGTCCAGGCCATTGGGAATAAACACCACTTTTTGGCTGTGGTATTTGCTCTGAATTTCTGGGCCCATCCAACGGGCGACAGAAATCACGGGGTCCAATTTAAAAGATCCGCCATGCAGACCGGGAATCCGCTCTTTGATTTTTCTGCGAATCCAGGGGGTTAATCCGGGTTTGAGGTAGGAGTCGGGCCAAAAATCACCGAACTCAAAGACCTTTGGCAATTTGGATTTTTCGACGGCATAGACCGGGCCCAAAGAGATCAAGCGCTGGCTCCAAAGATAAACCAGATCGGGTTGAAAGGCCTGGATCGTGTCCAAAGTGAGTGTGTAATTCTTTTTTTCCGTTTGCCATTTTTGCCGGTAACTGCCCTTGGCATAGTCGATCCGATCGTAGCTGCGCAAGACATGGCTTTCTGCCAGCGGGGTTTCGTCTGGGCTCTGTGAGGTCAGCACCTGCACCTGGTGCCCACGCTTGCGCAGCCAATTGACGGTGGTTTCACAGGCAATTTCGTAACCTCCGACGCTATAAGGGGGATAATAATTTGTCAAAACCAAAATTCGCATACTGTGTTTACCTCCGAGACTTCTATTACCAGCTTAAGTCTCAGGCCCGTGTGAAAGAATCAGACTTTAAGCCCTTTCAGTGTCGGACTTTTCTGACGGCCAAACGTGAGCCTAGCCTGGGCCCTGGAGTTTGTTTCTGAGACTGTCTTTCTAATCTTTCCAAGACCAGGATCAGGGCGAAGACCAGCATCAATTGGTAAAAATTATTCGATTGTTTGAGCACCCATTCAAAACAGGTTTCGAGATAAATCGAGACCTGCCCAGCGGCCAAACCCAACGCCAGTGCCTTGTATACGGGGTTCTGGGCTTTAAAAAAGAGCCGAAAAGCCCGAAACGCAAATCCCCAGAGCAGAATCACATAGAGGGCCAAACTGTGCCAACCGGCCTCAGCTGCCACCATCAGGTAAGCCGTTTCCACCAATCCGCCTTTTTCCTCTTCCTCTTCGGGATCATTGCTCTCTTTGCGGGGAATGTGGTCCCCATAGGGGTAAGGGGGGTTGATCTTGAGGCCAAAATTGTTTAAACCAATGCCGAGGGGTTTGTCGGCCACCATGCGCAGGGCGGCAATGGCCAAAACCTGACGCACCTCCATCGACTCTTCGGGAGCTGTTTCAAAGCGCTCGTGAATGGAGTCGCTGGCTTTCCAAGCAATGGCTCCCCCCATGGTCAAGGCCAAGAGCAGCACAGCCGTTTTACGCAGGCTGATCTGGCTTGGGGTATACGAAAATACAAAAACCAAAGCCAGTCCCAAGGCCAAAAACAACATCCCGCCACGGGAGAAGGTAAACACAGTGCACAACATGCCCACGGCCAAAAGTCCCAGCCAAAACAGACTGATAGCTGCAGAGCTGCGCTTTTGATTGAGTACATATGAAAAGAGCAGGCAGTTGAACAAATTGACATACATGACCAATGAGTTTTGGTGCGGAAAGGGCCCTTTGGCCTGCCACATACCCATGCGGTATTTTTGGTTGAGCATTTCATAAAAGATATACAACATGACCAATGCCACGGCCCTTAAAAACCACTGCAATTGTCTGGGGTTTTGAATCCAATGGCTCACAACCCAAAAAAGCAGGTACATTCTCACCATCTTAAACAGCTCAAAGGCCACAAACAGTGGCTCTCCGGCATTGACCACCGAGAGGGCTGAAAAGGCAAAATAGAGCCAAAAGACCGTCGAACCTGGCGGCCAAGGGGTGAGTTTGAACTGTTGCCGTCTGAGCCACAGGGCCCCCAACATACCCAGCGCCAAGATATCGATCAAAGAGACCTCAAAGCCTTTGGCAGTGCCCCTGTAAAACTCCATTGAAACAAAGTTAATATCCACGGTTTTTACAGTTAAAAAGACCAAGAGTGGAATCACGGCATTGCGCAATCGTGCTGAACGCGACAAAACCAGTGCCAGCAAAGGGGTTCCCACCACCAAAAAGGCAAAAAACGCCAGGTATTTCATGGCTCTAACAGGGCCCATTGTTTTTGGACTTCTTTTTCTTCTTCAGCTCTTTCAGGTGCAGAGGGCGCCTCAGGGCGCAAGCGCACCACACGGGCCGGAATGCCCACCGCCACACCATAAGCGGGTACATCACCGAGCACAACGGCGTTGGCGCCGATGCGGGCATAATCGCCCAAAACCACCCCACCGAGGATCTTGGCGCCTGTGGCAATTTCAACTTCGTGGCCAATCTGGGGATTGTCGATCTCATGCTCCTGTCCACGGGTGCCCAGGGTCACGCCCTGGTGGAGAATACAATTTTTGCCTATGCGCACATATTCACCGACCACGACCCCATTGGGGTGCGGCAAAAACAGGCCGCCTTGAATCTGGGCCCCGCGGGCGATATCGCAGCCAAAAAGAATTTGATTGGACAATGCGCTGAGTTTTGAAGGCAGTCCCCAATTCAGAGCGTGAAAGAAACCTGCCAGCCTGAACAGCAAGACAGGCAAAAAGCGCGGATGCAGCAGGGACTTCCAAAATTGTGGACGAAAAGGCCAACTGTCTTTGAATTTACACAGATCGGCTTGTAGGTAATTCTTTAAGTCTGATAGGGCTTGGAACATCTTCGGCCTCCTAAAAAAAGTGCTGGCCGGTTTACCCGGCTGTGTTAAGCATAAAGGTTGCCTCCAAGCAAAACATTCAGCTTTTTGTGACAGGGCCTGTCAGAATTTTCCCAAACTTGAATCAGGGCAAGAGGGGGCCGGACTTCTGGTGAGGAGGGTTAAGCTGCTGGATGTCTTTGCAACACCGTGACCTGGCCTTTGCCCGGATCTACAGATTTGTTCTGAATCCGTTGCCAGCCGTGGGTCCAGCCGCGAAAATGGGCAAAGTGAAAAACCACGCGCCGGGGCAAGGCAAGGCCGGCCTCTTTCAGCTGCCGCTGCTTGAGACTGGCTTGGATATCCCGCGCAGTATCGGCCAAGACCCGCAAAGGCGCTTTCAACCAGGGGTATTGGGAATTTTGCATATAGGCATCCGCTTCCCCTTCGATAAAACGCCGGCCATAGAGTTGTTTGAGGGTGTAATTGTGAGAGTGCATGACCTCGGCCTGGGGCACATAGGCAATTTTGAGCCCTTGTTTTTGGGCCCTGAAACCCCATTCGCTGTCTTCTGAGCCCCAGGCCCAGGTATAAAAAGGCATTTTTTTCCAGGCACTTTTGCGCATGGCGGCCAAGGGCAGAGAATAGGTCATCCAGTCCGGCGCAGGGCCTTCAGCGGGAAAGGCTTTGGCATAATCCCTTTGCACCCAGGGATCCGCTTCGGGCCGGGGAATTTGGCGGGCAAAGCTGGCCACAATCTGCGGATCTTCAAAGGGCTGGAGCAGGTGGTCCAACACCTGTTCGTTTAACATCACCACATCGCTGTTGAGAAAGACCAAAATTTCACCTCGGGCAATTTGGGCGGCCTGGTTGAGGACTTTGCCTGGAAAATACGCTTCGGGAGCAATTGTCTGAATTTGGTGGGCACAGGGTTTGAGCCATTCTAAGCTCTGATCGCGGGTGCCTGAATCCATCACGATCAATTCAAAGTCGATAAAGCGTTGGTTAAACAGCGCTTTGAGGACTTCAGCCATAGTCTCTTCGCTGTTTTTATTGCGCAAAATAATGCTGACTAAAGGCGCGCTCATACCAAACTCCTTTCCGGCAGAACAGCTGCCTGGGCCATGGCGCTCATGGTCATCTGTGGGCGGGTTGCAATATACGCCAAAATGCGCTGAGCAGAAGCATATTGGTCGCAGAGATACATGGTGATTGGGTGTAAGATCAAATTGGAGATCACACCCAGGGCCTCATTGGCTTTGAGCTGTTCCAAGACCATGTCCGTCCAGACTTCAATTGAATACGATTCTGAGCCAAAATCGTCGGACCAATGATAGCGTTTGACCCATTGATCGACCCATTCCGGGGTGCGTTCAGCGTGGTAGAGATGTTCGTGATCGGGAATAATATTCAAGGGGAAATTGTAAATCCCCGTTGGATGCAATTCGGGCCCATTGCTGTCTTTGCGTACACCATCGGAGCAGATCAAAATGCCTGCCGCTTTGAGCAGGGCCTCGGTATAAGGCCCATGTTTGTACATGTGATTGCGCCAGCTGGTGATTTTGCGGCCAGTTTGGTCTTCGATGATCGCAATCGTCTTTTGCAGATCGCGTTTTTGGTACCAAGCTGGGCCATTGTAAGAGCCCAAGGCCTTGTTCCAGAAGCGGTGCCAAAGCTGGGGTTCAAAACAATCCCAATTGTGGCCCCCAATTTCAATCAGGGGGTTGTTCACAATCGGAACCAGGGCCGGGCCCTCTTCTAAGAAGGCCTTGCCGCTGATAAAATACGTTGCTTTGACCCCATATTCTGTCAATAATTGGGCAAAATCGAGTGCTGTTTGAACTTCAGACAAATCGCTGTGGGCCTGATTGCCTGTTCCGAGACTGCTGTGATGAATATCTGCACTGAGCACAATCATACCAAGACCTCCTGACGGTGTAATTGTTTCTGCCAAATTTTGAGCCGGGGCAAGAGTCCGGGATCGAGATAACTTCCCCAGGCCTGCAAATAATCGCCAAGTAAATCTTGAAGTGTCAAAGGTTCTGCATTCAATTGCTCGCGTACCCAGGCCAGATAATTCCCATCGGTCAGTTCATAAGCCACTGCTGGAAACATCAGCGCCAAGACACTGGCGTTGTCTTGAAAGCGCAGTCCCAAATTGGCAAACAGACCCATTTTGGCTGAAAAAGACTGGTTGAAAATAAAGTGTTTTAAGCGGCGCAAACGGGTTCCCCGGTAGCCCCATTCTGCGTGCAGACTCTGTAAGATCGCCCGAGAGGGATAGTCTTTCCAGGTAAAGTGAGAGAGCGGGGTTTCCAAGCGCCAGGCTTCAAAAGCCAAATGTCCTTGGGCGAATAATTCCAGCAATTCTTCGTTCCAGACTTGCAAGTCATGCTGGTTAAAGGCAAGATAATCGGGCCGGTATCTGAACTCCGCTGCCTGGTGATAGGCCTGACGCAATTGCATGGGCAAATCCAGGGCTGCATTCATGCGCTGCTGTTTTTCGAGATAACTCCAATGGTAATCTCCGCGCATGAATAAAAGGGCGTCCCCCAGCCCGATAATGGCTTTCATGCCATGGCGGATGATTTGCTCACGCAGGCCCGCACTGGGTTGACCTTGGGCCAAGAGCCAACGGTTGATCAGCAGCAAAGAGCCCCGATTGACCAACAAATTGCGCATATCGCTGGGCAAAATATCTTCGACAGTGTAGCGAATCATCTTTGCCCATGTTTCGGGTTTGCCCAAAAGCAGGCGATGCCCAAATTTCATGTCGTAGAGCATCACCAAACAGGGCAGTCTTTTGAGTCGGGCTTCATCGATCACAAAACTGTCGAGCGCCACCCCATAACTTTCTTCAAAAGAACGGGACTCACTTTCGAGTTTGCTGCGAATGGCATCCACTTGGGAGGCGTGGGGAGCCACCCAGACCAAATCCAAATTGTTGTGAAGGTTTTCTTGGCCATTGACCCACTGCACGCCTCCCTCTCCGCGGCCGTATCCGCCCGCGATCACCACTGCACTGTAATCTTCGCGGCTGAAACTGGCCTGAAGTCGGTTGCGTAGACCTTGAATCATAGCCTCGATCTTGTTTTCTAAGGCGGGGCTGCCCGCCACGGTCCATTTTCTGATCATATACATGCCTCCTGAAGGGAATTTGGAATTTGGATCAACTGTTGAAAGGCTGGGATCAATCGGCTGAGATGGTGTTCGATTCTGAAGTGTTTTTGCCACATCGAAAAGCCGTTTTGGCCCAGGCGAGAGGCCAAATCTGGATTCTGTCCAAGGCGGCGGATGGCGTAAGCCAAGGCTTGAATATTGCCGCTGGGAAAGAGCAGGCCATTGACACCCGGTTTAAGCCAGGTGCGCACCCCACCGACATCGCTGCTGATCACGGCCCGCCCGGCAGCCATGGCCTCGACCCCTGTCAGGGCAAAGGTCTCTGGCGCACGGCTGGGAATAATGACGGCCGCTGAGCTTGCGAGCCAGTTAGACAATTCATGCGGGGCCAGTTGCCCCAAAAATTTCACCCGATCATTTAATCCCAGCTTCAGGGCTTGTGCTTGGTAATCCGTAGCTTGGCGGCCTTCTCCGGCAATCACCAGTTGGGCTTGGGGCACCAGCACCAGCGCTTCGAGCAAAAGATCGAGCCCCTTGCCTGTGACCAATTGGCCCACAAATAAAAATTGCAGGGGATGTTTCACCGGGGTGGGCAAAGATTTTACAGTGGGCTCTGCAAAGAGGGGGGCTGTCAGGATGCGTTTGCTGTTAAAGCCATGGGCTTCAATGTGATTGGCAAAATAATCCGAAGCCACCACCGCCAGATCCAAGCGTTGGTTAATGGCCAAATGGCTTTTCATGGGCCCCAGGGTGCGCAGGGCCAAGCCCTCTTCCTCGCGGACAACCAGACCGGGGCAGAGATAACAGTGGGCTCCCAGGGTGCGGCTGCAGGTCTGTTTGCCAAAGCCTGTGTATTTGTGTTCACGCAGGCAAAAGAGTTGGTGATCGTGGTAAAAACGCACCAGCGGGATCCCTGTGTCTAACAGGCTTTCCAGATCTTTGCCCCAGGAAGCGCGCGCTCCGGGTTGGCGGTGGAGATAGATCAGATCGGGTTGGATTTGTTTGACTTGTTTGGCAAGCTCTACAGCTGGCCAAGCCTGTTCGAAGGCATTGAGAAAAGCCGGTTGGCTGTGTCCCGGGCCATAGAGCAGGGATGATTGAAAACCGTGGGCTTTGAGGGCCGGCGCTACCTGGGTCAGATAGCGTTCGGCACCGCCGGTGCCACGGGCCCGGTCATGAATCCAGAGTAATTTGATTGGGTTGGGCATGTTTCTTTCCTCCTGACTCCAGCCTAACCGCTAGCGCCAGGGCAAAAGAATCAGCGGATGCTGGCTTTTGCGTCAGAATTTTCTGACCCCCCAAGCGGGTATTCTGACAATTTTCAGGGTCAGGCTCTGACTGCTTTCAGGCCTGCTCTGCCAGGATAATCAAGGTATCCAAAACACTGAGGTGAAAATATGAAACGCAAATTGGCCCTGTTTACCTTCTTCGACGCCCTGGGCTGGGAAATCTACAAACACTATGGTTTTATGGCTGACGAAGTGCGCGATGCCCGCCCTTTGCAAACCGTCTTTGGTTTTTCTTCAGCCGCAGACCCGAGCATACTCTCGGGTCAGTACCCCGAAGCCCATGGGCATTGGTCGAGCTTTATCTACGATCCAAAAAACTCCCCCTTTAAACTGATGAATATGGTCAAACACCTGCCCCGCAGCCTCTTCGACCGCTGGCGGGTGCGGCATTGGCTGAGCAAATTATTGGCCAAGGCCTATGGCTTTACCGGGTATTTTGAAATTTATTCAGTGCCTTTTGGGGTATTGCCCCATTTTGACTATCTCGAAAAACGGGATTATTTTGTGCCGGGGGGTATTTTAAAGGGCGACACCATTTTTGATTGGTTGAGTCAACGGGGCATTGCCTATCACTGCTCCAATTGGCGTTTGTCTGAAACAGAAAACCTGGCCGCGCTCCAGCAAGAGATATCCAAAGGCGAGATCCAATTTGCCTATCTCTATTTGCCCGCCCTGGATGGTTTGATGCATGGGGTGGGCACGCGTCACGCCAAAGTGGCTGAGAAACTGCGCTGGTACGAAGGGGAAGTGAAAAAAATCTTGGCCCAGGCCCGCGAAAACTACGATGAAGTGAGCTTTTATGCCTTCTCGGATCATGGCATGGCAGATGTGGTGGGCAGTGTTGATCTGATTGCCGTGATCGAGAAACTCGGCTTAAAATTTGGCCAAGATTATGTGGCCATGTACGATTCCACCATGGCCCGTTTCTGGTTTCCCAACCCAGCTGCACGGGCCCAGATCGAACAGGCGCTGGCCCAAGTGCCCGAAGGCCGGGTCTTGGCTGGGGCAGACCTCAAACGCTGGCACTGTGAGTTTGGTGATACCCGGTTTGGTGAGCTGATCTTTTTGCTCAAACCCGGTCTGCTGATTGTGCCCAGCTTTATGGGGCTCAAAGCCATTCCCGGCATGCACGGCTATGATCCCAGCCACAAAGATTCTTATGCCTGCGTGCTTTCCAACCGGGTCTTGCCCAAAAACATCCACGATTTAACCGATCTGAGAGGCCTGATGGAGGCCGAGATCAAACAGGGTTTGGAGGTTGGCGTATGAAACCCCAAGCCTTGCTTTATGTTGCGATGCCTTATGATCAGGGCAAATCGGGGATCTCCGAATACATCCGAGCCACTTTGAGCGAATTGTCAAAACTTTCCCCGATTCAGCTGATCGCTTTAAAATCTGATCTGCCTGAATTAACCCCCTGTTTGGCACCGGGTGCTCACCAAATCATCGCCTTGAACCTACTTTGGGGGAACCCCCTGTTGTCTTTGCTCTGGTTTTTGCTGGTCTTGCCTTTTCGTTTGCGCAAATTAGCCCCCCGTGGGGTCTTTATTCCTGCCGGCAATCGCCGCTTATTGCTGCAAAAGGCCTTTCCCCAGATCACCACCATTCACGATCTGGCCCCTTTGCGCCTGACGAAAAAATACGATCCCCTGCGCCAATTTTATCTCACCCGGCTGCTGCCAAATATGTTAAAGCGCGCAGGCAAATTGGTGGCGATCAGCCAGCAGACCGCCGACGACTTAATTGAATTGGCAGGCATAGCGCCTGATCAGATCGCTTTGGCAGCCAATGGTTATAACGCAAGTCGCTTTCTGCCAGCGTCTGCCGCTGACGATTTTGAAAGGCTCAGGTCTTTGGGCTTGATGCAGTCAGAGACCACACCGACAGATTATCTGCTCTATGTGGCGCGCATTGAACATCCTGGCAAGAACCATATTGGCTTATTAGAGGCTTGGATGGCTTTGCCTGCGGCCTTGCGGAAGCAGAATACCCTTGTATTGTGCGGCAGCGATTGGAAAGGTGCCGAGGTTGTGCATCAATGGGTTGCGGCCCATCAACCTGAAAACGTGATCTTTACAGGCTTTGTCTCCGAGGCGGATTTACCTGCCCTCTATCGCCATGCCCAGCTCTACCTTCAGCCTTCACTTTATGAAGGTTTTGGTCTGCCCTTGGTCGAGGCCATGGCTTCGGGCTGCCCTGTTTTGAGTTCCAATCGGGGGGCCTTGCCAGAGGTCGGGGGCGATGCCGTCTGTTTGGTGGACCCTTTAGAAGCGGGGGCCTTGGCCATGGCTTTGCTGAATTTGCTGACAGACCCGGCAGCCCGCAAGCAGTTGGCCGACAAGGGCTTGCGCAGGGCGCAGGCCTTTAGCTGGGAGCGCCATGCCCAGATTGTCCTCCAGGGATTGGCTCCCTCACCCTCCCTGCGTCTCCAGGGGTTGAATCTGCGCAATGGTCATCTGACTGAGGTGTTGGCAGAAATGGCCGAGCGCATTCGCTCCCGCATCCCGACCCGCCTGTTTTACGTCAATGCAGACTGCCTCAATTTGGCCTGGTCAGACCGGGATTATCGCCAGGCCTTACAAACGGCCGATCTGCTTTTGCCCGACGGCAGTGGGGTGGCCTTGGCGGCCCGCCTGACAGGTCAAAGCCTGATTGAAAACCTCAATGGCACAGACATGTTTGTGCCCCTGTGTGATAAAGCGATTGAAAACGGCTGGCGCGTCTGGTTTTTGGGCGGAAGGCCCGAGGTCAACGAGGCTTTGTATGAGAATCTCAAACAGCGCAAGCCTGCCTTGCAGATTGCCGGACACCACCATGGCTATTTTGATCCCCAGACTGAAGCTGAAATTGTGGCAAAGATCCGGGCCGATCAACCTGATTTGCTCTTTGTGGCCATGGGGGCTCCGCATCAAGAGCGTTGGATTTCCAAATATGCTGATGTCTTGCAAGTGCCCATCATGCTGGGGGTCGGCGGTCTGTTTGACTTCTATTCGGGCCGTATTCCGCGTGCGCCATTGATGCTGCGCAAATTGGGTCTGGAGTGGACCTGGCGACTTTTACAAGAGCCCCTGCGGCTCTGGCAGCGTTATTTAATTGGCAATCCCCTGTTTGTGCTGCGCACATTGCGCACAGGCCGACAGTCCCCCCTGCGCGTGTGAAGCGCGTTTATACAGCGTTTTGTCGACTTTTTACCTCAGACTTTGGCGGCTTTCGGGCCGCTTTTTTTTGTGTGGGTTTGTTGATGGGGGTTGTTTATGATTTTCGGGATGGGTGTGTTCATTCCAGACTGTAGGGATTTTCTGACAAGCGAAGACACAAGCCTCTGATAGGACACAGCTCGGGGAGAATCTAGACTAAAGGTATCACACCATTTTTGGAGGAATTGTTTATGTATATTGAAGTTGAATACATGCCCCAACTGAACCGCGCCACGCTCTATCTGGAGGGCAATTTAACGGCGGCCACCCACCGCCAATTCGAAAAGAATTTTGAGCCTGTTTTGTCGCAAGCAGCTGTGATTGTGCTGGATTTAAGCGAAGTCAAAATACTCGACAGCACAGGCCTTGGGGCTTTGATTCGCTGTTTAAAACTCAGTTTAAACGCCAAAGCCCGCCTGATTCTGACCGGGGTTCAGCCTTCACCCCGGATGGTCTTGGAATTAACCCGCACAGACCAATTGTTTGAAATCTATGATTCTCAAACAGCGGCCTTTGTCAGCTTGGAAATGGAGGCAAAAATCGCATGAAAGGCGTCATTATTTTTCAGGATAATCAAATATCTGAAAATTTAATTGCTTTAATGCCTGGTCAGAGCCCTTGGCTCTTGCCTGTTTCTGGCAAGCCGATTCTCGAATTCCAATTGGAAACCCTGGCCTGTATGGGCATACGAGAAGTGCTCATGATTGGCGCTGGCCCGAGTATCAGCCGCAAATATGGCCAGGGTCAGTCTTTGGGGCTGCAATTGGACTATGCACCTGCAGTTTCTAATCTAGATCTGTCTTTGGTCTTGCGCCGCAATCTGCAATTTGTGACTGGGCACGATTTGGTCTTGATCCAGGGTTTAAAATTGACCCTGCCACAACATGCTCCCCATTGTCTGCGTCTGACGGGCTCTCAGCGTTTGGGTGAGGGGGTCTATGCCTTGTCTGCCAAAGAGTTGCCCCAGATTTTGCACGACGCAAAGAATTTAAATGACCTGCCCCTGAATGCCAGTTTGGATATTCACCCCATCACCGATGCCCAATCGTATTTGGCTGGGCATTTTTGGTTGGCAGAAAAAGGGCTCAACGGTCTGAGCTTGCCCGCTTATGGCCAAAAACAGGGGGTTTTGATTGGGTCTCAATTGCAAATCCCAGCGGATCTTTCCCTGATGGGCCCTGGCCTGATTGCCGATGGCTGTAAATTGGCTCGCGGGGTGCAATTGGAGCAGGTTTGGCTGGGCAAAGGTGTGGTCGTGGGCCCCGGCACCCACTTAAAGCGCTGTGTGGTCTTGCCTGGTACCTGGATCGGCCCCGGTCTGAGCTTGGCAGACAAATTGGTTTCAGGTCAGACCCTGCTTGACATCTCTGCAGATAGTTTGGTTGAAATAGAAGAGTCGGCTTGGCTGGATCACATCGACCCGCCTTTTCAGAGAGATGTATCGAGCCGTGTTTTTGCAGGTTTGCTCTGGGCCCTGCAGACCCCTTTTCAAGCGCTGTTGCAGAGCGAGTGGTCTTCGCAAGATCCCCGCTGGCAGGATTTGCGGGATCGTTGGTCTGAGCGTTTGCATTTGGAATTGCGGCCCAAAATGTGGCAGGTGGCGACAGGTCAAATGGCTTTAGTTGGACAACCGCCTGTGGCCAAAGGAGAACGCTCTGCTTACCTCGATTATGTGCCCGGCGCTTTGCCCTATTCAGATTTTTTGGGGTCTCAAGGTGAACAGGCAGAATTAGACAATGCCTGTTATCCCCTGATTCGCAATTCTGGCGCAGAACTCAAAATGGCGTTGAAGATCCTGTCCAGATCACTGACAACAAACGGGGAACTCAGGCAAGATAGACAATGAAATTGACTGCCACAGAGGAAACCCCTATGAATCCGGGTGTTGTAGATCTGCCTGAATTGCCAGAATCTCCCGAAGCCCAAACCGCTGTTAAGAGAGAATTGGACCTCAGGCTCTTGGTCACCAGCTTATTGCTACGTTGGCCCTTGGTCTTGGCTTTGACCTGTTTGGGCGCAGGCGGGGGGTTCTTTGCCAGCCAGCAAATTCAGCCCCATTACCAGGCCCGGACCGTTTTGCTGCGCCACAATAAAAATACCAATATCAGCCCAGATATCTATTTCGAACCCAATTTGCGCACCCTGCTCGAAACAGTCAAGCTCAGGGGCAATCTCCAAGACCTCAAACGCAAATTGGGTCTGTCGCTCAGTGACGAAGCCCTGTTTAAAGCCATAGATATTCAGCCCGGCAACCGCAACGACATCATCCAGATTATTGCCACAGCACCCACCCCCAAACAAGCTGCCGCCATGGCCAATGGCATCAGCGCCATTTTTCAGCACTCTTCGGCCCAGGTTTCGCGGTCGGTGGCTGAACGGGTCTGGCGCTTTCGCACGGGCGAGCGCCAAAATTTAAACAGCGAGTTAAAAGCTGCTCAAAACAAATTGGCGGGGTTTCAGGCCCAACACCAAATCAGTTTTTACAGCGACACCACCCGACTTTTGCTCGAGCAAATCAAACAATTTGAACTCGATCAAAACAATGCCAAACTGACCCTGCAGAGCAACCAACTGACCCTGTCTGAAATGCAAAAAGAAATCAAAAAACGCCCCGAAAATATCCGGGTCATGAGCACCGTTAGGTACCGCAGCCGGGTCAGATACGATGAATTGCAAGATCAGCTCAAAGGTCTCTTGGAAAAATACACCGAGACCCATCCCAAGGTCTTGGCTCTGCGGGCCCAATTGGAAAGCCTGGGCCGCCAATTGGAAAAACCCAGTCAGGCCATTCCCGAAGAAGAGAGTTTTGGCATGGATCCCGTCGTGCGAGAGTTAAAGATCAAACAGGCCGAATTGGCCGCAGGTCTAAGCGGTGGAAAACGCCAAATTCTCAGTTTGGAAGGCACCATTCGCAGCCACAAAACCCGTTTGGCCAAATTGGCCACGCTCGAAAAAGACGTCGAAAATTTGCGCAGAGACATCGACCGGGTCAACGAAAATCTGCGTGAAAATGATGCCCGCTTGGCAGAAGCAGCCCATGCCATGCGCGCCAATATCTCCTCATTTGACATCATCGATCCCGCTACGCCCCCCGAAGATCCGCTGCCCACCCGCCGCAAACTTTTGCTTTTGGCTGGCTTGGGGGCTGGGCTCTTGCTGGGTCTGGGACTGCCTTTGGGTATGGAGTTGGCAGATTTTCGACTCAAATCGCCGCGCCAATTTGCAGGATTGGGTTTGACCAATCTGGGGCTTTTGCAGCTTCGCAACCGCAAATCGCAGGTGCTTTACCAACAACAATGGCTGCTCTTTTTTAACCGTTTGCTGTTTCAGCTTGAAGCCCTCACAGGAGAGGAACCCCGTCTCTTGTTGGTGGCAAGCAATCAAGCTGGGGAAGGACGCAGCTTTGTGAGTGATCAATTTTTGGCGACCTTGCGCTTGCGCGGGGGGCAGTATGTGCATATTCGTCCCCGCCAAACAACAGACACGGGCCATCAAGATTTGACCGGCTGGCTGCAATCCCGCGAGACCCTTTTGCCTTTTCCCTTGCAGATAGATAACCAGATTCAACGGTATACCACCGAACACAACGAGAAGACCCAGGCTTTGCCCTTGTTGCTCGACAAATTGCCCGAATTGTTGGAGCGCCACCACCAAGCCAAATACCTGATCTGGGAATTGCCCGAATTAAATGAAAATCTGCCTTGGCTTTTGATGCTGGCGCCCGCAGCCAGTGCGCTTTTATTGGTGAGCCGCTTTCGCGGGGCCTCCACTTTCTTTTTAAAACAGGCTTTCAATGAAGTCAAAACACTCAGTCCGGATCTGCCCTGTTATGGTTTGCTCAACCAGGTTCCTTGGGCCTATCGCGGTATCAACGGGGCCTTATGAAAAACGCGTTACTCTGTGTCTTATTGCTTTTAAGCGGTTGTTATGCCCAATTGCCCGAACGGCGCCCTGCAGAACCAGACCACAGCCTGCGCAAACTCAGCCCCCGTGACGCTCTGAGGGCAGGATCGGCCACACTAAACCCAGATCTTCAGCTATTGGACTTGATGGCCGTTCAATTGCCTCCCGATCTGATTCAACCCGGTGATGCCTTTAATTTTTCGGTTTTTGGCGAACCCGAATTTGAACTCAAAGGCGCTGTGGTCAGCCCCGATGGCAATCTCAGCCTGCCTTTGTTGGGTGAGATCCCGATTGCCGGTCTGAATGTGACTCTCGCCCGTGAAAAAATCCGCAAGGCCCTGGCCGTCTATTTGCGCAACCCCCAACCCATCCTCAGTCCCTATGCCTTTTCAGGTCGCAGTTTTACCATTGTGGGCAAGGTCAATCGTCCGGGCAATTATGCCCTGACCTCGCCCCTGCGGGTTTTGGATGCGATTGGTTTGGCGGGCGGTTTTTCGGTGGGGATTATCAAAAACGACAGCACCGAATTGGCGGATTTGCGCAATGCCTATCTGGTGCGTCAGCAAACCGTTTTGCCTGTGGATTTTGAGGCCTTGGTGCGCTACGGCAAACTCAATCACAATATCCCGCTTTTGCCGGGCGATTATCTGTATATTCCCTCGGTGGCGATGCAAGAGGTTTATGTGCTGGGTGATGTGTTTGAGCAGAACAGCTTTCCCTTTCGCGAAGGCATGAGTCTCAGTCAAGCTGTGGCCTATGCCAAAGGCCCCAAAGACACTGCCAATTTGGATCAGGTCTTGCTCACCCGTGGCCGTTTGAGCCAACCCGAATTGTATGTGATCAATCTCAATCAGATTATCAAAGCCCAAGCGCCCGATGTGGTGCTGCAGGCTGGAGATATGATCTATGTCTCAGCGGGCCCGCTCAAGAGTTTTGCGCAGATTATGGAGGTGGCTTTGCCCACTTTGCAGGGCATACAAGGGGGGGCTTTGCTCTATGAGATTTTTAGGAATAAGGGTACGCCTTAGACGGGGCCATCAACCAAGCTGGGCTGATTCGCATATACCTGTGCCAGTTGTTGAACCTCTGTTTGCAAAGCGGTTTTCAGTTTTAGGGGGGCCAATACTTCACATTGCGCGCCCCAACCCAGTACCCAGGTTTTAAATTCTGGATTGGCAGACACCTCAAGTTTGAGGTCGATGGCCCCATCGGGTTGCTTTTGAATTTCTTGGCTGCGGTGCCAGGTCATTTCTTGAATCCGCCAAGCAGCTTCGCCGCGAAAGCGCAGGTGAATGGGCTCGGGTTTGCCATCAAACACCTCCCAATGGGTTTTAAAATACTGGCCCACAGAGAAATCGGGGGGCAGTTCAAAGGGCTGATCCGTCAGTTCCATCGATTGAATGCGGTAGGCCCGCAGCAAGAGGGTGAGACCTTTTTCTTGGTGGTGGCCCAACAAATACCAGGCATTTTTGCGAAAGAGCAGGGCATATGGGGCAAAGAGGATGGGCTTGGTTTTGCCGCTGTTGTGAGAAAAGTAGTCTAATTTCAGCACTCTTTTTTTGCGCAGGTGTTGCTCTAGCTCTTGCAGGCGTTTGATTGGCGTTCGGTCTTTGGCCAGGGGTTGCATCACTTCGAGGTGTTGCTCCAATGCCATCAGGCCGGGCCGCGCCCCAGAGTGGGACTGCATTTTGCTCAGGGCCTGCCGGGCCAATTGGGTATGGGGATTGTTTTTATCCAAGGAAGAGACTGCTGTTTGAAGCGCTTCGATCTCTTCGTCGATAAAATGCAGGGGTGGTGCATAGAGGGTTTCATCGAGGGAATAACCATTTTCATCTCCATGCACACGAACATAGCCATCGAGGGCTTCGTTGAGTTCGTTGATGTCTCTGTAAACAGTGCGTTGAGTCTGAAGGAAAAGTGTTTTAGAACTTATCTCTGATCTCGGCATCATAAA
>JADMKE010000002.1 GCA_018780035.1 Candidatus Sericytochromatia bacterium
AAGTAGAGCGCAGACATGCTGTTTTGCGCTCTGAGCTTCAGTCTAAAGGCACTCGTTCTGCCAAGCGCAAATTGAAGCGCACTTCTGGCAGGCAGAGACGTTGCTGCGCAATCCGCACTTCGTGCTACAGACGCGATTGTGACCATGTTCTGAGCAAAAGACTTGTTCAAACGATGGAATCTGGGCAAACGCTGGTGTTTGAAAATCTGACAGATATTCGTGGCAAAGTCAAACTGAAAAAAGCACAGCGCAAGCGGCTTCACAAATGGAGCTTTGCTCAATTGCAGGCATTTGTTGAATACAAGGCGCAGGCTCTGGGAGTCAGTGTTGTTTTTGTTGACCCCCGTTACACCTCGCAAAAGTGTTCTCAGTGCAAGCATGTGTCTCGCTCCAATCGACCTGAACAGTCTATTTTTAAATGTCGTGTGTGTAAATTCACCTGCCACGCTGACCACAACGCCGCGATTAATATTCGCGCCAATTACTTGCAATTTAAAGGGCTGTCTGTCAACCAGCCTATTGTAGCGACTCAAGGGGACATCTCCTTCGGTTAGTTACAAGCTCCGGCCTTCTAGGCCGGGGTCGTTGACTTTCGGATCCCCCCCTTGGATCAGTGGAACAATCCCCATGCGCCGAAACCAATTGTCGTCATTCCACTCGGCGACCCCACCACCGGCATTGTAATTGATACTCAGCTCTTCGCCGGGGGTAATTTCGCGCACGGCGTAAAAACGCATTGTCAAATTGTCTGGATCGGGGCTGTAACGCAGATTGGCAGGGTTGTCGTGGTTAAACAGGCTGCCATAACCCAGAGCCAGGGCTTGGGCCTTGCCCGAACCTGTGAGTTCCCCCCAATTAAAAACCATTTTTTTTAATTCGGGGGGCAATTCTTTAAAGGGGCCTTCGAGCAGGATCACAGGGCTTTCTTCGACCAATTCGCCTTTATAAAAGCCCTGCACAGCAAAGACACCTCGACCTTTGGGGGTGCCTGTGTCATCAATCCGCAGAGCAGAAGGGTAAACGGGTTTCATGGTCTACCCTTCTGGCTCTAAGCCTGAGCGGCCAATTGCTCCTGGTATTGTTTCCAGTTCATAAAACCTTTGCCCTGATCGATCTCTTTCATTGAAATACAACCGGGCACAGGGCAGACCAAGGAGCAGAGATTGCAACCAACACAGTGTTCCTGATCGACATAAGGCACGCGGGTGTCGTGCTCATGCAGGTGAATACATTGGTGCGCGCCATCCCAGCAGGCAATATAACAGAGTTGGCACTCGATACATTTGCTGGCATCGATATCTGCAACCACCTTAAAATTGAGGTCAAGTTCGCCCCATTCGGTAAAATTGCGTGAGGCCAAGCCGACCATTTCATCAATGGTTTTAAAGCCCTTTTCGTCCATATAATTGCTCAGGCCCTCGATCATGTCTTCGACAATCCGAAAGCCATAGTGCATCACTGCTGTACATACCTGTACATTGGTGGCTCCCATCAGGATAAATTCAGCCGCATCACGCCAATTGGAAACGCCCCCGATGCCCGAAATGGGAATATTAAATTGGGGGTGGCGGGCCAGATCACCCACCATGCGCAGGGCAATGGGTTTAACTGCGGGGCCGCAATAGCCACCGTTGGATGATTTCCCGCCGACATAAGGCAGGGGGACCATGCGGTCGAGATCGACCCCAATCACACTTTTGATGGTGTTGATCAGCGAGACTGCATGGGCTTTGCCGCGCATCGCCGCCAAACCGGGAGGCACAATTTCAGAGACATTGGGGGTCAGTTTGACAATCACGGGCACGCTGGAGTATTCCACGGCCCAGCTGGTGATTTCTTCCAATACTTTTGGCTCTTGGCCCACCGCCGAGCCCATGCCGCGCTCACACATGCCGTGGGGACAGCCAAAATTCAGTTCTAAGCCATCACAACCTGCATCTACCGAGCGCTTGATGATCTCTTTCCACTCAGCCTTGGTTTCGACCATCAGTGAAGAGATCACGGCATGGTTGGGAAAGCGCTTTTTAACTTCGGCCATTTCCTTAAAATTGACCTCAAGTGGTCGGTCGGTGATCAATTCAATATTGTTAAAACCTGCCATTTTGGTGCCGTTATAGTCCATGCCCCCGTAGCGCGAGGAGACGTTTACGATTGGGTCACCGAGGGTTTTCCAGACCGCGCCACCCCAGCCGGCTTCAAAGGCCCGCATGATTTGGTCCCCAGAATTGGTGGGCGGGGCCGAAGCCAGCCAGAAAGGATTGGGGGATTTGATCCCCGCCAAATTGCTTGTAAGATCTGCCATTTTAATTACCTTCCTTGAGATAGGCGTCGATACCAAATGCTGCGTGTTTGCCTTCTGCTGCGGCATTGACAACTTCTTTGCCGCCATTGACGCAGTCGCCACCTGCAAAATATTTGGGATTGCTGGTTTGACCAACTGCATTGACCACGACCCGGCCCCGGTTCAGTTCGAGTTGTGAGATTTTGCCAAAGAGTTCGGTCAATTTGCCTTGCCCTGTGGCCAACGCCACCAGATTTGCGGGCAATTCAAATTCGGAGCCTGCAACAGGTTCCGGACTGCGGCGACCCGAAGCGTCGGGCTCACCCAGGGCCATTTTTACGCAGCGCACAGCGGATACGTGGGCCTCACCCACATATTCAACGGGCAGGGCCAAAAATTGAAATTGAACCCCTTCTTGTCTGGCCGCCGCCATTTCGTGGGCATAGCCACTCATTTGTGCTTCGCCACGGCGGTAGACCATGGTTACATTGGGGACACCCAATTTGCGCAATTCACGCACCACGTCGAGGGCTGTATTGCCTCCGCCAACGACCACTGCGTTGGGGTATTTTTCAGCCGGAAATTGGGTCAATTTGAGGGCTTCAATCACTTCGAGGGCCCCAAAGACGCCCTCTTTGTCTTCACCGGGAACGTCTAAAAAGCTATCCGGGCCCAGACCTGCACCAATAAAAATCGCGTCGTATTGGGCTTCGAGATCAGCAAAGCTGACATCGCTCCCCACAGCAACACCTGTGCGGATTTCAACCCCGATTTCTTGAATATACGCCACTTCGCGCAGGCTGGTATCGGCCCGCAGTTTATACGGTGCAACACCTGTGGTATTGAGCCCGCCGGGCAGGGTGTGGCGTTCAAAGATCACCGGATTGTGGCCCATGATCGCCAATTGGGCTGCACAGGCCAAGCTGGCTGGGCCAGCACCGATCAGAGCCACTTTTTTACCAGTATCGGGGCCTTTTTTATAAAACTGGATCCCTTTTTCGTAGGCATATTCGGTGGCATAACGTTGCAAACGGCCAATTTCAATCGGCTTGATTTGCATGTGGTTATACACACAGGAGCCTACGCAAAGCACTTCTACGGGACAGACTGAGGCACAGCTCAGGCCCAAGATATTTGAATCGAGAATGGTGCGGGCAGAACCTTTGAGATTGCCCGATGCAATGCGGTGAATAAATTCGGGGATATTGATTTCGGTCGGACAAACTTGGATACAGGGGGCATCATGACAATAGAGACAGCGATTGGCCTCTGCCACAGCCTGCAGATCCGTAAACCGCGGCTTATAATCCGTAATTGCCGTTTCACTGCGTTCCGTGGCTAAATTTTCAAGGTAATTCTGGGTCATCGGTTTTCCCTTCAACTCAGTTGCTTCTTTTCTGTTTTGATTTAATTCAAAGCCAATAGCCCGGAAAAGTCTCGCTTTAGTCTTGGCTTAAACGCGGGCTTAAACGTGGGTTTTCCAGAATTAAATCAAAATGGAGGATTGGATAAGAAAATTTTATTATAACAGGGCCATGGCAGGGCACTCAAGCCCCCGATTTTAAACAAATCACACAAAAAAGCAAAAATGCCGCAATATCTCCGCAAGGGATAGCTTCAAACGGCGAGGCAGTATTTTTTCAAGCCAGAAAAAACCGGATACTGAGGGCTTGGGTATTCAGCATCCGGCACGGTTGGTCAGAGGAGAATCGCTAGAAATGAAGCAAATGATTATTTCGCACAGCTTGGATAGCGCTCGACAAAATCTTTGGCACTGATACTTAAGCTGACTTTGAGTGATTCCCAACCCGCTTCGGGGATTGTGTTGACGTTATCAATCCCCGTTTGAATCGTGGCTTGATGGGTACTCGATGATTCTGCCGTTTTGGCGCAGGCCAGAAAACCCAAGTAGGCCTGTTTACTGGCCATGACTTTGGCCGTATTATCGCTACTGGAGCTGCCAGAGGGCTGAGATGGACTGTTGGCTGCGGGGCCGCAGGCAGTAAGTCCAAGCAGGCATAACATCAATAAATATTTCATAATAGGGTCTCCTGGGGTTCTTCTTTTTTGGGTTGTGCAAAAGTATGCTTAAGTTGACTACGCCATGAAAATGGATTTTTTCATGGCTGGGGTATTTTAGCAGTAAAAAATGATGAGAAAAACAATTTTCTTGGCAAACAGGGAGTCTTTATATGTCAAAAATTCTATTTGCTCTGGTCCTGAGTTCACTTATTTATAGTCCACTGGCTACGTTTCCCTCTCAGGCTGAAGAAGAGGTCACTCCGGGTCTGGAATGCACCTACACAGGCACTTGGAGCATGAAAGGCGCCAAAGGCAATTTCAGTTGGCATGGTTTTTGGTTTCAGGGGGATGGGGGCTGGATCTTTCGTGGCAATGGCAAAGGGGATCATGGCAAATCCCAGCTTAAAGGGGCCTGTGGCAACGGTGAATGTGAATTTGGCCAAGACTATGTTTCGGGCAAATACAAAGGCAAAGGCTATTCTTATCAGAGCAAATACGCTGGGGATTTGGGGGATGTCGGCCCGCTCAAACTGGCTCTGAGTGGGCCTTGGAGCAATGGCAACAGTTACACGGCTGACGACAAATGGGCATTTAAAGGAATAGGGCAGTGGAAAGCCACCCCCAGCTGCAAAGCGGTGGCCAATATCGGCGATTTAACCAAGGTACTGGGTTGGGCCGTTTGGTAAGCCTGGTTCACTGAATTTTAAGCTGGGCGCTAAGACCGTGTCATACCATTCCCGCGCCGATTGCAGGCAGTGTTGGTTCCAGCGCTGACGAAAATCGACAGGGGCCTTGATGGCTTTTAATTTGGGTTCGCAGCTCTGAAGACGTTCAAACCAGGGAGTGGCGGGCACCACCGTTTGAATGCCAACATCCAGCCATTCAGTCTCAGCTTCTGCCGTCCAGAGGATTTTTCCGGAGAGCAAAACCTGCAGAGCCAGACCTTTGGCGCTGCCTGGGGCCAGATAGATCTGCTCGAAAAAGGCAAAGGTTACAGGACAATGTTCGGGGGGGATGTCTGGCAACAAGACCATTTCAGGCATGTTTTCGGGATCGAGACCTTTACTATCTAACCAGTCCAATAGCCACTCTTCGGGTTCTTTCTCAGGCAGCCAGAGGGCAAATAACAGCTCACTCTGGGGGCTACGCAAACAGAATTCCAGGCTATTTTCCCAACGCGGGTCTTGTGGATTGCCCAGCAAAAGTAGGCGTTGGGGATGTTCCCATAAACAATTGGCAATTTCTGGGGCTAAATCGGCTTGAAAAGGCCCTGGTAGAGGCAATTTTAAGCTGTGGGGGTGTCCGTTTACTTCAACCCTGGCCTCGGTAGGAAAGGGGGGGGAGGCCGGAACCCATTTTAGTCTATGTGTCTCTTTGCTGTGGCGGTCTCCTCCCCAAAATCCAGATTGAGAATGGAATTCAAGGGCTTTTTCGGAAAAAGGCAAGTGCGTTAAAAACAATTCAAAGCGCTCTTTGGCCGTTATTTGCCAGTGCTTTGCTTGATCCCATCGCTTGAGAAATTCTGCCAGAAGTTCGGTGCATGGAGAAAGTTGATCTCCCGTAAATTGTGGCATGGTACCCGCCCGAAAGGCCTTTTGCAGGGCCAGTTCGCTGGGATTGGCGAGCACTTTTTGGGCCCAATAGCGTTGCAGGGTTGAAAAAAGGGCTGGATGGCGTTCAATGATGCGGGCTTTGTAGAGACCGTCTTGGTTTAAGTGGCTGCCGTAGACGCCCGTGAGGCTACTGCGATAATAAAAAATGGCTTCTGACACTGGCTGGGGGAAATAGCCCAACTCTATGCAACTGAGCCAAAAATCCCAATCCTCATAGCCGGTAGGATAATACCCCCCGGTCTTTTCCCAGGCGGCTTTGCGAAAAACAGTGGCGGTGGGAATCAAAACCCATTCGAGGATTTTTTGCAGCTCAAAGCTGTGTTGCACGGGTTCAAAGAGCGGATCATTGAGGCTCGATACAAGCGGGTAGGCCAAGCCGATCCACGGTTTGGCTTGAATCAAAGCCTGGGTTGAAGCCAAAAACAAATCATTGATTTGATCATCAGCATCCAGACAAAGTATCCATTCTGCTCGGGCTTGGGCGATGCCTGTATTGCGGGCGTGGGCTGGGTGCCCAGACGGAGATTGCGAAATCAGGGTCAGAGGTAAGTCAGAATGGGTCTCTAACAGAGATCTGGCCACAGATTCAGACTGATCTGTGCTGCCATCGTTAACGATCACCAATTCCCAATGGGCATCCCGCTGAGCCACAACGCTTCGCACCGCTTCGGGCAAAGCGACGGCGTGGTTATAACAGGGTATGACAACTGTAAAGTCGGGGGGGGCAGTTTTCTGTTCCCAACTGGGGGTTGTGTAAATATTGGAATCTGACATAGTCAAAAATACGATTGAAAGTTGAGAAATGACAACAGAGACGGATAGAGATAGGATGCAAAAGGAGATGGGTTTTTCACACACAAGACTCCCGCCCAATTGGGACGGGAGCTCGTGTGAGAAAGGAAAGGGGCAAGCCTTTTATTTGGCAGGCTTTTCAGCGGCTTGGGCCGCTTCTTTTTCGCCTTTGTTATTGTAATAGGCATAAGCACCGGCACCACCCGCTACAGCCAAGGCACCCAACGTCAGAGCGGGATTCTTGACTGCAAATTCAAATACGGGTCTGGCCATCTTGTCGCCAATGAATTCCAGGGTTTTGGAGCCAAAGGTATCCAAAACAGGAATATTCAGAGCATCACCCAAAACGGCTGCACTGCCTGCGGCTGTCATAAAGCCCAGTCCGGCTTGACCAGCGGCATTAAGTATATTGCCTTCTTTGGCTTCTGCGACAGCGCCTGCGCCGAGTTTATAACTGGCCACGGCCAGACCGGCACCCAGTACGGGTTTCCAGCCTTTGGTAAATGCTTTGTCGAGCACGGAGACGCCGAGTTTATCTGCGACGAGTTCGACCCCGCCCAAACCAGCCAAAGCGGCTCCTGCACCTGTGGCGGCATTCAGGTAAGTCAGGCCATCTTTTTGCATGCTGCTGGCGGTGTATTTACCCAGTGCCACGGCTGTACCCAGGACGGCTGTTGCCCCAATAAAATGGGCAGTTTCAGGCAGAGCCTGAGTCAGTTTTTCAGAGCCCGTGGCCATACCCACCAAGGTTGTACCACCTGCAGCAGCAGTTACCCCGGCAGTCATTTCCAACATGCCGATTGCATCGTTAACGACACCTTTGCCTGTGGTCAGACGGCGGGCGCCATCGACAACTGCTCCAGTGCCTGTCAGAGCTACGGCTCCACCAGCGACACCCATGCCACCTTTGGACGTAAACAGGGCTTTGGCAGGGCCAGTCAGGGCTTCTTTGAGCACGGGTACGTTAAACTGACGGCCAATCAATTCACCGCCGCCGAGCAATGCCACTGCGCCCCCAGCGGCATAAGCGGCACCTTTGCCGGTATTGCCATCTGCAATTTCTTCAACACCTTTTTTGATCGCAGCAGCACCGCCTGCGGCAGCACCCGTTCCGATCAGGGCTTGGGCATTGTCACCCATAAAATCAAGGGTTTTGCTCAGGGCTTTGTTGGCTACAGGGATATTAAATTGGCGTCCCACCAATTCTACGCCACCGAGACCTGCTACAGCAGCTCCACCGGTTTCGGCCAGGGCTTTGACTGTGCTGCCCTCTTTAAAACTCTGTACTGCATCTTCTGCGAGTACGGCTGAAGCACCCAGGCTGATACTGCCAGCCAAGAGTCTGCCATTTTTATTAAAGACAAAGTCCAGGGCTTTTTCAACGGCTGGAACATTGTCGGCAATCTTGGCAATGCCTGCAACTGCCGCGGTTCCACCGACGAGAGTACCTGCACCCGTGGCAATATAGTGGTCGCCCACAAGTGTGCCTTTTTGGGTTTTTTCTTTTACCCAATCCACCCCTTTATCAAGAGTGGTCTGTTTTTGAGGGGATTCTGTTTTGGGGGCGGGCTGTGTTTTCCCGACCAAACCGGCTTGGTTATTCCCTACTTGCATTTGCGGCAAATTTCCTTTCTCATTGTGTGGCATCCCTATTTAAATGTGCGATTAACACACAGAGGACACCTAATCTGAATATCGCCTGTAATTGTTAAATCTTTCTTAAAGAAATATTAATTTACTTAAAGTGTTGTTAAATTTTGCCCGACTCAGATTACTTTTATCATCTCACAAGCACAAAAGGCTTTCAAGCAGCTTTAAGGCAACATTTGGTGCAGACTGTCGTTGACCCATTTAAGTTCAAAACTTTCAGGGTCCAAATCTGTACCGAGTTCTCCCCAGGCTTCGATCATTTCGGCATGTTGGGGGTGGGCAGGGTCTTTGAGTGCATCGAGAATGTCATAATAGCCAAAAATGCCGCCACAATCTTCAAGAGGACAGGCCTGTTCTCCTTCGAGACAGTAGGGAATATGTGCAATATCAAATTGAGAGCGAGGACGGATTTTTTCGACAACTACTTCATGCTCCCAACCATCACCCAAATCATATTCATAGATAAAGGTGGTTTTGGGGCGTTTGATCAGACTGCCCAGGGTCACTTCACTGGAATCTGCTCGCTGTGAGCTGGTGCCCAATTCTCCATCGCCATACATGCGGTCGTTGATAATAAACTGATACAGGTGTTCATTGCCCCAGCCCATCACTGTTTGAATCAGATCGTGTAGTTCATCCAGGGAGGTGTCTCCATCAACCAAAAATCGCCTCCAGATCAGAGGGTCACTGAAATTTAGACTGATTTTTAACTGATAGACAATATCACTCATAGAGACGTGCTTTCCTTTGGGCTTGATGATAAACGCGATGGTTACAATGTTGTAGGGTGCAAATAAGTCGGAAATTAGGCACGGGTAAATAATTGGGCAATGAAACAGATAATAGCTTTGGTACTCATTACTGTTTATTTTAGCACTTTTTCAGGTTTGACATCACTGCAAACAGAAAGTCCCAGACTGAGCTAAAATACAGCTATGTTTAAAGATCCACTTTCTACTCTGCGTTTGGTTTGGTTTTTAAGTCTTTTTCTGGCTGCTTGCTTGGCTTTGCCCAGTCTCATGGCCGGGTTGTGGTTTGAGTCTGTGGCCAAATTTTTGCTGGTAATGTCGTTGATGCTTTTGGGCTTAAAAGCAGTGTTGTTCTTTCTCTCAAACAAGCGCACAGACAAAGAAGCAGAATCAGAATAAAACGCAAATGATTTCTCCAATTCGTGGACGTTACGCCCCTTCTCCCACGGGTGGTCTACATTTGGGCAATGCCCGCACGGCACTGGTGGCATGGCTGCACACGCGCTCTCGAGGTGGCTCATTTGTTTTGCGCGTTGAAGATCTCGACTCACTGCGCTGCAAAAAAGGGGTATTTGAAATCAATTTGGCCGAACTGCGCTGGTTGGGCCTGGACTGGGACGAAGGTCCTGATCGGGGCGGCGATTTTGGCCCCTATTTACAAAGCCTCAGGACAGAGTATTACCAAGCAATGCTGGAGAAACTGCAGCCCTGGGTTTCTCCCTGTTACCTCTCACGCAAAGATTTACAAACCCTGGCCAGTGCCCCTCACGGCCTGATTGAAGGCTATGGACTGGCTGAACGGGCATTAAACGAATCTCTGCAAACAGAAAAAATAGCAAGTGGCAAACAACCCAGTCTGAGGCTGCGGGGCCCCCAAACTTCTGTGGCGTTTGAGGATTTGCTGATGGGACCCCAGGCTTTTGATGTGGGGGATTTTGTGTTGCTGCGGGCCGATGGTGAATGGGCCTACCAATTGGCCGTGGTGGCCGACGATCTGGCCATGCAGATCAGCGAAGTGGTGCGTGGTGATGATCTGCTGCCCAGCACTGCCGCCCAGGTCTGGCTCTACCAATTGCTCCAGCGACCCGCACCTCAATTTTTACATTTGCCCCTGCTCTTAGATGCTCAAGGCATGCGCCTCTCCAAACGCAGTGGATCCTTAACCCTGAATGAAATCCAAAAAACGGGCCTATCAAGCGAGCGATTATTGGGCTTTTTTGCACATAGTTTGGGTCTGCTCGCACAGTCGGAACCGCTCTCTCTGCCCGAATTGCTGACCCTTTACAGCCCCGAAAAGCTGAGCCGGGAGCCGTATCAGCTGAGACCAGGGGAATTGGGGCTGAGTGCTTAGGCAAAACAGGGACCCAAGCTGGTTCTCGATTCTCTGCGAAGCGATCATTCCCTTCAACCGAAGACCTTCCCGCCCAAAACCTATTCAGGGGTATTGGCAAATTCGCTCAGACACGTCAGACTGAATCATGCGGAAATCCCTTCGATCTTCGGTCTTAACTTTTCTCCCTTATTGTCTCTTGCTGGTGGCTTGCCGCCCTGCGGATCGGGCCCCCAGTGCTTTGAATATTTGGTTGGACAGCAATGAAAAAGAGATGAAGTTCTTTAAAACCGTGGCGCGTTCTTTTGAACGCCAACATCCGCAAATTAAAGTGAAATTGCGCTTTATGCCGTTTTCCGATCTCAAACCCCGCTACAGTGGCGAGGCCCGAGAACCCGGTGCCCCTGAGTTGATCTATTTGATGAACGATTGGGTCGGGGAATTGGCCCAACAAAAATTATTAAAGCCCTTGAACCAGAATCTCGATCAGTTTGTGCCCTTCAGTCGGCAGGGTCTTTCGTATCAAGGGCAAAGCTATGCTATGCCCTTTGTTTTTCAAGTGGCAGCCTTGATTCGCAATACCCGCCTGCATCCCAAGGCCAGTTCCGATTGGAAAACCTTTCCCCCCAAGGCGGGGAATTACCCCCTGATGTACGATAACCGCAATTTTTATTTTCATGCCCTTTTCTTTCACGCTTTTGGAGGTACCCTGTTTGATGCCAAAGGTCAATTAACTCTCAAGCGCGAACCCCTGCTGGCCTCGATTCGCTTTGCTTTGGCACTGGAAAAAAATGGCAGAGTTCCCCCCAAAAGCTCTGCTTCGGCCACACTCAATCTCTTCAGTGCTGGTCAAACGGCCCAAATTATTTCTGGCCCCTGGTCACTGGCGGCACCCCAAGAAAACAAGGTGTCTTTGGCTGTCAGCACTTTGCCGCCGATCAGCGCCACGCAAGTGCCCAGACCTTTTATTGGTATCAAAGGTTTTGGCCTCAACCCTTGGGGCAAGGCCTCTGATGCCGCTGAAAAGTGGCTGGCTTTTGTGGCCCAGCAAGAAGTACAGGCTTTGGCCCTGCGGGAATTGGACAATTTACCCGTGTTGGCCTCACTTTATCAGTCTCATTCCCTGGCGGAACACCAACGCCAATTTTACCAACAGGCCCAAATGGGAGTGCCCATGCCCAATTCCCCTTTGATGAAATACGTCTGGCAAGAAATGAACTGGCTGCTCGGACAGGCCTTTGAAAGCCCCGAAAAGCTGGAGGCGCTCACCGATCAGGCCTTAAAACGCCTGTATGAGGAGGCTCACCAAAGTGCAGATCTCGCTGCTTAATTCGATTCGCTTTCGGCTGCCTGCCCTGTTCTTGCTGGCTGCTTTGTTGCCCGCTCTGCTTTCAGCGTTTTGGAGTTCCCAATTGCTGCAGAGCCAAATTGAGAACTTTTTTACCCTGCGGGCCCGTGAGACCTCGATTGTGGCCGACAATATTTTTGAAGAATTCAGCCAAGAAATATTACTTAAAAGCCAGGTCATTGCCCAGACTCAAGCGATTCAAGAGCGGGCTCTCAAACGGGATTATCTCGATTTGATCAACCAATTGAGTACCCTCTACCAAGACCTCAATTTGCAACTCTATGATGCTGTGCTTGAAGTCTATGATGACAAAGGCAAATTTATGGTGGCAGAGCCCTTGCAAGGACAGCGTTTAACCCCCTTGGATCAGGTTCAATCAGCCCTTAAAGGGGATTTTAAAAGCAGCCGCCGGTTTGCCCAAGGGCATTTGTTGATCTCTGCCGCTTTGCCCCTGTATCACCCTTCTAAATCTCAACCGATTGCCGTTTTGGGATTGACCTTTCGGGCCTCGAATAAATTGGCCGACGCCATTGGCAAAATTGCGGGCAGCGAAGTCTTGATTCTGAGCAAAGAAGAACACCTCGAAGTCTTGGCCACAACCCTGGACGAAACCACGTCTTTAAATCTGGTCGAACAATACGAAAAAGGCGGTCTTGTATCGGGCAAGCGCCCCACGTATATCCTCGCCAGCCAGACCCGGCCTGCACGCAATGGTGAATATGTGCTGATGGTGGCCTTAAACATCTCCGAGATGAATAAAGTGATCGGCTCGGTGCGCAATATTCTGCTGCTGATGGCCGGTGGGGCGATTGTCTTGGCCTTGTTCTTGGCCTTGGGTCTGTCACGCAACCTCTTGCAAAAGATTATGCTCTTGTCTCAAATGGCGCGCAAAGTCGAGGCCCGCGAACTCGACAGCCCTGTTTATCTCAATTCGAAAGACGAGTTAGGCAGATTGGCCCAGACCTTAGACTCAATGCGGATTGAAATTCGCCAAGCCCTCTTAGAAAAAGAGGGCATGATTGCCAAATTGACCATTCGCGATGAGATCAACCAAGCGATTATTTCTCGCTCGGGCAACGATTTGCTTTTGCAGGTGCTGATGATTATCATCCATTCGGTGCAGGCTGAACAGGGTTCAATCATGCTTGTGGACCCTTCTTCAGGGCAATTATTGCTCAAAGTGGTTTATAATCCCAGCCTCGACAGCAGTCCTGTGAAAGTCCATGAGCGGATTTCTTTTGCCTTTGGAGAGGGCATAGCCGGCCATGTCGCAGCCAGTGGCGAAGCGGTGCTCTGCAATGAGCCCCTCCAAGATCCGCGCTTTAAACCCTATCATTTTCAGTCCATGGATCAGGGCCTAAAAAATGTGCTCTGCCTGCCGCTCAAAGTCGATCAAAACGTCTTGGGGGTGATCAGCCTCGACAATAAACCCGGCGGATTTTTGCAGGCTGATCTGGTGCAAGTTCAAGACAGTGCCAACCAGGTTGCGATTGCGATCAAAAATGCCGAACTGTATGAACTTTCGATCACCGATGGCATGACGGGTCTGTATATTCGGCGCTATTTTCAGGACATGCTCGAACAGGAACTCAAACGCAGCCAACGCTTTCAGATGCCCACCTCGTTGATTATGTTTGACATTGATTTCTTTAAGCGCTTTAACGATACCTATGGCCATTTGGCTGGCGATTTTGTGATTAAAAAGGTGGCTTCGCTGGTGGGCGGAAGCATCCGCGATGGGGTCGATACCCCGGCCCGCTATGGCGGGGAAGAATTTGCAGTGATTATGCCCGATACGGACCTTTCAGGGGCTTTACATGTGGCTGAACGCCTGCGCGAAAGCGTCGAAAACAGTGAGTTTATCTATGAGCAACAACTGTTTAAAGTCACCATCAGTGTGGGCTGTGCAGAATTTCCCCGGCAGGCCGAAAACCGGGATGACTTAATCGAAAAAGCGGATATTGCACTCTATGCCTCAAAACACAAGGGGCGTAACTGCGCCACGGCTTACAGCCCCGAATTGGAGGCCGATGTAACTGTTGTGCCTATTGCGTCAGTTGAGCCGGTTTCCCCAGAGCAGGCAGAGCCAGAAAAGAACTGATCCAAGAGATCTGCGACGGCAGCAGAGACCGGCAGAGACAGGGTTTGTAAGGTCCTGCGGATTTCTGGCAAACGGGCTTGAATTTTGGGGTGAAAAAAGAAACGCTGTTGCAGATTTTCAATCAGGGCCTGTTCAAACCATTCCAAGGTCTGAGCTTCACGACGTTTTTGCCAATGGCCATTTTGTTTTTGCTGGGTTTGGAAGTCCAGAATAACCTGCCAAAGTACATCCAGTCCCTGTTTTTCTAAAGCCGAGCCCAGCAAAACGGGGGGGGGCCAGTCTGGGGTGGCAGACGTGAGATAATGTAGGGCCCTTTGGTATTCTCCAGCTGCCCGTTTGGCCAGGGGCAGATGTTCGCCATCGGCTTTGTTGACCAAGACCGCATCGACCATTTCCATCACCCCTTTTTTGATCCCCTGCAACTCGTCGCCCGCACCGGGAATCAGCACCAAGAGAAAAAAGTCCACCATCGAACGGACCAAGACTTCGCTTTGTCCTACCCCGACCGTTTCAATTAGGATCAGATCATAACCCGCAGCTTCACACAGCAGGATCGTTTCGCGGGTGTGGCGGGCCACGCCACCGAGATTGCCTCCCGAGGGCGTGGGCCGAATAAAACAGCCACTTTCGCGGGTCAGGGCCTCCATCCGGGTTTTATCGCCGAGAATACTGCCGTGGCTGAGTTGAGAACTTGGATCGATCGCCAAAACGGCCAATTTATGACCCTGTTTGAGTAAATCCAGCCCAAGGGTCTCAATCAATGTGCTTTTGCCTGCCCCCGGATACCCACTAATCCCAATTCGCAGGGATTGGCCACTGTAAGGCAGCAGGGCCTGAATCATTTCCTCAGCCATGTGCTGGTGGGCAGGCAATTGGCTCTCAATCAGGGTAATTGCACGGGCCAGCAGGGTGCGATCGCCGTTTAAAATGCCCTGGATATAGTCTTGGGCTGTGTGGATTTTGCGTTTGCGCGGGGTGAACATACTTTATTTTAAGAAGAGTGGGGCTTGAAATGCAAATCAAGGCGCTGAAAGAGGCCCTATCTGACATGTTACAATGGGTTGAAACGCATGGTTTTTGAGCTAGACCCCTTTGTGGAACTTGGAAAATTGAAATGAACTGCCCCCATTGCCTGAAATTGGTTTTATTGCCTATCCCTCAGAATGAAAAGGGAGACATTTTGTGTCACCATTGTGAGACGCTTTTCGCCAAACCTTCAGATTCTACGATTTCACAACCTGAGTACCGAAAAAAAGCTGATTTTCAGGTCAAAGAAGAAGGCGATGAGTTGATTATTTCCTGGAGTTGGCTTCAACTGCAGGAGCTTAAAACAGTGGCGTACAAGTCGGTTGGCGTGCTGTTTCTTTTCATGCTTTTGTGGGGGATACTTGAAAGTCTCCTGCTTGAAGTGGGCGGAAATCTGGGTTGGATTGTCGTCAGCGCTTTGGTTTTGGGGTTCTGCTATGTTTTGCTCTGTAAGCTTCTGAATCGCACAGAATTGAGACTCAGCGACAAGCAGATTACCATTCAATTTGGGCCTTTGCCTTGGTTGCCCAAACAGGTTTATCCCTCTTCTCAGCTTCACAAGCTTTTAGTCAAAGAAAGCTTTATCAAATTCAAAAAGCGCAGAAGCCAAAAATGGAAAAAGCTTAAACTGGGAAGCTATGAAATTTGGACTTTTCCACCGCAACAAAAAAAAATTTGTTTTATCAAAAATATCCCCAACTATCATCAGGCCATTTATATCTCTGATCAAATTGAAAAAATCTGTCTGGCTTTGCCAAAGTAAAATCACGATTGAGCTGAGAGTAGCGCCCCCTTTCAGGTTGGGCTCGCTCCACAGAGGCCGCCTAACCAATGCGCCCATGATATACTGTGCCCATGAAAAAACTCCTGCCGCTGCTGTGTCTGAGCCTGAGCACCTTGTTGCTCTCAGGCTGTTTGATCACCTATTTTTTTGCACCCAAGATCAGCAAACACGACCTGCCCGGCGGCGAGGCTCTGGAACCGCTGAAACAGGCCTATATCCAGCAATGCTCCAAGTGTCACCTGCTGATCGCACCTGAGTTTTTCCGCTACAATGTCACGATTGAAATTGTCTTGTTGCGCTATTTACAAGAGAGAGTGATCAACGAAAAAGAGGCCCAACAGGTGCGGGACTATATTCTGGCGATTACCAAAGATCCTGTGCCTTAATTGATGCCAGCCAAAACGATCTCCGCCCCAAAAACAGATTTTTGTGCCTCCCTGCTGGCTTGGTTTCAGCCCGAGTTGCGCCAAATGCCCTGGCGCGAGACCAGCGACCCCTATCAGATCTGGATTTCGGAGATCATGTTGCAACAGACCCAGGTGCAGACGGTCAAACCCTATTTCAAGAAATTTGTTGAACGCTTTCCCACTGTTCAAGCCCTGGCCGAGAGTCCGTTGGAGCCTGTACTCAAACATTGGGAGGGCCTCGGCTATTACAGCCGAGCCCGCAATTTGCACAAAGGCGCCCAGGTGGTGGTCAGTGATTTTGCAGGCCAATTGCCGCAAAACCGTGCTGAAATTTTAAAGATCCCCGGCATTGGGCCTTATACCGCTGGGGCTGTCTTGAGCATTGCCTTTCAGCTGCCCGAACCGGCGATCGATGGCAATGTGCTGCGCGTGTTTTCGCGGCTCTATGCTTTGACCGACCCGATTGATAAAAAACCGGCCCAAATTCAAATTGAGGCTTGGGTGCGGGCCTTGATCGATCCCCAGCGGCCCGGTGATTTTAACCAGGCCCTGATGGAATTGGGCGCTACGGTCTGCTCGCCCGGCAAACCCAAATGTGGCGAATGCCCGCTGCGTGTTTATTGCCAAGCGGCCCAAGCGGGCAATCCCGAAGCCTATCCGCGCAAGGCGGGCAAGACCCAAGTGAAAATCCTGAATCTGCAGGTGGCGCTGCTGGCCTGGCAGGGGCATTATTTGCTCAAACAAGAAAAAGAAAGTGGCATCTTTCGCGATCTTTGGGTCTTGCCCTGGTCGGCTGACGGTTTAGAGGCATTGGAGGCTCAGATCTTGGCTGAAACCGGTCTCAAGACCGAATTGGGCGATTCACTCGGGCAAGTCGAACATACCCTGACCCATCGCCAAATGAAAATGGCGCTGCATCCTGGGGGAGAATACCAGGCGCCGCAGGCACCTCTCCTGCCCGTTGGCTGGGCCTGGTACCAGCCCGGAAAAGATGCACCCTTGGCCGTGCCTGTGGCCCACCAAAAAATTTTTAAATTTCTGGATGCACATCCGCTTTTGCATTTGATGCATTTTTAAACCTCCCCCCTTGATTTAATCTTTTTGTTATGATAAGGTTAAATATAAGTTAAGTCTGAGCGGGTAAATCTTTCCCTCAGACCCCAGGTTCAACCAGATTATGTTCGGAGGATTTTTCAAATGGTTTCAGTAAACGCACTTGCCAGCCAGATTATTCGCAATTACGACACCAACCGCGATGGTGTGATTCAATTACGCGGCAATAAACCCGAAACAGAGCGCCTGCAGCGCGATTTTATGCCCGGTCAGCAATATGACACCATCACCCTGACCCGTTTTAACCAAGACAAACTCTTTGCCAAAGCTGATGCCAATAACGATGGCCAAGTCACCCGCGATGAATTGCTGGGTGTGATCAAACTCTTTGATACCAATAACGATGGCGAACTCAAAAACAGTGGTCCTTTCTGGAACCGCAAAGGTGAAGAAAAGAACTACCAAAAGGCCTATGGCGAACAGGGTGAAATTATCGACCAACACCTGATTCACCATCCGCCCCAGCCCCCGCTGCCCCACTACCCAACCCACCCCAATTATCCTGGCAGTCATCCGGGTCATCCCCACTATCCCCGCGCCATCGGTGGCAGCGTCGGTGTAATGATCGCTTAAGATTTATGCCTCAGGGGGCGTTGGCCTCTTGCGCTACGTCTTTATCTGGGAGATTAATCTCGCTAAAATGTGGGAATAAAATCACATGACCAGTACAAGCGCGATCTCTTCAGCCCCTTTAAGCAAGTCCAAGCCCTATTTGCACCTCAAATACAGTTTGGATTTTGTCTTTGCACTGCTTTTACTCTTTTTAACAGGGCCCCTGCTATTGCTGGTGGCCCTGTTGATCCGTTTGGAGAGCAAAGGCCCAGCCCTGTATTTGCAAACCCGCGTGGGTGTGGACGAAGTGCCCTTTCAAATTTATAAATTCCGCACGATGGTCACCAATGCCGACAAAATCGGCCCCTTGCTTACAGTCCAAAACGATGCCCGGATTACCCGTTTGGGCAAATGGCTGCGCCGCAGCAGCATCGATGAATTGCCTCAATTGTTGAATATCCTCAAAGGTGAAATGAGTTTTATTGGCCCCCGGCCCGAAGTGCCGCCAATTGTGGCCGATTATACCGAGCGCCAGCGCGGGGTCTTTCGTGTGCGGCCGGGACTCAGTGGCTGGGCACAGGTCAATGGGCGTGATGAATTGGATATTCCCACCAAACTCAATCTCGATCTCGAATATATTGCCAAAATTTCGCTTGTATTGGATCTCAAAATCCTGTTTTTAACGCCTTTGGCAGTGATTTCCAAACGCGGTGTGAACTGAGCTTTCGCAGTTGTTTGCGTTAACTCGAAGCCGATTCATAAGAAGCCAGGCCTTTGCGCCAGAAAAAGCCGATCCCGCTCCAACAGATCAGCAAAACCACTGCAACCCAGACCAGACCCGGCCATTGGCTTGAATCAAGCAAAAATTTGACGGGTGCGCTGCCAACCAGCAGCACGGGCACGATAAAACTGAAAAATTTTTGGGCAAAATATTGGTAGACAAAATCCGGCCAGCGGGAGACCTGTTGCAATTGCATGCGCAGAAAATTGATGCCCATCGATTCCACAATCCAGAACATCGACATGCTCAAGAGAATTTCAATGCTGGTCAAAAGTGTGAGGCCCAACAGGACCAAAAAAGGCAAAGCGAGCCATTGCAAAGGGCCCAAATGCAATTGTGAACCAAAGTGAATCAGGTAATACCAGGGAAAAAAGCCGTTGATCAAGGTGCCCGGGCGCATCGACCTAAAAAAGATTACAAACAGCGCCCCCACAGGTTTGAGCAGAATAAAATCCAGTCGGCCTGTGCGGATATCGTAAGAGAATTCCCAGAAATTTTCGCTGACAAAGGTCATGTGCAAATGTTCGATGGCAATCATAAAGGCCATAAAAAACATAAATTCAGTACGGCCCCAACTGCCAATTTTGTTGACATGGGCAAAGAGAAAATCGACCGAAGCCAAAATACTCAGATAAAAAAGCAGGTCCATGATAATCAACATCACAAAGTGAAAGCGATACGTCATGGCAGCGGCAAAACAATTGCTCACAAATTCTTTGTAAATGCCTGCATAATGGCCGATTCGTTGGCCGATGCGTTTAAAGAGGGGGTTAAACATCTTACATCCCCGCTGCGGTGTAGGCCTTGAGACCGCGTTGCCAAAGTAGGCTGCTGCAAGCAAAAGCCAACCCTGCCCAGAGCAGAATCAGCCCAAAAGCCTGGGTCAGATCGCCCGTGTATTGGCCCATAAAGACCTTGACGGGCACCCAGGTTAAATAGGGAAAAGGCAAAAAGTTTAAGATCTGCCGCAGCCAATCTGGAAAGAGTTCCAGAGGAATCAATGCCCCTGAAAAAAACTGGGTCAAAGTCACCATCATCACCCGCAGGACCCAGGTCTCTTCGAGCCAGAAGGCCAAAATGCCGATCATAAAATTGATCTGAAACCAAAACAGGGCCACGCAAAAACAAAAGACCAGGCCCTGGATGAGAGGCAAGGGGCTGAGTTGAACCCAATGCATGGCCGCTACCGCACCCAGGGTAAGGGCTGAGACCAAGAACTGAATCGATTCAAAGGCCAAAAAGCCGCAGGCGTGAAATTGCCAAAAGCCAAAGGGATAGATTAAATAGGCCGAAATCCGCCCGAGGCGAATGTCTTCGGCCAAATTCATGCCATTGTAGCCCAGGCCCAAAAAGCCCACAATCATGACCCAAACTTGGTAGGCCAGCATTTGCTCAAAATTATAACCCTGCAGGGTGGTGATGCCCTCGATTTTGTAAATCGCACTCCAGAGATTGTAGCGAATAAAAAAGAAGACCAGCACAGGCCCTATCACCAGCAAAATAAAATTGAGCTTATACGCCAGCTGTTTGCTCCAGGCGATCTTGATTGTGGCGGTCCATTTCTGATATTCGGCGATCAGATGAGAGAGCGTGGCGTTCATCGCGGGGCAGCAAGCAAATGGGGATTGGTCAATAATTCATTCATGACCCGCTCAATCGGCAGCTTTTCCATGCTCAAAGCACTGACCGGGTAATCGCGCAGAATCGCCATCGCGGTTTGGCGCAGGGCCTCTTCGGGAATGCGCAATTCGACATGGGTGCCATCGTTGTTCCAGTTGGGGTCCAATTCAGCCCAAAGGTTTTCTCGGTTGTCGATCGGTGTTTCAAAGTCGACGCTGACAAATTTTTGTTTGCCCAGCATTGATTCAAATTCGCGAATGGCGCCGTCAAAACGTTTGCAGCCATCGAGCACCAAGACAATGCGCTGGCACAGCGCATCGACGTCAGCCATATAATGGGAGGTCAAAATCACAGTGGTGCGAAACTCGCGCTGCCAGGCCAAGACAAAATCGCGGATGTTTTTCTGGGCGACAAGATCGAGGCCAATGGTGGGCTCATCGAGAAAGACCACTTCGGGCTGATGCAATAAACTGGCCATCAGCTCCATTTTCATACGCTCGCCCAAAGAGAGTTTGCGCACGTGAACCTTGAGCAGTTTTTCCACTTCCATCAACTCACAGAGCGTACCCAGCCGTTTTTTGAAGTCGGCATCGGGAATTTCATAGTATTTTTGCAGCAGCAAAAAAGAGTCCATGGCGGGAATATCCCACCAGAGCTGGGATTTTTGGCCCATCACCAAGGCGATTTTGCGCCGAAAGGCATTTTCACGTTGGTGGGGCAGATGGCCCAAAATCTGAATCTCACCTGCTGAGGGCACAATAATGCCTGTGAACATCTTCATCAGGGTGGTTTTGCCCGCCCCGTTGGGCCCGAGCAGGCCGATAATTTCACCTTGGGCAATTTGCAGGTCAAAGTCCCGAATCGCGGCTTTGGATTCATAATTGCGCACAAAAAACGACTTGATCGATCCTGTGATCCCGGGCTCTTTGTGATAATGGCGAAAGTATTTGGCCAGGTTTTGGCAAAAAATGGCATCTTGCATGATGGTTCAGTATAAGAAGGAAAAGACTCCGGCTACAAGCCTTTTGCCGCCAATGGGCCCCAAACCTCAATTTTGACCTGGCGTGGTATTTCGCCTTCGGCAAAGACGGCCAGGTTGGGAAATCTGCGTGACACAAGCTGTTTAAATGCCCTGCGCAGTTCAGCTTTGACCAAGACCACTGTCTTTGCAGGGGCTTGAGAGAGGGTTTTGTCTATCTCTGCAAACAGGGCCTCTGTGAGCAGGGGATTTAAGCTCAAAACGGTTCCGTTGAGGCCCTGCTGGCGCTGATTAAAAAGTGTTTTTTCAAGTGAATGTTCAAGCACCAAAACCTGCAGCGTATGGGTTGGCCTGTTTTCTGGCGTTGCCTTGCTGCTGAGCCAAGGCAAAAGCAGGGACTTACCCATGCTGCGCCGCAGGGCTTCACTCAAAACTTCAATTGGGCTTTCGCTCTCGCTTTCTGTTTGCGCCAAAAAGCTCAATGCTTCCAGCAAAGAGGGCAGATCGCGAATGCTGACCCCTTCTTCGAGTAGGTTTTGCATGATTTGGCGCACACTGCTCAGGGGCAGGCGATGGGGAATCAGGTCTTCCACCAGGGCCGGGTGTTTGAGGCGCACATGTTCCAACATATGCTGAAAGGCCTGTAAACTCAATAACTCGTGGGCATAGATTTTGACCAAGGCCTGAAGTTGCAAAAGCAAAACACTGGCCGGTGAATACATCTCAAGCCCTGCCCGTTCGGCCCGTTGGGCCTCATACCCTGTGAGCCAAAGTGCTGCTTCGCCATTGGGGCCTTGGCCTGGCTGGCCGATGAGTTCTAGCGCTGCTTGGGCTGGGGGGTTGAGCAGGGCCAAGCGACAGCCCATTTCCAAGTGACCTGTTTCTGCTCCCCACTCGCGCAGCAAAATCCGCCACTGCGAGCGGGGCAAAGCTGGGTTCTCGCGCAGCAAAACAGGCGGCATCACCAGGCCCAAATCCAGGCCAATCTGTAGGCGCACCTCGCCCAGACGGTGCAGCAATTCACTCCCTTGGGCCGGATCCACCAGTCCAAATAACCCAAGCCCGATTTCCAGAATCAAAGGCGGCACTTCCAGCAATTGGTAAATCGCATTGTCGAGGCGCTGATAAGACTGGGAATAATTCACGGGGCCTCCTGAACTGATTCGCTCCAGTTTACCCTTTTTGAGGCCTGCTGACTCCTGAATGCAGATTTGTAGGGGGCTTGACAGAGCTGAATTTATTTTGTATTATTGTGTATACATTCGTTCGCTTCAAAAATTAAACTGCTCAGATCGCCCGCGGTATTGGCAACTGATTTTGAAGCTGATAGGATGTGCTAGGGCACAAGCCGGAACCTTGCATTATGAATCGTGGATCGCGATTCTTGTCCACAGTGTGGCCATGCATCATGTACTTGCTCTTCACTATAGCGGCCCTGCCCTACCAGAGTGCATGTACGGGATCCTTTCAGGGAAAGTACATGCACCTGGTAGGGCGTTCCGCATCGAGTGTAACAAGCACATTGTTTGATAGAACGAAGGATTGTGCCTGGCCGGGTGTTTTTGCACCCGGCCTCTTTTATGAATCCAGAGAGACCAGCAAGAGGGGGCCAGGGGATGGGGTTAAGCCGACAGGAACTCTATGAACAGATCAAAGCCAGTAGCAAAGAGGGCTATATACTGGCAGAAATGCAGCGCTTGGGTTTTTGGACGGAGTCCGAACCCCAGCCCGCGCGTGAATTAATTGCGCGCAAGGCCGAAATTCAGCAAGAAATTGCATCACTTTCGGCAAAGATCAAAGACCCCGAAGCTGCCTTAAAACTGATTCACAAACAGCGCATGGCAGCAGCCCTGGAAAAACGGCTACAAACCCGCATTAAACGAGAACTCAAACGCTTTCAAAGTGCCCATTTGCACCACCAAAACAAACAAAAAAAACTGATCACCCTGGGAGACGCCGCCCATTTTGGCCCGAAGCAACAGGCCACCCAAAGCGAAAAACTCCAAGCATATAAGTTGCCTGAAATCGATACCGCTTTGGAATTGGCTGAGCATGCGGGCATTACCCTTAACGAATTGCGCTTTTTGACCTACAGTCGCCGGGTCTCAAAATTGAGCCATTACCAGCGTTTTGAAATGGCCAAAAAAACCGGTGGAACCCGGTTGATCTCCGCCCCGATGCCGCGGCTCAAACGGCTGCAATACTGGATTCTGGAGCATATTCTCAATCCTCTGCCCGTCACCCCTGCGGCCCATGGTTTTGTGCCACAAAAGGGTATTCTCAGCAATGCCCGGCCCCATATCGGAAAAAAAGTGGTGATCAATTTGGATTTAAAGGATTTTTTTCCGACCATCAGCTATCCCCGTGTCAAAGGGCTTTTTTTGAGCCTGGGCTATGGCAATGAAGTGGCGACTTTATTGAGTTTGCTCTGTACCGAAGCCGAGAGTCAACAGGTCGAAATCGACGGGCAGCGCTATTTTATCGCAGCGGATCAGCGCCGTTTGCCTCAAGGATCTCCGTGCAGTCCGGCGATCAGCAATCAGATTTGCAAGCGCCTGGATAAACGCCTGGCCGGTTTGGCCCAAAAGTGGAATTTTGCCTATACCCGTTATGCCGATGACCTGACTTTTTCAGCGGATTCCTCCCAATACCTGGGCGCGTTGTTTAAAGGCCTGCGCCAGATTCTCAAGGCCGAGGGTTTTGTCTTGCACCCGGATAAAACCCGAATTATGCATCAAGGAGCCCGGCAAGAAGTGACTGGACTGGTTGTCAATCAGGGGCTCTCGGTTTCTGCTTCCACGCTCAAGCGCTTTCGGGCACTTTTGTTTCAGCTCGACAAAGACGGTTTAAACGGCAAAACCTGGGCCGGGCATTCCTCTACAGAACCCGGTTTTTTGGAGCGTTTGCAGGGATTTGCTCAGTATATCCGCATGGTTCAGCCCGAAAAAGGTCAAAAACTATGCGCGCATTTGCAAGCGATTCGTCAAAAATACCCAGATACGGGCTTACTTTCTGCCCATTCAACTCTCCCAAAAGGCAAAAAAACAGCTTTTCGCCAAAAATCTGCCAACGCTGAATTGCCCTTGCCTGGACAGCGAGTGGCCCCTGTGCCCCCGCCCCCGCGCTTGGCAGAAACCATTTTGGATCGCGGCATTTTGGCTGAGGTCGAAGCGGCTTGGCAAGCCCAAGGGGGCCAAGTATGAAACGGATCCGACAGACCCGCTTGCATTTTCAAGAAGGCAGTTCCGACAAGGTTTACGAAGCTGAGTTGCTGCAGCTCAGCGAATCCGAGTATCTGGTCAATTTTCGCTATGGCAAACGCGGAGGCAGCTTAAAAGAGGGCACCAAAACCGAAAAAGCGGTGACTTTTGAAGCGGCTGCAAAGGTTTATAAAAGCCTGGTTGTCAGCAAAATGAACAAGGGTTATGAATTGGAAAGTGGCTTTGATCCACTTGAACAGACTTTGACGGCCCCTATCGCCAAATCCAGCGCTGCCAGCGATAAACGTCCCAATTCAGAACATATTTTGGAGCGTCTGCGGCTCTTCTCTCTGCCCTCGCCGCCGATCTCACGGGTCTCTGCCAAGCAAAAAATCGGTTATATCCAGGGGCATTCCCTCAGCCGGACACTCTGGCAGGCCATCCAATACAATCTGTCTGAGTGCATTGAATACGTGCCAGGGCTGATGGGGTCTAAAAATATTCCCCTCAATTACAGCCTGGTCTGGGCCCTCGGCAAATTTGGCAATGCCAGCCATTTGAGCGAGCTTGAACGTCTCAAAAAAGAGCTGCCGCCCTCGATGTTTTATTTGGTTGATGAGGTGCGTGAACAGTGGTTACGGCCAGAGTCAGACGTATCTGTTCACGAGGCGCAGACCGAAGCCATTCTGGCAGACTTGAACCATTGCCAGACCCTGCTGGAAAAGCTCAGCGCCTATAGCCGCTATGAGAAATTGCGCACACATTCTCTCAATCAGAATGACATGCAAAAGGCCCAAAATGTGTTGCAATGGCGCGGAATTGCCGAAACACTTTTGCCAGATCTTCAGGCTGCTCCGATTGAGCAAGAATGGTTAGAATTTTTACAAACTCTGCCAGAAACCTTGCGTGAAACGCTTGAAAGTGATTCTGCACGTTTTGCTGATTTGCGCCAAGCTCTGAATGAGTTGGTCTGGGATTGGTTGCATACCCTCAAAGTCCAGAACTTGCCCTATTATGCAGAAGACAAAGATCTCTACGCCCAAATGATTGATCAGGTTCCGCTTGCTGAGATCACAAACTATGATTATTACCAAAACTATTTGCGCCGAGGGCAATTGGATTGGCTCAATGAAGATATTAAACGCAAATTGGGCAATTATATCAACCGTCAACGCCTGATTCCGGCTGATTATCCTTTGATTGATGCCCATGACCTGATCAACCGCCTGATCAGCTATGTCCATTATGATCGGATAGAGACCAAACCCCTTACAGAAGTGCAAAGGCAAGCGGCTTGGCAGATTTTAGAGCGCTACCAATGTCACCAATCGGTCAGGTCTGCTATGGACCAAAAACCCCATAAGATCGATCCAATTTTCATTCAGACACAGGCCTGGCAATTTCCCCAAAAAATGCTCTCTCCACGAGGACTGAGCCAATACCAAGGCAATCTTAAATCCTCGGTCGAAATGCTTTTTTATGCCTATCGGGATCAGAAGCGCGAAGCCCTGATGAAAAACCGCGAGGCAGAGCGCATAACTTTTGAGGAACAAGTCTTAAGGCTTTCGCGCCAAACCCAAACCCAGCCCGCATTGCGCAAGGCCTTTTTGGCGCTTATCGCCCATTTGCCTTTGAGCAAAGACACCTTTCCCTTGATACGTAAATGTTTAAAACTGGCGGAGTTTCGTTCGGATCATGAATGGCTGGCCCTGCTCTATCACCGTTTGGAGTCGAACCCTGCGCTTTCGGGCAATTTTGGCTATTATGGCCGCGATGGTCAGCATCCATTGACCCCCGCAACACGCAATTATTTTCGGCGCAGAAGTGTCCGTTTACTCAAAACTGTGGCTCAACATCAGCCCCAGGCCTATGTCCCCTTGGCGGTGGCGTTTTTAAAACAGATTCAAGACGGTATTGCCTGTTTTGAAGCCAAAACGGAGACCTTAAGCCGCTATTATGAAACCGATGAAGGTTATCAGCGACGCACACGCAAACGCGAGTTTCCTGCTTTTTCGAGCCATCTGGCCCTGGGTTATATTCTCTGGCAGGGCAGCCGCCTCTACCAATTGGACAAAAAAGCGCTGAAATGGCTCAAGTCTGAGAGTTTTAAAAGTGATGTGGAGCGACCCGAGGCCCATGCGGCTCTCTGGGATCAGGCTCCAGAGTCAGTGCTGGAATTGCTTTTATCTGCTCAAGCCGAAATGGTCAACGATTTTGCCCTGGCCCGTTTGCGTGCTCAGCCCCAATTTTGTGAAGAGCTGGGTTTGAGCGCTTATTTGGCTTTGCTCCAACGCCCTTACCTCAATACTGCGCTCTTTGCAGCCGACAAGCTTTTCGGTAAAATCGCTGATCCAGCTGTTATGAAAGCTTTTTTGGATTCGCCGTTTGACGCTGTGAGGGCTTTGGCGCTGGATCAATTGAGTCCCGCCTATTTATTGGGTCAACCAACACTTCTGGTGCATTTGCTTTGTTCGCCTTACCCCGAACTGCAAGCCCGTTTGCGCTCATTTGAGACACTTTTTGCGGCTTTGGATTCTACCTTTGCTGACGATCTCGTCGCTTATCTCTTGAGCCAAGCCCAAGTTTTTGCTGATTCTGACCTCGATTTAAGCCTTTTACAAGCCAGTCTGACAGGTTTTTTGCGGGATTCGCTGCGGGCCCGCGTTTCACTTTCGTCTTTGGAACGGCTTTTGGCCTCCCCGTTGCTCTTTTTTCAGACTTTGGCGGTGACACTCTTGGAGGCTTCCGCTTATACCTATGCCGATTTGGCCCATTTCCCTGCTCTGATGCAGGCCTCGGTCTACCCTTCAGTGCAAGCAGGGGCCATTCGCCTCTTGGCCAAATTGCCAATCGGTGTTCAAATGGGACAATTGCCCTCCTTGGTCTCAGCCCTTTGGCACGCTGATCAGGCCTTTCGTCAGGCGGCAGCCCAGATTCTCAAAGGGCTTGCTACCCAAGCTACACACACCGATTATCCCGCCGAGATCTGGCAAGCCCTTTACCCTTTCTTTTTCAAGAGCTGCCCTGAAGACCTGCGCTTTGAACTACTGGAATTGCTGGAGGCCTTTACAGCCCTCTTTCCCTTGCTCGATCCGGGCCAGGTCTGGGCCTTGCTCACAGCTCGCGCCAAATTGGCCCAGCAGGTAGGCGGGCGGGTGATTTCAGCCCAGAATGGGCGAGAATACGGTCTGGCACAGTTGATTCGGTTGAGCAAACACGCGTGTCTTTCGGCCCGTGTTTGGGCGCTTGAATCTTTGCAAAATGACCCCCGCAGTTTGGAAAATGTCGAATTGCTGCTTGAAATACTCGACAACCCTTGGGATGATGCCCGCCAGACAGCGTTGAACTATTTTCACGGCCTCGATGCCAATCTCTGGACACCTGAACGGGTGATTGCCGTTTGCGATCAGGTCTATGGCGATGTCCAGGCCTTTGGTCAGGCTTTGGTCTCCGCTTGTTTTCAGGTTGGGCAGGGGGGTGTCTATTTGCAGGCCCTGAGTCAGCACCCGAGTCGTTCGGTTCAGCTCTTTGTCTCGGGATTTTTGGAAAGTGAGTTGGCTTCGCTGCCCGATCAAATCCTGGCCTTGGAACCCTTTTTTCGTGGGGTCTTGCTCCAGGTTAATCAGGGTCGGGTGCTCAAAGACCGGGTCTTGCGCTTCTTGAGCCAAGCGGCACTTGAACACAAAGACAGACCCGAAGTGGCAGAGATGGTCATTGAACTCTTCTCCCAACAGGCAATGACTACGGTCCAACATGATCGGGCCCAAGTGGTTCTGGCCTTGCATCATTTACAGCGCGAATTCCCAGATAAGGCGCAGCCACTGCAGCTGATCGCCCCGAGAAAGGTGGCCAAGTAATGGAAGTCCAATACCGCTACGCAGGAGACTCCTCGGTCTCTCATTCTGCGACTTCAAGTCAGCTCTCGTTTACGCCAGACAGTTTGCGGCCCCCCACTTTTTTTCAGGGGCAACTCTTAAAAAATCTGCCCTTTCGCGAGGCCATGTCTGCGCTGCACGAAGTGGTTGAGTCGGAGATGCGCTATCAGCCCCGCGATAAAAGCGACTATCTGGCTTGGCTGAATGCCCAGAAAGAAGTGTTTTTGGCCCAGTCGTTGCACGAACAGCAAAAAATTCAGCAAAAATTGACAGAGCTGCGCGATGAACTGCGGCATTTACAAGGCCAGGAAGCGCAGATTTTGGCCCCTTTTTATACCGCCCGTCATCGCTATTTTAACTACCTGTACAAACAGGATATTGACGCTTGGTATGTGCTCGATCCGGTGATCACCGTTCATCCTGATATGATCTTTTTTGAGTGCTTTTCTCAGGATGAGTCGAGTTATGGCAAACTCAGTTGCAGCTATGAGGGCTTTGCCCAAATGGGTGAAAAGGCCTGCGGGACGACCAATATTGACTATTCCCATGCGCTTTACCAAGAGTTTCAAAAAATCAGGGATTATAAACCGACCCAGCTCAAAGTGGACCCCTCAGGCTTTGAGGTTCAAACGGGACTCAGCCACAGCTTTAAAGAGGAAAAAATCGACCTGCCCGAGAGCTGGGTGCGGGGATTTTTGCAGGTCAGCTCAGCCATGACCTTGCCCCTGATTGAATTTGAGCTCAACCCGCTCGATCTCTACAATCTCTTGCTCTGGCTGCGCCGCCACAGAGAAAAAAGCAGTCCCCGCTCTCTGCGCTTTTGTTTGGAGCCCGGTCAGCCGATTCAGATTCTGTTGGAGCCTTGGAACCAGGTTTTACTCTGCCCGCGCAGCATTTATCAGGGGGACAAATCTCAAGAAATCCGGATTTGGGGCCGCCGTCGGCTCTTCATTTTGGAGCGGCTCTTGCCTGTCAGCCAGTCGTTTCGGGTACAATTATTGGGCTCAGGCATGCCCAGTTTTTGGACTGCCAAGATGCCAGGGATGGAGTTTACCTTGGGGCTTTCGGGCTGGAGCAGCAACGATTTTTCGCGCATGGGTCAATTTGACCTTTTGGCCCCCCGTTCTGAGGTGGACAGCCACACCGCTGAACGGATCTTTGCCGCATTGCAGCAAAATTGGGTCGAGTCTGCGGATTCATTGGCCCGGCGCCTGGATTTAGACAGCGCCACAGTCAAAGCCGGTCTGGGTATTTATGCCCAAGCGGGCAGGGTTTTATACGACTTGGGCAGCGATCAATACCGCCTGCGCGAACTCAGCCGCACCCCTTTGCCCTTGGAGCAATTGCGCTTTGCCAATCCCCGCGAGGCCGCTGCCGAGCGTTTGCTCAAAGCGGGGCTGGTCTCAGCCCAGTCTGAGTCAGACAATGCCTCCGGTCAAGTGCTCAGGGGTGACGTCTCTGATGGCGGGCGGGTGTTCCAGACCTGGCTGCGTTTGGATGCCGACCAGCGCTTGGTCGAAGGCCAGTGCTCCTGTCATCACTTTATAACCCATCATCTGCGCCAGGGGCCCTGCGAGCATATGCTGGCTATTCGGCTGGCAAACAGGCCAAATTGAGTTGAGGCACTTGTTTGGGCGTCTCCCAAATGGGAAAGATCACGCGAAAGCCGGGCTCTAAAATTTGCCCGCGTGGATTGCTGGAAATTTCCGATTTGGCAATCGCCAAGCGTTGGGCAGCCAAAAACTGAAGCAGGTCTTGGATTCCTTCTGGGCTGTTTAAACGCTGCTGGCAGGCCTCCAAATACTGTTTGGCTTTGGCTTGGTGGCTCTGCTGATTTAAACTGGGGTCGCGGAGATGTCTGAATAATTGCAGGGCCGCTGGGGTGGTGTGTCTGCTCAGGTTTTGGCGCAATTTGGCCTGCCAATCTGGGCTCCACTGGGTGGGCACATATTGTAAGAGACCGCAGCGCTGTTCGGAGACCACGGGTCGAACCAGATCCACAGCCAAGACATCGGCAATAAACTCCTCATCGATCAGGCCTTTTTGCTGCAAGCGGTCAATCGCCGCTTGGTCCGACCAGGCTTTGACGGGGCTCAACCAGGCATGGTCGGCATCGGGCTGATCTGTTTCGGGAAAACGGCTTTTGAGTTGTTTGAGGGCAGTCAGATAGGTTTGAGTATTGACCTTGAGGTCTTTTTGTTGCCAGTGCAGATCCAGCAAAGCCGATGCCGGAATTTCAATCTCTGGGCCGGTTTCAGCCAAAGGTTGGGAATCTGATTCCAAATTCAGCTCTTCCGGGCAAAAAAGTGGCCGCAATTGGGCCTGGAGCGATCGCGGTATTCCCTGATAAGTGGGGCTGTTCAAGAGCTGGAGCATGCCAGTTTGCACATGTTGGCTCAAAACTGAGGCATTTTGAAGCTGATTTAAGAAAACGCTTAAAGTGGGATCGGGTTTGTTTTCTGCCAGAGGCAAGGGCCGTGTTTTGAGCCACCAATCGTTGTGGGGCAAGGTCAATTCTTTCATGATCGGCCCACCTGCCAGGTGGCAGCCCGAGCAACGCAGCCGATTGCCAAACGCTGCTTGACCACTGGGGCGAGGCAAATGTAAAGCCTGGGTATCTGCCAAAATATCGCGGGAATCGCCGCGATAATGCCAGCCCCCTTTTTGAGCGCTTTTGCCAATCAATTCATAAAAATTAAACAGCCCTTTGCTGGGATCCCAGGCAATCAGTTCAATCATCAGGCCGTCACTGAGCGGATTTTGATCCAGGCTCAATATCTGTTTATCCGCGGTGGTAAAATGACCCAAAAAAAACATGCCAGGATTGAGTTGAAAATCCACCCCTTGTAAAGTGCCCGTCAGGCTTTCAAATAAGCTAAAACTGCCTGCTGAGGCGTTGTGAAATCCCCGGTTGGCCACCAGGGTGGTCATAAACGTGGCACCCCGTTTTTGCAACTCTTGGCGCAAATCCAAAACATCTGATGGGCATTGCGGCAGGTTTCTCAACACTTGGACCAGGGCATCTTGGGGCACCGTGCTGGATTTTTCTTGGCCTTGGATTTGGCAATTGCTTGGGGGCTGAGCGGGGACTTTAGTGGCAGAGGGTTCGATCAGGCTCTGGGGTGTGATTGATGCCAGAGCCTGGAGCGTTGTCTCTTCTGCCACAAAATTGGCAAGCACCAAACCGCTCAAAACGAATGCACGGGTCAAGATGAATGCTCTGGGTTTTGGCCTGATTGCTTTCAAGATACAAGCTCCTTGTCGGCTGTAGGGTGATGGGCGGTGCTTTTAGCATAACCCAGCTCATCCCCTGATACCTAATGCAAATCTAAGGCAAACCCAAGGCAAAATCCAGGACTTTTGGGCTATTTGACCAAGAGCGCTTGGGCATTTTTGATCCGCTCTTCGATCGGGGCGGCAGGTGGTACAGCCAGACCCTTTTGAAAGCTGGGCCGGGCTTCCAGGCGAACCAGCCAGGCCTGCAGGTTTTCCAGCCCCTCTATCGAAATGCCAACCCACTCATAATTGCGGGCCCAGGGAAAAGTGGCGATATCTGCAATACTGAGCTGATCGTGAAGGTACTCACGGCCAGCGAGGCGTCGGTCTAAGACTTCCAGCAAGCGTCGGCTTTCGTTTTGATACCGCTGTATGGCTGCTGGCAGATGTTCGGGAAAATATTTAAAAAAGACCCCTGCTTGGCCCATCATCGGCCCAACCCCGCCCATCTGAAACATCAACCACTGAATCACCTCAGAACGGCCTTTGGCGTCAGCGGGCAAGAGTTTTCCGGTTTTCTCGGCCAAATAGAGCAAAATTGCCCCCGATTCAAAGATCGCAAAATCTCCTGCCTCGCGATCCACAATTACGGGGATGCGGCCATTGGGATTGAGATTGAGAAAGGCCTCGGTCTTTTGCTCCCCTTTGCCGAGATCCACCACGTTGAGGGTGTAGGGAATTTCCATTTCTTCCAGGGCTATCGAAATTTTTTGGCCGTTGGGGGTGGCGGCAGTATACAGATCAATCATGGTTTTCCTCTTTCGATCATGCTCGGGCATTATTATATTGACACACTTAAATATTTAACTCTATAGATGCATTTGTTTGCAAGCCCATTTGCCAACTTATTTTTCAACTTGTGGTTTGCTATCATGAGTGGGAAGCAAACAGAGGAGACGTGCCATGTTAAACGGAGAATTGAGCCTGAATTACAATCATTTACTGGCCCACGCAATTGGGACCGAACAGGGGTTGCCCGAAGACGCCCTGGACTCTCTGTCTGAGGCCTTTGCTCAGGTACACCCAGCCCTCTGGGAAAAAACGGGCAAGGGTTCCGACTTTTTGGGATTTCTCGATCTGCCCCAAACTATTTCTTCACAGCTCGATCAGATTCAGGCTGTGGCCGACGATTTGGCCGCCCAAAGTGATATTCACGTGGTCTTGGGCATTGGTGGTTCGTATTTGGGCGCCAAAGCCCTGATCCAAGCTCTCTGTCATCCCTATCACAACGAATTGAGCCGCTCCAAACGCAAACACCGACCCCGGATTTACTTTGAGGGCAATAGCCTTGATACGGATTCTTTGAACGCCTTGCGCAGTCTCTTGCCTGAAGGGGCCCCAACTGAGTTATCTGAGCATTGGAGCCTCAACGTGATTTCCAAATCCGGTGGAACAATCGAAACTGCTGTGGCTTTTCGCTTTCTGCGTCACTGGCTTGAAGCGAGTTATGGGGCCGAAGCAGCCCAGCGCATTGTTGCCACAACCGACGTGGCCAAAGGCCAACTCAAAGCTCTGGCCAATAAAGAGGGCTACCGCACCTTTGTGATTCCCGACAATGTGGGGGGCCGTTATTCGGTCTTGACCCCTGTCGGACTTTTGCCAGCCGCTGTCGCAGGTATCAATATCCACGAAGTCGTGCGGGGTGCCCAAGACATGGCCGAATTATGTAAAAATCCCAATCCCAGCCAAAACCCCGCTTATGCCTATGCTGGGCTGCAATACCTCTCTGCTGCTGCTGGTCGCGATGTCTCTGTTATGAATATTTGGGACAAATCCCTTGAAAGCATTGGCTTTTGGTATGACCAGCTTTGTGCCGAGAGTTTGGGCAAAGAGGGCCGTGGACGGGTTCCCTTAACGGGCGTTTGCACCCGTGATTTACACGCCCGTGGTCAACAATTGCAGCAGGGTGAGCGCAATGCCCTGGTCACCAATCTCTTTGTCACCCAGCCCCAAGCAGAGTTGGTTTTGCCCTCAGACGCGACAGACAGTGATGCCCTCAATTATTTGGGTGCCATGCCCGTTCAACAAATGTTAAGCAGCGCCTTTGAAGGCACCAATTTTGCCTATTTGCAGGATCAGCGACCCACCCTCGATTTGGTGCTCGGTCAACGCAGTGCTTACCATGTGGGCGCTCTCTTGTATTTGCTCGAAGTGGCGACGGTGGCCGAGGGCTATCTGATGCAGATCAATCCCCTTGACCAACCAGGGGTCGAGGCCTATAAACAGTTTATGTTTGGCCTCTTGGGCCGGAGTGATATGGCCCGCTACAAAGACCTCTTCGAAGCACGTCAGCCTGATAAAGATGCTGCAATTTTGTAGTTAAAATGTGACAATAATTTTACATTTCTCGTCAGTAACGTACTTGATCTCTGGCTTTTTCCTGTGTTAAAAACAGACCTATAGGGATGAGATCCCCTTTCATCTAAAGGGACTCCAATTCCACCTAGCCAGAGTCAAGATAGGAGTAGCAAGATATGTCCGGTTTTTCGGCGCAAATTTCTGCTGATATGGACGTTTTATTGACGCTATCAGATCGGATGTTACAGTCAGAAGAAGGGATCTCAGACCCTTACGAAAAATTGCTGGGCCTGGAAACTGAAAGGGAAAAAATTTTACAATTTTTACCCCAGCCCTTGGCCTTGAGTTCCCGCTTGCAGGGATATTTTTTGCATATGTTGGTGCTTGAAGAATTGCAAAAAGAGTTTGCAAGTAAGCGTCAGGCCCTAAACACCCAATACCAACATGATCCCGATGCCCTGCATCACGCTTTGTTAGCGCTTGAAATACGGCGCCAAGCACGTCTGGCTGAATTCGATTCCCCGTCTTTAACATTGGAAGAACAAAAAGAACTTTTAAATCATTTGCTCTGGCATGCTGTCAACGCCTATTTCGACAATGCGCTTGAAAAGTCCAAGCTGTCGCTCTTGACTGCTTAGCTTAAATCTTAGGCGCTTGGCATCAAGGCTGCAAAGCTTTATGCTGGTAGGCATGAATGCCCAATCTTTGCCCTATTCCCAATCTTTGCTTTGGAAATTGGCCCAGTATTATTATCTCAATCGGGGTCAGGCCACTTGGCTCTTATCTGAAACCCCTTATGTCCTGACCTCCAATTTACAATTTGCCTATCAATTGGCTTGGGTGATTCATGCGGCTCTCGAAAGTGAATCTCAATTGCCTGAGCGGTTGTCATTTTTGGAGACAGGTGCTGGGCATGGGGTCTTTTCACTGAATTTTCTCAAGGCCTTCAAAGATGTGTGCCAGCTTGAAAAAAGTGATTATTTCTCGCGTTTGTCTTATTGGATCAGCGATTATTCTCCCCGTTATTTGCAAGAAATCGCTGCTCAACCGCTGCTGCAGCCTTTGTTCGAAAGTGGCCAGGTTCAATTGCTGCAATTGGATATTACCGAAATTGAGTCCTGCCAAAATCTGCGTGGAGAGCGCCAAGTATTGCCACTGGGAACATTTAATGCGATCTTTTGCAATTATGTCTTTGATACCTTGCCGCTTTCAGTTTTCCAATTGCAGCGTGGCCTGTTGTGCCAAAAATGGGTCAGCACCCGAATTGAGCCAAACGTACCCCCGGTTTTGCCGCCCCATCTCTATGCCTTAAAAGACACCGTCTTTGTGTCTGAATACCGTGCAACTCGGGCAGAAGAGGCGGAGTCCCCCTGGCTCACAGATTTTTTGCAGAAAGCCCAAGAAACAGGTAAAACGGGTTTATTGCCAGCCTCAGAACCCAGTTTGCAGGCCCTAAGCGGGCTTTATGGGCATTTGCAGCCGGGAGGGCTGCTCTGGTTGGCCGACAAAGGTTATCTTGGCGAGGCCTGGTTGCCGGCCATAGATTTTTGGCCCCAAACCTATGGCCTCTGTGTCACCCATCAGGTCAACTTCCCTTTGCTCAGGGACTATTTGCATAGATTGGGGGCTGCCTGTTTTCTCGATCCTGTGCCCAAGCACCAACTCAAATTTTTGCTGGCACAGAAATCACAGGGGCTGTCTGAGCGGCTCAAACACAGCTTGGAATACCACTTTGTCCAAACCAATCGCAATGAGAGCCGCTTTGTGAATTATGTTCAAGACTGCGATCGGCTTTTGCGCGGTCAAGGGTCTCTTTTTTAGCTCTTGCGTTCTTCTTGCATCAAAAGTGCCACAGCCTGTTCAAAACTGCCTGCTGATTGAATTTGACCGTCGTTGACAAAGAAGATCTGATCGGCATTTTCAATTGTATTTAAGCGGTGGGCGATAATCACGCGGGTGGTCTTTTCTGGCAGGCGGCTCAAAATCGCTTCCAGGGCCTGTTCTGTGACCGTGTCAATATTGGCAGTTGCCTCGTCAAGAATCAGCAATTCGGGCTCACGCAGCACAGCGCGCATAAAGGCCAGCAATTGTTTTTGACCCAGACTGGTCTGGCTCTCTTGCTCACCCACAGGGGTGTCCAGTCCCTGGGAGAAGCGCTCCAAAAAAGGCGTCAGGCCTTTGTCTCTGAGCTTGGCACTTAATACAGGGGCTTCTGCGTTTTGCAATTCGGGGTGGCCCATGATCAGATTGTCTTTGACCGTGCCGGCAAACAGAAAGGGTTCCTGCAAAATAAAACCCATGTGTTTGCTGCGCTCAGCGCTTGAAAATTCACGCAGATCGCGGCCTTGAAAGGTGACAAGGCCCGAATTTGGATCGTAGAGCCGGGCCATCAGGGCTGCAGTGGTGGATTTGCCTCCACCCGTAGGTCCCACCAGGGCATAGGTCTTGCCTGGTTCGAGGGTAAAACTGACATGGTGTAACACTTCGCTGCCGCCGGGATAGTGAAAACAGACATCTTTGAAGCTGAGCAGACCCGTGTCAGGCATGTGCTGACCAGGAGGCATCTGTTCTAGATTCTCGCCTGCTTGCAAAACCCCATTAATCCGATCCCAACTTGCCAATGCCAATTGAAACGAGGCCCAGAGCAGGGCCATTTGGCGCAGGGGATCGTAATAGCGGTTGACGTAAGTTAAAAAGCTGATCAGCAGACCGAGGGTGATTTCCCCGTGTTGAAAAAGCCAGAGACCATAGCCCAGCACGCTCAGATGAGCGAGATTATAATGCAAATCAAAGATCGGGCCAAAGACCCCATTGGCCATGCCCGCTCCCATTGCAGCTTGGTAATTTTGCAAATTGTGTTTGGCAAAATGGCTGCGGAAATAGTCGCGCCTGTCAAAGACCAGCAATTCTTTAAAATGGCTCAGGTTCTCCTGAATTGCGGCACTGAGCCCACCGGTTTTTTCCAATTGCAGGGCGTTTTGCTTTTTGACCCAGGGTGAGAGCAAACGGGTCCAGAGCAGCAAGAGCAGCGAAGGCGCTAATGCGACCAGTCCCAGACGGGGGTGTAAGAGTACCACTGCCAATCCGGCTCCGCTCATGATAAACAAACTGCCCATAAACCGCACGAGGCTTTCAGAGAGAAATTGATTGAGTTTGTCGGTATCGTTGTTAATACGCGAAATCAGGTCTCCGGCTTTGTGTTGGTTAAAAAAGGCCACGGGCAAAGCTTGCAACTTAGAGAAAATCTGCTCGCGCAGTAAAAAGAGCACATTTTGGCCGACACTGCCCATCAGTATCATTTGGGCATAATGGGCGCCCAAAGAGAGTAAATAAACCCCGAGTAACACCATTCCCAATTTGAGCAGACCAGGGTATTGGCGGGTTTGAATAAAATGATCAATGCCATAACCGATCAAAAAAGGCGCAAGTAAATTTAAGCCCGAATTGAGCAGCCCTGCCAGCAGGGCCCAGCCCATGCGGGCCTGCTCTTTGGCCATAAGTTGCCAAAATTGTGAGATCGCAGCGCGCCAGTTTGAAGCCGTTTTCATGGCTTTGCTCCCTGCTCAAAATTCTGGGTGCTGTGCTGAGACTGGTAAATTTGGCTGTATTCGGGTGAGCTGTGCAGCAAGTTTGAGTGCTTGCCCTGGGCCAAAAGACGGCCTTCCATCAGCAGCAGAATCTGGTCGTAATCGACAATGGGTTCTATTTTTTGCGTGACCGAGATCAGGGTTAACTGTGGGTAATTGGTTTTGAGCTTGGCCAAGATGCTCTGCTCTGTGCGGGCATCAACCCGTGCGGTAAAATCGTCGAGCAAAAGGATTGTGGGCTCAATCGCCAGGGCACGGGCCAGTATAATCCGCTGTTTTTGACCGCCAGAGAGGTTGAGTCCCCGCTCTGAGACCAAGGTCTCCAGTCCCTGAGGCAGCGACTCTACCAAAGCCAATAGTTCAGCGGTCTCCAAAGCTTTGTGCAGGGCCTCAGGGCTAACTTCGCGGTTAAAAGCGATGTTTTCGCGCAGGCTGAGATTAAACAGGGCGCTGTCTTGAAAGACCAGACCGACCTGGCGATAGAGATCTGCAGGGGCAATGCTGGAAAGGGGATCCGGTCCATAGGCGATTTCACCCCTGTCAGGGGGCAGCAGGCCGACCAAGAGGGAGAGCAGACTGGATTTGCCTGCTGCAGTCGGACCCAAAATGGCGGTACGGCTGCCCGCTGGAATCACAAAGCTGATATTTTCGAGCACCGGTTTATTGCCTGGCTGATAAGTCAGCTCTTTAACACAGATATCACCCGTAAGAATCTGGTTTTGGGCAGGTATGACCACGGGAGGATCGGCTTTTAAAAGGGGAGCAATGCGGCCATAAGACGCTGAGGCGCGGGCAATTAAATTACTCATAAAACCCAACATCACAATTGGGAAGATGACCATGCCCAAATAGGCGTTAAAGGCTGCAAAAGCCCCCAAACTCAGGCTTCCTGCGATTACAAAATGGCCCCCCAGCAACAAAATACCCAGGCTACCCAGGCCAGCGACAAAACTCACGACGGGCACCAGCGCTGCAAAGAGCTTTAAAATTTTAAGGCTGTTGCTGCGTGCAGCTTGGTTGGATGTGTCAAACCGAGCGAGGCTCAGCTTTTGGGCGTTTAAAACGCGAATCAGAGCTGCGCCGAGAATGCTTTCATTGATCACCCGATTGAGGCTGTCGATGATCTCTTGGGATTTGCGAAAAAGGGTTTTGACCCGCGAAAAAACCAAATAAAAGGCCAGGGCAATCATCGGCAAAACGGTCAGGATCACCAAAGCCAATTGCCAGTGAATACTGAGCAACAAGGCACTGGCACCCAGGATTAAGACCAGCGAAGAGAGGATCGAAGACAGGGCCTGGGAAATAAAAACCTTGATGCCATCAATATCTGAGGTCAAATGGGTCAATAATTTGGCCGCGCTTTGGCGATTTAAATCGGGATAACTGAGTTGGGAAATTGCTGTGGCCAGTTGGTTGCGCAGATCGAGAGCGGCCTTTTCGGCCGTATAGACCTGCAAAATATTTTGCAGGGCCGTTAAGCCAAATAGCCCAAAAGAACAGAGCAAAAAGGGCCATAAAATGGCCTGTAAATCTTGTTGGCCATGGCTAAACGCATCGATGCCCGTTTGCATCAGACGGGGCAAAAGCAAGGACAGACCGTTTCCGAGAAGTGTAATAAATAAGAGCAGGACAATTCTGCCACGGTAGGGGGTTAAAAGCGAAAAGAGCATGGGGTATTCTAGGGAGGGGCGTAGCTCACTGTCAATCAAATCCACGCGATGATTCCCTGATTTAGCGCACAGGCAAGGGCAGTTTGGGTGGTAACACGGCAATGGCACGCTGGTAGGTCTGGGTATTCAGAATCGGAAACTGACTGCGAATATGATTGTCCAAAATATATTGATTGATCACCGTGATCCGCTCTTGGGTGGCTGGGTGGGTTTGCAAAAGTGCAATAAAGCTATTGGTCGTTTGACTTTCGCGCGTTAATAGGGTTTTAAAGAAACCACTCATGGCATTTTCGTCATAATCGATCCCCGTTGCGAGATTCACCCCCCGCCGGTCTGCGTCGAGTTCTTGTTCGCGGTTAAATCCCCGCTGAATCAGGTCTGCTGTCACGGAAGCGACAACAGACAGCACTTGCTGATCCGAAAGCCCCCCTTCGACAAGCCCTTGGGCGATCAGAGCCCGGCGCAAAGACTCTTTGGGATGCATGCCATCGATATGCCCGATTTCATGGGCCAAGACGGCTGCCAATTCAGCTTCATTGGCGAGGTGTTTGAGTAATTCGGTGCTGATAAAGACCGAACCGCCTGGGATGGTGAAGGCATTTATTTCTTTGCTTTCGACGATATCGAAGCGAAAGGTATAATCCTTGCGGTGTTCGGCGCGACTGGCCAGACTGGTCCCGATTGCGCGGATATATTCAACCAAGGCTGGGGTCGCAGTATACAGCGTATATTCTTTTAAAACAGCCACACGCATTTGTTCGCCCAATTTGCGTTCGGCATCTGGGGTCAGGCTTTCAGCCTGGATGAGACCCGCACCGGCCCCGATGGCAGCGCCAATGCCCCGGTTGATCAATTCTTCTTGGGTACAAGCTGTGGAGAGGGGGAGCAGACCCAGTAGAACTAAGCATTTGAGAGCAGATTGGATTTTCGAGAACACAAAATGTGGCATACATGCCTCCTAAAAATAGTCATAAAACAGACTATTTCGAAGTTATGCGAATATGCCTTGAATTCATTATTGCTTAAAAAGACGCAATAAATATATATATTACAATATTTTTTATAAATTAAAATAAAAAATAATCAAAAATATAAAAATTATTAATAAATAAAAAATATACTGACTTTAATGGCTGAAATGCTAATTTACCAAGAGATCTGTTGCAACAATATGCCCCATTTAAGGCACAATTCCTCGATCAGGTCAGCCATTTTCAGCCCTCGGCCCGGGGGCACTCTGGCAAAGTCGATTTCTGCGTGGATTTTAAGTCCTTAGATTGGCCTGGCAGCGCCTGCATTTCTGATTTGTCTGCGCTGATTTAGTGATAGGAAATAGACAGAGCCCCTTGCAAGCCATGCAAAAAAATGGTCTGCTTTTTGTATCTTCTTTTTGTATCCTCTTTTACAGGAAAATTGCAGGCAAGGAAATGTGACATGGACATCACCCAGCAGCTCGAAAATCTGATTGGCTTCAAAGGCCAATGGGACAACAACCAGACCGTCTTTCGGGTAGATCCGCTGACCTATGGCTATCTCTCTCCCATTCAGCGGGTCGAAGTCGAATCCCAGGGGCTGTACCTGATTTCCAGCCCGATCACCAATACCGAGTGGTGGCATCAATTTATGCCCGTGTCTGGTTGCCCACGCCTCAAAGGCCAATGGGTGGTGATCCACGATGCCTTTGACAGCCGCTGCAAAGCGGGAGAATGCCAAGAAGCCTGTGGCGCCGAAGACGGCTTTGTCGATCTCAGCGCTGGGCGTTTTCGCGTGGACGAAGAGCGGGACTTTTTCAACCAACGCTTCCCACGTTTGGCCTATTTTCTTGAGCGGGCAGAGAAACTGATCGCCAAGCTTAAAACCGAGACGGGCTGTGGTATTTTGCTCAATACCCAGGGATCCATTCTGGATTTGCGTGCGCGGATCCTGGCCCAGCCCGATCAAATTGCCAAATATGCTGAAGCTTTTAAGCAGCTTTATGGCGCGATTACCTTGGTTCAGGGCAAGGTCAGCACCGCCTACCTGCCCAGCCCAGGCGATTATTCCGATGTTGCGATCACCGAAGCGAGTGTGATCGAAGAGGCGCGTTTTTATGCTTTACAAGAGGCGGTACGCCAAGAAGCCGTGGATATTTTGGCCTTTTTGGTCAAGCGCAAAGGGGGGCAGATCATCGACAACGATTATTACCTACCTGTGGAACAAATGACCTATACCCTTTTGCACAACCGGATTGAGGCCATGCGCAGTGGTCTGTATATGGGCTCTCAGGGCTTTAAAAAAGGGGTTCAAGAATTGCAGATGTTCTTCCAAACCACCCTGGGCGGTGGCAGGTGGTAGTCCGGGCTCCCTTTCTGGCGCTGGCCCATGGCTCGATATCGGCTCTGTGTCATTCCCTGCTGTTGGAAAATCTCTGGGAATTATTCAGTCAAGATCTGCTGAAATCCGCATGGGGACTGATGTTGCTCGTGCAAGATGGCTCTGAAAGTGAACTCAAGGAGCAGATCGCTGCGCGTTTTGCCGAGCAACCCCCAGCTCAGCGCAAGCTATTTTTTGAACATCTGCATTTTTTTCCGCTCACTTCACTTTTGTTCAACGAATTGTCAAATCTCAATGACACTATTGCTGAACTCAATCAACGCCTGGGCTGTGAAGGCAATTATCTCTTTTACCCCAGTGAAGATCTTTCGACTTATTTGCGCATCATTCACACCCTGGGTCTCTCCCGTCCTCCAGAGGTCAAAGGATTTCGCCGGATCTTGATCGAGTTGCCGATGCAGCAAGAAGTGGCCCCCCTGAGAAGTGCCAATCGCGAATTGCAAGAGATTTTTCGCGAAGAGCAGATCTACCGACGGGTGCCCGGTCTGTCTCAGCCGCTGCTGAACCAATTGCTGGGCCTGCGCTTTGGCAATGGCATCTTTGAGCCCCTCTGGAATCACCACCACATTCAATATGTTGAAATCACCGTGGGGCAAAAACAGCTGCAAACGCCTTTGCAAAGCCAGTTGCCTTCCTCATTTGCACCGCAAATAGCCCCCGCTCTCTTTCAGATTCTGGCTATTTTGGCCATGGAGCCCCCCGTTTTGAGCCGTGAAAACGCCCTGCGCAATGAAATGCTCAAGGTTTTTTTATCTCTGCGCGAACTGGATCCGAGTGAACTCTCCGAAATTGCCCTGCGAGGTGTATTGCCCACCAATAGTTTGAGTGGCAACTTGTCTGAGAGTCTGATCCAAAGCCTGAAAGAGACCTATCTGGCCCAGCGGGTGTATATCGACAACGGACGCTGGGCGGGTACGCCCTTTTATTTGAGAGCGGGTCTCGGACTGCCGCTGGATTGTCTCGAATTGGTTGTGCATTTTCATCCGATTTCGACCCGCCTCTTTCCTGAAGAAAGTGCGGAGCCCAGTCACAACTCGCTCTGGATTCGCCTTTTGCCCGAATTTGCCCTCAATCTGAGTCTCAATCGCCATGCAGGGGGGCATTCTCAGCGGCTCTCGCCTTTGAGTCTATATGGCGCAGGACTGTCTTTACCCACCCAGCCGACATTGCGGGCCAGTTCTCAGACGCTCTTACTGGACTGTCTGGCGGGCAATCCGGCCCTCTTTCTCCGAGACGATTCGGTTGAAACCTTGGAAAAATACTTCGAACCCCTCAAGAAGAGCTGGCAGCGGCCCGGCAATGCCCCTTATTTTTATCTGCCCGGTTTTTGGGGGCCTGCAGAGGCTGAATCACTCTTTGAAGATCTGCACTGTCGTTGGCGATTGCCCGGCCAGCCCGCACCCGAAGAAGACGGGTTTTGAATTGTTAAGCAGCTGAGAGTTCAGCACTTAAATCGGCAATCAGCTGATTGAGGTTTTTTTTGCGCGCTGCGATCATTTCCAGGACCAATAACGAGGCGAGTATGCCATCACGTTCCATGATATGCCCCTGAAAGGCATAGCCGCCGAGGCCATCACTGGCCATGATGGCCAATTCGTGTACCATTTCGCTGGTGATATTGCGAAAATCCGTGGTTGCAGAATAGGTGATATTTAAGCCGTGTAGGACTGCTACTTGCTCGGCGAAATCGTTTTGGCGGTTGGGTTTGACAATCCCACCTTCCCATTCTTTCTCACGCACAAGATAGTCCAGCAAGAGGCCAAACATCTGGTCGTGGCTGATCAGGGTTCCTCTCTGGTCCACAGCCTGCATATGGCAGCCGTCACCATCGATAGCCAGGCCAACGCCCAGGTTTTCTTGGGAATGGGCGACAACCTGCTGCAATTCAGAGAGATTTTCCTGGTTGAGTACGGGCACCAAAGAGCCAAAATCCGAGTGGGGGCTGTTTTGAATCTCCGTTAAGACCCCGCCGCATTCGCGAAAAATCTCGTGCAAATAGCCCGAGCTGATGCCATAGAGATAGTCCACAGTAATGGCCATCGGCACCGAGGCGATCAGGCGCACATCGACAAAACGACGAACCTGATCAAAATAGGCGGGTTTGGGATTGGCGAAGATTTTTTCACCGGGATTGACACTGTAATGCAAATATCCCGGTGTCTCACTTAAAATCTCAATTTCACGCTCAATATTCTGAGTGGTATCTTCGCTTGCTATGGCCATATGAGAGGTAATAAACTTGACCCCGTTGTACTCTGCTGATTCATTGGCGCCAGTGATCATAATCGCTCCGGTACTGACCTGATCGGCGATCATCCAGCTGATCACAGGAGTGGGAGCGGCTCTGTCGCTGATAAATACATCCAAACCATTGTTGACGACCACTTCGGCTGCCACCATGGCAAAGTGCTCGCCCATAAAACGTGAATCGTAGCCAATCACCAGACGTGGAGGGAAATTGTCGATATAACTCTGTTGTTTGCGCACAAAATTGCAAATGGCCTGGGCCACCATGCGCAGATTGCTAAAGGTAAATTGATCTGCTACGACAGCCTGCCAGCCATTGGCTTCAAAACGAGGATTCATGATGGTGTTTGCGTTATTCTCCGCTTGAATTCGTTGATGGCATCAATTGGCGTGGGGTCGATCTCTTTGAGCAGGGCCAAATAGACACTTACAAAGTCACCCAAACAGGTCAGGTACAAAACCCGCTCCAAATGCGATTGCCCCACAGCGTAGATTTGATGTACTGCAGCAAGCTGAGGGCCAACCATTTCCAGAGCAACCCGATCAGCCAAGGCATCAACTGATTCCAGGTTAAGATAGATCAGTTGAATCTGGCTATGATAGGCAGCACACATCGCCACCATTTCATTGTGATTCAACTCAGGCAAAACCGAACAGCTGGCAAAGGTTTTGGCATTTTCGCTGAATTGGTTCTTCCAGCGTTGGGCAATACAGGCTGTGGCCGGGTCATTGCCCCAGAGCAGGGGCCAAGCCCTGTCTAAACTTTGGGCCAGGAGATAGGGCATAGGCGCACTTTGACCTTCGATCCCCCATTGCTGATACAGCGTGGCCAAAGACAAAAGGGATGATTCAATTTCTCTCCGCTGAATTCCATTTGCAATCAAAAGTGGTTCAAAGTCCAGCAAGCTACCCAGCAGGGCAAAGAGCATATCCAAAAGTGCAGCCCGAGGGGGCAACCCCCCTTCTAAGTGCACACAGGCCAGATCGTGGTTCTGAGCAAAGGCCAGCAACTGGCCCCCAGAGGCCAGCAAAAGCATCTGCGCCCCACGTGCATAGGCGCTTTGGACGCAGCTCAGGGTCTCAGCTGTCTCGCCCGAATACGAGACTGCAATGACCAAGGTTTCAGTATTGACCCAGGCTGGCAATTGCGCAGATTTATTCACCCAAATCGGCAGCGGGCTTTGATTGCAAATGGCCTGCAACAGATCGCCTGTGCTGCCTGAACCGCCCATACCACAGACCAGAATGTGCCGGATCTCTTTCCCATTTTGGGGCTTAAAGGGCGTCTGAAGTCCTCTGTTAAAATGGGCTTGGGCCCGCTCGGGTGCGGCTTTGAGTGTGGCATACATGCCTGATTTGTCGGGACTGAAAAACGAGGGTGCTAAATATTGAGACATGGGAGATTCCTTTGGGTGGGCTAAAGACAAAAAAGACCATTGCCCTTTTTAAAAAGAACAATGGTCTGTAGAGAGCGCATCAACTAGCTGCGTTTGCGCTCGAAAATCTCTTTGGCGATAATCAAACGCTGAATCTGGCTGGTGCCTTCGTAGATCTGGAAGATCTTGGCGTCGCGCATCAGCTTCTCAACGGGGTATTCTTTGCTATAGCCATTGCCGCCGTGAACCTGAACAGCGTCGGTGGCCACGCGCATGACGGTGTCGGCAGCAAAACATTTGGCAAAAGCGGCAAATTTGGTATTGCGTTCGCCTTGGTCAATCATCCAGGCGGATTTCCAGACCAGCAAACGGGCGGCTTCGATGTCTTTGGCCATGTCGGCAATCATAAAGCTCACAGCTTGGTGGGAGGCAATCGGCACACCAAAGGTTTTGCGTTGGCTGGCGTATTGAATCGATTCTTCCATGGCACGGCGGGCCACACCCACGGCCCCTGCGGCGACCATCGGACGGGAGAGGTCAAAGGCGGACATGGCAATTTTAAAGCCCTGGCCTTCTGAACCCAAGAGGTTTTTGGCAGGCACTTTGACATTTTCAAAGGTAATCCCACGGGTGTCAGAGCAGCGTTGGCCCATATTCATCTCTTTTTTGCCTACCACAATGCCTTCGCTATCGGCTTCGACCAGGAAAGCGGTCATGCCACGAAAACCGGCAGTGGGATCGGTACTGGCCAGCACAAAATACCAATTGGCAACACTGGCGTTGGTAATCCACATTTTGGCACCATTGAGAATATACTCATCTCCGACCTTTTTGGCGGAGGTGCGAATCCCTGCCACATCGGAACCGGCGTCGGGCTCGGTCACGCAATAGGCGGCCAGCAGAGGGGCTTCGGTCATGCGGCCCAAGAAGTTTTTCTTTTGCTCTTCGTTGGCGGCCACCAGAACGGGGCACTCAGCCAGCATATTGGCTTCCATGGCGGTAGAAATACCTGAACAGCCATAGGCCAATTCTTCAGAAACAATACTGCCGTCGAGCACACTCAGGCCCAGGCCGCCGTATTCTTCGGGGATGTGGTTGTTGATCAGGCCTGCATCCCAGGCTTTGTTGATGATCTCACGGGGGTATTCCGCCGTTTCGTCGTGGTGGGCGGCTTTGGGGATGATTTCTTTTGCGGCGAAATCACGGGCCAGTTTCTGATACTCTTTTTGTTCATCGGAAAGAGAAAAATCGATCATAGCGAGCTCCTTGGTAATGGTTAAATGGTAATGGCTAAATGGCAAAAGTTAAATGGCAATGGTTAAATAATCCAGGTGAATCCCAGGCATTATAGCACAGCGCATCATTGGCTGGATCCGCTTCGCAGGGGCATTTTCGCCCCATATTTTTTTAAGACCTGTTGCAGCCGTTCGGGCCGATTGGTAATAATCCCATGCACGCCCAAGCGGATCAATTTCTTTTGGCTTTTGACACTGTCGGCTGTAAACGGATGCATGCGAATCCGGGTTTCCTGGCTGCGACGCATACTGGCGGCGGTCACCAATGGGTAGCGCAAATTGAGGGAGTCGGCTTTGACCGCCAAAAGCCAGCGAAAGGCCTGAAATCCATAGACGGGCAATTTGCTGCGCAAATTCGAGCGCACGGTATTGCCATAGAGCAGGGCTGTAGACACCTGGGGCTGCATTTCTTTGATGCGTTTCAGCACCAAAGGCTCAAACGAAGAGATCATGACCTGATTGGACATATTGTACTCTTCCAGCAGGGCCAAGATTTTTCTCTCGATCAAAGCCTCAGAGCGAAAAACCGCATCTTTTTTGATCTCAATATTCAACATGATCTTGCCCCGACAGATCTGCAAGACCTCGGCCAAAGTCGGAATTTCTTCGCCCGCAAAATGAGGGTCAAACCAGCCGCCTGCGTCCAAATGTTTGAGTTCACGCAGACTCAATTGTTGCAATAATTGCTCATCCCCCGCCGTGCGCTTCAGGCTGCGATCATGAAAGACCATCACCTCTTGATCGCGGCTCAGACGTACATCCAACTCAATCATATCGGCCCCCTGGGCAATGGCCAATTCAAAGGCACTCAGGGTGTTTTCAGGGGCTTCAAAACTCGCACCCCGGTGGGCAATCACCCAAACTGGATATTCAGGCTGCCGCAACGGCATGGGATAGACACGCGGATAGTCGAGAAACTCTTGCCAAAATCGCATGGATTATTGCGCCTCGGGCGCGGAATTGTCTTCCCGGAATTCCGGCAAAAGCCGCTTCCAAATCTCATTGACAGGCTCAATTTTGGGATTGGCGATCAGGCTGCGCAGCCAGCCCTGTAATTCGGGTTCAAAGCTGCTGGGCAGGCCCTCCAAAATTTGTTTGGCTTTGTCGGGCTCTTGGTTAAAGGCCTCAGCAAAGGCTTGATAGAGCCGGGCTTCGTGCAAAAGCGGTTGTTCTTTTAAGATTTTTTCAAAATTGCGCGAGGCCTCGCGGTAGTCTTTGGCTGTGATAAAAATAATCCCCAGGCGCAAACGGGAGTGAATATCTGTGGGGTCTTTGTCACTGGCGCGCAGATAATTGTCGTAGGCAAATTGCATATAGCCCATTTGCAGGTGTAAATCTGCAATTTTGCGAAAGAGCAAGGCCTGTTCTTTGGGCTCGAGTTCGCTGCCTTTGCTGATCAATTCTTGGCGGTACATGGCCAACAGTTTTTCGGGTTGGTCGTGGCGTTGGTAGTGGGAGATCAATTGCTGGCGTGTGACGAGATCTTCGGGAAACTGCTCATACAGGCTTTCCATCCGTTTTAAAACATAGGCCTGATCCACATCCGCGTTGCTGGATTTGCCCAACCAGCGCAGCAGTTCTGCGTATAACGCTGTTGAGAGATTGCGATCTTTGGCTTTTGCGGCTGCAATAATGGGATCAAAACTGCGATCAACAATTTCACGAAACTCCCCCGCTTGAACCAAATAGCCGAAGAACTGTTTCTGAACTTCTTTTTGCATCTCGGCACTGAGAGGCAAGGCCTCTATTTGGGTATAAATCTCGCGGGGGTTGGCTGCCGTCTCCGCCATAAAAAGCAAGAGCTGGGCTTGTTGGTCGGGTTGATCGGGTTTTAGGTCCAGGCCCTTCTTGAGATAATCTTGGGTTTCTTCGCTGTTTTTTAAAGCCAAAGCGGTTTTGGCCAGATACAAATAGAGTTCTTTGCTTTCCTGTTTGAGAAAGAGCAGGCTGCGAAACTCACTGCGGGCACGCAGATAGTCCTGTTGCAAGAGGCGCAATTGACCGCGCAGAAAATGGGTCCGTGCATGGTTGCGTTCCAAACCATGGGCGGCATTTAAGGTGACTTCGGCCAGTTCCAATTGATTCAAATGCAGATAGGCCTCACTCAGGGTTTGCAAGGCGTTGAGATCTTTGGGGTTGAGGCGGGTATATGGTTCGAGGGCCGAGACGGCCTGGGGGTATTGCTGCTGCTGAAATGCGGTCAGGCCCTGTATTAAAAGGGAATTCTCGGCCTGGGCCCAAACGGGAGTGGATGTGAGGAGGCCCAGCAAAAGGCCTGTGTGGAGCAGCGTTTTTTTCATATGTGATTTTCCCTTAAATTGAGCTCGCTGGTATTGTAACCCAAGCGAGTGATGTTCACGCTAAATGAGGGGCCTCAAATGAAACGGACCCTGATTGCTCAGGGTCCGAAACATGACCAGAAACATTGGTTCATCTATTAGCCCATCTCTCAAGCATTATTGTTCATGCGAGCCTTGCGGTTCCGGCGACGATCCATCATCAAGTCCACTTCACGTGCCAAATCCATCAACTCTTGCTGCCGCTTATCTCGCCATTCAACATAATTCTTCTCTTTTACTTCAATGCGATCTTTCATTTCTTTCAAAATATCATCGTACATACTCTTGTCCCTCCTTTCTCTATTAGATAGTTAGATTATAGTGAAAGACTCAGTTTGGCTTTCTTAAGTTTAGGACGAAGTGCCGCCAAGAATGTTCCTTGTCTTTCTTTTTCCATTATACATCAAATAAAAACGTAGAGCGTACATTTTAATGCTTTCAAACTGTCTGCACATACAGATTCTAGGCCATTTTTCACGGTGCGTCAAAATATTATTTTTTTTTCTGTGTGGGTTGCGGTTGAGAAATTTCGACAAATTTTCAAAAATGGGGTTCAATTCGTACTATGATCTAAACTAAGAAAAAAAATCGGGAGCCCTGCCGCTTAAACCATGAATAAAAATGTCCTGCTCTATTTACACACCCATTGGGACCGCGAATGGTACCGCAGCTTTGAAAGCTATCGTTTTCGTTTGGGCGAAGTGGTGCTTAACCTGATAGACAATCTCGAAAAAAATCCAGAACAGGTTTTTTTATTGGATGGGCAAACGGCGGTGATCGAAGATTTTTTGGCGATTCATCCCGAAATGAAAGATCGCTTGCAGGCCTTGATTCAGCGCGAAGCCCTGCATATTGGCCCCTGGTATGTCTTGCCCGACGAGTTTTTGGTCAGCGGTGAGGCCCTGATTCGCAATTTATTGATCGGCACAGAGCAGTCCCGTCATTGGGGCCAAAAACAGCTCTATGGCTATTTGCCAGATATGTTTGGCCATTTGGCCCAAATGCCACAATTGCTCAAACAGGCTGGGCTCGAACCTGCAATTCTCTGGCGCGGTGTCAACCCTTCTCGCAATGTCTTTTTCTGGTCTGCACTCGACGGCTCATTGCTGACCAGCTTGCATTTAACCAAGGGCTATTACCAGGATCTTTTTCATACCTCGCCATTTTCATTTGAAAATCTCACGGCATTTCTCAAGCCGATCGAAGCAGCAACCCCTGAGCCTGCCCCACTATTATTGCCTGTCGGGGGCGATCATTTGGGTCTACCACTTCAGTATGAGGCGGATATCGCGGCCTTTAATGCCTCTCAAAACAGCTATCAACTTCAACCAGCCTCACTTGGCAGCTATCTGTCTCAGCTCAAAACCCTGACCTTTGCCATGGAAACAATTCATGGCGAGTTGAGAGACTGTGAATCCGCGTATATCCTGCCGGGGGTACTTTCAAGTCGCCGTTATCTTAAAGCCGAAAACGATCGCCTGCAAAACTTGCTCAGTTTTCAGGTTGAGCCTTTGCTGCTTTGGAATTGGCTTAAAGGCGGATCCGCACGTACACCAAGCCTGCAACAGGCTTGGAAGTATCTCCTCTTGAACCACCCCCACGACAGCATTTGTGGTTGCAGTATCGATGAAGTTCATCAGGATATGCTGCCCCGCTTTCGTTGGACTGACACCCTGGGGCAAGAACTCAAACAGCGCTCGCTGGCACATTTGCTGGACGTGCCCCAAACAGGGCTGATCGGTGAGCATTTACATGTATTAAATCTGGGGGGCACAGCCTATAACGGCAGCCTGCATTTTGAGGTTGAATTTCCAGCGGAGCAAGCTGTAAGCCAATTTGAACTCAAAGATGCCCATGGCGACGCAGTGCCTTTTGAAATCTTGCATCGGGAACAAAAAGATAAATTTATTGCCGAACCGGATATTCTCCCCCATTGGGAAGAAATCACCCATTTTAGCTGCCTGATGCAGACCCAGGTCGCCGCCTTTTCGGATCGGGTCTATACCCTGGTGCCCCATGCAGCACCTTCTTCACCTACTGCGATGCGCTCCTCTACCGACCCCTGTTCGATTGAAAATGCCTGGTGCAAAGTGGTGGTGGATTCGGCCAGTGGCAAATTGCGATTGTATAAAAACGAAAACCACACCTGGGTACGCCAGCTCGAAGGCCATCTCTTTGTGGATGACGGCGATGCCGGGGATTCGTATAATTACTCCCCGCCCCAAGAAGACCAACGGGTGGTTTTGCAAATCCAGGAATTTCAAGTCGAAAAAGGCGCCTTGTGCCAGACCTTGTATCTGACCTATTACGGTGTCTTGCCTGCTCAGCTCAAAGAAGATCGGCAATCGCGTTCGGGGGTGCATGCCCCCTGCCGGATTACCACCGAAGTGCGCCTCTATGGCAACGACCAGAGCGTCTATTTTTCGACCACGGTTCAGAATAAATCGCGCGATCACCGGCTGCGGCTGCTCTTTCATTCATCCCGAGGCCCTGTGCGCTGCTGGAGTTCTACAGCTTTTGGCATGTTGGAACGCAAATCGCCACCGCCGCGTGCCATCGACGTGCCCAAAGGCAAAGAGCGCCCAGCGGACACCTTTCCCTTTGATGATTGGCTCCAGCTCTCTGCACCCGATGATCAAGGTTACGTTTTTCAGATCGATGGTGTGCACGAAGCGGGGCTCACCGATTGGGAGGGCAAACCCGCTTTGGCGCTCACACTTTTGCGCTGTGTTGGCTGGCTCTCTCGCGATGATCTGCGCACCCGAGGTGGCGGTGCGGGCCCGCGTATGCGCACCCCCGAGGCCCAATGTTTGGGCGAACACCGCTTTGACTACCGCTTGGCATTGACGGGCAATGAACGTCAAGACGCCCTCAAACAGGTTTTACAATGGCAGCGCCCCCCGCTGGTGAGTCAAGCCATGCGTCCAGAACCCCTGGATGCATTATTTTCATTGCAGGGAGAGGGACTGGTGATCACGGCCTTAAAACAGTCAATCTCTGGGGATGCCTTGATTCTGCGCCTGTTTAATTCGCTTGAATATCCCGTACATCTGGAATTGACCCCGGGCTTTGCTTGTTGCGATGGCTGTTTGAGTGATGTCATGGAAAGCACAGAAAACCGGACTCGGGCACAAAAAAAAGGCGAGACATGGACACTGCTCTGTCAGCCCTACGAAATTCTGACATTTAAGTTTTGGCCCCAAAGATCCGAAGCTTAAGCCAGCATGTTTGAATCTGAAAAAGGTATTTGAGGTGTGAGGGTGAGTATGACCGAAACAGAAGCCAATCCAGCGATGCAGGCGATTGAAACCGCCGCACGGCTCGAACAATACAAACAAGCACAGATTGAAACGGCAACCCCTGAGCGACTCTTGGTCATGCTCTACGAAGGGGCGATTAAATTTTTAAACCTGGCCGCTCAGGCCTTGGATGACAAACAATGGGAGACTTCCCACCGCAATATTCTCAAGGCTGAGGCCATTTTATTGGAGCTGATGTCGGTTTTGGATATGGATATTGGCGGTGAATTGGCCTCTAATTTGTTTAATCTCTATGACTATATGTACCGAATTTTGGTCAAGGCCAATATTGAACACGAAAGTGCGGGGGTGCGTGAAGTGATCGGCTTGCTCGAAAATTTGCGTACAGCCTGGGATGAGGTTGCCGGAGTGGTGGGCCAAATGCGCGCAGAAGGCAAATTAGATACCGAATTTAGGGAACGCCATTTTGCCGGCTGAAGATGCGCATTTGATCTTGCTCGCAGATTTAGAAGGCCTTTCACAGGCCTTGGATTTGCATTTGTGCCCTGGCACCGATCCTGGCCAGGAGCAAGATCTGGATTTGGAATCCCTTTTTTTGTTGCTTGATCAGCGCGATAAATTGTTGGAAAAATTACCGGCTGTTTTGTCCTTACTTGAAGCGGAGCCCGCTCTCATGGAACGTTTGGTTGCCCTTTCTCAACGCGATACCGTTTTGATTGCCAAGGCCATGCAGGCACGAAAGGCCATTCAGGTTGAGTTACAGGGGCTTGGGCGCAATTATAGCGCCACCACCAGCTATTTGGAGCAGGGGAATTTTGAAGAGACCTCGTTTTATTTTGAAAACCAGGGCTAAAGAGCGGATTTAAGCCAATCCCAAAGCCGCTTTGAGATCATTCTGATACTTTTCTGCTTTATCTGAGCCCGTGCTCATATTGCGCAAGGCACTTTCAAAAATGGCGATCATCTCTTGGTCGCTTTTTAAAGGTGGTGGAGGAGACATCAGTGCCATTTGGGCTTTGACATGGGCCAAGGCTGCATCATAAAAGGCCTTGAGACTTTGGGCTGGAATATTGGGCATGTTTTGCGCATTTTTGGCTGCGCGGGTACATCTGCCCAGTAGATTTTTAAAGGTGACAGCCGTTGAATTGGCTTTTTCATGGCTGCCAATGAGCTGGTTAAGCACCTCACCTTGGACCCAAGTGACAGCGTTCTGACGGCTGAAATGACTGGGGTTATTGAGATATTGCATCAGGGTTGAATCAGGCTTGTCTAACATGGCTTTAAAAGCACCCGGCAATTTGTCATAGTCTGCGCCGAGCAAGGCCTGGATATTTTCTTTGCTCAGTGCAGGCCCTCCAGATTGAACGTGTTGAACCAGTTTTAAAACAGCTTGGTGGGCGGCCTTGAGTTGCTCTTTTGAAAGCGGAGGGGAACTCAATTGGGCCAAGGCAATCAGGCGTTGCGGTGACAGCAGCGACTCCAGTTTTGCGGCTGGAAGTGGGGATTGTACAGGAGGCCCCATTGATGCCCCCACCTGTGCTGTTGTCATGCTGGCATCGGGTTTACCCCCTGCAGCAGCCAATTCGGGATAGGTTTTGCTGAGCTGTTCCAACATCGGAGCAGATAAATGGAATTGAGACCCTGCTTGCCCTGTGATTTTTTGCCAGGCTTGGGTCAGTTTTTCGGGTGCATCGATGCCAAAGCGATCCTTGACTTCGGCTTCGCTGAAGCGGCCACTGAGGGCGTTTAAAATCAAGAATTTGGTGGGGGCTTTGGCATAAAGCTCTTCGGGATTGCTCATAAACAGACGATAACTCTCAGCAAAATCTTCATTGGGGCTGGTTTCGCCATATTTTGAAACCTCTTCTTGCCCCTGGGTAAAATAAGAAGCGGTGGTGGGAGCCATGGTAAAGGTTTCGGGCCCTGTACTGTCTGCCCGCCCCGAAATAGCAGCCCAATCGCGAGCAACATCAATATTGGGATGTTCTTTTTTGAAGATCTCCATCAGGTTGTGACCCACTTCGTGGGTGACCAGATCTTCAATAATATTGCCTTCACCCTGGGTATCGACAATTTTGAGCCAGCTATTGACCAGGTCTTTGGTGGTTTCGGTATCAATTTTTCCGTCGACTTTATCAATCAGGCGGGAGAGGGTCTGTTGCAAGGTTTTGCGGGGCGATTCTTGCACAATGCGGTCGGGAATACCCTGCATCAGATGTTTCATCTCTGATTGCGCAGATTGTAATTTTTCATTGCTCAGGGGCTCACTGGTAATGGCCGTGAGGATCTCGGTAATTTTGCGGTTTTGTTGGGGGGTGATTGGCTGAGGCATATTTTGTTTGAGGGCATTAAGCGCCATGATCGCCTCTAAACGTTTGAGTGCCACACCCGTCCGTGGGCCAATTGTGCCGTCTTTGAGCAGGTCTTTGGCCAGACCCGGTTTGATCTCGTTGAGGAAGTTTTGCAGCCCTTCGACCTGTTTCATCTGTTCCATCTTAAAGACAGTGTTCGCCAAGCTTTGGGGGCTGACGGTGTTCATCAAGCCATCGAGCGCCCCTTGAATTTGGCCGATCTTGGCACTGTCCCCATTGGGGAAAAAGACAGACCAGAGTTTCTCCATATCCAAACCCGCACTTCCAGGTTTGAGATACTCCTTTAAAATGGGGTGTTGTCTGAGCTGAGAGGGTTGAAAGGTGCCCATTGAATTGCCCATGGCGATCAACAAACGCCAGGTCTTTTGTTTGGGATCACCCGACTCATTCATCTTTGCCAGCAACTCTTTGGCTTTTTCACAATCCACCTCTGGCGGATCACCTTTGACCAATTCACGGCTCTTCATTTCACTGAGGGTATACCATTGATTGACCCCGCCTTTAAATCCGGCCCGCTCAAAAGCGGCCCGATCGGGAAAACTGCTGTTGTTGGTGCGCCCAAAGAGGTCAATTTTTTCCAGGATTTGGGTGTCGAGAATGCTGTCGGCACTGCCCTGAACAGCCCCTTCGCGGACGGTGATAGTATGATCTTTGCAGTCTGCACAAGAGGTATGGGCTATTTTCATCGAATCGGTTAAAAGTGCCACAGGATCTTGCAGAGCAATATTGCCACTGCTGCTGGGAGCGGGATTGGTGTCGTGTTTAAAGGTCAAGGTGGGATTGGTGTTTTGCAGGCGCTGAAAATCTTGGGGTGATTCGGTTTTAATATTGCTTAAACTGTTGTGGATCCCCATCAAGGCTGCCGGAGACCAAACGGATCCCTCTGCGCTATCTGTGAGTGGCGGCGTGAGCTTGGGAGCCCCTTGGCCTGCAAAGAGTTCGTCTATTTGGCCTTTTAAAACGGTATTTAACTCGCCGCGCAGACCTTGGGTCAGGGTTTGCAGCTCTTTGCCAATATCCCCCAAAACGGCCGGAAAGTTGCTCAAGGAATTCTTTGCCAGCGAGGCCATAATATTGTTTTTGGCTGTTTGCCACAGTTCGGGTTTGGTTAAAATGGCAATAAATTGTTTTTGTTTGTCTGGGGGCAGTTGGGCCAATTGGTTGTAAAGTGCATCAAAATCTTTAAAACCCAGGCTGCTGGCCAAGAGATTTTTGACTTCTGGTCGCTCAGCCACACCCGCTGGCAAGACTGCTTTGAGGCCTTTTTCAAGGGCATTTCGGCTGGACAGCGCATTGGCAGGCAGAATGCGCTCTGCGCCATCGGTTTTGCCGGGTGCGAGGTCGAGACTGAATTTGACAATATTGGGATCAAGATCCGCTGTGCCATAACTTTGAGTGTCATTTTCATTCATCTCACGCAGCACATAGACAGTTTCGCCATTTTTGTCTTCTTGTTTGACAATGGCTTCGCTGCCATCTTTTTGGGCTGCGGCCCGAATGGCGTCATCTAATTGGCGGTAACGGATTCCGGGCGTCTGCCCACCGGTGTTTAAGCCTAGACCACTCATAAATTAGGGACTTTTTCTTTGTATTTTGGATTCGCTCTGAGCTTATTATACCCAAAAATCGAAAAATATATCTTCAGCCTAACTTTAACTAAGATCTGCTTGTGGCGATTGGGGTTGCGTCTGAAACTCGGGGGATGTAACCGGCGTTGGCTTTTTTAACAACATCGGGGCCATGGCGATGCAAAGCAAGCTGGTTATGGCTGCGATCCAGCCAATCACCCCATAATGCAAAAGATGGCCCTGTGCGTCTTTGACGACTATCATTCCCGCAAAGAGCGAGGCAGCCCCGGCCGACAATTGCTGCACCGACGACTGGATGCTCATAAAACTGCCGCGCCGCTGGGGTTCAACGGTGCCTGTGATCAATGCCATGGCTGGAATCATGCGCCCACCCGAGACAATAAAAAAGCTGGTGGTCAAAAGCAGCGCCAATGGCAATGCTGTGGGCCCGAGATGGGTGATCCACAATTGGGGAACAACCGCCAAAACCAAAAACAGGGAGAGGATCTTGAGTTTGCCATAGCGGTCGGCCATGCGGCCAATCAGGGGGCCAGTAATCAAAGTGACTGCGCCACCGAGCAGGTAGATCAAGGTCAACTGGGCTTCGCTAAAGCCCACATTGGCCACCATCGACGGGCTCAAAAAGGGAATGATTGCAAATTGCCCGATCATCATAAAAACAGTAAAAAGCAAGGCCCAGAGCTGGGGTGGACTTTTTAAGACACTGCCCAAAACCTGCAGGGGATTGTTGCGCTGGGGTATGTTTAAATGCGTGCGCAAAGCGGGAACCCCTTTGAGGATCAAACCAAAAACCAGCAGTGAGACGCCGGTGAGGAATATAAATGGGGCATGCCAATCAAAGAGGCTGGCCAGGTACAAACCCAAGGGAACCCCCAGTACCGACGCGGCTGAAAAGGCCGAGGTGACAATGCCCATGGCCGCTCCCCGGCGCTCCATGGGAATGGCATCAGCGACCACGGCCAAGACCGCTGCCGCCAAAACACCACCAAAACAGCCAGTTAAAATCCGTGCAGCCATTAAAACAGGATAAGAGGGGGCCAGGGCGCAGGCCAGGGTACCCAGGGTAAAACCGGCATAGAGCCAGAGCAAGATTTTTTTGCGATCAAAGCGATCAACGACAAAGGCGGATAAAAATCCGCTGATCCCCGCTGAAAAGGTATACGCCGAGACCAAAAAGCCAAATTCGCGCGGAGAGATATGAAAAAGGCGCATCAATTGGGGGCCCAGGGGCATCAGGATCATAAAATCCACAATATGGGTGAATTGAATCAGGGCCAAAGTCAGCAGCAGCCAGCGTTCGCTGGATTTTGTCAGGGTCAATTGCATAAATAGATAACCTTCTATCTATTCAGCTTAAACCAAGCTCCCCCTTTTTGAATACCAGATCAGCGGCAGAATCAGTGGCAGAATTACCTGCAGAAAAAGGCCATGATCGTCCAGCCCACGCCCGCCAAAGCGGCAGCTTGGACTGCTTGGGGCAATTGGGTATTGACGTGGTCCATCAAATCGCCGCCGGTACACATCGCGCTGAGAACAGTGGTGTCTGAAATCGGCGAACACTGATCGCCAAAGACACTGCCGTTCATGACTGCTGCAAAACAGAGCATGAGATAGAGTTCGGGATTGCTTAGGCCCTGGCTTTGGGCCACGGCCCAGGCCAAAGGCATGGCCAGCGGAAAGGCCACGGCATAGGTGCCCCAACTGGTGCCCGTCGAAAAAGCAATCACAATGGTCAGCAATTCCAGCAAAAGCGGCAAACTCCAGAAGGGCAAGGTCGTGCCCAGCAACTCAACCAAATAATTGCCGCCGCCCGTGGCTTTGGCTATCCCGCCAATCGTGACAGCCAGCAAGAGAATCACCGAGCCGACCACCACCCCTTTGAGCCCTTCGCCAAAGCCTTCGACGATGTCCATCAGATTCATGCCGCGCAGGGCCGCCAGGGCCGCAGCCACCACCAGCGCCGCACCAAAGGCCCAGCGGATTTTGGGGGTACCCAAAAACACAAAGGTGCCAATTGCCAAGACAATCAAGACGCTCAGGGGCAAAAAGAAGTCAATAATATGGGGCGTGTACCCCTGGGGCACTTTGCTCAGGTGCATTTCTGGCGCGCTGAGCGGCCGTGAACCGGGTGCATCGAGTTCGCCGCTGTTGCGGGCCCGTTCGATCGCGGTTTTGAGCTGTTTGTTCATAAACGGCAATTTGTCGATACTCAGCAAAAAGGTGCTAAACACGGCCAGAATCGCATAAAAACTCAGGGGAATGGTTTTAAAAAAGAAGGCCAAGCGGTCGGCTTCGGTGGCCAAAAAGGGAATTCCCGCGACAAAGATAAACGATTGCACATAGCCGGGCCAGGCGTTAAACGGCAGCAGACAGGCAATCGGAGAAGCGGTGGAATCGACAATAAACGACAGCTCTTCGTGGCTGATCTTTTCTTGGTCGGCCAGGGGTTTGATCGTGGTGCCCACCAAAACGGTGCTGATCGTGCCGCCCTGAAAAAAGATCACCCCCAAAAACCAGGCCACAAGCCGGGCCGAACGGGGGCCGCGCACCACATGGCGGCTCATCATCTCGGCAAAGGCCTGCGGCGCACCCATGCGCGACCAAAGCCCCATGAGTCCCCCCAAAAGCCAGAGGTAGAGAATCAAAATCTGGGCCGAAGACTCATTGGCCAAACTGGGCACAAAGACCTCTTCGGTGATGTCAAATTGTCCGAGCAAAGCCGCGCCAGTCAAAATCCCCCCCAAGAGTGCCGTGAGTGGCTCGCGGGTGATCCAGCAGAGGCCAATGGCCGTTAACGCCGGCAGCAGCGACCAGAAACTCCAGTGTTTTTTGCCGCGCAGCCAATAATAGTTTTTGACCTCTTGGCCATTTTTGACTTCAGTCTGATAAACAAAATCTTCTTCGATCTCGGGCTGTTTGTTTTGGGCCTGCAAAGCCTTGAGTTTATCCGGGTGCAGGGGTGAGGCCTGATAGGCATTCAACGGTTCGGGCAGGTATTTTTGTTTGCCCTGATAGACAAAGGCCAGACGCGGCCCGACCTGTTTAATATCCAAGGTGATCTTGTCGGCGGTCCAGACCGGCTGCACTTTTTGGCCCACGGCCAGCGAAATGAGGAGGGTGATTAAAAAGAACCAAAGCGCGCGGGAGCGAAAGACAGAGGGTTTTAAAAGTGCAGCGGGAGAATTCACAAATCAGGGCTCCTTTTTTCGGCCATTCACCGATCTATCTTAACGGCAGTGGGCGCTTGTGCCAAGTTTTCAATCTGCCAGATCGGCATCTGCTTGCGAGATTTTCTTCTTGCCCAGGTTCTTGCCCAGAAGTAGAAATAGGCCGATCAGGGGCAAGAGCCCCAAGCCCAAAATCAGACTTGCCATAAACCAGCTCAAGTAAAAGAGTTCATAGCCCTGTGAATAATGATAGAGGATCGGCGCTGCTGATCTGTCTTTTAAAAAATGCTGGTAAACCTTGATTCTGGCTTCTGCTTCTTCGCTTGTCAGATATTCAAGACTAAAATCTGCATCGCCCATTTTGAAGACAATTTCATAATTGGCAGACTCGGGGGAAGACGCTGTGCGATAGCGCTGAGATTCAACCCCTCTGACCAAGCGCAACGGGATTTCGGCAATTTCTGTGTGCCAGAGAAAGAATGTGGTTTTTCGGCAGCTCGCCACTGGCGTGTGTCTGCAGATCAACTGTTCTCCGAGTGGGGAGATTTTTTCGACAAAATTCAAGCCAAACCCAAGGGCCCACAGCGCATACAGTCCATAGGCCAAAAACGCAATTTTGGGCAGCCAAAATCTCCTGAAGGATTGTTTATTCGGCAAGGGTCGAGACTATTCCTGTTCTGGTTATTTTTCGGCCAAGGTGCTATTTTAATCCAGCCGATTCATCACAGTCTGCCCCACACAGCGCCCCTGCGCCAACCCCTGCTCGATGGCATCACGGTAGTGAATGCCGCCATACAAGCGTGAAATGCCCGCCTCGTCAGCCGCTGCGCGAAAACTGGCGAAGCTGCGTGCTTTTTGCCCGCGCAAGACATGGGTCTGGTCTGTAAACTGGCCAGGCCCAAGCAATGCTTCTAAGACTTCGGCTGCGGCCCCCGAACCAACCGAATGCCCCGACGGGTATTCGGGAAAAGGCGGCGTGGTCAGCAGAGGCTTCCACTGGGGCCTGTCGAGGTATTGCTGAATATACGTCACGGGCCGGAGTAAATTGATCTCAAATTTGCTGCTCCAGCAAGAGACAAAGGCATCAGACAGCGCCAGCCCCAAAACGGCCAAAACCTGAGCCGCCTGATAGGCTCCAATCTCGCGCTCTTTGAGCAATTGCACAGTCAGGGCCAACCAATGCCCTGGCGGCGTAGGCGTTTCTCCCGGATTGTCGGCCCACCAGCGTGCAATGGCTGTCTGCTCGGATGTCCGCGTTTGTCCCGTTTCAAGCACTTCGCGGGCCTCTTTTAAAAAGGGTGAATCTCCAGCCGTGCTAAAGCTGACATTGGGCGGTGTGTGGCAGGTTTTGGCTTCGGGCAATACAAAAGGCCGCAAGGTGCCCCAATAGGGCTCCAAAGCCTTTTGACTGGGGGCCGTTGGGGCCCAAAAGGCCGGATTCTGGCTGCGCGGCGGCGGGGTATACGTCAAGCTGCGGGTGCGCAAATAGCCATCTTCGCGGGCCCACTGGGCCAAATGCTGACCCAGTTTTTGGCCTGATTCCAAAGCCTGTTTGGCTTCTGCGGTTTGAAAATCGAGGGCTTTGCGCTGGGCCAAGTCGATTTCTTGCAAGAGCTGGCGCTGCCGGGAGGTGGCCAAAATGACTTCGGGCAAAAGCGTGTTGAGCGTCGCGTGTAAATACAGGCGTGGGTCGATCTTGGCGGGTGCTTCTGGCAAAGCTTTGAGGCCGATTAATGTGTCTTGCAGACGGGTCTCGGGGTTGAGCGCAAGGTGCATGGCGATTCCGGCATAGGCGTAAAGCCGGGCCGCAGCCGGGGGGCTCAGGCCCGTGAGTTGGACGAGCTTTTGCAATTGGCTGCTCCAGAGCAACAGGTCGTCGCGCAGGGGCAGGTTGGCGGGGCCTTTGGTAAGGCGGGTGAGTTTAACTGGTGCTGGGGAAGCGCTGGGAGAGAGCAAGACCGTGGGAGAGGCTGAAACAGTCGGATTTTGAGAAGTAAGAAAAGGAACACAGGCCGAAAGCAAAAGGGGATATATAAACAGGAGAGAAATAGGTTTCATAGTTGCCTGACTGTCTCCATCTTATTGAAAACCAGCAATTACTTCTATTGAAAAGTGGTGCAGCTCTTGGCTATTTGAAACAAGGCAGTCTTTGCCACTCAAACAACTTTTGATCTGTATCAGCGTAGGTTTTGACATTTCATCAGAATCAGGTATTTCTCCCGAAGTCATATCTACAGCATTAAAGGGCAGGTGTTCACTGTCTAGCTCTTGGTGAATTATAAAACGGTCAGCTTGCCACTGAACTGCTGAAGATGGTTTATTTGACGGGTTCTTACCCATCGCTACGATCACGGCTTTGGGCCGCACAGCAGAAAGGCCACAAGTTTCTGGTGGGTTTTCTATTCGCCCATAGAGATAGATACTTAGATCAGAATCCAACAGTGCAGCCTGTAAATAAAGACGGGGTTTGCAAGTGCGGGGTCGCTGTTTTAATTTTGCTTTTTGACGATAGCTGAGGTATAAAGCCAAGCTATTTTCAATTCCTTTAAGTTGGCGTTGAAAATGCAAATTCTTTGTAATCTGGCTGTTTCCCCTGTCGGTAATTTCATCATAAGCATTCATCAATTCTTCTTCAGATAATTCCGACTCATCTCCTAAAGACAGAGCCAGTTCTTGTTCGTGTTTTAATTGGGCCCGAATCTTCTTTTCTTGGTTTACTAAATGCGTTTGAATTGGCTGGATCTGTGCCAAGAGAGAATGGTATTGCTGATCCAAAAGCAGGGTTGGGCGGTCGCTTGGCTGGGCTTCTGGGTAATCAAGAGTTGTATCATACAAGATCGAAGAGGCTGAATGCTCAGATTCAGGCAACTCAGGCGGGACTTTGGGAAAAGAGGGCAAACCTGCTGGGCTGAGCCATTCTTGTTGATTGAGCTGAAAGACCAGCAAACGGCGTTCGGCAGAATCAAGCAGGGCCTGCGCTTGAAAGGGAAGATATCGCTCTAATTCGTTGTGGGCAAGCGTTTCTGCCTGAACTTGAAAACAAGAAATGCCATAAAAAATCAAGGAGTAAAACAATTTAAAAATAGTCTGTTTAGTCACTTGAATCGTTCTGCTCTGCCAATTCTTTGTCCAGGTAAGATTTAAGCAGGTCATATACTTTTTGACTGGAGGTATAGTCTATCGGGAGCTTATTCTGCTTGTTTCGTTCATTGACCTTAACACCCGCTTCCAATAAAAGCTGAATAATCTTGTAATTGTCTTCCAAAAGTTGTGTAAAATCTGTCGGATAGGAGTCCTCTCCAATTTCTTCCCTTAATGTCTGCTGCTCATACCACCAGTCTGCTGAGGAGACGGCAATATGAAGCAGGTTGTCTTTATCTTCATCATAAATAACTGGTGAAATTTTTTTTTGGAGAAAAAATTTCACCAGTTTGTATTCATTGATAGAAACGGGTCCCAATAAAAGCGAGTTTTTGTTCTTCGTTCCCAAAGGATCTTTGTCTAGAAATGATTTTATTTGAAACCAAATTTTTTCTGCCAAATCTTTTTGGTCGTTTTGAACATATTCTCTAAGTTGATGATAAAGTTTTTCTAGTTTGTCTTGATTCATTTAATAGCAAGCCTTTGCCCCATCCATCCATATTAGATCAACGTTAGGCAACATCTCTCTTAATTGCCAAGACATTTCAGCGCAATACTCACAAGTTTTTTTATCTACAAATAACTCAATGGTACCTTTGATTTTATTGCTTTTATTTACATCACAGGTTTTACTGTCATTGTATCGAATACCAACGCTAAGTTCAGCTCTGATTTTGTGGACTAAATATTCAAGGGCTTTTTTTTCTGATTCAAATTCAGCGTAAGGCCTACCAGCTCTAGGGCCAGAGGTATTAATTCTAGTTGCATCCAAAAAATACCGTTGACGGCTTTCTTCTTCTGGTGTTTTTACCGTTTCAGGAATTTTCGTTTGTGCTCCTGGAATAGCTTTTATCACACCTTGGATATTATTCCCTTGGTTGTTTGATAAATTGTATTTGATCACCGTTATTGGAGTTACCTCTGGATTGGCATGAATCCCATCTTTTCCTGGGCCTGTAGGATAATCTGAACGAAGTTTATCTGCAATTGCTTTTAAGCTATTGTAATAATTATCAACAGAACCATAATATTGCCCTCCCACATCACAAACATGAGACAGCCTTAAATAACTGTTGATGGGTTTAATAACAACGGGTAAATTGTGAAGAATATTGCCATTTTTGATGGCTGGAATTGTGATTAACTCACCAAAAGGACGTGACGTGTAAACACCGGCAGGAACAACAGAAGTATTGTCACCATGGGGACATCCTACATTGCTTTTTCCATCCCAGACATGGATAGATCTTGAGCGAAAAACATAATACAAGCCATCAGCAGTGGTCACTTCTGAGCGTGAATTGGCCTGATAAGGCAAAAATGGCCGAATTCTTTGTGAGTTAAAGATTTCTTCTTCTCTGCTGTTTTTAATGCGCAGATTCATAATGCCTTTTACACGTGAAGGATCAACACTGCCTACTTCAGCCTTGTATTTATCTGCACGAATATAAATGAGGCCGTCTAAAGGGATTTTATTGCCAGATGGCTTTAATGGGGATTTTACGACTGTCTCGGGCTTGATTTGCTGGGTGCTAAAACCGGGATCTTCAGTCTCTTCAATTCCCGATTCTGCTTCAATGGGAAACAAGTTCACCTCTTCAGTGTTAGAAACAGCACAGCCTTGCGAAAAACAACCCCTGACTTTGGCTTTTGCAGGTTTAAAATCCCCTTGTAAAAAGGCTTCAGAGGCATGGTAATCCGTCAAATGCATGACAAAACGGTTCTGATCGGCTGCAACCACCGGAGGTGTGTCGACAACCAAGTCTCCACCAAAATCGGGGCTCAGGGTTTGGTAATTAAACGCAGGTTGGCCACAGGCTTCGGGGGGATTATTGACTTTCCCCTCTAAGACAATCGACAGATCTTCCATCAAGACCGCACTGTTGAGTGAAATGGAGGGATTACATCTATTGCGGGTCTTTTTCTTCCAGGTGGCTTTATTGCGGTAGAAGTTGTAGCAGCCCCCGGCTGTATTCACACCATAAAACGACTGGTTAATCTGTTCTAAATCCTGGGAGCGGGCCTGTAAACCCTCTAAATCACCGGGACCACTTTCGCTGCCTGGAACTTGTTGAACCGTAAAATCAGCCAATTCCTGCTCTGCTTGAGCAATCGCCTGTTGGTTAATTTGTTTCATCCAGGCTACTTTTTGCCTTAAAACCTCAACCCCTTCAACAATGTCATCATTTTGAGCATCCAAGGTTGCTTTGTTTTCATCCAGGGGTTCTGGTTCTGAATAAGCAGATAAATCAACCGGTGGGGGGTCTACCTGCTGTTGCTGAATGCGGAATTGTGCGACATTGGGAATGCTTTGCAGTTGAAAATTGGGCGCTTGTGGAAACTCTGCTTTGATTTCCGTCATCATTAAATCGACATCTCTCTGCATGACTCTGAGACGTTTTTGAACTGAATTCAGCAAGTCTTGAATCCCTTTTGAATAATACAAGTCTGTTTCAGCGGGGTGCGGTGTATCTTGTCCCACCTGCAAAGCCGCTTGGCGAACAGCACCATTTTCGCTTAACTGAACGGTATAACGACCTTCTGGCACCAATTGGTTTTGTTGATTGGTGCCATGCCAGGATAAAACCTGAGGCCCCTGACCGCGCTGGTACCAAAGGGTGGAATTGCTATAGTCTTTGACTTCTAATAACCAATTGGATTGCTCTCCCGATGGCCGCACATCGATATCTACCCAATCAAACCGCTGATCTCGGTTGGCAGGAGACATTATCATTTCTCCTGTCGGCGTGGGTTCACCTGTGGGGACATTGCCATGGCGAATAGAGAGTTCCAGAGACTGATCGACTCGCAATGAACGGGTCAGCGTTTGATCCCCGGATTTTAAGACAAAGGTATATTTACCCAAAGGCAATTCCTGATTCAGCCGATCCTTGCCTTCCCAGCGAATCCTTGCACTGCCATTTTGACCGCCAGAAGGAAACCAGACCAAAGCACCCGCTTCGTTATATGCTTTGAGATCCCATTCTTGCCCTCGGCGGGCCGAAATCTTTAACGCAGCCCAATCATAGCGATTGTCTTGATTGCGGGGGGATATCACAATTTCACCAGTGGGAGGTGTTTCTCCGTTGGGAATATTGTCATGTTCTATTTCAAATTGGAATGTGTGTTTGATGCGAATTTGGCGCGATGCAACAATGGTATTGGCACTGCTCAATTGAACCGTGTAGAGGCCATCTGGTAAAAAATCTTCTGAAAAAGAAATCTCCCCATTGGGAGCCTGATGAACGGTGACTTTGGTTGCCTGCCAGTTGGTGCTGAAATCATTTTGATCGGTTTTTTCAAGGAGCGTTTCCTGGGCTTCGTTGAGAATTTTGAGTGTCCAGGTCTCTTGCGGCATATACAAAACCCGAATTTCAGCCGCATTGTCTTGATCATCTTGATCTGCAGGAGAAAAAATCGGGGGTTCTTCAAACCCAGATGGATTGCCAATGGTTATATCCAAACCCCACTGGTTTTGAATCTGGATGGTGTGGGTTAAAGTCTGGCCATTTGAAGTCAACTGAATGGTATAAGTGCCGTTTGCCAGAAATTGGCCTTCTAGATTTTGGCCGCTCCAAGTATAATCTTGTGCCGAAAATGGATACCCATCTTGGTTCCAGACAATCTCTCCAGAACTGTTTAAGACATTTAATTGCCAATTGTTGATCCCGTCATTAATGACACGGAATATGGCCATTTCATTTTTATTGGTTTGCAGGGTGATTTCCCCTACAGGGGTAGGTGCGTCACTGGGCAGCGTTCCAGGGCGAATCTCCAACCCCAATTCACGGGCGCAGCCCTGAGATGTGTTGCTTTGCCCTTCCGGGCAAGTGCAGCCATAAAACTTCATTTCGCTGTATTGAACATAACAATCCCTGTCACTATCAAAACTGCAATACAGGTTTTGTTCATAGGCACACAGTTCAGAATCAAATCCGCCGCCATAAAGAGCCGCATAATATTCATCCCAATTGCCTGTTTGCTGGTAATCGCAGACACTCATTGAGCCAAAATCACAGGGCACTTGTGGTGCTGATTGTGCAATTCCAAAATGCTTTTGCAGGGGGGAACCCAAAGGCTTATATTTAGATTCATCGACCAAAGGTGTGGATCTGAGATCTTTAAGGGTTTTTAATTGAACCTTATCCAGGTCACCGCCATTTTTCATGATTTTGTTTTTGAGCAGTGTCGGCAGTGTTTTGGATTTTGACGCCATTAAATTGGGCACATTTTTGAGAAGATCTGAGGCCGGTGCCTTGTTCTGAGTGGGGGTGGGCTGGCAGGCCCATAAACTCAGCCCCAAGCTGGCAGAGATCATCAGGTTTACATAGGTTTTTTTCATGTTCTTAGACCTCTGCCAAAACAGAGCCTTGCTGGGCCCTTGCTTTGTTTATTGCTTGTGATTCTAATGGTGACCAAATCTCCCACTGTGATACTTCCTGCCAGCCTATATTTGTGCTGGATTGTGATGCTTGGGCTATATCTGCCCATTTCTGAGCTAATTTTTGGTTTTGTTGATACAAAGCGGCACAAACAAGGTGCCCTGCTGTTTCGCGATTGGGCTGTCTGTGATACAGCTTTTCAAGCAGGGTATAACCGTTGGCAAATTGCCTGTTTAAGAGTGCAATCCGGGCCAAGCCCAATTGAGCCATCCACTCGCTGCGTATTTTAACCGGTTCAGGGATCTGTGGATCTATTAATTGAGAGAGGCAGTGTTCGTAATGGCTTTGGGCTGAAGCCAAGTCTCCTAGCCAAAACTCACAATAGGCCAGATACAGCCAACCTTCAACAAATCCCGGAAAAAGAGTGCTTAATTCTTGGGAATAACGCAAAGTGTCTTGCCAAGAGACTTCCTCAAGCAAGCTCAAACGCAATAATGGCACCAGCAAATTGTGATACAGCCGGGAAATCTGCACGGCCCCGCTCTCAAGATAGGCTTTGCGACCAGCAGCAAAAGCGCTGAGGGCTGCTTTGCTCTGATGGCGCTTCTGTTCGGTTTGCCCCAGATGATAATAATAAACCGCCTTTTCATGCGGAGAAAGATCGGTCAGCAATTCTGCTTCGATCAACGTTTTGTAGAAGTTGAGTTTTTCTAAAGTGAAAGGTTTGGGATGGTGATAGAGCACAAAATCCGGGCATTCAATTCCCGGTAGACAGCGATGATCCAATGCAGGCCATTCATGTATTTGGCCTTTGAATCGAATCCCCAAGTGATTGGGAAAACAAGCCCGTGTGAACAGCGGTTGCTCACCTGAGGTGACTACCTGAAAATTAAAGACCACCTCTTTGGATGGATTCTGTTGGGCAAGAAACGTCTTTAAATGTTTTTGAGCCCGCTCAGCCAAAACCTCATCTGCATCGAGAATCAAAATCCAATCACCTGTGGCGTGTTTGAGACTTTCATTGCGTGCAGCAGAGAAATCATCACACCAGTCAAAATGAAAGACCTTGTCTGTAAATGTGTGAGCTATTTGTACCGTTTGATCCTCGGAGCCCGTATCCACAATGATGATCTCATCGGCGATGCCCTTCACACTCTCCAAGCAGCGTGCCAAACAAGGGGCTTCGTTTTTGACAATCATGCAAACTGAAATTTTTGCTTTCATTATTTAGCGCGCCCCCAGCCTTGCGAATTGCCATGTTCCATGGGCCAAGCATTCTGTCGGGGAGCATCACTGCCGCTATGAAAAGCAAAACTGTGCCCCTGATCCGTGATGCCATACAATACGCCGTTATTGTCCATTAACAGACGCCCTCGCACAGCGCCATTCACGGACTTTTCCCATTCTATCTCGACATGTTTGTCTGACCACACACTTAAAGCAATGACCTTGCCTTGACTTGTTCCGAGGTACAAAAGCGTATCATCTCCCAAAACGGGGGCGGCTTGTATTTGTGCGCCACTGTCATAGCTCCAAAGCAATCTGCCAGAGGTATCCACAGCATAAAGTTTGCCATCGCTACTGGGAGCATAGACAGTTCCATTTTGATCAACCACTGGAGAGGCACTTAACCCTCCTTGCATGACATATGACCAATTTTCAATTCCTTGGCGATTCACACTGTAGAGCCAATTGTCGGATGAACCAAAAATAATATCTCCTTTGGGGGTCAAAGCAGGTGTAATATCTGAAATCGGCTGCCCGGTTTGAAATTCCCAAAGATATTCCCCGCTGGCCCGATCCAGGGCATAAAGCGTTTGATCCAATGCGAGAACATAAACCCGGTCTTCGCTCACAATCGGGGCTGAATCAATGGGTGCACGGGCCTGGAAGCGCCAAACTTCTTGACCTGTTTGACTATTCAGGGCATAAACCGCTTCGGCTGTGCCCCCCGTGTACAAAATTCCATTTTTATCCAGGGCCACACCCCCCAGGCGAAAACTATTGGGCTCTTCTGGCGTAAAGCTCCAGCGGGTGCTGCCGTCGGGGTTGAAAGCATAAAAAGTGCCGTTGACGCCACCCAGATAGAGGCTGCCATCACTGCCCAGTGCAGGGGTTGCACTTAAGGGCGTCGGTAAGCTGCGTTGCCATTCAATTTGCCCGGTCTCAGCTTTTTGAGCAATGATCTGACCGCTGGGTCCAACCAAATACAGCAAGCCGTTTTGAAGCAATGGAGATGCCTCTCCGACTGAAAAATTTTCAGGCAAAGGGGCTTTCCACTGCTCTTGTGATTCTTTGGATTCATAATAGAATTGAAGTTCAGCAGACACTTCGGCTTCTTCAAACGCTTTTCTTTGCCCCAGACCATTGGCAAAAAACAATACAATTTGATTGACTGGGGCCTCATCTCCACCAAAATGTTCAATTCGAATGGGTTGAGCCTTTAAATCTGTAAAAGCCTGCACGGTGGTTTCGGCTCCGTCGGGTTGGCGTTTGAGAGTCATGTATCTCACTGTCGTAAAATCCTGACTGGCAAAAGAGCTGCCGGGCAAAGCTCCTTCGATTGAACTGGGCGATAAAACCGTATTGGGCTCATCGCTGTCTGAAATGAAACCAAACTGAATGGTTTTATCTTTGACTGGATTAATTGGACTGTTGTCAGGAGAAAGAATGAGGTATTCGATCGCTAAATCATAGGCCTTGGCTAAAGTCTCTATAGGACGTTTCTGAGAATTAAATTTTCTGAGGGTTAACTCACCTGCTTGAATGGGGGCTTTTACAGCCATTCCCGGCAAGAGACTTAGTTTTTCGCGGGTCCAAGCCGCTTGAGCGTAACTGCCAAAGCGTTCACTCAGATTCAGCCCCTGAGTGAGAGCTTTGAGCGAAGGGCTCCAGCGGCTTTCTGGCTCAAGCCCTGTTTCCAAAGCGGCTTTGAGCTTTAGGCTGATTGCCGCCAATGTCTGGGGGCCTGTTGGGTCATTGAGTATTAAATGACTGAGAAAGCCCGTAGCCGCGTGTTGGGTTTCATAATTATTGCTCAGCATTAACGATTTATCGAGCCGCTCCTGACTTTTTTGCAAGTGGGCAAAATAGGGAGAGTCTTGAGTGGGACTAAGTTGAAGTACCTTGTGGGCATAATAGGCCCCCATCACTGTTGCTGCCGATTGGTAAAAACTGCGATCTTCAAAATTTTGAAAGAGATTGTCTTCTTGAGAAAATATTTGCCAGCCCAAATATTGCTGGTATTTGCCATAATTCAAATGCCCATTCTGACCCGTGGCATCGCGGTAATAGCTCTGCTGCACCAAATGAAAAGCATCTTGGGCCACTGTTTCTTGGGCCGCATAACCTCCACAGTGCTCACCACTTTCGCTGCACTGCCGCAACACTATCTTCGAGCCCAGAAATTTGGAAGAGGGAGAAATTTGCTCTT
>JADMKE010000064.1 GCA_018780035.1 Candidatus Sericytochromatia bacterium
ACGATTTTCCTTTCTTGATTTTTGTCCGTGCGACAACTATCCTGACATAGGGGGCGATTTACAGGTCAATATTTTGCTGCTCATTCGTATTTTGAGTGCTGCTGGTTTTACGTCATTGTCATCCACGCAAACGCCCCAAGAGGTGTGCCTCCTGCACAGCGAGAACCATTACGATCTGATTGTGCTTGATTTAATGATGCCAGGCATGAATGGCTTTGAGGTCATGGAGGGTTTAAAACTGATCGAGCCGAACAGCTATTTGCCGATTCTGGTGATCACCGCTGAGCCCTCACACAAATTACATGCCCTCAACAGGGGTGCAACTGATTTTCTAACCAAACCGATCGAATTGCCAGAGGTTTTGGCGCGGGTGCGCAATTTGTTGGAGGTAAGGCTTTTACACCGTAAATTAAAAGTGTACAGTCTGGCCCTGGAACAGAAAATTGACGAAGTGGAATCCAATCGTGATTTAATTGCCCAACAGCGGGATGAAGTCACCCAGCTCTATGAACAATTGGTGATGGAACAGGCGCGTTCGGAACGCCTGTTATTGAATGTTCTGCCCCAATCAATCGTTGAACGCCTCAAAGAACATTCCATCATTCGGGAAGATCGGCTCACCGATCTGATGGTGGACAGTTTTACCGAGGCCACAGTCTTGTTTGCCGATATTGTTGGCTTTACCCATTTTGCCCAATCGGTGAGTGCAGAGGCGCTGGTCAATATTCTCAATGATATTTTTACCCGATTCGACAGCATTGCCGACATGCACGGGATCGAAAAAATCAAGACCATTGGCGATGCCTATATGGCTGTAGCGGGTTTGCCTCTGCCCGTCGCCGATCATGCGCGGCGTATATGTATTATGGCCTTGGACATGCTCAATGCCATGAAGCGCTTTAATCAAGAAAACCAGCTCGATTTGCATATTCGGATTGGCATCGACACCGGTGCTGTGGTGGCGGGTGTGATTGGCACCCGCAAATTTTTGTACGATTTGTGGGGCGATGTGGTGAATACGGCCAGTCGCATGGAGTCTCACGGGTTGCCGGGTCGGATTCAAATTACAGATGCCACCCGCAGCCAGCTGAACAAACAATTCAAACTTGAAAATCGCGGTGTGATTGAGATCAAAGGCAAAGGTGAAATGCACACCTGGTTTTTGAATGGCTGCCGACCCACCCCTGTCGTCAAGACCAAATCCGAACGACTCAAGCCGCAGTACCAAAAACTCTCAAATTGACGAATCAGAGGTTGGATGTATACTGAGTGTATACACACCCAAAGAGGTACTCAGAGCATGGCAAAAGTCACAGGGATTGGCGGCGTTTTTATTAAAGCCAAAGGCGATGCAAAGGCTTTAACTGAATGGTATCAAACCCATTTGGGTTTGGTTCTGGAGGATTTTGGCGCAGCTGTTTTGAAATGGCCGGCAGACAAGGCTGGGGATGGTGGTGCGACCGTCTGGGTGATTGCAGATAAAGAGTCTCAATGGTTTCAACCCAGCGAAGATGCCTTCATGATCAATTACCGTGTTGACGATCTTGATGAAATGATTGCAGATCTGACAGCAAAAGGCATTGCCCTTCAACAGGGCCCCGAAACCCATGAAAATGGCAAATTTGCCTGGATTATGGATCCAGAAGGACGCAAAATTGAACTTTGGCAGCCCATGCTCATGCCAGAAAAAACAACCGAATAAGTGTAAAGCAGCCTGTGTCTATGCCAATTCTGGTCGGAGCCGGTTAAACTGAGAGTGACGTTTAAACCTGGAACAAGGGGCTCATATTTTGAAGACCTTTACACCCACCCGATTGGCCCTGACAGGGCTGTTACTGTCCGCATTTTGTTTAACGGCTCGGGCCGAAAGTCAGGGCCCACAGCTGCAGGAAAAAGCTGTTTCAAAAAATTTAAATCAACCTTTGGTGGTTTTGCTCAAATCGGATACCTGTGCCGTTTGCAAAAAAATAGCCCCGCTTTTGAGCCGTTTAAACAAGACCTATCAGCACCGCAGCCAATGGGTCACACTCGATCTGAGTAACCGCAAAACCTTGGCGCAAGCAGAGAAGCAGGTCAAAGCCCTGGGTATTGAGGCCTTCTTTGAGAAATATGGCAACCACACAGGCATTGTGGCCGTCATGGATCCCCACAGCAAACAGCTCTTAACGCTGCTGATTGCTGAAGAAAAACCCGAAAAATACCAAATGGCCTTGGACCAAGCTTTAAAAATACTCAATCCTTAAGACCATGCCCATTTCGCCCAAACCACTTCAGCAGAAGTTTCTCAGTGCAGATTTGTTGCCTGTTTGGGGGCTGTTGGGGGGGCTGTTGGTTTTGTTGAGTTTGGGTATCGTTGCTCTTTTTCAGCCGCTCTGGCTCGAAAATCTGCTCAGTTTCAGCGAAGGCGGTTTTCGCGATTTTCTCACCCAACAGGGTCCAGGTCTGCCTTTTCCCGCCCTGCTTGGTTTGGCTTTTGTCGGTGGCGTATTGGGCAGCATCTCCCCTTGTATTTTGGCACTTATGCCACTTAATTTAGGGTATATGGGCACTTTGCAATTTCAAAGCAGGGGCGATGCCCTGCGCAAAGCGGGCGCATTTGTCTTGGGTGTGGTGCTTGTTAACAGCTTGTTGGGCTTGGTGTCGGGATTGGGGCGTTTGGTTTTGGTGCAGTACCGGGGGTGGTTTTTGCTTGCGGTAGCTTTACTGGTTTTGACCATGGCGGCGGCCATGTTGGAGTGGATTCGTTTGCCTTTGCCTCAGTTGATTAAGCGCATGCCCAATACAGGCCCTTTGGGGGTGGGGATGGCTTTTGCTTTGATCAGCACGCCTTGTGCCAGTCCAGTGCTGTTTGGCGTGATGGCATTGGCGGCAACAGCCAAAAGCACTTTGCTTGCGATTGCTACCATGGCGGTTTATGGTCTGGGTTATACCCTTTTGCTCTTTTTGGCCAGTTTGTTTACAGGGCTCAGTAAACAGATGGGTCTGCTCAAATCCCGCGGCCAAACCATCAACCGCATATCTGCTGGTCTGTTGTCTTTGGCTGGGCTCTGGTCTTTGCTCGATGGCTTGCGCTGGTTTTTTGCGTAAAATGAGACATAAAGTCAGAATAAAAGGGGTTTTTAAATGAGCGATTTAAGGGGCAAATGTCCCCAATGCCAGACCCAAAATTCAGAAACGGCATTGATGTGTTCGCTTTGTGGAGCGGTTCTCAAACGGGTTCAATCTGCTGTGCCGACAGAATCTGAAATTGCAGACATGCATCCACATTTTGCGCAAACCCCGGTTCAATCAGAACCAGCCAGCGGTTCTTTTGTCTACCAAGCTTGGATGGACCCGATCTACAAAGCCCAGGCCAGCAAACGCTCACCCTTTTTTCATATGGGCTGGGGGTTGGTTTTGGCAGGCCTGTTTTCTTTGCCTTTTTTTCTGTTTAAAACCATTGGTTGGGTCTTTGAATCGGTGGTGCATGAAATGGGGCACACGCTGATGGCGTATTTTATGGGCAGTATTGCCCTGCCAGCCATTCGACTGGATGGACATGCGGCAACCGTCTCGCTTGAACCGTCTCCCATTTTGGCCGGTATCGTCTGGCTCTTGCTTGTTCTGGGCGCAGTCTGGTTTGGTATTTTTAAACACCGGCCCCTTTTAATTACGATGGTGGTTTTGGCCCTGCTCTACCCCTTCTTTGCCTTTAGTGATCGCAAAGAGTGGCTGATGCTCCTCGCTGGCCATGGGGGTGAAATGGTGATTGCTACCATTTTTCTCTGGCGCAGCTTGGTGCCCACTTTTAAGGTGCAAGAAGAAGAGCGCATGCTTTACGCCGCATTGGGCTGGTATTTGTGGTTTCAAAACCTGATTATGAACTGGAATTTGGTCTATTCTCAAGAGAGCCGCGATTGGTATGCCGAAAACGGTTCTTTTGGACTCGAAAACGATTTTATGCGAATCGCAGACATGTTTGGTTGGTCGCTGCCCTTTTTGTCGGGGGTCATGCTGCTGCTCTTTTTGGCTGTGCCCCCGCTGGGGTTGATCTGGGCGCGCTGGAGTATTTTACACAAACCAGATAGCTCTGATTCCCTTTAATCTTGGTTTTCGGGCTTTTGTCTGGCTGCTTTTTGTTTGCGCACCGCACTCAAAGAGACGACTTTGTTTTGGGCTGCCAGATGTTCGTGTAAAGCTGCCAATAACTCGTGTTTAAGCGAATGCAGCAGCCCATCTAAGAGGCTTTCCCATTGCCTTGGATGGGTTTCGGTCATCAGATTTTCCATGGTGCCCGCCAGTGAGCGCAGGGTCATTTCGGCCAATAAACTCGACTTGGGCAAATGGCTGTGGTGCTCTTGTAATTCTTGATGCATCCAGCCCACTTCTTGCAGGTGTTGCCAGAGCTGGGCTTGCAGATCTGTTTCTTGGCTGAGGGTATCTCGCACCAATTGAAAAGCCATGGGCGCCATCTGGCTTTGCAGATGTTCTGGACTCAGGCTCAATTGTACACCCCCTGGACCAAATTCCAGCAGCAAAGTAGCGAGGTGACCCCCACTTTTGTGGTGTTGAACCAAGAGATAAATTTGAGAGGGATCTTCAATTTCAGCTGGATACAGGTCATAAAAACAGTAGTTACCTGCAGGCAAGTCATAGGGATTGTCTTTTTTTAAGCGTCGTTTGCGACACCAGGCCTCGCGGCTGTGATCGGGGAAAATACGTTGAAAGGGTTGGTGCATGATGGCCTCTTGATTGACGTTGCAAGTCAACCATAACATGCCTCTAGCTGACTGACCAGCCCGGAATCCGGGTTATAATGAGCCCAAACAGTCTGAATTGAGGTGCTGATCTATGTCTGAGTCCCCTACCCCTGTTATCCTGGCCGGCGCCGCTGGGCGCATGGGACTTGAAGCCATTCGGGCCCTGACGGATGCGCCTGAGACCTATTTGGTGGGCGCCCTGACTCACCGTACAGGGCTGGGCCAGGATGCGGGCAGCTTGGTGGGCCTGCCCACTTTGGGTGTTTTGCTCAAGAACCAAATCGAAGAACTGCTTCAGCGTGCGCCCGTGGGAACGGTTTGGGTAGATCTCAGTCCCGCTGAAAGCGCTTATGCCCACGCCTGTCAGGCTTTGGAGCGGCATCTGCCGGTGGTGATTGGTTCCACAGGGTTGAGTCCTGAGCAACTCTCTAATTTGCGGCATTTTGCAAATGTTCAAAAAACCGGGGTTTTGTTGGCGCCCAATTTTTCAATTGGAGCCTTGCTGCTGATGCGTTTTGCCCAGCAGGCGCGCCAGTATTTTGAGTGGGTGGAGATCATTGAATTGCACCATGAGAAAAAACGCGATGCCCCTTCTGGCACCTCGGTAAAAACGGCTGAATTAATTGCTGAAATGGGGGCACAAATGGGGGCTTTGGACCACCACGAAGCTCCCCATCCAGCCCGGGGAATGCTGGTCCACGGCATCCCGATCCACAGTGTGCGGCTGCCAGGCCTTTTGGCCCACCAAGAGGTGATCTTCGGGGCCGAAGGTCAGACCCTGACTTTGCGACATGATAGCAGCCACCGCAGTTCGTTTATGCCTGGACTCTTGCTGGCAATTGCCAAAGTCCAGGGATTAAAAGAACTTGTTTATGGACTCGAAACGCTGATCTGATGGGGTTTATTCCCCCTCTTTCTTATGTTAAGATATATTTAAGGCTTGCGGATCGCCCCCGAATTGACTTTGGTCAGGCCATAGACTCAACCGGTGCGATCCCTTTATTATTGCGTCAGTTGCTTATTTTTAAATTATTTTTTTGACGCCTGATTTTGACTAAGATGAAGGATCGTGGAACCATGAAGATTAACCTGGATAACGCCTTTGAGGCGTTGGAAAAACATATTTTGCGCGATGGCATGAATTTTATTTTGGACTTTGAAAAGAGCCATGGCAATTATTTGGTGGATGCCAAAACAGGCACAGAGTATCTCGACTTTTTTTCGTTCTTTGCCAGTTTGCCGATTGGCTTTAACCACCCCAAAATGAACGATCCGGAATACCAGCAAAAACTCTTGCGGGTGGCCCAGATCAAACCCAGCAATTCCGATATTTATACAGTTGAAATGGCTGAGTTTATTGAAACCTTTGGCCGCTTGGCCGGAGACGCTGAATTTAACCGTTTTTTCTTTATCTCTGGGGGTGCACTGGCCGTTGAAAACGCGCTTAAAGCGGCCTTTGACTGGAAAGTGCGTAAGAATTTTGCCAAAGGCCTGGGCGAAGAAAAAGGCAGTCAGGTCATTCACCTCAAAGAGGCCTTTCATGGCCGCAGTGGCTATACCATGTCGCTGACCAATACCGACCCAGCCAAAATCATGCATTTTCCCAAATTTAATTGGCCACGGGTCTCCAATCCCAAATGTATCTACCCCATGAACGAAGCCAATACCGATGCCGTGATAGCTGCCGAAGAGCAGTCCCTGGCCGAAATTCGTGCAGCGATTGCCGCCAATCCCGACGATATTGCTGCCTTGATTTTGGAGCCGATTCAATCAGAGGGCGGCGACAATCATTTTCGGGCTGAATATCTCAAAGCCCTGCGCCAAATCTGTGATGAACATGAAATCATCTTGATTTTTGATGAAGTTCAGACAGGTTTTGGACTCACCGGCAAAATGTGGGCCTATGACCATTTCCCCGAAGCGCGTCCCGACATCGTCGTCTTTGGCAAAAAATTCCAGATCTGTGGGATCATGGCCAATGCCCGCCTCAACGAAGTGGACTCCGTCTTTAAAGTCTCCAGCCGAATCAACTCCACTTTTGGGGGCAATTTGGTCGATATGGTGCGCTGCAAACGGTACCTCGATGTGGTTGAAGAAGAGCAATTGATCGACAATGCCGCCCAAGTGGGTGACTATATCCGAGCTCAATTGGAAGCAATGCAAAATGACTTCAGCTCGATCAGCAATGCCCGTGGACGCGGACTGCTTTTGGCCTTTGATTGCCCGAGCAAAGACTACCGCAACCGCCTGATTGATGTGCTTTATCAGAACCAAATGCTGGCATTGTCGTCGGGTGAAAGCTCTGTGCGCTTCCGCCCTGGATTGGCGATGACCCGCCCTGACGCCGACAAGGGCCTTGAAATTCTCTCCAAATGTATCAAACAGATGGAAAAAACGGAAAAACAAGCGGTCGCAGTCTAAGCTATACTCAAATCAAAAGGGCCTCACAAGAGGCCCTTTTTGTTATAACTTAAAACGGAATTCAGTCCACGCAAAGCCCATCAAAATTGGGGTCTTCGACCAGTTTGGCGTTGCTCACTTCACTCACTTCTCCTGCGGGCGTGACACGGTAGGTCACCGCAGAATAAGGATGTGGGCCACAGCCAAATTGCTGGTATTTAAACAGCTGAACCAGATAGTCACTGCCCTCTTTTTTGACGGTGGTGGGCACGAAGCTGTTGCTAAAATAGCGAAACTCGGGCCGCAGATCAATACTGCCCTGGGCGCTGCGGCCGGGGGCCCGTTTGTCAAATTCATAAAGTGCAAATGCGGAGGTTAATGCGCTGGCAAAAGACAGCGCTTCTTCAGCTGATTCAACAGGGGCAAAGGCCTGTTTAAATTTGGCTGGGGTATCCAAAAGGCTGGATTTTCCCTCTTTTTCGAGCAAAAGCACCTTGCAACTGCGCAGCTTTCCGCCCAAATTAACCAAGCCCACTCCATTGTCACATTGGCCGAGGATTGCTTCTGCAAGCACTGGCGAAGGCTGCAGTCCACCCAGGCTCTCAGCGGGCATTTGGACAGAAACCAGCTTAAATTGGGTTTTCAGGTCTTCGTATTTGTTCTCGTCGATAATCAAAGGGGGCATTGGCCGCACACGGGGATCCACATCGGGACAAGTGGGAACCGGGGGACAAATTTGGCTATCAGACAGAACTTTGTATTCCCCGTGGCAGGCAGGACAGAGTTTGACATTGCTCATGGCAGGGGCCGCTGAAGGAGAGCCGGAAGGGGGCTGACTGGGCTTCAGCGCTGTGGCAGTTGCCGTGGGCGTGGGAGAAGATTGGGAAGATTGGCAGCTCACACTGCAGAAAATCATCAAGGTGGCGGTGCTGAATAAGAGCGCCGCCGTGCGTTTTTGATACAACATAAGAAAAAAAGACCTTTCGCGCTCACTCACTGCTACAGCATAACGGATTTACGGAGGGCTGCGAAGGAAATATCTCACAAATCCACATGGTGGGGGTACAATTAATTACGTGGGCTTGCATCATCCGTCTCGTTATACGATTTATGGTACCCAACTCGTGGATCAGTTGATTCAGCGAGATTTGCGTCATGGCGTACATGCCATTTGCGAGCGCTGGCCCGATCAACAATTGGCTGCTATTGTACTCTGTGGTGGCTATGGCCGGGGCGAAGGGGCCGTTCAGCGCAAGAACAGTCAAGAATTTCCCTTCGATGATTACGATTTGTTGGTGGTGTTTAAATCCATCAAGCCCAAAGAGCAGGCCCAGATCAATCTGACTTTGGGCCGTTTGGCTGCTCAGATCAGCGAAAAAACGGCAGTGCCTGTGGATATTGCCCCCGTCGTAGATCTCGAAATGCTTTCCAAAGTGCCATTTACCCTGTTTTGGTATTTACTCAGGCACAGTCACAGAGTCCTTTGGGGGCAAGTAGACCTGTTGCAAATTTTACCGACATTTCCCGTCGAGCAGTTCGCAGAGAATGAAGGGTATAAATTGTTGCTCAATCGCGGGATTGAATTGTGGCGCGCGATTGATACCGGATTTCCACTGGTGGATCCCTGGAAAGATCCCCGTTGGCAACAGCTGTTATTGGCGTTACACAATGCAATTATTGCTTTGGGAGACGCTGTCTTGATTATTCGGGGCTGTTATCACCCCATTTATCAAGAGCGTATAGCCATTCTCAAAAGCCTCTTGCAACACGAGCAGGAGCTGCCCGATGCCCATATGTTGGCCTATCTCTATCCTGAAGCCATTCAATACAAACTCTCTCCTTACGAATACCGTAATTTGCCCGTGGAATTGGTGATTGGCAAATTGGAGGTCGTTCGACAGCTTTTTCTGGCTTATTTGCAGACTTTTTTGGCGCAGTCTTTTGACTGGGAAAAGGCTGAAATTGATTCATTCCAGGCCTGGGTGCCTTTTTTACGCTCACACCCTCCCTCACTTATCAAACGTTTCCAGAATATGCGCTCAAATTGGCAACATTTTGGCCGCCAGTTGAATTGGAATGGCTGGCTTTGGCACCCTCCCCATCTGCGTTATTTGGTGAGCTTGCCCTATTTATTGGACCCTGAAAACTTTCAGCCAGGCCCCGAATGTCTGGGACTTTTTCCAGAATTAGGACCTGAGCCCGACAGCGCAGCTTTGGGCGAGGCGGTCAAAAGCAACTGGAAGATTTTACTTTGAAGCAGAGATTTTGCTTAAATCGCTTGGTAAACCTGGGCTGCAGAGACCTGAAAGAGTTCGTCCCGTTCCAGCAAATACCCAGTTAATTTTTTGCCATAAACACAGCCTGTATCAAGGCCAATCAAGTGGGGCTTGCCGTCCCGGCGCACATAGACCAGCCCACGCCGGGCATCATGCCCAAAGATCACCCCTTTGCTGCCTTGGTAGACTTCGTGCCAATGGGGGGCATTGAGATTATCACAAGGCCAATGGCGCATCAACAGTGCCATTTCAGGTGTGGTTTGGGCCAATTCACCCGTTGGGTGCAGGCCCGCGTGGACCACCGTAAAGTGTTCTAAATCCAAAAAGAGGGGCAAATGTTGCAGCCAGCGGTCCCAACCGGGGGCGCGCAGGTTTAATTGTTCAACAATCCGCTTGTGTTTGGGTCGGGGTTCGACTTCGCCAGCCACTATTTTTAAAAGCCAGGCATCGTGGTTGCCCATCACGGCTTCCATCTGGTACTGCTGGATCAAATTCCAAACCCCGACGGGATCGGGGCCTTTTGTAAACAGATCGCCCACCAGAATCACCCGTGTGGGCTGTACATTGCCCAATAATTTTTGCAATTCACGGGCGCAGCCGTGGACATCTCCCACTACCAGGGTGCGTGTGTTCATGAACTGACCTCTGTGGGGGCATTTTGCTGGGTTGATTGCAGGTCTGTTTGCAAGGCTTCGGCCAAACTTTCGAGACTGGCTTGCAATGGGACGATGGCTTTTTTTCCCAGTTTGTCTTGCACGGCTTGGGCTGTAATCGGGCCCAAAGCTGCGATTTTGAGGCGGCTTGAGACCCTGTCCCAAAGGGCCTGGGGCACCGTCTCGGCAAAATGTGTCACAGCTGAGGCGCTGGCAAAGGTCAAAATATCCAATTCTTCGTTTTCCAACCAATGGATTAAAGGCAAGAGACTGGCTGGATCGGGGGCCTGGGTCTGATAGATAACGACCTCATCGACGATGGCTCCCCTCTCCCTCAGTTGGCTGGCCAAGACTTCGCGGGCTCCTTGGGCGCGCAGATAAAGCAGTCTTTGATCTTGTATTCCCATCTCAATTAACATGTGAACCAAACTCTCAGCCTGATAAACCTCAGGGTGAACCACGGGCTGCTGGGTGGCCTTGGCCAAAGCGGCTGATGTTTGAGGGCCGACAGCCACCAAGCGCAGATGGGCCAAGGCGGTGTGGGGGTCACACTGCTTGGCTTGCAAGGCCCTCAGCAGAAGTTGAACCGTATTTGTGCTGCTAACGACCAGAAAGTTGTAAGTTTTAAGCTGCTCCAAAGCGCTGTGCAGGGCCGAAGAACTCAATTCGGGCTGAATCGCGATCAGGGGACAGTGGTAGGTGCTTGCGCCCAGACTTTGAAAATAGGCAATCCAGGCGGCGGCCTGTTCGGGCGGACGCGTAATCAAGATACGTTGACCTTGGAGGGCAGATGGGCAGGCAATATTCACGGTGGTCTTTTATTGATTTGATAATTCCAGTATAAGGGAAAAAAGCGCTGGCCTGGGGGCTTAGGACGACCCCTCTGGTTAAGAAGTGGTTATGTGAATTTAAGCCATTGATAGCGTCAGCTCAGCGGCTTTTCCACCGATGACCTTTTACAGGGCCACAAAACCATCTTTAGTTTAAATCGAGGTATATGAATGTTCAGTTTTGGCAATAAGTTAAATTCCTATCTGGGCCAGGCAAAAGACATGTTGCACAAAGCGGAGAGCCTCTTGCAGAATACCGAAAGTCAGGGCTCTTTTCTTACCGAGCACGATACAAATGACGACGGCAAACTCACAGTTCAAGAATTAAAAAAGAGCTTTGATGGCAATCGCGATGGCTTCCTCGATGCCAAAGAATTACAACACCTGGCCCTGAAAGCGGGGGCCTCGGGCTTAGACTCCAGCACAGTCAAGGCTTTGGGGGCTGCTTTGGCCTCGGCCCAAAGTGAGTTGCCGCTGTTTACCAAAAGCCCTGAGGGCCAATGGAATGCCGCTGAAACTATCAATGAAATGAAACAAAACCGTGTTTCTGCCCTGCCTTTTTCTGATACCCCTTTGGCCTCCAGGGACCTGCAATCGGTGGCCAAAGCCCGCAAAGGGCTGTTTCGCGTGCAAGAACAAGAAGGCAATTCCTGTGGCACCACTTCGCTTTCGATGCTCTTGAAGTATTTTCAGGGTCACAGCCTCGAAAATTCGGTCACGACGATCGATAAATACATCCGTGCCCAAGGTAAAATGGAGTTTATGCTGCCCAATGGCCAGGTCAAAACTGTCGGGCTTGATGGGTACACGGCCCCCCGAGATATTGTCAAATATGCCAATCAACAGGGCATGCGAGCGGGTCTTCAGAACAACAGCTCAATTTCTGCGCTTAAACGCATGCTCGACAAAGGGGTGCCCTGCCTGTGTTTAACCGATTGGAATTTTGGCGAAAATGGCTCGCACCCCAGCAATGCTGCCCCCGATGCCCAGTCTTTGCACTGGGTGAATGTGATTGGCTATGAAAACCAGACAAACCCCAAAACCCAAAAGACGGAGTTGGTTTTATGGGTGGCCAATCCCCATGGCCTCATTCAGCGCGTGAATGAAAAAGAGTTTGACAAGGTTTGGGCGGGTTCTGGGCCAGGTTTGGAGCTGCAGATTCCTGGTAATCAACGCATCAATACAGGCATGCAACGCCTGTTTGTGGCCATGGTTCCGCGTGATGAAGAAGCGGAAGTGGTGGCCCCCGATGGCAGTGTACGCAAAGCGGGAGACATCTCTATTCCAACTGGCACAGATGGGATTCGGGGTAAATTGGCCCAAATCGGCTCAGAGGTCATGCAAAAGGCCGGTGTCTTTCAAGACAATTTGGCCAAAAGTAGCGTCCAGATCAAAAATGAAGTACAGGCGGGCTGGGAAAAAGATGGTGTTTGGGGAGCCTTAAAAAATTTCTGGGGCGGTGATCATAGCCAAGCTGTTGCGATTCGTGAGCGGGCCAAAACGGCCAATCCCGAACAAAAAGCCCAAATTGTCAACGAATTGCTCAATGCGAGTATCAACCGCAGCCATATTCAGCAATTGGTCTACGATATTCTCAAAGACGCTTCTTGGACGGAATTTCCTGCCCTGATTCAAGCGATAGATATGCGCAAATTGGCCACCCGCTTAGAAGATGATCAACAGGCGGGGCAAGTCTTGGCCTGGGTCGCCAAGGTGGAAGTCAAAGAGGGCAAAACCGGGCCCAAATTTGACGCCTTTGCTGTCTGTTTGGCACAAAATCACCGCGAAGGGGCGATTGAGGCCTTTCTCAACAGCCATTACACCCGTGAGGGCCAGCTTTTGCACAAAGTCCCAGCCGCCGCTGTGCGCTTGATGGTCGAAAAACTGCTTGAAGGAGTCACCGATGGCGCTGAAGAAACGGCCATCTACCACCTGCTGCAGGGCACCTCTTGGCAGCAATTTGATCAGGTGCTTTCGCGCTTGAATATGGCCACAGTGGCTTCTGAATTGGAAAATACCCAAGAATTGGGCTCACTCACGGCTTGGGTGGCTGAATTGGGCCTGCGCACCCAACATTGGAGCGGATTGGCAGAAATTTTAACCCAGCTTGAGTCCATGACTGAATTTGGCCGGGCTGATGATGTTTTGGGGACCGCCCTGACAGCTGCCGCTGTCAAAGGCCGTCTTGGAGAAATCCCCGACCACCTGCGCAAGCGCATGATCGATTTAATGGATGATCGCACGCGCTGGCGTTCAGAGGCGGCTCTTCAGGCTTTGGCAGCCCTGAAAAATATAAAATAAACCAAGATAGATGCTTAAATCACAAAGATTAAATGAGGGTTTTAGATGAAAAACATGGTTGCTGGTTTACTGATTTTGGGTGGACTTGTGGCTTTCCCTGTCCAGGCAAATGAAACGGACATGGTTGAAAAAGCCAAGCGAGCAGCGCATAAATGGCTGCAATTAACCGATCACCACAAATACGCCAAAAGTTGGACCCAGGCTTCCAGCTATTTTCAATCTGCTATCGACAAGCCAACTTGGGTCGGTGCGATGAATGCAACGCGTAAACCTTTGGGTCGGGTTAAATCTCGAACACTGAAGTTTTCGAGCTTTTCTGAAACCCTGCCGAATGCCCCCAAAGGGAAATACGTGGTTTTGCAGTACAGCACGGTTTTTGAAGGCAAACCCGATGCCTTAGAAACGGTGACACCGATGCTGGACAAAGATGGAACGTGGAAAGTCGCAGGCTATTTTATCAAATGATTCGCAGTCTGTCTCTAAGCACAAGATAGATTAGAGGGTTCAGTTTATCTCTCAAGCACGTGCTTTTTTATGCTGTTTTGGGGATTTTTGCAGGCTTTGGCTGATTGGAAGCCATTCTAATCCACTTCTTTTGTTTTATGCTGGGTCAATGCGTTTAAGGCTGTTTTTTTTCAGGATCCCAAAGATAAATGCCGGTTTGCAGATTTTCTATCTTGCAGCAGGGCGAGTAAAGGGCGAGCCGCATTTGGCGGCGTGGGAAAGGGGCAAAAGCCAAAGGCTGTTCCGGCTTTGTGTTTGTCAGTTCTGGACGGGTGAAGCTTTCGCTGGTTTTTTGAGTAGACATGAAGGGTGCATTCCTCATAATTCAAAGCCAAATATTGGTTATCTGGTGAGAGCACTTGGTGGTCTGAAAAGATGTCTTTAGCGGGAAAGATCTCTTTTTTCGTTTCGCCCTGAACAGAGAAGACAGTCCAGACTTTGCTGTTGACCGGTGTTTCATCAATCGAAACAGCGCGTTGATCTGGTGAACGAGCGACCAACTTAAAGAACGCTCTGGGAATTCCCATCCCCTTAAGGGGATTTGGGATGAAAAGAG
>JADMKE010000044.1 GCA_018780035.1 Candidatus Sericytochromatia bacterium
TTCCCTCAACGATTTCATGCGACTTTGTGCCTCATGATTTCTCCGAAACTACAGATCAGGGTATTGCCCTGATTGAGTCTCATGACTTTGGCCGGGCGGGGAATACTCAGGGCCTCTCCTGAGACCAAAGCCCAGGTAATCCGGCCTGTGTTAGCCACTTCTAGAATGCGGTTATTGCCTGTGTCGGAAATCAAGGTATGGCCGTTGTCCAACCGTTGGGCCCATTCGGGGGCAAAGAGTTGGTTTTCGTCCCGGCCACAGCGGCGCGGGGTGCCGTATTGCCAGATCTGTTCACCCTTGGGGGTGATTTCTGTGACCGTGTGCATGCGGGCATCAGCCACCAATAAATGGCCATTGGCCAGAGCGGAAAGACACACAGGCAGGCGGCCAAATTCCAGATTTTGCAAAAGATTGCCAGATGGGTCGAGGTGCAAGAGCTGAGCTTTGCCACTGTTGGCCAGCCACAGTCCTTCTGCGTGGTCCGAAGCCATGCCCATGGGCTGTTCGAGGGCGATTTCTCCCCAATTTTGCAATTGGGTTTGCAGTGAATTGTCTTCAGGGTCCAACAAAAGCAGGCTGTTGAGAGCGGTATCCAGCACCCAACGTTTGCCAGGGGCGTCGAGCAACTCCAAGGGCTGCAGCAGGTTCTGGGGGCTGCCCAAGAGGGTATTTACTTCTGCTTTGCGGTTGATCCGTGCGAGTTGGCCAAAGCGGGTGTGCCGTACCCAGAGATCCAAGTCTTCGAGCCCTTCGGTGTTTTGGACTGCCGCAGCAGGCGTGGTTCGGACTGGGGTTTTGAGTCCCGCCCGCAGGGCCTGCAGGCGTTCTTGGATTTTAATTTTGTCGGATTCTGAGCGCAATTCTTCTTGTATGCGCCGATCCTGGGCCAGCAAAAAGAGCCGCTCGCGGATCTCAGGATAATCTGCCAAAAGGGCGTCAAGGGAGGCCTGTTTGAGACAGAATACCTCACAATAGGCACCTGCTCTGACAGTGGCATTGCGCGGCAGCCCCAACATCAGAGCCACTTCGCCAAAGACATCGCCCGGTCCCATCTGGGCGGCCACTTGGCGCTGGTCGGGGGCCAAAACTTCGACTTTGCCCTGGCGAATTAAGAAGAGTTCATCTCCCTGTTCTCCCTGTTTGACAATGGTATCTCCGCGGTTGAAGAGCCGGGTGCTGACCTGGCTCCGCAAGCGGTTTAAAAAATCCTCGGGGGCCTGTTGAAAGAGGGGCACACGGCTCAACATCTCCAGCAGGGAGGCTTTTTGGCCGCCGCGCAAATTGAGATTGCGTTCGGCTTGGGCCACAAAGATATCGCTGGGGGCTTTGTTTGTTTGGCCAGCAATGGCCTTTAAATCTTGCAGCAAAAGGGCTTGCTCAACTTTGAGCGTCTGGCTGTTGATTGCCAAGATCCGGAAGGCATCATGCAATACCAGGGCTTGATTGTTGCGCCACTGTAGGTCCAGGGGCTGACTGATGCGAAAGCGCTCGGCCTGACGGGCAATTTCAAGGCATTGGGGTTCTTGGTTATCCATGCGCAAGAGCCAGAGCTTTTGTTGCTGAGGATCAAAGGCTGCCAATACCTGACCATCAGGAGAGGCGGCGATCATCGTGGGTTGGCCAGCGATTTCTAAAAAGCGCACAGGGCCCCCCTCTTGCGAAAAGAGGGTTACGCCGCCATTGGCTTCAAGCAGCCAAAAATAACCGGCGGGTCCGGGTACCACATCCCGAATCTCTTGGGGGCACCAATTCTGTTCACGCAGCGACCAGAGTTGTTTTCCTTCGGGATTGAATTGTAAGACCTCAGCTTGTTTTTGATCAAAGACCATCAATTGCACGTCTTCGCCTGTACTCAAGACCCAGAGCCGATTCCAGCTATACTCTTCATTTTGCAATACCCATTCGCGCCGTCCCGATGGGTTCCAGCAACTGATCTCGTTGCTCTCACCATCGAGAATTACAAAAGATGAATTGGGCAACCAGGTGACGGCAAGCGGACGGTAAACCCCCAGCAAATGGGTGTCGAGATGCCAGTGGAGTTGAAGCTGAGGGTCCAATTGGGCAATGCGGTTATTGAGGGGATCAGCCAGGGCTGCAAAGTTTTCAGGCAGAACTTGGACGGGCTGACGGGCCAAGCGATTGGCTTTGCGCAGGCGCTCGGCTTCTTCTGCTGCAGCATCTCGGGCCGCGAGGAAATCACCGACTTGTGCAGCCACCTGATTGGGCAGGTAATCGGCTTGTAAAAGTGTCAGTTGAAGGGTGGCTTTGCCCAGCAGACCATAGAGCGCCAATTCAATTTGGCTGTGTTGACCCAGCAGATGTGCCAGCCGCTCGCTGTGGATCAATATTTCCTGTTCTTCTGGTTTCATCAGCCTTTCAGGTAATTCGATCTGATAGATTTTTTGCAGGCGTTGGCAAATTTCTGTGCAAATACTGCGGGCTGTTCCTGGCAAGAGTTCTTGGCTTTCACCGGGTTGGGTTTTAAATACAATCATTTGGCTTTTAAATTGACTTGGATTGAGGCCCAGACTTAAGATCAAGGCCTGGACGGGGGAGGGCATTTTTTCAAAGGGCTGGGCATTTAAGGGATGTTGGGCAGCCAGGGCTGTTAAATAATGATTGGGTATGGCCCAGCTCAATAAAACCGGCCAGGCACGTCCCAATGTCTCAGAGCTTACCTGCGGTGGATTTTTGCTTGTTTCGACTTTGCAGAGTAAAGCGGAGAGCGGGTCAATGGCATCGCTTCGGCCCAATGCGGCCAACCAACTATTGTCAGGACTGCCGATGAATAAATCACCGGGGGCGTCGCTGCTGCTGGCATAGCTATTGCCAGGCAATTCCAGGCTTTGATCGAGACTCAAATTTTCGAGCGAAAGGGCATGTAATTGCAGCGGCGCACTCGATTCCAAGAGCCAGAGCTGATCATTTTGCAAGAGCAGCGCACCCGGTTTTTTCCAAGGACCGGGCACAATTTCGGGATTGCCATTGAGTGGCCAAACCCAGAGTTTGTCGTGATCGGCCCCCGTGACAAAGACGCGCCCACCAGGCCTGTCGATGGCCAGGGAGATCACTTTGGGGCCCGCCAAGGCTTCAAAGTGACGTTTGGCCAGACAATTGCCCGAGGCCAGATCGACGATCATGATTTTTCCCTCGCGGCGGTGAACGACCCCCAGCCAGCCCTGATCGGGCGAGGCAAAGAGATCAAAGGGGCCTGGGCCCGGCTGAAAGGGATAATTGCCAGGATAAAGCAGTGAGGGGCTTTGAATCAGCGGGCCATGCAGGGGGACGCCCGGAAAAAACAAGAGTGGGCCGTCTGCACCCAACACCAAGCCGTAGCGCTGGGGGGCTTCCCACTGCTCTTGACGCAGGTATTTGCCATTTTCGGGTTGGAGCAAGGCCAGTCCATTTCCCCAAGCCTGTACTTTGGCCTCTTTGCCTTTAAAACTATCGGGCAAATCCAGACTTTTGATGCGGCTTTCGTCGCCATCGGGAATCAGGTTGAGTTGACAGGCCTTTAAATCGATTTCGCAATAAATGCCTTTTAACTTTTTGAGTTCTTGGCTCACTTGGAATGAATAGGTTTGCTCTGACATTTTCCGCTCCTTAATGCAAATGTGGATGAAGAGATTTTTCAGCAGCGAGGAGATCTTTGAGGGCCTGTTGCCAATAGCTGACTTCGCTCAGGCCGAGGGTTTGGTGCAAGCTGATCAGATTTTCATACAGAGCCCGGCATTCTCCTTGGTGTCCCGTGGGCTGCAAAAGTGCAAGCGCTTCTTTAAAAGGAGCTTGGGCGGCTTCGGGCTGGCCTGTAAATAAGCAATAAAGCCCTTTAAGTCTGGCCTTGCGCCCTTTCTGGACCGGATCTCCATGTTGTTCTATGACGGGGTCTTGAGTGGCTTCCAGGTTTTCTGCTGCTTTAAAATCGCCAAGTTCGAGATAGATTTCGCTGCGGTAATTGTAAAGTTCTGGCAAAAGCACCTGCATATTTTGCTTTTCCAAGGCCAAGATGCCCGGTTCCAACAATGCCAATGCGGCTTGCCATTGCTGGCGTCGCATGGCCACCAGTCCCAAATTACACTGGGCCACGGCGGCCCCCACTGTTTGTTTGAGCTGTTCAAACAAGGCATGGGCGCGGCTCAGGTATTTTTCGGCCGGATCGAGTTTGCCCAGCTCCAGGCAGGCGTGGCCCAGATTATTACAGGAAGTCGAGATGCCTTCGAGATCGCTCAGCTGTTCGCGGATTTTTAAACTTTCGCGAAAGACGCCGAAAGCCTCTTGCCAGCGGTTGGTCATAAAATAGACATTGCCCATATTGCTCAAGCTATTGGCATGGCCCCAGAGATCCTGAATCTGCTCCTGAATTTCCAGTCCTTGGCGGTAATGTTCGAGCGAAGCCTCCCATTCGTGCCGGTAATAATGCACCACGCCCATCACATTGTGGGCATAGGCGATCTGCTCCATATCTGGCTGGGTTTCCAGCAGTTTTAAAGCCGTTTGGCAGGCCTGCAAGGCCGTTTCGTACTCTCCCAACCAGCGATTGACCCAGCCGCAGGCATTCCAAAAGCGGGCCTGTTCACGGGGATCGGTCTGGTTTTCCACCAATTTGAGCGCAGCATCAAAACTCTCACGGGCTTTGGCAAATTCCGAGCGCTTTTCCAGCCCGCGTCCCTGCCAATACATCAGCCGGGCCTGTTCCAACAACGGCAATTCTGGGCTGAGATGTTTTTCGACCAAGTCCATCAGGCGGTCGTAGGCCCCCGTTCTGAAGAGAATCTCAGCCTTCTTTTGTAAGATTTCGTGTTCCAACTGAGCGGGGCGTCTCCATTCTTTGCTTTGTAAGTCGATCGCAATTAAGCTATTGCGCTCAAGTGGAGCCAGAATTTCGAGAATATGCGAATAGGCCTCCAGGGCCTGGGTATTGGCAAACAGGCGTGAGGCTCGGGCGGCAGAGAGATAGAGGTATTTGATCGCTTTGAGGGTCTCTTCGCTGCGGGAATAGTGGTAAGCCAACAAGTCCAGCATCGGATAGGGGTCGGCACTGGACAGTCGTTCAATGGTTTCGCCAATGCGTTTGTGTAAGACCCGCCGCCGCCGTTTGACCATGGTATTGTAAATAACTTCCTGAGTCAGGGCCTGAAAAAAGCTGTACTCAGGGCCATAGGCCCCGATTTCGTGCCTGAGCAGACCCGCCTGGTGGAGACTGAGTAAATCCGCTTCTTGAGAGCTGTCGTTGAAGAGAATTTCAAGCAGGTTCTGCGATACGGGGGCCCCCATGGCAGACACGGTTTGCAATAATTGACGCTGATGGGCTTCGAGCCGATCAAAACGCGCCATAATCAGGCGCTGAATTGAATTGGGCAAGGGCAAATCCCGCAGTGAGCAAGTCAGGTTCCATTTTCCTGCCTGTTTTTGTAAAATCTGATCTTCGAGCAGATTTTTTAAGACCTCTTCAATATAATAGGGTTTGCCTGCTGCCCGGTTGAGAATGGCCTGACCCAAGGCCTGCAGTTCATCGGGCAAAGGGCTGTTGGGTGCCAGATCTAAAATTTTGCAAAAAAGTGCCTGGCATTCGCTAATGGGCAGGGGGCTCAGGTCCAGATCGCAATGGGTTTGAATCGGATGGGCCGAAATGGCGGCTTGGCCCGCGCGGGGTTCTTCGGCCCGCTGGGTCAGGCAGATGACCCCTTGGAAGGGCTGATGGGGGAGATTCTCCTGAAACTCGATCAGCCACATCAGGGAAAGCGGATCACACCACTGTAAATCGTCGATTTGAATAAAAAGCGGGCCTTGGCGTGAAAGGCGATTCAATACGTCGGCAACGGCCCTGAAAATTTGTTTTTGCAGGCGTTCGGGGGGAATCAGCTTGAGTTGTGGAAACTCCAGATGGGGAAAAAGCAGTGACTCCAGCAGGCTCATCACCATTTCGGCATTGGGCAATTTGAGGCTTTCGAGAAAATCGCTGAGGTGGCTGTGTAATTCAAAATGGGAGCTGTTCTCTTCTTCGGCCAGCAAAGAGCGGATCAAGCCCTGCAACATAAAATAGGGGAAATTGGTGCTATAAGAGGTCGAACAGGCTTGGATTCGGCGCAAATCAGGCTGTGATTCTTTGAGGCGCAGATAGAGTTCTTGGGCCAACCGGGTTTTGCCGATCCCACTTTCACCCCGCAACTGAATCAGGGTTCCGCTCTGCACTTGCAGACGCGTTTCTACCAACTGGATTAAATTTGCCAATTCTTCCTGGCGTCCCACCCAAACTTCACTTTGTTCGGCCAAGCCACGCCGGGCTTGTTGCAGGCGGCGAACACCTAATAATTCGTATGCTTGCAGGGGTTTTGCTTTGCCTTTGGCCTGAATCAGGGCGTCTGTCTGGAGTTCAAAACTCTCTTGCAGCAGGCGGAACATCTCTTCTGTGACCAGAATATGGCCGGGTTTGGCATTTTGTTCCATGCGTGCGGCGGTGTTGATGACATCCCCCATGACTTGGTAATTGCGGCCCTCCAAGGCCTCGACACTGCCCGCCACCACCGTGCCCAGATGCAGACCCATGCGCATATTGATACTGCGCCCGTGTTCTTTTTCGAGTTCTTTGCCAAAGTTTTGGATCAGCTCACGCATTTCCAAAGCCGCCAGAGCCGCCCGCTCGGGGTCGTCTTCATGGGCAAAGGGCACGCCAAAGAGCGCCATGATTGCATCACCAATAAATTTTTCAACGACCCCTTCGTATTTGCCAATGATCGCGTTGCATTGTTGAAACAGGGGCTGGATAATATTTGAGACCTCTTCGGGATCGAGGCTTTCAGACAGCGCTGTAAAACCACAGATATCACAAAAGAGGACTGCCACCTGGCGGCGTTCAGAGACACGGGCCACTGCTGAATGGGCCACCACGGTTTGCGGTGCGTCGACAGGGGGAGTGATTGCGGCTGTTTTGGCAGCTGCTTTCACTTGTGTTTGAGGGAGCGGGTGTGGCTGGTGATGGGGATGCAAGCCCTCTCCACAAAATCCACAGAATTTAAATTCGGGGGGCAGAGACTGTTTGCAGCGTGTACATTGCTGCCAAACGGATAGCCCACAATGCCCACAATAATTGTAGTGGGCATTTTGTTCAAAATGACAGGTTTGACAGATCGCAACAGAAGAGGGGGGCTGCATGGTTCGTATTTTAATACAGAATAGTTGAAAACAACAGATAGGCCTATCTGCTTGCTTGATTCCCCAGAGAACCACTGGGTATAATTCCTGCAATTGAAGAAAAAGGTGGATACCCTTGTCAGACTCTGAACCCCTGTCCGAAGCCGAGGTTTTGGCCGAGCAGGCCGTGGCCTATCAGAATATGCGCCAATGGCAAAAATCTGCCGAGACTTACTTGCAGGCCCTGCATTTGGCCCCTCTGGAGCCTGAACTCTTTTTTAATTTGGGTGATGTGCTGGTGCAACTGCATAAACAGTCAGAGGCGATGGAAGCGTATCAGCGGGCACTCGAACTCGACCCCCATTACCTGGAGGCCTATCAGAATCTGGGCCAATTGCTGAGTGATGCAGGTCGTCTGACTGCGGCTTTAAAGACCTTTGAAAGGGCCTTGGCGATCCAGCCCGATTCTGCCCCGCTCTATGTTTCTGTCGCCCATGCTTTCTTTGATCACCAAGACGCGGCTCGGGCTTTTAAAGCCTGTCAGGAAGCCCTGCGCTGTGATCCGGGTTATGCACCTGCTTATGCCCAATTGGCCCAGGTGCTGACCCAAGCCGACGAACTCGAAGCCGCCCGGCAATGCCTCGAAGAGGCCCTGCGATTGGCCCCTGAAAACGCGATGTACTGGGGGATCATGGGCCATGTCTGTTTGTCTCAGGGCGATGGGAAAACCGCCTGGCAGGCGCTGGAAACGGCCCTTTTATACCCCCCCCAAGCGGTCTATGCCGAAATTATGATGAATCGCTTCTTTTGCCTGCGCAACCAGCAAGACCTGTCTTTAAAAGAGCGCCTGCAGGCTTTTCAGGGCTGGGCTGACAAAGCCGGTGTTCAAACTCTGCCGCCCCGCGAGTGGCCCGCTGCGATCAAAGTCGCTGAGCGCCGTCTGCGTGTGGGTTATGTCTCAGGGGACCTGGGCCAACACTCTGCGGCGATCACCTCTGAGCTGCTCTTTCTGCACCATCAGCGCAGCGAATTTGATATTTTTGTCTATGCCAATTCGCGTCAGCGCGATGGCGATACGACCCGCATCAAGGACCTCGTACTAAACGCTGCCAGCCCAGGGCATTGGCGCGAGATTGCCGATTGCCCCGCCCAACAGATCTTTCAACAGATTGAGGCCGATCAAATTGACCTATTGGTGGACATGAACGGTTATAGCAAGAAAAACGCGCTGGGGGTCTTTGCGCTGCGCCCTGCACCCGTGCAGATCACAGGTTTGGGGTATGGCGACAGCACAGGCCTGAGCTGCATGGATTATCTTTTTAGCGACAGCGAAATTTTTCCGCCCGAAGCCGCTGAGTTTTTGGCCGAAAACCTGCTCTATTTGCCTGAATATATGCATTGGGAGCCCCCCCTGGGCGATGAAGCAGCCATTGCCGCTTTGGCAGAACGCCCAGAGGGCCCGCTTGTAATGGGTTCGGGCAACAGTCTCTTCAAGCTCAATTCCGAGCTGTTGACTTGCTGGCAAGCGATCTTGGTGGCCTTGCCCGAGGCCGAGCTGCAGCTCAAAAACCCCCAATTCGAAGATGCCGGTACCCGTGAGCGTTTCCGCTCTCGCCTCGATAGCCTGGGTTTTGACCGTGCGCGCGTCAAGCTCTTGGGCCGCAGCACCCAAGCCGAACACCAGCGCTTTTATGCCGGGCTGGATCTGGTGCTGGACCCCTTTCCTTACAATGGCGGGGTCTCCAATTTTGAGGCGCTGTGGATGTCGCGGCCTTTTATTGGTTTGCGTGGGCCGATGGGGTCTGGGGCGAGTATGCTCAAAGCCCTCGGCTGCCCCGAGCTGATTGCTGAAAGCCCCGAAGAATATATCGCCAAAGCTGTGGCCTTGGGCCAAGATAGGCCCCGTCTCAAGGCCTATCACAGCAGCTTGCGCGCGCGCCTCAAGGCCTCGCCTCTTTGCGACGGCCCACGTTTTGTGAGGCTGGTCGAGCAGGGCTATCGCCAAGCCTGGCGGGCCTTTTGTCAGGGCCAGAAACTGCCTTCACCCACCCACTTGAGCTTACCTGCATGAGTGCTTTCGCTGCCGCTCCGCCCTTTTCAGCCCCACTTTGGCTCAAGACGGGCCATTTGCAGACCGCTTATACCGGGCTGTTTTGGACGCCTCCCCCTTTGCCCGCTTTGATGCGCTGCGATATCCCCGTGGATGCTGATAATCAAAATCAGGTACGCTGCCTGCTGAACCGCTCTCACGACAGACCTGCCGCGGTGCTGGTGATTCTGGTACATGGCTTGGAGGGCCACGCCGAGGTGCCGTATATGCTTTCTACAGCACGCAAATTGCTCAGCCAGGGCCTGGATGTGCTGCGCATGAATCTGCGCGGCTGCGGGCAAACCCAGCACCTGAGCCGCACCTCTTATCATGCGGGGCTCTCTGGGGATGTGCGTGCCGTGGCCGAATACGCCGCAGCCCAGCTTGGCTACGAACAAATCGTGCTCGCAGGTTATTCGCTGGGTGGGCACCAGGTGCTCAAATTGGCGACAGAGTGGACCTCTCCGCCCGCTTGGCTCAAAGGCCTTTGTGCAGTCAGCCCGCCCCTGGACCTCGCTCACACCTCACACAATTTGCTGCGTTTGGAGAATCGGGGTTACGAGCGCTATTTCTTTCGCCTGATGTTGGCCTCGTACCGTGCCCGCCGCCGCCTCTGGCCGGAGGTCACGCCTTTGGAGCCCCTGGCGCGCGTACACAGTCTGCTGGACTTCGATCAATATATCACCGGGCCGCAATTTGGCTACCGCGATGCGCAGGATTATTATACCCAGAACTCGGTCGGGCCCCATTTGGGCAAAATCACCTTGCCTGTGCAAATTATTCTGGCCCAAGACGACCCGATTGTCCCATTTTCCAGTCACCAAGCCGTTATGGGCCAAGCTGCGCCGAGTGTGCGTTGGCTTTTGAGCCGCGAAGGGGGCCATGTGGCGTTTGTCAACAGCCCCCTGGCGGCCAAGCAGGATCGTGACGCAATGTGGAGCGAAAATCGCCTGTTGGATTTTGTGGCTGGGGTGTGTGAAGCCGCTTGAGGGCACTTGCCTTTGCGGTCTCGCACGTGTCAATGCCGCTGTTGCTAGGCAAGGTTATTTGAGCGACATTGTAAAATCTTTGTAAAAAAAGCGCTTACTTTTGCAAAAAAGTCGGCTCGGACCTGATCAGTGAGAAATTAAAATTTAATATTCATCTTTGAATCTCGCTGTAACTCACCCCAAATAAGAACAAATGTATTGAGTTTATTTTCAGCAAGTTCGGGTCATGCCTTTAAAAGGCATAGCCGCATCATGATTGTAAAAAATTGTGAAACACCCAAGATTTTCAGGAGAAACGCCTCATGTCGTCACGCATCATGTCGTCACGCATCATGCCTTTATCACCTCAGATACTGGCCCTCTCCCTGCTTGTGGGAATGGGGCTCCCTGCCTGTAGTCCGGTCAGTCAAACCCTAAACAATCCAATTGGAAACAGCACTTCTGCTCCCCTTTCAGTCGCTGAAATCACCAAACAAAAAACAGAATTTAATCAACAGGTCAAAACATTTTTATCGCAACCCCAAAGCAGCGAATTTAACTTTGGCCCCTCTCTTGCTCCGACCTCGCTGATCCAGAAACAAGTTGAAACGGCTCAAAAGGTTGCTGAACTCCGAAAAAACAGCCAACGTTTTACTCTCAAAGGCCAAGTCCAATTGCCTGAGTTGGGGGAGCCCACCTTACTCAGCCCCGCACCCGACCAGAATATTGTCTTGTACAGCCCCGATGGACTCACATTGGCGGTCACCCAAAGTGACAGATTTGGCAATTATCAATTGGATGAAGTTCCTGCCGGTATGCGCGTGGAACTTGTCGCACACTCTGCAGAAGGCCAAGCCGTGGCTCGGGCAGTATTGGATCTCCCTACTGAGGCCAAGGAGCCGATCTTGACGCAAGATCTGACCCCGCGTTCAAGTGTGATTGCTGAAACCCTCTGGTTTGCTCTCAAAGGTGGAAATTCAAGTCTGGAAAACGTCTCAGTCAAACAGATAGAAAGTTTTCTCAACAAGAATCCTGCGGGTCTGAGAGAGATTGAAAATTTGCAGTATTTGACCCAATTAACCCAGAGCCTGAACCAAGAATTAGAGACAATGGCAACAAGCGCACCGGGCTCCCGTTTTCAAACCCAGTCTGTCTTTCGGCGCAAAACAAGTTGTGTGCTGCGAGCTTGGCAAAGTGCTAACCGCCCCTTTCGTATTGCTCAGACGAATTTGGTCAATGAAAATATGACTATTTCAAATAATTATAAAATATTGAGTAATTCTATTGAAAAATCACTCATTCAAACCCTAAATAATGCCTCTTCCAATTTGACAGACATTATCAAGACTCTGCCTTCCAATTCCATCCTGCTCAACCCGATTGATTTTAAAGACCCCTTAAAAAGTCTGAATTCGATTTTTGATCTCAATCAGGAGCTGAGCAAACTGAGCCAAGTTTCTGTTGCACAAAACAGCTTGCTCTTGACTAACAGTATTGGCAAAGAACTGAAGCCCGATCTGATTGGCAATCTGGGATGGATTAACAGCCCCCAATGTGGGCAATTTGAACAGACAAGTACACCTCAGAATGCCACTCCCCTGGCGAGCCCCACTCCAGCCCCTGTGCCCCAGATTTCACTCAATCTCACGAAGGCACCGCCAGGGACACAGATTGAAATTTCGGGTAAAGATCTGCCTAAGAATTTGGCGACCATCCTTGTTAATTTTGGGGAAAGCAAGGCCCGTATTGTGGGTATGAGCTTAAAGCTGGACGCTTTAGGCAAAGAAAATGCGGTACTCAAAGTGATTGTGCCCGAATCCCAAAGTGGTACTTCTGTGTCAGTGACTTTAACTGCCGACGGAGTGAAATCAAATGCCGTGCCTTTCAGCATTCAAACGGGGCTTTCTCAATTGTCGGTCAATTCGGCTGTGTATAAAGATGTGGTTACTGCCGAAGGGCTTTTTGATAATAACAGTAAATTAATTTTGACCCCTGTCTTGCTTGCTGATCGCAATTCCAAAGCAGACAAACAGGTATTAAAAATCGAAACCAGAACGCCTCAGAGTTTGTCATTTGTCTTACCCGATGTTCCTGCCGGAGACTATAAGGTGAGTCTAGAAAGTGATTCCAGTATCCAAAAAGAACTCAAGGTATACCCTGCTTCACCTGAGATTATTGAATTTTCTCCAAATCCTGGTATATATGGTCGGAAATATGAGCTTAAAATTAAAGGCATCAAATATGATGCTTTAAAGGGCTTCTCTTTTAATGGTATAGATTATCTGGACATGTTCTACACCAACGAATACGTGAAGCAAAACCGCGATAACGAAGGGTTTGTCATTGCAACAGATAATTTGGTCGGCAAATATCTGGTGGCAGGAAAAAACAGAATTCGTGCTTTTTACAATCTGACTCTCGGGGGAGGCACAAGTAAACAAACGCATACACCTGCGTTTGAATTTATGCTGGCTCCCTTTTTGAGTGGTTTTACGCAGAACGGAGTGGGTACAGGTTCTGGTTTAATATCTGCAAAAGCAGGCCAGACAATTGAATTGCTTGGGAATTTTGCAGAGAAAAAAGAAGATAATATCGTCAAATTTGGAGCCACTCAGGCACAAATTATAGCTTTAAGTGTGCGTAATTCAGATAAACGCGGTTCTGAAAGGTATTTATCTGTAAAGGTACCAGAGAACCTTAAAGGGAAAAATGACATCAGTGTGACTGTGGCAGGAATGACATCGAATAGTTTGGACTTCACAGTTCTTTCAGCCAATTTGCTACCAGAAATCACACAAATTTCAGATTTTAAAAGCAAAAAAACCGTGAACAAAATGCAGATCGGTCAAGACCTGAGCCTTTCCACAAAAAATACCTACCCTGGAAAAATTATCCTCAAAATAGGCGGTTTTTCCAGCGAGAGTGATTCCAATTTTGAAAATACAAATATTTCCTTTCAGGTACCCAATCTGGCAGGCAAGCAAATCATGACAGTGACCTCGGATGGGCAAACCTCAAAAGCATTAGAAATTGAGATCTCTCCCCCTAAAATTAGCCAACCCGATCTCAGCATTTTGAGACTGGGTCAAAAGGTGAATTTTAAAGCAATTAGTGACATCCACGAAAATGTGAAAGACATTAGCTTGAAAATCAACGACAAATTTGGCAAATGTATCTATTCTGTCAGTGAAAAGCTTGTTAATTGTGAAGCACCCAGAGACCTCAAGGCCGGAATCTTTAAAGGTGAGATTGTCTTAGGCCGGTACAATGAGCCCGATGCAAGGCTCTATACCCTTGATGAAAAATTTAATTTTGAGATTCCTTATGGCTTTAGCAAGTCCACTTATCCCATCAAAAGTAATTCAAGTGTGAGCTATTTTATCTTTACCGGAACTGGATTTGATCTGAGTCCGGGCGGAAACCTGTTGACAATTGGGGGTAAAAAAGTCGATATTTTTCTCACAAGCTTAAACACCCTCGAAATCAAGACGCTGCCGTCTGGGTTTATCGGGTCTGTGGATGTCGAAGTCAAAACAGGAACGGCCAAATCCCAAGCTAAACTTTTATTTCCGCCTCGGGTTGATAGCGTCTCTCATAGCAGTCTCAAAGCCAGTGATATTGAAAAATCCAATTTGGAATTCACCCTTAACGGCGAAGGGTTTAATCCCTCTCCAGAGAAAAACCTAATCACCATCCGAGAAAACTATGCTCCCGGTTTTGCCTTGGGCGAAGAGGCCTCTATAACCCTAACTGCTGTCAAAGCAAGCAAGACGCAGATTACATTTAAGTTTCCAGCAAAGGGAAATTATCGGTATTTTGATCAAAAATCAGGAAATTCTACAATATTAAGCAAAACATGGTCAGCCTCAAAACTGGACATAGAAATCACGCCTGAAAATTATGGCACCAAAGTTTACACCCTTAATTACAAACGTTAAATCTGGTAGGAAACGGAATACTTTAAGATGATTAGTTCTGTAGTTTCGGAGAAATCATGAGGCACAAAACCGCATGAAATCATTGAGGGAA
>JADMKE010000025.1 GCA_018780035.1 Candidatus Sericytochromatia bacterium
AGATCAGGAACTTAAAATCACGCTGATTCTGTCTTGTTTCTGGGGAGCAGTATACTGCTCCCATCTGAAGTCAGATACTCTTGAACTTTCAAGATAAAACAGTAACATTTAAGTTACTATTTTTACAACTGTGCATATGGCAGAAGCCTATGGCCGGATCGATTTGGCCCTGGGGCGTGGCATTCACGAAACCAAGCAGGGGCAGCATCAGAAGAAGGGTAAGAAATAAATGGGTACTCAAATCTCAGAACTGGGCACTCAATGCAATTAAGTGGGCACCCAAATCTCAGAACTGGGTACTCAATGCAAATAAGTGGGCACCCAAAGCTCCGAACCTTTAGCTCAAAATCTGCCCATCATTCCGAAAAGAACGGCAGAGAAGCGGCCCCCCAAAAAGGTAAAATGGCATCAGATGACGTATGATAAAAGAAAAAGAGAGGGGCATGACTGATGGCTGAGTCGGCATACACCCCAGACCCCGAAACCACCCATGAAATTATGACAGAACTAAAGAGCCTCCCTTTGGGAGAACAAAAAGAAGTCCTTGATTTTGTCCGCTATCTCAAATTCAAGCAAAAAAAAGGAGTACCAGGTTCTGTCCTTTTGCCTTTTGCGGGTACCATTCCCGCAGAAGAACTGGCTCAAATGCAACAGGCGATAGAAGAATAGCCAAATATAGCTTCAGGTCAGGAGATTCAGATGGACGAAAAAACCATACTTTTTCTAGAAGAACATATTCCAGAGTTGGCCGATGTGGCTTTTAAGCAAGCCTATTGGCAGGCTTTGGCAGAAGGCAGCAAAGTTTTAAAGGTAGAAAACAATTGTTTGGTGGAAGTGTCTCCCGACGGCAGCCCAAAAATGATTAAAGAATTGCCCGCCCAAATAAAAGTCACGCCAGGTCAAAAATTATTAATCATTTGAGCAGATTGTATTTGATGAATGAAGCACTTTTTACTGAAATAGAACAGGCTCAGACGCTGGTGCAAGTGGGTTTACCCCAACTGGAGATCACGCCCTCGGACTGTAATTGTTGTTGTGACTGGTGGTTTAAGGAATCTGAGATATACATCTGTTCATGGTTTGGTCCTTCTCTTCTGTTGGAGATCTGGGATCTGCTCTGGATCATGGTAGATTCTCAGTTTGTACCTGGGAACAGTTTCACTATCGACCTTAGCGGAGATCAACGTGAAGCCAGCGTTGGGTTTCGATTCTTGACTGAAAATGAGATTCAAATAGGCGTAAAATCCCAAGATGCAGGCCCCGTTCAGTATTTGAGCTTTCGCTCTGAACGTGAGCCCCTGATTGCCCTTCTGAGTGAACAAATGCATCTCTTTACCAAGCACCCACTCTATCGCCCCAACATGGATAGAATCGAGGAGATGGAGTTCATGGCGATTGCAGCCACGGCCCCAGAGTGGCCCTGGACACTGTTCCCACTCTGGTATACGCTCAAGAATGAGCTTATGTCCTGGCAGATCAATTGGTTGATTTTTACGACGCTGGAAAACGCACCGCAATTTTCACAACTGAATGACCATAAAAAAGACCCCATCGATGATTTACTGATTCAATGTTACTGGAACTGCATTCTTTGCTATCTTCTCCCAAATGCTGTAGAAAACGAATCAGACTACAGCCAGCGATTACAGGCATACAAAAAAGAAAGCCAGCAAATCTTTGCCTTTGCAATGGAAATGGGCATGAAGTGGCGGGACGGTTATGTCTATAGAGATGAAAGTAATCTCAATTTTTACTACGATAGAAATCGCAGTTATTTAGAACACACCCACCAGTATTATTTGGCTCGCATGCGCTGGTGGATCTCTCATTTAAAATTTGCCGCACGTCATGCGAATCCAGAACTTTACGATTGGGTACATATGCAAAGCTGGGAAGAGAATTTAGGCAAAACCCAGCCTGAGCTGTATCAGCAGCTGGGGTTAAAATGGCGGCAAAATGCCATCTGGAAAGCGTGCTTTGGCCCAGATAGCTAACCCGATATGTATATTTTTAAGGCCGAATTCATCGACCAAAGATATAGTCTTCACCCTCCCAACCCAAATGCTGGAGAGCTGTGGCAACGGTACTTTGGATAGAGTAAGAAGCATAAGGATCTTTGTAAATATCCAAGAGCACAGGAATGGCTGATTTGCCAGACACTTTGGCATAAGCCGCGATTAAATCACTGCCTAAATCTCCGCTATCGCGTCGGTATTGGTGATACAGACTGAGCAGTAAGGGTGCAGCATCTTGGGCTTCTGTTCCAAAACTGCCCAAAGCGGCAGCACAGGCTTCTATGTTAACCCTTGATTTATCTTGTAAGACCCGAATGAGGACAGGAATCGCTGAGCTTAAGTGCAGAATTTGAATACCCTGGGTGGCAGCACCGACCACTTGCCAACTGGGATCCCTGAGCGCATCAATAAAAATCTCAGGGGGAACATCAAAATTTTCACTCAAACGAATCAAGGCCCACAATGCTGCTTCACGGGCTTGGCGATCTGATTTGACTGACTGGATCAGCGCAGGAATGAGGGCAATATCACGGACATGATTCCCCATATACTCAGCAATTTCTGCCCGGACATAGCCAGCCCGATCACGATGCAATTGCGCAATAGCCTGTTCCAAAGCAGGAACGTATCCTCTATTGTTGAAAAGTAACAACATATTCTGCACGGCTTGGGAGCGATTGCTCCCATCCCGATCTGTGAGATGTTTTAAGAGAGATTGAAATTCTTCCTCAGAGGAATGACTTTCTTTTTGCTGGAACTGCCACCGATGTAATACTTGCAAGGCAGCATTGCGGACAAAGGATTTGCTGTCTTTTAATTTCTCACATATCTGCTCAAGCGTGTCATAGGCATGAAGTTTTTCCAACACAAAAATAGCATTGGCCCTCACCATCTGATCGGGGTCTGAGAGCAGATCCAGACAGGTTTGCTTCACAGCAGATCGTTCGATTGAAAAAAGCGGTTGTACCTGTTTAAATTCAGCCGTGTATAAAAAAGCCGTTCTTTCAAACAGTCTTCCCAGTTCAAACAAAACAAGATGGCGTGTATCGGGAGGTTGTTCAAGATCCTTGACATAAGCCAGCATTGATGGAATCAGTTTTTGTCGGGTCCATGTTTCCATTTCAAAACAGAATTGATCTCTGTTGTCGGGAATAGAATCGGGCCATAGGGTCAGCAGTTCTTGCCATAAATCCATTCAGAACTTATACCTCCAACCAGGGAACATCAGGTGCGATTGTCTCAACAGGAGCAACAGAGGGAATGGCTGGAGATGTATTGCCTTTTTTAGACAATTCGAGCCATGTATCTGGGATGTGACGCCAGCCCAGGCGATTGAGGTGCGTGACCAATGTAGAGGCCAGGCTTGGTTCATCCACAATCATTTTGGGCAATTGAGCTTTACTATAATCAGGATGAAAAGTGACCAGGTATTCAATAGCCAGCCCTTTGATCTCAAAAGATTTTGCTTTTTGTAAGACCTCAAAAACCACAGTGGGCTGCACAAGGATTTTGAGAATCGTCAGAGCCAGTAAGACCTCTTTTTGTACCCGAGACTCATTGGAGGCCAATAATGGAGTCAAAGAGGCGGCATGTTGAAACAAGTTAAGTTTATACACGGCTGTGGCCCCAACTTGCTGCAGATCAGGCTCCTGAGACTGTATGGCAGCTTGAATGCGGGGCTCCCAAATGGGAAAACTTCTCTTAAAAGGCATTCTATTTGGAAAGCGTTTGCAAGCTTCTAACCAAGCATTTAGGATCAGGGCTTGCTCGAAAGAAGTTGCTGCTTGTAAGTAGTGGGACTCCAATTGTTCTGGCAGCTCTGGCTGCCAATCACAGCATAAAAGTCTGAGGCTGAAAGCGCGAACAGTCCCATTCTGAGAGTTCTTACTCAACGTCTGTAAACCAGCAAGCAAAACAGGATCTGCGGAGGGGTGTTGCAGACAGTGGTTAAAACAGCGTAATTGAATCTCTGCCAAGGGGTCATTCATTCCTATGAGTAGGAGCGGCGTCAAAGTGGTTCTGTCTTCACATTCATCTGAAAGCAAAATGCTTATTAATTGTTCAAAAACCCAGTGACGTAGCACACTGTTTGGTGACTGGGCCAATTGGAGTAAGATTGGCATGGTGGGCAGACAATCGAATTCTTTCAGACACGCCAATAAAGGAGTTAACCAACATGCCTCCTGCCATTCTGGCCTGTGAAAAAGTGCCAGCAAGGCCTTAGTTTTCTGTGAAGGATACTTCACCAACTGCCCATGATGCATGCCTCTGAGAATCTGAATGATCTTCAGAATCTCAAAGTTGTTGGCCTGTGCCAGTGCCTCGGGCAATGATTTAAGAAGAGCCTGTCCCAGCAATTTACCAGGATTCTCCAAATCATCTAGGCTTCGAACGGGCTTGTCTAAAAAAGGAGTAAAATGATTGATTGGCATAGATCAGCACACACTGTTTGTATTATCCAAAATTATTTGTCAAGAATTATTTGTCAGGGAGAGCCTTTCAACTGAGGTTCTTCCCCATTAAAAATGACGCCAACCCGGTTTGTCACCGTAGAGAATGGCGGCATATCCAATCTTTCTACCTTTCTCCTTTTTATGATTATGTCAGGATTTAACCTGGCTTGATGAAGCTCTGGAAGTAATTCAATTTCGTCTAAAGTATAACGACTAGCAATGACTTTATTTTGAACATATGTTCCACGCTTAAAATAATTCGGATAATATTCCCAATCCACACCTGCATTCAAAAGCATTTCCTGCATTTTACTTGCATTTTTCAAATATAATTCTTTATGAGAAAAATATTCACATGCTGCCATTGTAATGCTGTTTCTGATTGCATCAAATTCACGCCAAAGCAAAGTGTTTGCAGCCTCTTCTTTATTCGGGACATTCCATACACGACAATCGAAACGGGCCAGGGAATGTCCTTTTTCTGGTAAGTAATCCCTCAGATGAAACATAAAGTAAGCGGTGGTTTCACTCGCCAATATGGAGCACAGCTTTTGAAGCTTACCACCCAAATAAGGTTCTGAAAGCGTATTATCATTGTTGTAAATAAGACTTATTTCATCAGATTGTGTGTATCCAATACACGCATTTGTTTCTTTTACTAGGTGAATGGTTGTATTAACCATCAGATCCGAAAATCTTTTGTCAAATGGTCTGGCAAGACCTTTAGTAAAGCGACTAAATCTTTTACCGTCAATACGCACACAAATAGGCAAGAGTGGAATTAACTTTCTTCCGGCTTCTTGTTGCTCATATTTCTTGAGTCGATCACCCATTTTATCTTTTGAACTCATTGTCTGTCTTCCTCTCTTAAATTTGTTCTATTTCTATCATACATTCTGAGACTGACAATTCCTGTCAGGCATGCAAATAACTTCGGGTCCTGAAGTAGATTTTGATTGGTGAATCGGTGTTTCTATTTGGAGACAGAGGCGCGGCAAGGACTATTCGATCTGATACTTTTAGAGAAAAATCGAACAATGCTGGGGATTTACAGCATCAATATCGTGGCTGCCCAATTCTATTAAAGAACCGATCAAAGAGTAGCGTAGACAATCCAGTTCATCAAGCTTTGCAACTTCGATTGCTAGATAAGATTGTTTTGCTGCTTCGAATTGGCCCAGTTCACGCAAGGCTTCTGCCCGATCGAGTAAATACTCGGGCTCTGATAACAAGGGTAAATATTGATTCAGGCAGCGCGCCAGAGCGGCTTTGTCGGGAGGTGGTGGTGGAATGTCATTATCGTGCTCATCCCAATTACCTTGAAGATGATTGATACTCCACCACCAGCGCTGGAGTAAAAACCGTTGTGACTCCGAATCAGACCCAGCGACACCAAGCTGCCAAGCAGACTCCCAGCTTTTAGAGTCTTCAACCACTTGAAGTTCGAGCACAGGTAGTTTTTCTGTACTTTCTTGAATCCACAAAAAATGTCTCAAATCGTCGATCACATCGATTCCTGACCAGACATAGCGCTCCCAGCTGAATAAGGCAGATTCCACAAAGTCCCTCATAACAGTGTCGCTCTGTAATGCCAGATAAATCGGATGGGGTGAACAGTCGGTCTCACCTGTTTTATCTGCTTTAAAAGCCTTCAATTTTAGGCTTTCGGGCATTTCATGGGTCAAATCGTGATGCCAGATATAGTGCTGGCAATCTGGATGTATGAACAAGGCTTTTTCTTCGGGAATCATACCGCCACCATAATAACCATCGGTATACAATAATGCACCAATGCTATTTCCAGAACGGTCCCAGACAATGCCAGGGCAACCACAAGCCGGGCAAAAACAGAGATAAGGACTTGGAGGTGTCATAAGGTGTACACGTTCGCCTTTCAAGGTTTTTTGGGTGAAATTTGAAAGATACAAATAGGTTCAGGGCACTGGAGTCGCATTCTGCTCAACGACCTGAATCTCTGAAATATACCAAATATCTCCGACCCGGTTGAGCCCATAACGCACCCGATACTGGCTATTGACCTGCCCTTCTTCTGAGTTGTGGCGCATTTCTTCGACTTCAGCCAAAGCTTGGCAGTGTTCGGCATCAGCATAATGAATCTTCAAAAACTTCAGCGATTTTAGCTCCAGGCCGTAATAGACGGCATCGGGATTGTTTTTCCACCATTGCACGGCAGAAATGGTTTCGGTCAGGGCATCTCCTGTTAAGACTTCTTTGAGACCTTCAATCTCCTGGTTTAAAAAGGCATTGCGTTTAATCTCTTGCCATTTGCGCAGGCTGGCCCGAACTGGCTCTTGGCTCTCAGGAATGGCCTCAGGAGAGGTGCTCGCATCGGGCAAGCGGGGAGCCAAACGCAGATAAAGCGGCTCTTGCTGAACAAAGCGGCGCAGGCGGACGAGGCCCTGCCGATCTCCGCTTAGCCCAGATTTATCCTGGCGCTCAACAGCTTCTACCACTTCGTGGCCAGAACGAAAACGGGGTTCAGACGCATCAAGAGCAAAGGCCTGTTGCAGGCTTTCTTTGGCTGTTTTCACCCAGTATTTGAGGGCCTCCCAATCGGGTTCTTCAGTTTCTGAGACACGAATAGCGGGAGCCAGACGAATCAGGCCTTTGAGATAAAAAGCCCAAGCCAAGGTCGGCACTTCCGTATTTTGGCCGTTGTGAATGGCCTGCTGCAAGCGCTGAATTGCAGGGTTGATCTGCAGTTCAGCTTGTTCTAAATCTCCCTCTTGCAGCAGTATTTCAGCCATCAGCAAAAGTGCCTTGACGGGCGCTTCTTTGTTTTGCAGTATTTCTGCGAGTTTGAGTCGGGCCTGCGGCGTTTTGCCCTGCTGATAGAGTTTTTCAGCTTCGACCAAAGGCACCATGGGAGCGGCCTGCCAAAAAACCAAGCCAGCAATCCCCAGCAACCCCAATCCCAGAATTCCAAAGCGTTTGAACCAAATCTGTGATGCTGAGTTGAGCAACATGGTCTTTAAGGCGCTTTTGCAGAAGAACTGGCAGATGGCGATGTGCTTGGGGCAAGGTTTGTCGGTGGTTTTTTGGATGGTTTTGCTGATGGGTTTGCAGAGGCTTTACCAGAAACGGAGGGCGAAGCAGAAACCGCAGGGGGAGAGGCGCTGGGATCTAAGAGGGGCAAGAGTTGAACCCGTTTAAGCTGATGGGCCAATTCCAGGGCTGTTTGCCCTTTGCCATTGACCTGTGTGGGGTCGGCCCCATGGCGCAAAAGCAATTTGACCAATTCAGCTTGATCGGTTTCAATCGCCACATGTAAAGGGGAACGCACTTCGTTATCCAAAACACTGAGATCTGAGCCATAGGCCAATAAAAACATCGTTCCTGTGCGGTTTTTGGCCTCAATGGCCAAGTGCAGCGGGGTTTTCCCTTTGCTGTCTTTCAGGTTGGGATCGCCACCGGAGATCAACAGCAGATGCGTCAATTCGGCCCGCATGGGCACAGGGGCCTTGGCTGCGATCAAGTGCAATAAACTCCACCCTTCCAGATTTTTCAATTCTATTGCCTGTTTGTGCGCCAATTGGCGGCGGAGATAATCAGGGTCGGCCAATAAAGGGTCTAAATCTTTGCGATCGGGCCAATCACCCAACAAAAGGGTATAGAGTTCGGGATCTTGATCTTTGTCATCCAAACCTCTGTTTTCAACCCGGCCCAAATCGTTGGCCAATTCAAAGTGGGGGTGTTGGGCATCGACCTCAACCGGGACATCCTGCCAATAGACTTCAGAGACTGCATTGCTATAACCCCCATTGAGGAACCACTTTCCGGGGGTCATATTCACTTCAGCACGGCCATCCAAATCTGTTTGCACGCGCACAAGTTTGCCCTGTTTGAGTTTTTCGACAAGGATCTGGTCGAGGTGGGTTTCACTCTTTTCGACCCAGGCGTTATATTGGCTTTGGTACTTTTGATAGGCTTTTTGGTAAGCCTGTTGTTTGGCGTTTTCCCATTGTTGCACCTGCTGTTCCCAGGTGGCCAATTGGTTTTTGGCTTGGGCATAAGCGGCATTGCGGGCATCGATCCACCTTGATCGGGCAGCCTGATAGGCATCAAAATCTGGATAGCAGACCCGCTCGTTGATAAAAGAATACTCAATACAATTGGTTTTAAAACGCTCCTCTTTGTAATCGGGTTCGGGATACTGCGAAGCAAAATCGCGATAAACCACTTCGGGATCTTCGGGTTTTTCTGTTATGGCGGTTTTGGGATTAAACTTTTGATCTTCTTGCTTGGGGGCTTGGGGAGGTTGGCCCGTTTTGTTCAAGCTCTTGAGTTCATTGCGCACAGCCTCAAAACTATACGGCACAAAGACCAGGTTTTTACGGGCTACCGGATAGACCTGCCCATCTCCGCGAATAATGCCTGCGCGGATTTTTATGGGCACCGTGTTTTCGCGGGTCAGAGCCCAACCCAACCCACCCACAGCCAAAGTCCCCGTCAAAAGCAATCCCAGGATTTTCATTTTATCCAATTGGCCCAATTTAAACATCTGCGAATTCCTTCGGGTATTTTTGCAAAGCATAGCCCCTCCCCCTGACAGATTTGGTCAGGGGGTTCTGAGAAAATAACAGGGGATTAACAGCCAACGATTTTTTCGCTAAGCTAGAGAACATATTTGCAGAAGAGGGCCAAGCAATGAATGCTGCTGAACTTGAAATTCCCAACCCCTGGGAGATTCGCCAAGAATTGATGGAAATGACCCTGGAACAAATCTTGGGCCCCGCAGGCGGACCCGAAGAAATTTTGGCCCAAGATCCGCGCCAGCGCTATTTGGTGGGTATTTTAGCTCCACAAGAAGTGGAAAAACCGGAAGTGGAAAAACCCGAAGTGGATGCAAATGCAGACCCAGCAAACGAAACAGCCAAACTTCTGCTTGAAGAAGACGACAGCCCCGAAGCGGGCAAAGTCCCCGAAGAGGGTCACCCCGAGAGCCCTGTAGGCAAAGCTGTACCGATGTTTGAGCCCGCTTCTTTTGGTTTTTCGTTTACCTTGGCCAAAGAGTCCCCGGCCTTGATCGCAGAAGTGAATTTTGGTATTTACCAAAAGTTAGACAAAGAATCCGATCCGAGCAACCAAACGGACAGCAAAACAACCCTTTGGCAGAGAATACCGGTCCAAGGTGCTTCTGAACCCATTGTTCTCAAGTCCTGTCAGCAGCAAGATGTGCCAATGGTCTGGGGGCCTGGCACACCTGTGGGAATCGAACTTAAAATCACCCTCAGAGAATACCCCGATGGCTGGGTCGGCACCCTGTTTTTGCTCAACCACCAGGCCCCGCTCAAAACCCGCAAATCCGAAGCCTTTCTCTTTCAAACTGAGCTGAATCTCTGTGCCCAAGATCAGAGCCCTGTCTTTATTAAACGCCTGCAGCGTCCCCTGCAAAGCCGCCTCGACAGTCGCGATTTGGCCGAAAAAGAGGCCCTGGAGATGCTTTACCACAATCAGGTCGAATTTGCTGTGGGGCATGGTATTTCAGTTCATGCCGATACCTACCCCCAACAGCCTCATCAGGCTTGGCGCATTGCCACACGGGCCCTCCCCTGTTTTGAAGTGCCTCAGACGCGTCACACCCAAGTCGCAGATCTCGAAACAGACATGGCAGTTTTGGCCCAATTATCTCCAGAAGAACTCAATCAAGCTTTGATGCCCCTGACCACAGGCTACCAGCGCTGGGCTGAAGCGCTGATGCCAGCAAGTCCCAACGAGACGGAAATGCTGGCCCTGGCCCGTTGCCAAGAAGCCCAAGAGCGGATTCTGGCAGGTATAGAACTATTGGCCCAAAACGAGCAGGCTTACACGGCTTTTCAAGCGGCCAACCAAGCCATGCACCAACAACGCATTCATGCGCTATGGAGCCTGCGCAAACGCCGGGGCGAAAAAGATTTGGCTTTGGAAGCCGTGGATATGCCTGCCAATCGCACCTGGCGCCCCTTTCAATTGGCGTTTATTTTAATTAACTTACCGGGCCTGACCTTGCTCGATCATCCTGAGCGCTCAGACCAGCCCAATGCCGTAGCAGATTTGCTTTGGTTTCCCACAGGGGGAGGCAAAACCGAGGCCTATTTGGGGCTGACTGCATATACCTTGTTTTTGCGTCGCTTGATGGGCGTTGTCGGCGATTACAGTGGTATGGATGGGGTCGCTGTTTTAATGCGCTACACCTTGCGCCTGCTTACCTTGCAACAGTTTCAACGCGCCACCGCTTTGATTTGTGCCTGTGAGCTGATTCGCAGCAAAGACGAGAGCCGCTGGGGCAAAACCCCTTTTCGCATTGGTCTCTGGGTCGGTCAAAACACCACCCCCAACAAGACCAAAGAGTCGCAGCAATTTGTTGAAAATCTGCTGGGAGAGTACAAAGAACAGCAATCAGGGGGGCACACGAGCCCTCTGCAATTGACCCATTGCCCTTGGTGTGGCGCTGAGATCAATGCCAAAAAGCACCTAAAGGTCGAAGGCGCTTTTCCGGGTGAACGGGGACGAACCCTGATCTACTGTGGCCATGCCAGCTGCGAGTTTGGCAAACGGCTCAGCCCCAAAGAAGGGCTGCCCGTGGTGGTTGTGGACGAAGAAATCTACAGGCTACTGCCTGCTTTGGTGATCGCCACTGTGGATAAATTTGCCCAAATGCCTTGGAATGGGCAAATTCAAATGCTCTTTGGCCAGGTCAACCAATATTGCTCGCGCCACGGCTTTCGCTCACCAGAGACCGAAGACAGCGACTCCCATCATGCTTCGGGCAGCAACGAAGCAGCACGTTCACACTTTGTGCATCCCCTGCGCCCCCCCGATTTAATTATTCAAGACGAACTCCACCTGATCTCAGGCCCGCTTGGAAGTATGGTGGGGCTCTACGAAACGGCGGTGGACAAACTCTGCTCTTGGCAGGTCAATGGACAAACTGTGCGTCCCAAAATAGTCTTGTCCACCGCGACGATTCGGCGGGCGACCACGCAGGTTCGTGAGCTATTTCACCGCCAGGTGGCGATTTTTCCGCCCCATGGTTTAGATATCTGCGATAATTTTTTCTCAAAGCAGGTGGTGCCGGGGCCAGAGAGTCCGGGTCGGCGCTATCTGGGGGTTTGTGCGCCTGGGCGCAAGCTCAAAGAGGTACAAATCACGGTCTATTCCAGTTTGCTGGCGGCAGCCGAAACCCTCTACAAAAAATATGGCAAAGCAGTCGATCCCTGGATGACCCTGGTGGGTTATTTTAATACCACCCGCGAATTGGGGGGCACCCGCACCCTGCTTAGGGACGATATTGCCACCAACCTCAAACAGATGGACAAACAGGGCTTGGCCGTTCGCAATCTCTGGGACAACGGCATCGAAGAGCTGACCTCCCGGATCAACGCAGACCGCATTAAAAACATTCTCGAAAAAATGGAGGTGCCTTTTGATCCCCTCAGCGATGCAGAACGCAAAGCCGCAGCTGAGCGGGCAAAAGCCAATAATACCCCTTACGATGGCCCGGCCCGACCGGCGGATATACTGTTGGCCACCAACATGATTTCCGTCGGGGTGGATATTGACCGTTTGGGCCTGATGGTGATGATGCGCCAGCCCAAGACCACCGCTGAATATATTCAGGCCTCCAGCCGGGTGGGCCGTTCGAGTCAGGCACCGGGGTTGGTTTTTACCCTGTTCAATTGGGCACATCCCCGCGACTTGAGCCATTATGAGGTCTTTGAGCATTACCATGAGACCTTTTACAAACATGTCGAAGCCATTTCTGTTACGCCCTTTTCGGCCCGCGCCCTGGATCGGGGGCTGAGTGCGCTCTTGGTAACTCTCATTCGCCTCAGCAGCACAGACTACAATCGCAATGAGTCTGCCGACGCGCTCAGCCCCAACTGGCCAAAATTAGCAGAGATTACGGGCTATATTGCCCGCAGGGCCAGTGAGATTCGCCAAGATCGCCAATTGGAGCAGAGCATTCGTTCAGAACTGGCTACCCGCTTGGACTTTTGGCAAAAAACAATTCAAGAAATGCGCCATTACCAGAAGAAGTTGGGATACAAAGGCAAAAAAGGCAATACCGACGGGTTGCTCAAAGATGCCGGTTTAATCGACCCAGATAATCCCACCCGCACGCTCAAATGGGAGCCATTTACCTGTCTCAATTCTCTGCGCAATGTCGAGCCCCAGATTCCCTTGATTTTGAACCATCCCCACCCCCGCTGGCAAGGCCGTCCGCCTTTGCAGGGCTTTACAGAATCCCCCACAGAAAGAGAGATCAAAGCATGAGCGTTGTTGGAGAAATTCGCCCTTCACAGCTTTTGTTTACCTACGGCATGGGTTCGCTTTTAAATTTGCCCAATTATTCAGCGGTGATTCTGGGGGTAGATAGTTGGGAAGAGCGCCTGGCAACACCTGTGCAGGAAGAACGTCTGCTCCAGGTGGTTCGCCAGCGTTTGGGCGAACAGGTGCGTTTTTTGAGTGTGCCCCCGGCTGATCCCGAACAAACCACTGGCGGTTATGGGCGTTCCAAAAGCAATATTGGCTTGCCTTTGGCTCTGTTTCCCCAATATATGGTCTGCCAAGCCTGTCGGCGCTTGGCACCTGTGGATGGTACTTTATTCAAATTCAAAGAACACCGTTTTTATGCCCACGAAGACAAATACATTCACGACAATTGCCACAAGACAAACGACCCAGCTTTGATTCCCTCGCGCTTTTTTGTGGTCTGTGAAAACGGCCACATGGACGATTTTCCCTGGCAGTATTTTGTCCATCGCGGCAATTCAGATTGCCAAGGCGATCTGCAATTGTTGGGTCAGGGGTCAGATATTAGCATGATTACGGTCAAGTGCAAAACCTGCAAAACCCAAAGAAATATGGTGGATGCCTTTAACTTGCAAAAACAGGTCATGCCGCGCTGCCAGGGCATTCATATCCATCTGAGCGATCAGTCAAAACCCTGTGATAAACAAATGAAACCCATGACCCTCGGCGCTTCAAATGCCTGGTTTCCACTGACTTTATCTGTGGTCTCTATCCCCTCAGAAACAGATTCAGAGTTGGATCAATTGATTGAACAAAACTGGCTCACGCTTTTACCAATCACATCCATCGAAATCCTCAAAGCCTTTCGCGATGCTCAACATTTAAAACCCTTTTATACATATTCCGACACCCTGCTCTTCACTGCTATTCAGAACTACCGAGAACGCCAAGGCAGTACAGAGAATCAGGATCCCCAAGATCTGAAGCAACACCTGCTCACACCTGAATACCGGGTATTGTCCCAACCTGGCAAAGTGAAAAACAGCGAAGATTTTCAGGTTGTCGAAGAACCTGTGCCCAGTGCTTTTGCGGGTTTGATTGAAAAAGTGGTGTTGGTCGAACGTCTACGTGAAGTACGGGCCCTGATTGGTTTTACCCGTGTCATGGCCCCAGATCACGGCGACCCCGATTCCCAACCCGTCACCGTCGGGCCAATTGCCAAAAGTGCGCCCAGATTGGTTCCAGCTTCAGAAGTGCGGGGCGAAGGGCTGTTTTTGGTTTTTAACCAGCGTGCGCTCACTGCTTGGATCGAAAGATTGCAAAGCGAAGAGAGCCATTGGCAAGCGGCTCATACCCAGTGGCGCAAACTGCGCAAATACCCAGAACCCGAAGCCCATTTCCCGGGTTTGCAATATGTGCTCCTGCATTCGTTTTCCCATGCCCTGATGCGTCAATTGTCGTTGGAATGCGGTTATAGCGCTGCCAGCATCTGCGAAAAAATTTATTCGCTGCCAGCAGAAGGAGAAAATCCCGCCCAAGCAGGTATTTTGCTCTATACAGCTTCTCCCGATAGCGAAGGCACTTTGGGGGGCTTGGTCGAATTGGGCCGCAAAGAGCGTTTAGGAGCCCTGATCGAACAGGCTTTAGAAAATTGCCGCCTCTGTTCTTCGGATCCCCTCTGTGCCGAACATCCGCTCAAAACAGGGAATCAGGTCAGTCTCCATGCAGCAGCCTGCCATGCCTGCCTCTTTGCCCCCGAAACATCCTGCGAACGTGGCAATCACTATCTCGACCGCACCCTTTTGGTGCCCACCTTGAGCCGTGAAGAATGGGCCTTTTTTGATGTCTGATCGTTTGGCCAGTTGTATTTCAGAATTGGTTCAAGCCCTTCCGACACCTTTGCTCAAGGGTTTGCTCGATTATCTCACTCTGCCAGAGTCACCCAAAGCGCTCTTGGTCCGGCAGCGCCTCTTAAACGAAGCCACTTTGGAGCATCAAACACTGCTCAGACAGCTATTTGAGGCCATGAAAACAGCCGAAGTTTCCCCCCAGGCTTTGGCATTGGCCCTCAAAGCCAGTGCCCAGGTCGCAGATCACTACGCACTGTCCCAACAGATTGAATTGGTTTGGACAGGCCCCAGCTCTGGAGTGGCCACCCGGCAAACCGGACAGGTGGTGCAAGAAGTGATTCGTGCCGCCCAAAAACAGCTCTGGATTGTGAGTTTTACGGTGAGAGATATTGATGAACTCAAATCCCCTCTATTTGAGGCGCTCTCTTCCGGCGTGTCTCTCAAGTTAATCATGGAAGACAAACAAGAAAGAGACGGCTCCTCCATGAAAGCCAAAACAATGGCTTCTTTGGCAGAAATTGGCCTGTCAGGGCATCAAAATCTGACAAGTTATATTTGGCCGCCGTTTATGCGCCAACAAAAAACAAACCGGGCATCCCAGGTCTATTTGACGGATTCGCTCCACGCCAAATGCCTCCTGGCAGATACCCACAAGGTATTTATTACCAGTGCCAATTTGACCCGCACGGCCTTGAATCAAAATATGGAGTTGGGGGTTTTGATCACGGGTGGGCCACATCCCAACAGCCTGTCTCAGCATTTTCAGCAATTGATTGAAAAGGGAATTCTCTTGGCTTTACCGAAAGAAAACCACTATGAAAAAAGTTGAACGTCTGATCGCTTTGATGTATCTGATTAAACGCCGCACAGGTCTGCGTACCCGTGAAATAGCGCACGAATTGGGCACCACCGAACGCACTGTATACCGGGATATTGCCTCTCTCAACGAAGCCTTTCGTGACTATGTTCAAATCATCTATACCGAAGCGGGTTATTATTTGGATCGCACGATCTATGCACCACCGCTGCGCCTGATCGGCAAGGAATTAGAGGCTTTAAATGCGGTGGTTTTGGCGCTTGAGAATAGCCATCCCCATGCCCAATTGGCCCGACAGGCCCTCAGCAAAATGAAGAGCGCTTATGCCGAAACAGAGAACTTGGATCTCTTGGAACTAGAAGCCCATTTACAGGTACTTTCACCCATTCCCAAAGATCGCGTTGAACCCGAAATACTTTTGGAATTGGAAAAAGCCATTCAAAAACGCGAAGAGATTCAGATTGACTATTTCTCTTTTAGCAGTCAAACCCAAAGAGAGTTAAGGGTTCATCCCCATGCCTTGGTTTTGCGCAAACATGCTTGGTATCTTTTGGCTTGGTCTGAGACCCACGGCAAGATCATACAATTGCGGGTGTATCGGATTCGCACCTGCCAAAACACAAATACCCCATTTACCCCCCAGCTTGGATTTTCGGTCAAAGACTATTTTGCCAACCACTGGTCGGCTTTTCAGGGCAAACCTGAAGCCATTGTTCTGGCCTTTGATGCCAGAACAGCGCAATTGGTGTCGGAATTGGAATGGCATCCCAGTCAAAAACTTGATAGTCTGCCCGATGGAGGCTTAATCATGCATTTAAGGGCACCCGTTAATCCCGAATTGCTCAGTTGGATTTTGGGCTGGGAAGGCGGATGTCGGGTTTTAGAGCCCCAACAGCTCAAAGAGCAAGTCATTCAGGCCATCAAAGCCTTGGCGCAAAATCATGGTTTAGAAATCACTCCCTGACCAGAACTGTCAGACAGACTTGGTATGCTCAATACAGTTTCTTCTTAGGGAGCAGTTATGAAAGAGCGAAGTTTTTTGAGTTGGGCCCGGCAGCATGCGCTGTATGAAGCCTATCTCTTTTACTATATAACGGTTCCCCCCTGGCCATCGGGATTGCAGGAAATTGAAATACGGATTTGGTGGAGCACCGATCTTAGCACTGAGGCCAAAGTACGCATACGAATCTCTGGTTTTATCGATGAATGGCTCAAACACGGTCAATTAGAAAAAATAAAATACCAGACCCTGTCTCAGAATTTCTGTGAAGAATTTCGACTCTTATTGTTTCAATCTGATTTTTGGAAATTTCAAGAGGAAACAGTGAAAGAACCCCTTTGGCACAAGGGTGAGCAAAGCGAAATAGAAGGCTGGAAACAAAAAAGTGGCAAAACGCCAGAATTTCGCAAATACCTATTTGCGCCTTTAGAACAAGACAACGCGCTTTATGCCTTACAGAACAAACTCTTTGATTTAGTCCCCAAAGAACTCCGTTAGCGGTTGCCTTAGCGGTTAAAGGCCAAAACGTGACTGCCGCCCCGTTTGTCTGCTTGGGCCATTTCTTCGGCCAATTTTTGCGGGGTCATTTCCCATTGGCCGCGTCCGCCTGGATCAGCCAGAACCAAATTGCCATTGGGTTTGACTTCCATGACCACCATATAATGGCGGCCCCCCCCACTGTTGTACGGAGAGCCGGTTTCTAAAATGGGCATGGCCCCTTTGGCAATTTGCGAGCGCAACATGCCCACCAATTCATTGGCCTGGCCCGAACGGAAACTCTGATGGGCCGTCTGCCGCACCTGACCGCCGGTCATGCGCTGCACCGATTGGGCCACTTCAGACTCCGAGATCGCCCAAGCGCCATCGCGGGCCTGGGTCACCCCCGCAGCCTGACGGGCGGTTTGAATCGCTTCCCGGCTGGAAGCATCGTCATCAATAAAGCCAAAGCGTTTGGCCACCATGGCTGCACAGGCGGGGCCACAATCGCCGCCCCCCGAAGCCAAACCATTGCCATTTTGGGTGACATAAAAATCTCCAAATTCACCCGAAACCGCTTCGCCACTGCCTGTGGGATTAGCAACAAAGGGGCTGTCTGCTTGAGAGGGCGCAGACAGACCGGGAGCAACAGGGTTAAACGGGGCTTCGTTGTATTGTTTGACAAAATTTTGACTCAGGTTGCTGAGACTGCTCGGACTGCCTTCAGGACGGACCAACGATTCCGTCACTGGCGGAGCAGCCAATTGTTCTAAATCCTCAACCAGCCCTGCCAAGACTGGGTTATTGCTCTGGGATGATGCCAAGTCTTTGAGGGCTCCCATTTCTGATGGGGAGATGCCTCTGCCAAAAAGGCCAAAAAAGTGACCTTTGGAATCTGAATGGGCTTTGTCTAAAAACTGCATCACACCCGCTTTGGTTTCTGCGCTTAAACCAGGGGTATTTTCGAGCAAATTCTTGAGTTGCTTCAGTTCATTTTTATCCAGGTGCTTGTCTGCCAAACTGCTTTGCAGAGCAGATTGAAGTGAATGAAACTGAGGGGACTGGCCTGTAATTGCGCTCATACGAGTGGTATTCTCCCAGAAAAAATGACTTAAATGAACATATTTTTATTGTATACCCAGACCCAAGCAGATTGATGCAAAGGGCTTCAGAAAATTGATCTATACTGAAACAGAGCGAAAAGACGAGGCCGCGATGTTTTCACCCGAAGATCCAACTCAATCCAGTTTTTATTACCACAAAGCCCAACACAACCCCGATGTGCAGGGGATCTCTTCGATGACCCTTTACGAAGGCCCACGGGTCAAAAAAGACATTGCCTATACCGTGATCAAAGATCGCAATACCGGCGAATTCCACCATGATTGTGTGACCTTTAAAACCTACCGCAAGAGCAAAAATACGCCTCCCCATTTTGATGCCAAAAGCTCATTTACCCTCTCTGATGACAAAAACCAAGAATTGACCCAGGCCCTGACGTTTATTCAGGCCTGTCGTGGCCAGCACGAATTTGCAGATGGCAGGCATCAACTGCACCCAACTTCGGGTGAAATTCGGGATCAGATCAAAGATCTCAACACAGATCAGCAGGTTCAGATCCTGCTCGAAACCCTTTACCAACTCCAGGCCCAGCACAACCCCCAGGAATTATTGCCCCCATTACAGAGCTTGGAACTCTCTCAGCTTGAGAATACCGCTTTGCTCTTTCATATTGCACTCTGTCGCCAGGTCTTGGGTCAATTGGCCCATTTACTCAAAAGTCCCAAACCCAATCAAAGCGATTTGCAGCAATTATTGACCACACAGCCCTGGCTTTTGGGCTGTGATTTTGCCGAAAAGCTGGATACCCGGTATTATTTACCCGAAGTGGAACCCAGTTTTGAATTGTACCGAAGCCCCACCGGGCAAATGCTCATTTTTGAAATTCACACGCCCCTGGATCCGAGTCAAAATCTCATGGAATACAATGCTGAATCGGATTTGTTTTATCCCTGTCAGCCCTTAAATTTGGCCTTGGGGCAGGTGCAAAAATACCTCTCCCTTTTAGCGCCGTTGGAAGTGCAAGCCCAGATCATCATCGGACACAGCCACCAAGACCCCCAACAAATCGAGGCCCTGCGGATCTTCAACAGCCACCTCAAAAACATCGTTATCATGCCTTTTGATCAACTCTTAAACACGGCCAAACAGGTTTTGGTACAGAAGCAAAACCTGATCAAACAGAGTTGGAACCACCTGGGTTAAGTCATTTTCCCTGGCTCTTCGTTCAGAAAGGCGCTTTTGCCCGCTCGCTCTTTACATTCCATTCACAATTTACCACTGCACTTTTACATAGTGGCATATTCAGTTTACGCCCTGGGCTTATATTCAGAGCATAACCTGAAAGGACTGCCCCCATGCAACTCACCTCCCAGCTCTCTTTGGCCGCTCTGTCCTGCCTTATTTTGGCACTCGATCCCGGATTGAGCCAAGCCAGAGCCCAAGCAGGAGAAACCCAAACAGGAGAAACCCAAGCCGAAGAGGCAAAACAGGCGCCAAAAACTGAAAAAAGCACAAAAAAAGCAGATCAAAACTTACGGGTGAGGGGCCGGATCCAAACCGGTTGGGAATTGGATGCCGACAACAATACGGGCAATGTCAGCGACAGCTTTTTTATTCGCCGGGCCCGTGTGGATGCCCGCTGGATGCCTTTGGACTGGGTCAAGTTGGTCCTGGAGTTGGAGTTCGCAGATAAAATCGGGCCCCGAGATGTCTATGCTGAGTTTCAATTGCATGAGGCCGTGGCCTTGCAGGTTGGGCGTTTTAAAAAACCGTTCTCGCGGCTGCGCATGATGTCGCCCTGGGACCTGATGATCCCCGACCGGGGACTGCTCGATCGGGCCGTGATTGACGATACCAAATATGGCGGTTTTGGTGCCCGCGACTATGGCCTGATGGTTTCGGGCGAGCTAGAAGCCCCCCAGGATTTTCCCAAGATCGCCACAGACCCGCTCAAATTGAGTTGGTGGCTGGGGGGCTTTAACAGTTTGCCGAACGAAACCAATTACCACCGCGATGCCGTGGCCCGTACCCAATTGCGGCTGTTTAAAGGACTGGTACTTGCCATCGATGGCAGTCTCAAGCTCTACGAAGAGTCCTCAAGTACAAAAACCGCGGCCTTGCTCGGGGCCGATTTAAAATGGGAGTGGGACCCCTTCCGGCTTCAATTGGAAGGGGCATGGGGCGACAATGTCAACCAGGGGGGAAAACTCTGGGGCAGCCATGCTACCGCCTCCTGGACCTTTGCCTTGAGTGAAGAAATAAACCTCATACCCGCGCTGATGGTCGAGGTCTTTGACCCCAACACCACCCAGGCCGACGATCTGGATTTGCGTGTGGCTGCCGCCCTCAATTTGGATCTGCGCGAAAATATCCGCCTGATACTCTCCTTAGACAAGACCTGGCAAGATCTCAGCGCCAGTCAAAGCGCCCTGCCAGATCCGCTCAAATTGACCCTGCAGACCAATCTGCGCTTTTAAAGCCATGAAACCCTTTCGATGGCAACTCAAAAAAAGGCTCAGGTTGGCAGGACTCTTGGCTCTGCCCCTGCTGATCCTGGGACTGAGCATGACCTGGCAGGCCTGGCAAGATTTAAACCAATTCAAAGCCCTGCTCAAAGATCCCCAGCCCCTGAGCTTAAACTTGAGCTTGAAATTATTGGGCCTGCGATTGAGTGACCAGTGGGCCCAGGAATGGCATCGCTTTCGTCCCCACTCGGGCCGAGGCCTGAAACTGCCGGTGATCGATCTGACACTGCCCAATAAAAAATTGCCCTTGCTGCTGCAAGCGGGAAAACATCCCTTTGTTCCCGTTGAGATTCAATTCCAGGGCTTAAATTATAAAGGCGAGGTCCGGCTGCGGGGATACAAACCCTGGCATGTGGCTGAAACCAAAAAATCCCTGCGGATCAAGCTCAAAAAAGGGGATTTTATTTTGGACCACCGCCTGTTTAACCTAAATAACCCCGACCGCCCGGTACTCTTTGAAGAGGCCTTGGTGTTAAAACTCGCCCATAAACAGGGTCTCATCACCAGTGCCAGCGATTTTGCCCGGCTGCGGTTCAATGGTCTCGATCTGGGGGTTTTTGCCTATTCCTCACCTCTCGACGAAGCCATTTTGCGCAAACACCAGCGCATTCCTGCCGATCTGTACAGCCTGGAAAAACGCCAAAATGGCTTTCAAAACACCGGCCCCTGGAAATACATCACTTGGTACGACAGCGAAGCAAAAAACTTTGCGCAACTGTCTCAATTATTAAAAACCCTGCAACACGCCTCTGAACAGGACTTTCAGGACTTTGCTATGCACCATCTCAAACTCAAGGACTTCGCCACTTTGGAGATCTTGCATCGGCTCTTTGCAGAGAACGCCGATAGCGAGGCAGAGCTGAATTACGCCCTCTATTTTGATCCCTATCGCGGGCTCTGGGAGCCTGTTTTACATGAATTTACAGGGTTCGGTCTGAGCGATGCCCCCCCATTCAATGATCCCCTGCTGACACGCCTGGGCCAGGTGCCCGCCTACCAACAGGCCCGCGCAGACGTGCTCAAAAGGATGATTGTTGAGGCAAAACCCGAAACACTCAGACGACAGGGCCAAGAACTGCTCTCTCGCCTGGCCCCTGATTTGGCTGCGGATCCCTTTTGGCGGGCGAGAGGTGTTGAAGCGCAAGGAATTGAAGCGCAAGGGCTTGCCCATAAACAAAACACGCCCCTGCTTGAGCGCGAGTTGATGCGGCCGATGAACCTCACAAGATTGGCCACTGCTTTTGAAATGCGCCTGCAGAGTCTGGAAAAACGCTTAAACGCCCTCCCAGCTTTGCTTGTTTCCCCGAAAGAAAGACTTACCTCCCGTGTTCAGCTCAAAGCGACACTGAAACTGGGGCCAGGCCGGATAGAGATTCCGCAGACCCGCCAATTTGAAGCTGATCAGCCTGTGCAGATCGCCCCAGGCACCACTTTTGCTTTGGGGGCCGGAGCCAGTTTGATCTTTAAAGGCCCTGTGCAGTTCTTGGGCAGCACCACAGCCCCGATTCGGCTCTTACCCGCCGGTCACAAACGCTGGGGTGGCTTGGTATTACAAGGCAGTAGCACAGCGGGTTCTCGTCTAAATGGGGTGATCGCCAGTGGGGGAAGTCAGCCGGTCTCACCCCCGTATATCTATCCAGGCATGATCAACCTCCACGATACCCGCCAGATCTCCCTGTCAGATTGCCAATTCAGCAATAATCTGCACTCCGACGATTTGATCCATACCGCTTATGTCCAAGATCTCAAAGCAGAGAGAATCACCATCAGCCAGGCTTTTTCTGATGCCTGGGATCTGGAATTTTCGCAAGCCAAAATTGCCGATCTGCACATTCAGACCAGTGGGGACGATGGCATCGACCTGATGGATACCGTGCTGGAATTAACGCGCAGCGTGATTCAGGACAGCCAAGGAAATGGTATCTCAGCGGGTGAACAGTCCAAAGTTACCGTGTCCCACAGCTTGATTGCCCACGCGAACACAGGCATTCTCGCCAAAAATGCCTCCGTGGTCCAAATGAGCCAGAGCCTGCTGTTTGAGAACCGCAAAGGCCTGGAAATTTACCAAGAATCCCCCTTTTATCCGGGTTGGAGTCGCATCACGGGCCAGCACCTGTTTATCTCGGGAGGTCAGCCCCTGGCCTTGGATGGTGTCTCAGAAAAGGCCATTGCCCCCCCCGTGTATACCCAGCTCGATCTGATCGCAGCGGATAACACTGGCTCAAATTTGGCGGCGAAGCGCCTGCTGGCCCCTTTGTTCAAATTGCTGGGCCTGTCTGAATTCAAGCAATTGCCACAAAAGCTGATTAGCCAGAAGCAGGCCAAACAGCCATGATACGCCGCTTTAACCGCTTTGAATTAAAATACCTCCTGCCATTGGCCAGCGCTGAAGCCCTCAAAGCTGATTTGGCTGGGCAAGTGGATGCCGACAGCTTCAGTGGCCACACAGGGTATCACGTCTGGAGTCTCTATTACGACAGCCCCACATATGAATTTTTCTGGGACAAGATCGAAGGGCTGAAATTTAGACGCAAGCTGCGCATCCGGGCTTATCCAGATTCAGATCACCCTTTGGAATCTGTGATGGTTGAGATCAAACAGCGCATCAACAAGACGGTGCAAAAGCGCCGTTTGTGTCTGCCAATCGAGAAAGCCTACGAACTCTGCACTGGGCAATTCAGTGGAATGGTCCTCGACCCGCTTGACGCGGCCGTGGTGGCCGAGGTCAAAGATTTGGTGATTAGCAAAAATTTGCGGCCGAGTTGTTTGATCAGTTACCAGCGCACAGCGTATCACGGCAATCGCTACAATCCGGGCCTGCGTATCACCTTCGATACCGAACTTAAGGCCCGCTGCACCCAACTGGTCTTGGATCCCTCACCCGCTGTCGCAGCTGAAAACCGTTATTTTATTCCCCCCGATTGGTGCATTTTGGAGATCAAGCTCAACGACAAGGTTCCCGATTGGCTCGTATCACTTTTAAATGCCCACAATTGTGAATTGCGCAGGGTGAGTAAATACTGTTCGGGCTTGGCCCACAACAAAGCATTTCAAGTGAATCACACATCGCTCTCGCCCTTGATACTGCCCGAGCAGCCCTCCCTACAGCCTGCAAACCCATTCATTCACCCCGAAAGGATCGTCGCTCCATGAATCAATCTGTATCCACACTCTTAACCTTGGGAGACAGCTCGGGGGTCTTTAGCCAATTGGATATTTTGCTGGTCATGACCTTGAGCTTTTTTCTGACCCTGGTGCTGGGTTATGTCTACCGCTGGACCCACAACGGGGTCTCTTATTCGCAATCGTATGTCCAAACCCTGGTGATTATGGGCACGGTGGTGGCCCTGATTATGTTGATCATCGGCTCGAATATCGCGCGGGCCTTTGCTTTGGTCGGTGCGCTTTCGATTGTGCGGTTTCGCAATGCCATGAAAGAAACCCGTGATGTGGGGTTTATCTTTATGAGCATGGCAATTGGCATGGCGATCGGCACGCGCTTTTATTTGCTCGGCATCTTGGCGACATTTTTGCTGGCTCTGTTTGTGATCATGATGTTTAAAGGCAATCTCTTTGCCCGCGAAATGCAAGAGCGCATTCTGCGCATCCGCGTGCCGTTGGAGCTGGAATACGAAAGTATTTTCCCAGCAATTTTTGAACCCCTGCTCAAATCCTGGCGCCTGGTCTCGCTTGAAACCGTCAGGGCTGGCGAACTCCAAGAAATTGTCTATTCGGTGGTGTTGCACAAAGACAGCTCACCCCAGCAATTATTGGAGGCCCTGCGCCAAACCAATGGCAATCAAAAGGTCACCCTCGTGATGGGGCAACAGGAGGTGGATCTTTAACTTTAGCCTCACTTTTCAACTTACGAGTCCCTGCAAGGATGTTTAAAAACCCCTGACGTGAAAGGAATTTACCGATGTCTCATCTCAAAAGAACCCTGATGGTTACTTCACTGGCCTTGTCACTTGCCTTGAGTCTGCAGGCCTGCCAAAACTATTCCCTCTTGGGTAAAAACAATGCTGTGGGCCGGCCTGCTGGCTGGAGTGAAATCTCCCATGGCAATGACACAGCCCCCGATTATGCACGGGTCTTTCCCCAAGATCGGGTCAACCGGATTGAGATCAAAATTGCCGCTCAAGACTGGAAGCTGATGCAAGACAATATGACTGAACTCTTTGGAAGCGGGGGAAGTGGGCCAGGCAGCGGTTTTGGATCCGGAGGACCCGGGGGGAATTTTACGCCTCCGGCTGGGTTTGTGCCGCCTGAAGGCTTTCCCCCTGGTTTTCCCACCCCCAGCCCAGGCGCGAGTGCTTCTGCGCCGGCCCCAAACAATACCACCCCCAATGCCAGCCCCACTCCCCGACCCACACCTGCGGGTGGCTTTCCGGGCATGCGACCCGGGGGAGGCGGCGGCCCACTTGAATTCTCAGAAGAGGATCCCATTTACAGACCCGCGACGGTCAGCTTTGAAGGCCAAACCTGGAATTATGTCGGCATACGCTACAAAGGCAATTCTTCCTTGCGGTCCTCTTGGGGACGCACACTCAAAATGCCCTTTCGCTTTGACTTTGACGAATTTGAATCCGAACACCCTGAGATCAAAAACCAGCGCTTTTTTGGCTTTAAACGCCTGACCTTTTCAAGTGGATTTAGCGACAATTCCCTGATCCGTGAAAAAGTGGCGGCAGATATCTTTCGCAAAGCTGGACTGCCCTCTGCTCAAACCGCCTTTTACCGGGTCTATTTGGACTATGGCGAGGGCTCAAAATACTTTGGCCTCTATACCCTGGTCGAAGCCCCCGACAAACCCATGTTGGCTACCCAGTTTAAGAATGCCGAAGGCAATTTATACAAACCCAGTGGCAATGGAGCCAAATTTGTCACATTTGACCAAAAGGCCTTTCCCAAAAAGAGCAACGAAACGACGTCCAATTGGCAGGACATTCAAAATATCTTCTCGGCTTTACACGCCTCACGCAGCAATCCCGAACAGTGGCGGTCTGGGCTCGAAAAGGTCTTTGATGTCGAAGGCTTTCTCAAATGGCTGGCGACCAATACCCTGATTCAAAGCTGGGACACCTATGGCCGCATGGCTCACAATTATTACCTCTATGCCGATCCCGGTGACGGTCTTGTACATTGGATACCCTGGGACAATAATATGGCCCTATCGGGTTCAGGTCGCCCCGATGGGGCCATGATGCCCGGCGGCTCAGTGCCAAATACAGCAAGCGGAGCCACCCCAGCCCCGACCCGCACGCCCCCACCCGGCTTTCAAGGCGGCCCAGGCGGAGGGATGGGAGGTCCCGGTGGCGGCGCTTTTTCACTCGAACTGACCGCTCAAGAGGTCAACGAGAGCTGGCCCCTGATTCGCTATTTGATTGACGATCCGGTCTACCATGCCAAATATGTGGCTTATGTCGACCAAGTCCGCAAAGAGGCCTTTGCAATTGAGCCCACCAAAGCCATGTACCAAAAGGCCCACAACCTGATCCGGCCCTTTGTCGTGGGTGCCGATGGCGAGCAAAAAGAGGCAACGCTTTTGAGCAGCCCTGAGGCCTTTGAAACGTCACTGGATCAGCTCAATACCCATCTACAGGCCAGACATGCGGCTGCAGAAGCGTTTTTGAGTAAATAGTCTGAGGTGTGAGGGAAAGGTCGCTTGGCCTAACCCCTTTCGGCCTAACCCCTATTTCCCGCTTATTTCCCCACCCAAACGGGAGAGGTCCAAACATCATCAAAACTGCCATCGGCATTGGTTTGGGTGATTTTGACAAAGGCATAATTTTCGACACCGGGCTCGGGCCGCCACAGGAACGAAAACTGGCTCTGGCCGGGATTGAGGTTCTCTTGGGCAATAGGCACTGCCGTGCCTTTGCCAGGCACATCAGCAAAGATTTGCAGCAGGTAGCGGGCCTGGGGCTCGTCTTTGTCGATAATCTGCACTTCGAGTTTGACCTCGCCACTGGCAGGCAATTCTGAGCCCATGTATTGGCCATTGGCGGTAAAATACACGGCCAGGTTTTGATCTTCTGAAGCAAAGACCCGGCGGGCGCGCAGCGCTTCATAGATGCCAGCAGGGGTTAATTCACTGGCCAAAACACCTGTGCGGCCGGGATGTAAACTGCCCCAATGGGCAAAGTGATTGTCTTGATCCGCCGTTGGGGCCAATTTAAAGCCCTGATTGAGGTAGAAGAAATAATCTTCTTCCATATAAGCTTCGGCTTTGGCGATCGGTTTGGGATTGGTGCCTGGGCCATTGAGGATTTCGATGCTGCGCACCCAAGGATTGGCGGCTGCAGCCAGGGCCTGAAAATTGCGGTTATAATCGTCGTAGCCGTAATCGTTAAACAGGTCAGATTTGAGCACACCAAAAGGCAGGAGCCTTGCTTCAGACTGTTTGTGGTCGGCATCGTCGCTCATCAGAATCGCGGGCTGGGCCTTTTTTTCGGCCAGACCCATATCCCGTTTGTAATTGGGGTGGTTCATTTGTACAAACGCCACCTCTTTGTGGGCGGGCAACCATTTTTCATACAGGGCCTTAAAATCCCCATTGTCCACATCGATGATTGTGGCGGCATTAAAAACATTGACGTGATTGCCACTCGAAATTGTTGAAAATTCCTGGCCATACAACGCTGCAAATTTGCCCGGCTGAGAAAACTCGCGGGCATTCTTCTTGAGATCTTCGTAGCGTTCGGGGGTCAGGTAAATACCATCACTGCCCCCAGCAGCAGAATGGTTGTGTTCGGTCACGGCCATAAAATCCAGGCCATTGCCAATGGCTGTGCGGTAAGCTTCACGCGGATTGAGAATGCCATCTGAATAAGCGGTGTGGGCATGCAAATTCCCAAAATATGCCCTGTAGGTTTTATTGGGTGCTTTGGCACGGGCCTGAGCCAAATTCTGAGCCTGGTTTAAAGCCTGAACACCTGCGGGTTGAAACGCCAGCGGTGAACGGGGAGCAGAGACTTGGCATGCGACCAGTAATAGCATCAAAACCGAAGACAGACGGGGCAGCAATTGGGGCATTCAGGGGTCCTTTCGGGCAGGCCATTCAGACCTGGGCATGAAAATATATTAGCACTTTATGCGTAAAAAACCAAATCTAATCGATATGTTCGTCGTATGAGCTGTGAAACTCACGTTGACGGGCAGGGAATTGGCTATGGGGAATCTGACGGATGCCAGCAGGGGGCGGTACTTTGAGGCTTAAATCTCCGACCACAGCCACCACCAAGCGGGTTCCCAGGGTGAGGTAATCGAGATGAACCGTTTCAAAGGTATCCCCCCGGCGGTGATAATGGGGAGTCATATCGCCATTGGTATACTCTTCGGAGAGACAGACCGAGGGAAAACCCTCCTTGTGGAAGGATTCGTGATCCGATTGACCTGTATTGGTGCGATCAAAAGGCAGATTTAAACCATGGCTTTTGTTGACCATCTGGTAATAATCCCACAAAATGCCATCGGGCTGAGCCACTTCGATGGTCTTGTCTTTGTCTGCATCCCAGCCCAACATGTCGATATTGTGCATGCTGGTGATTTTCATTCCCTGCTTTTTTAAATCGCGGGCCAGGGCACGGCTGCCCACCAGGCCCAACTCTTCTTCATCAAACCAGGCGAAGAGAACGTTGACTTTGCGGCCTTTGAGTTCTTTTAAAACGGCTGCCGCTTCGAGCACAGAGACCGAGCCAGAGGCATTGTCATCGGCACCTGCATTGCGCACGGAGTCTAAGTGGGCACCGACCACTATATATTCATCGCTGGGGGTCTCCGCCATCAGACGGGCCATGATATTGCTGCCATTGGTCCGGTAAGTGTGGATTTCGGGTTTATACCCCAGGGCTTCAAGGCTTTGGGTCAGATAGGTCCGGGTCAGGGCCCGGCCTTGGGGAGTTCCCCGCTCCATAATGATCCCATCGGAGCCAATCGGGGCTTTGCCCGTTAAGACCAACAGGTGTTTTTCCATGCGGGCCTTTTCAACCCGGTTTTCGATCAACGCCGACCGTCCTGCGGACTGGGTCTGCAAGGGAGCAGAACGAAACAGAGCGGGATTTAAACTGCTGCCCGCACAGGCATTGAGCAGAGCAAAGGCAGAGAGAACCAGGGGCAAACGCTTGAATTTCATACACACCTCGAAATGGACTCCAACCTTTTGGTTATCGCTTTTTTCACACTCATTCTTGCTTATAAATTAATGTTTTCTTAATTTTATTTTAACCCCATATAGCCAACTTGTTAATCCACAAAAAAAGGCCCGCCTAATCATTTAACGGCGGGCCTTTCATTCGGGAGATTAAAGTTTAAAAACCAAAGCCACCGAGTGGATTGGCACCTTTGATCACGTCTTCAGCAATTTTGCCATCTGCCGTTTTACAGGTTTTGCGAATTTCATTGTTGTATTCCAAATCGCTCACCGTCCAACTCGAGGCGTCCAAAGCGCGCGTCGCTGAAATATTGATCGGACAATTAAACACAGCTTCCATTTTGGTCGGAATCGGCAGGGCCTCCATGGTTGTGTTCATAACCGCCTGGATCTTCATATTCACAGTCATTTCGGCTTGAATATACTCAGACTTGTCTTTTTCAACATAATTCCAATTAAAGACGGGTTTGCTGCCTTCGGCCAAAGAAAATTCAAGCACCTTAGAGCCTTCAAAATTGACCTTGCGGCCCCCATAAGATGTGGGGTACAAAAGTGTTTGCGAAATGCCCTGTGCGCGGGTTAAGTCATAGGGTTTTTCAGTGTTAAATTTTTCCACTGCGGGCGCAAACAACACTTTGGGGTCGAGGGAAGCGGCAAAGGTCGGCGGTTCAAGCTTTAAAGTGGCTTGGCCCAGGGATTTGCCCAAAGCCTGCCAGCGGGTTTCTTGAACCCAGCCATTGTTCTCCCAGACTGTTTTACCTGTATAATCTTTGCGATAAAAGAGCGAAGTAAAAGCCAAGTCATGTTCGCTGGTGGCTCTGAAAAGCGAGAGTTCAATCGCTCCTTTGCGCATGCTGGCATTTAAAGAAGACAAACCACCCCAGGTTGTGTCGCCAGAGGTCACAGCCAGATCTAAGTTGGCCCAGCTGTGGGCTTTTTCAAGATCGGGAAAAGCTGAACCTTTTTTGAAATACGTGGCTTTAAGCGTCTGGGCCTGATCCAGACCACTCCATTGACCTGCAAAAACCTGTTTAAAGCTTGCACCGCCCGTATTTACAGTCACGCTTAATTCTGACAGTTTATCCAAAGGGATCGACGTGACGGTTTTGCCATTGTGGCTAAAAACAATGCTGGGAGCTGCAGCCAGAGAGGGCAAAGCGCTCAAAGCCAATAAACTTGTACTCAAAAGGGCCAGGGATTTTTGTTTTAAGGTGAACATCAGAAACTCCTCGTATTTAAAAATAATTTATTCTTTGATTATGGTCCATTGAAATCACTGAGTTTACACATAATTTAATCATTTTATGGTGCTACCAGTGTAGACAATTTCTGTCTGAAAGCAAAGTACGCAAAGTTCATGTTAATTTTCATTGTGATCCATTTTTTGTTTGGGGCCTGTCAGCAATAACCACGTGAGATCATCCACCTGGCCTGTGGCTGGAATTTTCCACTGGATTTGAAATGCTTTCAGGGCTGCTCGGGTGGAGTTGTCCCAATTTGAAGGGCGTTCTTTGAGGTATTTTTCATGCAGCAAGATCTCTTGTACCTGTTTTTGTAAAAAGCGGGGAGATTCAGCATCCACAGTTGGCAACGGGCGATCGGTTAAGACAACCCCCTGGGTCTCTTTCAGCTTTTTGCGAAATTGGTCCGCCGTGAGTTTGCCTTTGCCAGAAACGGGGTCAATGATCAGAATATTGCCTTTTGTATCGCTGCCATAAGTCAATATGGAATGGGTAATCACAAAGAGATCAACGGAAACCATGGCTGGTCGTTGCATCCGCGCCAGATGCTCGGGCAAAACCGAAACATAATGGCCAAACAAGCCATATTTGCGCAAGCCATTCAGCAATTGAATTTGAGAGGTGCCTGAATCACGGGTGCCCAAAATACGTGCCACTTCTTTTTCAGTGGCTTCTATCTCAAAAAGCCGCAGGGCATTGGCAAAAGCAGCGGCTGTGCAACTCACATTGGTGCTCTGCAAAATGGAGCCATCACTGGATATGCGCTCAAACAAACTGGATTGAGAAATGGGGCGCAAGAAATAGCCCTGTAGGCCTTGAACCCCCAAAGTCGAAAAACAAGCCAAACTGTAAAGTGCTATCACTTCGGCTTTTTTGGCATTTTTTCCCAAAGGACCCGCCATGCCCGCCAGAAAAAGGGCTCCTCCTTTGGCTGCCAGCCAGGCAGCTGGCTCTAAAACGCCCAAAACCCAGGGATTGAGTAAATGGGGGAATTTATATATGGCAGCAATCAAACCACAGACCGTTAAAAAACCAAATAAAAAGCCCCATTTGCGCAGGCCTGTTTGAAAGGCGGTATCGAGGTTTAAGCCTTGTTTGGCGAGGGTATGCCCGTATTTTCGGCCCAGGGGAAAAACCAAAGCCAAGGTCAAAAGTGTCAACCACAGATCTTGGATTTGCAGAAAAATCGGGCCGATCATCAGTCCCGTGCTCATGGATGCCGCTCCAGTTTGGGTGATAAATGAGTATACGTGATCTTGAATGGTATTTTCACGCGGGGGCTTCAAGATGTGCTAAAAATGTAAAGAGACACAGCCCGAAAAGGATTATTGCGTGAAATTAACCCCTAAACACAATTTACTCGCTATCTTAGGCTTGTTCTGGGGTTTTGTGGCCTGTGCCCCGGAGCATGAAACGGAATCTCCTTCACGACAGGTTTGGCACAGTGGCGGTCCCGACCAATTAGAGGCCACTCCAGCCCAATCTCAAGGGGCACTCAAAACACGCTTGAAAGCGGGTGCTCCTGTGGCATTATTGGTGGATAAATCTGCCTATATGATGGCCGTGATCAGTGCCGGAAAGGTGATCAAAACCTATCCGGTGGTCTTTGGGTTTGGGGCTGGCCCTGATAAACTGCAAGAAGGGGATGGAGCCACCCCTGAAGGGGTATTTCGGATCCAAAATAAATACCCCCACCCCGACTGGCGCTATTTTCTGTGGTTGGACTATCCCACGGCTGATTCCTGGCACAAGCACAAAGCCGCCAAAGCTGTGGGCAAATTGGCATCAGATGCACGCATTGGCTCAGAAATTGGCATTCATGGGGTGCCGCTCGACCAGAATAAGTGGATCGATCAGCGTAAAAACTGGACGGCGGGTTGTGTATCTCTGAAAAACACGGATCTTCAAGAACTCTACCCCTGGATCAAAACCGGAACGCCCGTCAAAATTGTGCCGTGATGAATTTTAAGAGGGAATCACCTATGTCTTCTCCGTCGCTCTCACTCTCAATGCCTGTGATCAAAAAAGATACACCCGACTATTTGGAAATTCAATTTGTACCGACACCCTTGATGCGCTGGGTGCCGATTGGGGCCGTCTCTGTTTTGGGCCTTTTTTTAGGCTTGAGCTTGGCTTTGCTGATTCCGATTCGCACCGATTTAAACTGCAGCCAAGGCCCAAAAGCCCAATGTTCAGAAACGCAAATCTATCTTCTGCGCCAGGCCAAAACCGAAGTTCCCCTGAAAACGATTCAAAAAGTGACGGTTGAAAAGCGCAAGCTCAAAAGTGGTAGCCCTGTTTATTCAGTCCAATGGGTAAGTCCTAGCCAAATCTTGACCTGGAGCAGTTATGCCGAAGCGCAGGAAGCCGAAAAAATGGCCAACACCCTGCGTGTTTTTCTGACCAATCCACAAGCGGCTCCGCTTGAAAACAAAGGCCAAACAGATTTCCTGCCCTTTTGGATCATGGGCGGGGGGTTTATCGGGGCCTCCGCACTTTTGCTCTCTTATTTTTTTAAACAGGTCTCTGGTTCGTTTAAGCTGGATCGCAGCCGTGGGATCGCAGAGGCCCGAATTTGGTCCAAGCAAGGCCCCCAATTTCAGCGCTTTGAATTTGAGCAAATCGACCGCTTTCGGGTCGAAAGCCACGGCCCGATCTGTTTGATTTGGATGCAGGTCAAAGATCAGTCAGGCCCCTGGATTCTGACCTGGGGGTTGAGCACAGGTGAAGGACTGAGACTGGAAGAGAAGCTCAGTGATTTTTTAGACCTCCCAGGCTAATGCTCAGACTTGGTACTTAAACTCAATACTCAGCGCCGCTTTTTGTCGCTGGGGGATTCTAACTCTTGTTGAGCCTGTTTTTCGGCTTCGGCAAAGATTTTGTTCCGGATAAAATTGCCCACGGGATCGCCAGGAAAAAAGGGCATTCCCCCAAACAGCACAGCCCCCAAAAACAGAATGGGGGACAAGGGAGAGCCCAAGGTAGATATTCCGATCAGGGCAGAGATGATGGAAGCGGGCACGCAGACCCAAAAGGTGGGCGTCAGCAGCTCTTCGAGAAACCAATTGTTCTCAAATTCCCGATCTTTCATTTTGAGTGAGACTTTGTCGATATAAGGCTGCTCGACAATCGATTCTCCACAGCGAAAACAAATACTCAGCGCGGCGGCATTCTCAGTTTGACAGGCTGGACAAATTTTGATCAAATTGCTGCTCATGATTTGAGTATAACCCCCACAGCGCAAAAAGCTAGAGTTGCGGAGGCTCTGCCAGCGGATAAGACCCCAAAATCTTAATAAACTGGGCACTGCGGCTCATCTCAGTCAGGCAATCGCGCACATCGTCCATCATCGGTGCCCCCAAAAAGTCCACGAAGAAAACATAGGCAAAGGGGTTTTCGGGAATGGGACGCGATTCCAGCCGGGTCAAGTTGAGCCCATGGCGCGAAAACTGTTCAAGACAGGTCACCAGCGAACCCGGTTGATGGCGGGCGGTAAAGGCCAAAGAGGTTTTTTCTTGGCGCAAATCGGCAGGCACCTGAGAAGCCGGTGCAAAGACCAAAAAGCGCGTGATATTGACCTTCATCTGTTGGATATTGCGGTTGAGAATTTCCAACCCGTAGATCTCAGCACAGAGTTCTGGGGCAATGGCAGCCACTTCGGGTTTTTGCCATTTGGCCACGTGCATGGCCGCACCGGCGGTGTCAAAATCTGGGATGGCTTCGAGATTCATTTGCTGCAAAAACGGTCGGCACTGGGCCAGGGCCACTGGATGGGAATAAACTTCTTTTAACTCTTCCAATTTGACACCGGGCAGGGCCAGCAGACAGTGGCGAATCGGCACATAGAGTTCGGCCAAAATGGTCACGGGCTGCCGGTAGAGCAGGTCCATATTGATCGCCACATTGCCAGCGATGCTGTTTTCGACGGGCACAAACCCCAGCGGGCATTCTCCCGCCAAAACCGATTCAAAGACCTGTTCGCTGTAAGCATAGCCCACAGGCTCTGCTTCTGCGCCAAAATATTGCCAAATTCCGACTTCGCTATTGGCCCCCCGCACTCCTTGAAAGGCAATTTTCATGCGTCCAGCCTGCCCACCACCGTATCCAGGGCCCTTAAAAACTGGCTGCGGGTTTCAGCCGCAAAGGGATTAAAATGGTACATGTCTTCGAAGAGCTGCACTGAGTCGTTTTCGACTGTGAGCAAGATTTTCATTAAGCGGCGATAGCCTTTGGTGTCGATTTCCAGTGGTTCTGCGCCAAATTCCAACAAGGTTCGGCCCAAAAAATGGGCCAAAAACAGGGAGCGGCTGATCTGCTGATCGTGAGCTTCGGGGGTGCTTTCGATCAGCTTCATGCCATGTTTGTGGAGATAGGCCTTGATTTCGCCATAGCGTTTTTCAGGCACACGGACAGGGCAAAGCACCAGTTTGGCTCCGAACAAGGTATCTGAGGCAGAGTCTGGGCCAAACATCGGGTGCGTTCCGAGGATAGAAACCTGTTCGGGCAGGTGTTTGAGCATCCACTGTACGGGCAGGGTCTTGACCGAACAGGCATCAATCACCAGGGCTTCTTTTTGCAGCAAGGGGGCGATCTGAACCATCAGAGCTTCAAAGGCCGACATCGGTACAAGCGGAAGCACCAAAGGCATCGAAGCCGCCTCTTCCAGGCTGGCGGGCCGGGCCCCGAGCTTTTTAACCGCTTCGGGGTCGAGATTCAGGTCATAGACATGGACATGAAAATCCTGGGCCAAATAAGCAGTCAGCAGTCGGCCCAGACGGCCAAAACCAATCAGCCCCAAATCCATCAGGGCAGTCCGTGGTGTTCGCGCATCATGTCGGTTTGGGTTTTGATCGACTCTTCGTGGACGGTGCGAAACATCTCTTCGATATACTCGGGGCGCAAGCCGAGTTTGAGCGCAGCGCCTGTGCGTTTTTCCATGATTTCGTTCATGCGCTGAATCTGAAAAGCCGTCACGCCATTTTGAATTTTAAGATCGCCAATTTTATGGACAACCTGCATGCGGTGATGCAAAACATCGAGCAATTCATTGTCGATGCGGTCGATCTGAGAGCGCAATTGCTCCAATTCTTGCTCGTAGCCAGGGTTGTGCAACTCGGGCACACGCAAATCCAATTCAATCAGAATTTCTGCCAACATGGTGGGGGTGACCTGTTGATCGGCATCACTCCAGGCCTGTTCGGGATTGGGATGGGTTTCGATCATCAGACCATTCATGCCCAGATCCAGCGCCTTTTGGCTGACCCGATAGATCAGGTCCCGTTTGCCGGTAATGTGGCTGGGATCGCAGATCATCGGCAATTGGGGGTAGAGGCGTTTGAGTTCAATCGGCAATCGCCACATCGGCGGGTTGCGCCAGAGGCTCTTTTCGTGACTTGAAAAACCACGGTGAATGGCCACCAGCTTTTTGATACCGGAATTGGAAAGGCGCTCAAGTGCCCCAATCCAGAGTGCCAGATCGGCATTGACGGGGTTTTTGACCATCACAGGGATATCCACGCCTTTGAGCACATCGGCAATTTCTTGAACCGAAAAGGGATTGGCTGTGGTACGGGCACCCACCCAAAGAATATCCACACCCGCCAACAGGGCCAATTCGGTGTGTTTGGCATTGGCCACTTCGGTTGCGATCGGCAGTCCGGTTTCTTCTTTGACTTTTTTGAGCCAGGGCAAGCCCTGCAAACCAACGCCTTCAAAGGCATTGGGGCGGGTACGTGGCTTCCAAATCCCGGCCCGAAAGGCGCTGATCTTCTTGTTTTGGGCCAATTCGCGGGCGGTTTGCAAAACCTGTTCTTCGGTTTCTGCACTGCAGGGTCCGGCAACCACAAAGGGGTATTCGGGGTTTGATTGCCAGTCTTTTAAAGGGGTGATCTGATCCATGGATTTCCTCACAGGTAGCTATTTTACTATTCTACTGCAGAGGCTTTGCTGATTCAGAGAGGATAGGTCACACCTCAAGAGAATTATTTTGCGTTTTTTCTGAATTTTTCCCAACTTGACAGTGAGCGGAGATGGTTTAAGCTGAAATGATCAACTTCTGGAGCAAAATGCCATGTCAAACTCCGAAACACTGCAAAACAAAGAAAAAGAACTTATAACTTGGCGAATCATGCCAGTGACAGCGGCAGATTTACCCATTGCGCCGCCAAACAGCTTGGGAGGTGCCCCATTTTTGGCAGACAATCAGGTTTGGCCCCGCTGTGAACACTGCCAAACCGAAATGGTTTTGTACCTGCAACTCGATTTGCTGCCAGAATTTGAATTGCCCTTTGAGCCCCACAGCCATTTATTGGTCTTTGGATGTTCCCGCCATATGGATCCCTGTATGCCCCCTTTGGCACCTGCTTTAAAGGGCAAATTGCCTGAAAACTACCGCGAGATCCTGCCAGGGGATCGGGAGTATAGCCAATACAAACTGTTGCTCAATCGCCCCTCTGCAGGCCGTCAAAGACAGGCCCCAGATCCTCATTTGCAATGTCTGGCCCTGACATTTGTTGCTGAACCAGAAGAAATTACAGGCGAGGGGGCGTTTCAACGCGGCAGTGAAGGCCCTAAACTCGGTGGGATGCCAGCCTGGTTGCAAAACCCCGAAACGTATAAATGCAGCTGTGGTTCAGACATGGCTTTTTTGCTTCAGATACCCGCAGATTATGGCTTTGCCAAGCTCCCTGAGGCCCCAACCCAGCCCAATAGTTATGGCGATGAATACCTCTTTTTCCTGGGCAACGAGGTATATATCCTGGCCTGCCAAGCTCAGTGCCAGCCCGATTCACTCTGGCCAATCGCCCAAAACTAAAGCCCCCGGTTTTCACAGGGGGCTTTATCTGTAAGTGCTAGGGAGTGGCAGGCACTTCTGGTGTGGGTGCACCCGGAGCGGCAGGTTTATCGCCAGGGCACTCACCCCGGGGAGGATTATTGGTCTTGGCGGCTTGCATAATCCGGGCATATTCCTGGCGGTACATGCTGCTCACATAGGTGTTTTGGATCAACAGAACGTTTTCGTTATTGCTCTTATCTGCATTGCTTGAGAAATTGTACGAACCCGTAATGACTGTATCGTCAACCAAGAGAATTTTGTGGTGCAAAAGAGCCTGGTTGCCATCCATGCGGCTGTAGATATTGGCCGCTTTCAGGGTGTGGTACTGGGAGTATTGTCCGTAGCCCAGGCACTGGTCAAACACACCTTCGACTTTTAAGCCCGCCTGACGCTTGGCGACCATGATCGCGCCAATTTCTTTGTCGGTGAAGGAGAATGTCATAAAACCAATGTCTCTTTTGGCCTGCTGAAGGGTTCCGACGACCGCTTCTTGACCGCCCCCTTTGGGAGAGAAGAAAGTGCGGATCGTGGAATTGCCAACCTGAACTACAGGGAAAGGCAATTGACGGGGAGGATTGGGGCCAAAGATGCCGTGCACAAACATGCGCTCGAATTCGTAGGTATAATTGGCGGCCACCTGGGGAATGCGCAGGGTCATGGCATTGTTATTGTGTTGGTAGAGGCTGGTGGGAGTCAGATTGGTTGAACCCATCCAGACGGTTTGGCCATCTTGAACCAAGAATTTATTGTGCATCAGACCTGAGCGTTTGTCGTCGATCACAGGGATGCCAGCCTGTTGCATTCTGGCAATCAGGGGGCGAATCGGACCTTGGGGGCCGCTGTCACGCACAGTCATGTTTTCGTTATCGGTGATCAGGCGAACTTGAACACCGCGTTTTTTGGCTTGAATAAAGGCCTCGGCAATGTTGTCATCGGAGAAGTCGTAAAATGCGCCGTCGAGGGTTTTGCGGGCGGTGTTGATCAACTGGATCAAAGCAGCAGCAGGGCCATTGGGATCGCGGCGGGTAACGGGTTCGTTTTCGGCAATCGGCCCTTTATAGGCTTGGACAAAGTGAACGGTAATGGGCTGAGCTGCTGCACCGGGAGCAGCGGCAGCAGATTGACGCATCAATTGTGCGGGGGGCATGCCCATCATGGGGGTGGGACCGGGCAAAGAAGAAGCACAGCCAACGGTGACGGCGGCCAGTGTTAAAGCGGCGATTGAACGGATCGATTTCATAAGTCTAACCTCTTACGCATTCCTGATAATTTACTCTTATGCCCGCAACCGGAATTTCTTGTCTCATTTTGCCGTTTTTTTAACGCAACTTAAACTGGATTTAGACTTCGGCTTCGCTCAGTCTGTTTTGCTTCGGCTCCGTCGCCTGAGCAAAGTCGAAGGCAGGAGTCGAAGCCCGTTGTCGATGGCAGGTGTCGCTCAGAGCGGTTTTTAAGCTCGCCTGATTGAAACTTAGCTATAGATCTGCGTGGCCCGTGTGCCATCCAGACACAACCAGCCCCGGTACATGCGTCCGGTATTAAACGGCAGGACACAATTGCCTTGGGCATCGAGGGCGATCAGGCCGCCTTGCCCGCCGAGGAGCTCCAATTCTGCCAAAGCCGCTTGGGCCGCTTCAGCCAGACTTTTGCCACCCAGGCGCATCTGGGCAGCCACTTCGTGGGCCAAGACACTGCGCATAAAATACTCGCCGTGGCCCGTGCCAGAAACGGCGCAAGATCGGTTGTCGGCATAGGTACCAGCGCCAATCAGAGGTGAATCTCCCACTCTGCCCAGGCGTTTGTTGGTCATGCCACCAGTGGAGGTGGCGGCGGCAAGGTTCTTGTCTGCATCACGGGCGACTGCGCCGACAGTGCCGAAGGAGGGAGGGGGGGCGACGCCGAGGGCGTGGTCGAGAGCGGTGGCATTGCTCTCGCGCAGGATTTGCAATTGTTGCCAGCGGTGCTCAGTATAAAAATAATCGGGTGGGGCGATGGGCAGATGGTGTTCCGCGGCAAAAGCCTCTGCGCCTGCGCCGATCAGCAGCACGTGGGGGGAGTGGCTGAGCACCTTGCGGGCCAGGCCAATCGGGTTTTTGATGCCCTGAATGCCCGCCACAGCACCGGCACTGAGGTCGGCCCCGTTCATGATTGCAGCATCCATTTCATGGGTGCCCGCCTGGGTAAAGACCGCGCCACGCCCTGCGTTAAAATATTCACAGTCTTCGAGGACGCGCACAGCGGCTTCGGCCATATCCAGACACGATCCGCCCGCTTGAAAGATCTGCCAGCCCGCTTCTAAAGCGGCTTCGAGACCCGCTTGTGCGCCGGCTTCGCGTTCGGGAGAGAGTGTGCCTTTGAAGAGGGTGCCCGCGCCGCCGTGGATCGCGAGAATGGTATTTGTGTGGGTTTGCATGGGGGTATTTTGCCAGAGAATGTACCCAGAATAAAGCGGATTGCCACACTGAACAAGCTTAAGTATTGAGTTCGCCGTAACACAAAACATGGGTACTCGGGTCTATCGCTTGCAGCAGCCAGAGATGGGACTTGAGCAGGCAAAAGAGGTACTCCAGGCTTTCGCCATCGGGGTCGTGTGGCAAGTCTGGATGAGATGAGACCTCGGCTTTGTGAAGGGCCTGTAAGACCTCTTCCGGTGGGTATCCATAGAAAAAACCCTCAAGGATGAGCGCGTCAGAGGGGTAAACCAGTTCAGCTTCCAGCGGCTCAAAACCGTCTGTCTGCAAAGTCAGATAAGGGGTATAAGGCGTTTTGGTGGCCTCACTTACCAGTGCGGGATTTTGCTGAATGCGCGCCAGCAGCTCGGTGATTTCCTGTTTGGCCTTTTCAAGTGCTTGGCCTTGCAGCTGGGCAAAGTCCCTCAGCAGGTAGAAATCGGACTGGGGCAGATAAAGCGCGTAGATCTGGGCTAACAAACCCAGCATGGCACCATTGCGGGAACTGGTATGAACGAATGGGCAGTCTTCGCTATACAATCCCGTCAATGCAGAAGCATCATTGACGGTTTTAGCTGTTTTTAAATCGACCGGCAGGGCCAGGGTGTAGGAGTACCACGCCATGGTGGTTTAAGCCTTTTGAAAAAGGCTAAAAGATTGCAACATGGGGTACTCGCTTAAGAAAGAATCAGGTGGGACGTGGGTAAACATAGGGGTATTTTGCCAGAAAGTGTATGGAAATGTGAATGAAATAAGCCACCAAGCTGCTAAACTGGAACCATGCTTGGATTTAACGAGGCTGCATGACCAAACACATTGTCCTGACGACCCTCAATGCCCGCTATGCGCATACGGCCATTGGCCTCAGATATCTCTATGCCAATCTGCAAGAACTTCAAGACCAAGCGATCATTTTGGAATTCATTATTAAAGATCCGGTCGCCGAAATAGCTGAGCGCATTCTGAGCGAAAATCCCCAGATTATCGGCTTTGGGGTCTATATCTGGAATGCCCTCGAAACCCGTGCTGTGATTCATCTGATCAAAAAAATCGCACCCCACGTCCAGATTGTACTGGGCGGCCCCGAAGTCAGTTATCAGCCCCAGCGTGTGACGTTTGAAGCGGATTATACGATCTGCGGCGAAGGCGACTTGGCTTTTTATACGCTCTGCAAAGCCCTGTTGGCTGGCACTGCGCCCGAAATGCGCCAGATATACGCACCCCCCCCCGATCTGGCGACGCTGGCCCTGCCTTATGAGTATTACACCGACCACGACCTAAGGCAGCGCATCACTTATGTTGAAGCCTCCCGTGGCTGCCCTTTCACCTGTGAGTTCTGCCTGTCTTCGTTGGATCAAAAAGTGAGAAAATTTGAGACCGACCGCTTCATTGAGCAACTCGAAAGCCTTTGGCAGCGCGGAGCGCGTAATTTTAAGTTTATTGACCGCACGTTTAACCTCCAACCCCAGGTCACAAACCGGATCTTGGACTTTTTTCTGAGCAAACCATTGCCTTATTTTGCCCATTTTGAGATGATTCCGGATCATTTTCCTGAGCATCTCAAAGACAAGCTCAGGCAGTTCTCGCCCACCTCGCTTCAGCTCGAAATCGGCATTCAGAGCTTGAATCCAGAGGTGTCGGGGAGAATCAAACGCAAGCTCAAGCCCGAGGTGGTTGAGACCAATATCCGCTATCTGGCCGAGCAGACCCAGGCCTATCTGCATCTCGATCTGATTGTCGGACTCCCAGGCGAGAGCCTTGAAAGCTTTGGCCGCAACCTCAATGCCCTGGCCAGTTGGGCCGATGCCGAAATCCAAATTGGCATTTTAAAAAAGCTGTCGGGCACGGATCTCTTTCGCCATGATGCGGCCTTCGGCATGGTCTATTCGGATCTGCCCCCTTACGACATTCTGCAAAATGAGCTGATCCCTTTTCGGCAAATGCAGACCATGAAGCGCTTTGCCCGCTTCTGGGATCTGACGTATAACAGCGGCAATTTTAGACGCAGTATTCGTCTGCTCTGGCCCGACGGAGATGTCTTTACCCACTTTGGCGAATTCAGCGACTGGCTCTATGCCCAGACCCAGGCCACAGGGAATATTGCGCTGCTGCGTTTGGCTGAGCTGCTCTTCACCTATCTGACCCAGGTCAAAAATGTGAGTGCCGATCAGCTGGCTCCGATCATGTTGCAAGACCTCGAAAGCACCCAAGGTAAGCGTTACCCAGGTTTTTTAAAGGCCTGGCAGAGCGAAAAACAACCTTCCAGCTTGGTACACTCCAAAGCCCTCAAACGCCAGGTCAAACGCGCCCTGTAGTTCGGGGCCGGGCAATCGCCTTTACCTGTTGACAGTACAATGTTTGAGTCAATTTCAGTGGAGCCTGAAAATGGTCTAGGTGTTTAATGTCTATTGGCAATAGCGTACACACTGACAGAAGCTTATTGGGCTGCTTCTGTTCTTTGAATATGCAACAAAAGTAAAATAAGAATGACCAAGACACATGCCATGGCATGAATCGGGAACAAAAAGATCATCACTAACAAGAGAGGATTCATCAATAGCACAAGCATAAAAAAGAACAATATTGACCAAAATGCAATCTCCCAAAATAAGCGTTTTATATTTGGTTTGCCTCGTGCAGGCTGAGTATTGAGTGAATAACCTTGAAAAGATCCTGTTTGGCCCCAGAAGATAAAAAACAAAGTGCTCAAACTCATGAGTAAATACAGACTCTGTGCTTCTGCAATTGCAAATGCCGTTAAATAAAGAAACAATCCTGATAAATTTCTCAACAACACCCGACAGCCCCATCCTCCTAGAAGCAGAGGCAAGAATTTCAAATCAAGCCTTTGCAAACTCTTTAAACTCAATGTAAGTGTTTCAATCAACCAAAAGAGAAAAAAGAGAATGAAAATAGCTTGAATAAACTCAGGCCTGGGTAGTGCTGGAAATAACTCTGTTTGCAAAATAAAGGGTTGATAATAATTACATGAATGAATTTGTAGAGCACGCTGAATGAGTTCAAAAACTCTAAGCCAAATAATTGCCAAAAGAGAGCACAAAATGAAGCTATTATAGAGACCTGCTGCGTATAGGTAATAAAGCACTCCATTCCAGCGCAGCAACTCTGGTGGAGAGGTCTTCAACTGTTGCTGAGACAAAAGACTTGCCCCTTATCTTTAATCAGTTCTCCATTGCTACCATAGCCATACAGATAATATTTTTGTTTGGAAACAGGGGCGTAAATGACCATTCCCCTAGCTGAAAGAGGTAAATTTTGACTTGAAACATTCATACGAATCCCTAAAACAAAGGCAATAGACTCCTGATCTTTGGAGTCAACGGGCTTCTGATGTAAATCTCCCCAGGACTTGCCATAACCTGTTTCTGAAAGAAAGGGATTTACAAACTCTTTCCAATAAGGTTGGGGATGAATCCGGGCTTCTCTTTCTAAGATAGTCCCATATGCTGGATACCTATGATGATCAGCATAATAGGTTTCTAATATAGTCTGCAAAGTGTGCATATTGGCTTTGACACTGGATGTTTTGACACAGTCAAAGGCAGAAACTGGCTGACTTGCTGTGATGAAAAAACAGGCCAATGCCAATAAAACTGAAAATCGTCTTAAACAAAATGGTAAATCCAAGCCAAAATCGACCATCTTTCTGTGTTTCCCAAAGTGGTATAAGTTCCTTTTCCCATTTCAATCCCCCATTCAACATGTTGCACCATTTTTATTCGATGGCTTTTTTGAATCGGTAGACAGCAAATAGAGTAAACACCAACAATAGCAATGTATACACAGGGAATGGCAAAAAATAGGCATTCATAAAAGAATACAAATGAAATGCTGGATAAATAATCAGAAGTGAGAGGGTAAGTGTAAGTATGCCCCAAAAGCCAAGGGCCTGTAGCCCTGCTAAAGAGGGTAAGGGCTCTTTGGCAGGGAATGTATTGAGGTACAAGCCAGACCAATGTCCCTGTTGCCCCTGATAGAGAAAAAACAAAGACAAAGCCCCCAAACAGAGATAATAGCCACGTGCATAGGGTTCAACCAAGAGTGAAAATAGGAACAGGAGTCCTGAAAGATTTCTCAGCAAGACACGCACTCCCCATAAGAGCCATAAACGCATACGAAACAAGTCAGGATGGGATGTTTTGCATTTCCAAATGAGAATTGTCAACTCTGTTGCACACAGCACAAAATAAAGTAAAAACCAATTTTGTAAATATGACCAAGTGAGGATAGGGGGAATCCACTGCGGCCAAAATAAAAAAGGGATTAAATGACAGCGGCATGTTTCAAAAGTTTCCAACCACATGGCTGAATACCAAATCAAGCCGAGTCCCAAGCTGCTGAACAGCAGAAAAGTATGAAACAAACCAAGCAAAAAGGGATAATAAAAAATCCCATTCCAAGTGATAAGTCTGTCTGACTGCAAATTCATGAATTGCTCAAGACAAAGGGCTTGCCTTTATCTCGTAATAGGTATCCAGCTTTATCAGTAGCATAAAGCAAGTATTTTTGCTTATTTATGCGTTTGTAGACAACCAATCCTTTGGTATTATCAGACAAATCCCGGTTTAAGATTAAAAACCGAAAACCCAAAATTTCAGCATATTGCTCTTTCAACAGAGGCTCATAGGAGGTCCAATGATAGTCATCAGCAAACGACTTTAAATAACCACTTTGAGAGGTACTTGGATTGAGAAAATCTTTCCAATAGGGATTGGAAGAATTTCGCGCATCAAACTCCAACTCACGCACAGAAGCGGGATAATAACGGTGATCGACCCAAAATGTCTCCAACATCGTCTGAACTGTATGCATATTGGCCTTGACTCCAGATATTTTGGCACAGTCACAGGCGGCAACAGGTTGGCTGGAGGTGATAAATAGCAAAAATAATCCAACCCAAAAAAGTCTTTGGTAGTTTGTTTCAAATTGAAATGGGTTTGGCATATTAATCTCTCAAATTATTTGTTTTGGTAGCCCTGATTCAGGGCTGGCGTTGAGGGAATATCCATTCCAATGGCCCTGTTGGCCCCAATAGATAAAAAAGAGACTCAACATCCCCAAGTTGACATAAAAGACACTGGCCTGAGGTGTGGCCAAGAGGCTCAAGAAAAACAACAACCCAGAGATATTGCGCAGAAAAACCCGCATAGACCACCCCAAAACCAGCATCCATTTTTGTTTGAACTTGCATTTTTGTTGGCTTTTCCAAATAAGAATCGCGATTTCAATGCAACAGATGCCCACATAAACTTGCAGAACCAGAAGCACATAAGCCAATGATGGCAAGGCAGGAAAGAGTACTGTCTCCCGCAAAAAAGGAGTATGCCCAGAGCAACATGAGTCAAAGCCATTCACCATCTTAATTGGAAACAATTGAATCCAACGCAAGCAAAAAGCAATCAGCAAAAAACTGTTAAAAATCCCCAAATAAAACACATAATACCAAGGCCCTTGAAATGTGAGTAATTTTTGAGGCATGTCTCTATGAGTTACTCAAGCTAAAAACTTGACCTTTGTCTTTAATCAATTTACCAACCTTGTCCAATCCATAAATATAGTATTTTTGGGTTGAGACAGGCGCATATACCACCAAACCAGACAAAGAATAAAGAGAATGATGATGCGTAATTATCATCTTGATGCCTAAAATATCAACAATATTCTCATTTTCAATTTTTTGATCAAAGGGGATATAACGAAAATCAGTCACTGATTCGAAATAACCTGTTGTGGATGTATAGGGATTATAAAATTCTTTCCAATACGAATTCGGGGAACGACGTGCAACTTCCTCTAAGTCTAGAACAGAAGAAGGATAAGAATGAAACTCCCTAAAATAGCTTTCCAACATCAACTGCACTGTATGCATATTGGCTTTGACACTGGAGATTCGGGAACATTCACAAGGTCCAATGGGTTGACATGCTGAAAAAAAAACAGAATAATTCCGAAAATTAAATGCCCTACTTCCTTTCTTTCAGCATAAAATAAATGGGTCACAAACACCTCACTATCAATTATTTAACTTAATTCCCATTTTCTTACACTTACAAACCCATTCATTGAGTCTTCAATTCTCAACCATTTTTTGTACCTGATAAAAAACGAGCACAAGCCAGAACAACAAAACCAACCCCAGAGCTTGAACAGGATATTGATGTGGATAAAAAAGAAACAAAAGCCCTGAAGGTTGAGGTATTAATAGTAAAAGTAGATAGATAATCAAAAAGCTCAAAATCAATTTCCAAGTTATTTTTGTCCCCATTGGCAAGCCGTTCAGAGGTGCTGTGTCCATTTGAAAATTTTGAAAGCGACCTTTTTGCCCGAGATATAGCAACCCCAAACAGAGGCCACTTAAAATAAGGTAAATCGGCATCGCAGAAGGCATCACCAGCAAAGATAAAAGCAATAGCAGGCCAGAAAGATTTCGGCAGAGAACCCTTACCACCCAAATGAGGCCTAAGAATACATGCATCTGACCAGATAATGAAGTTTTATTGCTCTTATAAAACAAGATCCCTGTTTCGAGACTACACAGCAATATATAGAGGCCAAACACAGAGATCAAATGTCCCAACTTCAAGATGTCAGGTTTGAGTTCGGGCCAAAATAGAAACGGTGTTAAATTGCAACGGCAGGGCTCAAAGAGTTCATGCCAAGCCACAAAATACCAGACAAAATTTAATGCAATAAACCCGAGTACAAAACAACTATTAAACAATCCCAACCAAAAGGGGTAATACCAAGCATTTTCCCAGGTCAAGAGAGGTAAATAATTGTCTTTCATGAATTGCTCAAAACAAATGGCTTGCCTTTGTCTATGACCCATTGTCCTGTTTGATCCACCCCATAGATCAGGTATTTTTGCTTTGAAACGGCCAGATAAAGGGCTAAACCGCGGGTACTCTCAGGCAAACCGGTATCTGATATCATAAAGCGTATACCTAGTATTTCGGCATATTGATCTGCCAAGAGCGATTCATTGTACAAATGATAATCTCCCCAAGCTTGGAGATAGCCCTCTCTGGAAGTAAAAGGATTCAATATATTTTTCCAATAGGGATTGGGATCATGGCGAGCTTGGAATTCTAAAATACGTCCCGAGGCGGGGACCCGTTTATGGTCGACAAAATAGGTTTCAACCATGGTCTGCAATGTGTGCATATTGGCCTTGACGCTGGATATTTTGACACAGTCACAGGCTCCAACAGGTTGGGTTGAGCTGGTAAATAAAAGTAAGAGCCCCGTCAAACAAACGACTGGAGCATGTTTGGAAAACTGGAAAAACAATTTGAGAAAAGCCATCTGAGATTCCTTAAATGATGGTTGTATATTCCCCGTCTGAAGCAAAAACCAACCCGCCCCAATTGACAAATAAATAGTTTAAGTTTAAACTATTTAATATTGTAACTAAATCAGTAACAAATTACAGGAGACACAACCATGTCAACAAAAAAAATCATCACAGTCGTTGGAGCAACAGGGGCTCAAGGGGGCGGTCTGGTCCAGGCCATTCTGGCCGATCCCAGCAGTGAATTCAGCGTTCGCGCCATTACCCGCGACATCAACTCTGACAAAGCCAAAGCGCTGGCGGCCCAAGGCGCCGAGGTCGTGGCTGCAGATTTACATGATCCCCAGAGCCTCTTCGCCGCCTTTAAAGGCAGCTATGGCGTCTTTGGAGTGACCTTTTTCTGGAATCATTTTTCCCCCACGACAGAAAAACAAGAGGCCAAAAACATCGCCGAAGCCGCCAAAGAAGCGGGTGTGCAACATGTGGTCTGGTCCACACTCGAAGACACCCGCAACTGGGTGCCCCTCAGCGACAACCGCATGCCGACGCTTATGGATGAATACAAAGTCCCCCATTTTGATGCAAAAGGCGAATCGAATCACTTTTTCAGCGATTTGGAACTGCCTGTCACCTTTATGTTGACCTCCTTCTACTGGGACAACCTGCTCAACCCTGGCATGGCCCCCCAAAAAGGCCCCGATGGCAAACTGGCGTTTAACCTCCCGATGGGCGACAAAAAGCTGCCGGGTATTGGTGCCGAAGACATTGGCAAATCCGCCTACGGGATATTTAAAACAGGCCAAGATTATATTGGCAAAACAGTGGGCATTGCTGGAGATCATCTGACTGGCGCAGAAATGGCCCAGGCCCTCTCTCAAGCCCTCGGTCAAGACATTGCCTACAACGCCGTGCCTTTTGAGATTTACCGGAATCTCGGCTTTCCAGGCGCAGACGATCTGGGCAATATGTTCCAATTCAAACACGATTTTGAAACCGACTTCTGCGCAGCCCGCAATCTAGAAGAAACCCGCCAATTAAACCCCGACATTCAAACTTTTGCCCAGTGGCTCACCCAACACAAGGCCCAAATCCCCCTGGGTTAATCCCCTCACAGGGAAAAAACCCCACCCCACCAGCGGTTGTGAATCAAACTCACAACCGCTTTTCATTTTCCCCCATTCTCAATTCTCCCTTCTCAATTCTCCATTCTCAATTCCCCATTCTCCCTCCCCCATCCTTCCCCCCCACCCAAAAACCTGCTAACCTAAACCAGAAGTCTGAACCAGAACCTGCAAGCATTTCCTGAACGGGAGCCTTCTGTGCGAGTTTTAGAGAGCCAAGTCAACCCCCTCAGTGAGCGTTACCAGAGCAATCTGAACGCCATGTTGGAGCTTGTGGCCCAATTGCAGGCCCATTTGGTCCAAAGTTTGTTCCAAGGGGAAGAAAAATACCTCGCACGCCACAAAGCCCAGGGCAAGCTCACTGCCCGCGAGCGGGTCGAAGCCCTGCTCGATCCCGATTCCCACTTTCTCGAATTGATGCCCCTGGCCGGTTTGGGCCAAGAACACATTTCAACCGGGGCCTCGATGGTGGCGGGCATTGGCCGGGTTTCTGGGGTGGAATGTGCGATCAACGCCAGCGTGCCCACCATTCGCGGCGGCGCCATGAACACCATGACCCTGCAAAAAGGCCTGCGCCTGGATGGCATTGCCGAAGAAAACCACCTGCCTTTGGTTTATCTGATTGAATCTGCTGGGGCCGATCTGACCCGGCAGGCCGAGATCTTTAATCCCGGTGGCGCAGCCTTTCGCAATATTGCCCGCCGCTCTCGCCAGGGCATTCCCAGCCTTTCGGTGGTCTTTGGCTCCTGTACCGCTGGGGGGGCGTATATCCCCGGTATGTCGGACTACGTGATCATGGTGCAAAACCAGGCCCGCGCATTTTTGGCGGGCCCGCCGCTGGTGCGCATGGCCACCGGCGAAGTGGTCGATGAAGAGAGCCTCGGCGGCGCTGAAATGCATGGCCGCCTCTCGGGCTTGGCTGATGCGGTGGCCCAAAACGAAGAAGAAGCCCTGCTGCTGGCCCGCGAGGCCATTGAAACGCTCTTTTACCACAAACCCCAACAGCGCCCGCTTTTGCCTGCGGATCCCCCGCTCTATGATAGCGAAGAGATTCTCGGCATTGCCTCTGCCGACCCGCGCTTGCCTTTTGAAATCCGCGAGGTCATTGCCCGGATTGTCGATGGCTCACGTTTTGCGGAATTCAAACCCGATTACGGCTCCACTCTGGTGACGGGTTTTGCCAGTATTTATGGCTATCCAGTTGGGATTATAGCCAACAATGGCGTGCTCTTTTCGCAGTCGGCCCAAAAGGGAGTGCAATTTATACAGCTTTGCAACCAGCGCAACGTACCATTGCTGTTTTTGCAGAATATCACAGGCTTTATGGTCGGGCGCGAATACGAAGAGGGCGGGATCATTAAAAACGGCGCCAAATTGATCAACGCCATTTCTAACAGCACCGTGCCTGCCTTGACGGTGATCGTCGGCGCCTCTTACGGGGCGGGCAATTATGGCATGTGTGGCCGGGCCTACAATCCACGCTTTTTATTCTCTTGGCCCAATTCAAAGATTGCAGTCATGGGCCCCGACCAATTGGCGGGGGTCTTGGAAATGGTGCAACGCGAAGCGGCAAACAAAGCTGGGAAAGCTGTGGATGAAGAGCGCCTGGCCAAAATGCGCGGGCATTTACACAGCCAGGTCAGTCTGGAATCGAGCCCCTGGTACGCCAGTTCGCGAATCTGGGACGATGGGGTGATTGATCCCCGCGACACCCGACACGTGCTCGGCATTGCCCTCTCCACAGCGTATAACGCGCCGGTCAAAGGCACGGAAGGATACGGGGTCTTCCGGATGTGAGCCAAGCAATCATTCCCTTTGATACCGTTTTAATTGCCAATCGCGGCGAAATCGCCTGCCGGATTATCCGCGCCTGTCGCGAGCTGGGATTGGGCACCGTCGCTGTTTACTCCGAGGCCGACCGCCACAGTTTGCATGTGCAATTGGCAGATCAGGCCGTTTATCTTGGCCCGGCCCCCGCCAGTGAATCGTATCTCAAGATTCCGGCTCTGCTGGCAGCGGCCCACGCCACAGGGGCACAGGCCCTGCATCCAGGTTATGGATTTTTGGCCGAAAACCCCGAATTGGCAGACGCCTGTGCCAGATCCGGCTTGGTCTTTGTCGGCCCCAGCGCAAACGTCTTGCGAGAACTGGGCGCCAAAACCACCGCCCGCGATCGGGCTTTGGCTTTGGGCATTCCCGTCGTGCCAGGCCAGGCCATTGACCCGGATCAGCCTGAAGCCTGCCAAGCATTGGCAAATCATCTGGGTTATCCGCTTTTGGTCAAAGCTGTTGGCGGCGGGGGCGGCCGAGGCATGCGCCGAATTGCGAACCAAGCTGAACTCTTGCCCGCTTTGGCCAGCGCCGCAGCTGAAGCCTTAAAGGCTTTCTCAGATCATCGGCTCTACCTCGAAAAATTGCTCGAACCCGTGCGCCACATCGAATTCCAAATTTTGGGTGACAGTCAGGGCCAGGTGATTCACCTTGGCGAGCGTGAGTGTTCGCTGCAGCGCCGCTACCAAAAAATCTGGGAAGAGGCACCAGCCGTCAACTTTTCGTCTGAATTGCGCCAAGCGATGGGGGCCGATGCCGTCAAACTCGGCAGCAGCCTGAGTTATGTCGGAGCGGGCACGGTTGAATTTATTCTCGACAGCCAAGACCAGTATTATTTTTTGGAGGTCAATCCCCGCATTCAGGTCGAACATCCTGTGACGGAGGCGATCACAGGTCTGGATCTGGTCCAGCTCCAGCTCAAATTGGCCGCTGGCGAACCCCTGCCCTTGAGCCAGTCTGAGCTTTTGTCCGAATTACAAGCTTCAGGACATGCGATCGAAGTGCGCATTTGTTGCGAAGATCCCAGCTACAACTTTGCCCCCGCCAGTGGCAAAATGGCCCAGTGGCAATTGCCCAACTGGCTGCGCATTGACAGTGGCATCACCGCTGGGGCAGAGATTGGCATCGATTACGACTCACTTTTGGCCAAACTGATCATCCACGCGCCGACACGCCAACAGGCCTTGAGTCAGTTGCGCAGAGCCCTGAGTGAGAGTGTGGCGCTGGGACTGCCCACCAATATCCCTTTTTTAATGGACTTATGTGCGGAAAAAGATCTTGTGGCAGGGCGTGTCCACACGGGTTGGCTCGAAGCCCAGCTTGCCGCTCTTTCCCAGACGCCTGCTGCCCAGGCAAAGCCGCCACTGGCACTGTTGGCTGCCGCCACCGCCTGGCAAATGCAGATGCGACCACGGGACCCATTGCAAGCAGCGGGGCTGCCCATAGGCTGGCGCAACAATCCCTCAGCCCCCCAGCGGGAGCATTGGGGCTTTTGGGGCCAAAGATTCACAGTGACCTACCACCAGATTGGGCAAAACAAACTGGCAGTCAACCTCACAAGTGAAGCAGACGCGCCTGAAGAAATGACTCTGCACCTGATTGAAGCCGATGCTGAAAAGATCTGTTTTGAATACCAAAACCTGAGATATCTCTGCAGGGTGTGGCAAAACGGGGAGCAACTCTGGCTGCACCATCGGAGCTGGGGCAATCTGTGTTTAGACATGCTGCCCCGACTGCGCCGACCTGCAGCCCAAACCCAGGCAGGAGATCTCTGCGCCGTCCTGCCGGGCAAGGTTTTAAAAATTGAAGTCAGCCTGGGCCAGCACGTGGCAGAAGGGGATCCGCTCTTGGTAATGGAATCGATGAAAATGGAAACCCGTTTAAATGCCCCCTTTGCTGGAGTGGTCCACGCGGTCTGTGTCAGCCCGCTGCAACAGGTGAGTGCGGGCCAAAAACTGCTCGAAATATCCCCCCCGGATTCAAACGCAAATTCTTGATTCCATTGTCCTGAGCTGTCTCGGGGTGCTAAAATGCCCGTTTATGAACACAGTAGATATTATTCGCAAAAAACGGGATGGCGAAGCCCTGAATCGCCAAGAACTTGAACTTCTGCTCAACGGTGTGACCGCAGGCAGTGTTCCCGACTACCAGCTCAGCGCCTGGCTGATGGCCGTGTATTTTCAAGGCATGAATGAAGCAGAAACCACAGATTTAACAGATATTATGGCCCATTCGGGTGAACTGCTCGATCTCAGCTCCGTCTCAGGCATTAAAGTCGATAAACACAGCACCGGCGGCGTGGGTGATAAAGTCACCCTCGTATTGGCGCCTTTGGTCGCCAGCACAGGTCTGGTGGTGGCAAAACTCTCAGGCCGAGGCCTGGGGCATACCGGCGGCACTGTAGATAAATTTGAGGCCATTCCTGGATTTCAGACCAGTTTGACCGGCCCTCAATTTTTAGACCAGCTCAAGCGGGTGGGTGTGGCCGTGGTCGGCCAAACCCAAAACCTGGCCCCCGCCGACAAGGTGCTCTATGCCTTGCGCGATGTGACTGCCACGGTCGACAATATCCCCCTGATTGTCGGTTCGATTCTGTCCAAAAAAATTGCCGCAGGCGCAGATGTGATCGTGCTCGACGTCAAATACGGATCGGGCGCATTTATGCCCGATTATGCCTCCGCCAAAGCCTTGGCTGAGATGCTGGTCAAAGTGGGCAAAAACCTCAAGCGTTCGGTCTCGGTTTTGCTCAGCGATATGGAGCAGCCGCTTGGTTTTGCCATTGGCCACACCCTCGAAGTCGAAGAGTCGATTGCCACGCTCAAAGGCGAAGGCCCGGCTGATCTGAACGAAGTGGTCCTGACCCTCGGCGCGATGCAATTGATCAATGCCGACCGGGTGACCAGCCTCGAAGAAGGCAAAACGCTGTTAAAACACCAAATTGCAAGTGGCAAGGCCCTGGAAAAATTCCGTGAAATGGTGGCTGCCCAAGGGGGCAACCCTGCCGTAACTGAAGATTTTAAACTCATGCCCCAAGCCAGTACCGTCACAACCTTTAATGCCCCCCAATCGGGTTATGTGCATGATCTCTTCGCCCGTGAAGTGGGCAATGCCCTCAAAGCCCTCGGCGGGGCCCGAGACAAAAAAGACGACGTGCTCGATTTGGGTGCAGGCGTGATCCTGCACAAAAAACGCGGTGACCGCGTCGAAGCAGGTGAGCCTTTGGCCAGCCTGTATTTTACCCCCCCTTACACGGATACTGACGCCCGTGCGGCCCTGAGCCGGGCGTATACTATTACGGAGACTGCCCCTGAGCCCTCTCCGCTGATCGGAGAAATGATATGGCCTCAGTAAATACCGGACAATTGGTGGCAATTGTCGGACGTCCAAATGTGGGCAAGTCGACCCTGGCAAACCGCTTTGTCGGATCCCGCATGGCAATCGTTGACGATATGCCGGGGGTGACCCGCGACCGTCTCTACCTGACCTGTGAATGGACAGGACATTCGTTTATTGTGATCGACACCGGCGGTCTGCTCTTTGAAGAGTCCGACGATTTGCACGAATCTGTGCAACAACAGGCCTGGTTGGCTGTCGACGAAGCCCAGGTGATCATCTTCCTGGTGGATGGCCAAACCGGCCTGCACCCGCTTGACCGCGTAATTGCCGACGAATTGCGCCAGCGCCGCAAACAGGTGATTGTGGCTGTCAACAAACTCGACGATATGCGCGACATTGCTGCCGCTTCTGAATTCTACGAATTGGGCCTCGGTGATACCGTCCATGCCATTTCAGCCATTCACAGCAACCGCGTCGGCGATCTGCTCGACGAAGTGGTTGCCAAGCTCGATTTGGAGCGTGGCACCGAAGAAGAGGAAGACGAAGGCCTGAAACTGGCGATTGTTGGCAAGCCGAATGTGGGCAAATCTTCAATTGTAAATACCTTGCTCGGTGAAAAGCGCATGACTGTCAGCGATATGCCCGGCACCACCCGCGATGCGATCGACAGTGTCTGCAAACGCGAAGGCGAAAGTTATGTTCTGATCGACACCGCCGGGATTCGCAAAAAATCCAAGGTGCGTTATGGTGTGGAGCGCTTTTCGGTCGTGCGTGCGATCAAAGCGATTCACCGCGCTGATGTCGTCTGTTTGGTGGTGGATGCCACCGAGCCCGTCTCGGATCAAGACCAGCGCATAGCCGGTATGGCCCAGGATTTGGGCAAAGCCTGCGTGATTGTCGTGAATAAATGGGACCTGATTCCCGACAAAGACAACCGCACCATGACCGAACATGCCGACGCCCTGCGCGATAAGCTCTATTTCCTGGAATATGCCCCCGTGATCTTTACCTCAACCGTGACCAAAAAGCGCCTGTATAACCTGCTCGACGTGGCCAAAGCCGCCAGCGAAGAAAACCAGCGTAGAATCAGCACAGGTCTGTTTAACGAGGTGCTCAACGAAATTGTCGCAATGACTCCCCCCCCGGCGCGTAAAAACCGCCGGGCCCGGATCAACTACGGTACCCAGGTCAGTGTTTGCCCACCCACCTTTGTGCTGTTTAGCAATCACCCAGATATTGTCGAAGAGCCCTATTTGCGCCATGTGGAACGCAAAATGCGCGAGAGCTTCGGATTTGTGGGCACCCCTGTGCGCTTTATTATGCGCGAAGATGCCAAACGCAAGGCCCGTGGCGAAGAGCGCAAGAGCAAACCTGCGGCACGCCCCTATGGCCAAAAGGTCGAGTCCCGTGTCGATGGAGCAGAAGACTAGGTAGAAAACTAGTTCGAAGCTGTGTCTCTGCTGATCTGATAGACAAAGCTGCTTTCATTCCAGCTCTGTGCGGGCAAGGCCAAAAGCAGACGCATAAAATCGCCATAGAGCCCTGTGCCAAAGCGGTCATAGACCTGAAACAGGCCCTGTTTAAATGGGCCTGTAGGTCCCAGCTGCAGGGGGGTGCGGGTGAGAATGCCTTTGAGCACCTCGCGGCTGCTGGCTTGGCCGGGCAACACCCGTGCGACCAGTTTGAGATCCGCCTGATTCAAGAGCGCCGGAAAGTGGCTGAGCTGGCCCGGTTCTAGATAATAGGGCATGGGCATGCGGGCATTGGGCAATAAAAGCGTGACCGAGCCATCGGCAGAGACATTCACCAGGGTCAAATAGCCCCCACTGGCACTGAGTAAATTCAGTTCCACGGCTTGGCCCTCTGTGAGTTGACTTTCTGGCAGCCAGAGGCGAAGATCCAATTCGGATTCGCTGGCCTTTTGTAAGACGCTAACAGTGGCCTGCAAAGTCAGGGCATAACAGGGGGGCATTTGTTCTTTGGCTGGCAACCAGCGTTCGGCCAAGACTTTTTCTTGGCTCACCACGCCGGAGCTGAACAATTGCAGCCAGTCGTCTTGCACCACACCTGCGGCCACAGCGGTCTGGGCTGAAAGCCAGACTTCTCCGCCTTGGAATAAGATTTCCCGGCGGGCCTCATTCAGTGCCGCGGCACGGGTTTCAGCAAAGCTGTCATGGGGACCCGGACAGACTTCCACCGAGACCTGCAAGGGGCTCGCCTCTGCTTGGGGCTGAGAGAGGCCCAGCCAGAAACACAGATAAAAGCAAAGAATCAAAAAATTGAACATGTTACAATCATCGTAAGAAAACAAAACGCCGTCAAGCGGGGCCCGATTGAAAATCTTTCCACGTTGTCTCTTGTTTCTCCCGCTCCTGCTCAATTTACAGGGCTGTGCCTTGAGTATGGCCCTTTGGCGGGATGAGATCCAAAGCCCTCCCAAGCTCAAAACAGAAACCCGTCAGGCACAGCACCCTGTGCTCAAATTGGAAAAAGTGAATTTAAAACCCGAAGACCCTCGCAGGCTGTCAGTCTTGATTGAGCTAGACCAAGAATTTGAAAAACGGGAATTGTTGGTGTTCGAAAAAACCAGCGAACCTTCCCTTTGGGGAAGTACCTTGGGCCTGATACTCAGCTTGGGTTTGGTGACGGGTGGAATTTTGCTCGATCAACAAACACAACCCAAATCTTCTCAGAATGAAATTGGCCCTTGGGGTTGGGGGAGTTTGATCTTATTGGGAGCAGATCTACTGGCAAGTCTCTTTTGGGCTGAACCTCAAACCCAAGTCACAACTTTAAATGAATCGGCATGGAAAGCGATTTCGGCTTCGCCAGCGAAACCCCTGTATTTGCGCAAATCTCAGCTGACAGTGAACGGGAGTGATTGGCAAAGTGAAGCCCTGACCGACTCTGATGGCTGGGCCCATTTCAATCTGCAGCACTTGCCTTCGCAGCTATTTAACCGCTCTCACCTTCAGCTTCAATTGGCAGTGCTTGATCCTGTTTATGGGACTTTGCAAACCCAATTCAGTCTGAATGAAAACCAAATGGATTCCCTGCGTCTCTCCTTTGGTCAATTACCATCTCACTTTGAGCCGCTGCGGAATTCTTCTCTGGCCATGAGTTTGGAACTAATTCCGAACAATCCGAAAAAACACAGGGGGCTGGCGATAATTATTGGCAATCAGGACTATCGCCAAGCCCCAAGCAGTGAATTTGCCCTGCACGATGCAGAAATGGTCAAACGCTACAGCCAACAAATGCTGGGATTTCAGCCACAAAACACAATTAACTTGGCCAATGCCAGCAAAGCGGACTTGGAGACCGTCTTTGGCAATCGCGAAGAGCCCCGGGGCCAGATGGCCGATTGGCACACGCCCCAAACCCCGATTCTAATCTATTATTCAGGCCACGGGGCTGCGACCTTGGCGGGCAAAAGCTTTTTGCTGCCTGTAGACGCCAATCCCAATTATCTCGCCAGCAGCGGCTACGCCCTGGAAACCCTCTACCAAAATTTGGCCAAGCTCAATTATTCTGAACTGACGGTGATTATCGACGCCTGTTTTAGTGGTATGACACCCGCGGGGGCGCTTTTGCCCGATCGCAAACCCTTGGTTTTGGAAAGCAACCAACACACTTTGCCCAAACTCAGCCGGGCCCTGCTCATGCATGCCTCCCAAAGCCATGAAATGAGCATTTGGTGGAAAGCCCAACGCCATTCGCTGTTTACCTTTTACCTGCTCAAGGGCCTGCAAGGCGACGCCAATCTGAATCAAGACGGCGTCTTAAGCGGCACAGAATTGCAGCAGTATTTGCAAACAGCGGTGCCCAGTCAGGCCCGCCGCCTGCTCGGGGCGAATCAAAATCCCGTATTTTGGGGAGATTTACAACGCACAGTGGTGGATTATGCACAGCCCAAAAACGATTGAATTGACTTGACCCAACATTCAATACCCCCTATAGTATTTATAGAGAAGGTCAATTATAGGAGGCTTACGCCATGTCCGCTCAAACCAAACCCAGTTTTGAAAGTCTTTTAAATGAATCCAACGTGCCAGTGCTTGTTGATTTTTGGGCCGAGTGGTGTGGCCCCTGCAAAATGATGAATCCCGTACTCAAACAGGTGGCTGAAAAATATGCGGGTAAACTCAAGATTATCAAAGTCAACGTCGATCAGAACCCCGCAGCGGCCGCCCATTATGGCATTCAGAGTATTCCCACGCTCATGCTCTTTCACAAAGGCAAAACCCTGATGGAGCTCAAAGGGGCGATGCCGTTTAACCAATTGCAGGCCCAGTTGGATTTGCGCCTAGAACGGCTTTGAGCCTTAATCACGGCTTGAAATAAGTAAATTTCTGGAATCAGGGGTATAATCGGAATAATTCCGCTGAAGGACACTTTCAGGTATGGTACTCCACTTAAAATTTAGACAAGGGCTTGCATGTATCGGTCTTTTTCTGTTTTTAAGTGGGTGTTTGATCGATCCCAATCAAGTGATGAAAAACCTGTTTCAAGAAAAGGAATTACTCACAGATTGGCGTTTAGGGGCTCCTCATTTGTATTATTCTCCTAGCGGTTATGAGCTCCTCTTGGGTCTCAATTACGGCAAACAATTCCGATTCTATCTTCTCGATAAAAATGGCCATGCAGAAAAACAGGTTTTTCCAGAGAAAAATTCAGACAAACGCCTGTTAAATATGGCCCAAGTCGAATGGCTGCCCAATGGCCAAGCCTTTAGCTTTATCACGCAAGACACATCTCAAACCAAATACTCTCTTTACCGTGTGCCTATCAATCCTATCCGCGAGGATCTCTTGGGTGCCAGAGAAATCATCACAGAAGAAAAACGCCTGATTCTGCGTTATGCTTGGGCTGCTGACAGCCAACAATTGGCAATACTCTTTCAACAGGCTCCAGAATCTGGACAAGCGATCCCCCAACCCAATCGACTGTATTTGGAATTTAAAGGTTCTGATTCGGAACTACTCCTAAAACCCATTGAATTTGATGGTGAAGTCAAAGACCTCCGTTGGGTTTCTCCAGAAGAAGTTGTGATCTCAAGCAAAACAGAAGCACCGGCCTTTCATCTTGAAGAAAAACCCCTAACACCGCCAAATTTTGAACTTTACCGCATTCACAGCAAATCAGGAATGATTACCAACCTGACCCAATCACCGGGCGATGATCTCACATTTAGACTAACAGAGGGCAATCAGAGATTGGTTGTTTTTGCTGAGCAGGAGCAAAAATTCAATCTCTATAAACTTGGACTCAAAGACAAAAAAACCGAGGTCATTTCAAACTATAACTCAGTATCATCCAGTACAAGGGACTGTCTGAAAACTGCTTACCCGTTATTACCTTTGCCCTTTGATGGACGTATTGTCTTCTTTCCACTCAAGTTAAGCTCTCTTAGCACACCAGAACAAACAACTGACCTTTGTCATTCACTCTTCTTTATCAACTTCCCTTATTTTGACCTTACCCAATCCCATATCGACTTAACAGGTCTCACTCCCACTGGTTTAAGCCAATTTGGAAATACATTGGCGTTGATTCGCATGGTCTCAACAGGCAAATACATCACCGTTCCAGGGAGCCGATTGGGCCAAGACAGCAAAAGATATCTTGGCCCTGATCACCTGATACTGTCTTTTGTCAATCCAGCGGGCAACTTTGGAGAAAGTGAAAGCCCGACGCGCATCATCGACTTTCCACAGGGAGAGCCCCGTTTTTCAGCCGCCTTATTCTAAAAGTCCTGTAAAACCATGGCCAACCTGCCACTGTTTTTCTTGCAAAGAGGCATTATAGGCCCAAAATCCACCCCAAGTCGAAAAAATCCAGGCCACCAATTGCAAAGGCGGAACCTCATCTTGAAACAGATACAGACTCTGCCCGATCAAGGCTCCAGCCAATGTCATACCCAAATCCCCTTCAAAGCCTTGGGAAGCAAAAAATTCATTGCCTGCCATCCAGATAAAACCTGCGTTGGTCAAGACAGACGCAGAGATTGCTCCAATTTCTCGTACAGCAGGTGAGTACCCCAAAACAGGCATCATGAAATGTAAAAGACTCCACACCAGAATATAAGCGACCGTTCCAACCGCCCATCCCCCTGTCAGCATACCCAGCGAAGGCAATAATTCGGGAACAGGAGCCACATTGACGGCAGCCGTCCCTCCCCAATCGACTTGTAAAAGCTGGAAATGTACCCCCTGCTTTTCAGGTGATAGTGTCTCTACAGCACTCACAGGTAAAATCCAACTCTGAAAAACCAAACTCAAAGCGAGCAATAAGGGACAAAACAGGCGCATGGTTTTTCCTTTCGGGGCGATTTTGAATTATGGGAAAAATCGATTATAAATATATCATGGCATATTTTTATCGACTCTTTGCGTTCTTTTTCTTATTGCTGTTCTTATCAGGGAGCCAGACGGCTACCAAACAGTCCTTTGCCGTTAATTCTGTCTTGGGTGATCTCAGCTATATCAAACGATTTGGTCACCCACCTAGGCCTTTTGTCTCCCCCCAATTGCGCGTACAAACCCATCTCAACTATGTAGAAACTGCCTTGAAAGCGACCAACATACCCCATTTTCCTCCAGCGCTTCGCAAACAGCGCCAGCATTTACTTGGGCTCTTAAAAGACTATGCCCAAACAGGGCGATTTCCTCAGAATTTTGAATACAAAAACCAATCACGCCCGGTCTTTATTGATCGCAATGGAAATATCTGTGCAGTCGGCCATTTGATCGCAAAAACAGCAGGTTTGGCCTTGGCCCAAAAACTGGATCAGCGCTTTCACAATGCCTATCTCAAAGAAATGCAAGATCCCCAATTGCAAAGATGGATCAAAGAATCAGGCTTAAGCCCCCAAGAATTAGCGATGATTCAACCCAGTTACGAACCCGCTCCACTCCCTAAGAATCCTGAAGATCCAAGCGTAGTCATCCCTTCTTTAAGCCTAGATGCTGTCAATCTGGCTGTTTTGCTCGCCTATTGGATTCCCATTGAAGATCCGACTCTCTACCAAGGCAGCCGCTTGGGGGGCATGGTCATTGGCGGAGCCACTGTGGGATGGGGGCTTTTCAACTATGGAGATTTACAAGGAGAACTGAGTTTTAAAAGCCGCTTATCATTGGCCAATATCGGTCTGGGCCTAGCCACATTCTTGATCAGCTTTTACCAATGGCAAAACCCACCCGACTCAGTCCACCCCAACCAACCTCAGACCTGGACAGTGGGACAGTATCCCAGCTATGCAAGCCAAACGGCGATTGGTGTGAATTACCAGCACCGCTTTTAAAAACTATTTTGCAGGCAGCGGGTGCTGCTCCAGCCAAGCGGCAGGAAAGCCGTTTTGTTTGACGATCTCCTGAAACATCAGGCCCGACGGCCGCCACTTGCGCTGAATATCCAAGAGCCCAAACTTGGCTGCAAAGCCATCGGCCCACTCATAATTGTCCATCAGGCTCCAGTGCAAATAGCCCGCCACGGGAATGCCCTCTTGCAGGCCCTGCCAGATCTGTTGCAAATGTTGGAGCAAAAAGGCCCGGCGCTGGCTGTCATCGGCATCCGCCAAGCCATTTTCGGAGATGATAATCGGCACATGTAAACGTTTGGCATGTTTATGGGCCAGACGCAGCACTTTTAACAAGCCTTCGGGGTAAATCTCCCAATTGAGTTCGTTGACAGGCACGCCGGGGCGCGTGACCTGGGCCCCGCTGGCGGTAATCATATAGCGGGTGTAATAGTTAAAGGCCACAAAGTCCATGCTGCCGTGCAGGTTTTTGTTGTAAGGGATTTGAATCGGTTCAACGCCGGGCACACTAAAATTGAGTTCGCCCTGGCTGATCGCATCCCAAAAGGCCTCATTAAAGAGATAGCTCTGAAAGCCCGTCATGGCCTGGTCGAGGGGATTGCCTGCGACATTGGGCTCCAAGAGTGTGATATTTTTGGCAAAACCGACCCAGGCAATGGGGTCTTGGGCATGCACTGCGCGGTAAGCCTCAGCGTGGGCCAGAATAAGGTGTTTGATCACCCGCAGGGCCATGTTGCGGTCTTTCTGAAAAGGGGGCCATGCGCCCGCATCATAGGACTTAAAAGCGTAGACCAAGGGTTCGTTGATCGTAAACCACCAATGGACCTCGTCTTTGAGTTCGCCACTGGCCCAGGTGCAAAAGCGCACAAAGTCCTGAATATTTTCGGGCCGGGTCCAGCCGCCTTTTTGGGCAAACCAGGTCGGCAGGGTAAAGTGAAAGAGGGTGACCATCGGCTGAATGCCGCGCTGGTTGAGGCTCTTGAGCATTTTGCGGTACTCTTCGAGGGCCTGGCGGTTGTATTTGCCGGGCTCGGGCTCCAATTTGGCCCACTCGATCGACAGGCGGTAGGCGGGTGTGCCCATTTTTTCGAGGGTGTCGAAGTCCTCTTCGTAGCGTTTGGCATGATCCGCAGCTTGGCCTGCATCCAGTCCGGCGGCACTCCAATCATTCTGAATGCCCCCCTCCACCTGATAAGCAGCGGTGGCTGTGCCCCAGAGAAAACCGGGGGGAAAGTGATAAAAATCTGCTTTTTTGGCAGCCAAAACCGGCGCAGACACACAGAGACTGCCCGCCAAAAGGGTTGAAAACAGGGTTTGAAACACGTTGACTGCAACTTTCACGGGATCGGGCCTCCTGCAGGAATTGCGCTCATTGTACAATGAATTAGATGAACAGTTTTATGAACCACTCCGCATTCAAGTACAATGGTTCCCACAGATCTGGCTTCACAACAGCACTCTCTAGGACCGTCAATTTAGTATTGGGTGTCGCTCTGACACTGGGTCTGAGCAGCTGTTACCGCTGTATTGAGCCAGAAAGCCCCCCCAAGCCCAGCCTCGCTAGGACTGCCCTACACCCCCCCTTCGAAAAGCAGATTCTGGCCTTTAAATACAGCCTCTACCCCGAATTGGTGGCAATGTCGGACCCATTTGACCTGGAGTCGCCCCAATTTCAGGCCCTGAGCCAAAAAGTGAGCCAATTTGTGCAGGCCCACGCCGAAGAATTCAGGTCATACCAGGTTTTCAAGCTCCAGGCCCTGCACCAAAGTGAAGTGGATCTGAGCCCGTTTCAAGCTGTTCCCCATCAAGCGCTGAGCCGCCCCCCTGTGCCTTTTTTGCTGGTTTTTTTGCTCGATCCTGGCTCGCAATTGATGGGCCAATTGCCCGCCTATTTGCTGCAAGATCTGAACACCTCAGCCAAAGCCATGTCAAATTTTTATTTCCAAATGGGGATCGGTGGGCTTCAAATTCAGAGCCAACCCCTGGATTCAGATCATTGGGAAGTCGTGATCGACGCCTATTCCCGTGCTTTTCGCTTTCACTTTGATTTAAACACAGGCATGGCCCAATTGGTCAACATGTACCAGCGCAAAAGTGCCTCTCAGCTCAACAGTTCTGAAGGCGCAACGACTGGAGATTCAGACGAAAGTCCCTGATCGGGCAAAGTCTGTTGGCCCCGTTTGACCTCTGCCAGTACGGCCTCCAAGGCCCCACGGGTGGCCCCCAACCACTGGTTTTTGATCAAAAAATTCCAGACCGGCTCCAACTTTTTCCAGCCTGTGCTATACGCCAGGTGTTTGAGTTGGTGTTTGAACTGGGGATGCACAGCCGCAGCCTTCCAGATATTGGAGAGGCTGTAAAACTCGCGATAGGCCCAATCATAGCCATCTTTGAGCTGTTCAGCGCTGAGCCCCTGGGTCTGGTAGACCACTTGGCGGGTGTCGTAGCGGTCCCATTGGCGGTGCAAAATGCGGCCCTCTTTTTCCATGCGTGCATAGAGGGCGGTGCCGGGATAAGGCGTGAGAATATGGTAAGTGGCCGTGGTCAACCCGTTTTGCACTCCCCATTCGACGGTCTGTTTAAACACATCCGGGGTATCATGATCGAGGCCAAAAACAAAACTGCCGTTGATCATAATTCCCAAATCGTGCAGGCGCTGAATGGCTTTCGCGTAGTTTTGGCCCAGGTTTTGGTATTTATTGCTGCTGCGCAAATTGGCGGGGCTGAGGGTTTCAAAGCCCACAAACAAACTGCGCAGCCCAGCTTCAGCGGCATGCTCAATTAAATCGTCGCGCAGAATTGAATCGACCGTCGCCGCCGCTTGAAAAACCCGTTTCATGCCTTTCATGCCGTCAAAGAGTTCGCGCGCAAAGCGGCGGTTGCCGAGCAGATGATCATCGAGGAAATAGACGTGTTTGCCAGGCAAGCGCTGAATTTCAGCCAGGGCATCGTTGACCGATTGGGTGTAAAAGCTACGCCCCCCCTCAAAAAATGCATCTTTATAACAGAAGTCGCAGTGGTGCGGACAGCCGCGTGTGACCACAATTGAATTGGGCACAAAATAGAGATGGCGCTTGAGCAAATCGCGGCGAATCGGAGGCAGGCCTTGCAGGCTGCGCGTTTGCGAGATATATACCTTTTCGGGCCGACCTGCCCGAAAATCTTCTAAAAAGCGCGGAAAGGCCTCTTCAGCGGGCCCCAGAAAGAGGACATCAGCGTGTGCTGCGGCCTCTTGGGGCAGCGAGGTCACGTGCAGGCCCCCAAGTGCCACAAAAGCACCTTGAGCGCGGTAATGATCCGCCAAGGCATAAGCCCTGTACGCGTTGGTGATATACACCTGAATGATCACCAATTCAGGGCTGTCGTCGAGTTTGAGCGGCTCGACATGTTCATCTTGCAGGGAGATTTCGTCATCGGGATCGAGATAGGCGGCCAGGGTTGCCAAGCCCAAAGGTGGAAAGAGGGAATATTTGATCGGACGCCAATAGGGGCTTTTGGCCTCGGTTAAAGCGGGCAGGATCATTTTTACGCGCATGTTTGGTCTCTACTCTCCACTCAATTTGGATTGGAACACAGGAACAGCGCAATCCATCCAAGCGAAAGCAAGAAATCTCGTTTTGAAATGTTCAGCCGACAGGCGGCTTCAGCCCAACTATCCGGCCACCACCTGCTGACGGATCTCGTTTAAGCCGCCAAAACGGCGGTCGCGTGAGCAAAAGGCCGACACCACTTCTTGCAAATCGCCTGCAGAAAAATCCGGCCACATTTTTTGCAAAAAGAAAAACTCAGCATAGGCGCATTCCCAGAGCAAAAAGTCGCTCAGGCGTTGCTCGCCACCTGTGCGTACGAGGATATCCACATCGGGCACCCGTTCCGCAGCAGGGTCGCTCTGGGTCACCAGCCGCGAGAAGGTCTCGCGGTCAAAGCCACCCCCAAATTCGCTCAATTGGCGGGCCGCTTCGAGGATCATATCGCGGGCAGAATAGTCCAGAGCCACGCGCAGATGGAGTTTTTTGCCGCCCAAAGTGGCCTGCTCGGCCCGCACGATCGCAGCCCGCAGGGCATCGGAGAAGCGGTCACGTCGACCGATAATCGAAAGGCGCACGCCATTGGCCAAACAACGGGGAGTTTCGTTTTTGAGGTACTCGACAAAGAGTTTCATCAAGGCGTTGACTTCGTAACCGGGGCGCTTCCAATTGTCGGAAGAAAAGGCATAAAGCGTGAGGGTGCCCACGCCATAATCTGGCGCTGCTTCGACAATTTTGCTAACGGTTTTTGCGCCTTCGCGGTGGCCTGCCACGCGGGGCCAGCCGCGCTGTTGGGCCCAGCGGCCATTGCCGTCGAGCACCAGGGCCATATGCAAAGAGGGTGTTGTATTAAAAGTGCTTTGCTTCATAAAGGTTTTCCCCAAAAAAATTACTGCTGCGACTCGCCCGGATTGCGCATGGTCTGAATCAGGGCCTCCATATGGTTCAAATAGCGTTCCAGGGCTTTGCGCCCAGTCTCTGTGAGACGGTACTCGGTTTTGGGCATCCGTCCCTCGAAGAATTTTTGGCAAGAGATGTATTCAGCCTCTTCCAGTTTGCGGGCATGTACACTCAAATTGCCGTCGCTGGTATCGAGAATCAGCTTGAGTTCGTTAAAACCCAGGGCCTCGTTAACTGCCAGGGCGCTGACAATACCCAGCCGAATGCGCTCATGAATCAAGCGATCCAATTCCAAAGTGCGGTTGGCAGCCTTGGGGGTATCAGGCACAGTAAACAGCGATCTTTCAGTTTTTTCTTTTTTCTTTAACACGGGATTATCCCCCATACTTTCGTGCAATCAAAATCCCAAAGGCGATATGCAGACCACCAAAGCCCGCTGCCATCAGGGAATTGCCCCAGTGTTCAGGGCCTGTCATGGCCAAAACACCCAGGAGCATAAAACAGAAACCCATCACAGGCACAATTTTGACCGAATAGGTGCCACTGGCAATCACACCAGTGCCATAAAGCAGCAACCAGGTGCCGGGGATGAGTTGCAGCAATTGGTGCTGGTAGAAAATAGCTGTCAGCAAGGCCCCTGCCATCATGGCTGGTGTAAAGCTGAGCAAAAATTTGCGCCCCGTCTCATTAAACAGCGGCAGTTTGGCCGATTGGGCCTTTTTCATCATCATAAAACTGGAGATCAGCAGTGAGAGCACGGCTTCTGCCAGCCAAACGAAGATCCAGGTATCTATCTGGGTCTGGGCTGTTGCAGCCCAAGCGGCGATCAAGGCGGTAATTCCAACCAAAATCTGCCCGGTTCCCGAAACCATGGTATAAGCCGTGGCCCGCTCCATGGTATTGCGGATAAACTTGAGATTTTCCATGGCACGGTCTTGCAATAAAATCGGCTCTTCCGTCATGGATCTTCCCCTCAGATGTGATTGCGTGTTCCTATCCTTGATTAAACCTCATTTTTAAAAATCTATCAAGTACTTTAAATTATAAAGTTAAATAGAGATTATCATCTGTGAGAAGTGTTACATTTTTTATCGATTGAACAGGGGGTCTTGCCATGGCGCAAGGCTTTTGTTCTGAGCCAGTCCGCCCTTTTAGTCAACCATGCTCTGTTTGAAGCGCGTTAGGGCCTTTGTTCTTCTGAAAAATGCGTGGGCAAAACCCAAAAAAATGAAACAAACTCTTGTAAGGCTCCTTGCGTCGCCAACAATTGAAGGGCTTTCACCCGATTCGTTTGTTACATTTCTTCGCTTCACCAAAGTTCGTGTAATCACGATACTAAGATTAGGTTATGGATATCAAGGGAAGTTTGTGGTTATTTTAAAAATAATTTAAGAATAATTTACAAGCTTCGCGCGTGTCTGTTTTTATCTTGTCTGATTTCAAGCAGTTCAGACCTTTGGGCCTGGGCTTTTTCCGAGCCCACGAAGTTGCGCTCTGCTTTGCTGAATGGGTATTTATCTGCACATCCTTTTTTGTCAAAGAAATGCTCCAGATTTTGGAACAGAATTATGCTGAGGCATGGTATGGGATACTTTAGTAGCAAGCATAATTTCGGAGGGCAATAGCGGTTCTATTCATCTGGAATTTTTTCCCCAAGAGCCTTTCAAAGATAGCAATGTTATAATACATTCCAGGGATTTCAAGCAAAAGTCGCTTTTAATAAGGCACCAACAGAAAAGGACGCAGAAACATGGACAAACGCTGGCTCAACCATTACGCCGAAGACGTCGCCCACCACATTGATGCCGATGCCCACAGCTCAATCAACGAGGTCTTTGAGCACAGCTTTAAAAAATTCAGTGCCCGGCCTGCGTTTTCGAATATGGGGCATACCCTCAGTTACGCCGATCTAGACCGTCTCAGCGCAGCGTTTGCAGCCTATTTGCAACACGATCTCGGTCTTAAAAAAGGTGATTGTGTGGCCATAATGAGCCCCAATATTCTGCAATACCCAGTCTGTCTCTATGGCGTCTTGCGCGCAGGTCTGATTGTGGTCAATGTCAACCCGCTCTACACCGCCCGCGAATTGGCCCACCAGCTCAAAGATGCCGAAGCCAAAGCGATTGTGATTGTCGAAAATTTCTGTAGTATTCTCGAAGAAGTGCTCAGCCAGACCCACGTCAAATACGTGATCACCACCCAATTGGGCGATCTGCTCAAATTTCCCAAGGCCCTCTTGGTCAATACGGTGGTCAAACACGTCAAAAAAATGGTGCCCAGTTGGACGATTTCCCACGCTGTGCCGCTCAAACAGGCCCTGGCCAAAGGCAGTGGCAAAAGCCACAGCACCCCCACTATCCGTGCCGAAGACATCGCCTTCTTGCAATACACAGGAGGCACCACGGGTGTCTCCAAAGGCGCGGTCCTCACCCACCGCAATATTATTGCCAATATTTTGCAGGCCAAAGAGTGGATCAAATCCAGTATTAAAGAGGGCGAAGAGATTATTATTACGCCTTTGCCGCTTTACCATATCTTCTCACTCACCGCCAATTGTTTTATTTTTGGCAGTATAGGAGCCGAAAATATCTTGATCACCAACCCCCGAGATATTCCCGCTTTTGTCAAAGAGCTTGCAAAGGTCAAATTCACCACCCTCACTGGGGTCAATACCCTGTTTAATGGATTGCTCAACCACCCCGATTTTCACAAACTCGACTTCAGTGAGTTTCGTCTGGCCCTCGGTGGCGCCATGGCGGTGCAACGGCCTGTCGCTGAAAAATGGAAAAAAGTCACAGGGGTCACCCTGCGGGAAGCGTATGGTCTGACGGAAACCTCTCCGGCTGCCTGTATCAACCCCTTGTATTTGAATGACTATAACGGCACGATTGGTCTGCCGATCAGCTCCACTGAGGTTTCCATTCGTGATGATGATGGCCAAGTGATGCCTCTCGGTGAAGCCGGAGAGATCTGGATCCGGGGCCCACAGGTGATGCAAGGCTATTGGAAACGCCCCGACGAAACCGCTTTGGTCATGACTGACGATGGTTGGTTCAAAAGTGGGGATATGGGCGTGATGGACGAAAAGGGCTATATCCGTATCGTCGACCGCAAAAAAGACATGATTCTGGTCTCGGGTTTTAATGTCTATCCCAATGAGATTGAAGAAGTGGCCGTCATGCACGAGAAAGTGCTCGAAGCTGCAGCCATTGGCATTCCCGACGAAAAATCTGGCGAAGTGGTTAAGCTCTTTGTGGTCAAAAAAGATCCCTCTCTGACAGTCGAAGAACTCAAAGCACACTGTAAAACCAATTTAACGGGTTATAAAGTACCCAAAATGATTGAATTTAGGGACTCTCTGCCCAAAACACCGGTTGGAAAAATTCTGCGCCGGGCCCTCAAAGAACCCGTCGCTTAAATGGTTCTATGAACTACATCCCTCCAACCCAAATGGGTATGGAGGGAGTTTCGTGCTTCGCAG
>JADMKE010000043.1 GCA_018780035.1 Candidatus Sericytochromatia bacterium
AAGCCCATCCACTTCAGTGGACATTGTGCCCGTATGGGTATTGGGAGTGTCACCTCCTTGACGCCCACCCAGAGTTTTTGTATTCTGACGTATACTGGTGCTGTTAAATATCTGGTGCTGTTAAAGATCAAAAAAGCATTGCTAATAATTTTATGACCCCTGATTTAGATTCGTTTCGTTCCCCTGTTTTGACCCCTGTGATTGCCTTGGATGGCCATGCCGGAGCTGGTAAAAGTACCGTTGCTGGAGAAGTCGCCCGTCGCTTGGGCTTTTGGCATGTCAATACAGGTCTGTTTTACCGGGCTGTGACCTGGAAAGTCCTGCAAGCACAGTATGATCTGGGCAATCAAGCCAGCATTGAAGCCCTGGCCCAGGTGATGGAAATTGCCGTCAAAGAAGACAGTGAAGGCCAGCAACATGTCTGGGTCAATAGTCAAGAGATCACGGACGAAATCCGCACCCCCGAAATCAACCGACACATTTCACTGATCTCGTCTTTTGCCGGGGTGCGTGATGCGATCACCCAGCAATTGCGCCAAATTAAACACCCGCGTGGGATCATTATGGACGGCAGAGACATTGGCACAGTGGTCTTTCCCGATGCCCAACTCAAGGTCTTTTTGACTGCCTCAGTCGAAGAGCGTGCCCGCCGCCAATTACAAGATGTCTTGGCTCAGGGCCAAAGCAGCACCTTAGAAGAACTGCAAACGGCCATTGCCCGCCGTGACAAACTCGACTCCGAACGCGCAGTCGCCCCGCTCAAACAGGCTGCCGACGCGGTTTGTGTCGACTCCACTGGATTGGCACCGAACCAGGTGATTGAGCAGATTTTGACCTTTTGGAACCAGAAACAGCCCACCCCCCATGCTCAACCCCAATCAAAAACGCGCAGTTGAACACCCCGGTGGGCCAACCCTCGTTTTGGCTGGAGCAGGTGCGGGCAAAACCAGCGTCTTAACCCAGCGGGTGGCACGGCTTTGTAAAAGCGGGATCGAACCCAGCCGGATTCTGGTCGTAACCTTCACCAATAAAGCCGCCAAAGAGATGAAAGAGCGCCTGGGCAAACTCTTGGGCAAAGCGGTCGTCAAAGAAATCTGGGCGGGCACCTTTCACTCGATCTGCTGCCGAATTTTGCGCCAGGAAATTGCCCATCTCGATTTGGGTTACCAAACCAATTTTGCGATTTACGATCCGCGCGATCAGGAAAAAGCCATGGACCGCGTGATTCGCAGCCTCAATCTCGATCCCAAGGACTACAAACCCTCACAAATGCTGCAGATGGTTGGCAAATTCAAAAATGCCGGAATCATGCCCAATGCCGTCTCCCCCAGCGATGTCGATGATCCCTTTCTGATCCGGCTCTACCGTCAATACCAAAGCTTTCTGCGCCAAAACAACGCACTCGACTTCGATGATCTGCTCTTTCTCAGCCTGCAGGTGCTGGAGCAGGACCCCGAAGTCTTGCTGCGTCTGCAAACCCGCTTTCAACATATTTTGGTGGATGAATACCAAGACACCAATACGGTGCAGTTTGAACTGATCAAACGCCTGGGAGAGCATTGGCGCAATGTCTTTGTGGTCGGCGATGTCGATCAGAGTATTTATTCTTTTCGCCACGCCAATTTCCGCATCATTCTCAGGTTTCAGCAAGACTACCCGGATGCTACGGTGATCAAACTCGAAGAGAACTACCGTTCCACTGGCCGTATCCTGGCCGCCGCCAATGATCTGATCAACCACAACCGCGAGCGCTTCGAAAAGACCCTGATCGCCACCCGTGGGCCCGGAGAGCCGATTCGCTTTCACCAGGCTCCAAACGAAGACGAAGAGGCCAATTTTATTGTCAGGCAAATTCAGCGCATCCAAGAACAGCAGGACCTGAAATGGGGCGATTTTGCCATTCTCTACCGCACCAATGTCCAATCGCGCCTGTTTGAGCAAAAATTGGTCCAGGCCCGCCTGCCCTATCACGTGGTGGGCGGCTTTCGCTTTTACGATCGCCGCGAGATCAAAGACCTGCTCGGCTATCTCTATGTTTTGTCGAATCCCCAGGACAGTATCAGCCTGCGCCGGATTATCAACACCCCCAAACGTGGCCTGGGCCCCAAAGCCTTGGAAACCCTTGAGACCTTTGCCACCTTCGAAGGACGCGGTTTAACACTCTGGGAGGCGATTCAAGAGCCCTCGGTAACAGACCAACTCGGCAGCAAGAACCAAGAGGCCCTGGAAGAATTTGCCCAAACCCTGACCCGCCTGCGCAAAACGCCTTTGCCTGTGGCCGAATTATTGGAGCGGGTCTATGTCGAAAGCGGCTACAAAGCCGAACTCGAAGCCGAGCCCGACGAAAAACAGCGCCAGAACCGCAACGAAAATGTGCAGGCCTTGATCCAGGCCGCAATTGACTTCGAAGAGAAAAGCAAAGATGCCACCAACCTGCAGAAATTTCTCGAAGAGGTCGCCCTGTTTTCGGACTCAGACAGCAAAGATGAAACCAAAACCGTCAAGCTGATGACCGTACACAGTGCCAAAGGCCTGGAGTTTCCGGTGGTCTTTGTGCCCGGCGTCGAAGAGGGCATATTTCCCCATGTGCGCTCGATCTACGATGGGGAACAGGCGATCGAAGAAGAGCGCCGCCTGATGTACGTGGCCATGACCCGTGCCCGCAACCACCTGTTTTTGATCCACACCGCCAACCGCCGCAATAAACGCGCGACGATTTCCAACCGCATTTCGCGTTTTATGGTTGAGATCCACCAGCATATCCAAATCCCAGGCACATTAATGGTGGCCTTTCGCAACCACGAATACGAACAGCGCCTGAAAAAAATGAACAACAAGACCTTTGCCGATCTGCCGCCGGTCGAAGGTGCACATCCCAAACCCACCCCCAGCCGGATCGCGCCGGGCCCATCGAGCGCCACCTTGGCCCCCCCACGGCCAACACAAACAGCCAAAGCGGCAGCCCCTTCGGCCTTGCGGCCCGCCCTGCAAGCGGGAGATCGGGTGCGCCACCCCCAATGGGGCATGGGAGAAGTGCAAAAAGTGATCCGCAGCTTGGCCAGTGTTTCGTTTGATGGGCAATTGCGCACGCTGGATTTAAACGTGGCGCCGCTGGAGAAATTGTCTTAAGATTCAGCCCCAGGGCCAACAGGTCTTTTTCATTGCGCAGGCCATGGTGCTTGTGGAGCGGTTGGGGTAGATTGCCTTGATGTGGTGCTTGAGGTGAATGGCTCCGGTTGGCGCAAGCCCACCAACATCCTCTTTTTTAAGACCTATTGTGTAAAATCACTCACACTCTCGTCCAGCCAAAAAGCGGCAATCTGCTCAACCAAACGATTGACCCGCTCAATCTCAAATTGCTGCAGGGCCTGCGCCAACTCTTGGCCCAAATCCGCTACAAATGGACTGTGATTCGCTCGGCCCCAGCTTTGAACTTCGTCGGCAAAGCGGCGAATCAGCTTGAGATTGCGTTTCTTTTGAATTTGGCGGTAGAGCGGTTCCAATTGGGTTTTGAGCGCACTGCGTTGCTCTGAATTGAGCCCAGGCAGGTGCGCTGGAGTTGGAGCAGGCTCTGACTCAGGCAAAAAGAGCCCGACCTCCTCCATACTGACAGCCGCTTTTAAAACCAGTACAAATGAACTGCCCTGGCCCGGTGTACTCTGCAATTCAATCCGGCCCCCCATTAATTCGGCCAAACGGCGACAGATCGCCAACCCCAGACCCGTTCCCCCGTATTTGCGGGTACTTTGCCCATCTTGTTGGTGAAAGGGCTCAAAGATAAGCTCTTGGGCCTCCAAAGGAATACCCAAACCCGTGTCTTGCACCTGCCAAGCCAATTCCCATTCTCCCTCAGCCAACAAACGCCCCGTCACGTGCAAGCCTATTTGGCCCCGTTCGGTAAACTTAACGGCATTGCCAAGCAGATTGAGTAAAATCTGGCGCACCCGCAACTCGTCCAAATACAAACATCTCGGCAATTCAGGTGCCACAGTCAACACCCATTCCAAGCCCTTCTTTTCAATCGGCAACGAAAAGAGCCCCGACAATTCCTGGCAAAGCAAGCTTAGGTCACAGGGCATCAGCTGCAGAGAGAGCTTACCGGCCTCGACTTTGGAGAGATCCAAGAGATCATTTAAAAGGCCCAAGAGCGATTTCCCCCCCGAATGAATCGCTTCGAGATAACTGAGTTGCTGGGGATCGGTCAAGTCCTCTTCAAGCAGCTCACTAAAGCCCATCACCGCATTGAGCGGGGTGCGAATCTCATGGGAGAGATTGGCCAAAAACTGCGACTTGAGCCGACTGGCTTCTTCAGCCTGTTCTTTTGCCTTTTGCAGTTCAACCTGACTGACCCGTGAGGCACTCAATTCAGCAGCAACCTGGACCTGCTGCTGATAAAGATTTAAAAATCGCTGCAGCAAAACCAATAATAGCGCCAGCACAAACATCAGACAGCCCCAGGGATAGAGTTGTAACGCAAAGGGAAGTCGGCATATGGCCACCAGCAAATCGAACAGAGCTGCCCCTGTAAAAACCAACATCCCGGCCCCCACCACTTGGGTTAAAGAATCGAGCTGGAGCCAAAAACGCAGTAAAATAACGCTCAAACCCAACAAGCCCAAGAAAGCCAAAACCTGAAATGGCAAAACCGTTTGCATCAACGCAAAGCCCAGCAAAACAGCGGACAGGCTCAGGCCCGCAAAGGCAAAATGCACCCAAGCCAAGAACTGCAGAGGTCGCATCAGTGGACGAAGACCCGAAAGGTCACGAATAAAGAGATAGACACAGCCCGGCATAAAATACAAAGCAAAGAGTGCAATAGGCGTGACCCAATCGGGCTTACGCAGCCAAATCGCAGTTAAATCTGATTCACAAAGGGTATAGACACCCAATAAAAAGCAAAATAAGCCAAAGAGCAGCGACAAATGTCGTTCAGGTAAAAACAGCGCCAACCCCAAAGCAAAGAGCCCGAGTAAGGCAAACAAACAGCCCAACATAAAACTGCCCAAACTCTGATGCAGCAACTGTAAAAACAATTGACCCTGAGAGGCAAAATAAACCTCAGACATAATCCCAATAAAACGGTGTTCAGAATGCAGTCGAAAATACAGCGTTTGCGAGACAATATCTTTGGGGAGGGGGATCAAATGCCAGGTATAGCCATTAAAACGACGGGGAGCCGTTTGCAAATCGCCAAAGTGGTAAATGCGCTGCTGTCCTTGATAGACCTCAAAATTCTGATTCAAACGGCGGATAAACAAACTTGGAGAAGACATTTGGTGAGGGGGAAGCTGAACTTTCAGCCAGAGATCATGGCCCGCCTGAGCCGTTGAAAATTGCAATTGGCTGGCCTTTTGCCAATCTGAGGGGGGGGTCGATGAGGTGGAATAAGCGTATTCCCACTGGGTTGGGGCCAATGCAAAAACATGTTGTTCTGAAAAGCGCTCAAGCAATAAATGACCACAGCCGAGCAGCAAGCCTGTCAACATAACCAAGAGCCAATAGAAGCGCAGGAACGAGAATGAGCGCATAAGCCAATAAAAGCTCCTTCCCTTTGCGCCAGATTTTGAGGTTCAATAGGCTTGCTACCAGAGGTCGGGGGATTGTTTAATAAAGGGTGCCAACCATTGATCTTCAGGCAGGAAAACAGTGAACGCTCCCACAAACGCCCAAAATACCAAAGACCCCGAAATAGAAACCCCTGAAACAGAAAAGACAGATCCCCCGCTAACCAGCAGTATAACAGGATCGCCAAAAGCACTCCAGCAACTCATTCAGAACTTTCATCAGGCCCACTCTCCGTTGCGGGTGGTGTCTTCGCTCAAAGCCCAAGCTTGGATTCACAGCCTTTTGGGTTTGCTTTTTCCCCACTTGAGTGTCTTTCCCGGCAAAGCCGTCGATATTCAGCGTCAAAGCCAAGAACTGCTGGCCGAACTCACAAGCCTGCTAGAAGTGCTGGCCTTTGTCCACCCTCTCAGCGCAACAGAATTGGCTCAGGCCTATTTCAGCGAAGATTTACCCGAGATTTACCTGACCCTGCAACAAGATGGCCGCTGCATGCTAGCGGGGGATCCAGCCGCGGTCAGTTTGGACGAGGTTTATCAGGCTTATCCGGGTTTTTTGGCTGTGGCGATCTACCGCTTGGCCCATGGCCTGCACCTGCGCCAGATCCCGCTTTTGCCAAGGCTATTGACCGAATATGGCCATCGCCTGACCGGTGTGGATATTCATCCCGGCGCCAAAATTGGCCCCTCGCTTTGCATTGATCACGGCACCGGGATCGTAATTGGCGAGACCAGCGAAATCGGGGCCTGTGTCAAAATCTATCAGGGCGTAACTCTGGGTGCGTTAAGCGTGGAAAAAAACATGGCCCAAATCAAACGCCACCCCACCATTCAAGATCGGGTCGTGATCTACGCCGGAGCCACCATTTTGGGCGGCGAAACGGTGATCGGTCACGACAGTGTGATTGGTGGGAATGTCTGGCTGACCCGCAGTATCGAGCCCTTTTGCTCGGTCTACCAAACCAGTGAGGTGCGGGTGCGCAGACACCGTCCCGATGAAACAGCCCCCACAAGCGACAAAATTAGCGTCGCCGCAGAGATGGAGTAAAACCCTTGATCAAGAGTTGCAAAGTCTGCTCATAACTTACTCCGGTTTCGATCGTCTGCTTGAGAAAGTCGAGAATGTCTTCGTAGCGCTCGATCGCTTCGTCGATGCGTTTATTGCTGCCTGGGCTATAAGCACCAATGCTGATCAAATCCTCGGCCTCGCGCCAGGTGGCCAATAGCTCACGCAGGTGACCCGCTGCCACTTTTTGCTCTGGGGTGGACAATTCCAAGGCCAGACGGCTGATGCTCTGTAAGATATCAATAGCGGGGTAGTGATTGCGGCTGGCCAATTCCCGCGAAAGCACAATATGCCCGTCGAGAATCCCACGCACACTGTCGGCAATCGGTTCGTTTTGGTCATCCCCTTCGACCAAAACGGTATACAGCGCCGTGATCGAGCCCCGATCCGAGGTGCCAGAACGTTCAAGCAAACGGGGCAGCAGCCCATAAACCGAGGGCGGATAGCCCCGTGTCGCAGGCGGCTCACCAATCGCCAGACCGATCTCGCGCCGGGCCATGGCAAAGCGGGTCACGGAGTCCATCATTAGCAAGACATCTTGTTGCTGATCGCGAAAATATTCAGCAATGGCCGTGGCGGCAAACGCCCCTTTGATGCGCAAAAGGGCGGGTTGATCAGAGGTGACTACCACCAGCACAGAGCGCTTAAGTCCTTCTTCGCCCAAGTCGTTTTCAATAAAATCGCGCACCTCGCGGCCACGTTCCCCGATCAGACCAATCACATTGACGTCGGCATTGGTATAACGGGCAACCATCCCCAAGAGCGTACTTTTGCCGACCCCCGATCCCGAAAAAATCCCCAGGCGCTGGCCCCGACCACAGGTCAGCAGACCATCCAGTGCCTTGATCCCCAGTCCCAGGGGCTGGGTAATGCGCTGGCGCAGCATCGGATTGGGGGGACTGGCATCGAGCAGATAGCGGTGGTGTGTCAAAGGTGGCGGTTTGCCATCCAAGGGATTGCCCAGGGGGTCAATCACACGGCCCAGCAATTCTGGGCCCACGGGCACCATTTGGGGAATGCCTGTGGCCACGACCTCACTGCCAGCGCGAATGCCATGCACCTCATCCAAAGGCATCAGCAGCACCGTGCTACCGCGAAAACCCACGACCTCGGCACGGGCAATTTGTTCGCCACAGTGGATTTTACACAATTCCCCCAAATGCACCGCCGGACCTTCAGCTTCAATCACGGCCCCAATCACCTGGGTCACCCAGCCTTTGTGCAAAACCGGATCCACCTGTTCCAGAACATGGCGATAGGGTTCCAAGTTGAGCTGGCGCAGAGGTTCCATCAATTGCTTTTCGGTGCGGGCGTCAGGGTTTTTAACAATTCCTGCAGAGCCGGTGCATCTGCTGCGGCAGGGTTCTGCTGCAAATACAACTTAATCGCACTTCGGGCCTTCTCTTTTTGCCCCTGTTTGAGCCAGGCCAGTCCGAGGTATTTTGAGAGTTCACGCTGGCCAGGGGCCTGTTTTTGGGCCTGTTCGAGCCAGGCAATGGCCTGGGCAGACTGGCCTTGCTGAGAGGCCAAAATACCCGCAGCAACCAAGGTTTGCGTATCACGGGGGTGGGTTTTGAGATAATTCTCCAGGTATTTCAGGGCCTCTCCGGCACGGCCCTGACGGGAAAGCCAAAATGCCGCTTCGGGCAAGGCCTCGGCAGGCGGAGGCGCAATCGCAAAAGCTTGAGCAAAAAAGGCTTCAGCTTTGGATTTTTGACCATTTAAATACGCCAATTTGCCCAATAAGTGCAAAACCGAAGCATTGACAGGCTTCGACTCCGCCAAAGGTGCCAATAAATCCCAGGCCTCCGCACGGTGATTCAACTTTAATTCCCAATGCACCAATTGCAAACGGGCCGATTCATCTTCGGGCCGAAAACGCAAATAATCGCGCAGAAGCACCACCAATTGGGCGCCTTGATTTTGTGCTGTGAGCACCTGCAAAAGCAATCCCCGCGCGGAATCATGCTCTGGACGCAACCAGAGTACATGGTACAAATCCGCTTCAGCACTTACCAGATTTTTGGAACGAATTGCCAACCGAGCGCGTTCATAATAAGCGGCGGCATGGTTGGGATCTTGTTGAATGACCTGGTTTAAATCGGCCAGGGCCCCCCGCCAATTTTGAGCTGCCAAATAGATGCGGGCCCGGCGAAAGGCCGCAGGGGCACAACTGGGATGGGTCTTTAATAATTGGCTATAAGCGCCCAAGGCCGCCGCGGTTTTGCCCTGTTCTTCGAGGGCCACAGCCTGCCGATAGCCACTCAAGGCGGCAGCGGGCTCAAACGCAGGAGAAACAGCCAGAGGAGGCAAGGCCTGCAGTTTTTTTTCCAGAGCGGGCTCACGTTTGAGTGCCAGGGCCCGTTGCCAGGCTGCACGTGCGGCATCTGGAGCTGAAGCAGGAGAGTCCAACTGACTTTGTATCAGTTCCAATTGACCCAAATTGAACCACAACTCACGGGCCAGGGGACGCGTGAGCAACGTTTGGGAATATAATCTGCGTGCAGCCGCCAGGTCTTCGAGTTGTATAAACGCCAAACCGAGATGGTTGAGGGCAAAGAGATGATCGGGAGCGAGTTCTAAGGTTTTTTGCAAATGGCTGCAAGCCAAAACAGCATCACCACTGAGCAATGCCGCACTGCCGACCTGGTAGTGCAGCTCAGCACTGCCAGGATTGTCTGCCAAAAGCCCCAAATAAAGGGCCAAGGCTTGGGAATAGGATTTGGCCTGGAAAGCCGCTTGGGCCTGCTCTGCCAGAGTAAGGTCTGCGGCCAAAGCTGGCAGACTCAGTGCCGCACAGACCAAAAGACCTGTGACCATCGTTTTGAAAGGTGTATAAAGGTACTTGATTTTAAACATAGTTTCTCTTTGCAGTTTAACGGTCAGCAACACATCAGGCAACCAGGCATTGGAATGATCTCTCGGCATTTTGCTAGGCATTTCTCTGCGAGATTGATATGATCGAGCTGTCTTAAATCAATTCAATCCTGCGGAGCAATGGCAATGTTTGGCTCTTTTTACCAGACCCTGGCAGCAGACAAACTTCAGCCCTGGCTGCAATACCTACCTGCCCGTCTGGCTCAATGGGAGCGCGACCTGAGCCGCTCACAACAGCAAAATTATCTGCAAGTGCCCAGGGCCTTGCCCGAGATCCATCCGTCTGAGAGCGAACTCAGACAGGCCCTGCGTGTGGGGCTGCCCCAAGACTTAGCGCCCGGCCAAGAAAAAATGCTCTTGCAACTCTTGCTGCGTCTCAAACCCTGGCGCAAAGGGCCCCTGAATCTCTTTGGAATCGAAATCGAAACAGAGTGGCGTTCGGATTGGAAATGGGACAGAATTCGGCCCCATATTTCGCCCTTGGCAGACCGCCGGGTTTTGGACGTGGGCTGCGGCAATGGCTATTATCTCTGGCGCATGCGTGGCGAAGGTGCCGCTTGTGTGATCGGGATTGACCCCATGGTGATCTTTTTGGCCCAGTTCCTCTGTTGTCAGCATTTTATTCAAGATCCAGCCGTCCATGTATTGCCCTTGGGAGTAGATGATCTGCCCTCTCTGCCGCTCTTTGACACGGTTTTTTCGCTGGGTGTGCTCTACCACCGCCGCTCACCCATTGATTTTTTAACACAATTACACAGCCAATTGCGGCCCGGCGGCGAACTCGTGCTCGAAACCCTGGTGGTCGAAGGCGATGAGCAAACCGTGCTGGTACCTCAAGACCGTTACGCCCAGATGCGCAACGTCTGGTTTATTCCCTCTGTTGCGGCATTACAACGCTGGTTAGAGCGGGTCGGGTTTACAGAGATCGCACTGGTCAACTTAAACACCACTTCATTGCAGGAACAACGGCGAACGACTTGGATGGAATGGGAATCTCTGGCAGATTTTCTCGATCCTGATGACATCAGCAAAACCGTGGAAGGTTATCCCGCGCCCCTGCGGGCCGTGTTGGTAGCTCAAAAAGCTTAAGGCGTGGTAAAAGAACCCAGATTCAAAACCTTGCCCAGAGATTCATTGAGCTGATCGAGGGCATTCATCATATTGCGCAGGGCATTTTTGTCAAACTTCTGGGTATCCAACATGCGCTCGGTTTTATCAAAGAAATTGAGGATCTTTTCAAACTGCGGCGGCACTTTTTCCAATTTGTGTTTGGCCTCTTCCAGATCTTGCCGCTCTTTGATTTCCTTGCGCAGCATGTCCAATTCGACGCGCCGCTTGCGAATAAAGGATTTCAGCACAGCCTGAGCCACTTCTGCCGGGTCATTGTTGAGGGCATTCATCATCAGCGCCTTATCCTCTTCACTCATGCCAAAGGCCACCTGCAACTCATTGGCATTCATATAAGCCATGATCTTATAAGCGGCTTCGATCAATGCATCCATGTGCTGTTCGGCAGCCCATTTTTGCAGGCGCTCTTCCTCTTCCAGCAAGGCCAAGGCGTCTTCGTTTTCGTAACTCCACTGGGGTTGAGCCTGAGCTTGCGCTTGGGGGTCCGTGGCGCGCTCAAAGAACTGCTGCAGGCTGTCTCCGGCGCTGCCGCTGGCTTCTGCAGCTGGAATCAGGCCGACTTGACCGCCACTGGCCAAGCTGGGATCGGGGCTGAGCTGTTCCATACTCAAGGCCAATTTTACCGCTGTCACCTGATAGGACGTCACCCCAGCAGCATTGATCACCGGGGTAAAAATTTCGATCAAGCTGGCCCGACTGCTTTCGTCGGCATATTTTTTAACCGTAACTGGCTGCCCTTGGGCGGGCATGACATCTGCAGGGACCTCATAAGCCGCCACTTGAATTTTGAGATGTAAATCGGTGGTACTGAGCGAAACCGCGCCCCCGCTGGAGCTTGGAGGAGGAGGCATTGTCACTTGTTTTTGTTTGCGGGCCGCTTCAGCCAAGTACTCCAATTGCAAGAAATAGCTCACAAAATCGCGGAACGCGTACTGAACCATATTGCGCTGGGTCGGGGTCAGCGAAGGGGAAGAAAGACCTTCGCCACGTGCCGCTTCGACCTGTTGCAATAATTGGGATTCCAACCTGGAAATGGATAAATTTGTCATAAAATCAAACACGCCACCCTTGTGTAAAAAACCATAGTGCAGACCCGATTCTCCTTAAATTAGCATATTCAGATCTGGCTGGACAACAACTTAAACTCCCAAAGTTCAAATCAAACTGTAATATTTCTTGTGATTCCCCGTCTCTTCTTCAGGGCAGAAAAATCTGCCAACCCAAAGGAGAAACTTGAATATGTCCGATGATTGCTGTCAAAATTGTAATTGTGGTACCCCGGTGGACAATGGCTGCTGCTGTGGAGCAGAATGCCTGTGTGGCCCAAATTGCAAATGCCCACCCGAATGCAATTGCCCAGGCAAATAAGTCCCGGGGCAAAATAAACTTTCCGCAAAGGAATTCAACGACCATGATACAGCGTGAGCCCGATCTCAAACAGGCCCTGTTGCAGCTGAGCCCCGGCATGATCCGCCGGGTAGCGCTCCGCACGGGCTCACGCGATCTGGCCGAAGAGGTGGTACAAGTGTCATTGCTCAAGGCCCTTGAAGGGTTGGATGGATTAAAAGATCCCCGCCGCCTGAAAAGTTGGTTTGGCACGATTGTACAACACAGCCTGCAGGACCAGTTCCGGCATTGGTCACGGCAGGCCCCTTTGGAGCAGGCCGAAAGTCTGCCCGATTTACAGGCCGCAGAAAAAGCCGAGCCAACGCTGAGCTGTGGTTGCGTCTTGAAATTATTGCCCACTCTGCGACCGGCTTACGCCCAATTATTGGAAGCGGTGGATCTGCGCGGCGACTCGCTGCAAAAATTGGCTCAAAACTGGGGGCTGAGCCCCAATAATCTTTCGGTCCGCTTGCACCGTGCCCGCCAAGCCCTGCGCAAAGAATTGGGTCAGCGCTGTGGGACACACTCTGTGGCCTCTTGCCTGGAGTGCGGTTGTTGAAGACCTGTTCAGGTCTGGTTTTTTGCCTTCAATTTAATTAAAACTTATTTAAAACAGGGACAGTCCCGTTTAAAAAGCAAGATCCTGGTTTAAAATTGGGATAGACTGACAAGGACCTTCAGGCCCAAATTTAACATGAGTGGCAGGCGACATTTATGAGTCCCGGATTGACATTTGAAAAAGAGATCTCGTTGCGTGGCGACAATAAAACCTATAAAAAGGTGGCCCTCAATCTCAAACGCAATCAGCAGCAGGACAATACCGATGCCCTGGATTCACTGGCAGAGACCTTTAATTACAGTGAGTGTGCCCACGAATACTGGAATCCCGAAGAATTTTCGCTGCTCTATGGCACGCCACTCTGGGATCAGGCCACCCAAGCCCAACGGGTACTGCTCAACCAACTCTATTGGATCGGCTATTATTCCCAGATCATCTCGGCTGAAATTGCCACGATCTTTTTGAACCAGACGGCTGCAGCCGGCCTCTATGGCATGGAAGACTTTCGCATTGTCTGCGACTCACTCGACTTTGAATCCCACCAAGAGCGCGCGCATATCAACGCCTTTAAAACGATCTCCGAGACCACCGAACGCGAAGTCTTTGGCGAGCGGATTTTCAGTTATCCAATGAAAAACTTTGCCAGCGAGACCATGATTTTTCAAGACACCAATCCCTTTCGCGAGCGCTGGAAAAAATTCCAACTGCACTTTTTCGCTTTTCTCTCTTCTTCAAATGCCTTTATTGCCAGTCAATATCTCACAGTGCGGGGCATGCGCACCCTCAATGGCAAAATTGTCCAGCACCAACTCAGCCAGTATTACGAAAAACACGCAGATCAGGCCAACGCCCCGATACCAGCCAAGATCAGCTACCACCACTTTTTGGATGAGTCTTATCACTTCAACAATTCGACCCTGATTGGTCATGAGGTGGTCAAGAGCCTCAAGCCCCCCACCCCGTTTGAGAAAAAGATCGTCAATATGTCGATCTGGGGCTGTCAAAAAGACCACTTTAATTTTAATTGCTCAGTCAACGGTATTTTCTGGTACGAGCCCGCGATTTTTGGCACGATCTACAAGGTGCTGCGCAGCCGGGCCTTTGGCTTTGAACACCAGGCCGCTCTGGATATGATTGATAAATGCTTTTGCCAGGAAAATGAAGGTGTAAATCTGGCTTATAAGACCCACAAAGTGGCCCGAGAGTCTTATGAGCAATACCTGAGTGATCTGGACTTCCTCAGCCCCGAAAACAAAGGCGTAAAATTGATGAAACAGTCCAGCATCGAACATTATCTGCACACCAATCGCCGGGCCTTCCAAAGCTTTAAACCGGGCGCCTAGCAAAGAGCCACTGAGAAAAACAGGCGAAACAAACACGATGCAACGGCACCGGCTGGAATTTTCAAATGGCACAGCGATTGAGGTTAACGCAGGCGAGAAGCTCTCAGAGTCGCTTGATGTCACCAACTCACCGATCTTATTTGGCTGCCGCACAGGTATTTGTGCCACCTGTTTGGTTCAGGTATTGGCAGGCATGGAAAACCTCTCACCCCTGACTGAAGACGAAGAAGAGGTACTCGAAATCTACGCCGATGATCGCCCCCATTGTCGTTTGTCCTGCCAGCTCAGGCTCTCAGGCCCCGCCAAACTGGCGTATATCGGAAAATAAGAGGCCGTTTTATGCAAGCCCCCGAAAAAATCATCCCCGAACAGCTTGAGATCGGCGCTCAAGGCGAGCAGCAGTTGCCAATGCAGACGCCCATGCAGGAACCCACACAGCCCGTCTCGTTTAAACACTATTGGTATATTGCCTGCCAGACCCATGAACTCAAACCCAACCAAGCGATACAGCGCACAGTCATGGATGAATGGATTGCCTTATTTCGGGACGAAAATGGTCAGCCTGTTGCTTTACAGGATCGCTGTCCACACCGCAATTTTAAGCTCTCCCAGGGCTATGTCAAAGACGGGCTCTTGCAATGCCCGTATCATGGCTGGGTCTTTGATAAAACGGCCCAGGTTGTGGCCATTCCCTCTGAGAGCAAAAACTTTAAACCACTCAAATCCCGCTGTGCCAAACGCTTTGAGGTCATGGAGATCGATGATTTTATCTTTGTGCGCCTCGAAAGCCACCCCGAACTCCAGGCCCCGCCCTTTCGCTCTCCCCATTATGGCGAAAAGGGCTACCGCACCGAACGCCTGTTTAATATCTTTAAAAACAATGTCACCAATTGTGCCGAAAACTATGTCGATGTGCCGCACACCGTCTTTGTCCACGACAAGATCTTTCGCGTCAGCCGCGATGAACGGGTCGACGCCACGGTCGAGCGAAAAAACGGCAGCGTGATTGTCGATTACCGCAATGAAACCGACAATATGGGCTGGTTCTCGCTCTTTCTCAACCCCAAAAAAGAAAAAATAGTCCACCGCGACTTTTTCCATGTTCCCAATATCACCAGCGTGGAGTATATCTTTTCGCCCGGCAAAGAATTTTATATCACCTCCCACAGCACGCCAGTGAATGACCAATTGACCTATGTTTACACCGATTTGACCTACCGCTTTGGCATTTTTAATCCCTTTGCAGGCCCGATTGTGCGCTACCAGGGCCAAAGCGTGATCGACCAAGACATTGTCGTTTTAGACACCCAAATGGAAGTGATTCAAAAATACGGCGAGCGCTTCTCCAATGCCACTGCGGATATTGTGCATGTGATGATCGAATCTCTGCGCAACGCCATTGCCAAAGGCCAGAATCCCCACACCCTGAGCGAGCAAAAACACGATTTTGAATTTTGGATCTAGACCATGCTTGAACTGCTGGTCTTTTGGCTGCTCTTTGTCTGGTTGCTGCGCTCGCCCCAGGCCCGCCAGGACTTAAAAAACAAGACGCCGTTTGAGTGGCTGCTCGATGGCAGCAATTTATTGATCCAGGGCTTTTTGATTCCTTTTTTGCGGGTGGCTGTCCTCTGGGTGCTGCTCAAACAGGTTTGGCCCGCTGGCCAGGGCCTTTGGCGCATGGGCAATGGGCTGGGATTTTTGCTCTGTTTTATCGGCGTGGACTATCTCTATTATTGGAACCACCGCATTTTTCACCTGCGCAAGATCTTTCCCGTACACCTGATTCACCACAGCGTGACCCGCATGGACGTCATGGCCACCTCACGCAACACGCTCTGGACCAGCTTTGTGATCGTCTATCTCTGGGTCAATGGCCTGATGCTCTACCTAACAGATCTCAATGCTGGGTTTATACTGGCCATGAGCCTGACCGCCTGTTTGGACATGTGGAAACATTCCAACCTGCTCCAAGAACGCCCCCAATGGCAAGTCCTGCTGTCTAAATATCTGGGTTTAATGACGCCCCTGGAACATGCCTGGCACCACTCCCACAAACTGAATCAAAACTTCGGCGCCAATTTCAACCTCTTTGATAAATTACACGGCACCTATACCGCTGAGAGCGCCTACCCCGAGCGCCTGGGCGTGAGTGTGGCCAAGCTCAAACCCTGGCAACAATTGCTCTTTCCCTTTCAGGCCCGCCCATGACCTTGCTCTCGACCCTGCTCTCCTTTTTTCCGCTTTCGGTGCTGCTGCTGGCGGGTGGGGCTTTTTATTATCTGCTTTTGCATCCCAGCTGGCAAGGAGCCGTGGCCCTGCTGGGGGCAATCTATCTCTACCCCGTGGCGGTCTTTCGTCTGATCAACCTCTTTTGGCCGCTCAAAGAAGGGCGCTATGACCTGCGCCAAAACAAATACAATCCCTGGTGGGGCAGCCACCAAATCCAATTGATCTACTTTGCCTGCCCCTGGCTGGAGGCCTTGCTGCGCCTGATTCCTGGCGTTTACAGTTTTTGGCTGCGGCTCTGGGGCGCAAAAATTGGCAAAGGCATTTACTGGACTCCAAACGTGCAAATTGATGACCGGCCGCTGACAGACATCGGCAGCGGCGTGATTATTGGGCACAAATTGCATTTTATCAGCCACGTGATTCTGCCCTACAAAGACAAATTACCGCTGTACGTCAAACGCATCAGCATCGGAGACCAGTGCTTTTTGGGAGCGGGATCTCGGCTGGGACCCGGCGTGGTGGTCGAAAACAGCACCTGCCTGCCGATTCTGACCGAAGGAAAAATCAACCAACACTTTGCAACGGGCAATTATATTACGGGCCCAAACACAGTCCAAAACACAGGCAAAAACACGGAAAATCCGGCGTGAGAGGCCTGCTTTTAAAGGCCTTTCGACTGGCCACCGCACCTATTTGGAAACGTTTTGAGGCCGATTTACACCAGCCCCAGCGAGCCCAAATGCGTACCCTGAGTGCCATTCTCAAATTGGCCAACACAGCCGGAATAGAGACCTATGCTGATTTTCAGCAACTCCCCTTGCGCAGCTACGAAGAGTTCGAAGCCCAGATCTTAAAGGCCGAACAAACAGGGCACAACTTTCTCAGCCGTGAAAAACCCAAGACCCACGAACCGACCAGTGGTTCCAGTGGTGCCCGCAAATTGATACCCTATACCCCGGCGCTCTTAAACGCGTTTACCCAGCTCTTTTTACTCTGGGCCCACGATCTGCTCAGCCACGGCCCACACCTCAAGGGCGGACGCCTCTATTTTAGTGTCTCGCCCCAGTTTCACGAAACCAACCATGGTTTAAATGACGACAGCGATTACCTGACAGGCCTAACAGGTCAGCTGTTTAAAGCCTTTGTGCTGGTGCCCCCCCAGATCAAAAAGCTGAAAAATCCCGATGATTTTTTTTATGTGCTGGCGCGTTATTGGCTGGGAGCTGACGATTTGGAAGTGATCTCCATTTGGTCTCCCAGTTTTATGCTCGCCATCTTGGACTATATTCAAAGCCATGCTTCAGTCCTGATCGCCTCGGGCCACACAGGCCAAATTCAGATCGCAGGCCAGACGTTTAGACCGGGCCCGATTTCGGCACTTAAACAGGCCGAATTACAAAAGTCCCAACCCAATTGGCAAAAACTCTTTCCGGGTCTCAAGCTGATCTCTGCTTGGGGGGCCCAGAATTCAGCCACGGGGTTTCAGCAATTAAAAACCCTGTTCCCAGATGTACATCTGCAAGAAAAAGGCCTGCTCGCCACCGAAGCCCCTTTGAGTTTTCCCTCTGAGCGCCACCAGGCCTTTTTGCCGCTTTTAAACGAAGTTTTCTTTGAATTCCTCGATGCCGAAGGCCAATTATGGCAACTGGATCAGGTGACCGTTGGCAAAAGCTATGAATTGCTGATCAGCCAAAAATCGGGGCTGCTGCGCTATCGGCTCAAAGACCGTGTCAGAATTGAGAAAAAGGTCTTCAACACCCCCTGTTTTCAGTTTATCGGCAGGGGCGAAAATCTCTGCGATCTTGTCGGCGAAAAACTCAACGAGAGCTTTGTGGCAGAGCTGGCCAAGCAGCTCTGCCCGGGCAATTATCTCTGCCTGGTGCCCGATTTAGCCACACGGGGGTACACCCTTTTTTCGGAGCAAACGGTAGATTTAGAGCGTTTTGAACAGGGCCTGAGACAATCGCCCCATTACCACAATGCCCGCGAACTCAAGCAATTATCGCCGCTGCAGGGACAAATCACCCCAGATCTGCAAACCCGACTGAAGGCCTTTTTTAGCCAAGTCAGGGGTCTGAAGCTGGGAGATATCAAAGACAGCTATCTCTACAGCCGCGAAACCAACGGAGAACTCTTGGCCTATTTAATTTTGGCAGTTTTAAGCCCTGTCGTTTCAGAGACTTAAAGGCGGGGCACCTGGGCCGCCAGACAATGCCACGTGCCACCATACGTGACCACATGATCCGCGTTGGCCCAGATCGGCTGAAAACCGGCTTCGCGATACAGAGCTTCGACCTGCAGTTCATAATTGGCAAGCAAGTCTACATCGGGATAATCATGCACACCATCATCCAAAAAAAGCCTTTCAAAACGGGGCAAAATCACTTTTCCATTGATCAAGAGCGAGTTGACATAAGAGCGAAAAAAGCTGATCTCATTCAGAACCATGGGCAAAGGCAGGGGAATACGCTTAATTTTCACATCGGGATCCCAGGTCTTGATTTGGGTCGCCAAGGTATCGGGAAGGGTTTTCCCCGTTGAATCCCGGCCCGTGGCCTGCTGATTGAGAAAGCCTTGCAATTGCAGATAAAAATCCCGCGACTCAGGCGGTACCAGCGCCAGCGTCTCGGGCAGAATTTCAGCGATCAGCAAAAGGTCGTCGCTGAGAAATTTGGCCCAGAGATCCATATGGCCGTTGGGCTCTTTTGGCATTTTGGGCACCATCAAAAGACGTTGACTGAAGCGGCGCTTAAAATCTGCGTAGATGGCATTCATACCTTGGGGGTTCTGCTCAGCCACTTTGGCAGAGACAAAACAGAGATGCTCATTGCAGAGCAGGTTGCCGCCTTCTAAAATCAGAGGCAACTCGGATTTGAGCAGCGCGATCTGTTTGGGCAGCAAACGCTGCTGTTTGAGTTCAAATTTGAGTTGGGCAGGTACCGCATCGTCTTTGCTCACATCGGCATCGGATCGGTGGTAGTGGGGATCAACCAATTTGAGCTCTTTGCTTCCTCCCAGAGTGCGAGCAGCAAACAAAGGTGCCCAATCACGGGTCCAAGCTGAGATGGTCTGGACATGCAAAGGTGTTAAATATTTCAACTTGTCTTTTGCTGACCCGAGTTCCAGATTATCGCGATACATTTCAAAATCCTGATTTTGCCCAGAGAGCAACCAAACTGGAATATCTGCTTTGAGCAGGGTCGAGACCAAATTTTTATCGCCATGGTGTTTGTGCAAATTTTCAGAGACCAGAACTGCGGTAGTGGGTTCATATTCAGGCACCATGCGATAACGCAGCAGGGGCTTTTTTAAATTGACATCGTCCAAACAATCCTGAAAACGTGGCAGTGCACGGGTTAAAAACACACGTCCTTTGATACAGGGGTTGTCGGTTTGTTTGGGGGGAATGGTTTTCCCACGCAGCCCCCCGCAGGCTGAAAGAAGCAAAAAATAAAAAAACAAAACAAAAGAGAAACGGATTTTGTCAGCAGTCATTTACACAATCACTCAGTCATTTCACGGATAGCTAAATCTCAAAACAGTATAAAGAATCTGTCGACAAAACAGAAGCGAAAGCTCAAAATATAAGCACAATATTAAATTATTAACCAGAAAAAAAGAACCGTATCAAATTTGTTTAAAATTTGACACGGTTCTGACTAAAATATTCAGCGATTCAACAGAGGGGCTTAAATCGTCCAGCGCAGACCGAGGATATCTCCTTGGCCGTTGTAGCCCAGGGTGCCTTCGAGACTCGGAGAAAATTTATACCCCAGCTCAAAACCACTGGCAGGCGGATAAAAATCGGAAAAGCCCAAACGGCTGCCAAAGAAATTATAGCCACCAGCAATGTTTAAACGGCCAGTCAATTGTGGGGTAAATTTATACGCCAAACCAATCCCCAATTCCAGGCCAACCCAGCGAGACAGGGTGGTATTGCTAAAATTGGCACTGCCCCAGACCCCAAAGATACCACTCAGAGAAAAGCCGCCCTGCTGTAAAAAGCGGTAGACGACACGCACATCATAACGGCTGTTGACGCCATTATTAAAGCCTTCCACAAGAAAAGGCAGGCCCAGTGAGGCGCCCAGAGAAACCTGGGGAGCCAGTTTAAAGTCAAAGGCCAGACTGGGTCCGAGGGCAAAGACAAAAGCGGAGTGGTCCACTTCTGCTTTGGGCATGGTCGAGGCTTCTGCAGCGCCTGCAATCAGGCAGGATACAGCCAAAGCCAGGCTTGCGAGTGCAATAGAGGTTTTTTTCATAGTTCTTATTCCTTACCAATAATGGTTGTGATTCTTTTGATAAAATGCCAGGGTTTGGGCCAATCCCTGCCGAATGCTCAGCCGGGGAGCCCAGCCCAATTGAGAGCGAATCTGGGCGATGTCGAGGACAAAGTCACCCACGTCATAATTGCGACTGCCGGGGGGCCAATCCGTTTGTTCGAGGTGACCTGAACCCGCCAATTCAATGATGGTCTGGGCCAGTTCAATAAAGGGCAGGCCTTCACCTGCCCCCACATTCCAAACTTTACCCAGGGCCGCCGGGTGTAGACCAGCCAAAAGCATAGCCTCACAGGCATCGCCCACATGTAAATAATCGCGGACCTGTTGGCCATCGCCATAAATTTTCAGTGGGCGGTTTTCCAGAGCCAGACGCAGAAAGAAATTGAGCACATTGTATTTGGGATGTTTCATCTGGGCCCGTGGGCCATAGATATTGCCAACCCGCAGGGAGGTCACTGGCAAACCATAGTGCAAATGATAAATCAGGTGATACTGCTCTGCCGCAAAGCGGTTGATCGAATAAATATCCCTGGGCAAAATTGGCGAATCTTCTGTTGCGGGCAAAAACGGTGGACTGCCATAAAAGGCCCGTGTGCCCACAAAGACAATTCGGGCAGCAGGATTGACCTGACGACAGGCTTCCAAAAGGGTCAAATTGCCCTTGCAGTTGATATCTAAATCAAGCAAAGGATTGGACATACTGTCGGAATGACTGGTCTGGGCCGCAATATTAAAGATAATCTCTTGCTCAGGTAACAGCGCACGCAAGGCCTCTGAATTGCGCAAATCCGAAAGATGAACCTGCACTTGATCCCGAAAACCATCAAGGTTAAACCAATTGGCGCCGTGATCCGGTAAAAAATTATCCACCAAGGTGACCTGAGCACCCAGCTGAACCAGCCGCTGGGCCAGATTGCTGCCAATAAAGCCCAGGCCGCCCAGCAGCAAAACTTTGCGCCGTGAATAGCCTTCGATCACTTTATTTTCTTCCTTTTTCGGACTCTGCCGCAGACCTTGACACGTCAGGCCTGTTTAAGCAGTATACCCGAAGAGCACACTTAAAGTCAGAAGTGATAGCCCGTGCCAAAGGTCACCCCATGGTAAATCTGACTGGCCTCAGAGCCCAGGTCGAACATCATCAGACCCTGGTAGCCCAGGTTGAGAGAGATCTTACTCTGGCCCAAATTGATCATATCCCAATTGATCAGGAAATTGATCTGGGTATCCCAGCGACTGAGCGGCAGTCCCGATAATTGGATATTGGAGAGATCCTGCATAACATAATGGGGTGCCAGACTGAGTTCCAACGAAAGTGGCTCGATAATCCGATAGCCCATGTGCAGACGCAGACCGGCACCAATATACGAACGGGCCGCCAAGAAATAGTGATTGCGCGGATCGTTGCTGCTACTGGTGCTGCGGTAATAGCCATCGAGACCGGTCGCCAGTTCAAACTGGGGTGTGGCCACCACTTTGTACAAAACAGCCAAATCGGCATTGATCAACTCACTCAAGGTGCCATTTTGGCTGGTGACATTGCTGGTATAGTCAAAGCCACTCAGAGAACTGAGATCCAGCGCGACCCCAAGTTTGCCCAAGGCAGTAGTGGGCTCGCCAAACCAGATCAGGGTATTCAAATGGGCCGATATGCCCGCACTGCCACTGACCGTTTGCTCCGTATCGTTCATTTTGAGCCCCTCTTTGACAGAGGTCGGAACGCGCTCATCGTAGATCAGCTTATACGTGCCCATCAGCATCAAGCGGTTGCGCAGCGGGGGAGGCATTAAATTGGGGGGCGCCGAAGAGGGTTGCGGTGTGGGACTGGCTTTGGCCACCTGATTGGGGCTGGCCGTGGGCAGGGGAATATTAACCAAACTGTCGGGGTCCGCCGGTTTGAGGGTGGGCGCTGCAGAGGGAGCCGCAGCACTGGCTCCTGGAGAGGGGCTGGCACTGAGACTGCGCAACTGGTTTTCCAAATCGCTGAGACTCAAATCGCCACTTGAAGAGGCCTTGGGAATCGGGGTGGGTAGCGGCTGCGAAGACGGGGGTTTGGCCGTTGGCAGTGGCGAAGCAGGTTTTTGGCTGGCCACAGGGGTGGGCTTGCTACTCGGTTTGGCCGTCGGTTTGGCGCTTGGTTTGGCGCTTGGCTTGGCAGTGGGTTTCGCCGTCGGTTTGACCGTGGGTTTGGGTGTAGGTTTGATCTGCGGCGGCTTGGCCGTCAATTTGGGCGAAGGCAAAACCGTGGGTTTGGCACTCAGGGTCGGGCTGGGCACCACAGACGGTTTGGGCGAGGCTGTGGGGGGGTTAAAGAGCGCATCAAAATCACTCATATTTACACTGCCACTGGGCTTGGGCGTGACCGGCACCCCCGAAGGTTTGGGGGTCGCAGGCACAGCTGTGGGCTTAGCTGTCGGTTTGGCCGTGGGCAACGGTTTGGGCGTTGCGGTCGGCGAGGGCTTGGCCGTTGCAGGGGGGGCTTTGCTGGGCTGCGCGCAGTCACTCAGCAGGGCTTCCAGCTCACTCAGAGAGCCATCACCACATTTATTCGCGCCCGTTGATGCCGATGCCTGGGGTTTGGCTGTCGGTTTGGCTGTCGGTTTGGCTGTGGGCAACGGTTTGGGCGTTGCGGTCGGCACAGGGCGAGCTGTGGGCACAGGAGTCGGTTTGGCTGTGGGCTTGGCAGTCGGTTGACTGGTCGGCGGTGTGCCTGAGGGAGTACCCGAAGCACAGGTACCAGAGAGCAGGCATTCGATTTGACTGAGATTGTCTCCCGAAGAGCCGGTCGGCGGCGTAACAGTGGGAGGAACCCCGGTTGGAGGCGTGATCGTGGGGGGAGCCCCGGTTGGGGGCAACGTAGCCAAAGAAGCTTCGATCGGAGGCAAAGGCCGATTCGCAAAAATATCTTTGATATCTTCATATAAAAGAGCTGAAGCTTTGGCAACCATAATCAAGGCTTCATAGCGGGTGATTTTATTATTGCCTTTAAACGTCGCCCCAGGATAACCATTGGTCAATTGCCAAAGATTGGTAAGTTTATCTACACTCTCTTCATTCTCTTTAGAAACATCTTTGAGTGTGATTTTTTTCTCTCTGGGCAAAGGGGGTGAGATTTGACGTTTGGCCAGCAAACGATTCATGCTATTGGCAAACTCATAACGCGTGACTGGGCGTAAACCTTGGAATTCACTCGTATCAATCGGCATTAATTCTGCCTGTAAGACACGATTGATAAATCTGTATTCTTTGCTATCAGGCGATACATCCGTGAGAATAATGATCACACTGTTGGAAACATTGACATTGCCCAAAAGGCGGTCGAGAACTTCAGCCAGTTGAAAGCGCGTCAGCGGTAGATCTCCTGCAAAGCGGTCATAGGTGACGCCCTGCATGATTTTTTTGTCATACATGACCTTGGCTTCGAGCGAGGCCCAGTGTTTATTGTCCACATCGTTATAGGGAGACTCATCAGCCAACGCCCCCATGACCAGAGTAAAGACCAAGAACCAAGCCAAATACACCCGGAAGATCGACTGTCTGAAAATAGCGCTCACCTTTTCTGAGTTATAGTTAATTAAATTATACCTGTATTTGCCCTCTGACTTACTTGCACCAGAGGCCCGAAGGAGATTTCATGCAGATTCATTTTCATGCCGAGCCGCTCGCTTACCAAGGCCCGGAACTCACCTCTCACTTTATTTACAACCGTTTTGGCCTGCGCGGAGATGCCATGGTGGCCTTTGCAGGCCCCTGTGAGGTTCATTTAAAAGACATGGTGGACCTCGAAGATGTTCACGCCGATGCCCCGATCTACAGCGAGTCTATGTTGCATTTTTTAATTGAACATTTTCAAACCCCTTTAGAGACCATGGTATTGCGTCAGCGTCTGCTCACAGCCCAAATTCAAACCCGCTTGCAGGCAGCCGGGCAAAACCAAATCCGCCGCAGCGGCGACGATCTGTACGATGGTTCAAATAAACTGTCAGTTTCAATTGCCACGGTCAGTCCTGTTTCTGGCCTGATCCATTTTGGGATCAATCTGTCGAGCCAAAACACGCCGGTGCCAACACGCGGGCTGAACGATTATGGGATTGAGTGGCAAGCATTTGCCCAGGCTGTGCTCACAGCCTATTTAGACGAAGACCGCTCCATTCGCCAGGCCCTGACCAAAGTGCGTTGGGTTGCTTAAAACTGAGTGGTGATCCCAAAATAATTGCAGAAATGGGATCGTGTACAGAAAAGCAGCCAAAGCCTTACTTTATGAGCCTTAAGAAGTAAAAAAGATCGCTGAGAAAGGGCTTCTAGATCTTTTCTTAACAAAAACTTAGCCAAAAATTAGAAAGAAATCCCGATCAGCAGCCTATAGTATAATGAAGATCAGCTATAGCGCAAGGAAGGTTATCATGTTCAACGGCAATGTGAACTACAACAACCCGCAGATACCCATGGCATCTACGGTTCCGGTCCAGGGCAGCCCGCCCCCGGTTTATGCACAACCCCCTCAGACCTATCAACCCGCAGGTTTGCCGCAGCCCTATGCGCCGCAACCGGCCTATGGAGCCGATCAGGCCCGTTTCTCTCCCCAAATGCCCGTGCAATCGCCCGCTCCTGCCGTTGAAGTGGGTCTTTTCGACAAGATGAAATCGTATTTCAACGATGTCTACCGCTCTGATGACAACCTGCGCGCTTACAAAGTATTCCAGAGCGAAGTGGACAACAATCCCGCCACCCTCAAACCTGGCAGCGGTGATAAAACCCGCGTCAGCGACCTGCAACAGAAGCTGAATATTGCAGGATTTAAAGCCAATGTCAACGGCATTTATGGCTATGCCACCGGTGAAGCCGTCAAAGAATTTAAAGTCAAAATGGGCCTGAACGATGGCTATCTCGATGCCGATGGCAAACCTGCCGTGTCGGATATTGCCACCCCCCAGATGCAGTCTGTACTGCAATCTGTGGTCAGCCGCAAACTCTCTGGCCAACCCGGCCCCGTCAATCCCCTGCCGATCACCCAAGAAGACATGCTCTGGGCCCAGAATCTGATGACCCGCGTTCAGAATTTTGGTTATAAACCCAGCCAGCAAGAATATGATCGCTATCAGGACATTCTCGCCCGCCAGCAGCAAAATGGCGCTCCTGCCATGCCTGTTCCGGCTCAACCGGCTCCGCCTGTCTATGCCCCCCAGCCTGCGCCCCCTGTCTACGCACCCAATCCCACCGCTCCCGTTCAGGGCGCTGTGACTCAGCAAGAACTCGATTGGGCCATGCAAATGCAGGATCGGATTGTGCAGGGCTATCGCCCCAATCCACAGGAAGCGGCTGCTTATGAAAATATTCAACAGCGTTACGCCGCTCAGCAACCTGCAGCCCCTGCCGCCCCGCAGCCTTCGGGCCAATTGCGTCCAGTAACCCAGGAAGAACTTGACTGGGCCACCCAGATGCAAGATCGCATTATCAAAGGCTATCGCCCCAATCAGGCGGAAGCGGATCGCTACACAGATATTTTCAACCGCTACCAGAGCCAGCCGGCCAATCCTGGCACACCTCCCGCACCGCCCAAGCCCGAAAAACCGGCTTATGATCCCGGTGTGACCGCCCCCGTGGTGGTGGACAATACGGTCAGCGAGCAGGAATTGCAATGGGCCATGGACTTGCAGAAGCGGATTGATACCCAGGGCTACCGTCCAACGCAACACGAAATTGCCCGCTACACGGATATTTATACCCGTTACCAAGCGCAGCAGGCCCAACAGCCTGTGGCACCGACACAGCCTGCCGCCCCCACCCAGCCCCAGCAACCTGCGGCCCCAACACAACCGGCAGTGCCGACCCAGCCCCAACAGCCCGTGGCTCCACCCGTACAACGCGGTGCCACCATGGATGAAATTCGCTGGGCCAATCAGCTCGAAGACAAAATGGCCAAAGGCATCCAGGCCAGTGCCGATGAGCTCTACCAATACAACCAGATTCAAATGAAGCTGGCCAATTATGGTGTGGCTTCTACAGCACCTGCGGCTCCCACAGCCCCTACCGCTCCGACAGCAGGCAGTCTGACTCAGTCTGAAATTGATTGGGCACTGCAATTGCAGCACAAAGTACAATTTGAAGGTTATCAGCCCACCCAGCAAGAGGTGGCCGCTTATACCCAGATTTTTGCCCTTTACCAACAGTTGCTGGCCAGCCAACAGGCCCAGCCTCAACCACAACCCCAGGCGCCCATGCAACCGGTTCAGCCGATCGCACCGGCTCAGCCAGTTGCCCCCAGTGCACCGATGGCCCCGGCAGCCCCCAGTGGAGCACGCCCGGTCACCCAGGAAGAAGTCCAGTGGGCCAGCCAATTGCAGCAATTGGTTCAGGGCGGCTATCAGGCCTCTGAACAGGAAATTGCCACTTATACCGACATTTACAACCGCATGCAGGGCGGCGTCAGCGCCCAGGCACCTGCGGCCCCAACAGCGCCAACCGCACCCGCTCCCCAGCCTGCCCCCGTGGCTCCTGGCAGCGTGATGATCAATGTCGGTGCCACCGACCCCGAATTGCAATGGGCCTTGGAATTGCTCAATCGCTACCGTCAGGGCTACCAGCCCAGCGCTCCCGAGCTGACGATGTATGAGCAAATCATTGGCCGCAAAGCCGTTCCCGGCGCCACACCGTAAGAAAAGGAAAGTCCACAAGCTCCAGGTTGCAACCTGGAGCTTGTGTTTTAAGCCATGAATTTGCGCATCCCGAGCTCTTTACAGGCCCTTTTTCCCCCGCAGCAGCAGGGGCCGGTCGCTGTGCGCACAATATCCACAACAGCTGCCCCAGCGGAGATCCGCGATCAATTGCGCATCAACCCCCAAGTTCGCTTGCAGGGCCCCGTCCCAAGCGTCTCGGTTTTTGCCAGCCAAGAGATCAACCAAGAGATCGGCCAGGAAAGCTGGTTGCAAGAGATGCAGAAACTCAAGCAGGTGGCCCCCAGTCTGGCTGAATTGCCCGACTTTGGCGTGACCCCTCTGCGCATTGGCGTGGGCATCGGTCTGCAAAATGCCAGCTTTTCCTTTGAAAAAGGCCAACTCCAGGTCGATACCCCACAGGGCACGGTGTCTTTGGGGGAATTTGAAAATGCCCGCTTTCAGATCAGCGCACTGCCGGGTGGCTTTCAGCTCAAAACGTCTGAAGGCAAAGATTTGGGCAGCTTTGAAGGGGTCTTGCGTCTAGAGAGCAGCACAGGCCCGGTTTCACTCAATGGCTCCCGTTACCGGGGCAGCTTGGAAATTCGCCCCCATCCCGAAAATCCCAGCCGTTTTAATTTGATCAATACAGTCATGCTCGAAGACTATCTGCTCAGCGTGGTGCCCTCTGAGAGCCCCGCCTCATGGCCAATCGAAAGCCTCAAAGCCCAGGCCATGGCCGCTCGAACCTATGCCGTCGCCAATTGGCGCAAACGCGAAGCCCTGGGCTTTGACATGAATGCCGACACCTCGGATCAGATGTATACCGGCATCCAGGGCGAACAACCGGCGTCCAGCGAAGCAGTCAAAGCCACCCAGAACCAAATTATTGCCTTCCAAGGCAAACCGATCACAGCTCTGTTTTTCTCAAGCTCAGGTGGTTACACCGATTCCTCTTTGGAAGTCTGGGGTGTCGACCTGCCGTATATCCAGCCGGTGAAAGACTTTGACCAAGCAGCTCCCCGCTACCGCTGGGACAAAACCATGACCCCCAACCAAGTACAAGCCGCTTTGACCAAACTGGGCCTGAATGTGGGCACTTTGCACAAAATAGAAGCCCTGGAGACCACCCCCCAAGGCCGGGTCAAACAAATCCGCTTCAGTGGCAGCACGGGCAGTGTTGACGTCGATGCCAATAAATTCCGCTTTGCCGCCGGGCTCTCCAGCACCCGCTGGACAGTGGCTGCCGATGGCCAACCACCCCGCAGTTTTCGCTTTGACGGCGGCGGCTGGGGCCACGGCCTGGGCATGTCGCAGTGGGGCGCGCGCCAAATGGCTGCTGACGGCAAAAATGCCGCTGAGATTATCCACCACTATTACACAGGTGTCGAAATTCAAGCTCTCAAAGCCGAAGAAACACCCTCAGGGATTTAATTTGGCCCCTTCGGCAATCCAACGCCCGATCAGGGTCCGATCGGCTTCGGGCAAGCCCCCTGGGGGCATACTCTTTTGTTCGACGACACGGACTTGAATGCGCGGAACCGCCTGTAAAATTTGCTCCGAGCTGCGCAAACTAACACCCCCATTAAAGCCATGGCAGGTTGAACAGCGCAGGTCGATGATCTGGCTGATGGTTTGAAAGGCCACTGGGCTGGGTCTTGCTTGGGGAGGGGTTGAAGGCATTTCGAGTGGCACCACAGATGGAGAGGACGTGGGCTGCGGGCTGGGGCTGGCGATCATAACCTGAGCAGGTAAAGTACTGGGCAAAGCACTCACAACAGGGCTGACCACAGGGGTGGGCTGAGCTGTGGCTTGGACAGAGGGGAGTGTCGATGGCTGTAAACGGGGAGAAGCGGAGACCCTCACCGCGGGATTGGGCGTTGTCGCACATCCCAACAAACAGGCTCCAGTAGCAATCCAGCCCACCCAAAATACACAATGCCCAGAAAGCGGCAAGACGGTCATTATTTTATACCTCTTCATGCAAAGATTCACAGCACTGACAGATTGTTCTTTCAGAATCTACCATGCTCAGCTGCAAGTCCCAAGCAAAAATGCGCAATTCTGCTAAAATGCACCCATGAATACCAAAATCGCCCTGCTGGGTTTTTCGAATGTGGCCTATCGCACCGCTTTGCGCTTGCTGGAAGCAGGTGTCGAAGTGCTGTTTTTTGCCCACGAACAGGACAGCTACCAACTCGCGCCTCTGCCCAGCAAGGTCCAGCGTCATCTCTTGCCCTATTTAACCCCCCAAAACCTGCCAACCGCACTGCTAAGCTGTAATGCCGTCATCATTGCCAGCGAAGACGAACAATTTAATTTACATGCCACCCTGCAATTGCACTCGCTCAGCCCAGAGATGCGGATTGTCACCCGCTGTTTTAATCTCGATTTGGGCCGCGAGATCGAAGAGCGTCTGCCCCATGTGCGCGTCTTGAGTGTCTCGGATCGGGCCGCGCCTTTTTTTGCGGCCACCGTATTCAGCAACGGTGTTCTCTCAGCCTGGAAAGACGAAAAGGGTCTGATGGCGCGTCTGCAAAAGGGCTCCGAGACCTCCATCATGGCCTTACAGGCCAGCGACTTTCACAGAGCCCAGCCCACCCCCGAACGGCAACGCCGCTCCCGGCTCAAAGCCAAAGTCAAACCCGATCCTCTGCTCTTGGCGGTTTTGTTGGGACTCCTGTCGGTGATCGCCCTCGGCAGTGGCTTTTTCTGGTTGCGCCATGGACTGCCCCTGGGAGATGCCCTCTATTTTGTTGTGACCACCCTGACCACCACAGGTTATGGCGACTACAGTTTAAAAGACTTCCCCTTTAGCAGCAAAATGGTGGGAATGGGGCTGATGTTAAGCGGGGCCAGCCTTTTTGCAATTCTCTTTGCTTTGCTGACTGACAAACTCTTTCAGCTGCGTCTGGAGTCGCTGCTCGGACAAGGTCGGGTCAACTTATCTGGGCATATTATTGTCTGTGGAGCGGGGGATGTGGGTCTGCGGGTGATTGAAAACCTACTCTGTACAGGTGCAGAGGTGGTTGTGCTTGAAAAAAATCCCGAAGGGCGTTTTAATCAACATCTACGCGCAGCGGGGCTGCCACTTTTAATTGGCGATGCCCGCCTGCCAGAAACCCTGGAGCGGGCAGGCATTGCCAGAGCCCAAACAATCCTCTGTGCCAGCACCGCAGACATGGACAATCTCGAAATGGCCCTCAATGCCCGGCAGCTCAACCCACATATTCGCATCGTCGTGAGGGTCTATGACCGGGATTTTGCCGAACAAATGCGCAGTTATTTTGGCCTGGATGTGGCTCTGAGTTCTTCAGCCATTGCAGCCCAGGCTTTTGCTGATGCAGCCCTGAATTAAGGGGTTTTGAGTTGGCCCCCGGCCTGAAGCAAAAGCGCTTTAAACTCAGGGTAAGGCAGAATTCCCGCCTGTTTTTTGCCGTTGATAAAATAGGCGGGGGTGCTGTTTACCCCGCGAAAGAGCCCCTCTTGAATCTCGTTTAAAACAGACGTTTGTACCGCTTGCCCAGCCATACAGCTCTGAATTTGCGCGGGCTGTAACTTCAACTCATGGCTGAGTCTGCCCCAGGTGTCTGAAGACAGCCCTTCATGCCCCTGATGCAGGGCTTCAGCCGCCTGCCAAAATTTGCCCTGCAGACCCGCACATTTGGCAAAATAAGCTGCTTGGCAGGCAAAGGGATGCATTTGGTGTTCACCCAAAAGGCGATTGCATTGGCGATCGAGGGGAAACTCCTTGCGAATCAAGTGCAGATTGGTAAATTCCTGCAGGGCCTGTTGCAAGGTCGGCTCAAATTGAGCGCAATAAGGACATTGGTAATCAGAAAAGACCTCCAGCACAACGTCCGCTTTCTCTGCTTCGGTCCCAACACTGGCTTGCCAATTTTGGGAGTCAAAATGCCCTTGAGGATAAGCCAACAAGGCCTGCGGGGTGGCGGGAGGTACAGATGCCAGCGGGTGAAAAACCAGATAGGCAGGCATCAAAATCCCCAAACTGAGCAATGAATAAGTCAAAATGGGCAGAGGCAAAAGTCCCAGATTTTCAAACAGGCGTGCAGCAGGGGGGCGAAGTGTCAAAAACAGCAATCCGGCGGTGGCCCCCCAATTGATCAGATAGGTAAACAGACAATAGAGACAGATCAACTGCAATTCCTGTTTGGTGATCCAGAAATAATACAGGCTCACGCCCGAAAACAGCCCATAGATTAACAAGAGAGGCAGACGCAGGTCTTTGGCACGGTTAAAAAACAAATAGGCCGCCACCAAGGCGTAACCCAAAAGTCCCCAAGCAGCAACGGGAATCCCAAGCAAAAAGGCATAAGAGCTGCGGGCCACGGCACTGCAATCAAAGGTGGCATTGAGATTGCACTCAGCCGCACCTGTACCTGTCAAAACAGTATAGTCGAGCATGATCAAGCGCAGCGAAAGCAGCAGGCCCAAGCCACTCAGGCCAAAGAAAATCCAGAAGAAAAGGCGTTTGTTCATGAATAAAACCGATCAAGCCAAAGCTGTCTATTTCCCTATCAGGATAACATGGGGTTAAAATAACCTGCATGGGACTTATTATAAATTGGCTCGGCCTGCTGCTCTGGTCCGCACTGTTACCCGCCATCTTGCCAGCGCTCCCAGCCCTGGCCGAAGGGATGTCAGTGCCACCTGCCCTCTTTTTGCAGGCCCAGGGCAAGTTTCTGCTGATTTTACATGCCCTGATGGCCGTGCTGCTGCTGGGTTCACTCACCCACAATGTGCTGATCAGCGTGAATTATCTGCGGGGCAAATTCACAAAAATCCGCCTGGAAAAACGCTATGTCAAAGTTGGATTTGTGGCCTATTTGCTGACCTTTGGCCTGGGTGCCCTGATTTACCCCAATTACCGCTACCATGTACGGGCCCTCTATTTCGATCTTAAAATGCCCTGGGCCAGCAACCTCTTTGATATCAAAGAACACTGGGCAGGTATTGGCTTGGCCCTGTTTGCGGCCTTTTTTCTGCTCAGCCGAACAATTGATCCCCGCACAGATCGGCGCATGCTGCTTTTTTATGTCTTTTTATCGGCCACCTTGGCAGGCATTGTCTGGTTTGGCGTGATTGCCGGCCTGCTGCTCGTGAGTTACCGGAGTATTTAAACATGGGCAAAAATATGGGCAAAGAAAAAACCTATTTGCTGCTGGTGCTCTCGGTTTTGGCTTTTACAGGCAGTTATTTTCTGAGTGAAGTCTTTCCCTTCCCACTCTGGTGGTATTACCCCCTCGATCAACATTGGGAATTTGGGATTGTCACCAGCAAAGGCCTGCGCATGGGCTGGTATGGAAAAGTGCTGCTGAGTGCCTTCTGCAGCTTGGCTGTGGCCCTGCTCGGCGGCCTGGGGCTCAAGTGGATGCCCGGCGAACCTCCTGAAACACTGGCCGATTTTTTGACTCTGGCAGGCATGGGCATGACCCTGTTTCTGCTCTATTATATCGTTCGCATCCTATCGGGCGGCGCTTAAGAAAACGGCTTGACAGCCCTCCAGGCCTGTAATACACTAGGTGTAACTGCTGAGAGTTTTGATGATTCTTGGCCAGTATGTGCGCAAAATGTTTCTGGGCCATGCTTGTACGATATACAGACAATGTATAAATCGTGTACAGACAATGACAGACTACGACTTGTTTGCACAGGTATTTTTGAGCATCTGTCCCCTCAATCAAGAGCCCAGTGCTCCCTTTTACAACTAAATCGTGGGTTATTAGCTCAGTTGGTAGAGCAGCTGACTCTTAATCAGCGGGTCGTAGGTTCGAACCCTACATAACCCACTTTTTTTAGTAATCGTCTTTCAGCATCTGTATTCCAGATTTCAATTCAAATAGCCGGTCAAACCGGTCCTTCACGGAGTTATCCAAGCCCATGACATTTACGGTTCCCAAGAAAGATATGCGTCGGAACAACAATAACAACAACAATCGGCCCTTTAAAAAGCGCCATCCGCAACAGCATCACCAACACCATTCCCGGCCGCAAATGCCGCAAGAAGCATATCAAGAACCCGATCTCACTCTGCTGATGGAAAAAACCCTCAAAGACCTGATAGATATTGCCAAAGAAGTCGACATTCATCAGCCCTCCAAACTGCGCAAACACGATCTGGCGCTGCGCATCTTTCAGGCCGAAGAAGCCAAAGCCAATACCCGCAAAGGCATCCTTGAAATCATGCCCGAAGGCTACGGGTTTTTGCGCGTCAATGGCTATTTCCCCAGCTCCGACGATGTGTATATCTCCCAGGCCCAAATCAAACGCTTTAAGTTGCAGACCGGTCACACGCTTGTGGGCCAGATTCGTCCCGCCAAAGAGGGCGAAAAATATGCCAGCATGGTCAAAATCGACTCTGCCAATGGCCTCGAACCCGAAAAAATCCAGTATTTGAAGCCCTTCGACAGCTTAATTCCAATCTATCCCGAAGGCCATATCAACCTCGAAACCCCGCGCCACGACCTTTCGATGCGCATTATGGATATTTTCTCCCCGATTGGCAAAGGCCAACGCGGCCTGATCGTCTCTCCCCCCAAAGCGGGCAAAACCACCCTGCTCAAAGGCATTGCCCATGCCATCGCCGAAAATCACCCCGAGATCGTCTTGATCGCCCTGCTGATTGATGAACGCCCCGAAGAAGTCACCGACTTTGAGCGCTCGGTCAAAGGCGAAGTCGTGGCCTCGACCTTCGACCGCCTGCCCGAACACCACACCCGCATCACCGAATTGGTGCTCGAAAAAGCCAAACGCCTGGTCGAAGTGGGCCGCGATGTGGTCATTCTGGTGGATTCGATCACGCGCATGAGCCGCGCGTATAACCTGATCATCCCCCCCAGTGGCCGTACGCTCTCGGGCGGTTTGGATCCCAACGCCATGCACTCCCCCAAGCGCTTCTTTGGCGCGGCCCGCAATATGGAACACGGCGGCAGCCTGACCATTCTGGCCACAGCCCTGGTAGATACCGGCAGCCGCATGGACGAAGTGATCTTCGAAGAGTTTAAAGGCACCGGCAATATGGAATTGCGCCTGGATCGCAAATTGGCCGAACGCCGCCTCTTTCCTGCGATCGACATCAAACTCTCGGGCACCCGCAAAGAAGAACTCCTGCTCGGCACGGATGTGCTGCGCAAAGAACACCTGCTGCGCCGCATGCTCTCCAATGCCGACACCGTCGAAGCCACCGAGTTTATTCTGGAGCGCTTCAAAAAGAGCAAAACCAACGACGAGTTCTTGCAGACGATTGTCGATGACAATATGTCGGTGCTTTAGGGTTGACTTCGACTCCCTTCGACACTTCGGCAAGCTCAGTGGAGTCCAGGCTCAGGGAAACGCTCAGGGAGCCGAGACAGTATGGATACGAAAATAACAGACAATAGCTATCGTTTTGGTGTGTTTTCATGGCTGGCTTTTGACACGGGATATCTCTATCTAACACTCTTTTATCAGAGCTTTTGGGTTGGTTTAGCCACCGATCATTGGCATTATTATGCTGCGGCAATTCTGGCGGTCTTGATGGTACTGGCCTGTTGGGCTTTTTTGCCGCGAGCAAAACCATATAAATGGGCCATTTGGCCTATTCTGCTGTTAGCAGGGCTCTTTTCCCTGGGAATTCTGACGGTCCTTATAGGACAGCCACCTTTGGGCAATGAACTTTATCCTTTGGGGTGGGAAGGAAACATTGCTCTTGTCATTATCTTCGCCGCTTATGCTGGGCAACTGGCACTGCTGGTGCAGTGCCTTCGCCCCAGGACAGGAAAACAAGAAACCAAAATTCCCATGTTATGATAAATTCATACATCCTCTCACAGCCGGGGTAACGAATGACCGTTTCTATCAGCAAACAAGCATTTGCCATTCTTGATCGCCGAGATGGCACAGCGAATGGCCAGATCCACCTTCAAGACATCGCAAGCATAGATACAGATGGCAAAGCCGGTATCTCAGATACTGAGGCCGCACAAGCGGGTTTAGATCCAAAACTGTTTAAGGATGATATTCAAAAGCTCAACCAGGCCTTGAAGGAATTTAAAGATTTTGACCCCACGCAGGTTATTTTCGTGTCTCCAACCAGCATTTCCTCAAAACCGCCAGAAAAGCCAACCGCTATTGTTACACCTCAACCCACGGCTCACCCAGAGCCCCCCAAACAAGCCCCTGATCCCGCTTTATTTTCCGCAGCAGAAACCAAAGAACTCACGGGTCGGTATGGCTTACACGAAACACAATCTCCCATCAACCAGGGATTTACTTTATTAACAGAGGCCACCGGCTGGAAGCATGAAAATGCTCTCTATACCCTGGATGCCCATGCAGCATCTATTCAAGCAACAGCCAAGAAATACAATATAAACCCCCAGGTGCTTGGGGCTGTGCTCTATGATGAAATTCGACATGTAAAACCAACAGAGAGTGTTGCTATCGCTATGGGAAAGGCAAAAACCTTTGGTCTGGCCCAATTGGGAAACCCAGAATTGGTACGACAAGGATACTTTGATAAAGACTTGAGTTCCCTGATTAAGAACGGAGCCTATGATCAGGATATTCAACGTCTGAAACAAGCAGGAAAAGTCCCAAGCAATGTCCAGCCTCGCTCTCTGACACCCACTCAGCTTCGTGGCTACCTCAATCCAGATCAAGTATTGGGACGTTTTTCCCAGGTATTGAAAGACAAGGGCCGTGAATACCTTTTGAATGCCAGCAACAATATTGATACACTTGGCGGTCAGCTGGCCCGAATTCGCAAAGAGCAAGGGATATCACCTGCAGACTCATTAAACACTGGAAGTTTTCAAGATGAGCATCAAATAGCCCGTGTTGTTGTCTTTCACAATGGCCGACTGGATTATGCCCCCAAAATTCTGGCCTATATGAAGATTCCTGAACTCAGCCAAGCTATCATGGGCAATTACATTGGCCCTTAGCTTTTTTAACATCACATTTCTATAGAGTTGTGAGTGACCCCATAGCGCTTTTAAAGCTCAGCCAGTTGCTTTTCGGCGTTTGATAGTTCCGCAGCAGCGCCTTCAGCAGCAGCGCCTGTGGTACAGTGAGCAAAAACCATCCCCAAAATACATATGAAAAAAAACGAAACCCTTGAACTGAATATCACTGAGCTCGGCCCCGCAGGCCAGGGCCTGGCCCACCATGGCGATTGGCAGGTGCAAGTGCCTTATGCTTTGCCCGGCCAAAAAGTGACCGCCCGCATTCTCAAGCGCCGCCAGAAAAAGGCCGAAGGCCGCATTCAGAGTGTGGTTGAGCCCCGGCCCGATCAGATTCAGGCCGCCTGCAAACACTTCGGCCAACCCCCCAATGAAAACAGTGAAGGCCTGAGCGATGGAATCAGCAATGGCTGCGGTGGCTGTGCTTGGCAACAGGCGGATTATGGCTTGCAATTGCAGTGGAAGCACCAAATTGTCAGCGGTCTGCTGCGCCCTTTGCTGGGTGAGAGCATTGAAATTCCCACCGTGCTGCCCAGCCCCCGCCCCTTTGGCTACCGCAATAAATTTGAATTGAGTTTTGGCGACAAAATCTATCTGTCTGACGAACGCTATCTGGCCCTGCGCCAAGCCAAAGAACCCATGCCACGCGGCGATTATCTCGGCTTTCATGTGCCCGGCTCGTTTGGCACCTTGGTCGATGTGCACAGGTGTGAACTCATGCCTGCAGGGCTACAAGCACTCTACAAAATTGTGCGCCAGGTCTGGCCGAAACTCGGCGGAGAGGTCTACAGCCCCCGCTTTCATACCGGCTATTGGCGGCATCTCGTCTTTCGTCAGGGCATGCGCACAGGTGAGCTGATGTTACACCTCAACACCGCTGATGGCCACAGCCCCGATTGGCAGATTCTGCTTGACGCCTTGAAAGACTTTGACTTGCCCGATCATCACATTCGCAGTGTCTTACACAGCGAACACACAGGCGACGCCCAAATCGTCGGCCACCAGCCCCCGATCCTGCTGCAGGGCGAAGCCCGCATCAGCGACCGCCTCTGCGGCCTGGAATTTGACATTTCGCCCTACGCCTTTTTTCAGACCAATACCGAAGCCGCTGAAATTCTCTACCAACAGATCCAGCGTTTTGCCTCCCAATGCCAAGCAAAAACCATCTACGATCTCTACAGTGGCACTGGCACGATTGGCATGGTCTTGGCTGGCCAAGCCGAACGGGTCTTTGGCATCGAAGAAATTGCCAGCGCCGTCAGCGATGCCCGCGCCAACGCCGAGCGCAATGGCATTCACAATTGCAGCTTTGAAGCCGGCAAAGTCGAAGCCCTCTTGCCCGAGCTGGTGGCACAACACCCGGCTGATCTGGTGATTATCGACCCGCCACGGGCCGGGCTGCACCCCAAGGCCCTCAAAACCCTGCTCGACCTCCAAGCACCGGCCCTGATCTATGTCTCCTGTAATCCTTCGGCCCTGGCCCGCGATCTCGAACCGCTCTTGGACCTCTACCGGGTCGAAGGCATTCAACCCGTCGATCTCTTTCCCCAGACTGGGCATGTCGAAACCGTGGTGGCGCTCAAGCTAAAATAGCTTGGCGAACAAGCCCAAGCCCAAAATCAGCTATAATACCCCCAAGTGCCAATTTTTTGCTGGCCACGCTGCCAAGGGGAATTCCATGTCATCACTTACCGAAACCCGCATCTTTAACCAACCCGACACGGTGGTTGAGTCCTGGTATTGGGCGTTTAAATCTTCAGATCTCAAAAAAGGGCAAATCAAACCCCTCAATTTCTTGGGCCAGGAACTGGCCGTCTACAGAGGCGAAGATGGCGTAGTCAGAGCCGTCGAAGCCTATTGCCCACATATGGGTGCCCATCTGGCCGAAGGCAAAGTCGATGGCAAAGGCGTGCGCTGCTTTTTCCACGCCTGGAAATTCGACGAAAGCGGCGAATTGGTGGACATTCCCTGCCGCAAATCCCCCGGTATTCAAGAAAAGATCAAACACTTCCCGGTCTGTGAACAATACGGCGTAATCTGGATTTATACCGGCGAGACCCCCAGCCACCCCGTGCATTTTGTGCCCGAACTCGAAGGTGTCGAAGTGGCACATGCCTTTGGCAATCAATTTGTCAAAGAATGCCACCCCAATGTGGTGATGATCAACGCCATTGATGCCCACCACTTTACCTCTGTGCACCACCTGCCCGTGAACGTGCAGTTTGAAACCATCCCGCTCAGCCCGCATACGATCCAATTTAACAACACCACCCACATGCCCCAAAGCAAGTGGTACCTGCGCTTTTTTAGCAAATTTTATGCCGGCCCGCTGACCTATTCAATGGCATATACCGCTGGCAGCACAGGTTCTGTCACCGTTGGCCCCGATTTCTTGCACTGCCACATCATCTTTGCCCTGCGCCCCAATGCCCAGGGCCATGCCGAAGGCCTGACCATTTTACTCACCCCCACGGGCGCTCACAAAAACAAATTGGCTTGGCTGAATGTCTTTAATCCGATCATTCTCTTTGCCACCAAACTCGTGGGCAATTATTTCGCAGGCGGCGATACCGAGGTCTTTAAGACCATCAAGTTTAAATTCAACCGCCCAATCAAAGAGGATTCTTCGATTATCAAGTTCATGCAGCACCTGGAAAAACAAAAGACCGCCCGCTGGGGCTTTGGCAGCAAAATGACGGGAGAAACCCCACTGCCCCTGCATCAAGAGGCCCTGGATGCCCCCGCAGAATCTCTGCTCGACAATATTATCGACATCAATACCCGCGAAGAAAATAAGCGCAGCCAGAAAGTGGCCCCATGAAAAAACTCAAAGCCTTTGGCTACGCCGTCTCCGATTTAAGTACCGCTCAAATCGAAAGCATGTTTCAGCTCTTTGCTGAGTATTATGCCAACGTGACCTACGAACAATTCCGCAAAGACCTGAGCCAAAAAGACCATGTCTTTGTGCTCAAAGACAAAGCCACCCTGGAGATCAAGGGCTTTTCCACGATTGTGGCGTTGAACTCCACGGTCAATGGCAAACCCGTGCGCGGCTTCTTCAGCGGCGATACGGTCGTCGATCGCGAGTATTGGGGCCAGGGCACCTTGGGTGTGGCCTTTCTCAAATTTCTGTTTTTGCACAAATTGCGCAAACCTTTTGAACCACTCTATTGGTTTTTGATCTCCAAAGGCTACAAGACCTATCTGTTGATGGCAAACAATTTTCAGACCCATTATCCGCGCTGTGAAAAACCCACCCCGCCTGAAATTCAGACCCTGATCAATGCCTTCAGCACGACCCTTTATGGCGATTGTTATTATGCCGATCGCGGGGTGATCAGCTTCGCGGGCCAGCAATCACATATCAAAGACGCGCTCAAAGAAGACATCACGCCAATCAGCGAAGACCTGCTGAAAAACCCGCGTGTGGCCTTCTTTGCTGAAAAAAACCCCCAGTGGGACCAGGGCGACGAATTGGCCTGTGTGGCCCTGATGACCTTCAGCATGCCCTTTTATTACCAACTCAAAACCTTTAAAAAGCTTGCCCAGCGCGCCTTCAGCGGCAAAAAAGCCCGCAGCGAAAAACCCCGCAACACCGGCGCGCTCGACCCGGCCCAGGAAGGCGCAAGGCCTTGAATGACATGCTTTTTAGCGCCACCCTTGAAAATTCGCTGAGCAAAACCCACGTCCCCAGCAACCGCGAAGTCGAACAAATTCTGACCCGCAAACTCTCACACATCGCCCCGGAGCCAGATTTTGCAGGTCTTTGGGATCTTAACGATCACCGTTTGGGCCACGTATCGCAGGTTCTTTCTGCCTCACAAGACACCCGTGAAGCGATTTTGACTGACTTGGCCCAGGGCCGCTTTCGTGAGGCCTACGGGATCGAAAAAGCGGGCATGAGCTTTGCCGCCAAAATGAGTTTGCTGGCCCAGAGCCTCAACGAACAAAAGCTCTATTCGCTCTTTGCCTCGGAAGAAGCGGCCCATTTTCACTTTATTCAAGCGGTCTTGGGTGATCCCCCCGATCTGTCAAAAGACCCGTTTATTCAGTTTTTAAATGAGCTGATCATCTCTGCCGAGCGCCGCCCGCTGCTGTTTATTATCCAGGTCGTGCTTGAAGGCTGGGGTCTCGACCATTATGCAGGTATGCTCAAAAGCTGCAAACAGGCCAGCTTTAAAGGGCCCTTGCAGCAGATTCTCAGCGACGAAGCCGCCCACCATGGCAGCGGCCTCTCACTCTTTCAAGAAGACGAATTGAGTCAGTCTGAACTCAAATACACCTTGGAAATGATGAGTGCCTTCTTGGACATGGTGCGCATTGGCCCCGTCGGCCTGATGCACACCCTCGACAGCCATCTCGGAGGCTTAACCACAGCACAAAAGCAAGCGGTGCTGACAGAGATGGACGCCGTTGAAGACACCACGCGCAAATTGAATCTGCTCAAAGGGCTGATGCAAAAGGCCCAGGCCAAGCAAATCTTGGCTGAGTTAGAGGCGAAATCGGCTTTTACGCTGCTGTTTTAGGTTACTGTTTTAGGTTTTTAAGCAAAGTCCAGCGACTCGTATTATGATGGTCGTATGAACGGTTTACCCGTAAATAGCCAGGACTGGGTTGATGCTGGAAACAATGCAAAAGCAGCGACAAAAACGCATAAGCGTCTGGGTGATGTTGATTTTTGCCTGCTTGGCTGTGGCGGCCTGTGTGAGCTTGCCGCTGCTGATGCCTGCGCCGATGGCTGTTTTTCAGACCTCTGGCCTGCAGGCTGGAAATGTTGTTGTTGAAACGCTTCAACTGAGTGAAAAAATACCTGAACCCAGTGGATTGGCCTTTCATCCTACCCGCAAAACGCTATTTGTGACTTCTCGAAATAGTGACCAACGTTGGATTTATGAAGTGGAACCGCAAACGGGTAAAGTCACCAAGTGGAAATCTGGAGGAGAAGTCCTTCAATCTTCCATTTCGAGGCCTTGTCCACAAGACTTGTCTCAGATAGGCGGTAGGTGTGGTTTTAAAGACGAAGTATTTTTTCTAATGGATGATTTTCCCACTATTTTCATTGACTCTAAAGATCAAATTTATCTGGCTCTTTCTTACTCAAATTCAGGTTTGTTTGCTCCTATCCCAAAAGAAGTAGGGCAAATTTATCAGATTAAATTAATCCCTCCCGAAAGTTACGAAAATCCAATTATAAAAAAATTTCCAAGTACAGATCCAAGCCGATTTAAAGAAAGTCCATTTGTCTTTGCTCGTCCCCGAAGCATAATTACCAATAAAAATAACATTATGTATGTGGTAGATGAATCTAAGCAAATGATCCGAAAAATAGACCAAGGTTTCGTTTTTAATCTGGCAGGCTCTCCTTATGTCGAAGGTACATCAAAACCTACCTATCAAGATGGAAAAGGAAGTGAGGCAAGATTTGCAAACCCTTTTGGAATAACACTGGACAGTAATGAAAACTTATATATTACAGATAGACGTGTTGGGAGCATTAGAAAAATTACGCCAGATGGTGCAACAACGACCTTTGCCGGTCCACATACTTTAGCAATAGCAACAGAACGACGTAATAAAGGCATTTTTTATCGGGATGGGTTGGCAAATTCTGCTGTATTTTTTGACCTAACGGGTATAACCATAGACACAGAAAACAATCTTTATGTCTCAGATACAGGCAATCAAGCGATTCGAAAAATAACACCTGAAGGGGATGTCTCCACCTTGGCAGGACAACCGTCTCCAATGCCAACAAAAATTCATGCGACCCCTCTCCCTTATAATTCCGCTTTCATTGATGGCCCAGGCTCAGAAGCCCGTTTTCACAGTCCGATTGGTTTGGCCCTAGACGATCAAGGCGTATTGTACGTAGCAGATCGCGGCAATCAAGCCATCCGCAGAATCAAACCTTTAGCCGAGCAAAAGAAGTAAAAGAGTCGATGACTCGTCAGGCATTAAATTCAAAAAACTATCACATTGTGATATATTTTTCTTATGCGTTTCTAAAAAGTCTGAAAAAAACAATTTATCACCACAGAAGTGGACCTCCTTATAGAATAGAAATTTCAAATACTAGTGATATCAGCATGGTAAAGGTAAATGTGGATAATACACCTTTAATCCTTGACGCAACAAGCCCTTATTCAGCGGAAGCTGTGGTTGATCATTACTTAAATGGAGATGAACTTAATCGTTTTGATTTTCAAGTATTTTCTTCTTTTAGTTCATTACCATTTCCTAATAATCCAAGTCATCCTAACTACAAAAGTTATACATAGGGGTTTGCAGTTTATAGTAGTGCCGGATTAGTTTATTTTAATAAAGATGGGCAACGAGAAAACTTAGACCAAACCACAAATGAATCGAGGCAGAGTATTGGTTCTGGTTCACGATTTAACCAACCTTATACACAAGTATCTGTTGAGTTAGGAGAAGAGCTTTTAGGATTGGATGGCATTTGGATACCATATGTTCTTGACTAAAAAATATTTATTGTCATTTATATTAATCATTTTTTCTTGTAGTTCTAATTCCATTCAAATCCAAAATTCACCAACAAAAAGGGAGATCTTTAAGCTAAAAACCACAGCAAATCATTTACCTTTAGTCAAAACACGACTTAAAAGTGCAAAAGAGGTTCAGGTGAGTGTTCTCAAAATCAAGAAAACATTACAATCACCAGCCTCAATCGCTTTTGATAAAACAGGTAAACTTTATACAATGCTCTTAACAAGAGGAGATTTGCTTTATCAAATCGATATAGTGACGGGTGAAGTGAAAGAATTTCCTTCCGCCGGATATCGACTTGAAATTCTGCCCAAAAGGCCACAAGATATAGGATTTGGGTATTTAGCAGAAGTATTTTATAGTCCTCCCTTTATTGTGGATTCAGACAATCGTTTTCTGATAGCCTTAACTTCACAGGCAGCTAGTTCAACATCCATTTCAAAGCAAATTCGCTATCTCAATTTAGCTCGGGCAGACGATCCTCATTTTATTTCTCCCAATGAAGTGGAGATTCAAACACCTGTGTTAGAGATTGAGGACTTTCCTAAACAAGTGGTTACAGCATTTGGCATAGCTATCGCTAATAATGGGATTATTTATCTGACAGATTTCAATAACAATTGTATTCATAAAATAGAGAATGGAAAAATGTCTATTTTTTCTGGTTCCTCCATACAGGAACGAGGAAAAAAAGATGGAAAAAATTTAAATGCTCTTTTTTCAGGCCCATTGAATATTGCCATTGGCTCTCATGGTGATTTATATGTAACAGATTTGCGTAATGCAAGTATTCGCAAAATAACACCCGAAGGTGAAGTTACCACTGTCTTAAATCAAGAGATTATGGACAAAGTATATAAAGGTACTAAAAATCGCAAATCATTGGGTCGTCCTTATGGATTGGTGGTGGATAAGGAAGATAATCTTTATATTACCCTACCAAATCAAAGCAGAATTATTAAAATGTTAGCAGATCGAAAACAAGTCATTGATTTATTGGGCTCTCCCTCTAATGGTTGCTTGCCTGAGGAGACCTGTACTGGTGAAAACTCAACTTTTTCTTTCCCTGCGAGCTTAGCCTTGGATCAAAACGGAGATCTGTATGTAGCGGATATCCGATCTAATCTGATTCGTAAAATTTCATCGTTGGAGAAATAAAGGAGTATATAATGAAACTATTATTGACTGTTACAGTTGCTTTGTTGTTAGCAACTCCTGCTTTAGCAATAAAGCCTGGATTAGAAAAAATTTATGCTGAAACGCTCGAAAATTCAGCCCCTTATGGTGATGCGATTCGCGTTATTTTTGACCAACCGATGAAAAGCCCATTACCAGATGCACGAATTAATAATGCTACTGCTATTCCAGCGGCTCCAGCCGGTTATAAAGGCGATATCAATCAAAGTGCATATTTAGCAGCAAAAAATTATCTCATCCAAATTACTCCAGAAACACGGCGTACAAAAGCAGTCACAAAAAGCTGGGCTGATTTGGGCGGAGAGGCCATTTATGACCCCTATGATCCGCAGGGCAAGACGGTTCTATTGGTTTTAAGTAACAAAGAAAACAATCTCTTTCATCCGGGGGACTCAATCAAAGTGACCATTCAATCAACCATCGTGAATCCTGCTGGAGAGAACTTGAACACAACCAAAAATATCAAACTCCAGGTGAGCAGTTAAATGTTGGTTGATGGCCGCCGGGCGCAGAGTTGCTTGTCTGTGAAATGACGGATTGCTGGCCTGCGGCAATTCATGTTTTTTTGAAAAAAACTTGAATCACGAATCAACTTCCACTATTGTGTATATATAGGCAATAACAGCATGAAGGTATGGAGTCTCTGATGAGCATTATGAATACAGTACGGGAAACGGTTGAAACCAAGGAACCTGGGAGTATTTTGACGTACCGTGACTTTAACGTTCCTTTAGAGTCATCTGCGATGCTCACAAAAGCACTCAGTCTTTTTTACCGTGATGGGATTCTGAAACGCATTACCAAGGGCTGGTACTATAAGCCTGAAGTGACAGAGTTTGGCACGATGCCACCAGATACCGCCATGATTTTGCGACGGCTCCTGGATGAACAAAAGGATCAGATTGCCTACATGACCGGGCCACTTGTCTATAATTCGTTTTGGCTCACGACCCAACTCTCTACGGAGTATGTTATCGCTACTGACCGGCCTCGTTCTCCTATCCGCCTGCGGGCCGGATCGATTCGCTTTGTTCGGGCTCGTCTGAAAACACCGCCCAGTACGCCACGACTGGCTCAATTACTGGATGTGATCATGAATATTGGAGACATTCCCGGCACGACCATTGCTGAAGCAATCCCGATCCTGCTTGTTCGCTTGAAAGAACTTTCTCGGAAGCAATTGCAAGAATTGGTGGATATTTCACCCGCATATAAACCCTCTACCCGCGCAACCCTGGGTGTCCTGCTGGAACAGATGGGGCAACTGTCTTTGGCTACAGCTGTCCATAAAACCCTTAATCCGCTCTCAACCTTTGATCTGGGGCCTGCATTATCCTGTCTGCCTACTTCTTTGAACTGGCGCATTGTGTGAAACTCCACGAAAACACCTCACTTTTTAGCACTTTAGCCACTGCGGTAGAAAATGAACGGGGTATTTCCCGTTCATTTGTCGAGAAGGATTACTGGCTGACCAGCGTGCTTCATGCACTGTCTCAGTCTCCTCATAAAGCAATGACGGTCTTCAAGGGAGGAACGTCGCTTTCTAAAGCCTATGGCCTGATTGAGCGCTTTTCTGAGGATGTTGATATTGCCCTCATTGCTGAAGGTCTTACAGGAAACCAGGTAAAAACCCGCATGGATGGTATTTCCAAAGCGATAACCCGTCATGTGCCAGAAGTTCATATACAAAATGTGACGAGTAAGGGTTCTAAATTTCGCCGGACTGCCCATGTTTATGAACCACAATTTCTGCTACCCGAAGGGACAGAAGTCGCTACTCATTTGATCTTTGAGTTCAATACCTTTGCTAACCCTTATCCATTTGAAGAGCGACAAATCATGTCTTTCATGGGAGAATTCTTGTCAGGCCAAGGCAGACAGGATCTTCTTGCAGAATATGGACTAGAATCATTTTCTCTCCAGGTCTTAAGCCCAAAGCGTACTATTGCTGAAAAAACACTGGCCCTGGCTCGGGCATCGTATATCAGTGATATTCATGCCGATCCTGTAGAAACCTTGCGCACCCGTGTTCGCCACCTATATGACATCTTTTTCTTGCTTCAGGATTCAGACATTGCTTCTTTTGTCGCTTCGGAAGCGTTCTTTCAGACCTTATCTTCAGTCAAAGAAGACGACAGCCATCACCACGAGTTTCAGGGTGCCTGGGCCAAACAGCCGCTTACGGCTGCCATGATTTACCAGGACAATCCTGAACTTTGGGAACAACTCAAGGGAACGTATCAGGGCTCCTTTAAAACGATGGTCTATGGAACACTTCCACCGCTTGACAGGGTGCGCATGACATTCCATAAGTTTGCAGAACGCTTGAAGTCATTTGATGATTGGTATGCAACAAAGTAAATGAGAAACTGACCTCTCCACTCAATCGGGTAAAGATCAATATCAAACTACAAGTCAGTAGTTAAGCCTTTTCGAGACAAGCTCAACTAATTCTCGCTCTCAACCACGGGCACAGGCCGCTCTCCCGCCATCGGCAAAGCCGTTTGGTCCCCATTGCCCGGCGCAGGTGCGTAGCTCTGGCTCCAGGGCGAGGCCTTGAGGCGGTTGATATACCTTAAATATTTGGCCACAGGGGCGTCCATGCCCAACAAATTGCGGGTATTAAAGCGGATATTTTCGTAGATCTGGCCGTCTTCGCCCTGCAAGGAGAAAAAGGCCCGCTTGGTAAAAAACAGGCAGAGCCAAGTGGCTATCGCCCCACGCAGGCCGCTGCGCTTTTTCGTGACATAAATCGGCTGTACCAGCGTTTGGCCGGGGGCCACCATTTGGTAGGCAAAGAACATATACAATTCGGGCAAAAGGCCCGCTTTGCCAAAGAAACTCACGTCTCTGAGTAAGGTCAAAGCCGCCAGACAGCCATCGGCATAGGTCATGGAATAGCAATAATGGGGCCCCAAGACCTTGCGCACGAGCTTTTCAGCAAAGGTCGTGTTGGGCGTTTGGCCCCGCAATTCGATGGTGATCACCCGGTCGTTGTCTTCGATCTGCACATCCATGTCCATGTGGATATTGTGCACAGTGCGCAGGTGCTGGGGATCTATGCCGTTGATCATCGTGATGTGGAAATGGCATTTGCGCGTATACGGTTTACCATGCTGAAAGCTCACTTCTTGGCCTTCGAGCGCGGGAATCTCCAGCACATGGCTGGGGGTGTGGGGATCAGGATGCACCCAGACAAAGCCATATTTTTCTTCGCAGGCATAGGTCTGCAAACAGGCGGTTTTGGGAATCTCTTTTTGGATCGGAATATGTTGGCAGCGGCCATCGCTGCCGTATTCCCAATGGTGAAAAAAGCAGCGCACACGGTCGTTGACCACTTTGCCAATGCCAAGATCGACGCCCATGTGGGGGCAAAAGCCGTCCATGGCGTGCACTTCGCCTTTGGAATTGCGGAAGACGCAGATTCTCTGACCGGCCAGATCCCGCGTCAGAACCTGGTTGAGCCCCAACTCCGAGGCGGCACAGAGAATATACCAGCCCTCGGTGACAATCTCCCAGTTGTTGAAGATTTTGTGCCGGGCCTGGGGCTGGGTATGGATATTCTGGTGTTCAGTGCGCCGTTCTGGTCGCCGCTGATGGGGTGTTTGGTTCATATTTGGTTGATGGTGTTTTCCTGGCTACATTATAGCCTGTTGGCAGCAAACACCTGCGTGATTTTCTGGAGAGCCTGCCAAAAATCCGCTAAAATGATACAAACAGGATTGCGAGGTATCGTAAAGATGCTGATGGATAAAAAAACAATGGGCACCGCCGAAGTGATCGGTGGCATGGGGTTGCTGCTGCTGGGTCACAAACTCAAAGGATTGGGCATGTTTGCCCATGGTTTTACGGCCCTCGAAGAACTCTACCGCGAAGCCCATCCCGAGCTCAAACCCGGCTTGCAAGCCCGCTGGGAAAAAGCCACTGAATTTTACGAAGCCAACCATCAGAACGAAACCAACCGCACCTTGCACCGCCTGGGCATTCCGTTCATTGTCGGTGGCGCATTGGGCCTTTTGGTCAGCAAACCCCACCGCCTGCCGTGGATGGTCTCTGCTGCAGCCTTTGCGGGCGGCTGGGCCTCGAATATTATTGGCCACAGCGTCTACGAGAAAAATGCCCCGGCTTTTACCGAAGATCCGCTTTCTTTTATTGCCGGGCCCGTTTGGGACATTCAACAGATGATGGCCCTTTCAAACGCCCAACAAAAAGGCCGCATCGAAGAGCGGGTCACCGTGGAAGTTGAAAATGCCTGAGCAAGTGCCCAAGCAAGTGCCGGATCAAGTGCATAAGCAAGTGCCCTCGGTCCACAAAGACAACCCCTTCTTTCAAGCACGGGTCGAAAACTCCCGCACCCGCGTGGTCAAAATTGTCTTTCCCAAAGACACCAATAACTTCGATACCCTGTTTGGGGGCACCGCGCTGCAGTGGATGGATGAAGTGGCTGCCATTGCCTCAATGCGTTTCTCGCGCCAACAGACTGTGACCATTTCGCTTGATGCCATCACGTTTAAAAAAGCCATTCCCTCCGCCAATTTTGTCGAATTGGTGGCAGAGGTCGTGGAGGTGGGGCGCACCAGCATGAAAATCCAGGTCGATGTCTATCTCGAACCCATGGACCAGGATATTCGCATCAAAGCGATCCACGGCTGTTTTACCTTTGTGGCGATCAATGCCGAGCGGCAGCCAATCGCAATTGAATGGGACAAACCTTTACCAGAGGCAATAAGACATGACTAGCATTCAAGAGGGCATTCAAGCCAAAAAAGTCTCCGAAATTCGGCATCTCATGAATATGGGCAACCTCTCCGAGGCCTTTTTGCGCTGCCAGAAGTTTGTGGATAAATACCCCCAAATCCACACAGGTTGGTACCTGATGGGGCTGGTGGCCGAACAACAGGGCGATCTGCACGCCGCCGAAGTAGCCTGGGAAACCACGTTGCTGGTCAAACCCGAAGATGCCCTGACCCATTTTAAACTGGGCATGTTGCTGCAGAGCCAAGGGCCCACCGATCGCTCCCTCAAACACCTGCAGGCCGCACGGGCCTTTGCCCCTGAAGAATCTGTGTATACCCGCACCCTGGCCCGTGTGCACATGATGCTGGGCCATAACGAGGATCTGATAATCTATGCCCGCGCCTTGTTGGAGCAAAACCCCAAAGACGGCGATGCCTTCTTTTTGTTGGGCGCGGGACTCCAGCTCTCAGGCAAGTACGCCGATGCCGAACTGGCCCTCAAACAGGCCAGCGAATACGACCCCAGTCACGTCTCGGCTGCGTTTCAATTGGGTTTGGTGCAACTGGAACGCCAAGAGCTGTCTGAGGCTGTCAGCAGCTTTGAAAGAACCCTGCAAGTCAGCCAAGGACAAGGTGTACAGGCCTCTTGGCTGGCCCGCGTTTGGGCCCTGCTGGGCCGGGCTTACCAGCTCCAGGGCCAAGTCGGCCCCGCCGCAGAAGCTTGGCAATCGGCCCTCAAGCTCTGGCCCGATGGCCTGGCCTGTACTGGCCTCTCACTGCAATTGCCCGCTGTCTACCAAAAAGCCGAAGACATCCCAACTTGGCGCCAAAACTTTATCACAGGCCTCGAAACCCTCGAAGCCAAAGCCCGCGAGATCAGCACCCCGCTGGGTGAACACCTGCTGCCCCCCTTTGATCTGAGCCTGATGGGCCAAGCAGATTTGGCACTTAAACAGCGCGTGGGCAGCTTTTACCAAAGTTATTTAAGCGACAAAACAGAGCCCACAGGCAGCCAGAAAAACAGCCTGACGGTGATCTGGCTCGGTATCAGCGCCCTCTGGGAACCGGCCCTGATGGCACTGGTCAAAGCCCTCAATCCCCTCCTGCCAGTAACGGTTTTAACCAGCGAAGCCAACCTGGCCGAACGCCTGCTCAAAGCGGGCCTAACCGTTCAGCCCGTGCCTTATTTGCGCGAAAATATTAAACAGGCATTGCTCTACAGCAAACCCGATCACCTGCTCTATCTCGACCTGCGCAACCCGCTGGCGTATAGCTTGGCTTTAGAAAAACTCGCGCCGGTTCAGAGCGTGCTCTGTTTGCAGCCCGAGAGTTCGGGTTTAAACACCCTTGATTATTTTTTCTCAGCGGCCGCCCTCGAACCGGCCCAGGCCGAAGCACAGTACAGCGAAACCCTGGTCAAGCTCAAAAACTGGCCGATTCTACCCTCGCTGCCTGCTCTGCCCGCCTGGAAAAGCAAACGCGATCTGCGCCTGACCGAGCTGGGCACGATTTATCTCTGTCCCGTTGAGAGCAATAAAATTCACCCTGACTTTGACCCTGTCCTGCAGGCCATTCTCGAAAAAGACCGCAAGGCCTTCCTGTATTTTCTCTACCGCGAAGGGGACGTGGCCCATACCTATCTACAGCAACGGCTGCAAGAGCGTCTGGGGGCCCGTGCTGACAAAGCCAAATTTGTCAGTTGGGCCCATACCGAAGAATTGCTGCAGTATTTACACCGCGCCGATGTGGTGCTGGATACCCCCTATTCTGGCGGCCGCAGCATGATCGGCTGGGCCATGGGTCTGGGTGTGCCCGTGATCAGCCTCGAAGGCCCTGCCCAACAGAGCCGCTGGGGCAGCAGTTTGAATAAAGCCCTGGGCCATCCTGAGTTCAATGCAGACAGCCTTGAGAAATACCCAGGCATCGCCTGTACACACGCCAGCGCGGGGCCCCAGCGTGTTATTCTGAAAGCGAGTCTGACTGAGCGCTATTCCCAGCTCTGGAACCCCAGTCAGGCCGCCCAAGAGATTGTGGCCTTTCTGAGCCCAAAACCAGCAGATCAGAATGCGGCTGCCCCGACAGAGACCGACCAAGACGAAGAACAAGGATAAAGACATGTCTGAATTGGATCCCAAGATCAAAGAGGCCCAAGAAGCCCTGAGCCAAGGCAAAAGCGCCGAAACAACCCAGATTTGTGACGCCTTACTCGCCAGCGACCCCAACAACGCCGAAGCGTGGCATCTCTTGGGACTGGTCGCTTACCAGGCCCAAGATTTTAAAACCGCTGAAGAGAAAATCCGCAAAGCGATTGAATTCAAAGCCCAGCCCCATTTTTACAATAATTTGGGCAATGTGCTCAGCGACCAGAATCAGAATGACAAGGCCCGCGAAATGTACCAAAGTGCCGTGCGGCTCAATCCGAGTTTTTCGGGGGGTTACAATAATTTGGGCAATATCTCGCGCAAAATGGGCAAAGTCGAAGAGGCTGTGTTTAATTACCAAAAAGCCCTCAAAGCCGATCCCAGCCAACCCGATGCGTATATCAACCTCGGCAATTTGTTCTTTGATATGGGCCGTTACCCCCAGTCGATCGACAATTATAAAAAGGCCCTGGCGATCAACCCCACCATGGTGCAGGCCCTGAACAATTTGGGCAGCCTTTACCACCACCAGGGCCAGGGCGAAGAAGCCAGCCAATATTACACAAAGGCCCTCGAAGCCAATCCCGACTTTATTCCCGCTCTGTTTAATCTGGCCCATCTCAAACGCGAACAAGGCTTTATCGACGAAGCCCTCGCTCTCTACCAGAGATGCATCGACAACAATGCCAATATGTTGGATGCCTATTTGAACATGTCACGGATTTACCAATTCCAAGGCAAGCCCGATGAGACCATTCGCTGTTTAAACAAGGTGCTGGAACTCAACCCCCAGATTGCCGAAGCAGAAAATGGTCTGGCTCTGATTGCGCTGGAGCGCGGCGATAAACAGACAGCCCTGAAACACTTCCACCGCGCCTTTGATATCGAGCCGCAGAACCCCGATGTCTGTTATAACATGGGGTCGCTGCTGCGCGAATTGGGCCAATTGGAAGCGGCTTCACACTTTTTGAATATGGCCCTGCAATTGCAGGACATGCACGCTTAGCTTTCAGGCACTTTGTAAACGGTGCTGACCGTGCCGCCGGGCGTAATCTTGCGAATGGCATGGTTGCCCGTGTCTGCCACATAGAGATTGCCTGCACCGTCCAAACTGAGGGCCGTGGGCAGATAAAAGCTGGCTGCTCTGCCCTGCCCGTCTTGATAGCCCTTTTGGCCGGAGCCCGCCAAGACAGTCAGGCTGCCTTCGCTGTGATCGGGTTTAAGGCGAATGACCCAGATCTGGTGGTTTTTGACGTCGCTTAGATAGAAAAGGTCGGCAGAGGCGGCTCTGAGTTCATAAAGTTGAATGAAGGGGGCCGAAGTTTGCTCAAAGTAAATAGACTTGGTGGGAGTGCGATTGTCTTTGTAAAGAGCATTCTCATCCCATTCCATCAGTCCTTGGGCTGTGTAAATATTGTGGTTTTTAAGTCGATTCTCAGGGGTTTGAGTAGCAACAGAATCGGGTTGTTTTTTTGAGAAAAGTTGATAGACTTTTCCCACAGTATAAGCCTTAACAGATGTGAGATTTAAATCAGAGCCAGTGACAGAAATTAAATCTCGGTACTGACCCGTTGCCAAATCCATTTTGCGCAGGCGGTAATCGCTAAAAGTAAGGGCATCCTGTAATTGAAAAAAGAGTTGACCTGCACGAATCTGCAAAGCTTGAGGCGAATTAAAATCAGGTCTTGTGTCCCTCCGCCCGAAACCATCCGTTTGGGCATGTTCAGGGCCATATATCGTCTTTTGCTGCAAATTTGAACTTAAACGCTCGATTTTGTTTTGGTATAAATTGACCAGATAGAGTTGGTCATAGCCATCTATTTCCAGGTCATACCCCATCATACAACTGAGATTTTGCTGCGCAGCTTGAAAAAGCTGTTCAGCCCTGCTGTCCTGAATCCGAAAGAGCAATTGGCGTTTTAAGAGATTTGATGAAGAGTCAGTATTCTGACAGTCGGGTATTAAATCCTGAAGAAACAAACCCAAATTGATTGTGCGGTTACAGCCAGAATTGATAGCATACACCGTTTTCCCATCCTCGGTTACCGCCAGATCTGTTGGATATTTTAAGACTGGCGATTTTGGCAAAGGTTCACAAAAATAGTTTTGATAACCGAGGGGATCGGGAATCTTGAGATCCACATAATCGGGAGGTGGAATCACCGGAGGATAATGCGGGGGCTGAGTATAATCTGGGGTTGGAACAGCAGATACCCAAGGAGTGGGAGAGGGGTCGGGGTAATTGTTGTACCGCACCTGCGGGCTTTCAATGGCACGAGGAGCGGGGCTGGGAGATTCTGTGGATGGACTGAGGGATTGACAGGCCGAGAGCAAAGAAAACCAAATAAACCCAACCTTTATCAACAGCTCGATTTTTTTTGGTTTCATCGCAGACTTCGTTCCTGACCAATGCACACAGACATTTTCAAGATTAATCTCCCACCCGTATTACCGTTTGCCATAGCCTAAACCGGTTCAATTAAAGGGCACGATCTCCGGCTTGCATGCCAATCATCCAGCCGGGGTACTCAGCGGGCAATTTGGACACCGCATCGAGCTGGGCCAACTCATCAGCAGAGAGGCTGATCTCAGTGGCTTTGAGGTTTTGCTCCAATTGAACACGGGTCTTGGCCCCAATAATGATGCTCATCATGGCAGGTTGGTGTAAGACCCAGGCCAGAGCAATCTGCGCCACAGAGACCTCTTTGGCTGCCGCAATTTCTTGCATGGCCGCCACACAATCATAGGCCCGCTCTTTGTCCACAGGCGGAAAGTCAAATTTGCTGCGGCGGGCCTCTTCGGGGCCACCCGCACGGGTAAATTTACCACTCAAAAACCCACCCGCCAGCGGACTCCAGGCCATGATGCCCAGGTTTTGATCTTGGGCCAGCGGCACCAATTCGCGTTCGAGGTCGCGCCCGGCAATTGAATAATAGGCCTGAATGCTCTCAAAGCGGCTCCAGCCTTTCTGTTGGCTGATCCCCTGGGCCTTCATGATCTGCCAAGCTGCGTGATTGGAGACGCCCAAATAGCGCACCTTGCCAGCGCGCACGGCGTCGTTGAGGGCGGAGAGGGTCTCTTCCAATGGTGTGAGCGGGTCTACGCCGTGAATTTGGTAGAGGTCGATATATTCTAAACCCAGACGGCTCAGGCTCTGATCGAGTTGCGAGAGAATGTGTTTGCGGCTCAACCCCACATTGTTGGGCCCCGGCCCCATGCGCCCCCGCACCTTGGTGGCAATCACCAATTCATCACGGTTGAGCCCTGTGTCTTTGAGGGCCTGACCAAAAAGGGTCTCCGACTCACCAAAAGAATAAATATTGGCGGTATCAAAAAAATTAACCCCGGCCTCAAAGGCCAATTTGACATGGTCGTTGACTTCTTGCTGGCCCATCTGGCCCACGACTTCCCAAAAGCCTTTGCCCCCATAAGTCATGGTGCCCAGACAAATTTCCGAGACATAGAGGCCTGTGCGGCCCAATAAATGGTATTTCATTTAAAAACTCCTGTTAAAAAAACGCTGCTTTAGTATAAGTCTGCAGGCAAAAGCGAGAAAGTGCAAACTGTGCCCTGGGCAGAAAGTTCTCCGCAGGCTTTACAGTCGCAGCCCGCCAATGTTTGAATGAGAGAGAAGTCCAAAACAAGGAAATAAAGCCTGCATGTCTGAGATTCAAGCCCGTTTGCCGATCAATGGAACCCCTGTGGGAGGCGCGCTCACACCGTTCAAGCCCTCTGCGCCTGCAAAAACAGACTCAGTCAGCAGTCCGGCAACAAACACAGATCGCGTCACTCTCGAAGCCGGTGATCAGGCCCCATTGAAACCCAATAGCAAACCCCTGCCCGCCACCCTCAAATTAATTCAAGACAGCCCCCATTCGCTCTCAGAAAAAATCCGCAATACGGTCACGCCGCCCCCCGCCTGGGGCAGCACCTCTCAGGTCCAGGGCACCCTGCGCGATCTGCACGATGTGCAAGGCAACCGCGATGGGCTCTGGGACAACGAAACCAAGCCCGCAGGCAGTGTCGGTGGCTTTGTGAAACAACAGCCATTGCCCAGCAAAGCCCAAAATTGGGCCAGTGGCCTGGGCAATTTAGACGCACAAATTCAAGCCTTGCAGACCTTTCGCACAGAAAAGGAAGCCGCTTGGGGCCTGCCCGTGACCCAACTCGATTTGGCCCAGCTCAAAGACGGCAAGCTCTTTGCCGCCCAAAAGGCCATTGCCTTGGTGCGTTTGGGCCGCACCCCCGCAGAATTGACCGAAGGCTTTGTCTCAGCCAAGGGCCAGGTCAATGGCGTTAAAATTGCCGATCGTGAGCTGTTTTGGCAGCGCTTTCATCCCCAGGGTGAGCCCACCGGCAAGGTGATTGTGATGCTGCCGGGCTTTTTGCAGACCGGACGCAATTTTTATGAACAGGCCGACGCCTTGAGCAAAGCGGGACACGATGTGCTGATCATGGACCAGCAATGGGGCGGTCAGACCAAAGGCGGCGAAGCCGGTCATGTTGATCGCGGCTATGGCATTACCCGCGATGTGGCGGCCATGGCGGCCTACGCCCAGACCCACCGCGAAAAAACCTATCCAGGCAAAGCAGGCAGCGAAGTGATTCTGATGGGCACCAGCCTCGGCGGTGGCCCTGGCACCTTTGCAGCGTTAACGCTGAACGAACAAAACTTGATTGCCTTGGAAGGCCCCGCCATGCCCAAAGGCCTGAAAGCCGTTCTGCAAGGGCCCTTCTTTGGGCCCAGCGACAACTTTTTAAATGACAGCTTTGGCCTCTTGAGCAAGGTGCCCCTGGTCAAAGACATTCCCCTGCCTTCATTGGGTTTGCCGATTCTGAGCACCGACCCCGAGGCCAAACAAAAAATCGCCCAGGGCGCTGTGCTCGAAGACCTGCGCGCCCAGGCCCAGGCCATGACCGCCACCTTGCCAGATATGCAAGCGGTGCTGGAAAAAGTCGAAGCGGGCCAGGGCCCCAGCAACCCCATCCAGATTGTGCACAGCAAGGGCGACCCCCTCGCCAACAGCGCCCTGAGCCAAAAGCTGGCGCAAAAACTGCCCAATGTGAAATTGACGCTTTTAGAAGGCCAAAACCACGTTTTGGAGCAAAGTGACGCCGAACAACAAGTGGCCTTGGATTTGCTCAAGAAATTCAACTAATCTGAAAGCCGCATCCAGCACAGATGTCCCTCTCAGCACACTTGGTCCAGGATACGCAAGATTAGCTTTCTGGTGCTTTGTAAATAGTCGTCACCATGCCTGCCGGAGAAATCTTACGAATGGCGTGGTTGCCCGTGTCTGCCACATAGAGATTGCCTGCACCGTCTAAACTTAGGGCCGTGGGCACATAAAAGCTGGCTGCTGTGCCCTGTCCATCCTGGTAGCCTTTTTGGCCGGAGCCCGCCAAAACCTGCATACGGCCTTCGCTGTGATCGGGATTGAGGCGAATGACCCAGATCTGGTGGTTTTTGACGTCGCTTAGGTAGAAGAGGTCGGCAGAGGCGGCTCGGATCTGGTGAGGTGAGATCTCACCACTTTGGGATGTACGAGTAAGAGGGATTGAGCTCAATTCGTAAGAAGTCTTGGTATTTGTCAGTGCCAAAAGTTGATTTTCTTTTGATGAACCATTTGATCCTGTGTTTAAAGCCAGAAAATATATTTGTTCTTGCCAGATCGCAAATCCATCAGAGGGTTTAGAAGCAGTTGAAAAGCTGGAATAAAGTTGAGAAACCTGTAGAGACATTAAATCTATGTTTCTAAGTTGGTAATCACTAAATGTGGAATGGGCACTCATATCAAACAAGAGTTTGTTTTTTTGAATTTGAAAATTGGAAGGCGCAGATAATTTTGGTTTGGGAATACCAGGGGCAAGACTGTGGGCATTGGAAAGTTCATTGATCGTCAACAAGGCGCTTTCTTTTCCATAAGGGTTGCGCTGGATAATTTGGCGTGTATAGTTATTGACAAAATAAAGCTGCTGAAAACCATCGACTTCCAATTCATTGCCCATAACACAACTGAGTTGGTGTTGAGAGGATTTGAGAATGGATTCTGCAGTATTGAGAGAAATAATATGATACACAGATTTGCGTTTTAAAATATTGCCTTTTTGCTGAGAATCAAAGGGGCAAATATTCCAAGCAAGCGTACTTGGATATGTTTGACAAGCAGCGTCTGTGGCATAGACATTTTGACCATCTTCGCTAACAGCCACTTCTGTCGGATAGCGCAAGATATTTGATTGCAACGGGGGTTCACAGTAATAGTGATTGAGACCATCGTCCTGAATGATTTTGATCTCTTCATATCCTGGTGGAACCTCAGTCGGTGGGTAGGGCGGTGGTGTTTGGTAGGGGGTCATGGACGGATAAGGAGTCGGATAGGGATCGGGGTAATTGTTGTACCGCACCTGCGGGCTTTCTGTGACTCGGGGTGCTGGGCTCGGTTGTTGAGAGCCTTGGTCCAAAGGCTGGCAGGCACTTAAAAAAGTACACAATCCACTTAAACAAAAGATGAGAATTACATGTTTGTTGATTTCTTGATTAATATTGTTCATAACAGCTCACTCAAATTTGTAGACCTTGGAAGGCGTATTGTAGCCTTCGCTGCCATAATAATTGGAAACAGCCAAAAGGTATTCTTGGGCCCCCACGGTCATAAATTCCCAGTGAATATTGCCATCGCTTAAAAGAGTGCGGTAGAGCTGAAAGTCGGATCCTTCCCAGCGATAAATGCGTGAGGCCTGTTCATAACTGGCCACAATCAAATGAGACACACCATTCACTTCAAAATATTCCCAGTCCGTCGCTTTTGAGGTGGTTATGTTTTGAAAAGGCTCAAACTGAGTGCCACTCCAGCGATAAATCACCGAAGTGCCGGTCTGGTTGGCAATATTGGCCCCAAAATTGGCCACGGCCAAATAGTGCTGATTGTCAATTGAAAAGGCTTCCCAATCATAGGCGTTGACAGTGGGAATGGCCTGGAAATTGACAAAATGAGCTCCATTCCATTTAAAGATATGCGAGGTGGTATTGGCATTGCCCCCATAATAAGCGGCATACGAAGCCAGAGCCAAGAAAGATTCATTGCCAATTTGAAAGGCTTTCCAACGGAATCCCCCGGTGGTTGGGATGGATTGGTATTGCACAAATTGGCTACCATTCCATTTATATATCACAGAAGTGAGGTCAGGGCCGCGATTCCAGAAATGGGTAACGGCCAAATAGTGTTCACCATTGATGACAAAGTGCTCCGCATCGGTGGCCCCTTCGGTACTGAAGTTTTGGAAGCGTTCAAATTGTGTGCCATTCCATTTGTAGATTTGAGAATCGAGCAGGTGATTGCCACTGGCCCCGTCATAATTATTGATCAGAGCGAGATAAGAGTCATTGCCGATCTGAAAGGGTTCTACATCATAAGCGCCGAGTGAAGGCAAGGCTTGAAAAGGCATAAACTGGCTATTTTGCCAGCGATAGATATCCGAAGTGATGCTGTGAGACGTGCCATTGTAATAATTGGCAAAGGCAAGATAGCGCTGGTTATCGATGGCAAAAGAAGCGCTGCCCAGAGCCGCATGGGTGGTCAAAGACTGCACTTCTTGCAAAGGTGGCAGAGCAAGGACTTCAATCGCCTCTTCGAGGCTAATCGAATTGCCAGCGAGGGTGAGCAAGACATTTTTGACACCGGGAGAGAGATTTGCCGGAATGCCAAAAGTGACATAGTTTTGGGCGAAGGAGCGGATGGGCATGGGGTTATTATCGATTGAAATTTGCAGGCCAGTGAGATCTTGGTTTGTAATGCCAATCCCCAGTAATTGAGAGGAGTTGACCTGTATTCCTCGACCTTCTCGGGTGATCCAAACACTCACGTTGCCAGGGCCGTTGGTGGGTGCCGACTCAGAAACAGACAGTTTGCTAAACCCACCACTGGGAGAAGGCGAGGGCAGAGGAGGAGAAACCTGTTTGACAGCTTCATAGGCATTCACCAGACCGGGCATGTCTTCCCCGGCAATGAGTTTGGAATCTTGGGCTGTCTGGCTAAGGACATGGCGCACCCAAAGCGGTGTCAGAGTTGGATCTTGAGAGAGCATAAGGGCTGCTACACCTGCGACGACAGGAGCTGCACCAGAGGAACCGCCATAATTAGCATACCCTCCGCTCTCAGCTGTCGTCCATATTTTTTCTGCGGGCGCACTTACATCAATCCCATGCCCATCTGTAATAAAATTACCCTGTTTTCCGTAATGAAAACCCGGTTCTAAAATTCCATCTATTATTTTTTGTGAGGGAGTGCGAGATGTGCCCGCAATATTTAAGCCGCCAACAATGATAGAACCTGTATCCATCATGGGGCCGTTACGTGTTATTTTTTCTTTGTAATAATATTCTGGATAACGCGTTCCAAACTGATCAACAGCCCAAACAGTTCTATAAACGACTTCATCAAAGAAACCCTCTCGCACATCTTTGCCTTTGGGAAATTTAAGGTAACAGGCTTTTTTAAAGGTTTTTTCTGGTTCTATATCTTTATATGCCTCACAAGCCCTATTTCCAGACGGAATTACAATGACAGGATTGAATCCATAGGTATTTTTGACTGTTAAATCCCACGATAAATGATTAATACGGACACGTGTTTCAGGGCTTACATGCTCAATGGTCCCAGGATTATCTTTATCCTCTCCTGTAATTTCAAGAAGAATGACACGGGCTCCTTTTTTTAAAGCCAATTCCAGAGAATCAATGATTTTATCACAGCGTGGATAAGGCTGCGTGCCACCTTTACATAAAGATGGATTACCAGGAGCATCATTATTAAAAAAATGAATATGAATGGTTTTGCTCCCATGCGCAACGCCTGCCACCCCTTCGCCATTGGGGCTATCAGCTGTGGCTCCCACAACACCCAACGTTTGAGTTCCATGTCGAAAATCCTTGTAACCAGGATCTAACTCAACATTTTGCTCATACTCAATATTTTGTAAATCGGGGTGATTGCGATTAAAGCCATGTTCCAAAACAGCAATTTTAATTTGGGGACTACCTCGGGTAATATCCCACGCTCCCGGTTGAATGCTCGAACTGGCTGAAGTATGTGAGAGAATACGGGTATTTTCCAACCACAGCCGTTTTTGCGGATCTTTATACTCTCCGTTTAAAGCCGGATCCATTTCTTTGGGCTGATAAGGGGAGGCGGGGATAAACACAGGGAAAGCCTCTTCGACAAAAGGCAGCACTTTGAGGCGATCCACTACTTCCCAAACATCCTGGTTGGGCGCAAACGTCATGCGATAAAACAAGCTCTGGTTTGGCACTTCGCGCCCTTGGGTTGTTTGCAGATATTGTTCTGATTGCTCATGTTCAGCAGGCGTTCCGGGCATGGTCGGGTAAACACCTGTAATTCGGCTGCCCAAAGCAGCCTGTAACATGCGCAGGCTCAGCTCTGATTCATCATGTAAGCCTTGCAAAGAATCCCCTGCTAAGCGAATTTTGGAGCCTTCCAAAAATTTGACACCCACCACACCTGCTTCAACAGATGAACGACGGGCTTCTGGTGAGTGGGCAATCGCACTGTGAAAAGCAGTGGGAATGTCCAGGGGCAACATAAATCCATCTAAACGTACCTGGGCCTGACTGCCCGAACTCCCCTGAGCAATGATTTCAAGGGTATTGGCACCTTGACGTAAAAGGCCCGCCACCTCCAAGGTTAAATCGGGCGTATTGGGTGTTAAAATACGCTGGTCTCGCACTCCCGCCAAAACATTTTGACCATTGAGCAGGACTTCCAAACCATTGACAGTCACCCCCGATTGGCCTGTGCGGGCAGTCAATAAGATTCTGCGGCGCAGATCTGCAGATTCATCCACTTGAAAATTCAAAGTTTGAGCCATTTGTGCGGCGTTAAAGGTCAATGTGGTGGTTGGGAGAAATGTTTTGCGAACAGCCGCATCGGCAGGGATAGCGATAGCTTCTCTTTGGCAGCGTTGAGTCAGATGATTGGCCTGTGCTGTGGCAAAGTGATTGCCCAGTTTCCAGGTGAGGTGATCGGTATTAAAAACCACAGCCACAGGACTGTTGGGATAAATAGCACTTCGCCCAACCGGAAAAATGACAGGCTGTCCCCGATCATGTTCTGAGCGTTTGGACGGTTTTCCATGATCCTTGCTATCTCTAGCATGCGGATCTTTGTCCCGATGCTCACGCTCTTCTCTGGGATTGTGGAGATCTGCATCTCGCTTATCTTGGGAGTGGCTTTGTTTTGTTGAGTGTGTTTTGAAATCACCGTATCTAAAGTCGTCATGGGGCTCCCGTTCACGATGATGAGGTCGATTCTGATCAGCACTTAAAGCAGGGGTAAACTGATTTTTTTCACCCACAGGCAAACGCATTTCTTTGGATGTTGAATTTTCAAAACTGAAATAGGCGGTGTATGTTCCCAATCGATTGGGCTGGACACAATCCAAGACAGGATAGAGATCGGGTTTGGCCCGTTCAGGACGTTTGCCCAAAATACCGAAATCCAATGGATGAGAACTCAAAGAAGCATTGGGCAAGGTTTGGCAACTGCTTAAAACCAGAGGAATCAAAAGCAGATAGATAGATAGATAGATAGATAGAACGTTTATTATTTCTCATTCAAAATGCCCTCTGGATTACAATTCTGTGCAAGCAGCAATGCAAAAATGATAATTCATCGATACAAAAAAGTCAAAATTATTTTTAAACCCGCCGCCTTTACAGCCACAGCCTCACAATGCTTGAATGAGAGCAGTTTCCAACAAGGATGACCGCCCCCCACCCATGTCTCTTTCCTCACAATTGGCACTCGCCCAAACCCACCACGCCCAGGGAGATCTGGCTCAGGCCCTGGCGCTTTACCAGTTTTTGCTACAGACCGAACCAGAGGCCCGGCAGCTTCCCCAACTTTGGTGGGGCTTGGCGCTCTTGGCCTGGCAAGCGGGAGAAGGGCGGCGGGCCGAGGGCTTTTTTCAGCAGGCTTGGCAATACGCGGCCCCGAGCTTACCACTGCCCACAGCCAGCGAATTTGGGGCCTTTCCCAGAGATTACCAGCAGCTGGTGCTGAGCTTTGTCTTGGCCCTGATCGCCGCCTGGCAGGCCAGCGCCGCCCGTGCTTTGGCCCATCAATTGGCTCAGAGACTCTGCAGCTACCCACCCACCCACGCTGAACAGAGCTGCATTCTGGCCTCGCTTCTGCATGCGCTGGGCGAACACGCCCAAGCCCTACAAACCTGCCGCCAATCACTTGAGATCAGCCCTTCAGCTCAGGCCTGGTTTGTGCTGGCGCAATTGCGCTTTTCGCTCGGCGATGCCAGCGGGGGCAGCGAGGCCTGTCGCTTGGCCCTCGATCTCGATCCCTTGCACAGCGAGGCCCGCACCCTCTTGGCCCATGCCTTGCTCGAAAGCCACCAATTGGAAGCCGCCCTGGACCAGTATGAGACCGTGCTGGCCCAAAAGCCCGACTTTGCAGCACTGCACTTTCATTTGGGCAGGATGTACCAATCGCTGGGCGCATTGCCCGAGGCGCAAAGACATTACCACCGCGCCACAGAACAAGCCCCCAACCTACTCTGGGAGCTGCAGTCCCGTTTGTGTTATGCGCCCCTGCCCGCATCCCAAGCGGCGCTTCAGAAGAGCTTAGCGGGCCTGGAAAGCAGTCTGAATCAGCCCCAGGTCGCGATTGAATTGGCCCCACTGCAAGCCCAATTGGCCCAGACCAATCTCGACACCCTCTTTGATCTCAATTACCTCTGTGAAGATCCCCTGCCGCTCAAACGGCGCTTTGGGCAATTGTTTGAACATGAGGCAGGTCCCGCAGCCCACTCAAATCCTGCTTTAACCCCCGCTGAACCTGCGCACCCACTCACAATGGGGGTCTTGATCAGCCCCAAACACGAAGGGGTCTTTGCCTTTGTCAGCGGGCAGCTCTTGGCCCAATTGGATCCCGCTGAAATTGAAGTCACACTGCTGATCTGGCCCTCCTCAGAGGCGGTTTGCGCCCAGCTTTTGCCCAGTTTGCCCCGGCAGGTGCTCAGTGCCGACTGGGCCCAGAGCGTGGCAAGCGTAAAAGCCAAGCGCTTTGACCTGGTCTATTTTTGGGAGGTGGGCACCGACCCGCTCAATTATTTTTTGCCGTATTTCCGCCTGGGTAAAATCCAGTGGACCTCCTGGGGCAGTGGGGGCAGCAGTGGCCATCCCCAGATCGACGCCTTTCTCTCGACCCAGGACCTCGAAGGGCCCCAGCCAGAAAGCCGCTACAGCGAAAAGCTCTACCAAATGCAAGCGCTGCCCCTGTGGTACGAGCCTCGGCATTTGCCCGCATCCAATCTGAGCCGAAGCCAACTCGGCCTGCCTGAAGACGCCGTTTTGGCGCTCTGCCCCCACAATTTGCTCAAATTGCACCCCCATTTTGACGCCATTTTGGCCGAGATCTGCAGGCAGAGCCCCGACTTAAAGCTGGTCTTGGTCCAAAGCCGCAACCCAGTCTGGAACCGGCAAATAGAAACCCGCCTGAAACAAAACATCGCCCCCGAGCAACTGCTCTTTTTGCAGCGCCTGCCCGCCCCCGACTTTTTGGCGCTTTTGCAAGTGGGGGATTTTGCCCTCGATCCCTGGCCCTATGGCGCGGGCAAACTGGCCTTTGAAATGTTGGGGCTGGGCCTGCCCCTTTTAACCCGGCCCAGTAAAATGCTCAAAGGCCGCATCCCCACAGCCATTTACCAGGCCTTGGAAATGCCTGAACTGCTGGCCAGCTCTGAGCAAGACTATCTGGATAAGGCCCATCGTTTGGCCAGAGATCGCAGCTATCGCGAAGCACTCAAAGCAACACTCCAAGAGCGGCGCAGCCGTCTTTTTGCCAATCAAGCAGCAGTGGTTGAATTGACCCAGGTGCTCAAGCAGATGGCGCAGTAGGGCTTATTCGCCAGCGGGCAATTGGGTGTCGTTGCCGCTCTCGGTGCTGCTGCAGGTGCGGTTGTCGTAAGGGGGCACGCGGTTGGTTTGTGAGGCCTTTTTTAAACGCTCAAATTCGGCTTGGTAAAATTGGGCCACTTTGGGTGAGCGAATCAGCAGGGTGTTTTCGTTGTTGTTGTTTTCGGCATTTTTGGAAAAATTATACGAGCCCGTGATCACCAATTGGTCGTCGATAATAATCACTTTGCTGTGCAAAAGGGCCTGGTTGCCATCGATCATGACCGGGATGTTTTTGGTCAAGAGCTGTTGGTAGACTGAATACTGGCTGATCATGCAGCCATCAAAAATGCCTTCGACTTTCACACCTGCGCGGTGTTTGTCGATCAACATTTTCTGAATATCTTCATCGGTGATCGAAAAAGCCATAAAGCGAATGCGTTTGCGCGCTTTGCCCAGGGCCTCCATAATCGCGGGTTTGGTGCCGCCTTTGGGCGAGAAAAAGGTCTGAATCACAGCGCCATCGACCTGTACCACAGGGAAGGGAATTTCGTGGGGATTGGGCCCGCGTACTTCTTTGACATAGAGACGATCAAATTCGGCTTGGTAATTGGCCGCCAATTGTTTGGAGGTGATTTTGAGGGAGTTGTTGTTGTCGCGGTACATCGAATAGGGCGTGAGATTGAGCGAACCCGTGACCACGTGCTCCCCGTCGATAATCATGAATTTATTGTGCATAAAGGCCGTGCGGTTATCGCCTTTGATGCCGATCCCGGCTTTTTTCATGGCAGAATGCAGGGGTTTAAGTGCGCCACTGCGGCCATTGGCGTACATATTGTCGCTGTCGGTCATGATCCGCACTTTTACGCCCCGTTTGCGTGCGGCCATCAGGGCTTCACCGGCAGAGGGTTCTTCGATGTCAAAGATCGCGACATCAATGGTATTTTTGGCTTCGGCAATCAGTTTGACGAAGATTTTATCTGGGTTTTGGGGGTCTTGGTGGCCTGCCACTTCGTTATCGGCATAGAGGGCCTGGTAGGCATTGTTGAATTTGACGGCCAGATCGCCGTGGTAGAGAGCATCGAAGGCACCCAGCGCAATGGGAGAGCGGTTGGGCATCAGGGCTTGCTGGAACGGCGGGGGAGAGGTCGAGCAGGCAGCCAACGAGCCGAGCGCCAATACGCTGGCCAGAAGACCCTTTAAAATCGTGGTTGTTTTGAAAGACATGCCAAAAACCTCTCTACGCGCTTTATCCCTGTTAATTATTCATCTGGGGTTGGGAGGCAAAGCTTGCGGGAGTTAAAGGATAATTAACCTGGATTTTAATTGAAAACAATCTTATTCATAATGCGTCCAGAGCCGAATGACTTTCACCGTTTGACTCTCCTGCAGCACTTGATACACCAAACGGTGTTGGATATTTATTCTGCGCGAATAAGCCCCGGCCAAATCCCCGACCAATTTTTCGTAGGGCGGCGGGTTCTGATAGGGATTTGTGTGTAACACAGCCAAAAGACGTGAGGCTTGAGGTTTGAATCCCGCTTTGGCGAGCTTTTGGGCATCCTTTTGGGCTTGGCGCGTAAAGACGAGCTGCCAGCTCACCAATCAAGTTCCTGGGTGCACGCCTCGATCGGGGTATTCAACCCCTCACGGATCGATTCACGCATACCGGGAATGGAAAGCAAATACAGGCTTTCTTGAATGGAGCGCCAATCTTCTTCAGAAAGCAAAATGGCGGTGTTGCGCTTGCCAATAATTTGCACGGGTTCATGGGTGTCTTGCACCTGATCTACCAAGTGGTAAAGCTGTTTTCGGGCCTCTGAAGCGGAGAAACTGGTCACGGGATTCCTCCTGTTTTCGTACGTTTTATCGTACGCTTTTGGGCAGGGCTTTGTCAATTCTGTTGGTTCACTTTTGGCGAGATCGCTCGGTCAGGTCATTTGGGTTCTTGGTTTTTGGGAGAATTGAGGTAATGCGAGAATGGGATGATCGGCATTGGATGCTTAAATGGAGATGGTCTATTCTATAGAGAAGAAGGGGTGCGGTTCGGGCCGTGGTTCTGGGCATTCGGGCCGCTCGCTGCGCACATCCCCATGTGCATCACTCACTACAGCACCTTTGGTGCTAAGTAAGCGCCTTCTAAACAGCAATGCTGTCTATGGCTGTAAGGCTCCTTTGTCGCCAACAGCCAAAGCTCGCTTTCAGCTCTGTAAGAAGCGCTTAAGAGTCACCCCGCCTTTTGCCATCGTATGTTAGAAGCAGGTGAAGTGAATCCTGTATAAAGGAAAA
>JADMKE010000050.1 GCA_018780035.1 Candidatus Sericytochromatia bacterium
CCACAAACAAGCTGCCTACCTGATGTTGGATGCAGAAATCTATCACTTTGCGAGTCCCTTTGTGGCGCAAATCCCGGATGCGCTGCTGATACCGTTTGCTCATTTTCCGTCTGGCCTTTTGTAGCTTACGGTAACGCTTGGAACCCTTTTTACAGCGACTACGCTTTTGGGCAATTTCTCCCAAGGCTTTTGACCTTTGCCGCTTCAATGTGCGAATCCCTCGGCCAGAAACAACAATCGCTTGGCCTGAATCGGTACTCACTGCGGCTTGATGGATTTCACCCAGGTCGACACAGGCTTTGCGAGTTCCTGCTGACTCCTGAGCACCTTCCTCATGGTAGGTCACATGAAGTTCATAACCATCTTTAAAGACCAGTTTGCAAGCTCCTGCTCCCTCTGGCAATTTGAGTTTCAACACCAGATTTTCTCTGCCTCTACCCATTGGCAAAATCACCCGATTATCCTTGACTTTGACAGCCTGAGCAGGCCACATCAAGGTGTAGGTTCGTTTGGTTTTGTAAGGATAGCGAATTTTGACCCCGGATTTACGCAGTTGGCGGGTAGTATCAACATTTTGGAGAAATGTATGACAAATCATTTGCACACTTTGGCTGTGCATAGAATAGAGGCCCTTTGTAGCTTGCTGCAAATCTGTCCGATTGGGCCAGCTTTGACTTGTGCGACGTGCCTCAAGATGAATATCTCGGCATTGATTCCAGACCTTACCAGCCTCAAGACGTGCAGCCCAGATTTGCTCGTGCTGAAAATGAGTCAAATGTTTGAGAGTTAAGATTTTCACACATTCCATAATGCGCTATTATACCATACACATGAATACACAAGGGGTTTTATTTTTAGTCTCTAACTCTAGATGCTAAGTTAACTCAACCCCAAAATTCTAATGACAGTTCACAGAACTGTCGCTCTTTTCATCCCAAATCCCCTTAAGGGGATGGGAATTCCCAGAGCGTTCTTTAAAATTTCACGGGGTTTTGTTTCACTGGGTTTTGTTTACCCATCAATGAAGGCGCCCCTGGTATTTATTGCGCTTTTTGGTCTTGCGTGGCGTATCGCGAAACTTAGAGCGGTAATACTTCTGATCGTTAAAATCATCGGCAAGCACCGCTTGAATCCGTTCCCAGCTCTCGGGATCGCTGGCCTTTAAAACGGGGGATGAGAGGGAGAGATCGTGGTTTTGATACATGGGTTTCCTCCATTGGAAATATCTATAAAATATATTTGTTTTAACTATAAAAATAATCAGGCACGGCGGACGTTTAGATCGCGGAGTTCCTGATGGCAACGCGCTTCCCAGCGGGCAATCTGTTTCTCGAGTTGGACATAGAGGTGGGGGCGGTGCTGACTAAAATCCAACCAAGCAACACCACAGGCATGACAATGTTCCAGACGTACACCCCGAGGGGGTTGCTCTTGAGCAACAGCAGAATCACAACTTGGACAGGTATTCATCGGGGACCTCCTTTAGAACGCTTATGGGTTTATCATAAGCGATTTTATTTATATTTACAAATTCAATGTTTAAATATAAAATATAGGAAATAACTATATTAAATCACCCGCAAAGCAGGTTGCCATGAATTGGCTCAATTATCACCACCTCTATTATTTCTGGATGGTGGCCCGCGAAGGCAGCATCACACGGGCCTGTGAAAAGCTCCATCTCTCCCAGCCGACAGTCAGTACCCAATTGCAGGAATTGGAAAGGGCGGCAGGCCAAAAGCTGTTTGTGCGCAGTGGTCGCAATCAGTCCCTGACCGAGATGGGCCAAATGGTCTACCGCTATGCCGAAGAAATTTTTAGCCTGGGCCAAGAATTGCAGCAATTTTTATCGGGTTCTGCCAGTGGAGATCGCCCGATGCGCCTGACGATTGGCATCACCGATTCGCTCCCGAAGCGGGTCACTTACCGCATTTTGGAACCCTTGCTGCACTACCCCCTGCCTGTGCAATTTGTCTGCATGGAAGACGACAATCTCGAAGGGCTCTTGCAGCGACTCTCGCGCTTTGAATTGGATCTTGTGCTGGCAGATGCCCCGATCAGTGCCAACAGCCGCATCAAAGCATATAACCACCTCCTGGGCGAATCGGGGGTGAGCTTTTTTGGCTCAGAGGCCCTGCAGCAAACCTATGGCGGCGATTTTCCCCGCTCATTGCAGGGCGCCCCCTTGCTCTTGCCCTCCCACAACACCGCCCTGCGCCGCGAACTCGACGAATGGCTGGCCTTTAACAGCCTCGAACCCAAGATTATCGCAGAGTTTGACGATATGGCCCTGCTCAAGGTCTTTGGCCAGCAAGGCCATGGGATTTTTTGTCTGCCCAGCGTGATTGAAAGTGATCTGGTGAAAGGTCTCAAAGTCAAAGTACTCGGGCGCGATGCCTCGATCAAAAACAATTTTTATGCCATTTCAATTGACCGCAAAATCCGCAATCCGGCTGTCGTGCATTTGATTGAAACGGCCCGGCAACAGCTTTTTTAGAAAGGGCTGCCGTGGGTGCGCCCATGTAAATAGGCCACCGCTCTGGGAAAGGGCCTTAATGCCCGAATCAGCAGATCAGAACTGTGGGGCCTGCGCAAAAAGCGCTGTAAAATTTGCCCGGTCTGAATCCGGCGCAGAAAGAGTCTGTTCCAGGCCAAGGCATACTGCTGCTCCAATTGCTCAGCGCTGATCCGGCCCTGCAGATAAATCGGCACCCATTCTGCCAGCAAAGCCGCCGCCCGCAGGGCCATGCTCATGCCATTGCCACTCAGGGGTGCAATCATGCCGGCGGTATCCCCGGCCATCAGAATATGGCCTTCGACGGGAGATTTTGGCAAAAAATGGACCTGGGCAATCACCAGCGGTTTGGCATAAAGGGGTGTGATCTGCCCCAACAGTGCTTTGAGGTGGGGATTGCGGGCCAAGACCCGGTTTTGCAATTCGGGAATCTCACCGCCACAGTCTTTGAGTTTTTGCCCTTCGGCCAGATAAGCCAGGCAAAATTTGCCTGCTTCAATCGCTGAAATACCACAATACCCCCCCTCAAAGCTATGTAAAGCCACCAAATCGCGGGGAAAATCTGCCTGAACATGGTATTTAACTCCGACAAAGGCCTGAGAGCGGTAGCGGGTTTGCATAAATCTGCGCTGCAATTGCAGGTCCAAATTCGCATATTTGCCCCAGGTGCCACAGACCATGCGAGCCTGGAGATTGCCCTCACGGGTGGCAATTTCAAAGGCACCGGGATTGCCACTGACCCGTTGAACCATACAGCCTTCACGCACTTCGGCCCCCGCTGCACGGGCCAATTGCACCAATTCTGCATCCAGGCGATAGCGACTCAGACCCAGCCCGCCCGGTTTCAGGGCAAAAGCCAGTTCCCGGCCCTGGGGCGAGGAAAAACAGGCCCGCTGAATGCGGGGCAAGTCCCAGGCCTCCAGCGGTACTCCCAGGCGCTTTAAAAAGGGCAGCGACTCCTCAGCCAGGTATTCGCCGCAAACCTTGTGAAAGGGGTAAGTCATTTTCTCCAACAAGACCACGCGAAAACCCTGCCGGGCCAAAAGCAAAGCCGCAGCCAAACCTGCCAATCCGCCCCCAATCAGGGCCACATCATAAGCGGCAGAAGTGGGCGATTCAGACATAACCCAAGACCCGGTAGCGAAAGGCCCAACACCACTCCAAATCTGCTTTCCAGCCCGTTTCAGCCAGGGCCTCGGCCAGTTCCGAACGGGAAAACCCCCGCCAGACCGAAAGCGGCGCATCGTGTTTGACCAAATGTGAACGCGAGAAAAGAGACGTCAAGATTCGTATTCCCCACCAAGCCAGGGGATGGCGGTGTAAATCATTGATCAAAAGCCCACTTTTTGCATTTTGTTTCGCCCAGAGCAAAAATTCATGCAATTGAACAGGGTCGAGATGGTGACAAAAGAGCGAGGTCAGGACGATATCATACTCATTTTCAAGCAGGCGGTAATCCGAGCAGATCCACTGGATATCCAGCCCCTGACAGGCTTGCTGGGCAAATTCCAAACATTCGGGCTTGAGATCAACCCCTGTGAGTTCGACCTGCAGCCCCGCCTGTTGCGCTACTTTGGCTACTTTTAGCCAAGTTGTAATTGCTTTTAGGGTATCGCCACCGCCACAGCCAATGTCCACAATCCGCAATTTGCGCGGAGCGCCGCTTTCAGGTGCTCCTGGCCGTTCTGGTGGTTTTGGTGGTAAATGGGTATACAGGCGCTGCAAGCCCGCCAGAGTCACAGCATGCCCCCCAAGCCAACGGTTGATGGTATCAAGTTCGGCAAGATTGCGCCAAAGGTCAGCGCGGGGAATATCTGGGGCATCGAGCAGCTCCAGGGCCTGGGAGCGCTGGCGCAAATCTGGTATCCATTTCAGCCAAACCATTATTCCAGCACAGTCAAAAGCGCGGTCTCTAAGGTCAAACCCGGCCCAAAAGCCGCTGCCAATACCCGCTCCTGGGGCTGCCATTGCATAAAGCGCTCCCAAATCCGCTCCAGCACAAAGAGCACTGTCGGCGAAGACATATTGCCACATTCAGCCAAAATCTGGCGGGAGGCTTCTAAAACAGGCAAACCCAAGGCCAATTCGGTGACTTCGACAATTTTGCGCCCACCGGGGTGAATGGCCCAATGGGCCACATCTGCTTGTTTGAGCCCCAAACCGGCCAGGGCCCGCTCCACCAAAGGCCCAATGCCCTGCTGCAGCAATTCGGGCACATAGGCACTCAGACGCATCAGAAAACCGCTCTCAGAGAGATCCCAGGCCATGTCAGACCAGCCTTGCAAGGCCACTTCTGAGGCAAAACCTGTGATTTGTAAAACAGGCCCAGCAGGGCGTTTGGCCTCGCCACAGAGCAAAGCTGCCGCCGCGCCATCGGCAAAGAGCAAATTGGCAGCGAGATTGTCAGGGCTGGGGATCTTTTGAAAATGCAGGGTGCAGAGTTCGACACAGACCAGCAGCACCACGGCCTCGGGTTGGCTTTGGCAAATCGCATCGGCCAATTTGAGCCCATGTAAAGCCGCATAACAGCCCATAAAATTGACCCCTGTGCGCATGGTTGAAGCGGGCAATTCCAAGGCTTTTAAGAGCATCAGATCCAGGCCCGGTGCCGAGAGGCCGGTGCAGGTTACGGAAATAATATGGGTGATCTCTGAGCGTTGCAGAGTCGGGAGCTTGTCGAAACAGGCCTGAACGGCCTTAAGCGCCAGCGGCAGGGCCTCTTGTTGAAAGACAGCCATGCGCTGACTCAGCCCCGGAAAGGGCTCTAAATCAGGGGTAGAAGGATACATGCGGCGCGCTTCGGGCCCACAGCCATAGTCGGGAATAACCGAATGGCGGGTATTAATCCCACTGCGGGCATACATTTTTGCCAAACGCCCCGCTTCAGCCTCTGGCAAAGGCACCAATTGATTCATAAACTTCAAGATCGTCTCCTGGGGATGCGCAAAAGCAGGTAGCGCCGTCCCCACAGCCAAACAATAACTCATCCCAGCCTCCCAAGGCAAAAGAGCCCAAAACAGAGATTTAAACAGATCGCCGCCAAAAAATTCATGCGCATGGTGTACTCAAAATTGGCAGCCCCAATATCCAACCAGACCTGACGCGCCCAGCCCACAAAATAGACCAGAACAGGCGCCAGACAGAGGACAAAAAGCAAAAATTGCAAACGCGGCAAATTCGCGACAAAGAGCAGGCTGGCCAGGGCAAACAGCGCCCCCGAAAAGACAAAGGTGCCGCGATAACCCAGAATCAGACTCAAACTGCGGTCGCCGCGCATGGCGTCGGCCCCATGCTGGTAGATCTGAGTCAGGGGATAGACCCCGCCAATCAGACAGGCCGCCGCCAGCCCCAGCCCCACATGCTGAGGCATCAAAAGATCGGGCCAATAGCCCGGCGGCACAATGCCAATCAATGCCGTGAGATAGGCCCAGAAGCCCTGCACCACAAAAACAGTCAGAAAGCCCCAGATCGGGTATTTTTTTAGGCGAATGCCCGGCCAGCTATAGGCCCGCGAAGCCAGGATATAGACCCCTGTGGCACAGGCAAATGCCGGGTGCAGAAAATAGGCCCAAAGCAGGGCCAGACTGTCCATGGCGAGAGTGGTCCACAAGAGCAGCCGGGGCGGCTGCGGCGGCGCTGCAAGCCCACCAATCGGGGTGGTATCGCGATCAATCCAGCTGTTATAGCCATTGCTGGCTGGGTACACGAGCAAATGCAAAATGATGGCCACCGCCAAGGTCTGGCGCGGATCCACAGCTGGAGCCTGGCTCAGTGCCAAGAGAAAAATTGGCAAAAGCAAAAGCGAGAAGGGCAGGCGCAATAATTGCAGGGTGTCGCGGAGTGCAGGGTTCATGTCTTCAGTTTACAGGAGGACGCGGGATCTCCCTATGGGCAGTAAGACGCAAAACAAATAGATATTTTGGTACCAAAATGGTACTATAAAACCATGCCCAGAAAAATTCGTTCGCTAATCAAAGAGCTTGAACAAGCAGGATTTATGAATCGTGGCGGCAAAGGGAGTCACCGCAATTACCTGCATGCCAACGGTGTAGCCTTAACACTCTCGGGCAATCTTGGTGATGATGCAAAACCCTATCAAGAAAAACTCGTCAGGCAAAAAATTGAGGAGGCCCAAAGATGAGAGAACGCGATCGGTATCTCAAAATCGTGGAGTGGTCTGAAGAAGACCAATGTTATGTTGGCTCAGTCCCTGGTTGGCTCGGCCCTTGCTGTCATGGAGACAACGAAGAGCAGGTCTATCATCAACTCGGCCAAATAGTCGATGAATGGATTGAGATTGTCAAAACAGAGGGCCAGCCCTTGCCCCCCGAAACAATTGGCAAAAAATACTCAGGCAAATTTCAACTGCGTACAGGCAGTGAACTACATCAATTGCTGACCGTCAAAGCGCTGCAAGCAGGAGAAAGCCTTAACTCTTTTTGTATTCGGGTTTTGCAACAATCGGTAACAAAAATTCGCCCCATGAACCTGCCTGAAAAATAAACCCGTCTGAAAAAAATCTAATCGGGTTCAGCTGTGTGCAGCCCCTCCGCACGCGCCACGGTTTCAGCCAAAATCAATCCTGCAGCCCGCTCAGCAGCCCCGCTCGGCGCCAATAAGCCGCACAGGGGTTGCAGCTGTGCCAATTGGATTTCGGGCCGTGCGAGCAAAGCGTGAGAGGCCTTCAAAAGGGGGTCCAGCGCCAGGTTCTGCACAAATTCAGGCACAATGCCCTGCCCGAGCAAAATATTGGGCAGGGTGATGTGTTTGACCTTGAGCAGGCGCGAGGCCACCGCATAGGTCAGACCCGAGACACGGTAGAGGGCAATCACGGGCACCTGCAAAAGGGCAGCTTCTAAAACCATATTGCCCGAAGCGCCGATCACCAAATCGGCGGCCTGCATGGCGGCATAACGTTTGTCGGCAGGCAGCAATTGCAATCCCGGTGGCAAGGCTGGCAATTGTAAAAAGGCCTCTGCCAGCGGGCAAAGGCAAAGCGCACCTTCGGCCTGAAAGCGCAGGGCCAATTCAGTTAAAACAGGCCAGAGCCGCTCCACTTCAAGCTGACGGCTGCCCGGCATCAGGCAGATCACCCGCTGCTCAGGATTCAACCCCAAAGCCAAGCGGGCCTGGGCCGGTGTTTGGCGGGCGGGCAGCAAATCCAAAAGCGGGTGCCCGACCTGTTCGACCCGCGCTCCACGCCTGAGATAATAGCGGTATTCGGGTTCAAACACAGCCAGAATCAAGTCAGTCAGCGCCACCAGCCGATCTGCGCTCTGCGGCAGACCCCAGAGCCAATCCTGGGGCGCGATATAATAAATCACGGGAATCCCCAAGCTGCGGGCCACCTCAGCCAATTTGAGATTGAGCCCCTGAAAGTCCACCAGCACCACGGCTTGGGGGCGCATTGTTCGCAGCCAGGTCCGCAGGCGCAAAAACAACTGCCAAAACCAAGGCAGACCCGGCAGATTTTCACTCAAACCGACCGCGCTGCGCGAGAGCGGATCGGCCAATAACTGCACCCCTGCCGCCAACATGCGCGGGCCCCCAATCCCGATCAAACGACAACCTGGAGTCTGGGCCAAGAGGGCCTGGGCCAATTGGGAGGCATAGATATCCCCAGAGACTTCTCCCGCTGAGAGAAAAATCAGGGGAGAGGGGGAGGTGGATAAAGCGGCGGTTTCTGGGAATAACGACATATACTATAGATTAAACCCAAGTCTCCAAAGAAGGAATCCCATGGCAGTAGAACTCAAAGCAATCCGCATCGACAAACCCGAAGATGTCAACGTGATCCTGGGCCAGAGCCACTTTATCAAAACCCTGGAAGATCTCTATGAAGCCTGTATGAATACCGGCCCGCATATCCGCTTTGGCGTGGCCTTCGCCGAGGCCTCAGGCGATTGCCTGATTCGGGCCGAAGGCAACGATCCCGAACTCAAAGAGATAGCCGTCAAAAACCTACTTAAATTGGGGGCCAGTCACTGTTTTTTGATCGCCCTGCGTGAGGCCTATCCGATCAATTTACTCAACACAATCAAATTGATTCCCGAGGTCTGCACCATTTATGCCGCCACGGCCAATCCCCTGCAGGCGATTGTGGCAGAAACCGAGCAAGGCCGAGGCGTGATTGGTGTGATCGATGGCTTCCCTCCTCGGGGGGTCGAGGCCGATAGCGACGCTGAGGCCCGTGTGCGCTACTTAAAAAACCTGGGGTATAAACGGTGAATCGGGCAGTGCGTGTCGCGGCGATTCAACTCTCACCCAGCGACGTGCCCGCCGACAATCTGGCCAAGGCCCGCGCCTGGATTGCCGAAGCCGCTCAGGCCGGGGCCCAATTCGTGGCCCTGCCCGAGGCCTTTGTCTACAGAGGGCGCAGCGATGCAGAACACCTCTTTGCCACGGAGATTCCCGGCCCCGTCAGCGACGAATTGGGGGCCATCGCCCAAGAATACGGCGTCTGGCTCTTGAGCGGCAGTGTCTTTGAGCGGGTCTCCGGCCAAGACAAAGTCTTTAATACCAGCTTGGTCTTTGCAAACGACGGGCAAATCAAAGCCAAATACCGCAAAATCCACCTCTTTGAAATTCACAACGAGCAGGGCAAAGAACTCTCCGAAGCCGATTACCAGGCCTACGGCAGCGAGATTGTGGCCGTGGAGACGCCCTGGTTTAAACTCGGGCTGTCGATCTGTTTTGATCTGCGTTTTCCCGAGTTATACCGCCAATTGGCCAAACAAGGTGCCCAGGTCATGGCCGTGCCTTCGGCTTTTTTGCTCAAAACCGGGCGTGATCACTGGGAAGTGCTGTTGCGGGCCCGTGCAATTGAAACCCAGTCGTATATCATTGCCCCCAATTGCCTCGGCGCGTCGGTCACGGGGGTGGAAGGGTATGGCCGCAGCATGATTATCGATCCCTGGGGTCAGATCATGGCTCAGGCCTCCGACCGCGAAGGCCTGATTCTGGCTGATTTGGACTTTGATTATCTCGACAAGGTGCGTAAACGCGTGCCGACCTTGAGCAATTGCCGCTTGCCGGGTTTTTAGGTTTACTTGGGGCTGAAAAAGCCCCAAAAATGAAACCCAAAAAATGAAAAAAGTGCCGATGGTCGGAGTCGAACCGACACGGGAGAGTATCCCGGCTGATTTTGAGTCAGCTGCGTCTGCCATTTCGCCACATCGGCATTGAATAGCTGTATTTTATCACGGGGAAAGTCTCTTGCCTATGCTATAGCAAGATTCCTTCCCCGAAAGAGTTTAATTTTTGCCCGCGTGTTCCAGGGCCATTTTGAGATGGTCTTTGGCCTGTTTACAAGAATCAATGGCCATTTTTTTGTGGCCGCCAAAATTGTCGGGGGCTTTTTCGAGGTAGGCAATGGTTTCGTTTAAATCTTTTAATGCCTTGTCCAGGCGGGGGTGTTTGGCCCGTTCACCTTTGGCGACTTCTTGTTTTTCGGCATGGCCCGGTTGCTGCATCACCAAAACGGTGGCAGGGATGGCCAGCGAAGCGCCCAGAGCGAGACTCAGAAAAAAGGATTTTTGTGTTTTGGTCATTTTAAAATTAACTCCAACTTTTTTGTTATATCACCACAAAACTAACAGTCTCTTGGGGGGTTGGCAAGATCCGTTATACTGGATCACGCTTTCAATCACCCTTGAAGATGATTCTTCGAAATTTCCCACAGAAATGGACGCCCGACATGCGCTTTCACCTGATCATGGTTTTCTGGGGGAAGCGTTTCGCCCATCACCTGTGCGAAGAGGCTCTGCCGGCGCTCTTGGCAGCCGGCAATTTACCCGATTGGCCCTGGCTGAAGGAGACCTCGCTGGAACTCTATTGCCCAGCCCCAGACTGGCAAACAATCGCAGACACCCCGATTCTGCAAGCATACCAAGCTCTGCTCCAAGTCCATTGGCATGAGATTGAACTCCCCTCCTCAGAACAGAAATACCAGCAAATGGGGGCCGTTCATGCCCGCGCCATTGAGGCCGCCCGGCAAGCCCAAGCAGCGGTGATTCTGCTCGGGCCCGACTGTGTTTTCTGTGAGGGAAGTTTCCAGGTCTTGGCAGAGCAGATCAGATCAGGCACTGAAATGGTGCTGATTCCTGGCCCGATTGTCAGCCGGGAGCAATTTCTTCAGCAAAGGGCGGGAACTTGGTCCAAAGCCTGGGGCCAGAACTTGATTACCCAAGCGGCCCACCCCAGTTTTCGCGCAGCCCATCTCAGCCAAACCCACTTCCTTTCGGTGCCTTCGGCACTGCTGTACAGTCAAAATGGACGTTTAAAAGGCCGTTTTTTTCATCTGCATCCCCTGCTGATCCGGCACCCTTTGCCGATGAAAATCGAAAATTACCAGTTTAGCCCCACCATTGACGGGGAATACCTCCAGGAATTTGGGCTCAGTCTCTCCTCGGCCTCCGACACCGCTGTTTCTCCTCAGTTCTGGATTGATCAGCATCAGGCCATCGTCGCCTTTTCTTTGCATTCGGAGCAGGAAAGCCGCGAGGCAGAACTGCTTCTGGATTTTCAGGGGCGATTGGCGCGGGTCTTGCACATTGCCCGTGGCACCTACCGCGACTTTCACTATCAGCTGGCGCAATCTGAAATCGACCTGGGAGAGGGAGCGGTCCAGGCCCGTTGGCCCGAGAGCGTCTATGCTGATGAAGTAGATGGCCACTGTGTGGATCTGGTCTGCCGGGCCTTGGTCATCCACCAGGCCTATTTGCAACAAGACTGGGAACGTCTCGCTGCACATCTTCAGGCCTTAAGCGCAAGTGCACATGTTTTGGCTTCATCGATACAGCTCTTGGACCTGGAGCTGTTGATGCCCTTTTACCAGGTATTATTGGCCCTGTTTTGCCTGCGCCGCCAGAGTGAACTGCTGGCAACACAGCCCCTTTTTCAACCTTTTCTCAGGCATTTGGCCAACGCCATTCCCGAAAATGATCAGCCTGGATTCTCAGACTGCCGCAACTATCTTTCAGACGCAGCTCGGCTCCCCTCTTTGCAAGCGGATCCCCTCTGGCAGGAACAACTGCCCGAAAGCCCTTTTTGGCTGGTTTGCCTGCAGACCCCCGACCAGGTGGACAGACTGTCTGAGCTTAAAACAAGGCCAAACCAAGCTCAAGCGTTGGTCTTGATCGCGCCCGCAGTCTTGCTTGAGATGGCTTTGATACATGAAACCACGCTTTCGGCCCAGTTTGAAGACCTGCTCTTTTGGGAAGAGGCCACATTGGCCCCCTCCCAATTGGCCCAACTTGTCGATCAGGCGACGGGTGTTATACTTGAAGGACATTTTTGCTATTTTAATCTGGCCTTGCGGGCCTGTTTGCAAGGAAATTTCCATGCCCTCCTCTAACCCCCCAACCCATCTCCAAACCACACATCCCACAACGGTTCTTTGTCACGGCTGTTTCGACGTCTTACACACCGGGCATATTCACCACCTGCAACAGGCCAAAAAATGGGGTGACCGGCTGGTGGTCTCAATTACCCACGAAGATTTTGCCAAAAAGCCCCTGCGCTTTTCAGCGGCGTTTCGCAAAGAAATGCTCGAAAATCTGAGCTTTGTCGATCAGGTGATTATCACCCACGAACGCACAGCCCTGGCTGCCATTGCCGAAATTAAACCGGATTTTTATGTCAAAGGCAAAGAATACGCCCAGCTTGAATTGGATCGCTCAGGGGATATTTACCCCGAAAAGGCCGAGGTCGAAAAACACGGAGGCCAATTGGTCTTTACCGATGATGAGATCATCTTTTCAGCCACCAAGATCAAAGAGGGAGAGGTCTTTGTCGATCTGTCCGAACAGGGGTTTCGCCTGCCTGAGATTTTGGAATTTATCCACGCGGCAGCCCCCCTGCGGGTCTGTGTGATTGGCGAGACGATTATCGACCGCTGGACACCGGTCTCAGCAGAAGGGGTCTCCAGCAAATCGACCTGCCCCACCGCCCGCGTCGAAGGCTCCTCCCGCGATCAGCTTGGCGGAGCCTATGTAATCGCCCGCCACCTGAAAGAGTTTGTGGCCCAGGTGGACCTGATCACCCACGATTTTCGCGCCCAGACTTCAGAGCCGCTCGACCCGGACATTGTGCACCATTTTTACACCACTGGCGCCCTGATCAAAGAGCGTCTGTACCAGCCCCAACTCAATACCAAGGTTTTTGAACTCAAACACTTCAGCCTCAAAGAGGGCTACAACAACCATTTTGCCTTGGAGAACTACGATTTGGTGATTGTCGCAGATTTTGGCCACGGCATGTTAAACCGCGACGAAGCAGCCCGGATTTCAGCCAGCACCCCCGGTTATCTGGCTGTGATGGCCCAATCCAATTCCAGCAATCTGGGTTTTAACCGCGTCGACAAATACCCCCGTGCCCAGCTCTACTGCATCGACACAGTCGAATTGCGACTCTGTCTCAACCTCAACGAACAGGTCGATTTTCAGCACCACCTGCCAAATATGCGCCGCTATATTCAATTCGAAAGGCTCTTTACCACCTTGGGCTCTCAAGGCGCACTGCTCTATAGCGCTGAAGAACTCACCGCTTTTCCTGCCTTGGTCAAACACATGGTCGACCCGATTGGGGCCGGAGATGCCTTTTTCAGTCTGGCCAGCCTCTGTGGCTATCTCCAATTGCCCGCAGAACGTGCTCTGTTAATTGCCAGTCTGGCAGGAGCCCTCAATACCCAATGGCTCTGCAATGACCATCACATCACCCCCAGCCGCCTGATTGAAGCCGCCAAAAAGGTGATCTAAAAGCCCAAGGTTTAAAGGACGCTCTGGGAATTCCCATCCACTTCAGGGGATTGGGATGAAAAG
>JADMKE010000042.1 GCA_018780035.1 Candidatus Sericytochromatia bacterium
CTTTTTTCCCTTTGCGCAAAAGTGCTTTGACAGAAACCAATGCCTCAGTTGCTTTGCTTCGCAATCCGCGCAGGCGCTACATTCTGGCAGAAATAGCCAATTGAGAAGGCAAAGCAAATAGCTCTCTTTGAGTTCGATAGGTGGCCTCATGCAGTTCGATACCATTAAACACTTTATGCGTCCAACCATAAGCAGAGACTTGGTTAAAAGAGTCTGTATATGCTTGAATTGCCTGAGTCAGAATAGACGCTTGCTCAGGTGTTGGACGCAATCTAAGTTTAATCGTTCGCTGAATAATCATGTTCATATAATATCACAAAGTATTCAACAAAATACACATAGAAAGGAGTGTGGAAAAGACACGTCCGGCTTACACCGGATGCGCTCTGCCTCTCCGGCATGAATGCCGGAGTCTCCCGCGCAAGACCTGATGATCCTCAATTTTTGGTTTTTGTAAGTGGGATCTTCGCTGATCACCGTATAGGCATAGAGCAGGACACCCAAAGCCAAAGCAAACAGAATGATCAGAACTGTGCGCCAGGGAAAGCCTGAGTCGGGTTGGTTGAGCAGATCGTAATAGACCACTGTGGGCATACTTCACTCCCCATCTCTCCGGTGCTTCCATTATTCCCGAAAATTGCCAAGAAAAAACCCCCTCAGTTTTTGAGGGGGTTGGGGGCAGAAAAGGGCTTTAGCCCATCATGCCTGCCATAATGCCTTTAAATTGGTCTTCACTCACCCGCAATTCGCTTTCACCGAGGCCATAAATGGCAGTCTCAGGCAGGTTCAAGACCTGTTCAAACGAAGGCTTGTCGGGGTTGTGGTAGATCAAGCCGGTCAAGAGCAATTGCTCACCCCGCGATTCCTGCACCAGTCGCATGGCTTCGACCCTATTGGTGGGATCGTAGTTATTGTCGAGCTTTTTCAGGGAGAGGTGCGAGCCGTCGTGCAGTTTTACATCGACTCTGTTGCCTGCTTCGTAATCCACGTCGATTTCTTCGTAATAGGGAATAAAGTCGATCTCCTGCAGGGGCTTGTCGTGGTCTTTGACAAAGTCATAACTTTTGGTTGAGCCCTCGTGATCGTTGAAGGTCACACAGGGGCTGATCACATCAATCACGGCGGTGCCTTTGTGTGAGAAGGCGGCTTGAATCAGGGGCACAAGTTGCTTTTTGTCGCCTGAAAACGAGCGGGCCACAAAGCCGCAGCCGAGTTCGACAGCCAGACCACAGAGGTCGATGGCTTCAAAGGGATTTTCGACGCCTTTTTTCAGCACGGAACCGATGTCCGCAGTGGCCGAAAACTGGCCCTTGGTCAGACCATAGACACCATTGTTCTCGATGATATACACCATATCCACGTTGCGGCGGATTAAATGTACAAACTGGCCCATGCCGATACTGGCGGTGTCGCCATCGCCGCTCACGGCCAGACCGACCAAATTGTGGTTGGCAATCAAAGCGCCGGTGGCAATGGAGGGCATGCGACCATGGACCGTGTTCACGGCGTGGGCCTTGGAAATAAAATAAGCGGGGGTCTTGCTGGAGCAGCCAATGCCACTGAATTTACCCAGGGTCACGGGATCAATTCCCGCATCGTAAGCGGCCTGGATAATGTGGTTGGAAATGGCATTGTGGCCGCAACCCGCACAAAGGGTCGTGGGGCCGCCTTTGTAATCCTCGCGGGTCAGACCAATGTGATTGGTCTTGGGAGCGGGTTTGGCAGGTTTTGCTTCGGTTACTGTATCAGACATGGGCCAGTTCACTTCCTTTTTCCAGTTTCAGCACTGCAGAGACAATGGTGTTGGCATCTAAAAAGCTGCCGTTAAAATGGCAAATCGAACGCAGACGGGGCGCCAGATCCGGGAAGGTGGCGGCCAGAATGCTTCGCATCTGACCATCGCGGTTTTGCTCAACCACATAACAATGGGTGTGTTTGGCAATAAATTCTTCAACTTCCGCGTGGGCAGGCAATGAGCGAATGCGCAGAGAATCGGGCTGAAAGCCTTGCTCTGCAAATAAATCCAACGCTTCTTCCATCGGCCAACGGGTCGAGCCAAAGTGGATCAGACCAATCTCAGAGGGCTTCTCGGCCAGGGTCAAAACGGGGGCGGGCAGCCATTGCTGAGCCCCTTCGAACTTACGCGAGATGCGCTCCATACCCGCTTCCCAATCGCCAGGATCTTCACTGTATTTGGCCTGGGCATTGTGGCCCGAGCCGCGCGTGAAATAAGGCGCTTTTTCATTGCGGGTGCCTGGCAGGGTGCGATAGGGAATCCCATCGCCATCGACATCGGCATAGCGGCCAAAGCTCTCGACTTTTTCTAAGGCTTCGGCGTTGAGCACCTTGCCACGGGCATAAGGCTGGTCGGGGTATTTAAACGGTTTGGTCATCCAGGTATTCATGCCCAGATCCAGCTCGCTCATCACAAACACAGGGGTTTGCATTTGTTCTGCCAGATCAAAGGCCTGCTGGCCCATTTCGTAGCACTCATCCATCGAGCTGGGGAGCAGCAGCGGGTGCTGGGTGTCGCCGTGGGAGAGGTAATAGGTCGAAAGCAGGTCACCCTGAGAGTTGCGGGTGGGCAAACCGGTACTGGGGCCCATGCGCTGAACGTTGACGATCACGGCGGGAATTTCGGTGAAATAGCCGTAGCCGGTCAGCTCAGCCATCAGCGAAATGCCAGGACCCGAGGTGGCGGTCATGGCGCGGGCACCGGCCCAACCGGCACCGATCACCATGCCCAGGGCGGCGATTTCGTCTTCGGCTTGAATGGCGGCATAGCGGTTGTGGCCCGTCACCGGATCGTGGCGGAATTTTTCAAAATAGCTGATCAGGCTCTCACAGACGCTGCTGGAGGGGGTGATCGGATACCAGGAGAGGAAGGTACAACCGCCCATCAGGGCACCCAGTGCGGAGGCGGTATTGCCTTCGATCAGGATCTTGTCAGCGGTGGCGTTCATGGTCTGTAATTGGAAGGGATCTTTTTTCTCGATGTTTTCAGCGGCCCAGGCGCGCCCGACTTCAATGGCGTTGGCGTTGAGCTCGACCACTTTTTCTTTTTTGCCAAACTGTTTGCGCACGGCTTTGTCGATTGCCGCAGCGTCGAGATTGAGCAAATGGGCCAGCACGCCCACATAGATCATATTTACGACTTTTTTCTTGAGTTTGACGTTGTCGGTGGCTTTGTTGACCAGGGCCGTGAAGGGAACACCATAGTTGATATGGTCTTCGCGCAGGGCATGATCGAGTTTCATGCCCGTATCGTGGATGACCACAGCACCGGGGCGCAGGCCGCGGATATCGCTGTAGACGGTATCGGTGTTCATCAGCACCACGATATCGTTTTCTTTTTTGCTGGCTTGGTAGCCTTTGTGGTGCGCCCGAATGGTGTACCAAGTGGGCAGACCTGCAATATTTGAGGGAAAAAGGTTTTTGGCTGCAACCGGGATGCCCATATTGAATATGGAACGCATCAGAATCAGGTTGGCAGACTGACTGCCTGTACCGTTGACGGTGGCAATCTGGATGTTTACGTCGTTGATTTGTGGATTCATGGAAACTCCAAAAAGGGGGAAGAATGTCTAATACACAGTTGACCACAGGCCTTATCCATGCGTCCAGTTCTTAGATCTGGTTCGACATTAAATAATATTAAGCGCTTCTTGCCTCAGCACAGCTGAGGCTTAGAAGGCGCTTACGCGAAGCCGAAGGCGGAGCTAGCCAGGAAAGTCTTGCTGCGCAGGTCAGCACCAGCAGAGCTGAGGCTTAGAGAGTGCTCTGGCTGTTCTTTAATATATGTAAAAACAGGGTTGCTCAGAGGGCTCAGACCTGGGCTGGGCATTCGGGCCGCCCGTTTCGCACATCGTGTGCTACACGGGCTAAAAGTCACCCCGCCTTTCACCCTCCTGGCGCGGCGGGGTTCCTGTTGCCCTCATTGCTCCAGCCCAGGCAGGCCATTTCTTGCTCGCTTGTTTTTTATAAGACGAAGCAAGCGCATGGCGATCAGCCTCATCTCTACCCCAAGCCCATCTCGGCATCCAGGGCGTTGGGTTGTTGGGGCAAATAATGGTTGTGAATGTGCTGGTGCAGAAGGGCGCGCTCTTTTTCAAAGCTCACAATTACCAAGTCTTGCAGCGGGGTTTGGCGGTGCAGCAGTTCGTTTTCGAGCGTTAGGATTTTTTTGACTTTGTATTCCAGGGCGGCAGTGGCGCGGGTGTGAAAGAGCTCGCCATAGGGGTGGGCCATGTGTTCGGCCCAGGCCTCGCCCAAAAAGACCATCGGAAGGCCTGCGACCAAGCCGCGCAGGGCGTATTCAACATCTTCTTCGCCCCAGTATTCAAAGGCCGTGTCGAGGGGGCCGAGGTGCTCCCAGGTGGAGCGGCTGAGGGCAAAGTGGTGGCCACCCGCCAGGGTATGGGGGGCGTGGGCCAAGCTGGGATTGAGAAAGAGTTCCGTTTTGCTGCGGGGAAAAAAGCGAAAATCCAGCCAATTGACCTGGATATCTGGAAACCAGAGAGAGGAGGCCTTGACACTCTTGCGGCAGCCGACATAGCCCCAAACTGTGGCGTTTGGATGTGTGTTGAGGGCCTGGGCATAATGGGCCAGCGCGTTGGGATTCAGCAGCACATCGCCATTGGCAAAGACCAAACCCGTTGTGTGGGCTTGGGCTGCGCCCAGATTGCGTGAGCGCGAGAGATTGTAATCCGCCGGGCGCCAGTGGTATTCGAGTCGCGGCCAGCAGCCTTCAAATTCAGCCAATACCAGCTGCATGCCTTCGGAGCCATCATCGATCACCAGCACTTCGGCGGGTGGAAGGGTCTGGGCTTGTAATGCCAACAGACAGTGGCGCAAGTGGCTCTGGCGACCGGCAGAGGTAGAGATGAGCAGGCTGAGGGGTGTCATGTTTTTAGCTTAACATTTCACCCCTCGGGCCCAAAACCCGGCTGAACTGAATCGGATCAATTCAGGTTTTGAACCTCAAACCGACTCACGTTCATTGAGCAGGCATAGGTCAACAGACCCACACGCCCGCCCGGAAAACTGGGTTCGCTTAGGTTGAAGCGCAAACTACCATTGACATTGAGGCTGATTTGTCCATTTGAAACCGTGATTTGTAATTCCACGGGCTGGGTGGCTTCATACAAGGGGATTTTATCGCTGACAAGCGTGGTGTAAACACCGTTGCGCTTGACTTCTAAACGTGTAAATGGGCCATTGTTAATCGTATCCTGTACGCTCAAAAGACGGTAAAAATTTTGCTCATCTTGATAGCCAAAGAGCAAGCCAAAACCATCGTTGTCGGTGGGTCTGATCGTGGCATTGAGCCGAAAGTTTTGCAGCCCGGTTGGGCTTTTTAACACCGCGTGGGTGCCTTCGAAATATTTAAACTCGTCATCGTTGCGGTAAATATTACTCGACTGGCTCAAGACCCCCTGACTTACACTCCAGCGCGAAGGGCCAGAAGCTACGTCTTGGGCGTCGATAACCTCCCAACGGGCCAAAAACGCCGCATCATCGCTGAATCCCTCAGCACTAGGGCTGGGCTTGGGAATAGGCGTACCCAGCGCCGTGGGCAGAGGCATTGGGGTACTGCTTGGCTGGGCTGTTGCCACAGGGGTACTCATGGCTGTGGGTTTTGCACTGGGCAGGAGGCCCGCGACCTCTCCGGGCGGAACGATAATACAGCTGCTGAGACTCAGGGCCGTAAACAGTGAAAAGGGAAGTACCGATATGCGTTTCATAAACAAATTCTCTTCTCTGGAGGCTGTTTACCTGTCTTAAAACAGAACAGACAAGTTTTGCTTTGACCTCTTCTGTATTTAGCATATTCCTGTGCCTGATACTTTGCTAATTGCAAGGACAATTCTCTCTTTGATCTCCATCAAGAAAAAGGGTGTGTTATGATACCCGCAAATCTGTCGGGGTCGCCGCTTAAGGCCCTGTGAATCAAGGTCAAAGAAGGTAAAAAAGATGAGCCTGGAGCATACCCCGTTTGTCTATCCCGATGCCCTGCGCGAAGAAGTGGTCGAAGACTATCACGGCACGCCAGTTGCCGATCCCTACCGCTGGCTCGAAAATCCGGCCTCATCCGAGAGTCGGGCTTGGACCGATACTCAGAATCAGCTCACCCGTCAATTTGTGGATGGCCCCGAACGCGAGCGCATTTTGGAACGTTTTCGCGAAGTTTGCAATTATGACCGCTGGTCGGCGCCGCTGAAAGCCGGCGATCGCTATTTTTTCTGGAAACACGAGGGCCTGAAAAACCAGCCGGTTTTGTATAGTTCCACCCGTTTTACGGCTGAACCTGATGTGTTGCTCAACCCCAATGCCTTGAGCAAAGAGGGAACGGTTTCGGTGATGAGTATCAACCCCAGTTGGGACGGCAATTTACTCGCTTACAGTCTTTCGCACCGGGGCTCCGATTGGCAGGAGATTCGCATTCGCGACGTGAAAACCGGCCATGATCATTATGAGGTCTTGTTGCACAGCAAATTTGCAGGCATTGCTTGGAACCACGACAATACCGGTTTTTATTATAACCGCTACCCCGATCCGGGTACGGTTCAAGACGCGGCGCTGAGCTATTACAACGCCGTCTATTGGCATGAGTTGGGCACGATCCAAGACGACGATAAACTCGTCTATGAGCGCCCCGACGAAAAGGATTTTGATTTTTGGCCGGTGATGACCGAAGACGGCAAATACCTATTGCTGCAAATTCACCTTGGCACAGACCGGCGCAACCGGGTGTATTACCGCGAGGAGAATTCACGCGGCGGCTTTGTGCGACTGCTCGACAGGGCCGATGCCCATTTCCAATTTGTCGGCAACGAAGGGGATACCTTCTTTTTCTTTACCGATCACAGTGCCCCCCATGGCCGGTTGATTGGCATTTCCTTGAAAAAGCCCGACCCCGAGCATTGGCTCGAAATTATTCCCGAACACGAAGATATTTTGGTCAATGTCACCCTTTCGGGCAATCGTTTTGTGGCGGTTTACCAGCACCATGCCCATCACAAACTCTCGATTTACGATTTGGCAGGTACCTACAAAGACGATATCCCTTTGCCCACTTTGGGGGCCGTCAGTGAACTCAATGGGCGCCGTTACCAAGATGAACTCTTCTTTGGTTTTACCTCGTTTCTCTTTCCCACCCGCACCTACAGTTACCAAATGGCGGCCCACGACCTGATTGATTTACACGAGCACACCCGTATTCCCGGCTTTAACCCCGACGATTATGTACTCAAGCAAGAATTTGCCACCAGCAAAGATGGCACACGGGTGCCGATGTTTATTGTGCATCACCGCGATTATACGCCCCAGGGCGACACCCCGACGCTGATGTATGGCTATGGCGGTTTTCGCCAATCGCTGACCCCCCAATTTACAGCCACCCTGCTGCCCTGGCTCGAAAGTGGGGGCATCTATTGCCAGGTCAATTTGCGCGGGGGCTTTGAATATGGGGTGGACTGGTACCAGGCTGGGACACTTGAGCGCAAACAAAATGTCTTCGACGATTTTATTGCCGCAGGAGAATACCTCTGCAGCCAAAACTACACCTCACCCAAACACCTTGCGATTCGCGGGGGCAGCAATGGCGGCCTTTTGGTCGGAGCCTGTATGTTACAACGCCCCGATCTCTTTGGGGCTGTGGTCTGCCAGGTGCCGGTGCTCGATATGTTGCGTTACCATCGTTTTACAATTGGTCGCTATTGGGTCTCGGACTATGGCAATGCCGAGGCCTCAGCCACGGATTTTGAATACCTCTATGCTTATTCGCCGCTGCACAATGTCAAAGGGGGTGTGGTCTATCCTCCCGTCTTGATCACCAGTGCCGACCATGATGATCGGGTGGTTCCCTCGCATGCCAAAAAATTTGCTGCCACTTTGCAATATGCCTCCCATGGTCAAAATCTGGTGCTGCTGCGGGTGGATACCGATGCCGGTCACGGGCGGGGCAAACCCCTGAACAAAAGCCTCGAAGAAATGGCGGATATTTACGCCTTTTTATTGAAACTGGTGGACCCGGCCTCGGTCTGACCTGAAAGGGCAAAAGCCGCAATTAAACCTGCATGGTAGAGCCAGCCAAAGAAAGCGCTGACTTCTTCCGGGGACAGCGAGGTCTCCTCTGCAAACACCTGTCCCAGAGAGGAACCGGCTTGTAAAGCCAAAAAGAGGGAGGTTTGTTCAGCGCTTAAGCGGTGTCCTTGGATGCCTGCTTGGTTTTTAAACAGCAAGAGGTTTTCGGGGCGCTGAAGGAGGGCTTTTTCGGAGACAAAGCGTTGGCGCCAAAGTGAGAAGAGGGGATATTCGCTGACAAAAATCTGGCAGTGAGGAACAAAACACAGTCGGATATCTGCGTTTTCATCCAACTCTGTCAGGCAGCTTTGGTCTGGCAGGGGAGTGGCATGTTGAAAAAAAAGCCACTCAGAGCAGAGATCCACCTCGGCCAGCTCAGCTAAAAAAGGCCAAGTTTGCAAGCAAGCAGACTGTCTGAGAAAATCTGGGAAGGTATTGCCAAAATCCTGCAAATCTGTGCTCTGAGAGCGTTCGATTGCCAGGTAATCTTGGCAGAGTGGTTCAAAGTCCGAACCGAGGACCTCGGCCACACTCAGGTAGGTATCTGCCAAGGCTTCTGTCAGACGGGCGCGATAATCACCTTGGTAAACGGCCAAGGCTTCAGTTGCGCTGAGGCTTCCCACTGGCTGAATCTGGCTCAGTTCAAAAGGCGAATGGCTGATGATACTTTCAACGAAGCTGTGTTGTAAGGCCAAAAGCTCAGACGGGGCAGCGTGTTTGCCAGATTGCACGGGCAGTCAAGGCCTCCGCTTCTAAGACTTCAAAGGGGGGAATGTCTGTGTCCCACTCTATCAGGGTGGGGCGGGGGCCAATCCAGTTTAAGGCCTGGCGGTAGAGTTCCCAGACCTCTGGATAGACTGGATTGGCATGGGTATCGAAGAAAAAACCGGGCTTGGCTGTATAACCCGCCAAATGGTATTGGGCAACGCGCTCTGCCGGCAAGGCCTGTAAATAGTCGGCTGTTGCAAACCCTTGGTTACAGGCATTGACATAGAGATTGTTGAGATCCAAGAGTATCAGACAATCAGCGGCTTCAGCCAACTCGGCCAAAAATTCCCATTCGGGCAGCTCAGATGCCTGCCAATTGAAATAGGCCGACACATTTTCAAAGGCCATCTGCCGGCCCAAAAAGTCTTGCAGGCGTTGGATCCGTTCGCTTAAAACACGCAGGTTTTGGGCTGTATAAGGCAGTGGCAGGAGATTGTGCAGCTGTGCGCCCGGCAAACCTGTCCAACAGAGGTGATCGGAAACCAAAAAGGGCTGGTAGCGATCAAAGCAGGTTTTGATCCGCTGCCAATAGCCCAAATCTGGTTCCGAAGCCGCACCAATATTGAGCCCTACCCCATGAAAACTCAGGGGATAGGCCGTGGCAATCTGGGCCAAGATCGTCTCTGGACGACCTCCGCGCAGATGGTTTTCGAGCAGAATCTCAAAAAAATCCAATTGGGTCTCCAACTGTGTTTCCAGCCGCGAAAAGTGTTCTTTGCGCAGACCAACGCCAAAGAGGGCCTGTTTATTTGCTGGGTGCGACGTATTGGCCGCCTTTTGTAGTGCATTCTTCAGCCGTGCTTTTGACCCAGCCCTGACCTTTGCAGGCATTTTTTCCTGAACAATCGTGGTCTTTGCCACCGCAAGCCCCTTGGCCTTTGCAGCCATTGACACCGTGGCACTGACCCGAAGCTTGGGCTTCTGGCGTGGGGCAGGCTGTTAGGGTACTCAGGCTTAATCCGGCCAGGGCAGCACCGATGAATAACTTACTTTTTTTCATGAGAACACCTCATTCTTTTAGATATATTTGAGAAAGCTGAACAGACAGAGTCGGGGCGATTAAAGCTTGTTTTCAGCTGCTTTGAGGCGGTTGCGTGCAAAGCGTCCCAACAAGGTCAGCAGGCCCAGAATTACAACGAGCACGGCCAGCAGGGGCCAGGGCACTTTTCCTTCGGTCAGGGCACTTTTTAAGGCATCACTGCCGACAACATAAAGAACTGTCCCTGGCAGCATACAGAGCCAGGAGGTCAGTAAATAGCTGAAAAACGAGACCTTGGTCAAACCAAAACCATAATTGAGCAGATTAAAGGGAAACAAGGGCACCAAACGGGTCAAGGCCACAATCAGGATGCCATTTTTTTCAGTCAAGGCATCCAGCTTTTGAAAAGCAGGATTGTTGCGCAGGCTGTTTTCCAAGTCCTTGCGGGCAAAATAGCGGGCAATCAGGAAGCAGACCCCCGCTGCCAGCGTTGAAGCCAAACTGACCCAAAAAGTCCCCCAAAAGGCCCCGAAGATCACTCCTCCAGCGAGGGTCAAGACCGAACCGGGCAGAGCCACAATCGAGGCGCCCACATACAGAGCCACAAAAACCAGTGGCCCCCAGGGCCCGAGCGACTCCAACCAGGGTTGTAATTGTTTTAAGGCCTGATCCCAGCCCAGGGTCTTGGCCAAAACCAAAATGGCAATAATGCTGCCCATTAAAGCCAGGGGTTTCCACAGTTTGGCAGACACCGTTTTTTCTGAGGGAGAGGTATTTGGAGCAGACATGGTGGTTCTTTCTCTTGCTTAGCTTGTGTCTATCATAGCGCTTTTTGAATTTTTTGTTTGTCTGCCAGCCGACAAATTGAGACAGATGTTAGTATATTAAAATCACAAGCGAAAACAGCCTGGAGCAGTGGCATGATAGAACAAAAAGTCGCCTTAAAATTGCAGGAGATGGGGGAAGCCGGTTTTAAATACTGGTATCTTTCGAATACGGCACTCTTGTTTAAGGTGGCGCTTGAAGACATTGACTGGCTTTCTAAAGTGACGCACTTAGAGAAACTTGAAAAGGGCGAAGTGGTCTATTTACCGGGGGAGCAGGCTGAGCGAATTTTTATTCTCAAACAGGGCCGTGTCCGCATTTCACGGCTTTCGCCTGAAGGCAAACAACTGACCTTGGCCATTTTGGAGCCGGGTACTTTGTTTGGTGAAATGGCCCTTTTGGAAGAACCTGCTTACGAAAATATTGCCGAAGCGCTTGATGAAACCTGGCTTTGCTGGATACAAAAAGCGGATTTTTTGTACTTTATGCAGAAACACCCCCAACTCAATTACCGGATCATGAAATTGGTGGGGCGTCGCATGTGCCAGATTGAAAGCCGCTTGGAAGATCTTGTTTTTCTCTCTGTTGAGCAGCGGCTGTCTAAGTTGATCCACTATTTGGCTGAAGAATATGGTCAAAACACGGCCCAAGGTACCTTGATCGGAATCAGACTGACCCATGAAGAAATGGGCCAGATGATCAATGCCACGCGTCCGACGGTCTCTGAATTGCTTCAAAAAATGCAAAGCCAAAACAAGATTCGCATTGTCAAACGCCAGATTTTGGTCCTGCCCCAACAGATTCACGCCGCTTAAACAGGGCCTGCCCAACAGATTCAAAGATGCAGAAAGATTAACTTTTGTTAAAATCCAGTTCATCTTTTGTTTGTGTGTAGCGATAATAAGAACAATAAGCCCAAGTCCAAGGAGCATGATTCATGCAAATTTCTGCCCAGAGCCTGCAGCGGACTCCCCTCAACCAGGGGAAACTCCAAACCACGCCGTCTCCTGTCAAAGTGGATGCCTCCGCCGCACAGCCCCCTTTGGGCCAAGACCAGGCCTTTTTGTCGGGTGTCGTGATTCAGGTCAAACACCATCCCCTGATTGCCAGTACGATTACTGGGCTGGCTGTGGGCGCTTCCTCTGGTGCTGCTTTGGGGGCATTATTGCCTTTGCCAACGGCCAAAGGCTTAGGCCTCGGCGCCGTTTTTGGTGGCGGAGCCGGATTGGCTGCCGGTGTTGGGGCGGGCCTAATGGTGAATAAATGGCTCGATGGCAAAGTCTCTGCGGGCACCGCAGGGGCACTGGCAGGCGCTGCAGCCGGGGCTGCCAGTGGTGTTTTGCTCGGTGTCAGCCTCAGTGGCAATAAACTCATGGGTGCTGCTGTGATGGCCATTCCCGGTGCCTTGGCCGGTTTTGCTGGCGGTATGGCCGCCAACGCTTACAAAAAATAGTTTAGAAACCCGTAACAGGCAGGGTGTAGCGCCAAACCACCGTTTGCTCTGGGGTGACTTCGAGCCAGCGGAAGCGGTTGCTGTATTCACTGTAGTTTCGGAGATTTTTGCATGAGCAAATAGAAAGGGCGTATTCTGAAAGG
>JADMKE010000029.1 GCA_018780035.1 Candidatus Sericytochromatia bacterium
GAGCAAACGGAGCTGAGTTGTAAAGGTTTGAGCTTGGGAGCGGGGGTGGGTTTGGGGGGCTTGGGCGGGTTTGCATTCACCAAAAAACTGCCAGGACCTTTGTCATTGCGCACGAGTTCCTGAGTGAGTTTGTAGAGCGGGTCTTTGAGGGTCAAAGAACGCAATAATTCTTTGCTGCGGGGGCTGCGCACGCGGGTATAGCCTTCGCGCAATTCAGTCGGCATTTGCACCACCGCTTGGCCATCGCGGGCATCGTTATCCAAAATTTCGAACCGGGGGCCCGCTTTAAAGACCACGCGAAAAAGGGTATTTTCGGGCATGCGGATGGTGTATTTGCCCTTGCCAGGGTTTTTGCTGACAAAGCGCAGCGGAAGAGACTGTTTGCCTTTGGGCAATTGCTGGAGAAAATGCAGCGGTTGGTATTTGGCTTTGTCGTGAAAGGTCACACTCTGTTTGCTAAAACCCGACACAGAGGAAGTGGAGACACTTGGGTTTGCAGCTGGGGTGGCTGGCTGTTGAGTGGATGTCGCTGGTTGAGCAGGGGCTGAGTTGACAATGGGGTTAAATTGGCAGGCCGTGAGGATACATGGCAAGAAACAGGCCAGCAAGTGCATATATATTCACATATATGCACTTGGTTTTTCTGAGGCTGTAGAACAGTTAGAATTAGATTTCAGCAGCATAGACCCCTCTTTTGGTTTTCACCATGTAATATCTGGAGGGGGAATTTTGCGATTTTAATTATGACAAAAAAAAGACAAAAAAAACTCACCCTATTTTCAATCGGATTACAAAACGATAAGAATAATTATAAAGTAAAAATCCAGATTGACAAGCACCCTTGAAAAAATTTTCGCTTGCTGCCTTCCTGCTCCGATTGGTCATCCCCCCGTTCCAGAGGTATCATGCACTATCACCGATTTCTCTGGAGGCCTCCCATGGGTTTTGATTTCGCCTATACCGACGAGCAAAAAATGGTTCAAGAGAGCATCACACGCATGCTCAAGCGTCACGAAGACAAACATGTGAGTTGGCGCCAGGACATCTATAAACACCACAATTTTCCCGATGCCCTCTGGCAGGCCTTTGCCGAGACGGGGATCATGGGCAGTTTTTTGCCTGAGGCCTATGGGGGCTCAGACATGGGCCTGATGCCGCTCTTGCTGGCGCTCGAAACCCTCAGTGCCCATGGCTTTGCTTCGGTCCACGCTGTGGTCACCGCCATGGATGCGCTCTGCCTGCTTAAACACGGCTCAGAAGAGCTGAAACAGCGGATTTTGCCCAAAGTGGCCACAGGTGAAATGCGCCTGGGTTATGCCCATACCGAACCCGACGCGGGCAGCAATGTCTTTAATACGGCCACCTTTGCCAAACGCGAGGGCGATCATTATGTCGTCAATGGCCAAAAGGTCTTTATCTCGGGCGTCGACAGCACCCAAAAACTGCTGCTCGTGACGCGCACCACCTCGCTCGAAGACGCCATTGCCCAAGGCAACCGCACCTATGGCCTGACCTTGATGCTGGTGGACTGCGACAGCCCCGGCCTGGAAAAACAATTTTTGCCCCTGCAAGGCCTCGAAGGCATCAAGCAATGGGCGATCTTCTTTGAAAATATGAAGGTGCCGGTCGAGAATGTGGTGGGCACAGAAAATGGCGGTGCCCAGATCATCTTTGATTCCCTCAATTCAGAGCGGATTCTGGCGGCGGGCATTGCCACCGGCATGGTCGATTTTTTGCTCGATCGCTCGACCCGCTACGCCCGTGAGCGCAAGGTCTTTGGCAATCGGGCAATCGGCTCTTACCAAGCGATTGCCCATCCCTTGGCCGAGACCAAAATTGAACAAGAAGCGGCCCGTTTGCTGACCTACCGCGCAGCCTGGGCCTTCGACAAAGGGCTGCCCCCGGCGGAGGTCGGCCATTTTGCCAATCTGGCCAAGTTCAAAGCGGCAGATGTGGCGATCAAAGCCGCCGATCATGCAATCGAAACCCACGGGGGCTACGGATTCTCGGAAGAATACGAGGTGATCTATTATTGGAACACCGCTCGCTTGTTTAAAACCGCCCCGATTACCCGCGAGATGATTCTGAACTTTATCTCGGAACACAGCTTAAAATTGCCCCGTTCGTATTAGGAAAAAGGTGGCTGTTTGGGCGTGATCCGACCCCTTACAACCACTTTTTAATGCAGCCCCAAACCCTATCCCTACAACCCTTGCCCCCCTTCCGTCTGTGATCAAAGGTTGACATATTGCAAATGAATCGCATATACTGCCAAAGTCCTGATTGGATGCAATCTAATTAATAGTGACGATAAGCAACGCAAACGACCGCGTTATTTTCTGGGAAATTTCCCAAAAATAGCTAAAAACGCAAGATTACCATAATCTTTGCCCAAGAGAGGAACCAACGCCATGAAAAAGCGTTTCCTGGCCGCTAGCGCCATTTTGACCCTGCTCCTGAATCTTCAGGTAGCTCCCGCCCAAGCCACATCCAGCCACACACAATTCGGACGTGAAATTGTCCTGAGTGCGCAACAACACATCGGCTTGCCTTATATCTGGGGAGGCGAAGATCCCAATCGTGGCTTCGACTGTTCGGGTTTGGTCAAATTCACCTTTGAAGAATTTAACATCAACCTGCCCCACCGTGCTGATTTGCAATACAATTACGGCCAGTCCGTGAGAAAAGATCAGCTTGAACCCGGAGACATTGTCTTCTTTGCCACGGGCGGTTATCCGATTGGCCATGTTGGCATTTATATCGGTAACGAGCAATTTATCCATGCTCCCCGCCGTGGCAAGCCCATTCAAGTGGACTCCATCACCTCGGGTTGGTTTAGCAATCGCTTTGTCGGCGCCCGCCGGATTGTTCCCGATTACTTCTAAACCCCCTTCGTGGTATAGTGCCCTCTATTGTTTTAAGCAACGACGGAGATAGATAGTATCATGAGTATTACCAGCAACGATTTGCGCCCTGGCATTGCCATTGTTTTTGATAACGATCCCTGGCAAGTGGTTGAATTTCAACACGTCAAGCCGGGCAAGGGTGCCGCTTTTGTTCGCAGCAAGCTCAAAAACATGCGTACTGGCAGCGTGCGTGAAAACACCTTCCGCGCCGGTGAAAAACTGGAAAAAGCAGATATTGAGAAAAAAGCCATGCAGTACCTCTTCTTAGATGGAGATCAGTACAATTTCATGGACAACGAGTCTTTTGAACAATTGCCCGTTCACAAAGACACCCTCGGCGACCGCGTGCTCAAGTACATGAAAGAGGGCCTCGAATACGATATGCTCTTCTTTAATGGCGCTTTGATCACCATCGACCCCCCCAATTTTGTGGTGGTCGAAATCACCGAAACCGATCCGGGTGTCCGCGGCGATACCGCCACCGGTGGCACCAAACCCGCCACGGTTGAAACCGGCGCCACGGTTCAAGTCCCCCTCTTTGTCAATCAGGGAGACAAAATCCGGATCGATACCCGCACCGACAGCTATCTGGAGCGGGCCTGATTCTCTGGGCAAGTCTCTGGCTCAAATTCTGCTGATTGAAGGGGACCGGGGCACGGGTAAAACTGCCGCCCTGGTCCAGACGCTCAATCGTCTATTGGCTGAAGGCGTTGTGCCCTCGCAGATTCAAATTCTCTGTGGGCACCGCTTGTACCATCGCCGTGAATTTTTAAAGCGCCTGGCGGAAGACTGTAACTTTCCGCTGGCGCCTTTGCCTGTCTTTACCTTTCCCCAATGGCTGCGTCATTTTTTTTCTGCTTGCCCCGTGCCCCAGGGCCGTGAGCCGCAGCTGATCACGGCCAACGATACCCTTTTGCTGATGCAGGGCTTTTACCAGGTCCATGCGGGGGAATATTTTCAGGGACGGCATTTGGAGCGGTCTTTTTTTAGGCATTTGCTCAACCGCCACCGGGCCCGTGCCATCAACGCCTGGTCTTGGCCAGAATTTGAATCCCGCAGTGCGGCCCTTGAAATTGAACCCCTGGTGCCAGAAATTCACACCTTTCTGCAGGCCTTTCAAAGCTGGCTTTTGGATCGTGAACGTCCGCTTTTGGATTACCCATTGCAATGGGAATACCTGGTCCGGCGTTTGGCGGAACCTGCCGTACAAAGCTGGTTGGGTAATTTTAGCCATTGGCTGATCGATGACCTCGATGAAACCAGCCCTGCTGAACAGGTTTTGATTGAATACCTGGTCCAGAATAGGTCCCGCGCGTCGAGCGCCCCCCAACTCATTTGCACTGCAAATCCCTATGGCGGGGCCGAGCAGGTCTTGGGGGCCTTTCCTGAATATGTGCAAAGCCTGAGAGGCCATGCAAACTTACAATCTTTGCCCGATAGCCATCCCCAGGCCGCTTTGGCCGCAAGGCTGTATAAACTCTGTTTAGACAAACCCCTGGAAGCCCCTGAAAAACAGCTCGAACCGCAATTGCACCGCCTGAAAAACACCTCGGCCATGTTGGCTTCGTTGGAAATGCAGCTGCGCAAACGCCTTTCTGCGGGGGTGCCTCCCGGTGAATTGGTGCTGGTGAGCTGGGCCCTGACAGACGCCTTTTGCCTGGAGATCGAAACGATGTTGGCCCGCATGAATGTGGCATTGGAGATCTACCGCGGTTCGCGGGTGATCCAACGCAACCCCCTCGTCAGTGTTTTATTGGCCTTATTGCGATTGGTTTTTTGGGAGCAAAGCACGGGCAGTGGCAAATTGGCTTTGCCCCGCTTAAAGGGCTTTGAAATGGCGCAGGTCTTTGCCCACTGTCTGCAGATTCCCCCGTTTGAATTGGCCCGTTTGCGCACACGTTTTCAAGACCGTTTGAGCGATTGGGGCCAATTTTTACAGAGCCAAACCAGCCCCGAGGCCCAAAAACTGAGAGAGACGGTGGCCGAACTGCGCACGCAACTCAGCGCTCAGCAAATCCCGCTCTCTCATGCGGCCATTATGCTCTGGCAAATGCTGATCTTGCCCAATTTGAATCAACAGGCTTTTGCCCAGGTTGCTGGTATCACTGAGTTGATTCAACGTTTGAGCCGTTGGGAGCAAATCGGTCAGGCTGTGGAGCGCCCCGAGGCGCTGTTTTTAAACGCCTTATTTGCGGGTGAGATTCGCGAAGCGGGAGATCCCGTCCAAGACCCTTCGGAGCAAGCCGTCAAGCTGATGACCTTGCACCGCCTCTGTGAATTACATATGGCCTCTGACCACCAGTTTTGGCTCGATCTCAGCCATCCGGCTTGGACCTTGCAAACGGCTCACCCCCTCAATCAGCGCCTGATCTTTTCCCGTTCCTGGCCCCAGGATCAGCCCTGGAGTTTGGAGGCCGAAGAGGCGGCTGGCGAGCGCCATCTGGCCAAAATGCTGCGCAAAGGGCTGCGCTATTGCCGCAAAGAGCCGGTTTTCTTTGCTGCCGATTATGATTCTCTTTCGCAGCGCCAAAGCCAGGAGACCCTTTTGGGGTTTTTGGGTCAGAATTTTAACTGAGCAAAGTAGCGATTCAAAATCCAGTCCGAGGCAATTTCTTGCTGTGTCTGGGCTTTTAAGCCTGGCACCAGCAGCGCCCGCTGCAATTCGGACTGGGCTGCTGTGTGGTATTCATTTTCGGTCTTTTTGCCAAAGCGGTAATTTAAAACTGACCAAGCGATGGTTTTGGCCAATTGCAGAAACCAATAGCGCTCGTTGAGCTGCTCGCCACTGGCCATTTTGTGGATTTCAGCTGTGGCTTTTTTGGGGCTGGCACAGCTCCAGCACAGGCTAATCAGGTAAAAGGCGCGGATATGTGAAGCCCGCTGTTCGGTCAAACCCAGAAAAAACAGATTGGGTGAGGTCAAAACGGCTTCGTAAGCACCAAAGGCCTGTTTGAGAATCTGCTGGACCTTTTCCATCGTCATTTCTCCACTTTCTGTGCGCCAGAGCAAGAGCGATCCGATGTCAAAACAGAGATTGGCCAATTCCTTTTTGTAATAGAAGACTTCCTGCTCAGAGCCCAATTTGCTGTGGTAACGGCTGAGTGCACCTGCGGCTTTTTCAAAGGTATTCAGCGCTGGTTTGAATTTTTGTGGGTCTTTTTGCTGTAAAAACTGCCGGGCCAAAATGCCCATAAAGACGGCCACAGCACATTTGATCTCGGCTTCGGAGCTTTTTCCTTTGCAGGCCAGAATTTTTTCGAAGAGAATATCGCTGGTGGGTTCACTCTGGTTGTGCAATAAAAAGCGAATGCCCCCCGCCACAGCCATCACACGCACCAGGCTTTTTTTGAGCTGAGGAACCGTTTTGCAGAGCAAATTATTGTTGAGAAGACGATCGGAGATCTCCCAAATATACGAAACCAATTCTTCGACCCGTGCCAATTGCAGGGTGAGATAGCCTTCATCGACCAGATTGCGCTCGATCAGAGCGTGTAAAACCCGGCTGCCTTCGTTGAGCAGGTTGATAATCTCAGTCAGGGCATGCAGCGATTGCACGCGGCTGAGCGGAATTTCGTAACTCTCTTCGGCCAAAAATGTTTTGTGAGAATCGCGCTCAGGGCCAATCAATTTGCGCAAGAGTGGCAAATTGTCTTTTTCGACCCGAATCACGGGAAAGCCTTTGTCGTATTCCAAAATGGCGGGTTCAATTTCTTCCCAGAGCATTTCCAGGGCGTGTAAATGTAATTCCAGATCAGCCTGGTTGTCTTGCAGGGTCTGTTGCAGGGTTTCGTCCATCTGCTCCGACAAGCGGTTGCGAATGTCTTCCGAGGAAGTGGGGCGTTCTTCGTAGCCCAGCAGGCCCAAGATCTCTGTCAACAACTCCGCTTGCTGTTCAGCCGTGATCGTATTTGTTCCCTCTATTGAGCCTTGCGAGCTGAAGATCTCAATCAAAGGCAAGATCACTTCTTGTTTGGGGCGGATGGTATTACCCTCTTTAAGACTCAGCCAAGTAGACAGGGTTGAGTTCTTGACCATTAAACCTTTTTCGGCCAAGGCCTCCAGAATTGCGGGTGGCTTGAGTTCACTGCGTTCCCACAAATGGCGCAGGATCTTTTTGGCTTGGCGAATCTGGCGACATTGCGCCTCGCTGAATTCAGTTTTCATGGCTGACCTGAGGGCGAAGGCGGTGGCGCATCACTGGGCGGTGGAGGGCCGAGCGCGGGAATCAGATCTGCATTGGCTGCCTGAATTTTTAACATGGCGGCATAGTGCTCTTGGGGAGGCAATCCAGCCAAGGCTTCAATTTCGGCCAATACACTTGGCCGCTCTTGGCGCAGGCGTTCGATGATCTCGGGGGGAAGCATCATGGGCGGTTGACCCTGGGGAGGTTGACCCTGTGGGGGCTGTCCATTTGGCAGCGGGGGGGCACCTGGCGGTGGGGCGAATTGGCCGCGAGCAGCAGGTGGGGGTGGGGGCGGTGGCCCAGGCATAAAGCCGCGAATTTGTTGGTTAAATCCCCCTGCCCGCAGGCGGTTTTGTTCGAGCGCAGAAGCAAATCGCTGGGCTGGCGGCGGACCAGCTGGGGGTGGACTGGCAGGCGGATTGGCTGAAACTGGGCTGGACGAAGGTAAGGTACTGGGTGATGTACTGGGTGAGGTACTGGGCAATGGCAGCACTTCTGGTGTGGGTAAAATCACGGGGGAAGCGGCAGGGGTCGGGGTGGCAATTGCCGTTGAACTTTGTCCCTCCAATTGCCCTGTCACCACCCTGGTTTTGAGATCTTTGTCGAGGGTGATCAAATAGCTGGTATTGTTGGCGGGAAGGCTTTTCGCCCCAGAGAAATAAAAGCGTTGATTGGCAAATTGGCCTTTAAAAATATCATAAGACTGATCGGGGTAGATCACCAATGCACGGGCAAAAGCAGCGTTGTTATTGGTAAAATCACTGAGATTTTCAGGTGCGGTAAAATAGCTGCCTTCACTGTGTGCCAGAAGTTGAATTGAAAAATCCGGCAGTTTATAATAATCGTCGAGTTGCCCCTGGCTCAGATCATTTTCAAAGTCTTTGACATTGGCTTGAATCAATTGGGCATGCAGATCATTCACGGCCTGAACTTTAAAGGTGGCGGCCACCCGCATCATATAACCACTGATTTGTTTGTTGTTTAGACTTTGGCTTCCGGTCTGAGTGCTGCCCGGATTGACTGGCCCACTGACGCTCCCACTGATCGGCCCAACAATTGGCATACAGGCTGACAATAGCAGACCCGATATCAGCATTTTTAAGGCATTTGATTTCATTTCTTTCTCACTCCCAAGCTTGGCTATCTCAATTTAGATTAAATCACAGGGAAGCACGGTGCTTTTTCAAAAACTTGAATGAAGGCTGTTTTTCTCAAATTATCTCATACCCTTCACCACCCGTTGGGTTTACGAAAGGGGGCAAAAATCGGTATGATTATAAAAGAAACCCAAAATTTTCACCCTTGAGATTAATTCGTTGGAGCAGAAAATTCGTATGAAACCCAACCTATTTCCGAGTTTCACCCGCCTTTCAGACAAAGGGGTTCATTTTCTGTTGGCAGGACTCCTGCTGGCCCAAGCGGGTTGTTCAACGCCCCTTTCAACCGATCCTGTCAACACCCGACTGCAATTATCTGGTCTGCCCCCAGTGGAGGGCCCCCAGAACCAAATCTCAGGGAACTCTCAGCTCTTCAGTTTTCGCATCATTACCCCGATTAAAAATGTGGATCTCTTTTCAATTCTACAGGCCAAAGAACTCGCTCCCACCTCTGCGGTCAATGCGGGTTTGCCTTTGCGCCAAACGGCTTTGCCCGTGGGCCAACTCAAAGAGGTGATCGCAGCCAAAAAATTGATTGAATCTTCTGAGTTTTTACAGCCGCAATTGGCCAATACTTTGGCTTTTGATACCGCTCGTCTGTTTAATTGGGATACCGAAGTGGCCCGGCAGGTTTTGGTCGAAGTCGTGCGGATCTATACCACCCACCGCGATCGTGAAGTGGCCAAATGGCGCGAAGGCGCAGAAGAACGGGCCCAGCAATATATTAAGAAATCGATTGCCCTGCAGAACGAAAAAACCCGCCAGGATCAGGATTTGTACAAACGTATTTACAATCCCAAACCCGGTGTTAACGACCGCGATGTCAAAAATCCAGGGCTGGCCAGTTATATTAATTATTCCAAAGATGCCTTGGCCCGCAATAAACGGGCCTCAGATGAATACTCTCGGCAAGCCAAGGCCGCCCACGAAGAGTATCTGACCAAACTCAAAGCGCAAATGGAAAGAGACCGCAAGAAAAAAGAAATGGATGCTATCTTGGCCCAAGATCGGATCAAGAACCAGCTTGAAGCATTCAAAACCCAAGCCGTTAATTCCGAAAAGCCCTATTATTTACATGCCCTGAGCAATGGCGATTTTATGCTTGAAGCCAATGGCGACAATGCCTTGCCCGCTGTGATTCAATTGCGGGTGGAGGGGTTTAACGACCCTGTCAGCATTCCCATTTTGGAACAAACCAACAATGGCCGCTTATTGGTCTCAATCGACAAAGATCAACAGGGTCGCCCTGTGGTGCGGGGTGGGATGGACAATGCCACTGGCAATACCCTCAATCTTCAAGAAGCCCTGTTTACCTTGCGCTATCTCGATCAGAGCCAGCAGCAATTGGATTTTCTCTTCCCCGATGGTCAGGTTCACCAATTTGATGTATCCAAGCTCGAAGCGCTCAGCCGTTGGGATCAACAGCCCAGCTTGGTGCCTCCCGTGGTCAGCCGCCTCTCTGCCCCCGATTTGCGCTTAAAACAAGAGGCCTTTTCTCAAATTCAATACGAATTTATTCCCATTCTCAATCAAATGCCGCCTGAACAGGCCCTGGATATTTTACAGACTGTACAGGAACAATTTTAGCTTCAGAGCCTTGATAGAAAGTAAACATGCCCCTTTTTGTTTTCCCCCTTGTTTTGGGACTGAGTCTTTTGCTGACAGCCTGTCCCTCCGAACAGAGTCAGACCCGTGAGTCTGCCTCTCCCTACGGAAAAAATACAGCGACGCCTTATCCTCTCAACCCCAGCCCGGATCCGGTTTCGGGCAGCCAAATTTTTATCACCAAAGGCTGCATTGCCTGTCACGCTGTCTCGCAAATATCCGAGGCCAAAGGCGTGATTGGTCCCAAACTCGATCAACTGGCCCTTACGGCCTCTCAGCGAGTCAAAGGCCAAAGTGCCGAAGCTTATTTGCGTGATGCAATTGAAAAACCCGCAGCATATCTGGTGCCGGGCTACCAAAATCTGATGACCCCCAATTTGCGCTCCACCATGACAGAGCCCGAGTTTGAAGACCTGATCGCCTTTTTGCTCAGCTTAAAATAATCGGGTCGCGGCAATTTGAGTCGGGGTATAATGACGCCAACACGCTGAAGAGGTATCTCTCATGGGTATTTTGGGCCCGTTGTCCCAGTTTCTGCGCCGCAAATATGTCAAACGCTTTGAAGCCGCTTGTGCTCAGCCCGAAGTGGCCCAGTGGCACAAGTTGGAACAGATTTTAAAAGCCAATGCCCAGACCGCTTATGGACAGGCCCATGGCTTTGACCAAATTGACTCGATTTCTGCCTACCAGGCCAAGACCCCGATTGTGACCCATGTCGAACTCAAGCCCTGGCTGGACCGCATGATTCAGGGCGAAAAAAATATCCTGACCCACCAAGAACCGCTCTTTTATGGCATGACCACGGGCTCCACGGGCCCGCCCAAACTCACGCCCATCACCCCCGATTACCGCGATGAATACCAATCGGTGGTGCAGGTTTTTTTGGCGCATATTTACACAGATCACCCCGCGGCCTTTAATGGCAAGGTGCTGTATTTTAATGGCAGTGCCGACAAAATGCGCACGCCCACAGGTGTGCCTTGTGGCACCATGAGCGGCTTTAATTTTGTCAATTTGCCCCCGCTCTTAAAAAAATTCTATGCAGTGCCTTACGAGGTGATGGTGATCGACCACAATTGGACCCGTCACTACATCACTGCCCTGCTCAGTTTGCCCCAGAAAGTCTCAATGATGCTCGGGATTACTGCCGCACCGATGGTGGCTCTTTTGCAATTTATGCAAGAAAATCTGCCGCTATTGGCACACGACCTGGAAATGGGCACCCTGCACCCGGATTTGGTTTTGAGTGCCGAAGAACGTGCTCTCATCAGCCGCTTGCACAAAGCCAACCCGGCGACGGCCAAACACCTGCGCCAATTGCTTGCGGGTGGAGAGACCGACCCCAAATCACTCTGGCCCGGCTTAGAACTTTTGGTCTGCTGGAAGAGCAGCCATGCAGGCAGTCTTATTCCGGCTCTAGAAAAATTCACAAACAAAAAAGTGCCGATTCGCGATGCGATTTATTCAGCCACTGAGGGCTGGTGCAATGTGCCTTTGAGTGATACCACCCTGGGTGGCCCTCTGGCTCTGCAGGCCCATTTTTATGAGTTTATTCCCGAAAATGCCCAGGGCCAAAGCCCGATTTTGTTGGCCCATGAACTTAAACAGGGCGAGCGCTATCGCATTCTCTACACCACCAGTTCTGGCATTTACCGCTACGATATCGGAGATATCCTCGAAGTCAGCGGTTTTTATAAACGCAATCCAGTTGTGCATTTTATCCGCAAAGCAGGTCAAACCTGCAATCTGGTTGGAGAGCTGATGACCGATTACCATATCACGATGGCGGTGCAGGCAGTGAGCCAAGCAACAGCACAGGCCGGGTCTTTGGAATCTGAAAAGGCCGAATTGCCCTTTTATATCGCCTGCCCAGATGTGAAGGCCTTTCCGCCACGTTATCGCCTGTTGGCGGAGCCCAGCCAGAGCCTGACTGAATCCCAAGTGCAGACGCTGGCCTTTGCGCTGGACAAGGCCTTGCAGGGTCTGAACTGCGATTACAAAGCCTCGCGCAGTGGCGACGAATTGGGCCCTTTGCAATTGGAAATCTTGCCCCCCGGTAGCGAAGCCCGCTTTCGCCAGGCCCGTGTCGCAGCGGGTGCCGATGAAGCCCAACTCAAGCCTTTGGTTTTGGTGGCAGACCCTGCCCGCCTCGATGTGCTGCTGGCTGCCCAAAAATGAAAGCGCTGACACTCTCTCAGGAACAATTGCGCCATTTTCGCTTTGCTCAGTCGGGCCTGCTTGAGCCCTTGGCCGATCTCCAAGCATGTGCCCAGCGGTTGGTGGGTTTGCAGGCCCAAATTCACCCGGCCGCTGCTTTGGCCGCTGCTGTGCGTGTACCCAACCTCAGTCATGCAGATTTGGATACCCAGCTCTGGCAAGACAAGTCCTTGGTCAAAATTTGGGGCCAACGCGGCACCTTGCATATCTACGCCCAAAGTGATTGGCCCCTGATACATGCCGTCTGGTCCGGGGGCTCCTGGTGGAAACGGCGTTTTATCGAAGAGGGGCTTGGCACAGAAAAAGACTATACCCGGCTTTTAAACAAAGTTGAGTCTCTGGCAAAAAAAAGTCCCTCGCTGGGCCGCACCGAATTGCGCGCATTGGGAGTGCCTGAACGCTTGCTCTCGTCTTGGGGCGGTCTCTTTGCCGATCTGGTTTATCAGGGCAAGCTCTGCCATTTGCCCCGGCAGGGCAACGAAGGGCGTTTTGCCCACCGCAGCCAGTGGTTGCCCGATCTCGACTGGCAATTGCCTGCCGAAGGCCTCGCCCGCCGTGAAATTGTGTTGCGCTATCTTTCCGGTTATGGTCCCGCTTCGGTGCAAGATCTGGCCCATTGGACTGGATGGCGGGTCAGCCGAGCAGAAACAGAACTAAAAGCCCTGCAGGCTGAATTATTGGCGGTTCAGGTGGAGGGGCAGGTGCTCTGGGCCCTGAAGTCGCAGACCTCGGCCCTCAAAACCTTGTCCAAAGATGCAAATTCTGCCCTGCCACTTCTGCTTTTGCCCCGTTTTGACCCGATGGTGCTGGCCCATAAAAACAAAGACTGGCTGATTGACACCGGACGCTACAAACAGGTCTGGCAAAAGGCCGGACATGTTGAGGCCACGGTGATTGAATCTGGGCGCATGGCAGGCACTTGGCGGTATGCCAAGCGCAAACAAAACCTCGAAGTGAGTGTTTGGCCCTTTGCCACATTGTCACGCAGCACAAAGCTGCAATTGGAAGAGCGGGCCCAGGTTTTGGCCCAGTGTTTTGGGCTTGCCAGTGCCCACTGCATTTACCCCCAATAATTGGGATATAATTGATCACACTTCGGATAAAACTTCACAGAGACGATAAACGCTGAGAGCAATTTATGACCAAAAAAAACAGTCCTGACAATACCCCTTTGCCTTCTGCTCCTTTACCTTCGGGCCCATTTGCGACGGGATCTGGGGCCTTGCCTGAATCCCCTTCTTTGTTTTTACTCTTGGATCAAAAACTTGAGGCCCTGCGTGGCAAAACCGATCAGATTCTGAGCCAAGTCCACAGCGCTGAATTGCTTGCCAAGTCGACAGAAACGGGCTTGGAGCAGAAATTGCAAAATCACACCCTGGAACTCAAAGATCTCGAAAGCCAATTGTTATACCTTTCCCACAAAACATCTTTGCAAATTAAAGAGATTGAAAACGCCAACAGCCAGTTCAAGCGCGATGTTGAGGCCCGTATGCAAGACATCCATTTTGCCACACGCGAAGAGTTGAACAGCCTGTCTCGCCGTTTGGAAGTGATTGAGAAGCTGATTCTCTGAGCTTGTGGGGCTTCACAAAAAAAGTCACAAGATCTTTCACAGATCCTAGTGACGTTCAGAAAGGGCTACGCTATAATAGTTTTGTTCGGGTTAAAACCAGAACAAACAGTGAACAACACTCGCGGGAGTAGTTCAGTGGTAGAACATTTCCTTGCCAAGGAAAGGGTCGAGAGTTCGAGTCTCTTCTCCCGCTCTTAAATAAAACCGGTCAGAACCCTGGCCGGTTTTGTGTTTTTTGCGATTCCCATTCTGTTGAGAGAGTATTTCAAGCGCATGCGTTTTAAAGACAATGGAAAATTCAACGCGGTCTATGGCAAAACCCATGTGGGTGCCAATCTCATTCAAGGAATTCCCGCTTATCAGGGCGAATTGTTTTTTTCTCGCAATCCTGCCAACCCTGCTGATCTTGTGGCGGTTTTTCCAGAAGCCTCGGCAGCAGATGTCGTGGCCGCTAGCCTTGCTGCCCATACAGCGCTGGAATCCTGGCAAAATACCTCTCTTTCAGATCGGGAGCAGATCCAAGCCAATTTTGCGCTTTTGCTAGAAACCCAACTGGAAACGTTGGCGAGTCTCTTGACCCGTGAAACAGGGAAAGTGTGGGCCCTGAGCAAGAGCCAGCTTCTGGCCTTGCCTGCACTTGCTGGGCAAAACCTGGCAGGACAAGATTTTGTAAACAGTCCAGAAGAACCTGTGACACATTTACCTGGCGCTTTGGCCTTGCTTAGCGAGGGCGCTTTGCCTTTGCCTGAAATCCTACTGGCTTTGTTCTCGGGCCATACCTTGGTCTGGAAAGTTTGGGATCAAGCTCCCGCATTTGCTTATGCCTTTGCGTCACTTTTGATGCAGGCAGGTTTGCCCCCAGGGGTCTTGAATCTGCTCAATGGGGGAGATATCGTTGAAACCCAACTGCGCAGCCAAATTGAATTGGGTCAGCTGCGCCTGATGAGCGCGTCAAATCAGGGTTCGACTTCGCGGGCCAAGCCCCAAATCGTGCTTGCCGATGCAGACTTAGAGCGGGCTGTGACGGTTGCTTTAAACGCCTTGGCATGCTTTGAACAGCACAATTTTGCACTCCCTGTTATTTTACAGGCCCCCATTGCTGAAGATTTTAAGCGGCGTTTGCTCAGGCAACTGCAAAAAGTCAAAATCGGCGATCCCCATCTGGATCACAAAGTCCAGCTTGGCCCGCTCAGTCACCCAAGGGCCTTAAATCTGTTTTTGGCCCATCTGAATTGGGGCAAATCCGACGGGGGGCATTTGCTCGCTGGCAAAGGCCGCCTCAGCCGCGAGAGCAAACCCGAAAATTTTGTGGGTGACCCCGATGCGGGCTATTATGTCTGGCCAGCCATTTGGGATCAGCTTAAGCCGGGCATGAAACTGGCAACAAACCCAGTTTGGGGGCCGTCGCTGGGTCTGTTTACAGTGGCTGATCACAGCGCAGCGGCGGCCTTGGGTTTGGCATTGGAGTAGGGTTCTCGCCCCGCTGAAAGGGCGTTTTAAGTGGCAGATTCAGTGGTTTTGGGTTTGAGCTGATGTAAGATGATCGCATTGCCTTCGGAGTCCAGGGCAATGCTCATGCGGCAGACGGGGGAGTGAATCATCTCGGCCTGAAATTTCACCTCTTTGGCTTTGAGTTCGGCCACCAAGGCGTCGAGATCATCAACTTCGACGGCAACGCTGCCCCCTGCTGTGGCACTCGGCTGGAGATCTTCGCTGCGAAAGAGCGCGATACAGCCACCACCGGGCAAGTCGTATTCGGTCCACATGCCATCGGGGGAATGGAGACCGCGTTTGAAACCGAGGGTTTCTTCGTAGAATTTGCGGGCGCGATCGCTGTCTTTGACGGGGTAGAGGCTAAAAGCAACTTTTTGAATTCTGTTTTTGCTCATCGGGGGAAAGCTCCTTTGGGTGTTGTGATTGGACACGAGAATACAGAATGCTCATTTTAACATACAATTGTATTCTTTTGGGCGGAGAGTTGCTTGAATGTTTTTTGGGGGGGTGAAGTGGCTCAGTTTGGCGCAAGCACCTGACATTCGGGCCGCCCGCTACGCACATCCATGTGCTACCAGAAAAAGATGAGTATGGGATTGTTAAAATCAGCGCGGTTACTTGGGGAGTTTACAATGAAGAGCAAAGTAAAACATTGCCAGATAATTCTCTTTTTCTTGAATCAAGAAGGATTTATGTCGGTGATTTCTTAATATCAAGAGCAAATACACTTGAACTGCTTGGAAATCCTGTTATTGTACACAAAACAACAAAAAATCTTATGCTGAGTGATAAAGTCTTAAGATTAGTTGCAAAACAACAAGATAAAAAATGGTTGAGTATCTTTTTAAGATCTTTTAATGGACGAAAGGAAATAGAATCGAGATCTACAGGTAACCAATTGTCCCATGAGAAATATAGGACAAAAGGAGTTATTAAATATTCCTATTCCCCTCCCCCCCCCTCGAAGAACAAACCCAAATCGTCGCCCGCGTCGAAGCCCTCTTTGCCTTTGCCGACCAAATCGAAGCCCGCGTCAAAGCGGCCCAGGCCCAGGTCAATATGCTCACCCAGGCCATTCTGACCAAGGCCTTTCGCGGCGAATTGACAGCGGCGTGGCGGGCGCAGCACCCCGAGCTGATCAGCGGCGAAAACAGTGCCGAAGCGCTGCTGGCGCGGATTCAGGCCGAGCGGGGGCAAAGTGAGAAGCCTACCAAAAAAGTCGGCAAGAAAGCAGGACAAGCGCGCAAAGCCAAAAGCGCCGCGCCAGTGGAGGCGGTGGGCGATGATCAGCCAGCAGGCCAGCTCAACCTGCCGGGACTGGTGTTGCCCGAAGCAGTTGAAGCTGGGGGATGAACACCCGCGATTTTTTAAAGAACATTGCGGGAATTCCCACCCCCTTCAGGGGGTTGGGATGAAAGCAATGACAGGCCGAAGACGTCGTCGTTTGCGCAGCAAGGTCTGTCATTAACGTTTGACGGCTTACTTGCCTTGACATTCTGAGATGTAGCGTCGAATCACCTCAGCAGAAACTTGACCTGCTGTGCCAACATAATAGGCTTGTGTCCAGAGATGGTCTTTACCACAGATTTTCTTGAGTTTTGGAAATCGCTCTCTGAGATAGCGTGAGCTATAACCTTTGAGTATCCCAGCTATTTTAGCTGGTGAAACACTGGGCTTTGCTGAGACAAAGACGTGAACATGGTCTTCATCTGTCTCCATCTCAATAATTGTAAACCCGTTCCTCTCTGCCGCCTCAACAATCAGTTCTTTCGTTGCTTTCTGAATTTCACCTGTCAGTATCTCGCGTCGGTATCTTGGTATCCATACAAAATGATATGCTATAGAATAATGTGTCCATCGTGTTTTACCTGATTGCATAGTACCTCACTTTCAGTTATGATTGTAGCATGGAATGTATCAAAATTCTCCCGCTAAAACACCTCACTCACTTTCAGCATGAGCAAATCTGGTCAGCTCGTCTGGAAGCAGGTAAAGTATGGAACCAATGCAGGGACATTCATCTTGAGGCACGAAGCTCCAGTCAGCTTTGGCCCAATCGCACAGATTTGCAGCAGGCGACAAAGGGGCTCTATGCCATGCACAGTCAAAGTGTGCAGATGATTTGCCACACCTTCCTGCAAAATATTGATACCACCCGCAAACTACGTAAATCCGGGGTCAAAATTCGCTATCCTTACAAAACCAAGCACACTTATACCCTGATGTGGCCTGCTCAGGCTGTCAAAGTCACAGAGAACCGGGTGATTTTGCCGATGGGTAGAGGCAGAGAGCCTCTGGTCTTGAATCTCAAATTGCCAGAAGGTGCAGGAGCCTGCAAACTGGTCTTTAATGATGGTTATGAGCTTCATGTCACCTATCATGTGGACGATGCTCAGGAGTCACCAGGAACTCGCAAAGCCTGTGTAGACCTGGGTGAAATCCATCAAGCCGCAGTGAGTACCGATTCAGGACAAGCGATTGTTGTTTCCGGTCGTGGGATTCGCTCTCTCAAACGCCAAAGGTCAAAAGCTCTGGGAGAAATCGCCCAAAAGCGCAGCCGCTGTAAAAAGGGCTCCAAGCGTTACCGCAAGCTACAAAAGGCCAGGCGCAAAGTGAGCAAACGGTATCAGCAGCGCATCCGAGATTTGCGCCACAAAGGCACACGCAAAGTCATCAATTTCTGCATCGAACAGCAAGTCGGAAGCCTGTTTGTGGGTAATCCTCACGGTGTTAGGGAAAAGAAGTCAGGTAGAAAACACAACCAACGGATGTCGAATTGGGAATTCGGGAGGGACATCCAGTATCTCAAAGAAAAATCAGTCAAAGCGGGCATTCAATGTTTCACAGGTTCTGAAAGGGGAACTTCAAGCCAGTGTCCAGAATGTTCGCATCGTCAAAAGCCCAAGGGTAGGCAGTGGAAGTGTAAAAAGTGTGGATTTTCTGGACACAGAGATGTAGTCGGAAGCGTCAACATGCACCCCATTGCTTTCAATTCAAAGATAGGGTTCCCCCAACATATCACGTATCTACGACCCGGCTATCTCAGCCGGAGACGTAGTAGTAGCCTGGACACGGGCCAAAGTTGCCTCAAGCGTCGGCGAGGACACAAGCCATACGCAGGAGGACAGCAGAGTTGTCTAAGGAAGTCTGAGCATCAGCCGCCCACTTGTGGGGTCTCTCAAGAGACAGGTCATCGCTCAGAAGTTGCTCAGAAGCCCATCCTGTTCACGGGATTGGGAGTGTCACTCGGATTAGGTGAGCTGAGCCCCTTGGCTCAAGAACTCTTTACGCTGAAAGAGTTTCAGATCTTCTTTGCAGAAATCCAAAAACAGGTTGATGCGCCCCGTGGCACAGATTATAGGCAAGCCACACTCGATTTGCTGGAGCAAGAGTTAAACAGGCTCAAAGCTGAAAAAGACGCTCTTTCGGCATCTTCAGCGATAAATCAAACCCAAACACATCAGCCTTGATTTCGCCTGATTTTGGTAATACAATTCAAAAAAAATGAATATCATCATGAAATTGAGGCAATGACATGCGTGCTTACTCAAAAATAATTCCTGCAACTATTCTGCTGAGTTTGATTGCTTGTGGCCCACCCGTGACTACCCAACCTCCAGCAAGCACCCCTGATACGGTTCTTAAAAGTGAAAATTTAAAGGGCTGCTATAAACAAGAAAAAACCATCACACCCATCATTTGTTTTGATCCGAAAAAGCTGACAACTCCGGATCCAAATTTCTCCTTCGATTATGCATGGTATGACAGTGCCACATCGACGGCTACACGCCATAAAAAAGTCTATGAAGTAAAGCCCGATGTCCAATCTTTAACCCTGTTTACAGATGAAAAAACAAATACAGGTGAACCAAACAGTAAATGCGCGAGCATTAAATTTGTTGGCTCAGATCTGTACTTATCTGCTTTTAGAGATGTAAAAAAGAGCGATTGTACAGGAACTGCTTCAGAGGCAATCCATAAATGGGAAACCACAACAACACCTCAAGACCCCTCAAAAAAATAACGCCAGAAGTACCAACCCTTTGGCCAAGCACCTGAAAAGTGAAGGCAATTGCCGCGCCGCAGTCCCACGGATGGAACAGACAAGGCGCGGCACTTAGAGAGCGGAGCACATGGATGTGCGCAGCGAACGGCCTGAACTTCAGGTGCTTGCGCCAAACTGAGTCGGAATCACTTTTTCTGCATCTTCCCAGCTCTGAAGATACCAGCGAAGCCAAGCCTGCCTAGAAATCAGCTAAGCAGCGCTTCCAAATCACTGCTTTGCAATTTATTACTGGCCTTTAAAAGCGCGACTTCCTCATCCACATGCTCATCAATCCAGCGTTTAATCAAGGATTGATAGCCTTTTTCGTTATGAACCTTGCTGAGAATTTTGAGTTTTTCAATCAGCACGGAATCCAAACGGAGAGAAATAGCCTTGGGCATTTTCTCCACACGCGCTTCAAACTCCCATTCATCAAGATCATCTGCTTGGTTAATCACCAGCTGATCAATCTCTGATTCACTTAACTCTTTTTTCATATCTCCCACCCAGTGATAATACGGACGACATTGCCCGGTTTTAGCTGGAAAATAATTTTCAGATCACGACCAGCATCCGTCGTACCCCACAATTGGAATCGATCTGGAAATTTCTTGTTACTTCTGACTTCAAAGCCATTGAAGAAACACTGCACAGCTTCATCAAAGCGAATAAAATGAGCAGCCAGTTTATTCTCAATATCTTCATCTTCTTCAAACTCAGAAGCCACAAATTCATTCCACTTAACCATGATGGCACCAATATACTTTTTGCCAGCTTATCCAATATAATATCGCAACACTGTATATACAATCAACTAAAAATTGAGCTTTAGCCAAAGACATCCACAGAACACCCAACCCTTTGGCCAAGCACCTGAAAAGTGAAGGCAACAGGAACCCCGCCGCGCCACGAGGGCGAAAGGCGGGGTGACTCTTAGTGAGCGGAGCACATGGATGTGCGCAGCGAACGGCCAGAACTTCAGGTGCTTGCGCCAAACTGAGTCGGGTTCACACTTCCCTGCTTACTCCCCCAGCGCTGCAAATCCCCGTCAGACCGTCGGCCGCAACGTACTGGGAATGTCTTGGGCAAACATATCCTCATACGCGTCGGCCACACCTGCACTGTGGGCCCGCCGCTCGGCCAGATCGGCCCCATTGTAGCGGCCCATCATACCATTGGCGCCGAGCACAACCGCATCACCATTGCGGTTTTCTTGGGCACGGTCCATCGAGATGCGGGCATAAAAAGCCGAGCCCCAAATATTGTCGCTGATATCGTAGCGGTTTTCTTCGCTGGCTCCGAGGCGTTGGAAAATCGCCTGCACATTGGGACGCTCAACCACGGCGCGGATGTCGGGGTCGGAATAGTGCTGGCGTTCGCTATTGGAACGGGGATAACTTGCCGCGTAGGTCGGGTCGTAGCTCAAACGGCGCATCTCTTGAATCGCTACACCCGTTAATTGGCCCAGACCTTTGGCCCCGCTGTGACTCTCTGCGCGGGTATCAAAGCCCCCACTTTCGTGGGCAATAATCGACAACATGACTTTGGGATCGATCCCAAAAGCCCGGCTGGCGGCTTCCACTTCGATTGCAATTTCACGGGCCTGGGTGGCATTGGCTTTGGTGCTGGGATAGGCAAGAATTTCGTTATACAACTCCGTGGCCTTGGGGTTCATGCGCGGCACGTTTTGAAATTGGGTGGCATTGGGACTGGCGGGATGGCTGGCAGGAGTCCGTGGTGGGGCGGGTTGGGGGCGGGGTTGTGGCCGTTCTGGCTCAGCGGTTACTTTATCTTTGACATATTCGTATCCGGCTCTAGCAGTGGGGCCCAAGACGGGGCCCAAGACAGCGCGGAAGGGATCAAATTGCATTTTATATTACCCCAAAATTATCGTGTTGCTTTTTGTATTTTACCCATCTGACAGGGGTCTTAAACAATGGACCCACCGGAATGGGCCCATCATGACAAGACGCTTGAAGTTTGCCGTGTCAGGCAAAGATTTAGAGCAGGGCTTCGATTTGGTCCACCAAGCGCTGATCCAAAGGCGCAATATCTGGAAAAAAGCGGGCCACAATTTGACCTTCGGCATTGAGCAGAAATTTTTCAAAATTCCATTTGATCTCGTGGGCTTCGCCACTGATCAGATTGTGTTGGCGCAGGCGCCCTTCAAACTCCCCATCGGCGTTATGTATCGCATCCGGATGGCCTTCGGTTAATGCGGTATACAAAGGATGCTGACCAGGGCCTTTGACCACGATCTTTTGGTTGACGGGAAAACTCACGCCATAATTCAGGGAGCAAAAGCTCTGAATTTCTTCGTCTGTGCCGGGTTCTTGGCCCAGAAATTCATTGGCGGGAAAGCCCAAAATTTCGAGCCCTTGGTCATGGTATTTTTCATAGAGGGCTTGCAGACCCTCGTACTGCGGGGTTAAACCACATTTAGAGGCCACATTGACAATTAAATAGGCTTTGGCCGTAAAGGACTGCAGGGTTTTGTCTTCGCCATTTTTGGCTTTAAAAGAGATCTGGTTTAAAGGCTGGCTCATAAAATTTAGGCGCTCCAATTTTGAATAGATTCGGATCTTTGCTTCACTTTTACATTCTGCCACAGAATGCTTTATCTGCACGGGTTGCGTAGAACAACCCCATTCGGATTTGGTATAGTGAGATCTGCAAACAGGAGGCCGTCCGATATGAAAAACAAACGCGTTTGTACTCTGCTCTGTATGGGGCTCACCCTGGCTGGGGGACTGGGTGCTTTGCCTGTTTCTGCAGCCAAAGTCCGTTACCAAGTGTCTAATTTTAATGAATTGATCCAGGCCTTGGGGCCCAACCGCGAAATCCGCCTCAGCCCTGGGATTTACCAATTAGAGCCCGGTTTTAAACCCAGCCCTTATGTCAAATGGCGCTCGCCAGAGAACCACACGCTGGTGGTTCAAAACGTCAAAAATCTCAGCATCACAGGCAGTGGCCGCGAACAGACCAAATTGGTCAGCGCCAGTTGCGCGGGCGAAATCCTCGACTTTGAATCCTCAACAGCCGTACATTTACAGGGTGTGGGCTTTGGCCGGCGCCTGCCTGGAAAAACCCAGGAATTGGACTGCAGCCCCGATCTGCGTGAGCAGATTGAAGCCGCAGCCATGCCAGCATTTAAGCCCGACCCCGCCAAAATTGACAATTGGCAGCGGGTGGCCCATGCGATTGCCAATCACAAATCCGAAGGGTTGCAATTGCCCGATTATACCCAGGCCCTTTATCCCCAATTGCTGGAACAGGTCAAAGCCCAAACGGCCCCGATTCAACCCGAACAAGACCCGATCCGCCAGCGCAGCCACTCACTGCGTCCGCGCCTGGGCGAAAACTACCAGCTCAGTGGCAAGCTGATTTTGAATCAAAACCGCCAACCGGCCCAGGCTGCTGCGATGATTTTTGACCGCGACCAAAATTTGCTGGCGGTCATGGATGCCCAGGCCCAGGTGATTCTGGCCGTAGAAGGTCGCAACAATACCCGTCAGAGTTGGGTGCATACCCCTGAATGGCTGATGCAACATTCGATGGTGCTCAACTCCAATGCGCCAGCCCCCAATGGGGTCTATGCTTTTGGTACGATGATCCGCGACAATCCTCAGGCCAGCTTTAGTTTTGGCAGTTTTCGGATTGTGCTCGAAGGGGGAAAATTGACCGAGCGGGAAATTCTCTTCCATTCACGTGATCACAAACTCAACCAAGAAATTCCCTGGGCCCAAGATCTCAATGATGAAAATATTCGCACCTTGGGTTGTTTTCTCTTTCAAGATCCCGATCTCAATCTCTTGGCGCAATTACTGCTCGCAGCCAATCGGCCTGTGGCCTTGGTGGTTCAGGGCGGCTATGCCAAAAATATCAGCTCCCCGGCGCTTTAAACTTCTCAGCTTGAATTTTAAGTTGGCTTGAGTCAGAATTGACGCCTGCCTTGGGGAGTTGTATGGTAGGTGTAAATTCAGTACCGGAGGCAGTCATGAGCGAACAAAACCTGACTTCTGTTTTAAAAGAGGAGCGGGTCTTTGCACCGCCACCGCCCTTTTCTCTGCAAGCGGGCATTGGTTCGATGGAACAATACCAGGCCCTTTGCGACGAAGCCAAACAAGACCCCGAGGCCTTTTGGGCCCGCCAAGCGGGAGAATTGCTGGACTGGATCCAGCCCTGGGACACGGTCTTGGATTGGGAAGCCCCTTTTGCCAAATGGTTTGAAGGCGGCAAGCTCAATCTCTCTGCCAATTGTCTTGACCGCCATCTCGCCAATTGGCGGCGCAACAAAGCGGCCCTGATCTGGGAGGGCGAGCCGGGGGACAGCCGCACACTGACTTACCAGCAATTGCATTACGAGGTCTGCCGTTTTACCAATGTGCTGAAAAAGCTGGGGGTGGTCAAAGGCGATCGTGTGGCGATCTACATGCCCATGATTCCCGAATTGGCGATTGCCATGTTGGCCTGTGCCCGCATGGGGGCTGTTCACAATATTGTCTTTGGCGGTTTCAGTGCTGAGTCGCTGCGGGATCGGATTGATGATGCCCAAGCCAAAATGGTTGTCACTGCGGATGGTGGCTGGCGTCGCGGCCAGATTGTGCCACTCAAAGACATGGTGGATCAGGCCATAGACGGTCTCAACTGTGTGCAGCAGGTCGTGATGGTCAAACGCACGGGGCAACAGGTGGCTTTTCATCCTGGGCGCGACCATTGGTGGCACGATATTATTGACTGTGTCGATGCCAATGCGGTCCCCGAGCCACTCGACAGTGAGCACCCGCTGTTTATTCTCTATACCAGCGGCACCACAGGCAAGCCCAAAGGGGTGGTACATTCCACTGCCGGTTATTTGCTCGGTGCGACCTATTCCAGCAAATTGGTTTTTGACCTCAAAGACACAGATACCTATTGGTGTACGGCAGATATTGGCTGGATCACCGGCCACAGCTATGTGGTTTATGGTCTGCTCTCGAATGGGGCCACAACCTTAATGTACGAAGGTGCGCCCAATTATCCCGAGGCAGACCGCTTTTGGAAGATTATCGACAAACACCGGGTCTCGATTTTTTACACGGCCCCAACGGCCATTCGGGCCTTTATTAAATGGGGTGAAAAATGGCCGCTGCGCCATGATTTGTCCTCGTTGCGCCTATTGGGTACGGTTGGCGAACCCATCAACCCCGAAGCCTGGATCTGGTACCACTCGGTGATTGGCAAAAACCGCTGCCCGATTGTCGACACCTGGTGGCAAACCGAAACCGGGGCGATGATGATCGCGCCTTTGCCTGGCGCCACGCCGCTTAAACCGGGCACCGCGACCTTGCCTCTGCCCGGCATCTTTCCCGAGGTGGTGGATCGCGAGGGCAAACCCGTGGGGGCCAACGAAGGCGGCTATTTGGTAATCACACATCCCTGGCCCTCGATGCTGCGCACAGTTTATGGCGACCCCGAGCGCTATGTGCAAAATTATTGGACCCGCTATCCAGGCCTGTATTTTACCGGCGATGGGGCCCGGCGCGATGCCGATGGTTATTTCTGGATCATGGGCCGCGTGGACGATGTCTTGAATGTCTCTGGCCATCGCCTGGGCACGATGGAAGTCGAAAGTGCCCTGGTCAGCCACGAAGCAGTGGCCGAGGCTGCGGTGGTGGGCAAACCCGACGAAATCCGGGGCGAATCGGTGGTGGCTTTTGTGACGCTGGAGTCGAGTTATACCGCCTCAGAAGAACTCAAAGACACCCTGCGTCAGCACGTGGTCAAAGAGATTGGCGCCATCGCTCGGCCCGAAGACCTGATCTTTACCGATGCCCTGCCCAAAACCCGCAGTGGCAAAATTATGCGCCGCTTGCTGCGCGATATTGCCGCGGGTAAACAGGCCACAGGAGATACCTCAACTCTCGAAGACGCCTCGATTTTGGACAAGTTGCGCGACGCTTGATTTGTCCAAAATAGTGGGCCAAGATGCAAAATGCCCCCGCTTGAATCTCAAGCGGGGGCAAAGAGCAGGGGAGCTAGGATTTGAACCTAGGAATGGCGGAATCAAAATCCGCTGCCTTACCACTTGGCGACACCCCTTTAAAAGGCCATGCGATTGAACTTACTTATCCAACGCACTCTTTATTTTACCACAGCTCAGCCTGTCGACAAGATGATAGGGCCTGTTTTTCTGTTAGAATACAGGTCTTAATTTCCATTCAGAGGCCATCCATGCAAGAAAATCTCCCCATCAACGATTACCTGATGAGCCCGATTTCATCGGCCAATGCCTTTAGCCCCGAAGAATGCCAACAATTGATTACTTGGCCCTCACCCAACCAGCAATATGGCGAGACCCTCAAACAGGGCAGCGAGACCGAAACAGTGAAGGATCTCAGTATTCGCCATACCCTGTCTAAATACATCTACCCCAAGGCTGACAGTGCCTGGATCTTTGAACGGATTCGGGATTTTGTGCTGCAAATGAACCAGCAGTATTACAAATTTCAATTGGACGGCTTTCCCAGCGTGCAGATCCTCGAATACCCTGTGAATGGCTTTTACCGCCAGCACATCGACCTCAGCCGGGGGCCACTCTCAAGGCGCAAATTGAGCGTGATTGTCTCACTTTCTCCAGCAGGCGCTTACAGTGGTGGCGAGTTACAGAATATGGAAGGGCAGGTTTTGCCCATGGCCCAAGGCACGATGGTCATTTTTCCGTCGTATCTGGCGCACCAGGTCACGCCTGTGACCCAGGGCTCGCGCCACACCTTGGTGACCTGGATTTTGGGAGCCCCTTTTCAATAAGGGCTATTGCAGCGACTCAGCGAGTTTGCGCAGGGTCATCCACTGCATCAGACCAAAGAAAAGCGTGCTGCACCCCAGTACCGCAGCCCAAGAGATCAAGGGGGCGGTATCTGCATAACCGACAAAGCTGTAGCGGAATAAATTGACCGTGTGATGAATCGGGTTAAACTGGCTGATCAGATTCCAGGGGGCGGGCAATTGGCCCACCGGGTAAAACACGCCTGCCAGAAAGATCATCGGCTGCATCACAAAGGTCGTGCCAAAGGTCAGGGCCTCAAAGCCTTTGGCCCAAATGCCAAAAGTCACCCCCAACATGCCATATTGCAGGCCGGTGATCAGCACAATCGCCAACAGGCTGAGCGGGTGGGCGATGGTCATACCAGGGATAAACCAGACCGTTAGGGCCAGAGCCACACTCAAAGTAAACAGGCCGCGGGTCAGGGCTGCGAGTGAATAGGCAATGCCAATTTGCCAGGGCCGCAGCGGGGTGACTTGCAAATCCAGAATCGAGCCCAGGTTTTTGGCGATGATCAAGGCAAAGCCCGGATTGGAAAAACCCGAATTGACCATGATCATGGCCAGCAGGCCCGTGTAAATAAAAGCCAAGAAGGAGATGTCGCCAATGCTTTTGGCACTCACCACCACGCCAAAGACGGTCAGGTAGAGCACCATTGAGACAATGGGGCTAAAGACCGTATCCAGCATCAATTTGCGAAAACGTTTGACTTCACGGGCATACAATGCCCACATAAAGGTCATGGAGTGGGACCTCCTTCCGTGAGTTGCAAGAAAACTTTCTCAAGCGAGGCAGCTTCGTTGCGGAAAGATTTGAGATTGTCGCCATAAAAGTCGAGCAGGCCGCGCATATCTTGGACCAGATCCCGAAAAGGCAGCTCAAACTCCACGCCTACCCGGCGCACCCCCGCAAGATGTTCAACTTCACTTTGGTAGAGTTCGAAGCTGATAATATTTTGAGAGAATTCCTGTTGAATCTCTTTGACCTTGCCCTCTTTGATCACCTTGCCTTTGTTGATCACGGTCATCGACTCACAGAGTTGCTCGGCCTCTTCGAGATAATGGGTGGTGAAAATCACGGTGGTGCCTTGGGCATTCAGTTGCCGCACCAATTCCCAGATGCGCTGGCGCAGCGAAACATCGACCCCGGCAGTGGGTTCATCGAGAATCAAGAGGCGGGGTTTGTGAATCAGGGCCTTGGCGATCATCAAACGGCGTTTCATGCCCCCCGAGAGCGATCGGGCTTTGTCGTGTTGTTTGTCGGCCAGACCCAGCGATTCGAGCAGTTCGGGAATGCGTTTGCGCCGTTCGGCCTGGGGCACGCCGTACATGCCGCTGAAATAATAGAGCACCTCTTCGACGGTAAAGGCCGGTTCGACAATGATCTCTTGGGGCACAATGCCCAACAATTGTTTGGCCTGATCGGTTTGTCTGACCACGTCTTTGTCAAAAATGCGAATGCTGCCGGTCTCGGGATCGGGTTTAAGCGCCCCGCAGATCATGCTGATCAGGGTGGATTTGCCTGCGCCATTGGGGCCCAGCAAGCCATAGATCTGGCCTTCGGGAATATGCAGGGAGAGATTGTCTACCGCTTTGAGAGGCGGCCGGGGGGGGCTTTTGTAGGTTTTGCTGGCGTTTTCAACTGTGAGTGCGTGCATAGTGACTCTAGATTACACACTTTTCGCTCGCAGGGACAGGACATGCTCACTGAGCAAATCTGAAAATTCCGCCAAGCTCGCTGGATTTTCAAACAGAATGTTGTTTTTGGCCAGAATCTCTGTCTGCAATTCAGAACGCCAGCTTTTGTCGTGGGCCAATTTGAGGGCCAATCGGGCACAGTCTTGGGCATTGTCTGCCACAGGGGCATCTGTTATGCCCATATATTGGTAAGCGCCCTGGGCCACCCGGCCGCGAAAAAAGGGCGAAGCCCAGCTTACCAGCGGGATGCCCAGACCCAGACAGGTAAAGACGGTATTGCCACCCCCAACGGGCCAAGAATCCAATACCACGTCCACCTGTTCAAGCAAATGCAAAAAGCGCTCTTTGCTAAACCAGGGAGCAAATGTGATTCGAGCGGGACGATTGCTGGTCTCTTCCTCATTGGGAGCGAGAGCTTTTTGCAAGCGCTGATGTAAGACTCGGCAAATGCCGTCCTGCCGGTGCTGCAAAATCCAGATGTCAGCCAGGGGATCTTCTGCAAAAATGGTGCTCAGTACGGTATCAAAGCCAGGATGAAACTTAAAGGGGGTCATCGGGCAAAGATAGACGTGGCGGTCTGCGGGCAGCCCCAATTCGGCCCGGCTCAGCAGAGGGTCTGTACGCCTGGGTTTAACGGGCATCACGGGCAGGGTGTGTAAGCGTTGTAGGGGTTCGCTATAATGATTCTCTGCGCCCGGAGGCTCCATGCAGTCGGGGGCCAGATACGCATCAAGGCTCTGAAAACCAGTGGTGTGCATAATCCCCGGCAGCACCCATTGCAGGGGGGCCAGCCGGTATTGGGCCAGCAACCACGTAAAAGGATCTGAGCCCAGATCTGTATACACCAAGACCTCGGGGGCTTGGGCTTGAATCTGGGCCAACATCCCTTCCAAAGGGCCTTCTAGGGAGATATAATGTGCCACCGAGTCTGCCAATTGATGGCTGCGATTATCACGAAAGACCGGCGCGACTGCAAAAACAGTTACCTCAAACCGGGTGGGATCGAGGCCGCGTATCAGGCCATCAAAGAGATGTAAGACCGAATGTTCAAAAAAGCAATGGGAGACAAAGCCCACCCGAATCGGAGATTCTGTTTTGGCTTGCTGCGACGTCTTTGACGCGGTTGTTAATGGGGGTAATTGGGGTAAAAAACGCTGGTAGATTTGCGCCAGTTTTTCCAGCAACGGGCGGTCGTTAAAGCCCTGAAAAGCGAGGTAAAACGGCGCTGTTTGCAGGCTCTCAAAGGGCTGGGGAATGTTAAGTGGCGGGCCATTAAACAGGTCATCGATGGCTGTTTCCGTCAAATTGCGCCAATGATTTAAATCGGCTTGTGAGCGATAGATCAAAGGCAAGAGCAGGGCCTTTTCGATTAAAAACGCTGGATTGGGCCAGCACTCTTGGGCGTTTTGCAGGGCCCAGTGGGCCTTTTCGATCTCTCCTGTGGCCTGATAGGCCCGGGCCAATTGTCTCCAACAGGCTGCTCGGGCGGGTTTGGCCCAATCCCCCAATTGGGCCAAACTGGCATAAACAAGTTCAATCACACGGGGGTATTGCAGCCAGTTTTCGGCCATTTCGGCCAATTGCAACTTGAGCTGTGTCGCTTGGGGAAAGCGAAGAACGGCCTTTTGCAGCCATTCATAGGCCTTTTGGGGATGGCTTTGTTTGCAGGTCTCGACCAGATTGAGACCCAGTTGCAACTCGCTGTCTTGCGCCAGCTCGGGCTGGGCATTTACCAGAGCCAAGGCCTTTTCGAGCAAGTGCATCGCCTGATCAGGATCCCTTTTTTGCAGCAGCAGGGCCAAGTTATTCAGGTCCTCAATCGAGTCGGGCACCAAGTCCAAAGCTTGGCGATAGGCGGCTTCAGCTTGCTCTGCTCTGCCAGTTTTGAAGGCCACATAGGCCAATTCATGATAAATTCCCGCTCTGTCTGAGGGGCATGCATCGGCATTGTCTGCGGGAGCATTTAGGGCCTCCATGCTGGCCTCAAAGGACGCTTGAGCCAATGACCAGTCTTGGGCCCGAACGGCAGCCAGACCGGCTTGAAAATGGGTCCGCCAAGCGGACATGGCTTAAAATTCCCGCTGAATATGCCCCAGAATAAAGCCACGCAGGCTACGCAAAAAAGGGACGTAGCCATCAAGTTGGTGGGCCTGGGTGAGGATCCGTTGGCGCAATTCAGCACGTTTCTCGGGGGAGCGGCCCAGCTCCAGGGCTTTGGCCAAATAATCGTCAGCGGAGTTGGCCAAGGTGTCTTCGATTTCAAGCAATTGATAAGCGGCAAAGGCATAACGCCCACGCTGAAACTGGCCCGGCCAAGTGATCAGGGGGGTGCCCAAGGCCAAAAAGCTAAAGGCCTGTGCGCCCAGTCCAAAATAAAAGGGGTCAAGCACCAGGTCGGCTGCTTTGACCAAACTGAGCAATTGGGTCTGAGAGAGGCTGGGCAAGAGTTGCATTCGCGGGGCTTGCTCACCCAGGGTTCTTTGCCAGCGATTGCGCAATTGTTGGTTGAGCAGGGCATAGCGGTGCCCCAAAGCCAGGACCAAGGCCTGCGGATCTGCTGCGAGAATCCCCTTGAGCAGGGCATCAAAATCCGGGTGTAAAAAAGAGGCATTGACGGGAACCAAATAAACCGTCTGGTTTTGGGGCAGATTAAAATGATCGCGATCGAGCAGGTCATCGGGCAAATTGGGTTTGCCAAAAGGCGTGCCTTCGAGCAAAACCAGTTTTTCGGTATAGGCGTCTTGGGCGTTGGTTTGCGGTTCCCAGAGCTGGGAGGAGAGATAATAATCGATGGTGGGGATGCCACTGGTCACAGGGTAACCGGGCAGCACGGCCTGGATCGGTGCCAAGCGGTAATGGGCCAGCAAAAGGCTGTTGAGATCCTGGGGGCCCAGATCGGTGTAGAGCAGCAGATCGAGTTCCAGCCTGAGAATTTCGCTGCGTTGGGTTTCCAGGTTTTTGGGGAAGACCATGACCTGGACGTCGCTGTTTTTGAGCAATTCTTCGGGCATCGGCGAGGCTGCGAGCAGGAGCACCTGGTAATCTTGAAAGAGCTGAAGCAGAAGGGGCAAGATACTGCGGTAGAGTCCCGCCGAAAAATTACACCAGATGCCCAATCGCGGTGTGCGAAATTCGTTATCGGGAAAGCTGGGCAATTGATCGACATCAGGCAAAATGCGGTGTAACAGGGCCTGTCCGGCTTCGATCTCTGAACGCACATTCTGAGGGCCGTGAGCCCATTGAAAATGGCGGACCTGATCCAATTCCCAGAGCGGATTAAAAATGGTTAGATTTTGCTGAGCCAGGGCCTCAATCTCAGTCTTCCAGCTCTTGCGCAGGCTGTCTTGTTGCTCCAAAGAATCAAAGATCAGGGGAGCTGAGAGGCTCAAGCTGATCAGGGGGCCATCGCTGGGTTCGTTTAATTCCTGCCGCCATTTCTGTAGCAGTTCTGGGTTGGCCCTGAGTTGCAGAATCTGAGCTTGGCGGTGGCGAATTTGAATTCGCCAGACCAGATGATCTTTGTCGGTATGGGTTTTTAAAAAGGCTGAATAATGGGCCATGGCCTGATCCCAGGCCTGATGGCGGTAGTGGAGTTCCCCCAGATAAAAATGGGCAAAGGGGTCAGGTGGTTGGGCTTTGAGGGCCTGAATCAGGGCCGCGTAAGCCTCTTGGCTGTGTCCCTTTTGCTGTAGAATTTGCCCGACCATGCACAGGGCCCGTCCCCTTTCCGACGCGTCAGCGGGGGCCTTTTCTAAAAAATGATGAAAATGGCCCAGGGCTTGGGCGGGCTGTCCCAGGCGCTGTTGTAAAAGTCCCAATTGAAAATGGGCCTGCCAGAGCCCCGGAAAATGCACCAAAGCGCGCACCAATTCCCGCATGGCTTCTTCGTGGCTGCCTTGTTCTACAAGCAAGAGTGCGTTCTGATATAATTGCCAGGCCTGCTGAGCAGCGGGAAGTGCTTCTGTCATGGGACTCATTTCCTTGCGGTTTTGAGACTATCTTAACAGGTTTAGGGCTATTTTGTTTCCATCCAATTGGCCCCTTTGTGAATATCCACACGCAGAGGCACTTTCAGCGGGTGGACCGCTTCCATATAGTCGCGAATCTGAGGCATCACCTCATCATAAAGTGCCGTGGGCATTTCAAACAAAAGTTCGTCATGGACCTGCAAGAGCATTTGCACGGGCAGGCCAGAGGATTTGAGCCAGCTCTGAATGCGAATCATTGCCAATTTGATCAGATCTGATGCAGTGCCCTGCAAGGGCGAGTTAATCGCAATCCGTTCGGCAAACTCCCGCAAATTGCGGGTGGGATTGTGAATGTCTGGCAGGTTGCGCTTGCGCCCGAAGAGCGTCTCAACATAGCCTTTTTCGCGGGCAAAAACCAGGGTCTTTTGCATATAGTCTTCGACGCCATGATAACGCTCTTTGAAGCGTTCGATAATTTTACTGGCCTCGCGATTGGGGATATTCAGACTGTTCGCCAAACCAAAGGCGGTCTGGCCATAGACAATGCCAAAATTGGTGGTTTTAGCAATCCGGCGCATGTCTGCAGTGACAAAGTCCAGCGATTCCAGGCCAAAGATGTCCATTGCGGTCTGGGAGTGAATATCCCGATCGGCATGAAAGGCCTCCATAAAGCGCGGATCTTCGGAAAAATGGGCGAGCAGACGCAGTTCAATCTGGGAATAATCGCAGCTGACGAGACAGCGTTCGGTGCTGGAGGCCACAAAGGCTCTGCGGATTTCACGCCCAATTTCTGTGCGGATGGGGATATTCTGCAAATTGGGATCGGTTGAAGAAAGTCGGCCTGTCGCCACAATCGCCTGGTTAAAGGTCGTATGCAGCCTGCCCGTGCGGGGGTTGACCAAAACCGGCAGGGCATCGACATAGGTCGATTTGAGTTTGGTCAATTGGCGGTATTCAAGAATATGTTCAATCACCGCGTGGCTGCCCTGGAGTTTTTCGAGGGTGCTGACATCCGTGGAATAGGCCCCGGTTTTGTTCATCTTAAGCCCTTTGGTGGGCAATTGCATTTTTTCAAATAAGATCACACTCAATTGGCGGGGGGAATTGAGATTAAACGACTCCCCTGCCAATTCAAAAATCTGGGCTTCGAGCCCACGCAATTGCATGTCCAATTTTTCTGATAAAACAGCCAAAAAATCCCGGTCAAGGCTGATTCCGACCTGCTCCATCTCAGCCAAAACTGTCACCAAGGGGGCGTCAAAGTCCCTGTAAAGGCGCATTTGGCCACTCTCTTCGAGCTGTTTTTCGAGTAGGCTTTGTAGGGCCAGACAGGCCACAGCGTCTGCGGCTGCATATCTGGCGGCATCGACGACGGGCACCTGATCCATGGTGATCTGTTTGCGGCCGGTACCAATTAAATCGCTGATAGGCTGCATTTCTAAATTGAGATAGGTCTGAGACATGTCTTTGAGCCCATGGCGGCTGTCGGGGACCAGGGCATAGTCCATGACCATCGTGTCGTCGCTCAAGCCATTGACCTGAATGCCGTATTGGCTGAGCACATTTAAGTCAAATTTGGCGTTGTGGGCCACTTTTTTGCAATTCGGATTTTCAAAGACGGGTTTGAGCAGGGCCAAGGTCTCTTGCAAAGGCAAAGGAGGGGGATTTTCGAGGGTCAGGGCGTGGCCCACAGCCAGATACCAGGCTTTGCCTTTTTCCAAAGCCGGTTGACCCAGGGCAAAAGAGAGCCCCACCAATTGGGTATTTAAGCTGTCGAGCCCTGTGGTTTCGGTGTCAAAGGCAAAGATTTCCGTCTGCAATAATTGCGCCAGTTCAGCCACTTCTTCAAGCGTGGTGGGAATCAGCACCTCGGGTTCGAGCCGGGCCTGGGGAGTGGGGGCGCTTTCGACCAGGCCTTCGAGCACCTGATCGGATTCTTTGAAAAATTTAAAAATTTCAGGCAATTCGCGCAGCACAGAGTTAAATTCCAACTCTTGCAGCAGTGGCAACAAGCTGGCCTGATCGGGCTGGGCCAATTCACAGGCCTGGATGTCAAACAGCACAGGGGCTGCTGTGTCGATCTGCGCCAGTTTTTGGCTCATCAGTGCAATTTCGCGGCCCTCTTTGAGTTTGGCTCGCCATTTGGGGTCGACCTCTTCTAAGCGGCTGTAGATTTGCTCCAGAGAGCCAAAGGTCTCCAATAATTTGAGCGCGGATTTTTCGCCAATGCCACGCACGCCGGGAATATTGTCTGAGGTATCTCCGGCCAGGGCCTTGTAGTCGACAACCTGATCGGGCCGGTAGCCATAGTCTTTGAGAACTCGCTCAGCGGTATACTCGCGAAATTCACCCGGATTTTTATCGGGCAACAAGACCTGAATCTGATCGTTGACCAATTGAAAGAGATCGCGGTCGCCGGTCACGATTCGCACCTGATAGCCCTGGGCCGCCGCTTGCAGCGCCAGGGTGCCAATCATATCATCTGCTTCGTAACCCCCCTGAGCAAAAACCGGAATACCGAGGGCTGAAACGACCTGTTCGATATAGGGAAATTGTTGGATCAGATCATCAGGGGGGGGCTGACGATGCACCTTATAATCTGCGAATTGTTCGTGGCGGTGGGTCGGATCGGGCCGGTCAAAACAAGCGGCCACCAAGTGGGGGCGGTAGGAGCGAATCAATTCAAATAAAATGCGGGTAAAGCCAAAAACCGCGCCTGTGGGCAGACCTGAGCGGGTCTGAAAGCGACGGCCCTGTTTCATCATGCCAAAATAGGCCCGGTAACTGATGGCGTGGCCATCCAAAAGAAAAAAGAGTGGGGAAGTTGTCATTCAAGCGGCGGGAAGTTCAGAACCAAAGGGATTCCCGCATTCCTTTCAAAAGGGTCTGTGTCATAAACATACGCTAGTATACTCAAAAGCAAGCCCTGAGACAAGTTTTGTCGAACCAGATGGGGAGATATCACAGACGAAAGAAATCCCATTGACTTACACTGGCTTAATAGAAGTTTAAGCCTTCAATATTTACAAATTCCCCCCAAAATAGTTACGATGTGAAGGGGACTTAACTGGCCTTAGATGGAGATAAACGATGCCTGAACAGATCTTTTTGAGCACTTTCTCTCTGCCCCAGGTTGGGTTTATGAAGCCTTTTAAGGTACACTGGAAGTCAGAACAATCTTTGGGCGTATTACGACGAGCTGCAGGCGTGATTAAAAGATGATGATGGAAGGTTTCCCTGGAATGCCACAGTCGGTAGAACCGGCTGTTGTCGACAAGTTTTTGGCTGAATTTAGTCAAAAATGTGTCGAGTTTGGCTATTATTGTGATCAGTATATGCGCAACGAGATCAACATTGGCGATATCACCCGTCACCTGAGTGAAGCCACTGCTGATGCTGAGATGCTTTTTGCTGAGTACAGTTTTTCGATGGGCATGGAACAACTCCAGCGCTATGGGGTGATTCAAAACTCCCTCGACACCATGACATTCAAACTCTTTGAAACCGAGGTCGAACGCAATCGTTCGGTGATTCTCGAAGCCCTCAAACACGGTGAATATTTTATCATTGGCCTGACCTATAACTCGATCAAATCCTCTGTCTATATGATGAACAGCAAGAAAAAGATCAAGACAGATCAAGAACAACAATTGGCCCAACTCGAACGCGAACAAGAGGCCACACAGGGCATGGTCAAGGTTCTCAAAGCAATTGAATCTGTGATTAAAGTTGAGTCGGTGGCCCAATTGGACTTTGCCAAAATTCAAAGGGCGCTTGAAATTTACGTCAATTATTTCCGCAATGCTGAACAGGTCTATACCAAACCCGCCTCTGACGAGCGGGTCTTTGTGCTCTTTGGGGAACATGTTGAATTTCTCAAAGCGCATGATTTTGCCGGAGACAAAGGCACTGCGGCTCTGCACATCGCTCTCTGCTGCGATGTCTTAAATATGCTGGCCCATACCGATGATCAGCGGCGCCGCACCCAAGAATGGCGCCAAGTCGTTCAGCCCTAAATCAACCCTCAAGCGGTTTTTGCAGTTTTAAGCCTATATTGTCGAGACTGCGGTCCTGGTGCCAGACCCGTTCCAGGGCCATAATTTCAAAACCATGTGCTTCGCTTAAACTGATGACCTCGGCGGGCGAATAGAGCTGAAAACCATACTGGGTAAAAGGCAAATTCTGCACCGCTTGGCGACTGCGAAAGCCAATCACGAGTCGGCCACCGGGTTTGAGTACCCGCCACAACTCGGCCAAACAGGTTGGGGGTGAATCCCAAAAATAGAGGGTATTCACTGTGCAAATGCCATCCATGCTCTGATCCGCGTATGGCAATGCCTGCAATTGCCCCTCTTGCACTTGGAGGCAGCCTGTTGCACAGGCTTCGGAATGCCTTTGGCAGATCTCAGCGATCATTTCCGTCGAATAATCCAGGGCGTGAACCCGCCCATGGGGGCCCACTGCAGACAATAAATCATTTAAAAAAGCCCCGTTGCCCGGACCGACTTCGAGCAGTATTTCTTGTGCGCGGGCAGCCAGCAAACGGTAGCTTATTTCGGTCAAGAGACGATTGCTGATATTCATTTGCGCAGCCACTTGATTGGCTGACTCGCCACTGGGTTTGCGCAATTGGGCAGCCACCAGGGCGGGATCAAAGGCGTGCAGGGGGGGATTTGACATCTCAAAATCTCCGAATTAGAATGATTTGTTTACAAGCTTAATTCTTGCCTGATTTAGATAATACAGGTTTTTTTAGGGCATTTTCGGCAGAAACCGTGAATTTAATCCGAGCTTAAACCAAAGTGAAAATTAAATCCGGCCTTTACAGGGGGGGTATTCACCTCTGTCACCGTTCCAGTAAAGATGCGATTGGGTGTGCAAGGGGATGCAGTCGTAAAATATTAAGGTGAATATAAATAAAAGTTAAAAAATATTGAAGATCCACAAGTTTTTTGAATAAAATCCCATGATTCTCTTTATGGGGTTTTGCTCCATTTAAATCAAAAATTCTGCGTAGTGAGGACTGTTTAAAAATGAAAAATGTATTTTCTGGCTTGATCGCCACTGTCTTGACTCTAAGTGCATTGAGCGCCTGTGGTACCCCCGCTTTTGTGGGCAATGCTCCCCTCAATCCGGGTGTGAATAGCTTTAGCACTCCCAGCGGCAATACCCGCACCAATGCTGGTCTCGACAATATCTCCAAACGCATGCGTACCATTTTATTTAATCAGCAAGACAGCAATCGCGATGGCATTTTGCACCGCCATGAAGCGACTTTTGTGCCCGCCGAACTCTACAGCCAGGTAGATAAAAACAAAGACGGTATGTGGCAACCCGCTGAATTTTTGACATTTAATTTTGATGCCACCTCTTGGACTGTTCCCTCGCGCCAGGTGCTGCGGGAAATGGCCAAACAGGCCTGGGCTCAGTACAACCGTGATAATAACGCCTTTATCACCCTTGATGAAATGATTACGGTGATGTCTGTGGCCCAACCCCCCAGCCAACCCAATGCAGGTGAACAACAAGACATTCTGCAAAAAGCCACCAGTTTGTTTAATAGCGCAGACAAAAATTTCGACCGCAAATTGGATTTGAACGAATTTGAAGATTTGCAGGCCAAACAACTGCTCGATGCCATGGAAGCACCCACATCTGCTCCTGGTAGCGCTCCCCTTCGTTAAATATTTTTGTTAATCTACATACCGGGATCCAAATTCAGATCCCGGTATTTTCTTATCTCCCATTCTTTTCTCTTGAGGAGCATTCTGTGATTTTTAGACGTTATCTTCAACTCTCTCTCTTGGGTTTGTGTAGCTTTAGTCTCTTGCTGGCCTGTGGCTTTCGCCGTCCGGGCAATACCCCTACTCCCACTCCCACGGCTTCGGGCAGCAGCAGTCCCAAACCCAGTTCCTCACCCACGGCTTTGCCGGGCTTGATCACGGCTGAAATTCGCCCAACCATAGAGAGCAATGACGCTGTTTTGGCAGAAATGGATCGGCTTAAGCTGAGCAATGAGATCACCGATTCCATCGTGCGCGAGTCTTTCCCGGTTCAGATCACGGCCACAGGAACCCCAGCGGCAATTCAAAAATTACAAAAATTGGCGGCAGGAAACACCAGCGAAACGGTGCTTTCGTTTGAAACCCTTTCAACCCGCAGCAGCCGGATTACTTCCAGTCAGACCCAGGCCGTCAGCGACGAAGAGGCCTGGCAAACGCTCTGGAGACAACATATGGGCTCAGATGCTGACCGACCGATGATCAATTTTGAAATTGAAACAGTGCTGGCGGTTTTTTCGGGCCAAAAACGCAGTGGCGGCCACTCGGTTAAAATTACCCAGGTTAAAAAGTCGGGAAATGAGTTGGTGGTTACTTATCAAGAGACCGCGCCGTCTTCGGGCAATTTGGTCAGCCAAAATTTGACCTCTCCTTCCCATCTGGTCAAGGTGCGCAGCAGCAAGCTCAATGGTGACTTTAGCTCAGTGCGCTTTGAAAAAAAACCATAAATAATTTTAATTTTTAAGCAAGCTCTTCATGGTTTAATCTATAGACTATGTATCCTTAATCAAAAATTAATCCTAAATCCATATCAATGAAAGTGAACCCATGAAAAAAGTTTTTGCCGGTATTTCTTTGCTTGCCCTGCTCGCAGCTTGCCAACAAACACAACAACCCCTCTCACTTGTCAACAGCCAAAGTGCCGCCCGCGTACAGGCCCAATCCCGTCAAAGTCTTCATCATCCCGATTTTCTCCGCAAAATGCAAAATCCTTCCCAGTACCGCTTTCAATTTGAAATCAGCAGTACAAGTCTCTGCGGCAAAGATGATATGCAACATGTCAACGATTACAAAGGCGACCTCGGTCCCTCTGTCGAATTTGTGAAAAAATTCCAGCCTGCTGTGGGCGCATTGGCAATGGGCAAACCCGACGCCAGTTCTCGCAAATTTTGCACAGGTACCTTGATCAGCGAAGACCTCTTTCTGACCGCTGGGCACTGTGTCGATGGCGCAATTACAGAAAAATTTGTATCGTTTAACTATGAAAAAGCCGCAGGTTCAGCTGATTTGCTTGAACAAGAACATGTCAAGATTGAAGCGATTGTCGAAGACAGTCTCAATGGTTTGGACTTTGCTGTGCTTAAACTTGCAGGCAAACCCGGTCTCAAATATGGCTTTACCCCCATTCGCGTGGCCTTGCCAGCCAATAACGATCCGCTGATTATCATTCAGCACCCCAAAGGCAAAGTCAAAATGGTTGAATCGGGCCCCAAAGTCGGTGAGTCTGGTACCTATATGGATTATGCAGATCTCGATACCGAACCCGGCAGCTCAGGCTCAGGGATCTTAAACGCCGATGGTTCTCTGGTTGGCGTGCACACCAATGGGGGCTGTTACTCCGGTGGTGGTGCCAATCGCGGCGTCAAAATGACCGAAATTGCCAAATATTCCAAAGTGGTTCAGAGCTTGGCTCAAGCGGCAGCCCGCCGCACGGTTGCCCGCCGCTAAACCCGTTCACTTTTAATACGGTCTGCTTGTTTTACATGCAGGCCGTTTTTTTTGTTTGTATTTCTTTTATACATTTCTTATCAAAAATTCATTAAGTTATGTTAACTTTGAATCAAATCAGGGCGGGTTCTACCGGTATTGGCAGATAAACCAGTACAGCAAATACGAGCCAAACTATCATAAATATTGGCTTTGACCTGTTTGAAGATTTGCTGTACAGGAGATAGAGAGTGATGAACTGTGACGCTTTTAAGGGTGATTCCACATTTTTGCCGTTTGCGTATTCCGAATTGGAGGCCCGCGCTGTCAGTCTGATACAGCTATTGGGGGCCCAGCCGCTCAGTTTAAAACTCAAACCCGAAACCCGTGAAAGTGTTGAGCGTTTGGCCAATGCCTATCGCAAGGCCCAAAAGAGCTTGGCTTTTCAGCTCTCTGCCGATTTCTTTGCGGCCGTTTTGGACCCCATCAAACTGCAAAGGGCTTATGCTCAGATACTGGTCCAACCGATTATTCGCCACTCCGAATTTCAAATGGTGTTGGACTGTCTCAAGGAACTTTGCGCAGGTCCAGCAGAGACCATTGCCAAACCTCTTCCTCTGGAAGAGGCGCTGCAGTTCCTGCTCTTAAAACTCACCCAAAGCGATAAAAATGCGATCTATTACAACCGCATCGACAGCTGTACAGGCAAACTTCGACCCACCACCTTTCCGCTGACAGAAACCCTGATCGACCATTTTCTCGCGCCTTTTGCCGAAACCGGTGAAAAGGCCAAAAAAGTGCTGATCTTTCAAAAAGGGCTGGTGATGGCCAATCCCGCCTTGCTTCTGGCTTGGGAATACCGGGCCCGGAAACAGAAATACGAACAGGAAAAATCCCGTTGGGAGGCCCGTCAAGCAGCCCAAAAGGTCAACCGAACCGCTTCAACAGGCCCACTGGCCAAGTTAAACAGTTCTCATGAGCCGCGGTTGATCTCCGAAGAATTGGAAAAGGTGCTTGCTTCGCTGGATGGCGATGAGCGTTCAGCTCTGACCGAAGGGCTCAAACCCGACAATTTTGGTGAACTTTTAAACGCCGCTCATCTGCCGGGAGAGGATTTTAGCCAAACCTTTAAACGGCTATCTTGCCAAGGACTCTCGCAGGCCAAAGCCAGTCTGTTGGCGGCCCGTATGTCTGTTCGTCTCAAGCGGCTGCTGGCCATGACGGGCGATTGGGACGAAGACTATTGGCGCGATTTCCAATCTCTGATGCAAACCCTGGGTTTGTGGGAGGGGCAGGTCTGGCTGAACAAGTGGCGGGCAAATAAATTGGGCAAACAGACCCTTGAAAAATCGGGCAAAGACTATCTGCTTGCTCCTTCAGCGGATTCTTTGGTGGATCCCTTGGCTGCCCAGCTCAAACAGGCTGAAAAAATGAGGGACAAACAACGGGGCAAACACATGCTCACCCCTGTAGAATTGACCGATTGGATCAAACCCCCTGCGCGACATGTGCCTCCAGAACAGCGCAAAGTACTGGCGGTATTGGCCCGCAGCGACCGGCTCGAAGAGCTGTTGAGCTTGTCCCTACCGCCAGAAGTGCTCATGCGCACTTCTGCAGAGCTGCAAACCCGTTTGTATCAGGTTTTTGGGCTCTTGGCAGATACAGATATGGACACAATTAAGGCCCTGTTTTTAACAGACCTTCCTCCCGAAACAAGTGATGCCGCCAAATCTCTGATTGCCTCGGTCGAGCGCAGCTTTCATCGCCTGAGCAGCCTCTTTCGTCAGGATTTTAGAATGACTTTTCCGCTGGCCTTAAAAATGCTGCGTGAGCAAGAAGAATTGGTGAAAGAACGTCAAAAAATGAATCAGCCCCAGTACCTCAACAGTCCCGCTGCCAAATACCAAAGTTACCAGCAGGGGATCGGATAAGCAGACTGCCCAAACAAGCTAAAATAAAGTAAAATGCAATCGAATCTTGCTTGCCAAAAGCAAACTTTGTTTACAATGTCTTGTTTAAAGGGGGCCTCAAATTGAGTGTTAGACACAACGACGTCTCTGGAACGTCCTTCTCCACAATGGATCTTTGCCCCAGAAGTGCGGGCCCAAGAAACGCGCCTCTTTGACAGATCGCCTCTGTATCTCGGACCCGCCTGGCACCGTCCTGAGGGATTTTTAAGGGTTCCCCCTTGGGCCCATGATTTGTATTTGGCCTGTGTACCTGATAAAACCCCAACGCAGCAGCACAGTCCAACCCAAGCTCAGGTGCGCAGCAATGTCTGTTTGCACTGGCAAGCAGATATTTTGCAGGCCAGTGGGGATGGATTTTTGTCGTTTAACCCGTCGATTCTCTGCAAGAGTCACAATGCGGTCTATTCCGCTGAATCGGGCAAATTGCTCAATCCCCATTTGTTTAAACAGTCCTGTACGCATGTTTTGCCTCCTGTGCCGACAGTGGAATGGCAGGGCTTCCTGTTCAAAGACGCCACTTGGGAGGGACTCAGCAGCCATTTTTCGCTGCGCCAAGAATTGGCACGTGTTGAAGCCGAGACAGGGTCCTTGTTTCGGGCCGAAGGCTACCGGCTGATGAAAACGATTGAAATGGAACAGGCTGGAAACTGGGCCCTGTTTGTGCTCAATTATCTGGATTTGATGCATGTTGACCCGGCCCATTCAGAGACCCTTGCCCAGCTCTGTGATTGCTCTTATGTGCAGTCTTATCCGGGTTTAAATTTCAGTTCAGAGCTGCAGGTACCTGGGCGCTGGACGGCTGTTCAGCAAGTTGATTGGAAAAAGTCTTGGGGTGAGGGCAGCAGTGAGGGCTGGAATGATCCCGATCATCCCCGACGTGGCAAAGCGGCTTTTCACCAGTGGGGTAAAATCTACCGTGAAGCCAAAGGCAATCCCCCGCTGGGATCGGTTTGGGCCACGATTTTTCCCCATCTGATGTTGGAGTGGTATCCAGGGGTCATTGTCATGTCTCAGGTTTTTCCCCATCCCAGTGATCCCACTCGCTGCAAGGTTTACCACGATTTTTATGGCGAACAAGATTTGCTTGAACACCCCGATTTTTTGGCTGTGCAGCAGGTGGCTTTTCATGCCACTGGCGACGAAGACGAAAGCATGGTCGGCAGCATGTCTCGCAATCTCATGCGTTTTGCCCGCAGGGGTTTAAACACCCCCACGGGCTTTGTGCATCCCCAATTGGAAGATTGTAGCCCTTTTTATTATGCCCGCCTGATCGAGGTTTTGAGTGAGCTGGGGGTTACCCTGTGATTGAGACCTTGATTGACTTTGGGATTTAACCAAAATTTACGCAATGATTTGCTCTCACTGGGGTATATTAAATAGATAACAGTTATTTAACTCTGCGATGGACAGGCGATAGCTTATGAGCGTTTCTGGTATTCAGTCTTCTTCGACCTTTGAAAGCCGCTTTCGGGATGCCGTCAAAGACAAAAAACTTGAAGCACATGAATACCAGTCACTGAAACAGGAATTTATCCTGCTCAATCCCCAGGGCAATTTTGATGCCTTTTTGAGTGAGCGCCTCTCCAATAAAGTGGATTTACAGGCCTTGCAGGGGCTGGGCAGCAGCCACAAGGCCACCCCTTTGGCGCTGAATTTTCCGATTGCCGAAGAAAAACTGCGGGTCTACGGCAGTGCCGATCTGCGCTTGCAAATCACGGACAATAATGGCTTTGCCAACGAAGGCCGCGAGGACCTTTCTGGCAAGGTCAGTGGCAGTATTCAGCTCGGGGGCGTGACCAGTATCGATGTCCCTGTGCTCGGAAATGTCAAAATGGATCTGCGCGATTTGCGTTCTTATGGTCTGGAAATGGACGACAAGGGTCGACTTTCCATGAGTACCAACAGTGCCTTGGGTTGGACCGAATGGCTTTTCTCAAAAAAGATCGACGCCCGGGCTGTGATCCAAGAGACCCTGCGCTCAATGGGGATTGAATCCACGATTCGGGAGGAAAACGGCAGGGTCTTTTTTGAACCTCAGAAAATGGCTTTAACCGGTGCCCAGCTCAAGTCTATGGGCATTCAAAGCCCTGTTTCCCCTGATGCCAAACTCGAAATAGACCTGAGCAAAGGCACACGCCTTGATTTGGTCGGCGGCCAACTTCAGATCAAATTGGAGGGTGCAGAGGTCAAAGGCAGCAGCAACGCCAAGGCCCCTGCCGCTTCAGCTGAGACCCCTGTTGCTGGCCCCGAAACTGCCGAAGTTGAGTTGCGTGGGGCAGCCGCTTATACCGAAACCACCGATGGCAATGGTCAGACCCTGACCCGCTTGCAAGGTCAGGAGCTGGAGGCCAAGCTCAAAATGGATGTCAAAACCCTGCAAGAGATTCAGAAGCGGCTTGTGGCCGAAGACCCTTCAACAGGCCCCTTACACGCCGACTTGCGGGCTGCTGGCCTGAGTGCAGAAACGATTGAACAGATCAAATCGGGCTCTCAGGAATTGTTGGAGCGCCTCTTGCGCGATCCCAAAAGCAAAATTGAATTGGCTTTAAAGGCCCAAAGTCTCACCCTGGGCAGTCGCCAAACGCATATCACCCGCGAAGGCGTAGAAAAACTGCAAAAAATTCTCAAAAGTGAAGACCCCCAAAGCGGGGCCGTTCATGTCGCTTTGCGCAAACTGGGCTATAGCGAGGACTTTATTCAACGTCTGCGTGAAGACAGTCCCGCCGACCTGGAAGCCCTGGGTAAATTGCCCCCGGATAGCGCACCTGCTTTGGTGGAAAATGCCCGCAAACTCGAAGGCTTGATGCAGCGGGCTGAGTTTAACCAGATTCTGGCTTTGGATCTCTCAGCCCAAGGGGTCTCGGCAACGATCACCAGCCGTGATGAATATGGCCGCCAGACGGGGCAGGTTGATGTCAGCGCCGAAAATCTGACTGCTTCGATCGAGGCGCAGCGCAAGCGACTCGATGCCCAGGGGCTGAAAGGGGAAGCCCGGGGTGAATTGACCCTGACCCCCGCTGATGTCAAATTGGTGGAGACCAAATTGGCAGAGTACAAAGCACTGGTGCAACAAAAACTCAAAGAACTGGGTTTTACAGGGGAGCAGTTTAACCAAATTTTGCAAATGCTCTCCAAAGACAATTTGCAAGCGATGTTGGCTTCTGCCACCCCTGGCAAAATCACTGAATTGGCGGGTAAGCTGGGTATCAACGAAGCCCAGACCCGCAAATTGGTCGACTTTTTTAATACCGACACGGTGCAAAAAAGTGTGGATGATCTCTTTCGTTTGACCAAAGCGCTGGGCGAAAATGCCCGTGTGACGGGCCAAGCCAGTTTTAGCTTGCAAAGTCTCGGTTGGAGCCAAGACGATCAGGCCACTTTAACTGAATTGTCTGGCCTCGCTACCAAGGTTTCTGTTGCAGGCAAAACCCCAGGGGGTTCTACCGCTCAGGCCACAGTTGAAACACAAACAGACAAAGTTTCAGTCAATCAGCCCGCGCCGGGAACCCCTCAAGACCCGACCAAGCCAGTGGTTGAGGTTGGCAAGACCACGGTCAATGCGAATGCTGAGGGTAAAATTTATACCACGGAAGGCAAACCTGTTCCGCCCGAAAAACTCAAAGAATTGCTCTCGCAAGAGGAAATCACGGCTTTTTATCACGGGGCCGTGGGTGAGGCCCGCGCTTTGGAACGCCATTCGGGGGTGCCCGCTTCGGTTTTGTTGGCTGGGGTGGTCTCACAATACCGCAAAGCCAGTCCCGAACAAAAAGCCCAATTTGATGTCAAACAGGCTCTCGAAAATCAGGCCCAGCAGCTGATGGACCGCTACCCCCGCGCGACAGACAATTTCCGGCGCACGGGCAAGGTTGAAGACTATTTAAAAGAAACCGCAGATCGGGGCTTTAAGGTCTCTGACACAGTTCAAGAAATCGCCCACAGCCGCAAAGATATTCAGGCCGGGGCGCATCTGGGCAGTGCGGGTGCAGAAGTCGGTGCCCATGGTGCTGTCACGGTCAAGCCTGGCGAATTCAGCGTGAGCCAAGAGACCCGCGACGAAACAGGCAAACCGGTGACCGCCACCCAGATCAGTGGCAATTTTGGCGAATTGAGTATGGCCGAGCGGCCCGAAATGTTACAGGCTCTGCAAGACAGCCTGAAAAAACAATTTTCAATGCCGCAAAATGACCGTCCCATGCAAAATTATTTGAACAAAACGCTGGGGCTGAGTTTCGACCAGATCAAAAAAATTCGCTTGGCCAAACCCGAAGAGCTGGCTGCGATGCTCAAAGACCCTCAGCAAAAGGCCCAATTGGCGCCCCTGCTTAATAGTCTCAAAGCAGCTTCTTTTAATCTCAGAGCCCACAGTGAGGCCCAGGGCCAAGCCACCACCACTGCCCAGATCAGTGCCCAAGATTTGCAAGTCGATGGCCGTGGGACCCTCAGTCTCTCGGGCTTGAGCGCAGACATTGTCAATGGTCAACTCACCTTTAAAGGCAAATTGGGCAAATCCCAAACCAATTCGGACTATACAGAATTGGGCGACCTCCAGGTCGAGATCAAAGGTGTTGGGGTCGATGCCAAGATCAGCTCCCCAGATTTGCGTATTTTGGGTTCGGGCCAAGCCAGCGGAACCGTTTCTGCCAGTGGTAAAGTGCAAACGGCAGGCAGTACCACCTCTGCCGATCTCTCTGGCAAAGTGGAGGTCACTCTCAACCAGGGCAAAGTGATGGGCACCCGTCTCAAAGACGGGCGTCTGCTGGCTGAAATCGATATGAAAACCCTGCAAGAGATGATCAAAACAGACCCCCATGCTCAGGCGATTCTCGACGGCTTGGCTCGCCAAGGCGTGAGTTTGTCTCCGGGTCAGAAGATCAAAGTGGTGCTCAAGGAGGGAGATATCCAAAATGGCAAATTCAGTGGCAAATTGGAATTGCCTGATGTGCGCACCAGCTTTGGCCGCATGTCGCTCAGCCTGGATATTCGTGGCGACCGCAAAGGCACCGATCTTTGGGGCAACGTTAAATTTCGCCCAAGTCCGGCAGAATTGGGGAAAATGCTTGATCTCCAGCTTAAACAGGCTCTGGATCAAAACCCCAGCGGCAGCCAGATTGGCAATAATAAAGCCACCTTCGATTTTCAGCAAATGCTGGTGGATGCCAAAATCTCTGTCAGCGCTGACGGCAGCAATATCTATCTCAATGTGGATCAAGCCAAGCTGTTTTCGCTCTTTGATGTGAGCAATATGGCCACGCGCAAGCTGAGGGAGCAGTTGGAAGCTCAAGGCGTGCGTTTGCGCCAAGAAAATGGGCGCTTGGTGCTGCCCGTGATCGCCTTAAACACCCTCTTGCAGAACCAACTGCCCAAAGGCACCCGTATTGAGGGGCTGGGTTATCAAAATGGGGTGGTCAGTGGTGCCTTTAGTTATCGCAGCTAGAGCCGCTCACTGAGCCCCAAAATATGGTACGCTGTATGCGATTCTCAGAGAAAAAGGAACTACTATGAAACTGCATGAATTTCAGGCCAAAGAAGTCTTCACCAAATACGGTCTGCGCATTCCACAAGGCATACCCGCTTTTAGCGTGGCAGAAGTCAAAGAGGCTGTTCAACGCCTGAGCCAAGCCAATCCCTCCTTGCAAAAAGTGGTCTTGAAGTCCCAGGTCCATGTCGGTGGACGTGGCAAAGCCGGGGGCATCAAAGTTGTCAACCTGAGTGACGCTGAAGCGGTATCTGAAACCCTCTTTGGTATGGATATCAAAGGGTTACCCGTGCACAAACTCTTGGTTGAAGAGGCGATCAATATCGCCAAAGAGTATTATGTCGGTATTACCCTCGACCGCAACGCCCGCAAGACTATTTTAATGGCCAGCTCCATGGGTGGCGTGGATATCGAAGAAGTGGCAGAAAGCCATCCCGAAGCGATTATCAAGGTCTGGGTTGATCCCAATATCGGCTTGACCGACTACCAGATCAAACAGGTCATCTACGGTGCCAATTTGCCCGCAGAATCGGCTGGTTTTATCAAAGCGCTCTACAAGATTTATACCGAAAATGACTGTTCAATTGCCGAGATCAACCCCCTGATTGTGACTGCCGACGGTCAGGTGATTGCTGGAGATGCCAAAATTGACATCGATGACAATGCCCTCTTCCGTCACAGTGAGCTGCTCAGCTACCAAGACCCGGCTGAAGTCGACCCCAATGAACTCGACGCCAAAGCGGCTGGCCTGACCTATATCGAACTCGAAGGTGATATCGGCTGTGTGGTGAATGGTGCTGGTTTGGCCATGGCGACCATGGACGCAGTCAAATATGGCGGCGGCCAACCTGCCAATTTCTTGGACATCGGCGGCTCTTCCAACCCCGCCAAGGTCACCGCAGCCATGAAAATCCTCAAACGCAAGAACGTCAAAGGGATTTTGTTTAATATCTTTGGCGGGATTACCCGTTGTGATGATGTTGCCAAAGGCATTATCTCAGCCCTCGACAGCATGGGCGGCATCGATATTCCCCTCGTGATTCGTCTGACGGGTACCAATGAGGAATTGGCCCGTGAAATCCTCACAGCCAAAGGCATCAACGCCGGTTCTTCGATGACCGATGCTGTCAGTGAGATTATTAAGCTAACCAAAGGTTAACAAAGGTTAATTTTTTTCGCTTCCAAGGCGCAAGACTCCAAGAAAACTCCCGATAGTTATCTTGGAGTTTGCTTAATTTAATGTTAAACTCCAAAATCCCGACTGAACAATACCAACTGAACAATACCAAGAGAACCCAGGAGAACCCATGAAAACAAGCGTCCAGCTTACGACCCTCGCAGCCCTTACCACCACCGTACTTGCCGCCTGTAGTCCCCAGACTCTTTTGCCACTTGGCAATGGCAATCAAGCCGCCCTTAATACAGGTGTGAACAGCTTCGCAACGTCCCAGAGTGGCGAGCAGATCGTTCCTGGCAAAGTGCTCGTCAAATTCAGAGCCGGACGCGGCGGTACCATCAACAGTGCTTCGCTTGCTCAAATGGGTGTTCAACGCTCACGCAGTTTGGGTGCGGTTAAAAACAACCTCGAAGTGATGGCGATTACGGGCAAACAATCCCCTGAGCGCATTGCAACCGAGTTGGAAAAAAATCCAGCGATTGAATTCGCTGAACCCGTTTTTACGGTGCCTTTTCCAAAGGTTTTGCGTGCCAGTGAAGATACCCCACCTGCCGACAATGCAACTTACCCCAATGATGCCCTTTTCCCTCGTCAATACGCGCACCAAGTGGCCAAATCTCAGGGTGGCTGGGCGATTCACCGGGGCAATCCCAAAGTGGTACTCGGCATTGTCGATTCTGGCCTGGATATCAACCACGTAGATCTCAAAGCCAAAGTGGTCGGCACCTACAACTCCGCTGATGGCAACCCCGAATCTGTGGACCACGTGGGCCATGGGACCCACGTTGCAGGTATTTCTGCAGCCCTGACCAACAATACCCTGGGTGTGGCTGGCGTCGCCCCTGAGTGCAGTATTTTGGCTGTCAAAGTGGCACCCGGCAATAGCAGCTCTCCCACCACCGATGGCATTGCCAACGGCATTCTCTATGCCATGGACAAAGGCGCACAGGTGATCAACCTGAGTCTGGGTTCACGCCGTGAATCTCAGGCGATTACCGATGCTGTCAAACAGGCTTTGGCCCGCAATGTGGTTGTTGTCGTGGCCATGGGCAACGACAGTGGCAATATCAAAAGCTGGCCTGCAGCCGTGCCCGGCGTAATTGCGGTGGGTTCGACCGACAACCGTGACCAGCGTTCGCGCTTCTCCAATTATGGCGATTGGATCACTGTGACTGCTCCCGGTTCGGATATTCTCTCGACCTTCCCGCTCAATACCAATCTGATCGGCCAAAAAGAATACGGCGCAATCAGCGGCACCTCAATGGCTGCACCCTTTGTGACCGGGCTGGCGGGTTTGATCCGCAGCAAATATCCCGGTCTGAGCAATGTGGATGTCAAACGGGCGATTGAAATGTCGACAGACGACCTGGGCAAACCGGGCTTTGATCCCGAATTTGGTTTTGGCCGTGTCAACGTTGCCAAAGCCCTCAGCCGCGCAGGTGAATTGGCCACCGCCTCAGTGCGCCGCTAACTTTTAAATAGCCAGAACCCGGAAGTCATTTGACTTCCGGGTTCTGTTGTTTTTTGCTTGGACTCAATACTTGGACTCAATACTTGGACTCAATACTTGGACTCAATACTTGGACTTACTACTGGGGCTTAATTATCGACGCCAGCCACTTTCCATTGACCTTGGGCATCGCGCTGCAAGATCAAAAAGCCCCGGTCGGTATCGTCTTCGATCTGGAGTTCAGCCACGATCAGATAATGATGGGTAAACCCCTGTTCTTTGAGCGATGCGTACATATCAGGCTTCCAGAGGCGCAGATCTTCCATGCTGTAAAAACGCATGCTCTGAATGCCAATTTTCATCGGTTCTTCTTCTTCGAATTCTTCGGCCAATTCATTCATGAGTTCGGCACGGGTCTGATAGATCTCGCCTTCGGCCAGAAAGGGAAAGGCCGAGAGATCCAGTACCTGCTCAATGTGCAATTGTGAGAATTCTGAAATATAAGCTTTGGCCACGGCATAAGCTGCCGCTTTCTCGCTGGGATTGTCTTCGATTGGAACCTGTTTCTGGGTACAACCCGTGAAACTGAGAGAGAGGCAAAAGAGAGCGGTGAGCACCCCATTCAAAACGCGTTTCTGCATGGTCTAAGTTGCTTCCTTGTCTTGCGTGTTAAAAACCTCTCTTATGGTAGCATAGAGTGAGGATTTGCCATGCCCCCCATCAGCGTGATTGTTACCACCTCTCCAGGCCGCGAAGCCCATCTCTTGGCTTGCCTGCAGATGCTCAGCCAACAGCGCCGATTGCCCCATCAGGTGATTGTTGCCGATGATGGCTCAGAACAAGGGGCCAACCTGGCTCAAGCTCAGACTTGGCCCTTTGAATTGGTTTACGATTGGCGCAAGAATGATTGCCGTGTGGCCCTCTCTCGCAATCGGGGCGCGGAGCGGGCAAACGGTCAGATTTTGGTGTTTATCGACTCGGATATCTTGCTCAATCCTTTGGCTCTCGAAGCGTATGCCCTCTTTCTTGAGTTCAAGGCCCATTGGCTGCTCTATGGCTATTATGGCTACCACGAAGAATTGCTCTCACCTTCGGCGCTGCTGCCAGGACAGACCATTCAGTGGTGCGATCGCCGTTATGTGGAGTTTAACGAAAATCAGATTGTGCCAGCTCCCAATTTGCTGCGCTTTCCCCACGAATGGGCCTGGAGTGGCAATTTTGCTCTGCACCGCTCGCTTTACAGACAAATCAAGGGCTTTGATAGCCGTTTTCAGGGCTGGGGGGGTGAAGATCTGGACTTTGCCAGCCGGGCGATCGCTTCAGGTTTTGAGTTGCATTTTTTGCTGGATGCCTGGGGTGAACATTTGCCCCATGCCTTAAACGAACCCTTTCACAGTTTCCCGGCAGAGCACAAGCGTTTGGTCTACCAAAGCCATTACACCCCCTCTCCTTACCCTGTGCGGGTCTTGTCGACGCCCCAAGGCCTGAAGGCTCTGTTGACAAAGATCCATGGCTTTTATGTGCCGCAGACGGCGTATTATCAGAACTGTGCAAACGGAGATTAAAAATGGAACCCTTTCAGATGCGAAACTTGGCCGAACTCAAGGCTTTTTGTGAAGCAGGTGGTAAACCCGCGTATTTGTTTTTTTGGGGACACCGCCCCCGCCAAGTGGGGGTGATCGACAAATCGTGTCTCAGCAATTGGTACCCTGCCGGTTTTGAGTCCGAAGGCCATTGGTACTTTACCAGCGAACATTGCCTGATGGCGCAAAAGGCTTGGCTTTTTGGCGATCAGAAAGCCTTTGAAGAAATTCGTCTCTGTTCAGAACCTGCTGAGGCCAAAGACTGGGGGCGCAAGATCAGGGGCTTTGATGAGCCACTGTGGCTGATGCATCGCTGGGAATACAATTTATCTGCCAATCTTGAGAAGTTCTCCCAAAACCCCGAACTCAAGACCTTTCTCTTGGGTACAGGTACTCAGGTGCTGGTCGAAGCCAGTCCTGTGGATGCAATCTGGGGCATTGGTCTGGCCGCCAACGATTCCCGTGCCCACGATCCGATGCAGTGGAAGGGCTTGAATCTGCTGGGCTTTGCCCTCATGGAAGTGCGCAGCCGTTTGAGTATCTGAATATATAAGCCGATCCCGCTAATTTATGCAAGGCGGGCTGGATTCCCAAGCCCAAATCAGGGAAAATAGAGATATGCAAATACATTCACAGAATCAAGCTTGTTTCCAAGCGGGACTCTCCCGCGTGTTGATCCCTGTGCGCACCCGTGGGGTGGGCATGATGGGGTATGGTATGTTACACAATGTGGTCGAAGGCATGTCTTCGGACCTCTATGTGCGAGCGCTGGTGCTCAAAGATGCCCAGGGCAAAACGCTGGCTTATGCCAATGCCGAGATTTGTTTTGTTACCCTTGCGATCCGCAGCGCCGTCTTGGAGCGCCTGCAGAATCAGCAACCCGATCAACATTGGTGCGAAGAAAATCTGCTGCTCACAGCCCAGCACACCCACAGTGCGCCGGGGGGCTATTCCCATTATTTCTTTTATAACGTGACCATGCCTGGCTTTCAGCCCGAAGTTTTTGAGGCGATTGTCGCAGCCTTTGTGGAGGCGATTGTCTCGGCCCAAACCCAATTGGCCCCGGCCCAGTTGGATTTTGTGCAAGGAGCCTTTGAGCCAGACCTGGAAGTGGGTTTTAACCGCTCGCTCACCGCTTATAACAAGAACCCCGAAGTGACGCCTTTGACCGATTATGAAACCCATTTGGCGATTGATCGCAATCTCTATCTGCTGCGCGTGTTGTCCCCTGAAGGGGATTTGCGTGGTGTCATCAATTGGTTTGGCGTACATGCCACCAGTGTGGGCCCCAAAAATCGGCGAATCTCTTCCGACAACAAAGGCTACGCCGCCACTTTTTTAGAGCAGCGTTTTCACCACCGCCAAGAAAACACCCAATTTGTGGGTATTTTCGCCCAGGGGGCGGCAGGGGATGTCTCTCCCAATTTTCATGGCAAGGGCCGGGATTGGCCCAAAGGCAAATTCGAAGACGATCTCGAAAGTGCACGTTTTAATGGCAAATTGCAATTTCAAAAGGCCCAAGAACTCTGTGAAGCCAATGCGCTGTTTGCGATCAGCGGCTCACTTGATGCCGAGTTGGTCTATGCCGATTTCTCTTGCCAGTCTTGTGACCCCGCTTTTACGGGGGGGGTGGAAGGCTGTCAGACAGCCTCTTCGGCCCATGGGGTGGCCTTTTTTAAAGGCACCACCGTTGACGGCAAAGGCATCAGTGATATGGCTGGCAGTCTTTTGGCAGCGGTTGCCCGTCGCTTGCGCAAGGCCCTGCTCAAAAAAGCCGAAGCGGCAGGGCCGGAAGAGCAGCAGCGGATTTTAAACAAATTGGCAGCCCAAGATCCCAAAGCCATTTTGATTGACAGCGGCGATAAACATTTTTTGGGCATGACTGAGATCAAAGATTTGCCGATTCCTGATTTTCTGGATCCTGTTGTCGGTGAAGTCAAACGCCTGCATCGGATTCAGGCCATTCAAGAACACAGTTGGACCCCCCATGTCTTGCCCGTCCAGATTTTTATCATTGGCAATCTGGCTCTGGCCGGTGTGCCCGGCGAAATAACCACCGTGGCGGCGCGGCGTTTGCGGGCCTCTCTCGAAAAGACCCTGGCAATCAGGGGGGTGAAACAGGTGGTGGTCGGCAGTTATGCCAATGCCTACCACGGTTATATTACAACCGCAGAAGAATATGCTGTGCAAAATTACGAAGGTGGGCATACCGTTTTTGGCAAATGGACGCTGGCAGCTTTTCAAACTGTCTTTGAAAATGTCGCCCAAGCCCTGAATAGACCACTGGCTGAGCGGGTTTTGCCCAAAGCGCTAAAACCGCCTGTGTTTTCTGAGCAAGAATTGGCCCTGCGCACCTTTAATCCTGAGGAACCCTCCCTGCGGAGAAGCCGGTGACGGCCAAGACTTACCAAGACTATCTGCGTGTATTGGCCGGGCAGCAGGCCCCGTATGCCCTGCTCGATCTCGATTTCCTCGACCAAAATATTCAGGCCCTGCTCAAACGCGCTGGCAAGCTACCTGTGCGGATTGCCAGTAAGTCGATTCGCTGCCGTTGGGTTTTGGATTACCTCTTTCGGGCCTCGCCCCAATTTCAAGGGCTGATGACCTATAGTGCCGCTGAGACTGCCTGGTTGGCTTCCGAAGGTTTTGACAATCTCCTCTTGGCCTACCCCAGTTTTGACAGCGCCGCAATCCGCGCAATTTGTGCCCATCGGCGCGCAGGCAAACAGATCTGGCTGATGGTGGATTCTGCTCAACAGGCCAGCTTTCTGAATCAGATCGCCGATGCCGAAAAAACGCAATTGCAGATCTGTTTGGATATCGACATGTCGAGTGATTATCCGGGCCTGCATTTTGGCGTTTGGCGCTCCCCTTTGACCCGCCCCGAGCAGGTGATTGACTTGGCCAAACAGTTCTTGCAGTGGCCTCAGCTCAAACTCAATGCCTGTATGGGCTACGAGGCCCAGATTGCGGGTGTGGGCGATGCCATGGCGGGCCAAATGGCCAAAAATTTGGTGGTCAAACAGCTCAAGGGCCATTCGATCGAGCAGCTCAAATTGCGCCGCAGGCGCGTCTGTGAGGCCTTGTCAGGGCTGGGGATTGAATTGGCGCTGTTTAATGGGGGGGGCACAGGCAGTCTTGAAAGCACGGCTCTGGATCCTTCCGTGACGGAGGTGACGGTGGGTTCGGGTTTTTATGCGCCGACCCTGTTTGATCATTACAGCCAGTTTCGCCATTTGCCCGCAGCCCTCTTTGCTTTGCCTCTGACGCGCCAACCCGCACCGGGTATGTACACCTGTTTCAGCGGTGGCTATATTGCCTCGGGCAGCGTGGGCAAAGAAAAATTGCCAACACCCTGTTTGCCTTCGGGACTCTCGCTGCTCGACAATGAAGGCGCAGGTGAAGTGCAAACCCCACTCAAATACACGGGGCCAGAACCACTCAAATTGGGGGCCCCGGTTTTTTTCAGACATGCCAAGGCCGGAGAACTCTGTGAGCGCTTTAATCAACTCTGGCTCGTCAGGGGCGAAGCGGCACCCGAACCCGTTTTAACCTATCGCGGTGAAGGCCAGTGTTTTGGTTAAGTTGTGATCAACCTTAAACTATTTAAATCGCCTCAATGGCCCCGCCTGCTGCTGGATTTAATCATGTTGATTCTGGCTGTGGTGCATTTTGGTCTGCTGGTTTTTGACAGCACCTATTTTCGCTTTCGCAATTTTTATTCTTTTTATGCGCCCAGTGTGGTCTTGTTTTATGATCCGGTCAAAGGGGTTACCCCCCATCAATTTACGGGAGGTTACCTCTCTCAGGCCAGTGAGTATTTCAGCTCCTGCCATGCCGCTCAAAGCGTCGACCCCAAATTACAGGCCCAGCTGGTTCTGCTTTCTGATCAGATGATTGAAGAAAATCCCTTTGAACGGGCTGGGCTGACCGGGCAATTGGAAACGATCAAAGAGAATATGCGCAAGTTTACAGGCCACAAAACCAGCTCCAAAACGGCCTTTCGCAGTTTTTGGCAAGAGGGCTGCGCCCGTCTGGAGATTCGTGAAAAATTTTATCACAGGCGCATCGCCCCTTATATTCAGACCAATTTTTGGCGACAAATCGACACCGATGGCCAGCCGGTGGACCATTTTTTAATCGTCGATCTGTGTTTTATTGCACTCTTTCTGCTGGAGTTTTTGTTGTCTTGGATCAGTGCTGTGCGCAAATTTGGCCCCGATCAGAAGGTGCTCTTTCCCCTCTACCATTGGTACGATTTGGTCAGCTGTATTCCCCTGCGGGAATTGCGCTATTTGCGCCTTTTGCGTATTCTCTCGCTCTATGTGCGCTTGGTTCAATCGGAGGTGATTCTGCTCAAAGAGCTGCCACTTTACACACGATTTCTCAAATACCAGCGCATGATTCTCGAAGAGATCTCCGATCAGGTTGCCCTGAATATCCTCAACAATATTCAGGCCAAAACCCGTCTGGGCACAAACCGAGAGCTGGTGGAAGAGATCCTCAAAACTTACCGCCATGCGATTCAACACTTAATTGTCGTGCATTTGCAGCGCTTTCAACTGCCTCACTTAAATGAAAAGCGTGAAGAGATCTCGGATATGTTGGCTGACGTGCTTTGGGATAGCATTCAGGCCAGCGAAGATTACCGCCGTTTGCAGCAGATTCCTTTTTTGAATACGGCCCTTGATCAGGCCCTGAACAAGCCCAAATTGGAGCGCATGGCGGCCCAGAGCCTGGACATCTTTTTGGCTGAAGCTGAGCAAAAGTTGCAAAGCCCAGAAATGAAAGAATTTCTCACGGTTTTGGTGGGGGATGTGCTCGATCAGGTGATGGAGATCAGCCGTGATCACGAAATTCAGACCTTGCTCGAAAACATACACCTGACGGTGCTCGAAGAACTCAAAAAAAGCAGCATTGCCAAAACCTGGAAACCGAGTACACGCATGACGAGAAACCCAGACGGAATCACGCTTTTGCCCCCCGTTAACGAAAAGCCTTAAAAACATATCTCGGCATACCCAAAAAGGCGATTTTTTTTGCTTTTTTGCTTGCATTGAACATACAAAAAAGATACAATAAATATACAGGATCATACAGTTGAGTGATCTCCGAAACCAGGGGCTTTTAGATTCTCTAACATAATCTGAAAAACCTTTTGAATCGATGCTTCTACTCATTTGTTGGTTCTCAATTTTATCACTGAGATTCACCATTCAACGCTGAGAAATGGGTGGATCTGCGGAGGTTTTGTTCAAATGCGTATACAAAAAAGTATACAAAAGTCGGGATTGTATCAGACTTCCCTGCTGCGTTGTACCTGTCCTGACTTTGTTTTCAGAGGCGGCAGTTACAGCTTTGACGGGCAGCGTTGTTGCAAACATATCCGGCGTCTTGAACAAGAGCTCTCTTATTTTCATACCGGTTGGAATCGTTTTGTCCATACTTGGATTTGCCTCTGTCAGGATTTTGACTGTGATGGCACTTGCCGCCATATTCAGGCCCTGATCGAGGTCCAGCCCCAGGTGATGAGACGCTGAAAGATGCCCAACCCCACTATGCTTTTTAATTACAAAGGAGACCCGAGAATGCGTGTTACCCAAGAATCCCTGCCCGAGTTGCGCAAAGAAATCCCCTATAAATGGAAAGTCCAAACCGCCAAACACTGGGGCTGTGAATGTGTCGCTTATATCGATGCCCGCCAAGTGATGGATCTGCTCGATGAAGTGGTGGGCCCACAAAATTGGCAGGATCACTACCGCGAAGTGGCAGGCAAGGTCTATTGCGATCTCTCGATTCAGGTTGAAGATGAGTGGATTACCAAATCTGATTGTGGTACGGCCTCTCATTTTGAAGCTGAAAAAGGCCAAGCCAGCGACGCTTTTAAGCGGGCCGCTGTCAAATGGGGGATTGGCCGCTTTCTCTATCAGCTCTCCACTGTGCGCACCAAATCACTCGAAAATGGCAAAGACGATCGCGGCAATCCCCGTTTTTTCCCTGCCGATGAGCAGGGCCAGCGGATCTACAATCTGACGGGTTATATTCACAATCTGCAATCCCGCAAAAAAACCGGTTACGAACCTGCTGTCCGCAAAGCCACTCCCCCCTCCCTTCGGCAGGGCTCAGGGAACTCTCTTCGGCAGGGCCCAGATATCTCCCTGAGTGGATCTGAATCACGCTCCCTGAGCGGAGTCGAAGGGAGCCATTCTCCTGTTTCTGAATCTGCGACCCAGCCCCAGCGCGACGAAATTCGTCTCCTGTGTGAATCTTTGGGCTGGTCGGGCACCGAGTTCAGCAAATACCTGCAGGCCAAAAAAATGAGCTGGAAACATCTCATGCGCGCCCAGGCGGCCCGCTTGATCAACGAACTTGAAAGCCAATTGCCCAGCGATATCAATGCTCTGAGCAAGGTCTAAATCTGCTCAGGTGCATGTGCGCTTGTTTTGACGTTGTTCATTTGAGTTGCTCTTCTGTCTCGTTTGTCTGTGTCTGAGGCAATTGAGTCCGGTTATCAGGAAATGCCTTTGATTGTTCACTTTGGAGCAGTCAAAGGCTTTTTTTTAGGGCAGACCTATCTTGGCTCAACTCAGGCTGCCAGAGATAGGTCCGCAGATCGCAGACCCCCTCGGCATTAAAAACGACCCCTTCTGCTTCCAAAAGCCGAATTTGCAGCTCCCCAGACTGGCTCTCGGTCGAAATTTTGCCCTTGGCATTGAGAACCCGCTGCCAAGGCAGATCTTCCCCATTGCTGGCTAAAATCCGTCCCACCTGCCGGGCCGCACGGGGATGACCACTTAACGCTGCAATTTGTCCATAGGTCGCCACTTTGCCGAAGGGAATTTGGGCCACCCATTTGAGCACGGCTGCTTTCATCGCCCCTAAATCCGATTTCCCCCTTGGCCCCATTCTTGCAAGCGTTGGAGCTGTTCATGCAGCTGATCCTCCAAGGCGGGAGCATTGCCCACATTTTGGCTGATCTGGCTCAACAAGACGGCCTGGGCCCCCAATTGTTTTTTCAAGAGGTCGAGGCCTTCTTGCAATTGCTCATGGGCCTCCAACCGCAATTTATCAAGTTTTTCACGGCTCAAGCGCATATTTGCCTGTAATTGCTCGCCAAATTCGGCCAAAATGCCCGCTTTTTCTTTGCGTTTAAAATCCTGGCTGGCGGCGATAGCATTGAGGGCCAAATCCAAGTCATTAAAGATTTTTAAAAAGGCCCTCAACAATTCGACGATGTCCGGGGAATTGGGTTTGGGGGCCAGATTTAAGCCCTCTTCGAGGGCATTGGCCCGGCGAATCAATTCGTCGGTATCACTGCCGAGCCCGCTGTTAGAAGGCCCTTCGGGGTTTTCTGGATCCCCCGCATTGCCTGGGCCAGGCAGGGAAGACACCTGGTTGAGCCAGGATTGTACCAGGTCTTCCGCAGAAGGCACCTGAAAGCTTTGCAACCGGGCCAAAAATTCTTCGGGATTGCTGTCTGCGAGCTCAGGCCCAGAAAAGAGTCCATTTGCTGAAACTTCAGCTGGCTCTGAGCGCATGCCAGCCACCGCTTCCGCCGCGAGATCGGCCAGGGCTGAATGGTTGGCCTGCAATTCTTGGGGGTTGAGTTGGGCTTTGGCTGAACTAAAAGCGCTAAACAAACTGTGGGGATTCAAACGCTGGGGGTCCAGCATCAACGTCTCTTGGGCTGTTTCAATTAAGAGATAGGCTTGGCTCTGTTCAGGCAACCCATACTGGCTGCGCAAATCACTGAGCAGGTTGCCGACTTCGCCGATAAAACTCTGGGCCGCTTCGATATCTATTTCTGCCCGTATCAACGAGTTTAAGAGTTTTTCGCGGTTGGGCAGTTCAAATTCAATTTCTTGCGTGCTATTTTCATCATTTTCGGAGACCACCATCCTGGCTGAGAGCCAGGTGGCGGGATTGAGGGCATGTAAAACCAGACTCTCTTCGGGGCTGATTTCAGCCGAGGCAGTGGCGGCATGATTATCTTGACTGTTTTGGACGGCTGTTGACTCTGTCACTGTGCCAGCAGACTGAAAAAACAGGGTGTGTTCGGTGATTTTCATAAAAACTCCTTTGGGGCCTGGACTCAGGGCTCCTGCAAAGTGTATACCCCAATTGCCCCCGCTTTAATTCAGTGGCTGCTTGCTTAAAGTCCAAATTGTTGGGTTAAACGCACCAAATCTGCATATGAACCGGGTTCCAAACTGGCGCCGCCCACCAACGCGCCGTCAATATGAGGCATTTGGATCTGGGCTTCGATTGTGGATGGTTTGACACTGCCCCCATAGAGCAGGCGGATTTTGTTGGCGACATCCTGGCTGTAGAGCCGCGCCAAATGGTCACGGATCAGGCCCAGAATGCGGTTGGCTTCGATTTCGTCGCAGGTTTTGCCCGTGCCAATCGCCCAAATGGGCTCGTAGGCGATCACAACCCGCTCGGTATAAGAGGGGATCATCTGTACGCCTTGCAGGCCCAATTCGACTTGGCTGAGAATTTTGGCTTCGAAACCGCCGGCTTCGCGTTCACTCAGGCTCTCACCACAGCAGAGAATGGGGTTTAAGCCAGATTTCAGCGCCAATGCGACCTTGCGATTGACAATCACATCGTTTTCCTGAAAATACTCGCGGCGCTCGGAATGGCCAATAATCACATGGCTGCAGCCAGCTGCCAGCAACATACCTGGCGCGATTTCGCCGGTATAAGCCCCTGCTTCTTCGAAATACATATTTTGGGCGCCGAGCTGCAAGCGACTGCCTTTAAAAGCGTGCTGCAAGCTGGTCAGGGCTGTAAAGGGCGCACAGATCACCATATCCACGCTGTCTTCCTGCCGCGTTTGTGCAGGCAGAGCTTCGACAAAGGCCAAGGCCTCGTGGTGGGTTTTCTGCATTTTCCAATTGCCGGCCATCATGGGTTTGCGTGACATAATTATTTATCCTTTTGGGCTTTTAATACTGCAACACCGGGCAATTCTTGCCCTTCTAAAAATTCCAGCGAGGCGCCCCCGCCGGTTGACACATGGGTGAATTGGTCTCCGAGGCCGAGCTTTTCGACTGCAGCCACAGAATCGCCGCCACCAACCACCGACTGGGCGCCCTGCCGGGTAATTTTTGCCACCATCTGTGCCACAGCTTCGGTCCCTTTGGCAAAGGGGGGATTTTCAAAGACACCCATCGGGCCATTCCAGAGAATGGTTTTGGCGTCGCTCAAGACGGTTTGAATACGCTCCACGCTCAGGGGGCCAATGTCTACACCAATCAACTCAGTAATATCCCGATCGGGGGTGTGTAAGTCGACCGTGGTCTCGGCGGCTGTGGCATCCACCCCTGTGGCCATGACGGTGTCGCGGGGCAGAATAATTTGTTTGCCCATTTTTTCGGCTTTGCTCAGCAGATCCAGGGCTGTGGGAAAGAGATCGGGTTCAGTGAGGGATTTGCCCACGTTTACACCTTGGGCGGCCAAAAAGGTAAAAGCCATGGCTCCGCCAATGATCAGGGCTTCGACCTGCGGCAGCAGATTTTCGAGTACAGCCAATTTTGATGAGACCTTGGCCCCGCCAATAATGGCCACAAAGGGATGAACGGGGTCTTCGATCAACCCCCCGAGGGCGCTCAACTCTTTTTCCATCAAAAGACCAGCATAAGCGGGCAAAAGTGTTGCCACACCCACTGTTGAGGCATGGGCCCGGTGGGCGGTGCCAAAGGCGTCGTTGACGTAAAAATCGCCAAGGCGGGCCAATTGCTGAGAAAAGGCCGGATCGTTCTCGGTCTCTTGTTTGTAAAAACGGGTGTTTTCGAGCATCACGACAGGGGCTGAAGAGGCCGCTATGGCCTCTTCCACTTCGCTGCCGATGCAGTCATTCAGGCTCAGTACTTCAACACCCAGCAGGCCTGCGAGATAGTCTCCCACGGGTTTGAGCCGAAAGGCCTCTTGGGCTTGGCCTTTGGGGCGGCCCAAATGCGACATCAGAATGACCCGGGTGCCCAGGCTGAGGAGATGTTTGAGGGTCGGCAGGGCCGCCCGGATGCGCTGATCGTTGCTAACTTTGCCCTCTTTGAGAGGCACGTTAAAATCCACCCGCACGAGTGCGCGCTGGCCTTTGACTTTTTCGGCACTGAGCTGACTGACAGAGGCAAATTTGAGCGGGGGATTGGCAGTGGAATCGAACACAGGAGTAGACATGGGGAAGACCTCCCTGAAGCTGATTAAGAGCTGAATAGAATCACTTACAGGGTAACACAATTCGCCCCACAATTTGCGCTCCAAGCATGGGGCTTGATCCAGGCTGGTACAATGAATCCATCACCCTGCAACAGGAGTACTCACCATGTCCGTTTCACCGCCGTCTGTCTCGCCCTACATTGTTCTGAGGGGGCAGACTCTGCCCGCTTTTTTCTATGGCACCGCCTGGAAAGAAGAGCGCACAGAGCGCTGTGTCTCAGCTGCTCTGCAAGCAGGATTTCGCGCCATCGATACAGCCAATCAGCGCAAACACTATTTTGAAGCTGGGGTGGGGGCGGCTCTGCAGGCGGCTTATGCTGCTGGCAGTCTCACACGCCAAGATCTGTTTTTGCAGACCAAATTCACTTTTTTGGTGGGCCAAGATCAGCGCCTGCCTTACGATCCCGAGGCGGACTTTGCAACCCAGGTCAGCCAGTCCTTTGCCAGCTCTCTCGACCATTTGGGCACAGATTACCTTGATTCTTATGTCTTACACGGGCCCTCCTCGGGGCAGGGCCTGACAGCCACCGATTGGGAGGTCTGGCGAGCGATGGAGGCCTTGCAAAAATCTGGCCAAGTCAAATTCTTGGGGGTGTCTAATATCAACGTCTGGCAATTGCAAGCCCTGCTTGAAGGGGCCGAGGTTCCCCCGGCCATTGTGCAGAACCGCTGTTATGCCCGTACCCAATGGGATGCTGCCGTGCGCGCAGTCTGTGCCCGGAACGACATGCGCTACCAGGGATTTTCACTTTTGACTGCCAATGTACGTGAGTTAAATCACCCCCTGATGCAGTCTTTGGGGGTTAAATACGGCGTGAGCTGGATGCAATTGGTCTTTCGCTTTGCCCTGCAATTGGGCATGTTGCCCCTGACAGGTACCACCGATCCCGGCCACATGGCCCAAGATTTGGCGGTTTTTCAGTTTGAATTGAGCCAAGAAGAAGTGGGCCTGATCGAGACGATTGCGCTGTGATGTTGGCAAAATCCAGACAATTTCCAATCGAATCTGAACATTTTTGCTGGGCACAGCGTCTATAGAAAATTACTGGTTTTGCAGAGGTGCTTTGAAATGAAATTCCGTTTACTGCTTCCGATCTTACTCTTAACCGCCTGTTCTAGTGCTTCGGCGGCATCTCATTCTTCCTCGAATTCGTCCTCAGCTTCGGAAGCTCCCAAAGCGCTATCCGCCAATCAGGTCGCGGCGCCTTCTCGGGTGGACTACCCTGGTTTTGTGGATTTGAGCCAAGAGGCAGGAGAGTACCGCAAACAGCGCCTTGTGGCGATTGAAACCTTTATGAAAATGGCCGAAGACCCCCAGACCATGATCCTCGATGCCCGCTCCGAAAGTGCCTATCGGCGCAAACATATCAAAGGGGCGATCAATATCAATTTTTCGGATTTTTCAGTCGAAGGCCTCAAACAGGCCATTCCCGACAAAAACAAACGGATTTTGATCTATTGCAACAACAATATCGAAGGCGATACCGCCAATTTTCCGACCAAAAGTGTCTCTCTGGCCTTGAATATTCCGACCTTTATCAATCTCTATGGCTATGGCTATAAAAACGTCTATGAACTGTCTTCGCTGCTTCAGGCCGATGATGCCCGTCTGAAATTTGAAGGCACAGATGTTAAATAAACTGTAGCAGCCCCCACCAGAGCGGCACGCTCAGCAAGGAAAGGGGCACACCCAGCCCCACCATGCGGGTTGCCAGACTGGGATGTAATCCAGCCGCGGCGGCCATCAACGCTGAGGTGATCATCGGGCCCATGCCCGCTTCGAGCACGCACACCCGCGTAAGTTCTGAAGGCAGGCCCAAGCTCAAACAGAGCAGCAGGGATCCTGCTGGGGCCAGCAGCAGTTTATACCCCAAACCCAGGGCCAGCAGGCGGTTGAGCCCTGGCTCGGGCCGGAAATTGAGTTGCAGGCCCACAGCGGTCAGGGCCAGCGGGGCCAGAAAACCAGCCAAAAAAGTTGCTCCACTTTGCAACGGCCTTTGCAAACTCAGGCCCAAAGACCACATCAGCAGCCCCGCAGAAAAGGCCAAAAAGGGCGGAAACCCCAAGAGTTTAAACAGCATCTCACGGGCTGAGGGCTGTGTGCCTGCCGCTTGGGCCAGACACAGCAGGCCCCAGGTGCCCAAAATCAAGAAACTGCCAGCCTGATCCATGATCAGAGCAGGGGGCAGGGCCTGGCTGCCCAGCAGAGCGGAAATCAAAGGAAAACCCACAAACGAGGTATTGCCCAGACCCATGGTTAGACTGAGGCAGGTCGCTGAGGCTTGGCTGAGTTTGCCACGTTTGACCCCAAGCTGACTCAGGACAAAGGCCCCAGCAAAGATCAACCAAGCCAAGAGCGCAGGAAAGAGCGTGGCGGGTGTCAACTGCAATACGGGCAGTTTAAGCAGGGCCAGAGCAGGAATACAGACCCAGAGCACGGTTTGAATCAAGACGGGCAACAAGCGCTTTGAGAGCCAGTCAAAACGTCTTAAAAATAGGCCCAGCGCCAAAAAAAGCAAGATTTGAACAAAGGCCATCTGTGAATTTTAGGCCCAATCAGAGATTGTAGAGCCCGTGTTTGTAGCCCTTGAGATTTTCAGCCAAACTGAACCAGGCGAGGGTCTCGGTCAGGCCCTTGCGAAAACCTTCCTCTGAGCCGTATTCGGGTTTCCAATTGAGCAATTTTAAGGCTTTGGCATTGTCAGCGAGCAAGCGCTCGACCTCGGAGGCCACGGGGCGCAAGCGGGAGGCTTCCGCTTCAATTTCGAGTTCGATATCCATGATCTCAGCAATCAGGCGGGCGGTATCACCAATGCTGATCTCAAAGCCGCTGCCAATATTGATCACCTCGCCGATCGAAGCTGGAGATTGCGCCACCGCCATAAATCCGGCCACGGTGTCTTTGACAAAGTTAAAGTCGCGTGTGGGGTGCAATGCCCCCAATTTGAGCTTGCGCTGCCCTCCTGCCAATTGGGTAATAATCGTGGGAATCACGGCACGGGCCGATTGGCGTGGGCCATAGGTATTAAAGGGGCGAATCACAGCCACAGGCAGTTCAAATGAGCGGTGAAAGGAAATGGCCATTTGATCGGCACCAATTTTGGAGGCTGAATACGGCGATTGCCCATGCAGGGGGTGTTCTTCGTCGATGGGCACATAGCGAGCCGTGCCATAGACCTCGCTGGTGGAGGTCTGCAGCACTTTTTCAACGCCCAAGCTGCGGGCCGCCATCAAAATATTGAGGGTACCAGAAATATTGGTTTCGACATAGGTCGCGGGAGAGTGATAAGAGTAGGGAATGGCAATCAAAGCCGCCAAGTGAAAAACCTGGGAGCAACCCATCATGGCTGTTTGCACGCCAAAGGGATCGCGAATATCCCCGCAAAAGACATCCAATTCGGCTTTGATCTCGGGTGCCAGGGTCTCTAGCCAGCCCCAAGAATTAAAGGCGTTATAATGCACAAAAGCCCGCACGCGGTGGCCCGCCCGCACCAGCGCTTCAGTTAAATGGGAGCCAATGAAACCGCCTGCGCCTGTGACCAGAACCTGTGCTTGCATTCGATGTCTATTCCTTGTTGTGTGTGCCTTGTTTGCACCAATTGTATCAGGAAATCACTCTTTGCCACTGGTGACAGGATTAAGGGGCTCGCGGCTCCATTCGCTGAAAGAGCCGTCATAGAGCCGGGTTTTGTAACCCAGGTATTTCGCCATAAAATAGCTGTGTGAGGCCTGGCCTCCCGTGCGGCAATAGGTGATAATCTCGCTGCCAGGGGCAAAACCAGCCTGTTTAAACATCAGGTAGAGGGCCTCAGGGGATTTGAGCAGGGGGCGCGCTTCGCTCTCGACATGGTTCATCCAAAAGAGGTTGATGGCACCAGGAATATGCCCCCCTCGGGTGATGCCTTCGCCGGGTTCTGCTCCTGTATATTGCGCTGCGGGCCGCGCGTCGAGCAGGCGCAGCTTGGCGGAGGGCACCTGGGTTTTGAGCCAGAGCACGTCTTGCACCTGGGGCATATGGATCAGCAGATCCAGATTGAGCTGGGGCTGGAATTGGGACGGTGGAATTTTGTTGATCTCTTTGCCCACAGGGCGATTTTCTGAACTCCAGACCTTCCAATGGCCATTGAGCAAGGCCGTCTGTTGGCCCAGACCGACATAATCCAAGGCCACAAAGGCCCGTGCCGCTTGCAGGCCTGCGCCTTCGTCATAGAGGACCAAGCGGTGTTTATCTGTTACACCCAATTCACGCAGACTTTTGACCAGTTCAGCCAGGGGCGGCAATTCATTTTCGATGCCATTGCGGGTGGTGGCTACTTGGCTCCAGCTCAAAAAGCGAGCGCCGGGGATATGGCCTTGGACAAATTGTTTGCCATCATTGGCCACATGCAGAACCAAGACCTCAGGGTCTTTTAAATGTTGCTCTAACCAATCTGTTGAGACCAGCATGTCGTGTTGGATCGGGGGAATCATCGAAGAGGTGGGTTCGACCACGAGGGCCGAGGTCAGCAAAAGAGACGCTAAAAACATGGGTTAACTCCCAAAAAGGTTATATTACTATTTGACAAAGTTGACTTGGCTACATTAAAAGAATAGTCTTTCATATCAAAATAAACTGCCGAATTTAGTTTAATTCCACCACGGAATGTCCCTTACTGAGCCAACAGTTAGGTGTCTACACCGTATACGATGGTTTAACCACACATTTGTTTTTTCGTTAATCAAGAGCTTCATCGCTTCCCTGCAAATCTTAATCCCCCCTTTGTAAGGTTTTAGTACGAGAAGATGATTCTCAACAGCAACAGGAGAGTCTCCAAGAACCAGTGTAACAACTGCTCTTTCTTTGTCTCTTGAACTCGATGTTCTTCTCACAGTAAGAAAAGGAGGTAGAAAAACACGTTTGTAAAATTTTATTTTTGAGTCTAAATAATTTACATTTACTTCCCCTCCTGAAGGTAACAAACGACTATGTATGTAAGGATATTCCTCGCCAATTTCAGGATCGCGGTGTGGAACAACGGTACCTACTGAAACTTGAAATAGATCTCCAATAGTTTGACTTGTCGAATCCATTAACACGGAGCATAGCCAATTATAGTTTGAATTATTGATTTTTTGAGAACGTTTTGTTAAATGAATTATGAATACATCAACATCTGCATAATCATCGAATTTCCCAACTACTTCAATTGAGCTGACAGCAGCCATGGATGTTATGTGATTTCTCCATTTTTCATATCTTGATCCGGTACGGAGAACGTCAGGTAGAATTGCAGCAATTTGAGATCCGGATTCAGCTTTTTCAATACATTCCGATAAAAAAATTGCTGCCATAGAAATCTTACCTCTTCCCCATGATGCTTTATGAACTTGATGGTAGTAAGGTGGATTCAATACGTATAGAGATCTTCTATTAACTTTGCTCAAATACTCTATTCCGTCATTAATGGTAATATTTGGGAAAAGTTCGTCTTGATTAATTGTGTCAAAATCACAATACGAATTATGCCTTTGCATTGCTTCTAAAACTAATCGGTATTTGAGTGCTAAAATAAACTGAGGTACTACGTCTACGCCATGTAAAATTTTTCCCCATTCATTTAAAGTTTTAGAAAGTGTATTCTGGAGAGGTAAAAAGCTAGATGCAGCAAGGAGAAGACTTCCAGCACCACAAGAGGGATCAATTATACTCAGATTATTTTTCAAAATATCTGAATAAGGCCTTAGGAGCCGTTGAGAAAGTTCTGTAGAAGTAAAAAATGCCCCCAGTGCTTGACGCTCTTTTAAGTCTAAGGAATTTCTTAACGATTTAGCAGCATCTCCGTTTAGTGCTGGCTCAATAAGAACTTTATATTTAACATCGATATTTTTATTGCTTTTTAGTTTCTGGATTAATTCGCTTAATCCAATTGTGTAGTCAGAAAAATTATTCATCTCACTACCCAAATAGCGTTAACAAGTTCTTCTCGTCTAAAGGATGAAGGTAAATCTATTTCATCAGGAATAAAAATTTTAGGAAATCTCCTACGCCTCTGACCAGTGTTTCTTGCACTTAAAGCATTTAAAATAACGTCAGGTTTTTGATGGATAATAGATTGAATGATAATTCCATAGGGGGATAGGTTTAGAATTGATTTTCCTCGGCCAGCCTTACTTTCATCAATTAGAATTTTAGCTAAAATGTCTGAATTTAAATCCAATAATTTTAATAAATCTTGAATATTTTTAGAAAGACGGATAATGTCTTGGGGAAGACTAGATTGCTCCCAATTTGACTTAACAAGATTAATTATTTTAATTAGTTCTTGTGTCTGTCGATCTGTCTTATTTGACAGCGCTACCTCAGAAATTTCATCAACAGCTGCCACAGCAGACTCAGCATGTTCCAACATGGCTTTAACTTGGAATGCGACCCTTTGCCTAGCCCAACTTAAATTGTCATTTTTGTATATCAGATCATGTGTTGAGATTGACCATGCATGTTGTAGAAATGTTTTTATCTGACATTCAAACTTTTTTCCTAACAATCCTGACGGAGGTAATGTTTCGTCATCGATCCATTCTACGTATAGCCTTAAATCGTCAAAGACAAAAGATTCTGGAGATTTATGGGTCAGACTATCCTCCTGAGGTCTTCGATATTTAAGTGTGAATAGGCTACAAATAAGGTCTTCAGCCTCTTTTATCGAATGGAAATTATTCACAACAATTGTACAGGCAAAGAAATCTTCCAAATCCTTGGGATTATCAAACCTTCCAGTCTCAAGCTTTTGAGCAAAACTTTCTAATTGTTTTACTCGACTTTCATAATGCCATCTTGGGTTTCTCTTAGAACTAATTAACTTATCAACTAGTTGTTGAAGTTCTTCGTACACTTTGACTTGATCAAGATACAAGTTTCTTACAGAAAGTGGTACCTTCATTATTCACTTTCAACTTCTTCTTCAGAATTTTGCTCTTCTGGTAAAATCTGAGGTGGCTCTAAACCTAACAAAATACTAGATAATAGAGTATGCCGTGCTTTCCTCTGCGCTGGCTCAGTATTTGCACCAGTCACGTTATTTAAGTAAGCAAGTGGAGCAGCAAAACTTGATTCAGGTTGGGTCCTTAAAAACTGTTCCAAATTATCTTGTTCAATTTTTAGAGTCTGTACTTGCTTCATAAACGCAGCAAATCGTTTAGCGGCCTCTTCATGACTAGGCAATTCAGAGTAGTTTAACGCTATTGCAAACCAAAGAGAAAAAAGATTATTTGATGATTTTGCATATTCTGAAACGCTTTGATTTGCTGTTTCCATTTGATTGATAAATGATTTTATCTGCTCAAAATGAATTATAAATTTTTCCTCATCAAAATCAACATCAGTCTCTGCTGGTAGTTCATATTTAGCGCACATTTCATCAATGAAATCTTGATCAAAACCGCGAATTTCCTTATTAATCATGAGTATCATAAGTTCTAAAATAAACTGGACATCTTTCATTCTCTTGACTTTTGCTGTTGTTACAATTCCATAGTCTTTCCAGAATTGAGATTCTGCTTCTGCTTCAGCTGTATTTATTAACCACCCATCAAACATAGCGTGGCGCAATTCCTGACGCTCTAGTTTTAAAGAATTTCGGTTTAGTCGATCAAATACAGCGCTAATTAGCGTTCCTTCAACAATTTTAATGTATTCAACAGGAATTACGTAATCCCAGAATCTTCTTTTTAAATCATCATCTAATTGTGACCATTTTTTTCCGTTCAGTCTGGTATCACCAAACCCCTTATCTATGACTATTTTATTTTGAGTGAATAGCAAGATTGTCTCAAGACGTTGTTTTCCATCCACAACCTCGTGAATATGAAGCCCATCTTTGAATACTTTATGAAGAAAAATAGCTGGACTGGGATAGCCTCGAAAAATCGAATCTAGAAAAAAACGTCGATCTTTTGGGCTCCATACACTTCTCCGTTGATATGGAGGATTTAAATCGAGTTGTGCATTTCTATTCAGATCAAGGAACCAACTAATATCCTGAGTTGTTACGCGTCTATCCATTCGGGCTCCTGTATTTAAATAAAAATTAATATTGTATTGTTATGTATGTAATTTAATTATCAACATTATATCAAAGGATAAGTGTATGGGGTTAATAAGTTTTCAAATATAGAAAATTTAAGAAATACTAATTTTTTCATCTCCCTGTAGGGATTCTCCCTTAAAGAATGTATCACATTTTCGCCTCAAAACCAGCTTTTCTGAATCATAGAACTGAGTTACTTATCCTTCACGAAACGCAAACCCTGCATGAGGAACAGGCCCAAGAGAAGGGGTTCACTTGGGCCTGACCAGAACGGAGAAAGCAGAATCAGAAGGGGATCACCATTAGAACAGTGGGTCTTGTCTTTGCTGGCGCTTTTCTTGGTGCTTTTGCATCCGCTGTTTCATCCGCTCTTTCATGCTCTCCTGCATGGCTTTGCCACGGGTTTCGAGCTTGGCCACCAGGGCTTCACGTTGCTGGGGGCTGAGAAGGCCATGGACCTCGGCCATCATCTGCAGGCGCTGATCCAGATGGCTTTCCATTCCATTGAGGCCTGTGTTGAGCACAGCCTTTACCTGTTCGACGCTGGGGGTACCGGCTTGAAAGAGGCTTACCAGCTGATTCTTGACCCCGCTCAGCTCTTTAAACTGGGCCATGCGCTGGGGTTGACTCTGTTCAAACAGGTTTTTGAGTTGGGTTTTTTGCGCTTCACTCAGGCCCAGCTCAGCTGCCATTTTTTCCAAGCGTTTGCCACCTCCGTGGCCATGCATTTGCATGAGTTTATCCGCAAAGGGCATTTTGCTAAACCCGGCGATTTTTTTCTCGACCTGATCGAGCTGGCTATACACCTCTTGGCGCTGTTCGGGGGTCAAAATGCTGTAGACCTGCACCATTTTTTCAGCCATTTTTTGGCTGCGCGCAGCTTTCTGTGCGGCAATCAGCGGGGTGATTTGGCTTTTCACGGCAGCGGTCTCAAATTTGGCACTCAAAAAGGCAGTTTTAAAAATCTGTTTAAACTGGCTGAGGGTCTCTTTGTGATTCTGAAAATCAGCGCGGGCCTCTTTGCGCATGGCTTGCAGCTGGGATTTTTGCGCATCGCTGAGATTGAGCTTTTTCAAGAATCCGGCCATGTGCTGACCACGCATGCCTCTGCCGTGCTGCATCCCAAAACCATTGCCTTTTTCTTCGGCAAAAGCAGGGTTATCGAGGCCCAGCAGATCAAAATCGGCACTGTCTTCGGAATTGAAGCGGGAATTCACCTGTGTGCTGGGGCCTTGGCTCTGAGCGGCGCAGCCCACGACCAAAAGTGTTGCAGATGCGAGAGCGAATAGGGATTTAATCAGTTTCATTTGGGTCTTCCTCACTGTGTGTGTTTGCTTAAGTTTCAGTATGCCGATTGCCTGTGTGGATAGTTTCAGAAAAGTGTAAAGACTTTGTAAAGACTCAAAAGAGCCAGGAGACGACAGAAATTCGCTCCCCAGCATTGACGGCTCTGACCTCATGGGTTAAGTCTGAGCGGAAGGCAATTAAGGTGCCTGAGGGGGGCTCCAGGGGGCGACCGATCAATGTATGTCCCTGGGCCTCAGTGGGCAAATAAAACACCAATTCTCCGCCACTGTATTCATCCTGTTTGCGCGGATGCTCTACTTGGCGACTGAGCAATAAAATTGTGCTGATTTGGCGTGGCGGCAAGTGGCTCATGCCAGGATATTTCGCAAATTCTGGCAGCCAGTCTCGGTGCGGTTTAAAATAATAGCCAGGCAAATACTTGAGAAAAGCGGGGGGTTCGAGCCCCCTTAAGCGCACCTGAAAAAAGGTCTCAAATGATCCTCTGAGTGCAATGAGCCGATCTGAGACCAAATGGCGGAGTTGGTCCGAGACCTCTATCTGGGCGGTTTTTCGGTCGCCTTGTCTGTTTTTCGCTTGGGCGTAAGGGTTGACAATCGGTGCCATTTCTGTCTTTTTATCGGCCAATTGCCCATGCAGGGCCTGGATTTCAGCGCTACTCAAAAATTCGGGCTGAGCAAAGAGTAGGCCCTGTCGGGTGAAAAAATCCAGCGGGTAAGTCTCTCTGCGCATTCACTCAAAGGCAGTCTTTTCTAGGGCTTTGAGGGCTGTCGGCGACAGATCTGGCAGCCCTTCGGCAACCAGACTGCGTGCCCCCTTTTGGTAAATCAGCAGGTGGTCGTTGGGAGCGAGAACGACCAATTTTAAAGCCTGAAATTGGCTGGGCAATTTGAGCGCAGGATAGCGCTTTGCCAAGGTCTGAGCATAGGCGCCTGTGAATTCTTGGGCCTCTTCGGGACTGTCCCAGAGGGTGTTAAACACGAGCCGGGCCTGGGGGGCTTTTTCGCCTTTGCCGCTGGGCGCTTGTTGGTAGACCTGGTAATGATCCCCTGCCCAGCCACGGGCTGCACTGCGGGCGGGGCCAGCTTCGAGATGTTGGAGAAAATAATGCCGCCAGCCCCACTCGCCCATGACGCCTCGGGTCAGGAGTGGCCATTGATCGGGCCATTTGGGCTGGTTTTTAAAGTGCAGAGCGCTGGGGTTTTCGCCATCGAGGTATTTGGCAGGTTGCAAAATCTGTTCGCTGGAGCGGGGCGGGTTTTTATACAGGGTATTGATCTCTTCCCAGCTCCAGCCCTCTTTGCGGAAGGTCTGAACAAAGCGCATGCCCTGATCGTAAGGGAAGACCAACGATTCACGAATCACCCGTGGGGCTTGGCGCAGTTTTTCAAAGGCAAAATTCATGCGCACGGCGTTGGCCAGACTGCCCAACATCTCCATCAGGCTGAAATTGCTCTGCATCAGTCCCTGAACATATTCTGCGGAGGTTAAAGAGGCATCGCCTTCGATCATTGACATCAGGGCCAATTGCCGGTCACCGTTGGGCTCTTGTTTTTGCGGTGCTTCGAGGTAGTTTTTTAAGCCAAAGGATTGATCTTGCAGGGCATGGGTCAATTCATGCGCCACCAGCACCTCTTGGTCCAATTTGCTCAGCGACATGCCTTCGAGCAAATAGAGTTTGCGGGTTTTGGGATCATAAAAGCCCCCGATTTGTTCGGTGTACAGCCCGAGCATAAATTGGGCATAGTCAAAATCTGTTGCAAAGAGGCCCCAGCGGGTATAAAGGGCCTGTTCACCCTGGGTATCAGCAGGGTCCAACTCAGCTTCAAATTCCTTGCGCAAAAAGGCCAGCAACTCTTCGCGGCTGAGGGTATCGACTTTGACACTCTCTTTGATTGGCAATTGCCGCAGTTTGGCTACTTTTTCCAAGATACTGCCGACATTTTCTAAAAGCGGGTATTCGCCGCTCTGGAGTTTGGCTTTGGCGCGGGCCCCGAGTTCAACGGCGGGAGGCGCAGCCTGGGCACTGAAACCGCCTGCCAGACCCAAGCTTAAATTCAAACTCAGCCCCAAAACAAAATAAACACAGCTTAAACTGAGTTTACGGCTGTTGCGCAGAATCGTCATTTTGGCACCCATCTCTCAGCGCTCATAACGAAAGCGCCGACTCAGGCGGTTCCTTTTGGGGCGGAATGGGGGTCGGGGTTGGGGTCGATGGCGGCAAGAGGGGGCCAGCAAAAGGGAACGTGGGGGAACCTGATGTTGGATTTGGAGCCGAATTTGTCGCCGAAGTTGAGGCGGGGCTGGCTGGATTGGCCACGGGAGAGGCGGGAGCGCCTGGTTGTGAGCTGATGGGGGTCAGAACGGGACGGGGAGTGGCTGAGGCCACCGGGCGAGGGCCACCAGGCACCAAAGGGGTAATCACCGGGAGTGGGGTTGGGATCGGGGTTGAACTGATCAAGGGATTGGAAAGCCCTGAATCGATACGAATATTGGGCACCTTTTCGCAGCGGCGATAAATATGCGGCACGCCTTCACCCGTAAATGTCCGGTTGATCTGGGCATTGTCTTGGCTGACACTGCCCGAAGAGAACTCGGTGCCTCTGGGAAAAAAGGGTTTGCTTTCGTCCAGGTTGAGTTCTCTAAAACTCAGATCGGACCTCACCACCAATTTGGTTCGGCTCGGGTTGAGTTCAAAGACAAAGGCATTGGGTGCAATTTTAATAAAATTGAAGGTCGAGCCCAAGGGTTGAACCGTGTTACGCGTATCTACCTCGCGCCAACAACCTGAGATATCGATGGAGGGGGGAATGACTTCTGCCGCAGCAGAGGCCACGGCCTGGGCCGTCAACGGACTTTCCGCTTCTGGATCACAGCCCCCGAGCAGGAGTGTTAGCAAAAGGAGCTGTTTTAAACGCAGATCAGGTCGTCCATTCATCCACGGGACCTTTGATCTCTCTTTTCCAGAAACAGGTGGTTAAACCTGTTTGGTTGGGTTGGGCCTGTACCAGCTCCCAACCGTTTTTGCCCAATTTCTCAAAAACTTCCAGGGCTTCAGCGTTCTTTGGTTTTTTTGTGTCAAAAGGCGGGGTCAGCATAAACTGAGCCTGTGTCACCTTGTATTCCCATTTCGGCATGTGCTTTACCTCATTCAGATTTCTGGACTCTGGGCTTGGCCTGATGAAGACAGGCACAAGCCATTATACAATACTGCTCAGAACAATTGCACGCCGGTTGAACGGCGGCTATTTGGCTTTTTCAACCCGGATCAACTCCACTTCAAAAATCAGGGTGGAATTGGCAGGAATCGGGCCGACATTGCGCTGACCATAACCCATTTCGGGGGGAATCGTCAATTTGCGCTGGCCGCCTTCTTTCATACCGGCAAAGCCTTCGTCCCAGCCTTTGATGACCTGGCCGACACCCAAGGTGAAGGAAAAGGGTTCATTGCGATCTTTGGAGGAATCAAATTTATCTCCATTGGTCAGCCAGCCTGTGTAATGGACGATCACGGTATCACCTTTGGCAGGGGTGGCGCCCGTTCCGACTTTGATTTCTTCGATTTTCATTTGGGTGGCATTGGGTGTGGCATTTTGGGTTTCAGACATGGGTTTCTCCGAGTGTGATTCTTGTTTGAGGCTGCAACTGGCTCCGCCACCAGCCAGCAAATAGGCACTGAGCAGGGCGGTCAGAGAGAAGGAATAAAGGCGCGTTTTCATGGCAACTCCTTGGCGATGCATCTTGGCTGATGCGTTACAGATGTCTGTTCAAGATAACCCGCCGTTTGGCCTGCGTCAACCGAGTAACTCCACTGCCGAACGCAGTTTGCCGGGCTCGGTTTGGGCGTAGATCAAGGTCGTGTCGAGGCGGGAGTGGCCAAGCAGCTTGGAAATTTGCTCCAGCGGCGCGCCTTTGTCGAGCAATTGGGTAGCAAAGGTATGGCGCAGTTTATGCGGGCTGTAATTCTCAAGCCCAGCCTCTTTGAGCAGACCTTTGACGATCTGCCGAAAGGCCCCGTAAGATATCCTCGCGCCTTTGTGGTTTTTGCCCATGCTGACAAACAGCGCTTCGGATTTGAGATAAGGCAGGGAAGACCTCAAACTGACCCATTCTTCGAGGGTGTAGATCAGCTTTTGACTGATCGGAATCAGGCGCTCTTTGTCGCCTTTGCCCACCACCCGCAATTGCCGGGTGTCCCAGAGAATATGTTCGAGATCGAGCATTTGCATCTCTCCAATACGCATACCTGTGTAAAAGAGGGTCTTGATCATGGTCATATTGCGGATCGCTTCGGGATCTTCGTAGCTCAAGGTCTCAAGCAGGTTTTTAACATCTTTTTCGGAGAGGTATTTGGGCAGGCGGCGCGGCAAACTGGGGGCCGAGAGATTGCCGGCTGGATCGTCTTTGACAAATCCCCGGCGCTCGGCGTAATCGTAAAAGCGCTTGATGGCGATCAGGCGGCGGCGCACCGTGGTGGCCTTGAGGCTTTCCAGGGTGGCCATATACTGAAACAACTCACGCTCGCGCACAGCGATCAGCGGCTTTTCTAAAAAGGCTTCGACCAAACGCAAATCCGACTCATACGCTGTGAGCGTGTGTTTGCTCAGGCGGCGCTGGCGCAAAATATTGAGAAAATCGTCGATCGTAAAGACCTCTTCGGGGTTGGACATGACCTATTCTCCTGGCAATTGGTAGCTCGGGGGTGTTTCTGGGCGAAATTCGGGAAAGACATAAAGCATCACCCCATCGGGGCGGATATCCATTTGGGCCAATTGGGATGTGACCAGATCTTCAAGCAGGACTTTGCTCTGCTCCAGACTGAGCTGGGTTTCTGCCGCCACTTCGAGCAGACTCAATTCCCCTGCATGGCGTTTGGCCAAACTCAGAATCAGGCGGATTTGTTCGTCTTTGTGCAATTGCTGTCCGGGTGGAGTGGTTTTTCCAAAGCCCCAGCGGGCAAAAAAAAACGAGGCCAGGGTGGTGCCTGAAAACAAGATCAGCAGGGCAAAATCGACCCCCGCACTTTTTGATTCGTAAGCCTTCAAGCCAAAGAGATTGGCGATGGTCATCGCCACAAACATCAGACTGAACAGGGCTGAGCCCCCCCCGATCAGACCCAGGCCTTTGCGCAAGAGGGACGTGTTTGGATTTTCGGACATGGCGACCTTTTCTTCTGAGCATTTTACGAATTATTGTACCTGAAAGTCCCGGCCGAGTGTGTGACCTCTGCATCAGTATGATCCCTTTTGGGGTCCTCAGGCTTCAGAGGGAGGAAGGTCTGCTGGCGCTTCAGCTGGGAGTTGTTCGGCTTGGTCCGGGTGTGTGTGAAAGCGGGTATAGACCAAAGCCATGGCCAGGAGGCAGACCCCCAGGCCGACCAGAGAGAGGATTTTAAAGCCCAAACTCAATTGCTGAATATCATACAAAAACACGCGGATGCTGCTCAAAGCCAAGATGCCAATCCCCTGATAACGCAGCAGGCGCGCTTGCAAGAGAAATCCCACTATCAAAATGGCACAGCCCAAAAGAATCCAAACAGCGGAGATCCAGCCTTCAGGCACCAGATAAAAAAACCAGCCCATCAGCCCCAAACTGGCGATGATCCCCTGCCCTATTTGGATTTGAGGATTGTCACGTTGGATCGCCAGCCAGAATTGCAGCTGGAAAAGTGCCAATAAAAGGCCATGAATGAGTACCGCTGAAAGCTGAAAACCCTCAGCATACAACTGAAAATCGTAGCCCATCAGGAGGAGCAGGGTGCTCAGATTCAGCAAGAGAGCCGAACCCCTCAAGACGGGGCCAGAACTCAGCTTAAACCAGGTGGCATTGGCCAGGGCGGCAAAAAACAGGCCCTGATAGGGAGAGGTCAGGCTTTGGTCGATGGCCCGCGCGGCTGCGGTCAGAATCCAGAACCAAAGGGCGTCCGCCAGTTGAGGCGCGCGGGCAGAGAGAAAATGGGACCAACCCCAGGCTCCCAGGGCCAGTACCACCATCAGCAGCGCTGAAAGCAGCGGTTGCTGCTGATCAAATAAACTCCATTCGATCAACCCCAGGGCAATGCCCCAGGGCCATACATAGATTTTTTCCAGCGGGGAGGCCAAAGGGCTGGGGTGACACTGCAGCCGCCGGTAGACCAAAAACAGTTGGATTCCCAACCACAAGAGGCTGCCGCTCACCACCCACACCGCTGCCAGTTTGAGTTCCATATACAGGCTCAAACCCGAAAAACCCAGCAGCGAAAAGGCCAAAATGGGGGTGCCCCTGGCCCAGAGCGGTGTGTCTGGCTTCGTTTCGAGCATTTCGCCCAAGACCGAATAGACGGTGCTGAAAATCAAGAGCGTGCCAAATCCCAGCAAGACCCTTTCGGGGTTGGCATTGTACCAAAAGAGATGCAAAATCCAGGTGCCAATCGCCCCGACCAGCCCCAGATAACCCCAGCCGCAGCGGCCAGCCACCAAGGCCAAACCCAGGCTGAGAAACAGATTGTAAAAGAGGGTAATGCTGTCAAATTGCTGACTGAGCAAAGAGGTTAAAAAACCGAGCACAAAGGCCCGACTGGCCAAACTCTGGGATTTGCGTTTCAGGGCCAGATAGATAGCCAGCCCCACGACCCCCATCAGCAAAAGGCAGTCGGTCAGTTCTGAGAGGTGTGTGACTTTGCGGAAGTAGCTGAAATGGTAGGCCCCGTAGATCAGAAAATAGAGCAGGGCGATGCCCCCACCCATCAAGGCATGAGACCAACTGCGATAGCGTTCCTTGCGCCCCATCCATTCACCCAGGCCCAAGAGGGTCAGGCTCGCGGTAAATCCGCTGAATAAGACTGACCAAGGCCCGAGCCAGCCTTCGGTATAAGCATAGCGGACAAACAGACCCAGCCCCATGATCAGAGCAAAAATACCCAAGAGACTGAACCCTTTTAAGCCAATCCAGTCTTCGTACTGTTTCAGCTCCCTTTTGGCTTTGCCGGCACTTTTGCCGGTGTGCAAAACCTGCTCCCAAGGAGAGGCTGAAACGGAGGTGGCTTCTTCAAAAACGGAGGTCTCGGGGCCTGGCGGGTTTTGGGATTCAGCTGTGGGATGCTTGATGTGTACATTTAGCTCAAGCCGGTTTAAACGCAATTCCAGCTGGTTTTGCCGTTGCCTCAACAGAGTTAACTCGCGCTGAATGGCTTTTATTTCTTTCTGCAAAGCGCCCTCCTTTCTTGCTTGAACCTGTGATTTGATACGTGGTTTCTGTGATTGGGTGTATTCTATGCTACCTATCTCAGCTTGGCAAATCGCTTTCTCATTGATAGCCCCTTCGCAGTGTGGTATCTTAAAAATATCTGTATTTATCTGCGTCCTTAGTTCAGTTGGTAGAACGGCGGTCTCCAAAACCGCATGTCGGGGGTTCGAGTCCCTCAGGGCGTGCTTCATTTTCCTTCTGTTTAGACAAAGTATGTTATTATACATGCATCCCCCCTCCCCCCCCTCTCCCAACACTCTTTAATTTTAATTTTTAAAGTTTGAATGTTAAAAAATGAATTTGAGATTGTTATTTAGACTGGTGGCCTTAAAGGGGTCAATGTGAGCGCACCTGAACGCTGACCAAATTATGTGTCGCAAAAAATTTCAAGGTGCGGCAGTTCATAAAGGAAACGTATAGCTCGAATGTCCAAAGCAACCAAAAAAGAAACCTCGGATTCAGAAAAAACGAGCAAGGCCAAATCCAAGGAGAAAAAAAACAAAGAACAAACCCCGAATCCAATTCAGGTTTTTGTTCAGTTTTGCAAAGACTCCTGGGGCGAATTTAAAAAAATTCAATGGCCCACCCGTAGACAGGCGCTGAACGAGTCGGTGATTGTATTACTTACCGTTGTTTTTATTGTCGCCTTGGTGAATTTTTATGACTTTATTTCCTCCTTTTTACTCGGTTTTATCTTTCAAAAATAGGCAAAAGAGGCTCACCGCATATGATGAATCTTAATACGACAGAAACCCAGGGCAAACGCTGGTACGTGGTTCATACCTATTCCGGCCACGAGAGCAAGGTCAAACAAAACCTGATGCGCCGTTCTGAGTCCATGGGCATGGACAACCGGATTTTTAATATTGAAGTGCCCGAAGAAAAAGTCATCGAACTCAAAGATGGCAAACGCACCGAAAAAACCAAAAAGATTTTCCCCGGCTATGTGCTGGTAGAAATGATCCTCGACGACGACTCCTGGCACGTCGTGCGCAATACCCCCGGCGTCACCAGCTTTGTGGGTGCGGGCAGCCGCCCGGTTCCCCTGAGCCCCCGTGAAGTCAAAAAGGTGCTCAAACGCGCCTCTTCCCGCAAAGCCCGGATCGAGTTCGATTACAAACTCGGCGACGAAGTCAAAATCACCAGCGGTCCTTTCCAGGACTTCAATGGCAAAATTATCGAAGTCAGCCCCGAGCGTGGCAAGGTCAAAGTCTCTGTTTCGATCTTTGGCCGTTCCACACCTGTGGAGCTGGAATTTGGTCAGATTAACAAAGCTTGATCATCCAAGCTTGATTAACAAAGCCGAAGTGGCTTTACCCTTTGAGGGACATCTGAAACGCACGTTGATTGGCCAGCTTAAACAAGCTGGCCAATTCGCTTTCTCCGAATTGATCCAATTGCTGGGCCAAGAGCAGCCAGTTTTCGTTTTTGTCGATCCAGTCATAGGGCAGGCTGTCGATCACGAGTTTCATCAGGCCAAACAGCTCCTCTTGGTTTAAGGTCGCTTTGATCATAAACCAGAGTTTTTTTAAGACCTCGACATCGTGGATATCCAGATGGTTTTCGGCTGGGGCTTCGTTTTCTGTAAAATCGTCAGTGTCTTCCATGGGCTTTCCTTCTCAAATGTTCTGGTCAAATGTTCTGGTCAGGTATTCTGGTCAGGTATTCAAGTTGAGTGTTCTGGTTTCAGAATAGCCTGAGGGCTCTCAGGCTGCAAGTTTTTCACTTGGCTTGACCTCCTTTGGCTTGGAGTGTTAAAAAGGGGGAACCTGTTCCCCCCAAAGGAAAACAAATTGGATTTGCTCTCTCTGCTCCCCTCTCTTGCTCCCACTTTGGCCGAATCTCCCTGTGTGATTCTCGAAGCGCCCCCCGGTACCGGTAAAAGCACCACTGTTCCGCCCGCTCTTTTAAAAGCGGCTTGGCTGGGCAGACAAAAAATCCTGATGCTTGAACCCCGGCGTCTGGCTGCCAAATCTGTGGCCCGGTACATTGCCGCGCAGATGGGCGAAAAGGTGGGTGAAACGGTGGGCTACCGCGTGCGCATGGAGACCCGTGTTGGCCCCCAGACGCGCTTGGAAGTGGTCACCGAAGGGGTCTTGACGCGCATGTTGCAAAGTGATCCGGCCTTGGAGGGCTATGGCCTGGTGATCTTTGATGAATTTCATGAGCGCAGCCTGCAGGCCGATCTGGGCTTGGCACTGTGCCGTGAAAGCCAAGCAGTGCTGCGCGAAGATTTGCGTCTGTTGATCATGTCGGCCACCCTGCCAGCCCAATTGGCTGAACTCCTGAGTTCTGATCTTTTGAGCAATGTGCCGGTCTTGCGTGCGGAGGGAGTCATGCACCCGGTGGAATTGCGCTATGCCGCCCCGCCCCAGGGTGGAGACCCCGTGGCCTTTGCCGCTGGCGTGATTCGCACGGCCCTGCGTGAAGAAAGTGGCAGCCTCTTGGTGTTTTTGCCGGGGGCCGGTGAAATTCGCCGCTTGGCTGAGCGTTTGGCTGACCTGCCCCCTGAGATATCTGTTACCCCCCTGTATGGGGATTTGCCCCCCCAAGAGCAAGACCGCGCCATTCAACCCGCCCCACCGGGCCAGCGCAAAGTGGTGCTCGCCACCAATATCGCCGAAACCAGTTTGACGATTGAAGGCATTCGCGGCGTGATCGATCTCGGGCTGGAGCGCTCGCCGGTCTTTGACCCAATCAGTGGCATGACCCGTTTGACCACCCGGCGCATCTCGCGGGCCTCAGCCACCCAGCGTATGGGCCGGGCGGGTCGCCTGGAACCGGGCTTTTGCCTGAGGCTTTGGCCAGAATCCGACACGGCGCTTTTGGCTGCAGATATCGAACCCGAAATTTGCTCGGCAGACTTGGCCCCGCTGGCATTGGAATTGGCCCTCTGGGGCGTGAGTGACCCCCAGAGCTTGGCCTGGCTCGATCCCCCTCCCCAGCAGGCCTGGGCGCCTGCCGTTGAACTCTTGCAAGACTTGGGCGCGCTCTCAACAGAACAGATCCTGACACCCCACGGCAAAGCCCTGGCCCAATTGCCCCTGCACCCGCGTTTGGGTCATATGCTGCTCAAAGCCGAAGCCGAGGGCCTGGGCGGACTGGCCTGTACCGTGGCGGCCTTGCTCTCAGAGCGCGATTTGCTCAGTGGCAGCCGCGACGCCGACCTGGCTGGACGTTTGACGGCCTTGGCGCGGGGCAAGGTGCCCCCTGGCCGCAAACAGGCTGTCGAACAGGCCGCCCAGCAAATTGCCGAAAAACGCCGACTCAAAACCGCCACGCGCCCAGCTGAAGCCCTGGGCCTGTTGCTGGGCTGGGCCTATCCCGACCGGATCGCGATGCGCCGGGGCGACTCGCCGCGTTATTTGCTGGCGAACGGGCGCGGGGCGATTTTGCCCGAAGGGGATTTTTTGGCCCGCGAGCCCTGGCTGGTGATTGCCCACCTCGATGGCCATCCCCGCGAAGCCAAAATCTTTCTGGCTGCAGCCCTGGACCCCGAGCAATTGGCCAGCCTGACCGAAGGCCAAACTGAAACCGGGCTGGAGGTCAATTTTAACGCCCAAACCGGATCGGTGCAGGCCTTTGAGGTGATTCGCTTTGGCGCGCTGGCTTTAAAAAAAGAGCGGATCCACAAACCCGATGCAAATACCCTGGCGCAGGCCCTGCTCGAAGGGGTCAAGCAGCGGGGCATTGCCAAATTGCCCTGGAACCCCCATTTGTTGCAATGGCGCGAGCGGGTCGCTTTTTTGCACCGGGTTTTGCCCGAACACTGGCCCGATCTGAGCGATGCTGCCCTGGCCCGCGACCTGGGGGATTGGCTCTTGCCCTTTTTGAGCGGTTTACAGCGCTTGGACGCCATCAGCCCTGATTTATTGCAACAGGCCCTGGAAAACCACCTCGGTTATGCCCGTCTGGCGGAGTTGCAAGCGGCAGCCCCCACCCATATGCCCGTGCCCAGCGGCTCGCAAATTCGCCTCGATTACAGCGGCGAAGAACCCGTACTGGCGGCCCGTTTGCAAGAACTCTTTGGCCTCCACGCCACCCCCCGGATTGCAGGCGGGCAGGTGCCGCTGCTGATTCACCTGCTTTCACCCGCCATGCGCCCGGTACAGGTCACCCGCGATTTGGCCAGCTTTTGGCGCGAGACCTATCCCGAGGTCAAAAAAGAACTCAAAGGTCGGTATCCCCGCCATTATTGGCCCGAGGACCCGCTGCAGGCCGAGGCTGTCCGCGGGATCAAGCGCAAGCCTCGGCCATAGATTAACCTGTTAACAACGAGAAAACACCCATTAACCATTCGTCAAGATATAATAGTTTTCTCTTTTGCGTTTGTGTTTGGTTTGAATTAATTCATTGTCATAAAACACACCGTAAATATAATATTGATTATCACTGATTCTGTCATAGATAGCCATACCTTTGTAATCAGCTATCTGCCTCGTTCTGACATCACTATAATGAAAACGAATAAACCCAAAATCAACATAGGGTTTCAGTGAATTAAAAGACTCATATAAATTTGCTTTTTTTTGCTTGATTAATATCTCAGATGCATGTATGTGATAATTATTTTTATTTTCTTCGTATTGCATCGGATTTGAAGCATTCATCCAATAAGACGGAGTATTGTGAGTCGGATTTTTTGCTTCACGCTCCAGAACACTTAAATTTTCTGGATATTTCCCTTGATCGAGGGCATAAGTTTCTAACATGATTTGTAAGTTATGCATATTTACTTTGACCATCGATTCTTTATTGCAACTACAGGCAAAAGCTGACATAAAAAACAAAGGATCAACAATAAAAGTTGTAAACATACAAAAAACAAATAGTATCCGTCTATACTTATTCAAGTAAATCATCAATATCCAGCCAAATATCAAAAAAAATCCTGTATAGGCAAATAGAGAAATAGTAGAAAAAAATAAGATTATACCCGGTAATGGATGAATTACATCTTCAATAATTCCAGGTAAAAAACGCATTTTTTTTCGCTTGCTATCTCTTTTCTTGAAATTTAAATCCATTCCATAGAGTAAAATTAGCAATATCATAAGTAAAATAAAATTTTCAAAATTATGTTGGTAAATTGGTTTAAAATAATAATCGGGAGGAGCACAATGACAAGGGAGGTGATGAATACTTAGCCAATTGAATCGAAATATTGGAAACACAACGCATAATATTGATAGATTAAACAAACCAAATTCATGAATATACTTATTCTTGTATAGTCTATTGATTAGATTCATATGTCTAAATGAGATACTGACCTCAAACAAAGATTTTCAATTATTCCCAATATAAGAAGTGTTCTAACATATCTTGAAAAGGCCTCAACCCATCATCACCCATCGGGATTTCAAGCAATGCAAAACATCGCTGCCTGGCTGGTAACAAAGTTGATGCGTTTGCAACTCTCTCAATCTTGGCCCTTGTCTGCAATCAGCCAGCGAAGGATAATGAAGCGTATCCGTCTCATGATCTACCCATAAGGAGCCTGATATGCAAAACACAGAAATCCAAGATATCCAGCGTATTTTTTCCACCCGCTTGGCTACCCTTGAGCAGATTTTGAGCCTGGGTGAAAAACACGTTGCAGGAGAGGGGGAGATGGCGATGGATGCGGTACTGCAAGCACGTTTGGCCCCAGATATGTTTCCTTTGGGCACACAAATTGCCTTTGCCTGCAACCAACCCCGTGGATTTGCACTCTGGTGTGCGGGTCAGCCTTATGAGAATCTTGACCCCGAGGTGAAGACGCTGGCTGTCGCTCGTTCATACATTCAAAATACCCTGTCAGAGCTGGCTGCCATAGAAGCTCTTGATACAAAATTGGACGAAATCAAACGCACAGGGTTGGGGCCAGGACTGTATTGTGAGACGCCTGGGCGGCTGTATGTGAGCGATTATCTGATGCCCAATTTTTACTTCCACATCACCACCAGCTATGCGATTTTAAGAAATCTGGGGGTGCCCCTTGGCAAAGCGGATTATATGGGCTTTCTGATGCCGCATGTCAGACAAGAGAGCTGAGACTTCTGGGTGGAAATTATCAAAGTTGTTCAATAACCCGTTGGAATCTCTTTCAGATTAGAATGATATATTAAAATAATGGTTAATTTATGATTAAAAAATACAATATTTTGTTGTTGTTTTGTATTTTTGAGATTTTTTCTCAATCTTCTTGTATTTCTTTGGGTGTTATTAATTATGAATTGGAATCTATTTCACTAGATCGGGGGTTGGAACATCTTAAAAAGAAAGAATATAACCAAGCCATACAAGCTTTTCAAGTCAAACTACAAATTAACCCCAAAGATATTGATACTTATATTTGGTTGGCCACCGCTTATGATGATCAAGGCGATAAAGATGCTGCTCTCCAAACACTGAAAAAAGTATTGGAATTAGAACCAAACCATATCAGTGCCAATATGCGTTTGGGATACGTGTATTATAAAAAAGCAGATTACAAAAATGCCTTAGTAGCGTTCAAAAAAACTGCAGAATTAGATCCGAAAAATACTGAAAATCTAAAATTTTTAGGCAGTACTAGTTTTTATTTGGACGATAATGTATCTGCGAAAGAATATTTTTTAAAATATGAATCACTTGAAGAAAATCCTTCTGCAAATACTTTAGGAACTATATGTGCCAATTACTTTAATTTAAAAGAGTTTGAACAAGCTAAAATATACGCAGAAAAATCAATAAAAACTGACCCATCTGTTTCTTTGGCTTATTTTATTTTAGGTGGCTATTTTTATCAGAAAAGAGATAATGAAAATGCAGAAAAAAATTTCAAATTAGCTGAAATAAATAGTAAAGGAGAAAGCGTAAATGCTATTTATTACTTGGGGAAATTATATTTTGAAAAAAAACGCTTTCAATCAGCTTTTGATTATTTCTCAAAACTACCTTCAAGTTATCGAGACACAGAGAAATTAAAACAGGAATCTGAAAAAAAACTAGAAGAACTAGCTTCAAAAAACTATTTAAAAACATATTTTGAAAATGTTTTTAGTGCTTATGATCTAAATGTTTCTGAGCCACAATCCAGCATGAGCTGTTTGTCAGATACCTCTGGATTGATTGAAAAACAGGAGTTAAAATCTGTTATTACTAACTATATCAAGTCACAAGGGACTCTTGATTTAAAAAAAATCATATTTGTTGAAGAGTTAAACGAATACAAGGGGCATAAATATCAACCTTACCATTATATTTTGAGAGCAAAAGTCTTAGAGTCAAAAAATTTTAATGAAACAGAAATGGCCTTGCTCGATGCCGTTCAAAAGGCTGTTTTAGTTGGCATTATAAATGGTGTGCCTTGTAAATTTAATAATCACTATGATAAAGCCTCTTCCCAAAACAGAAGTTACGATGATTATTTTTTTATTAACTTTATCCCAACAAATCTTCTTTTAAAATATGATTTGTCTATAAAAAAACAAAATTAGTATCAAAAATATTTTTTAAGCAATTTAAGGTTGTGAACAGCTAAGCAAAGGAACTTGTAAGTACCTCAACCCATCATCGTCCACAAGGATATCAAGCCGTGCAAACCATCGATACCGCCCTTGTTAAGCGCCTGATTCGCTCCCAATTCCCCCAATGGGCTGAGCTGCCTATCAGACCTGTCTTGCCTGGCGGCTGGGACAACCGCACCTTTCAATTGGGAGAGACCATGTCCGTGCGCCTGCCCAGTGCAGAAAGGTATGAGCCTCAGGTCGCCAAGGAACAGCGCTGGTTGCCCTGGCTGGCCCCGCAATTGCCTCTGCCGATTCCCGTTCCTCTGGCCAAGGGAGAGCCCGATGCTGGGTATCCCTGGCCCTGGTCTGTATACGGCTGGCTGGCAGGGGAGCCCGCAACCCACGCAGGGATCACAGATATGAATTTCTTTGCCTCTGACCTCGCAGATTTTCTCAGGGCTTTGCAGCGGCTCGAAACCTGCGAGGCCCCGCCGCCGGGGGAGCATAACTTTTTTCGCGGGGGTCCGCTCCGCATCTACGATGCAGAAGCCCGGCAAGCCATCAGCCGCTTGGGTGACGCCATAGACGCACAGGCAGCCCTTGCAATCTGGCAAACAGCCCTCCATTCTACTTGGCGCACAGCGCCTGTCTGGATTCATGGCGATGTCAGTGCAGCCAATCTGCTGCTTGAAAAGGGCCGTTTATCTGCAGTGATCGACTTTGGCTCATGCGGAGCGGGTGATCCCGCCTGTGACCTGACGATTGCCTGGACGCTCCTGCAGGGCGACAGCCGAGAATTGTTCTGCAAAAACCTGGCTCTGGATCCCGACACCTGGGCCCGCGCACGGGGCTGGGCCCTCTGGAAAGCCCTGATTACCTTGGCAGATCACCGTCACCCAACGACACTACACACCCTCCCGGCCTGGCATGTCTTGAAAGAGGTACTTCAAAATGCAGGGTTTTAAAGCCAAAGTCAGCGGCGGCGCACAAAGATCAGATTGTCGTTGACTTCCGCTTCTTGGCCTTGGGGCCCACGGGCCAGACGGGTGTGAAGCTTGAACTCTTTCACTTCCCAGGCCTCAGATGCCAAGCCCAGATCTGCCCACTCTGTGTCGAGGGTGGGAAAGGCAAACTCCTTTTTGTGCTGCTCGCCCCAGGGCGGGCCGGAGGCATGGGTCACCACCAGTAAATGACCCCCTCTGACAATCTGTGCTGAGGCCTGCCGCAAAATCTCGGCCCTGGGAAAGTCAAACGGCGATTGAAAATACAGGGCACACACCAGTTCAAACTCCCCTTTGGGGATAGCTTGAGTTAGGTCACAGACCTCAAATTCAATCTGAGCCAATAATCCGGCAGCTTGTGCGAGCCGCGTCGCCGTTTGAATGGCATGGCTGGAGATGTCTACCGCTGTGACCTGCCAGCCCTGTTCTGCCAGCCAGAGACTGTCGTCCCCTGTGCTGCAGCCCAGTTCCAATACCCGTCCAGGTGGCAATTTAGCCACAAGATCCTGCAAGAGTTGCCCCGCTTTGCCCCTTGTGCGGGAGTGGCTTTGTGCGTATCGCTCTTGCCAAAATGCTTGGGGATCCTGAGCCTGGCTTTGGTCGGGGTCGGAGGGGGTTGGCATCGTCTTTCCTTACTGAATCGTTTTCATGTAATGTGTTAAGTTACATGATAGCAAAGATACAAAGATCCTGCAACACAAACGAAAAAGGTTTGTTTTTGAGGATTTTGCCTACCCTGATCTCAGCTCTTTCAACTTACTGCCCAGAACAATGTTATATTGAAAAGTGTTGAAAAACACCCGCTGTCTGCCCCCAAAAGTGAAATCAAAGTCAGGACGCTGACACCCATTTTATGCTGAAAAATAACCGTGAAACCCTGCTCGCTGGCGCCGAATACCAAGATGCTTATACAGATCTGAAGTGGGTCTGCCGTGCCCCCCATGGCAATTGGGCCATACGCCTGCTTGGATTTGTCTTGCGCAAGGCCTTTCGCAAAGGCTGTTCGAGCATCACCTTTGACAAATTGAGCTTTGAAAAGGCCACGGCCCAAATCGCGCCAGGTCATTTGGTTGTCTTGGCGCCCACGCACCGCAGCATGATGGACTTTTTGGTTTGCTCTTATCTCTGTTTTGCCCATCCCGAACTCAAAATTTCGATCCCGTATATCGCCGCCGATTTACAATTGGGAAAATTGCCGTTTTTGGGCTGGTTGCTCAAACAGGCGTATGCCTTTTATCTTAAACGGGGCCAAGGCAAAGCGGATCCCGAATTAAATGCCCAACTCAGACACTTGGTGGATGCCCAGCAAACCCTGGAAATATTTATCGAAGGCACCCGCAGCCGGGCCCGTCAGTGCCTGCCCCCCAAACGCGGCTTGTTGCGCGCACTTCAGCAAACAGGTGTGGGCTGTACGCTTTTGCCGATCACCATCAATTACGACCGGGTGCCCGAAGAAGACGCTTTGATGAGAGAACTGCAGGGCGGCCCCAAACCCACAATGAGACTGGGCCCGCTGCTTAACTGGAGCCTAAAACTGCTCAATGACCAGATCAAAATTGGCAGGGTCCACTTGGTCTGTGGAGAACCCGTGACGATGGAACCCGAGAATGATGTCCATGCCGTCAGCCACGCTGTGATGAAAGAACTGCAAGAAAATTATGTTGTCAGCACTTACCATTTGCGCGCTTTTTTGCATTTTCAGCCCGAATTGGGTTATACCCTGCAGAGCCTGAGTGAAGCTGTTCAGGCCCGCGGTGGGACTGTACTTGAAAGCCCGCTCGAAGATCTTTCCCTGCTGGATTTCAAAACAGAGTATACCCTGCGTTACCAGTGGATGCATCTGTTTTTTCCTGACCTTTTGGCGCTTTCGCCCCATCACCCGATAATCTTGCACCATGTTAGCAGCAACAGTTTTTCGGAGCGCTTCAGCCGACCTGCGACGCTCTCCCCTCACAATGAGCCATTGCAGGCCCTGTTAAAATGCCTTTTTCAGCCGCTGCAACAGGCCTATTCACAATTGCTTCACGCAGCGTCTCAACAGAACGGTCTGCGCTTTGCCAATCCCAAGGCCTTTGTGGTCCAACACCCTGACTGTTTTTTACCGATGGTGGAAGAGGCCTTGGCCCATTTAACCGCCGCCAAATTGCTGATCAAACGAGAGAATCAAACGGGATTTGAATTGGGAGAAGCCTGGAAAAGTCAGGCAGAAATCTACCAGGTGCCTTTCTTTGAAAAGAACCCAGTGCTCATGAACCCGGCTTTCACGAACCCGGCTTTCACGAACCCTGCGCTCAAGACCTCGCAACGCTGATCTCCACAGGTCTCTGGCTTCATCAATCCCGAAGCCAATGCAACAAGCGGTTATTGGCAGGCATGGCATGGTTTTGCTGCAAATTCAGTCCATGGTTCAGCGCCAGGGCCAGCACAGCCTCCAAATCTTTGATCCCACCCCCTGGAAAGGTGCTTTTGGCCCAGGCATCAAGACGGGCATTGCCTTCACTTGTGAATTGCCCCGCCTGATTAAAAGGCCCATAGACTGCCAACTGGCCCTGTGCAGGCAACAGTTTTGCCACCCCTGCAAAAAAATCTGCAACCATTTTTTCGTCCATGATATGCAGGGTATTGGCCGAGAAGATAAAGTCAACACTCAGCACTGCCCAGTCGGGCTGGCTCACGTCGAGCAACACAGGGCCGCGAAGATTTGGCAAAGCGGCTTCGGCGAACCTTTCGCGAAGGTCTGGGTGATGTTTCGCCTGATCACTGGCATGCCAAGTGAGCTGCGGCAGCTCCCGCGCAAAATGCACGGCATGCTGACCCGTACCGCTGCCAATTTCAAGAACGGCTTGGCTCTTTTGCAGCAGTGGCTGCAGTACGGCAAGTATCGGTTCTTTGTTGCGCTCACAGGCTTCAGAAAAGGCTTTCATACACACGAGTATACCTTAAAACAAAGGATTGACGGCGTTTGCGTCTAAAACATATTTTTGACTTAGCGCTGAATATGTGTGCATACTCAAAGTTGCCTTTGACAATTTAAGCGAATCGCCTTCAAGCAGGACTGAGAAAAATCTTGAGCATGGTTCGCATGCGTATGAAAATCGAAGAAAGAACTTTGACGCGTATGGAAAAACAAGCACAGAAAGACGAAGTGGTGGCCGCATTCAGATGGTTTGCCCAGGCGGTCAATGCCGGTCGCAAAGGGGAATCTGAGATGTCACCACTGGTCGAAGCCACGTCGCGCCTCTCGCTCTCGCAAATGGAGTCTTGGGAAAGGTGCTTGCGCAGGGAACTCCACAACACTCAGCATCAGCCAACTTCTCTGACCTGGTTAGATCTGTGCAGCGGCGACGGTTATATTCGCGAAGAAACCTTAAATGCTTTATCTGGCGCAGCTCCCAATCGATTTTTCTTGGCACTGGCTTTGCGTCGCCTGAATGATTGGGTTCCGCAGGTGCGCGCAGCAGCTCGGAAACAACTCCCACTGATTGCCAACGCATCTGATCCCGAACAGGTGGTGGATGTCTTATGTGCAACCTTGCCCCATTGGGATTCTTGGGGGCGAATGGAAGATGCAGACAAACAGGTAATTTTAGAGCTTATTTCTCCAGAAAAAGTATTAATTGCACTTAAATTTCGACTTATATCATCTAAATCCGGACCAATGACAACTATCTTGGTACAAGCATGTCGAACCCCCGCGCTGGATCCCTATTTGGCGGAGATTGCCCACCGTGCCATTCAACCTGCTGTACGCGCAAAAGTGTACCGATTGCAACTGTCAAGAAAGAACGTGTGGTTTGAAGGCAAGAAATGGGAATGGACAAATCTACGCGATTGTAAGGGACGATTTAAACCGATCCATTTCGAACGGGCCCTCTCTGTTGATAGTCCCTTTTTAGAGACTTTAAAGCTGGCGGCCACAGATCCTTCTCCCATGGTTCGGCGCGTAGCGGGAGAAATGCTGATCCGAGAGTTAAACACAATCAGCGCAGAGACAGGCGCAGATGTGCGCAATCTGGCAGAATTGCTTGCTTCAGATACTTCTGTGTCAGTTGCAGAGCAAGGCAAATTTGTCTTAAAACGCTTGTTTCAGTGCTAAGGTGCTGAAACAAGCGTTTAATTTGGTGGCGCGCTTCGGCTGCAATGGTATCAAAGCCATAGGTTGTTTTCATGCGCACCGCGGATCGTTATCTATTCCTGAGGCACAAATCGGCAAATGTGACCGAGGGACCATTTGGTTATAAATAAGCCGTGATCGCCGGGGGCTGCCACCACAGATCCTGTAATCCATCGAGGTATTGAATCGGAATCTGAGCCCGTTCTTCAGGGGTCAGGCCATCCAAACAGGCCAAGTGAACCGAGCAGAAATCGCCCCCCAATTCGGGCAAATGACCATGACCAAAGGTCTGTGTCCCACAGTGTTTGCAAAAGCGGTGATGGCCCGCTTCGTATTTAGAATAATCCCCCAAATCGCTCTCGCCTTTTAAAAGCCGAAAGTCTAAAGGGGAGGTGATCAGACCCCAGTAGCGCACTTTTGTACACCATCGGCAATTGCAACGGGTGCTGGTGGTGGTACTGTCATGACTCAAATCGAGTTGGACTTCAAACTGGATTGCGCCGCAGGCACAGCTGCCAAGGTATTGTTTTTTCATAAAAGTGACTCCAAATAGTGTGTTAATGCAGGTTGTGGCTAAAATAGACAGCGCTTTAATCAACCCTTATACTGAGCTTACAACCCAATTAGGACAAATACTGTCCTAAATTAAAGCGAGGTCCAAATGTATTCACCGACAACGCGCATCTTGACGGTACTGGAGCTTTTGCAGTCTTATCCCCGTTTGAGTGGGGCAGAATTGGCAGATAAGTTGGAAGTGGATATTCGCTCAATTCGCCGCTATGTGCAAAGATTGCAGGAAATGGGGCTTCCGATTGTCGGCGAAGCAGGACCCGCAGGTGGGTACCATATGGGGCGCGGGTATAAAATGCCCCCCTTGATCTTAACGGATCAAGAATCTGTGGCGCTGACTCTGGGTTTGATGCTTCTGCGGGACATGGGAAATTTCCTGGATCCCAGTGCGATTATCGGGGCTTTGGCCAAAACAGAGCGGGTCATGCCTGTGCAGCTGCATGCCCAGGCCCAAGACCTGCAAATGGCGATTCGCTTTCATCTGCGCCTCTACCAACAGCCTGTCGAATTGAGGTATATCACCGACCTGAGCCAAGCTATTCGGGCTGAGTGCCGCGTGCATCTGGGGTATGAAGCCCGAGACGGCCAGGTAAGTGAGCGAGCGTTTGAGCCTTATGGCATCATCATGAATGAGGGAATTTGGTATACCGTGGGCTGGTGTTGTCTGCGTCAAGCTTTGCGCACCTTTCGTGTCGATCGCTTTCAGAGTCTCTCGTTAACAGATCAGACCTTTAAAAAGCCCGAAGCCTTTGATGCTCTGGACCATGTTTTGACCAACTTGGCCCAAGGAGCTGGAGAGGATGAGGTCGAAGTTTTACTTCTAACCACCCTGGAAATAGCACAACAGGCCTGTCCTCCGACTTTTGCCCGCTTGGAAGCAACCTCCGAAGGCGTGCTCTTGCGCCGGGGCGCCTACCATCTCGATTGGGTGGCTTATGGCTTGATGCAATTGGATTTTCCCATGCAGGTGCGCAAACCGCTTGCCCTGCGTGAATTATTGTTAAAACAAGGGCAAAAGGCACTGGCCATGGTAGATACTTCTCAAACCCGAATTTCACCCTGAGCGTGGGTGACTACCAACCCCATGGCCAGATATTGGGCAGATGGCGATTAAATTTGGTTAAGTGGAATAAATATGCTCAAAGTTGCGCGTATAATCGCTTAATTCACAGAGGTATTCTGCCCCGTGGGTGGCATGGGCCTCGAGTTTGCCTGTTTCTCGGTTAAAGCGGTATTCCCGCGCACCGTAACTGAGTATGCCTGTGGCATTCAGCACCCCAGACAAGGTCTCTGACATATCTCCCCAGGGATTGCGCAGTCGCACAAAACGCAAGGGGGGGCCATCTGCGGGACCCGGATATCCCCGATCTCCTGGCCGCAATTCTACTGCACCTGTGATCGCAAAATCGTGGCCCCCTACCAACCCGTGAATGACCTCTTCTCCAGCCGTGCCGACCCCTCCGGCCTCACCGTCTTCCGCAGCAAGGGTGTGGCGAGAGCCTGTTCCCATGGGTTTGCCTGCGGCCAAGCCGGCCTGAATTTGTTCGAAGAGGGCTCTTTGGCTGTCGGCATAGATTCCTGAGCCCCGGGCTCCAGAAAGTTGAGGTTCGAGCAGATGCAGCAATCGCTGCTGGTTTTCAGGGCTCAGAGTCAGCGGAGAGGCCACTTTGAGAATACTTTGCTGAACGGCCTCTGAGAGTGGGGGGGTGACTCTTTTTAAGGCGTCGATCACGGCTTCACGGCTTGTCAGCGGCGGCAGAGCCCGCCAAGCAGAGATCAGGCTCTTGGTCAAAGCAGGTGTTTCGAGATGATCGGCCCGCAAAGCTGTGCGAATTGCGCTCAGGGTCTGAGGGTCTCCCAAACGCACGGGAGACTGGGCTGAAACCAATTCATGGATGGCTTCACGGGTAACCGGGCCGCTTTTTTCAAGCGCGATCAGGGCCTGGGCCCTGGGAACCATGGCTTGCATAAACAGAGCCAACTCACGGACTTGTGGATCCCGCTCTTGTTCTTGGCTGCTGGGCAAGACAAAGGCTTGTCGCAGAGCGGCAGACAGGGGGGTGGCCTGGATCTCCTGTTTGATTGCAGGCTGACCGAGCAGGGTTTCGTAGATATCGCTGGCGAAACCCCCTTCTCCCATTCGGGCGTAAGAGCCAGTATGAATGGCATAGGCTTTTTCCAACAGCGCCACCCAGGGGGCCTCTTTGCTGGCGTGTTCGCGAATGGCAAAGTCGGTGTGTAAAACAGACTTATCAAAGGTCAGGTATTTGGGGGCAAAGGTCTTCTGACCCTCGGCGGTTTTGACATCAAATAATTTAACCGTGACCGTGCCATCGCCATTGTCACGAATCATGTCTTTTACAGCCTCGGGCTTTTGGGCCACAATGCTTGCAAGGCCAGCCATGAAATAACAATCCCCAATCGCCCCCTGTTTGATATCCCGAACACTGGGGGGATGTGGGAACAGAGCCGCGTTTTCATCCAGGGCCTTGTGGCTGCGGGCCTGGAAGTGGGAGGCAATGTCGCGGGTATAGACATAACCTTTGAAGTCAAAGACCAGATTGTCATCGTCATCGTGGTGGTATTTTTCGACAGCCAGAATATGGGGGTTGTCGGTGCGGCTATAGGTACAGTGCTCCCCTTTTGAGACATCCAGAAAATCGCCTGGGGAGAGATCTCCCCGGATCTGCGTGGGATCTGTTTTGTAGATGCGGGTCGCGTGGGCAAATTTGCCTTTGATGCCTGGATCTTGTGAGCGCTCAGGAACCGTTCCCGGCGGCAGATTGAGGGTGCCTCGGGCATAGGGCGGCGGAGGGGGCGTGGTGAATAGTTTCGCAAAGAAATGGCCAAGACTTGACGCTTTGAGCCACGCCAAGACGCCCGGCCGGGCAGCCACCCGTTGAATCTGATCGGCCCCATGTTCTTGGGCTTGAGCCATGACCGCTTCGGGCAATTGCGGGGCCGTGAGGTTGCGCAGGACCGCCGTTTGGGTTTGACTTTGCTGAATCTGGGCGTGCATGGCCGTGCTGGGTGGAGCGGTTGCTGGGGTCACTCCCGGTGACTGTGGTGCCTGTGGAACCGCAGGTGGTGCACTGGGGGAGAGGCTGGCTGAGGCGCCAGATGTGACGCGATGTATGCCAATATTCATAAATTTACTCCTTTCTCATGCAGGTGTGTTTGTACCTGCTCCACGGTGTCAGCGAGTTTTGCGTAATCTGCTTCGAGTTCAGATACAGGAATTCCAATCGATTCAAGGGCGTTGATTTCGTCGGCCAACTCATCGCAATGACTGAGGGTTTGGACCAGCTCTTGCCCCGCCAAGGGCGCATTGGACTCTGTGAGTCGATCTAAACTGGCGGCTGTGTCCCGCTCTTCGCTCAGACGCGTGTGTACCTCTTGCAATTCGCAAGACAGCTGCAGGGCTTTTTCAAAGAGCTCCAGCCGCTTGGCAATGGGAGGCAGTTTCTCTCGCTCTTCGGGCAAAGCGAGATCTGAGAGTTCATCATATTGGCGGCGCAAAGCGATGGCCTGTGCCTCAAGTTGTCGAAGACCTTCCTCTTCGGCACAGGGTTCGGGTGGCGGGGATTGAGAAATTTCTCGGATGGTCTTTTCCAACAAGGCCTCAAAGCGCTGTTCAAAATGCGGATTTACCTGCCGGGGGGTGCTGTCTGTATGAATCAACTGACTCAAGCTGGCAGCACTGGGATTGCCCGGATCGATGCGCAGGGCTTCGGCGAGATAGTGCAACGCTGCGCTGCGGTTATCAAGCAGCAGCATCAAATACGCCAAGGCAATGTAAGGATCGGGCAGATGGTGTTGGTGGCGAATGGCGTCGAGTAAGAGCTGACATGTTTCCCGCAATTGGCTGGGATCGTTAAACCCCGCTGCTTGGGCCTGAGCAAAGCGATTCATGCCCTCTTCATACGCTTGGGTGGCGATAGCATGGCGCTGATCCGACAGACTGCCTTTTAAATCTTCAAGTTCTTCTAATTTGTTCATGAGATTCACCTCCGGGTCTGACTCTACTCTTATTTTAACAGGCAGATCTTGGGCCCCTAATAGGGCTCTGTTCCTGTGTTTATCAAGGGTTTCGGGGGATGTCTGTGGCGGGAGTGCGACAATGATACATATCAAAGAAATAGCTGACCAAAGCCAACAAAATTCAACTCAATTTTAAAACACATGAATTGCGGAATGGCTGTCTAACTGAAAGGCTACTTTCATCGATAATTTCGATACTAACTATCGATCATTATCTATTGTTCAGATAGAAATTTGCTCATAAACTGAAAATAATCAAACAGCGCCCAAACAATCTGGCGCAAACAAACAGGAGCAACACCATGCCTTTAATTGCCAACGAACTGGATACCTACTGCGAACGCCACAGCCACAGTCCTTCACCCCTTTTAGATGAACTCTTTCAGGCCACCCATGCACGCACCGAATGGGCGATTATGCTGGTGGGTCCTTTGGAGGCCAGTGTTTTGCGCATGCTGATTCAAACCAGCGGCGCCAAACGGGTGCTGGAATTGGGTTGCTTTACAGGTTATAGCGCTTTGGCCATGGCTGAGGCTTTGCCCGCTGATGGCCATTTGATCACCTTGGATACCGACCCCGATACCACCGCCATTGCCCAAGAGTTTTGGGCCCGTTCACCCCATGGTTCAAAAATTGAATTGAAGCTCGGTGCCGCTTTGGATACCCTGCCCCAACTCGAAGGCCAATTTGACCTGATCTTTATTGATGCCGACAAACACAATTACCCCCATTATTGGGAAGCCTGTGTGCCCATGCTCAACCCCGGTGGTCTGATTGTGGTTGACAATGTCTTCTTGGGGGGCCGCGCCTTAAACCCTGAATCTGAAACCGCTGCAGCTGTGGATGGCATGAACAAACGGGCAGCCCAAGACCCACGGGTGGAGTGCACCATGCTCAGTATCCGCGATGGCATGTTGGTGGGTCGGCGGAGATAGTCACACGGGCTCCTACCACACAGGTCCCAGGCATCGCCACCTGGGGCCTGTTGGGTTATAATCAAAAATGTCTAAAACCAATCCCCACGGCCATGCCTTGGTTTTAAATGGTGCTTCTAGCTCCGGAAAGACCACGCTTGCCCAGGCATTTTTAAAAGCAGCGCCCGATTATCACTATTTGGCCGTTGATACCCATTTGCAGCTTCTGATGGAAGCATACCAACAAAAATATGTCCCTATTTTGGCTCAATCTTCTGAAAACAAACATCCCTTGAGTGGCTATCTCTTGCATGGATTTGTGCTCACTTTTCATGACCTGATCCGCACCTATTTGCAGGCGGGGCAAAACGTGATTGTCGATCATGTGCTGCAAGAGCCCGAGTGGAGAGACGATCTCCTGCAAAAGTTGGTTGCCTATCCAGTGCGTTTTGTGGGGGTCTTTTGTGGCCTCGAAACCTTGGAAAAACGCGAAAAATTAAGGCGAGACCGGGAAATCGGTTTGGCAAAAATCCAATTCAATCGGGTACACCAGGGCATGAATTATGCGCTGCAGATTGAAACCGATAAAATGAGCCCAGAAGTCTGTCTCAAGCAAGTGCTGAGCTTGGCACGGGCCCAAGCTTAAAATAGCCGGAGCCGGTTCAATTTAAGCGGCATCATGGCAAATGAGACAGCCATTGGCGTGTTGAAAGACCTGGTGCTGGGGGCATTTTTCAAAGCGCTCGGGGGCTTGAAACCAATCCCAGTCTTTGTCTGAGTCAATCATCTCGCGCTCATAACTCTCCAAGACACTGCGAAATTCCCGCAAAAAATCGGGCCCCGCAGGGGGATCATAGTCCAGCAGCTCCCAGCGATGCCGCATCAATGCGAGATCTACCGTTCGGATTAAAAAGTCCTTTTGCCTGTCAAAGTCTGCCCGCTGCCAAGCCAGCTGATCGAGATCAAAACTGACGACACCCAAGCCAAAGATGCTCTGGTCCTGCTCGCTCAGCCAGGTGATACAGGCCTGCTCCCAAGGCGTTTCAGCCAAATCTGAGCCCGCCAAGAGCAAAAGACTGAGCAAAACAGCGGTGGCCCCGTTGCTCAATCCCATCTCGATCTGGGCTTTCTTATTGGAGATCCAATTGCTCATCGCTGGCCTCTCTTTTACACAGACAGGAATGATTCTCCCATTTTAACAAATGGAGGGAGGCTATTTTGTTGCGGGGTTTTTTCTGGTAAGTTGGTACAGAGTCAAATTTGTAAGACTGCCCTCACATGTTAATTTGTCAAACAACAGAACAGTCAGATAAAAAAGTTTATCATGCTCAGAAAAATGGTTTTTGCTTTATCTTTTGGGTTGATTTGTGGGCTTTTGCCTATTCAGGCTCAGGCTCATCTCGGTACTGCTCGATTGAGTCAAATCCGTTCACAGGATTGGGGCAAAATAATTGCACAGGAAGCAGATATAGAAAAAAGGATCCGCCTTTTTTATGAGCAGATTCAAAGCTTACAACTTCAAGACAACAGTGTCTCTGCCAAATCTTTGGGCCCTCTGCTCAAAGATTCGTTTCAAGATATTCGCTATTTGTCTTATAAATTGTTGAATCCATATGACCCAGACAGTTTACCCATCATAATGGCTTCGTTGGATGACCCTGATTTAGGCATACAAATTCAGGCCATTCAGAAACTCATCACTGTCAAACGGAATGACAGCGCCCCCTATCTTTTCCGCTTCTTAGAAAAAGGAGCCCCCGAAGCAGAAGTACTGGTCATTGAGGCTTTGGGCCGCTATAAGCATCCCGAAGGATTGGCAAAGTTGGTGCCAATCATGTTGCGTTTTGCTAAAGAGGATCTCACCCCAAGGTTACTTACAGGAGAGAGAAATCCAGATCGCAGCGAAAGAATGTGGGCTTATTTTGGGGCTTTGCGGGGATACAATGCTGAAGAACTATTTCCTTTGTTAGAACCTGCTCTGACAGCTCCAGAATTGGGCGTCAAATTGATGGCCTTTAAAGTCTTGTATTATGTTCAGACACCCGAGGTAGAAGCTCCATTATTGGCTTGGATGCGTTCAGCACCAACTGCTCACAGATTCATGATATTTAATCATGTCTTGCTCCGCCATCGCACAGGAGATGGATTTCCCTTCCCGACTCGCAACGCAGAGATCTTATCTGAGCTTTTGAATTGGGCTTTTGATAAGCGTAATATCGAATTACAGAAAGAAATTTGGGACTATTTGACCCGTTCGGTCTTTACAAGAAGCTTGCCAGACTACAGGCTGATAGAGCCCTATTTCAAAAAACCGGAAACCTTCCGCCAAATTTTGAACAGCTTATCCAGTGACTTTGCCGCTGCAAATCCCCAACTGCTCCCGTATTTTTACCAAGGACTATCTTCAACAGATCCCCAAATTGTCTTGCTATGTCTCAAAAATCTGCTCAATGTGCCTTCCCCCGAACTCGATGCCTACCTGGTTAAGTTACTTGAAACAAGCCAAAATATGGGTATACTGACTTCCGCTCTTTGGGCATTGTCCGATTCTCAAGAACATTTAAAACGCTTGCATCAATTTGGTCAACATGCCAATCCTCAACTGAGAGCGGCAGTCCTTGAGCGATTTGCACGCAAAAAAGCTGCTCAAACACCCCCACAACGTGAATTCATGTTGAAGCGGTTTCGTGAAGATCTGGATCTGGATGTCAGGCTGCTTGCTTTTGAAGGATTGTGCAAACTTCAGGATGAAAAGCTAATCAGTGACTTGGTATTGCAAATCGCAGAAAAAGATCCCACACATGCCCATAAATATTTGGCTTCGCTGAAATCATGTGCGGCCAAACGCCCTGAACTGATCTATCCCTTTCTCAAATTGGGAAAAGAAACTCAGCTCATGGCCGTGGATATTTTAAGTGACTGGCGTTCCCCAGAGGCCGCTCCGCATTTCGCACCATTACTTCAGCAGGAGAATTTTGAACTGCAGAAGCGCATTCTGTATTTGATTCGACATTCAGCCCCACTTGCAGAAGGCGTCAAAGAGTTTGTGCAGCCTTTACTGACAACAACAGATCTACAGCTCCAATTCAATGCGCTGTCTGCCTGGAATGAGTTGCGTGGATTGAGTAGTTTAGAGCGCCGCTCGGCAGTACCAAAAACACTCTTAAAGGCAAAAAATCCCGATATACGAGCCAAGGCCCTGTCTGTCCACACGCAAGACCATGGGATCGCCATTGATTTAGCTCTCTATACCCGCCATCTTTTGCAGGAGACCCAAGAACTGCCGAAGTTTGCCGAGCAATTGGAAGGTCTCTATTATGCGGAAAAACCGCAAGAATTGTATCCCTTGCTCAATCATGCTGCCGAACCCATTCGTGACAGTGCTGTGCGATGGTTGAGCAAATTTGCAGTCCATGACACCTTACCTGAACTGCAGCGTCAAATGAAGACTTTTTCCAAAGAGGGTCTTTCTGCTGCATTGGAGGTGATTGGCGCGGTTGGATTGCGAGAGCACAGTGCCATCGTCAAACCCTTTCTTCAGCATTCAGTGCCCGAAGTGCGCTTGAGTTCAATGCTCGCTCTGGGTCTGCTGCGCGATGCGGCTGTTATTCCTTTGGCTGAAAAAGCCATTCAAGCTCCATTTCCAGACTCACGGTTGGCTGGCATCCGAGCTTTACAAGCACTGAGAACCCCTGAAGCCGTTCCTGGCCTCATGAAGGCCCTCAAAGGTTATGATGAGGAAAGTAAAAGAGATGCCGTTTTAGCCCTGCGGGATATCAATGCCCGAGCAGCGCTTCCAGAAATGATGCGCTTGTTTAGTCAGCAGGCCTTGGAAGATATGCAAATAGGATGTTTTGGCTTTCCACATCGTGAGCGGGCGATACAAGCATTGGTCAATCTCACTGAGACCAAGACGGTTGAAGATTTTATGCGCTATATTCAACCCGATGATTTATTTTATAAGATGTATGAGGCCCATGTCCCCCAGAGCACTTTTAATCAAGTGAAAGTTGCAGATATCTTGGCAGAATTGGCTTTGCCTCAGACACTTTTGCCTTTTTTAGCAGATAAACGTCCTCTGGTGCGTCTGGCAATGGCTGTAACTTTGGTCAATTACCCCGACCCACGCTGGATTCCCGCTCTCCAAACACAATTACAGCAAGAAACCCATTCACGGGTGAAATTCTATTTAAGAATGTCTCTGGCACAGTTGGGAGATCAAAGTGTGGCGAATGATTTACTGATGGATTTACAAAATCCTGAAAACAACCAAGAAAAATATAAATTGACACGAATCCTTTTGCAACTGAAAGATCCCCAGATAAGCAGTACTTTACAACGCCATGCATGGCAAAATCCTGAAGAGAGTGATGTTTGGTTTGCACTTGCTCGTGAGGCAGATTCTCAGACCCTGCAATGGCTCAAACAAATGGCTGAGTCAGATCAGAAGCCGTTGAGGAAAATCGCTGAATCCGCCTTGAAAGAGGCACAATCTTTGCCAGAGCAAAAGCAACCCAGTCAGTCCAATAACAATCCTCTATTTCAAATGGATACCCATTTTGAGCAACGGCTCGATCAGTATTTAAGAGAACTAACGCAATATCAAAAACACCCTGCAACCATGCTGCAATTGGTTCATCAATTGATAGAGACAGCCCATGATGACATAATAGCAAAGGTCTTAAAGGGAGCTTTGAGGAGCGAGGATGTCAGATTAAAACCCATCTTTCTACCGCTATTGCTCGAAAGACATATCAGGTTTAGTCGCTCATCCAATAACCAGGTGCTGGCAATGAGGGCATTAAGGACCTTGAAGCTCTCTCCCGAAGACCCCTTGCTGCTCCAACTGATAAAAAACGCGTCTTTAAATGAAAGCCTGGAATTACAACTCTTTCAAGCCCAACTCTGGCATGATCAGCATCAGACACCCAAGGCGATTTCGCACCTTAAAACATTATTAGCTCACCCTCAACTTCAGAAATATCCAGCATACAAGACCAAAGCATTACATTTGCTCAGTGACATCTCTCCAGAATCTGAAAGACTCAGCTATCTAAATCCGATTCCGGCTCTGATTAAAAATTCTTTTACAAATCGGGATTATCAGTATTTTAATGATTTTCCTGAAATGCTGACATTGCTACGTTCCGGTGCTGCCCACTTGGCCGTTCATGCGCCAAAGCAGGCGCAAAAGGATTACCAGCAAGCGCTGGGAGAGTTGTATACTCATTATTTCCAAGGAAATTTGCTTTTAACGCCATTTGGCGCAGTCATTCATGCAGGTTTGGCGGATGCAGCTCTGCAGCAGGGCCAGCAAGATTCCGCCGAAGGGCATTTGAAATTGGCGTTGGAATTTTGGTCCCGGTATGATAGTACCCATTGGGGGGTCTATCGTTCAGAGCTTTTTACAAATAACCTCCCCATTCGCCATTCTCCGGAATGGGCTTATGAGGTGCTTAGCCACTTGCTTGAAAAAAATGGTGAGACACAACGCCTGAAATTTTTTCAAGACCGTTTTGGCAGTTTGGCAGCTCGATCTCAACTCCGATAACAATTTGCAAACAGATCTTAAAATAAAAGGAAAAATGATACATGGCCTCAGATCAAGCCTTTGTTGAATATGTCATCGGACAACTCAAAAGCCTCGAGAATATCACCCCCAAAAAGATGTTTGGGGAGTATGCGATCTATGCCGGTGAAAAAATTGTCGCGCTGATCTCAGACAACCAACTGTTCGTCAAACCCACCCCCGGCGGGCGGGCACTGATACAAGAACCCGTCGAGGCCAGTCCTTATCCTGGGGCCAAACCCTGTTTTCTGATTCAAGCCAATATCCAAGACGCGGACTGGCTCTGCCAATTAATTCAGATCACAGCAGCAGAATTGCCCAGCCCTACCAAAAAGCAGCGCAAGCCATAGAAACGGCCAGCAGAAGTGTAAGCTAAAATGCACTTAGACAATCATTATTGCGATCCCCGCTTGGTCGCCCTCTACGATTTGGACTCGGGCTGGTCAGCGGATCGTGACTATTATTTGGCTTTGGCCCAAAGCAAATCCAAACCCATGCAAATTTTAGACCTGGGCTGTGGCACGGGTTTACTCTGTCTTGCCTTTGCCGATTTGGGCCACCGAGTGACAGGGGTTGACCCCTCCGCAGAAATGTTAAAAGTGGGGCAAACCAAAGACAGCCAAAACCGAATTACCTGGCTGCAATCCACGGCCCAAAACCTGAGCGTCGAACAGACCTTTGATTTGATCATAATGACAGGGCATGCCTTTCAGGTCTTGCTCAGCGAAGCCGACTTGCTTGCGACTTTTGCCCATGTCAAAGCGGGTTTGGCCCCCAATGGCCAATTTGTGTTTGAATCGAGAAACCCGGATTTTGATTGGGCTGCTTGTTGGGATTATACCCTCGATTTGCGCTTGGCCGATCAGCCCTTACAAGAGACCCGGCGTTTGCTGACATTCCAGGATCAGCGCTTGTCCTTTGAATTGGTTTACCAGTTTGCCCATGAACGCCTGACCTCTCACAGTCAATTGCGCTTTTGGTCCCGAACAGAGATCGAAGCCCTGTTGCTCGCCTCCGGGCTGAAGACCGACAAATGCCTGGGCGACTGGAACGGGGAGCCATTTAGCCCCGCGCGCTCCCCAGAAATGATCTTCCATGTAGGCCATTGACTCTGCTGAACAATGTATAAACACAGGCTCCTGAAATCTTGCTCAAGCCTGCCAATCCTGGCAGTGTGATACACTCTGAAAGAGTATTAAAAAACATGAAAACTTTCAAAGAAAAGCTAATTCCCTTTGCACTTGGCTCTGTACTGAGCGCCGCAGCCATGGGATTCTGGGGCTATTTAAATATTCATTCGCTGCAACGTGAAAACAGCCAATTACAAAAACAGGTCAAACAACAGGCCTGGCGCGAGGCAAACCTCAATAAAACCCAGGCCAGCCTCAAAGCAGAGTTGGAATGGCTCAAAGAAAAAAAAGCCAGCGAATACGATCAAACCATTGGGGCTTTGTTGCAGGCCAAAGACAATGCCCCTGTTGAGGCCCTGTACGAATTGGGGGTCAAAGCCCTGCAAGAAAAGGACTATCCCCGCGCCTATTACGCCTTGGCTCAAGTCCAAGCCGTCAATCCCACATTCAAAGAACAGCAAAAATTCTATCCCCAAGCCAAAAAAGCCTATGAGAGTCACCAGCAGAAACAATTGGAAGACACCCTCAAAATGACCTATTCTCAGGCCTATGATCAACAGCTCAATGGCCAATTTGCCCAGGCCAAAACCAATTACCAACGCGTTTTGGCGCTAAAAGCAAATTACAAAGACGCCCAAAGACGATTGAATATGGTGAGCCAATACCTTGCTGTGCGCGAACAAAACCGGGACTTTGAACAAAAAAAACAATGGTTGGAAGCCAGTTATAAACTGGGTATCAATGCCCAACTGCAGGGCCGCTTTGCCCAGGCCAAAGAGGCCTACACAGCGATTGTCACTTATGCACCCAGATACAAAGACGCTGCCCAGCGCCTGAAAGTGGTCCAGGCCCGTTTGCCCAAAACAGCTTCCCTTTCTGCCTCCCAGACTGTCAATTGTTATGAGATCGGGGTGGCCTTTGGCAAATGCGCCAAATTAGGCGCAGATGTAACAAATTGCGGCAAAACCGATGTCTCCAGAATTCCCCCCGCCTGTAAAGACAATCCCGACTTTGCCAAGGGTTTGAAGATGGCGCTGTCTTCTGGCCGGAGCGGTGGTGCAAATGGAGACAATGGGGGCGAGGGCGAGCCCTCTGCCTCAGATTTGTTAAAAGGTCTGCCTTCACTTTTGAGCAATTTATAACGGACTCTAACATGGCCATGACTGATCTCACTTTTGTGACCGACCAAGGCCGGTTTAACTACCGCGTGGCCGCAGTGATACTCCAGGGTGAGTCAGTGCTGGTGATGAGCGAGCCCGGTTTGCCTTATTATTACCTTCCGGGTGGCCGGGTGGGGCTGCATGAACCCAGTGAAGTGGCCCTGCGCAGAGAGCTCAAAGAAGAACTTCAAGCAGAGATTGCCTTTGCCCAATTGCTCTGGATCAACGAGCAGTTCTTTGTCGAAGACGTCTCACAGGAGAAATTCCACGAACTCTGTCTGTACTACCGTGTGGAATTACACTCTGAAAGTTCACTTTTTGCCCAATCTGAATTTGAAATCTGCGAAAATGGCAAATGGCATAGCTTTAAATGGGTCGCGCCAGATGAGCTTGAAAAATCGAATGTCTATCCCAAATTCCTCGCCAAAGAGCTCAAACAGGTATTTGCGGCTAACCATCTAAGTCCCAAACATCTGGTGGAAGACGGGCTGAACGACTCATTTCCAGAACGATGACAAGAAGGTGGAATTAAACCATGATCCAGAATATTGTCTCTGTGGCCTTGCTCGTCGATGACTACGACGAAGCGATTGCCTTTTTTACCCAAAAGCTGCACTTTAACTTGCTCGAAGACACCTATATCCCCGAACAGGACAAACGCTGGGTGGTGGTGGCTCCCCCCGGTTCCACGGGCACAAATATCCTGCTGGCCCGCCCTTCTCAGCCCGAACAAGCCGCTTTTGTCGGCAATCAAACGGGGGGCCGGGTCAGTTTCTTTCTGCGCACGGATGATTTCTGGCGCGATTATGAGGCCATGCGGGCCAAGGGCATTCGCTTTGTGCGCGAACCCCAAGAGCAACCCTATGGCACCGTGGCGGTCTTTGAAGATCTTTACGGCAATCTTTGGGATTTGCTCTCGCCTGTGCCAGAGTGAAGAAAAACATGGACCCTTCTGCACTTTCAGCTCAGGCCTTTGATGCCCTGGCAGACCGTTACCTCGCCAAATTCGGGGATCTGACCTGTTATGATCAGAGCTATTTGGTTTTTTGTAACGGGCTCAAGCCAGGCCAGGCAAAGGTTTTGGACTGTGCCTGTGGCCCTGGTCATGTTGCCAAATATTTGCTCAAACAGAGGCCGGATTTGGAATTGCTGGGCATCGACCTGGCCCCGCGTATGGTGGAATTGGCCCGCGCAGCAGTTCCCTCTGCACAGTTTATGGTTCACGATTGCCGCGATTTGTTCGCGCTTGAGCGCCATTTTGACGGGATGATCTGCGCTTTTGGCTTGCCCTATCTCTCTCCAGAGGAGGCCCTGGCTTTGATTGCGGCAGCTGAGCGGGTCTTGCTGCCGGGCGGGATGTTTTATCTCAGCACCCTGCTGGGCCCAAGCACTGATTCGGGTATGCTGCACTGCAGTACGGGGAAAGTTGTTCATGTCTATTATCACAGTGAAGAAGTGCTGCTCCAGGCACTTGAGCTTCACGGTTTTTCAGTGTTGATGCAGCAGCAGATCAGCAGTCCGGCAACAGCCAGTCAAGTTACAATGGATTTGATTCTGATTGCAAAAAAAATGACAGACTAAAACCTTAAGCAAATGTCGCTCTCTTTTGGGCAATTAGCTGCTTCAGCCAGCTCTGAATTGCTTCGCGGCTGTCGGCCAGATTTTTGTATTCCAACAAAGCGGGAGGCATGCTCTGAAGCGCACTTGCCAGCCCTTGTAAACCGGCTAAATCCAACGCTTGCACCGGGTAGAGATAGGTGCGAATGGCAAAGAGCACAGCTTGGCAAGCAGGCAGACCACAGAGCAGCTGCCGTTCGACGCGCACATACAGTTCGGGAGCTGCCAGTGAAAAGGGCGGCAATGGCCAGTTTTCAGGCAAGATGTCGACCGGGGCCAAGGGGTGGTGATTCAGGCGAGAGCTGGTGTTGAGATCCCAAATAAAGCGACAAAACGCAGGTTTTTGAATCAGGCCTTTGAGCATCGGCAGATAATTCCCGCGCTGGGCAGCCATGCCCGGCACATGTTGATGCACCTCGGCAAAGGTTTTGCCAATTTTTTCGGCTGGGGCCCAAAAATTGGGGGCACAGACATGCAATGCGACCAGTGAGTCTCTGTCTCCCTGCAATTGCCAAATGGCCAGATCTTCTTGCAGTTGTGAGGCCAAGGCATCAAACAGATTCAGGTATAAGGGGTGTTCTTGCAATTCAAACTTAGCAGAGAGTTTGAGTTGATCTCCACTCAAACTGCAGTTCAAGCTCTGTTGCTCAAATTGAAACCACTGCGGGTAGGCCCTGCAGAGATGGTCCACGATCGTCTGATTCACTAAACGTTGACAGGCCGTGTCCAAATCTTGTTCCAAATAATATTTGTTGATGTTTTCTTGGCGGCAGTGTGCTTTGTTTTGCAGATAAAGTGGGTAGCTTTGGTCAATTTGAAAGAGCCGTTTTTCAGGCGTTTCTGTTTCGACCTGAAGATGGAATAAACCAGGTGTGGAAACGTCGTATTTGCCAGATTCAAACGGGAAATAACGCAGCACAGGCAGCCGGCTTAAGTGATCTTGGATGGCGGGATTCATGGGAGGTATTTTACCAATTGTGGGGAAAAACTTGCGGAGATCTGTTTCGCCGCGCACGGCAAAAAACAACAGTACACAGGCCATTTGTGGGTCATCTGGCGCCTTTCTAAGAGCGGGGAGATTCACAAGCTTAACATCCAAACCAGATATAATGAAGGCGGAAAGATGCCCTAAAATCTGCGCCGAACCCCAGAGGAGAGACGGTTTTGACAAACGAAATTCACGTGACCGGCACAGCCGATGCGGGGGCCACCGCGGTCATCACCCACCGCGTCCGCGATGGTATGCACAGCCAATACGATGCCTGGTTGCATGAAATTGGGCCGATTTGCCGCAGTTATCCAGGTATTTTGGACTGGCAGGTGATTCGCCCGATTCCCGATCTGACTCTGACCTATACGGTGATCATCCGCTTTGATACCCATGACCACCTGCAAAACTGGTTGTTTTCAGAGGACCGCAAACGCCTGATCGCAGAGGTCTTGCCCTTGCTCTCGGGCGATGATGATTTCTTTGTGCGCAGCGGTTTGGATTTTTGGTTTGCCCCCGAGGGCGCCAAAGCCAAATTGCCCGTGCGCTGGAAACAATTTTTGATTACCTGGTCTGCGATTTACCCCTTGGTCTTGCTGATGCCTTTGATTGTTGTGCCGCTTTTGCAAGTGGCGGGTCTGCCCCAGAATCACTATCTTGCAACGCTCTGTGTGACCGGGCTGGTGGTGTTTAACATGGTTTATGTGGTCATGCCGCGTTACACCAAGCTGGTTCACCGCTGGTTGTTCAGGTAAAATGGATCCATTCCGCACAGCTTAAGGAGTTTTTCTCAGATGCGCCAGCTCTCCCCTCTCTTGATCGTTCTTTGCCTGACTGCTTGCAACACACCCACGCCTGCCAGCAATACCAATCCCAGTGGCAGTCCCAAGCCTGTGGCCAGTCTCTTGCCCGATCCTGGTGCTGCTGCCAAGCCTGTCGCAGCTCCCTCGTCGACACCTGCGCCAGGGGCCAATTTGCCCGTGTTTAGTAAAATCTCCACTGTGGTGGGCACCCGCGAGCAAGTAACCAAAGATGGCAGCCTGGAAGAAGCGCGCTTTTATGCGCCGACAGGGGTGGTCAGCGACGGCAAAGGCACGTTGTATATTGCCGATGAAGGCGCTCATACGATTCGCAAAATTACAGCCAGTGGTGTGACCACCTTCGCCGGGACAGGTGTGGCGGGTTATAAAGATGGCCCTGCGGAGCAGGCCCAGTTTCGCAATCCCTGGGATTTGGTTTTGGATGCCCAGGGCAATCTCTATGTGGCTGATTCTGGCAACCACCGCATACGCAAAATTGCACCTGACGGCATTGTTTCGACCATCGCAGGCAATGGCAAAAATGCCTTTGCCAATGGGCCTGCGCTGGAGGCCAGTTTCTTTAGCCCCACAGGCCTGGATCGCGATGCCCAGGGCAATCTCTATGTGGCCGACCAGACCAATAACTTAATTCGCAAAATCTCTCCCAGTGGAGAGGTCTCCACCTTGGCGGGGGCCGCAGATAACAGCAATGGCCTCAAAGACGGCCAGGGCGGAGCGGCGCAGTTTCGCCGCCCGACCGATGTGCACATGACTGCCAAGGGGCTGTATGTGGCCGATGATGGCAACCACGCCATTCGCCTGATTGCTGCCGATGGCACAGTCAGCACGGTGGTGGGCGCTGGGGCCCGCAGCCAGGGAGCCACAGACGGCCCACCTGCAGAGGCCCTTTTAAACAGCCCTGTTTCGCTCTGCAGTGACAAAGCGGGCAATCTCTACTTTGTCGAGTTTAATGGCAATGCCGTGCGCAAAATGGCAAGCGATGGCAGCATTACCAGTTTGATTCGCGGCATACCACCCGGTTTTGTCGATGGCCCACTGGCGGAGGGCAAGGTCAATGGTCCCACCGGGATCTTTTGCGGCGAAAATGTACTTTACGTGGCCGACCGCGACAATCACCGGGTTCGCAAAATAGACTAAAGCGCCGCTGGGGTTGGGTTGTTTTAAACCGAATAGACGGGCATCAGGGCATCGAGCCTTTCGTAGCTCATTTCTATGCCTTCCGTCATGCCTGTTTGCAGTACCATATTGCGGGTGGCTTCCGTACCATAGGCAATTAACATGGTCACCAAGGTTTGGTCTTTCTGCTGTTCAAACAGGGTGGTCACGACAGACGAATCGTCGGGCCATTGGGCAAAGGTCTCGGTGTTGACAATCCGTTGGTGTTTGACGACCTCTTGATAGCTGCCATAGGCAATCATCTCATCTACAGGGATATTCCAAACATAGCGCCATTGGCCCCCTTCGCGCAGGTCGATTTCACAGATCGGCATGGTATGGCCGGGCGGGCCTGTCAGCCAGCGTTTGACAAATTCGGGCTCGGTAAAGGCCCGCCAAACAAGTTCAAGTGGGGCGTCAAAACCGCGTTTGACGCAGATTTCGTTGGGGTTGGCTTGGATCATTTCTAAGGGTTTCATGGGGTCTCTCCTGGGTGTTGATGGTGGGTCAGTTTTAATTCTTCCAAGACCGCATCGAGACGGGCATAATTGCCCTCCCAAATGCTGCGGTAGTCTTCCAGCCATGCGTCCACGGCTTGGAGCGCAGTCGGTTCTAATTTGCAGGGCCGTGTTTGGGCCACACGGGAACGCGAAATCAGACCGGCGGATTCGAGCACTTTTAAATGGGCCGAGATCGTGGGCTGGGTCAATTCAAAGCATTTCACCAATTCTGAGACCGTGGCCATGCCTCGGCTCAAATGGGCAATAATGCTGCGGCGGGTGGGGTCCGCCAGGGCTGCAAAGGTTTGGTTTAAAACGATATCCATGTATATAGTTAATCATCTATATAGTTAATTGTCAATATAAGTTTTGAATTTTGAGAATGGTATAATTCAGCTCTAAATCTGTATAGACAATAAAGCCATGCCAAAACTGAAACTATTTCTGGGTGGATTGTTTGTGCTGCTGGTGGTCTATCTTTGGAATGCCGCTTGGCGGGTCGGCCCTGTGCCGGGTGGATTAAAGTTGCTTTCCCACCGGGGGGTGCATCAGACCTTTCATCGCCAGGGGCTTAAATCCGGCACCTGCACTGCCCAGCGCATAGATCCTCCCACTCACGCCTATCTTGAAAACAGCTTGCCCTCAATGGCTGCAGCTTTTGCTGCAGGGGCCACGGTGGTCGAACTCGATGTACACCCCACCCGCGATGGCGTTTTTGCGGTTTTACACGACTGGACCCTCGACTGCCGCACCGATGGCAAAGGGGTGACCCGTGAACAGAGCCTGGCCTACCTTAAAAACCTGGATATTGGTCATGGATATACAGCTGATGGGGGCCGCAGCTTTCCTCTGCGTGGGCGTGGCAAAGGGCTGATGCCCACTTTAAACGAGGTCTTTGCGGCTTTTCCCCAGGGTCGGTTTTTGATCAATTTTAAAAGCAATGAAGCCCGCGAGGCCGAGCTCCTGGCCCAGCTCCTGCGCCAGCACCCTGAATGGCGGCACTTGGTTTGGGGGGCCTATGGCGGAGATGCCCCAACCTTTCGCGCGGCCCAATTGCTCAGATCGCCCCAGCATATGGCCCCTGCGGGGACCGATCTCCGGGTCTGGTCGCGCAAAGGCCTGATGCAATGCCTTGGCCAATACCTGGCCCTGGGCTGGAGTGGATGGGTGCCCCCAGCCTGTCGCCAGAGCACGATCATGGTGCCCCTCAACGTCGGGCCTTGGCTCTGGGGATGGCCAAATCTGTTTCTGCACCGCCTGAAGGCCGTGGGCACAGAGGTGATTCTCTTGGGGCCTTATGCCCAGGGCGATCCCGGCACTTCTGGCATCGACAGCTTGGCGCAACTCAAACAGGTCCCTGCTGACTTTTCGGGCTATCTCTGGACCAACAAAATAGAATTGATTGGCCCCGCTCTCAAGGCCAGCCACGCGCAGACAAAAAAGGACTGAAACCATGAAAATTCATCAACTCAAAACCCTGCACACCCCCGATGCCGCTGAAATGCCAGTGATTCAAATTGAGTCGGAGCAGGATTATCACGACCTGCTGCAATCGATTCTGGCAACAGATTATTATGGCTCAGCCTATTTTCAACGCCATTCGGGCTACCGCCGGGGCAAGGTCAAAATCCGCAATCTGTTTATTTCCACCGTGGTGGATTTTTTGCAGCCGACGGCGATCTTGGAATTGGGCTGTGGGCGCGGGGATATCCTGGCACCCTTTTGCCAGAACCCCCAACTTCAGGTCAAAGGGATTGAATTTTCACAAGGGGCCTTGGCCTTTGCGCCCGATGCTGTCAAAGCAGTGATAGATCTTGGCCCGATCGAGACGGTCCTCGAAAATTACCAGGCCCAAGGCTTGCGCTTTGATACCCTGCTCGGCTTTGATATCTGGGAACACCTCTTGCCCCAAAGCCTGGCGTCAACCCGTGTTCAATTGCTCTCCTGTTGCGCTGCAAATGCCCTGTTTTATTTTGTCATACCGGCTTATGGACACGATCGCGTCTTTGGTGAGACCTTTCCACTGGAATTGGCCGAGAACAGACAAGCGTTGGCCGAGCATCAGCCCTTTGCCTATTTGCTGGCAGATCAGCTCGACCCCCCCATCCCAGCCATGGGCCATTTAACTTGGAGCAGTTCACGCTGGTGGGAGGACTTCTTTGCCCAAGCGGGTCTTGTGCGCGAGGTGGAATTGGAAAAACAGCTACACGCCCATTTTGACTTTATCTTTCAGGCCTCTTTGCGCAGTTTCTTTGTCTTTCGCATGCCCACCCCCGAGGCCCAACAACGGGTGGAGACGATTTTGGCCCGCCCTTTTGCGGGGCTGAGAAAATGGCAAAAGGTGTTTGAATTTTATGGGTGCATGCGCAAATTACAGGCCTCGTTAGGGCCCCACTAATCCCGCACCTGCATTCAGGGAGACTTGGCACCTTGGACAGGATAAAAGAGGGGGTGCCGCTTTAAGACCCAGGCCTGTTGGGTCGTCATGGCTTTGCCATTGCCTTCCCAAAACATATAATTGGCGGCATCGCGCCCGGCACATTCTTCGCTATCGACCAAGCCGTCTTTGTCCTTGTCGAATTTGGCTGCGGGGCATTCAGGCGTGTCTGCAAGCGGGTCAAAGCCTTCGCCATTTTCTTCGGTGGTATGTACCACGCCCATTAAGTGAGAGCTTTCGTGCCAGAGAGTGCCTCCCTGGTGTTCATCTTCGGGATCATAGGCCAAGACCACACAAGACCAGCGCGAATGGGGCAAAGGTAAGAGTCCGGGCATGCCCAAGGCAAAGCCGACATTTTCGCCCGCATCTGCTTTGATTTCACTGGGACTGCGCATGATCTCATCCAGCAGCGCAACATTGAGCTGGCGATAGCCATCGGTGCGTTTGGCCAGATCTTGGCAGATATCTGATTCGATTTTATCGTCATCGTTGGGTTGCAGTTTTGAATAGGTCTGAATCATGGCTGGGGTGCCCACCTTGATCTGGATTTTGCCCATTTGCAGGCCGTGGGGCTGAATGATTTGATTGATCTGTTTGCGCACATCGCTGACGTATTTTTGGTAATTGGCAGGGGCTTGGATCGCTTTGTTTTTGCTCAGAATCCAAAAGGTCATGTCCAGGGCCTGGCGGCCCTGCAAGGAACCTGTGCGCAGAATGGCTCCTGCGTCTTTGAGCGTTTTGCCTGAGTCGGTTTTGACTTTGACACTGTATTTGCCTGGTTCCAGGGCATGTTCGGGGGTCAAGGGCAAATAAAAGCTCAACTCGCCTGTATTGGCAATGGCCTCTTGCAAATAATCCCCTTCGAGGGTGTCTGCTTGGGGGTCGTAGCTGTGTAGCACCTCGCCGTCGGGGCCAACAATTTCCAGCAAGGTCATATTTTCGTTTTTGTTTTGGGCATGGGCATAAAAGAGCAGTGAGTGCTCGTTGGGCTTGAGTTCGATACTCAGGGTCTGATTGGGTTTGACCTGGTTAAAGGTCACTTGCCGTAAATCTGGATAGTCTCGGGGGGCTGAGGTGGCCGAGGTGCCAGACAGGCTGACGAGGGCCAAGCAGAGGGCGCCCAATAAAATCTGTTTGACCCGCCCGACTTGGCCGTCGCTGAGCCGAACTTTGATCCCATGGGGGTGATTGGCTGATGGGGTGAGAATCTCTTGAATCACCCCCGAGGTCAGCTTGCCGCTGCGTTGATCCTGTTTGAGGACAATTTGCACCTTGAGGCCGGGACGTAAGTCACTGCGTTTTCTGCCGTCAGCCATATATTCTCCTAAAAATCGCTTGTGGGATCTGAATGCCGTTAAGCATAACATTCTGGTGGCTCTGCTGAAATAGCATTACACTTGTAAAGCAGAACTGAGATCAAACTTGGAGGACCTTTTTATGGGGCGATGGAGCCGCGTGGGGATCTGCATGGGCTTGGGCCTTGGGATTGTACTCGCTTCAGGGGCACTGAGAGGGTCTGTCTTGCAGGCCTGTGCGACATCGATTGGGCAAATCCCTTCTCTTCGTATCCGCACAGGTGCCGATCAACCTTCGCGCTACTTGCCACTGCTCAAAGGCCGCAAAGTGGGATTGGTGGCCAATCCCAGCAGTCGCGTGGGCAAACAACATCTGCTGGATTATCTATTGCAAAACAAAGTGCTTGTCAAAAAGGTCTTTGCCCCCGAACACGGCTTTCGCGGCGAGGCCGAAGCCGGGGCCCAGATTGTCGATGGCAAAGACCCGATTACCCAATTGCCGGTGCTCTCACTCTATGGCGATCAGAAACAGCCCTCCCCAGAGGCCCTGAAAGAGATGGACCTGCTCGTCTTTGATATCCAAGATGTGGGGGTGCGCTATTACACCTATATCTCCACCTTGCACTATGTCATGGAGGCCTGCGCTCAGAGTGGCAAACCCCTGATCGTCTTAGATCGCCCCAATCCCAATGGGGCCTTTGTTGATGGGCCCCTTTTAGAGCCTGCGCTCAGATCTTTTGTGGGCCTGCACCCCATTCCGCTCTTACATGGCCTGACTGTGGGCGAATTGGCCCAGATGATCAATGGCGAAAAATGGCTCAAAAACGGCGTTTGTGCGCTGACGGTGGTGCCTGTGGCCTCATATTCCCACAGCAGTCCCTATTCTTTGCCGGTGCCCCCTTCTCCCAATTTGCCCAATGCCCAGGCCGTCAGGCTCTATCCCTCGTTGGGGCTCTTTGAAGGCACAGGTATCAGCGTGGGGCGGGGCACAGATTTTCCCTTTCAGGTGATTGGCCAACCCGATCCCGCGACGGGCCCCTTTCAATTCACGCCTGTGAGTTTGCCCGGCAAAGCCCAACACCCGATGTTTGAAAACCAGCTCTGTTATGGCTGGGATTTGCGTTCGGTGCCTGCAGGGGGCTTAAATTTGGACTTTTTGATCGGGTTATACCATCAGAGTTCGCAGCCCGCCACATTTTTTAATCCCTTCTTTGACAAACTTGCAGGTACAGCCCAATTGCGCACGGCCATACAGGCCGGTCAGTCTGAAGCGCAGATTCGCGAAAGCTGGCAGGCCGGTCTGCAGGCCTACAAAACCCTGCGCCAAAAATACCTGCTTTACCCAGATTAAGGGCCCAAGTGGCCCGTTTAAGGAGACTTTATGACCCATGTTTTAGCTGTGGGAGATCAATTCAGCACAGAAGTGTGTTTTACCCAGGAAGACGTGATTGCCTTTGCACGTATCAGCGGAGATGCCAATCCCCTGCATTTGGACTCTGATTTTGCCGCTACAACGCTGTTTAAACGTCCGATTATGCACGGAATGCTCTCAGCCTCGGTTTTTTCGCGGGTGTTGGGCATGGATTTTCCGGGGCCGGGAACAGTTTATCTCTCGCAAAACCTGGCGTTCAAAGCGCCGATGTTCGTCGATACGGTGTATCGGGCCCATTTTGTGATTCGGTCTATCCAGAAATTCCGTGCCACAATCGAAACCTGGGTTGAAGATGAAAGGGGTCAGGTGACCTTGTCTGGCGAAGCGGTGGTCCTGAACCGTGCGCGGCTGAAAGGAACTGAAAGTGTTGCTGTTTAACAGCCCCCTCAGCCAGGCCAAAGCCCAGACCTTGATCGGCCTTTTGGATTTGCCTGACCAGGCCCAGGTGCTGGATATTGGCTGTGGCAATGGCGAATTTTTATTGCAAGTGCTCGAACACTATCCCAAGGCGCTGGGCAGAGGGGTGGAGCTGAACCCTGCCCTTGTGGCCGAGGCCAAGCTGCGCATGCAGGGACGTGTCGATCCTGAGCGTCTGCGCTTTCACCAAGGTGATGCCCGTGTGGGGTTGCCTGCCATGCCATCCCTGGATTTGCTGATCTGCCTGGGAGCCAGTCAGGCCTTTGCTGCTGCTGAATCCGCTTATCCGGCACTTTTAGCCGCTTGCTTAGAACGCTTGCGCCCTGCTGGATTGGCCCTGATTGGAGAGGCTTTTTGGCAGCAATCCCCGACCCCAGAATACCTGGCATTATTGGGTGAGCCTGCGGGCATTTACCGCAGCCAGCTAGAAAATGTCACACTGGCCCAAGCGCGGGGCTTCAATCCGCTGTATATCACCGACAGCAATCCCGATGAGTGGGACGATTTTGAATGGCGTCACCAGATGCGGTTGGAAAGGGCGCTTGGACAAGCCCCTGAAAATGCTGAAATACTTGAAAAAGTCCAGCATGGCCGCCGATGGCGTGATGGCTATTTGCGTTGGGGACGCAGCACCCTGGGCTTCGGTTTCTATCTTTTGCAAAAGTCTTAAATTCATCCCATTCAAACAATACTTAGGCATTGACCTAAGTATTGAAATGAACTATACTTAGGTACATGACTAACTATTCAGAATCCCTCGATTCACTCTTTCAGGCCTTGGCTGATCCCACCCGCCGCACAGTGATTGAGCGGCTGAGTTTGGGACCGGCTTCGGTGTCTGAATTGGCTGAACCCTTTGATATGGCCTTGCCCTCATTTCTTCAGCATTTAAAGGTGTTGGAGCAGTGCGGATTGGTGACTTCGCAAAAAGTGGGACGGGTACGGACCTATCAATTGGTTCCGGAGGCCCTCAATCTCATGCGGCACTGGTTGCAAAACCAGCAAACGGTTTGGACGCGGCGTTTGGACCAATTGGATAGTTATCTCTTAGAACTTGCAAAACAGGAGAAACAAAATGAGTAATGGCGTGAATTTTGAATTAAACCCCGAATTGGATCTGGTTTTGGAGCGGGTGGTGGATGTCTCCCCCGAGCTGATCTGGAAAGCCTGGACCGAAGCTGAACACCTCAAAAAATGGTTTGTGCCTGCGCCTTGGACCATTTCTGAATGTGAGTTGGACCTGCGTTTGGGCGGCATGTGCCGCACCGTGATGCGCTCCCCCGAAGGCCAAGAATTTCCCAATTTGGGCTGTTATCTCGAAATTGTGCCGAATCAAAAGCTGGTCTTTACCGATGCACTTTTGCCCGGATTTCGGCCCTCAGAAAAGCCCTTTTTTACGGCGATGGTGCTGCTTGAAAAAGTCGAAACGGGCACCAAGTACACAGCCATCGCCATTCACCGTGATGCCGAAGGCCGCAAGCAGCACGAAGAGATGGGGTTTGCTGAGGGCTGGGGCAAGTGTCTCGACCAATTGGTGGAATACGTTAAAACTTTCTAAGCGCAGTTTCTTTGCATTGCGAACAGGGCCTTTGGGATAATTTGGGTCGAATGGTGCCTTTGGTCAATATTGGCATCTATGGCAAAGATACCGTGCGGGCCCACAAAAACAAAGAGGCCCTCAACGGCATTGCGCGCCATGCTGAGGGCACAGGCAATAGCCTGGCTATCAGCGGTGCGGTTTCGGTCGTCACCACGGCTGTGGCCTTTGTGCCCGGTACCCAAATCGCTCCCGCTTTGACCGGGGCCTCGTCATCGCTGGCAGGTGGGGTGGGAGCGCAGATTGGAGCCATGGGGGTGCGTTATACGGCAGCGGCAGCGATCGATTCTGGAATTAAAACCGCAGGCAGCACCTTGTTTTCGACCGCTTCTTCGACGGCCCAAGACTATGCCGTCACAGGGGTTGACCGCTCAGGTGCCAGTGTTGGCAAAGAGAAAATCGGCAGTGGTTATGGCAAACTCAAAGTCACCACCCGACAAGATGCCCATGGCCAAGTCAAAATGGAGACCGAAATGGGCTACCAAGCCGCACGGGCCCTGGTCAATTATTTGGGGCCTGCCCAGGGCATGGCTGAATCACCCCTATTCGGCCTTGTCGGGCTATAGACCTTGTTTTTTTTGCTGAAAAGCGTATGATGAGTGAAGTTTTAGCAGTTAGCAGCTCTTTAAACGTTATTCAGGCAAGGAGAACGATTAACATGGGTGTCTTTTACAGCGCATATTTTCTCAAAACCACTGCCAGCGATGAGCAACTCCGCAAACGCTTTTCCCGTGTTCAAACCCATCCTGATTCAGACTGGAAGGTCTGTAATTATGGCAACGACTTTGTCGATGGACTCTTTGAAGGGGATGACGATTTTACCCTGGATCTCTCAGCCCGTTTTGGTGAGGTGATTTTTCTCTGTATTGATTCACGCAATGACCAATTTGAATACGAACACAGCCGTGAAGGGCATTTGTTGCGCAAGCTCTGCTGGAGCTCAGATGGCAGTGAAAGTACCTGGTTGGCGGTGGCGGGTGAGAGAGAGCCCTGGGAAGACAATAGCCTCTTTTCTCAGGCCAATTTGGCCAAGGCCTTGGAGATGCTCAAATACATCGTCGAAGACGAAGGCGCAGACGATTATGAGGAGCGGGCTGAAACCTTGCGCACCCTCTGGGAGCGCAAAGAATACCAGCTTGAACAACCCTGGCCGATTGGTGATGCCCATTATGTGGATGTGATCCAAGGGTATTTTGGCCTCAAACTGCCAGCGGCCTGAGGTCGGCCCCATGCCTGAACCCAATCACCCGGCGCTCAAGAAAATTTTGACCAAAGTAGGTAATCCTGACTTGGTCGAACAACTGGCAGATACCCTCAGCCCAGGAGAATTGAGCAGTTTGCTGCTGGAGGTCTACCGCCAAAAAATCGCCAAATTGCGTCCGGCGGATCTTCTGGCGGGCCTGTCTCAGAATCGCTTGGTTGTGCCCACAGCCTTGGATCCCCTGATTCTTAAAGCCGGGGAGTTGGATGCGCTCAAATTGGCTGTTGCATTGGGCTTTCATCCGATTGAATTGGGGCCCGTGACCCCTTTGGGTTCGTCTGCGGTCTACGGACGCATCAACCAAAACAACGTGCTTTCAGCCCTGCGCAATTGTGAAGTGATCGCCGATCCCAGCAATTTGCTCTGCCTGCTCATGGCCGCTGAACAATTGCAGTCCAAAACACCCGAACTCCATTGGATTTGCTCTCACCGCACCTTGCGAACGGCTTTGTTTGAAGGACCGGGGCGCTATGCCCATTTTCAGATGTTGGCGGCCTGTTCGCTTGTGCAGACCCGAGCGACGGAACCTGTGCTCGAAGCGGTCTTAAAACATCTGGTTTTACAAAAGGCCCTGTTTCAACATTTTGGCTTGCACGACATGAGTCTCAAATTTTGGCTCAAATCTGCACGCAAACAGGTGGGTTTGGCCCTCTGGGAGTGTTTGCAAAACAGTGGCGAATTTCAGGCAGAATTGCAATCCGAAACAGGCACTGACTATTACCAGGGTTTTCAGATCAAGACCTATGCCCGCTTCGGGGAACAAACCTTGGAGTTGGCGGATTGCGGCTTGGTGCCCTGGGCGGCAGAATTGCGGGGGGATCGGCATTTAAATTGTCTGATCAGTGGTGTGGGTTTGGAACGCATCTTGATGTTTACTTGAAGGTCTTCTCTGCTAAAATGAAGCACCTTCACACGAAAAGAGTGCAACCTTGTGAACATATTAAAGCTGAAAACGGTTACGTTTCTTTTGCCCGCTTTGGTCTCTCTGAGTTTGCTGTCTTTCCCCGCCTGGGCGACATCTCCCCCCCCTTGGCAGACAGAAACCGTCACTGAAACCGTGGCCAAATTGCCCAAAGGCAGCACCGTTAAAACCTATGTCAGCCCCGATAAAAAGCGCCAGTTGATCCTGCGCGATGAAGGCAATCACGGCGATTTTTTCTATTACGCCTATTATTTTTTTGATGGCAAAAAATACCACCACATTCAGACCTATGTGGCCCGTGGCAAAGAGCCCGTGGTGAGCTGGAAAAAAGATTACCTGAGTTTTGAAGCTGCCACCCCGATTGGGCCAGAGCAAATCCAGGTCATGACCGTCGAGTATTATTATGCCAAAAAGCAATTGCGTTACAAGGTACTCAAAACCGAAGCGATGCAACACACCGGGTAAGAACAGGTTTTCGTTTCAAGGGGTTGGGTTTCTTGCGAAGCGACTGTGCCCGAAAACAGAACCCCTCCTTGCTGTCTAAAATCTATTCCCTCCCAGCCCAATGGGTTTGCCCATTTTGCTCCAGATTCAGACCTGTGATTTTGCCCTTGTCGTCGCTTTGAAAGGTCAAAGTGGCTTCCACGGCTTGGTATTTAAATTGGTGGGCCTTGTCTGTCGGGAAAATCCGCAGTGTGGGCTGCCCTGTGAGCTGGGCCTGTAAATACCCCGCTGCCTGGGTAATTGTAAAAAATATACCTGGCGCGAGTTGGTATTGGCCAGTATAGTTTTCGAGTGTGGCAGTGGGTCTGCGCAGGTCTGTGATTTTGCGCAATGGGGAATTGGGGTTGAGCAAATGTAAGCCGAGATCTTCGACTGCATCGGTATTGTTGGTTAAGACGACAGCGCCTTTGCCCTGTTTGAGGTCGAGGCCAATAAAACTCAGCGACCCGCCTGTTTGGCCATTGTGAAAGTGCAAGGTACTGCCTTTGTATTCAATGACGTGCCAAGCATAAGCCACATGCGGTTTGTCTTCACCGGGCAGGCGCATCTGACTGCGTTGGATCGCCTTGCCCAGGGGGGTGGGTGGCGGAGTTAATTGGGCCTGTAAAAAGCGGGCCATGTCTTCGGCATTTGAGCGCAAGGCCCCGGCCCCTGCCGTGACCTCGGAAAAGGTCCAAGCAGGCACGGCAATGCCATCAAAATGGGGCTGGGCCAAAAAATGGGGCGGTACAGGAGCGGCAGTGCCTGTCGACTTCATGCCCAGGGGTGAAAACAGATCGCGGCTTAAAAGGGTATTGTAATTGGGGCTGCCACTCAGGGGGGCTTCCAAAGCACCCAAGAGGCCATAAGCCAGATTTGAATAGCTATAAGCAGCGGGTGTTTTTTCGGGGGAAAAGCCTGACAAAAACGCTATTAATTTCTCTGAAGAATAATCCTGGTAAGGGTCATCTGGATTGGCGGGGGCAAAATTTGCGGGCAAACGTGGCAGGCCCGAGCGGTGAGCCAACAGCGACTGCAGGGAGATGTTTTCCAGGGCAGTGGGCAAAACACCCCAGTTGCTGGGCCAAAAGGCCTTGAGATTTTGTTCGGGGCTGAGTTTTTTTTGTTCGATCAAGAGCGCCGCTTCGAGGGCTGTAAAAATTTTGCTCAAACTGCCCAATTCAAAGGATGTTTGTGCCGTAATGGTCTCTGATTGGGGGTTTAAATTGCGTCTGCCCCAGGTTTGAATCACCGGGGCCTGTCCTTTTTCGAGGTAGACAATCGCCAGAGCTGGATTGAGGCCATACTCTACCCGTTGGGCCGCCGAGGACATAATTTCTGGAGGCAGATTTGCCGCCAGGGCGGATGTGGAGAACTGCAGGCCAAAGAAAAAGGTCAAAAGTGTTTTTTTCATTGGGACATCACTTTCTATTTAAGCCCGTTGTACACATAAAAAATACATAAAACGGCCAGTATTTACAAAAAAACAGCCCGTTCATTGTATCACCAAAGCACCTGTAAACGCCTTGTCCAATCAAGCCTGCGCGGGGGATACTGCTAGCAACTCAATCTTGACCGAACACAGGAGCACTTGGTTTCATGGCCCAACTCTATCTCTGGCTCAAAGCCTTTCACATTATTGCCGTGGTGGCCTGGTTTGCGGGCCTCTTTTATATCTTCAGGCTCTACGTTTACCATATCGAAGCCACTTCCGACGAAGTCAAACAGACCCTTGCTGTAATGGAGCGCAAATTGCTGCGCATTATTATGAATCCCGCAATGATGGTGGCATTGTTGTTGGGCTGTGGCCTGATTGCCACCCGTTGGCCCGTGATTATGAAGAGCGGCTGGTTTCATGTAAAATTGCTGTTTGTGATTGGCTTGATGGGCTATCACCATTACGCCGCCAAGGTGCGCAAACAGCTGGAAGCAGGCAGCTGCAAGCTGACTTCTAAACAGGCCCGGCTGATCAATGAATTGCCCACACTGGTCCTCTTTGTGGTGGTGATTCTGGCCGTGGTGAAGCCGTTTTAAAGGAGTGCAATTGAATGAAATGTTTTTATCACCCAGAAAAAGATGCCTTGGGCACTTGTAAGAATTGCTGCAAAGGCATTTGTGGAGAATGCATCATAGATGTCGGTAATGGGATCGCCTGTGATGATGCCTGTAGGGACGCAGTAAACCAGGTCAACGCATTGGTTGACTATAATAAAGAACAGCTGAAAAATATCCCTAAAAGCATGAGTTTTATTACGAACACGGGAGATATAAATAAAAATTCATATTTGTTTAATGCCTATTTTTTGCTTTCCTTAGGCCTCATCATTATTGTCCTCAATATCTATTTGTTTGTTAAAAACAACCAGATTGGATTTTCGTTTGTATGGATGGGAACAATTGGTATAATTTTTATATTATTTTCTTTTTTTTCATTTCGGAATGCAAAAAAGGTAGGAAACGCCTTTGCAGCAATCATAACCGATGAAGAAAAATAAAAACTGGGCAATGGGTCCAATCATAAATCAAACTTTTCTTCTGATTATCAGAGTATTTCAGCCTGTGTTATTCTGAAACTACAGCACACTTGATAAAAAGCAGCCCATGAAACCCTATTCCGAAGACCTACGCATTCGCGTCCTTCAGGCCTACCTCAACAAGCAAGGCTCCATGCGGGCGATTGCCGCCCGTTTTGAAGTGAGCCTGAGTTTTGTGTTGGCGCTGGTCAAACAGTACCGTGAAAAGGGCAGCATCGAACCCAAACCCCGAGGGGGTGGGCAAAAGCTGCGTGTCGATGACGATGGCATGGACCTGCTTTCACAAATCATTCACGATTATCCCCAGGCCACCCTGCAAGATCTCTGTGAACGCTTTGCCGAGGCCTCGCAGATCCAGCTCAGTATTGCCACCATGAGCCGCTGTGTGAAGCGCCTGCAGAGCAAAAATACACGTGCCATTTCGCCCCGCCGCCGGGGCCGCCCCCCGCGCAAACTCAAACCACCGCTCAATCCGCAGAAAGACACCCTGTGACAATTTCTCTGAAAAGTGCCTTGGCCCAGGCCCACAGCAATATTGCCCTGATCAAATACTGGGGCAAACGCGACGAGGCTCTCAAATTGCCCCAAAATGGCAGCATTTCACTGACCCTCGATGCACTGTGGACCCGCACCCGTGTGACCTACAGCGAATCAAATGGGCCCGATCAGCTCTGGCTCAACGGGCAATTGGCAAGCGAACCCATGCGCCTCAAAGTTCAGCGTTTGCTCGATTTGCTGCGCGAAAAAGAAGCCAGCTCCAGCGGGACTCCTCTTGGTGCCGCCAAGATCGAAAGTGAGAATAATTTCCCCACCGGAGCCGGTTTGGCCAGCTCGGCATCGGGCTTTGCGGCCTTGGCACTGGCGGCAACTGCTGCCGCAGGTCTTGAACTCTCTCGCCCAGCACTCTCTCGTCTGGCCCGTCAGGGCTCAGGCTCGGCCTGTCGCTCGCTTTATGGTGGCTTTGCCGAGTGGCAGCGCGGAGAATCTGCCGATGGTTCTGATTCTTTTGCTATTTCAATTGACGAAACTCCCGACTGGGATCTCTGTATGGCCGTGTTGGTTTTAAACGATTTGCCCAAGGCTCTGTCTTCGGGCGACGGCATGGCTCAAACCGTCGCAACCTCGCCCCTGTATCCTGCCTGGTTGGCCTCGATAGACGAAGATCTGACACATATGCGACAGGCGATTGCCTCCCGCGATTTTAGCGCTCTGGGTGAGCTGATGGAACACAATGCGCTGAAAATGCACGCCACAGCCCTGGCCTCGCGCCCGGCGGTGATCTATTGGATGCCTTTAACCTTGGAATTATTGGCGCGGATTCGGGACTTGCGGCAATCTGGATTGGAATGTTATGCCACAATTGATGCCGGGCCCAACCTCAAGGTATTGATGCAAGAGCGCGATTGGCCCCGTTTTCAGGCTGCTCTGGCCCATTGGCACGAACTCAAGGCCCTTATCCCCTGTCGACCAGGGCCGGGTGCGTTTCTTGTACCAGACGCTTTGGCTGGGCAAATGCCATGAAGTCGCTCAAATTGCGGGTGCCGGGCAAATTGTTTTTATTGGGCGAATATGCCATTTTAGAGCCTGGCAGTCAGGCTTTGCTCTTGAGTTTTCAACGCTATTTACAGGCCGAAATTGCCCCCGCTGAGCAGTTTTGGCTGCAAACAGATTTGTTGCCAGGTGCCGTAAATGGCTTTGGTTATGAACAGGGGCAGATTGTCTGGCAAACCCCTGAAGCAAGGCCCTCTGAAAAACTCAATTTTGTGGGCGAGGCCCTGCAGTGGGCCTTTGCCTATCTCGAAAGTCTGGAGCGAAGACCCAGGCCCTTTCGATTGCAGCTGCACTCAGATCTACACAGCAGCGGGGCCAAACTCGGGCTGGGCAGCAGTGCCGCTGTCACCGTGGCCGTTTTGGCAGCCGTGCTGGCCTTTCATGGCGAGGCATTTGAAAGCCACGAAGCCCGTTTAAAATTGTTTAAACTCGCAACCCTGGCCCACAGTGGATCTCAGAGGGGATCTCAGGGCGGCGGCAGTGGTGCCGATCTGGCCGCTGTCATCTTTGGCAGTGTGACCTGTTACCGGCGCTATGACGCCTCTTGGCTCAAACCCGGTTCTGTGTCTTTGAACAAGCTGCTGGAAGTGAATTGGCCCTTGCTCGGGATCGAAAAACTGCCCTGGCCTGCAGATTTGGGCCTGAAAGTGGGCTGGACAGGTCTGCCCGCCGCTACCCTGGATTTTCTCGAAGAGATCAGCTACCTCAAAGAAAAAGACCCTGAGGGCTGGATGCGCTTTCTCTTCAGTGCCAATGCGGCGACCGCTGCGGCCCGCTCTGCTCTCATTGAGGGGCAGAATGCCCCCCTCTTGCAAGCTGTGGGCCAATACCGCCACCTCTTGCAAGAACTGCAAATGGAGTTTCTCTCTCCGATAGAGACCCCGGCCCTGGTGGCTTTAAGTGATTCAGCTGAGGCCCTGGGCTTGGCCGCCAAGTCTTCGGGCGCGGGCGGCGGAGACTGTGGCCTGGCCCTCGGAGACCCCGCACTTGTGGATTCCGTTTCTGAACGCTGGCGCTCGCAAGGTGTTGAACCACTTGAATTGGCTTTGGACTTTCAGGGCCTCTGTCTGGAAGAGGGCTGATTCGGCTCTTTCACCTGTTCTGACTGCGTGTTAAAATGGAGCGTCCCGGCAAAAGGGTGGGCTTTTAAACCCCATAATTAAATTATTTCACTTATAACCACAGCATTGAGGAAAGTTTATGAAAAAATCGCTCGCATTGGTCGTTACCTCTTTTTTAATGCTCACGGCCTGTGACACGCCTGTCAATTTGGCCAAGGTCCTCGAAGGAACCAATAGCAGCAGTTCAGGTTCAGGCAGTTCGAGTTCCGTCACAGCAACCAAAACCTGGCCCAGCACTGTCAAAAAGATCGACGTCAAAACCAAACAAACCGTTTCAGTGCAAGGCAATTTTGACAACAGCGTCGAAGTCAGCGATTTGTCTTGGGCCTCCAGTAGCTCAATGGCCTGTTTCCCTGCCACCCAGAACAGCAAATTCCGGGGCTACCATGCCTTTTATTCAGTCGAAATGCCTGCCCGCACCGAAATGGTGATTCGGGTGATTCCCAAAGACAGCAGTGCAAATATGAGCCTCTACGCCTACCAAATTGGCACCACCCGCTTTGACATTCCCCCCCAAGTTGCCTCAGCGGTAAGCTGTGAAGCCAGCTTTCAAGACAATGTCGCCCGTGTTGGCCAGCCCGGTTTTCACCGTGTTGTCACCCTTAATTCCACCACCAACCCGTATAATGTGTTGATTGGGGTCACAGGGCCTGCTGATGTGGACGGCGAATACACACTTGAGATTGAATTGAAGTAATCAACACGCAGGAGCAAAGCAATGGGTCTGATTCAAATTTTGGGCGACCGCCAGGGCCGGTATATTGGACAAGGGGTCGCCCATGACGGAGACGGGTTTCAGGGAGAATTAAAACTGGAGCCCCTGGCCCATTGTAATGGCCTGCGGCTGGAATATACCGCCAGCCGCGAAGCCGCTCTTTTGCACCATGAACACACTTATTTGGCGCCCGATCCCAGTGGCTTGATACACCTCTGGGTGATCAGCAACAATACCCCCGGTCTGGTCGCTCATGCCTTGGTCTCAGAAGAGTACAACAGCATGGGCGAACACGTCTTGACCTTTGAACATGGTGATTTGCTTGGTTCTGAGGGCTTTCGTGAGCGCATTTTAATCACCCTGCACCAAGGGGGAGCCTTGAGTTATACCTATTTCTGGGGCCTGCCCGGCGAGCCCGTGGCCGAGCGCTCCCACGTCAAACTCTATCCCAGCCGTGTGGCTGAATCCCACTAAAAAGTCCGTTTTCCAGGCTAAATTCTGTGGCCTGCCCAGCACACGGCATTCAGGAGCAGGGCCTGCACCTGGGGATGGAAATAGGTGGGATGGGCCTCGTGGCCAGGCCGGAAATAAAAGATGCGGCCTTGGCCCTCGCCTTGGCCTTGGCCCCCTCCGGGGCCTGAAGCAAAATTCGGATCGATGCCTGCCCCCACGCTCCAAGCCAGACCTGAAGGAAAAAAACGCTGGGCCTGTGGGAAATACGATTGAAATACCAGACATTCAGGTGCAGGCACGTCAAAGGGTGCGCCATACATCTCTTCTTCTGGGAGTGTAAAGTCTGAGATGCCCTGGGCGATGGGGTGTTGGGGTGCACAAACCCGAATTTCTTCGGGCTGGCCATTTTCGTGCCAACCGCCTTTGAGATGCCCCGTGGCCTTGAGCAATTGCAAAAAAGGTTTGGCATAATGGGCCGAGTGTAAGACAACCAGGCCCAGGCCCCGTGTCTCAACGGCCTCGACTATGGCCGCTGTGCGGCTGTCAGACAGTTCGGCATGGCGCAAATGGGCCCACCAAACCAAGACGTCTGTTTCCGCCAAAAGGGCATCTGGCAGGCCCTGTTCAGGCTGATCGAGATGGGCCGTTTGAAGCGCCAAGGAATTGCCCCAGCTTGCGTTTAAGCTCTTTTCACTTAAAACCTTTGCCAGGGTTTCACGTATGCCTTCAGGATAGATGTCCTGGGGTACATGGCCAGGATTTTCGTCCCAGACCAAGACTCTCAGCGGGGATGCGGGGTTTGACATGGACTGTAAACGCAAAGCTTAAACCACGCGATTGGCGAGGATTCCAATCTTTTCGATCTCCAATTCAACGCTGTCACCCGGTTGGAGAAATCTGTCCAATTCCAGACCGCAGCCTGTGCCCACGGTGCCAGAACCGAGCAAATCGCCAGGATACAGGGTGACGCCTTCAGAGGCAAAGGCGATCATCTGGGCAAAGGTATAAAAGCTGCTGCCCGAATTGCCCTGCGACCACGTTTCGCCATTGACCCGCGCCGTCATGTTTAAATTGCGGGGATCGCCGATCTCATCGGGTGTCACCAGTACAGGGCCCAAGCTGCTGGCAAAGTCTTTGCCTTTGGCGGGTCCCAGGCCAATCTTCATGACCTCGGCCTGAATGGCGCGGGCACTCCAATCGTTGAGAATGGTATAACCGGCAATATATTCCTCGGCGTTTTCGACGGGGATATCCCGGCCCTCTTTGCCAATCACAATCGCCAATTCCAGCTCATAATCGCGTTTGCTCTCGCCCTTGGGAAAGGCCACATCGGCCCCGTGGCCGATTAAAGCGCGGGGGTTGCCGTTGTAATAGACCGGGTATTGGTACCATTCGGGCACCACTTCCAGCCCCCGTTTGGCCCGGCAGGTGGCCACATGTTGTTCAAAGGTATAAAAATCCAGCATTGCACCCGGAAACATGACCGGCGGGCAAAGCTGAATCTCTGCCAGATCAAATCCGGGTATGTCGGCCCCTGTGTTGATGGCCTCAAAAACGCGCCGGGTGAGCTTCAGGCCAGGATCCGCCTGAAGCAAAGCAAGCGTGGTGTCGGGCAGGTTTAATTGGCAGAGTTTGGTCGCAGCCCTGGCCAGATCCACGACCTTTGCTTGACCCTGGCGCTCAAGCAAGAGTCCGGCACGGGGCGCGGCGCCAACCGCCCGAAATGTCAGCAATTTCATGGCGGTTTTATTGTTCCCACATCGGGATGCGCACCCCGTGATGGCGAGCGGCGGCTTCGGCTTCGGGATAACCGGCATCGACATGGCGAATAATGCCCATGCCCGGATCACTGGTTAAGACCCGCTCCAATCGGGCTTCGGCCTCTTTGCTGCCGTCAGCCACAATCACCATCCCTGCATGTTGGGAATAGCCGATGCCGACCCCTCCACCGTGGTGGATCGAAACCCAAGATGCGCCGCCCACGGCATTGATCATGGCATTGAGAAAGACCCAATCGGAGACGGCGTCACTGCCGTCCAACATGGCTTCGGTTTCGCGGTTGGGCGAAGCCACCGAGCCACAATCCAGGTGGTCGCGGCCAATCACAATCGGGGCCGAGACTTCGCCACTGGCGACAAGGTCGTTGATGCGTTTGCCCAAACGGGCCCGTTCCCCATAACCCAGCCAGCAGATGCGCGCAGGCAGGCCTTGGAAGGCAACCTGATCCTGGGCCAGGTGAATCCATTTGATCAGGCCTTCGTCGTAGGCAAATTCATCGAGAATCAGCTCATCGATGCGGAAGATGTCTTCGGGATTGCCCGAAAGCGCCGCCCAGCGGAAAGGCCCTTTGCCCTCACAAAAGAGCGGGCGAATATACGCGGGCACAAAGCCCGGAAAGGCGAAGGCCCTTTCCAGGCCACGGTTAAAGGCCTGTTGGCGGATATTATTGCCATAGTCAAAGACCACCGACCCGCGCGTTTGCAGGGTGATCATCGCTTCGACATGGCGCACCATGGAGTGCATCGACAATTTAATATAATGGTCGGGATCCGCCCTGCGCAGGTGTTCGGCATCGTGCAGGCTGTACTCAGCGGGCACGTAGCCATTGAGTGGATCGTGGGCGCTGGTCTGGTCGGTGACCACATCAGGCACAATCCCCTGATTGACAAGTTCAGGCAAGATTTCGGCGGCATTGCCCAGCACGCCAATCGAACGGGCCCAACCATTGCGTTTGGCTTCGATGGCCTGGTCGATAGCGGTATTTACGTCTTCATACCATTGGTCCAGGTAGCGGGTTTCGATCCGGCGTTCGATCCGTTTGCGGTCGACCTCGATACAGAGGGCCACGCCGCCGTTCATTTTGATCGCCAGAGGCTGAGCGCCGCCCATGCCGCCGAGACCGGCGGTCACACAGAGACGGCCTTCGAGGCTGCCATGAAAATGTTTTTCGGCCACGGCCCGGAAGGTTTCGTAGGTGCCCTGCAAAATGCCCTGGGTACCAATATATATCCAGCTGCCTGCCGTCATCTGGCCGTACATCATCAGGCCGAGCGCTTCCAATTCGCGGAATTTTTCCCAGGTCGCCCAATGGGGCACCAAATTGGAATTGGCAATTAAGACGCGGGGCGCGTCGGGGTGGGATTTAAATACGCCCACAGGTTTGCCCGACTGCACCAAGAGGGTTTCGTCGTTTTCGAGATTCATTAGGGTTTTGACAATCTGACGCAGGCTCTCCCAATTGCGGGCCGCTTTGCCGCTGCCGCCATAGACCAGCAGTTCTTCGGGCTTTTCGGCCACTTCGGCGTCGAGATTATTCAGCAACATGCGCAAGGCGGCTTCTTGAATCCAGCCCTTGCAATGCAATTCGTTGCCGTGGGGCGCGCGCAGAGCCACAGGCGCCTGACCCTGAAGCAGGGCATCTAACCCGCTCAAATACAGTTCATTGGAAACGGTGAGGTTGCCCATGGTCTTCTCCTTTGGTCGTCCAGACTTTTTTGTCTGATTACCTTTTTATTATACCAGCCGACCCAAGGGGGGATGGGGTGATAGGTTTTAGGGGTTAGGCCAAAGTCTTTGGGTCTTCGTATCGAGGGTCGAAGAACAAAACTAAAAATCAGTGGATAGCTTCTCTTGGCACAAGGCCCTGAAGTTCAGGCCGCTCACTGCGCCCATCCATGGGCTCCATTCGCTAAGAGTCACCCCGCCTTTGTCCATCCTGGACCGGCGGGGTTCCTATTGCCTTCACTTTTCAGGGCCTTGTGCCAAAACAGATAAGTATTCCAGCCTGATTTAAGCAGGTAGAGTGACATTCCTGCCTGCAAGCATCAAGTGATAATCGCGAGAAATTCTGGCTGAAGGCACGCTGTATTCGGCTCTGCTGCCAGCTGGGCAACCAAGTGAGGTTGCTCTGATTGAGCCCGAATGGCTTTGCCAGATTTTCTGTCCGAGCGGGAGCGGCGATACCCGGCACATTATGATTGCCAAGAGTAGCAGGCCTCGCTGGGATTATGCCCTCGGGCCACAGGGAGAGCTGACTCTGAATCCATCTGTGCACCGAACTGTGGGTTGCAAGAGTCACTTTTGGGTCAGAAATGGTGCGGTGGAGTGGTGTTGAAAATTTAAACGATCTTTAATTGGGAGTTGTGACCGCTCAATCTTGACTTTGTTAATTATCCGACTACAATTTTGGTAGTAACTTAATTCACAAATATTAAATGAGCGATTTCCCTACTCCCGCTGATACCCCAGTAGTTTTGCCCGCCCCTTTTTTTCAGCGGCGTCTTTTGCCTATTCCCATTATTGAAACCTATCCAAATAACACCAATAGCGCTGATTTAACTATGATTGGCAAAGGAAATAATGGTAAGGATTACGCCATTAAGACTGTTGGAGATGTGAATGGGTATGTACCTTGTAGTGAGGTGTTTTGCTATGAGTTGGCAATGAGGCTTGGGATTGGCACCCCTGACTATACTATTCTGGAGTTGGATGGTGGTGAACTCGCTTTTGGCTCTGTATGGGAGGGTGGGGTGTTTGATCTTCAGAGTGATTTAAAGATCCTTCAAATATTGACTGGCCATACACAGATCGCTGGATTGGCTGATTCAGCAATTCGAGCGGTATTACCCCAGCGATCTCCCGATCCCCTGCCTGTGCCCAACCGAAAACAATGGCATTTGCGCGGAATGGCCAATCCGGGGTAATGAGGCTTCTATGGATTTTTCCCTGGCCACGCACCAGGGGGAATGGATTGGATTCAGAGATGATGATGACGATATCCGCGAGCTGGATTTTGATACCCCTGAGGCGTGGACTGGCTGGTCGAGCAAATCAGGTTAATGGAATCCCTACTCTCCCCCGCGTGCGTTGACCAACATTTTTGATTGACGCTAATTTACTTCACATTGAGCAATATATTTGTTTTCTTCAGAAAATTCAATTTTACACAACCAAGACCGACGTATAAAGGAACGAAATTATTGTGTTAAAAATAAATAAAAGTATCATTTGTATTTTTTCAATAGTTACCTGTTTAACTACGGGTGTAAGCGCTCAAAGTCAGTCAAACGAAGACAATTTTACTATGGTTTTTATGGGCGATCCCCAATTTTATTGGGATTGCGGTGGCGGTCCTGATAATGATGAGGAGTCACCTGTTGCAACAAATAATAGCGATTTCTGCAAAGACCCAGAAAATCTAAAATTAGATGGAACACTCCAATCAAAGATTGTAAATGAAATCCAGATTATGAGCATAATAAATGAAAAAAACCGAATTAACTCAATAAAAAGTGATTCATTTAAAGGTGTTGTAATTAATGGTGATTTAACAAATACCGCCTCAAGTGATGAGCGCAAACAATATGACTCTTATTATAGTTATGTTAATCCTTGGCGATGGTTTATTCCTGTTTGGCCAGGATTGGGTAATCATGATTACCAAAATGGTATTAATAGAGGTGATAATGGATTACCACAAAAATATAGAGCCTATTATGATTATAATGGCGATCAGGCTGCCATGGTTCAATATATGGGAAATGTAATATTTTTTCTTGATTATTATGGTGGAATAAATTCAAATTTCGACATAAAAAAATGGGAAGAAAACCCAGGCCAAGATAATGATAATAGGAATATTACAGGAAGCTTGTCTTATTCATGGGATATAGGTAAGTTTCACTTTGTACAATTACATAATTACCCAGGTTATGAGGTTTACTTTAAAAATGGGTATAATTCCGGTATATCTTCTTGGGAAATTAATATGACTTCTGCCATTGTACCGCAACAAGGCAATGCTCTTTCATGGTTGAACCAAGATTTAACATTAGCTATTAATAATAAACATGATAAAATCATTCTCAATTGGCATAAATTCGATGATATAACTACTGAAGAAAAAGAAAATATAGCTTCTAGTCTAAAGCCATTTGCAAAACATATTAAAGCAATATTTGTTGGCCATTTACATAAATATTCTGGGAAACAAAGTAATTTGCAACTAACTTCAAATGGACAAACTTATGATATACCTGTTATTTATTCTGGGTCTCCTATAAACAGCAGATTTGTTGAGGCTACATTTAATTCAAAGACACCTATTTCAGGTTCCTCCAACACAAAATGTACAATTAAAACGCAAGTTATGAATAGTTTTTCACCAGCAAATATTCGAGCTGCAGCTAGCTTTCCAGAAAGACTTGAAACATCACCAGGACAGTACATTATAGATTGTGATTAACAGATAGTTGAATCCAAGCCGACTCTCCCCTGCGTGCGCAGACTAACTGTGCAGGCCCCCCGTATTGGCGGCTGGAAATAATGATCCGCACACCTGTGCGGATGAATCGCATTTAGCGGTTGTCCACGCCCCCGGACAAAAATCCCCTGTCAAGCCCGGTTTTTGCTATAATCAGGACATAAAATTCCCCTGCCAAATGGTGGGGATTTGCTGCTTTTGGGAGTCGGGTTAACGAGGATAATCAAGGTTAATGAAAAACAAAAACCCCTATAGAGCATACCCCTATCTCCACAGGTTTTTGTTTTTTGGTAACTCTTAATAACTCTCAGTAACGCTCTCATGTAAAAAACAAAATAAGAAATATGAAAAAGAGAAGAAAAGCAGTTAAGGCCTATATTGTCGGCTAAGCGCAGCGAGATCTTGATTGGTATAGAGTACTTTACTGCGCTGGGATTTTGATGTCGGCGGGCCTATTTTTTAGCTCTTTGGCAGCTTTCCCAGCCTGATATTTCTCATACAGTTTTTGGTTGTGGGCAAGAATAGGAAGCTCGTTGAGTCCGTCAGATATCCTTTTAATTGTCAATTGTTTGAGTAACAAATCCGGGTGAATTTTGGTTTCGTCACCAAGCTCCAAATACGACCTGTCAGTAACCTCATAAATCCATTTGGATCCCTTGTAAATAGTCACCCTTCCCAAAATTTCGATAGGGAGATTCCAGCTCAAATCGAGCTTATACCGATCGATTGAGTCACCGGCCCGAACATAATACTCCAAACCGTTATAAACCAACTTTGACGATTTAAAGTCGTCAGCGAGGCCTTTGCCATAGATCTTTTCCAATAGCATAAAAGCTGTTTGATCATTTCTTGTCCAAACATGCTTTGACTCAATCATATCCCAACGTCTTGGGTCTTGTGTTCTGCGATATTCATCCAGTTCTGAAAACTCATCGTCAGTTAAAAATTTCTTTTTTTCAAGAGACAGTGTTTCAGAAAAAGATAATTTATTACGATCAAGCGAAATGATTACATCAATAAAATAATTGTCTTGCAGTTGTCGAAATGCAGTCATATCAAAGCCTCCCGTGAGATATTGGCTTTTGAAAATGAAATCACTCGACAAAAATTTATGATTTTTCACCCACGAGGACAGTGTTGAATGGCTATCCCTTGGCAGAGCCTGTGCAGAAGAGCAAAATAACAACGAAAGAGAAGTAGCCAACAGCAGTTTTTTCATGAGATCCTCCAGCAGAATTAACAGGATTTTACCACCAAAACACCGGTTTTCATACCGAGGTCTCTTTTGGGCGTAGAAACCCATGAAAAGAGACTTTGAAGGTCTGACAAATCCCTCAACCTGTTCCAAAACCCATGAGAAAATCAAGAACCTCCATGCAATAAAGCCATAGACAGCTCATTCTGTTGGCCAAGGCTCTGAAGAGTGAGGGCAATTGCGCGGCCCGTGGCCCACGGATGGATCAGACGCGGGCCGCGCATTAGCGAGCGCAGCACAGGGATGTGCGCAGTGAGCGGCCCGAACTTCAGAGCCTTGCGTCAACCGGAGCAGATTGCCCCATCTTTCAGGCCTGATTCAAACGAAATCTGAGGCTCAACGGTTTCAACGGCTCAATCCCGCCGCCTTATACGCTTTTGCCATTTCTGGATTGCGCATAAACCACTTCCAAACATGGCCTGTGCGCAAGTTTTCGGCACTCAGCAAAGTCACCCCCAGGTCAATGCCAATCACATCAGGGTTGACCCAGCCTGTATTGGGATTAAAGGCATCGCTGAAACTGTAGCGGCCATAGATTTTGGCGCCATAGCGAGCGGCCATGGCCCGCAGGGCTGGGATCGTAATTTCGGGCGAAAACATCAATGAGCCGCCAGCGGCACAGGGAACCACCGTACCATCAATTTCAGGCGAGCGCGGAGGCCCACCCCAGGCCACATAACCTTTGGCGCTGTCGGATGCGGTAATGCCCCAAATTGTATCGCTATAACCTGGAAATTCTGGGGCCAAACTCAGATTAAAGGCCTTGTGGGCCCGTGTGGCTTTGACCGAATTGGCGAAAAAATCTGTGTAAGGCGGGACAGAGTCGTGCAAATGGCGCAGATCCAGCCAGCTGTGAGAAAATTGATGCGTAAACAGCGGGCCCGCGTTGAGATAGGTATAACCTCCGTAGCTCAGACCTGTGCGCTGCCAGCTTTGCCAGGCACTGGGCGGCAACGCGTGGGTGGGAGAGCCCAGTCCCAACATTTGCAGGATCAGATGTTCGCTGTAGGTATCCCAGCGGGTGGGAATAAACCCCTGCTCAGGGCTCCAACCATGGGAAAGCAGACCGGCATGGCCATTGAGCATCCACTTAAAATCCACGCGCTGATACAATTGGCTGGCCAGGGCCACAATTTCAGCGTCGTGTTGAAAATAGCCACGGGCACTCAAGACCCCGGCCAACAACAGAGCCGTGTCGATCGATGAATATTCACTTTGCCAACGCCGTTCACCTGTTGCTTGGTCGATAAAATGGGGCATCCAGCCGTGTTGGTGGGGCACACGCTTGAGCAAAAATGTCAGGGTATTGACCACCCGCTCACGGGCCGTGCTGGGTTGAATCCAACCGCGCTCTGCGGCAATACACAGGGCTGTCAGACCAAAACCCGTGGCCGCCGTGCTGGCAATCCGCTCGCCATTTGTGCTGCCATCGGTGTGGGCGCGGTCCAAGACCAGTCCGGTTTTGGGATCTGCCTGTTCGAGAAAATAGCGAAAGGAACGCCGCGAGAGATCTTCGAGAAAAGCCTCATCATCGCGGCTCAGGGTGGTTTGGGGATAAAGTGAGGCATTGGCTTGAGCGGCGTTCTGTCTGACAGCGGCAGTTGTGGTTCGGGTGGGGACCAGCGTGGGAGCACGCAGAGCCACACCTTGGCAACTGAAAAGACCGAGACCGGACGAAAGCGCCAGCGCGGCCAAGAGCAGAGCCCCAGGCCTGCCTGCTCTGTTTAAGCAAGGGCCGATCTGAGTTTTGTCTGTTTGCTTGCGTTTGAACATCAGGGCACCACTTCAATCAAAGCCAAAGCATGGGCGGGCAGTTCCAATTCGAGCTGATCGCTGGGGCCTTTCAGTGCGAGCACACGGGGGGCAGGCAATTGGGCTGCGGCCCGCAATTGAACCAGCTCTTCGCGGCTGGGGAAGTTGGGTTTGCCCAGCTTTTCCCAGGTGGCCAAAGCCGAGCCGTGTTCAGGATCCACTTGCTGAATCAAAACTTTGTTGAGTCCTTTTAACCCACTGAATTGCAACCGCAGGTGTAATGGGCTGCCAATCGCCTCGGGTTCGGCGTAGTTCCAGGCGGCAATCGCCAAAGAACCATCCTCTCGGCGGGTCGCCAAGAGCTGGTCAGTGTCGATCGGAATGCGCCTTGTGCCAAGCTGATGCAGCAATTGAAAGGCATTAAAAGAGGCCTTGGGAATATTGCCTGCCGCAATCAGGCCAAACCCCCCATAAAAGGGTTTTTTGACCACCCCAAATTCTTCAAAGACATCCGAAAAAGTCCAATAAGACATGGCCGCAACCTTGCCATCGCAGAGGCTGATATTGTGAGCCAGCCAGGGGCCCATAAACGAGGAATCGGTAACGGCCACCTCATTTTTATACGAGGCATTGTACTCACTCCAGATAATCGGCAGATCGGGCCGAGGGGAGCGTTTGACCTGATCATAGACCTTTTGGACCGAACGGGCCACCATGGTTTTGCGTGGAATCACCTCTTGTGTACCAAAAACATCCTGGGCTGAATCATTGGCATAGACATGGGTTGTGACAAAATCCAGCGGCAGATTGTGCTCGACACAGTACTGAATAAAGCGATCCACCCAGGCGGCTTGGGCCGTGCCGGGGCCCCCGATGCGCAAGAGCGGACTGACGCGTTTGACGGCTTTTGCGGCCCGGGCATAGAGTTCGTAATAGCTAGCCGCTTTGGGCTCTCCCGACCAGAAGTCAATATTGGGCTCATTCCAGACTTCAAAATACCATTGAGAGACCTCAGCGACGCCATAACGCTGCACCAAGTGGCGGGTAAAGGCCTCTATCAGGGCTTCCCATTTTTGCCAGTCTTTGGGCGGAGCGGTAATTTGTTTGTACCAAAAGGCGTGTTCTGTCTGATGCAAGGCCAATTTGCGGGGCATAAAACTCAATTCGACAAAGGGCCGCACGCCCTGTTCGAGCAGGCCGTCGTAGATCTGATCGATATACGAAAAATTGTAGACAGCCTGGCCTTGGGCGTCTTCATCATAGAGCCCAATTTCATCGTGAAAAATGGCATGGGGCCGCACATACGCCATGGCTGTCACATCTTTGACCGTCTTGAGATCGTCGCGAAAACTTTCACGCAGGCTCAAGATAGCGCGCCCAGAGCCAAAGATGGTTTCCCAGAAGTGGGGAAAGGGCCGGGTCTCTGCTTGGGCGTTAATGCGGATCGTGCTGCTTTGTCTTGGCGTCTCTGCCGCCCCTGCATGCGGGGTAAAAACAGTCAGGCCTGTGGTGAAGGCAATGACCGCGAACGTTGCGAACTGGGTTGCTTTGCGCGTGAGCAAAACTTGAGGTAAGCCAAATGGGGGGTGAGACATGATGAAGACTCCTTGAAAATCTATACCGCTCACCCTGTGGGCCTGAGACTCGGATTTGTTCAGATTGCATTCTTTTAGTTTAGCAAAACTTGAACAAACCTGTTCAAAGACCTGAATTTTGTTAAGCTTAAGCTGAGATACTTGCTGAGATGCGCGCTGAAATACTTGGCGAAAAAGGATTCGGATTAAAGATGGATGAGTCGGCACTGTGGGTGGGGATGCTCCTGGGCGCTATTGGCGGGGGCTATTTTTTGTACGGCAGAAAACAAAGTGATGCGCCGGCGATGTTGGTTGGCTTTTTGCTCTGTTTTGTCCCTTATTTTATTCCCAATCTGGTTCTGCTGAGCCTGTTGAGCCTGATCTTGATGGCTGTACCGATTGTGATCCGCAAATACCTTTAATCGCTCATTGGGAACGCCCCACAGCCGGAGCAGAAACCGCGCTGACCAAGGTATAGAGCAGCCTCTCCAAAATTTCCCCCCCTTTGAGCTTGAGGTCTGCCAATTGCCGATCAGAGCTGGCCAGGGTTAAACCTGCAGGGACAATCCCTGTGTTGGGGTCTTCAAAGCGGTTGATCAAGGCCGCTTCAATGCTCACAGCTGAGGTCAATTCAGCCACGTTTAGCACTTTGTCTGGCACGGGTGCCCCGTTGCGATCAATGACTGCTATGGCATAGACATCATACGATTCCAGCGGGTTTTGACGCATTTCCCCGTGCAAATGGTTCAGGCCAGGATCACCCGAAGTGCGAACAATGAGCTCTGCGCCAGGATTGCGAAAAGCCAGTTCTTGGGCTTCGCGGGCGTTGAGTTTCTGGCCCAAGGGCTTGCCCACTGTGAGAGTGTCTTCGCGGTCGAAGAGCCCACTGTCATGGATGCCAATTTTTTGGCCCTGAATGGTCGCTATCCGGGGGGGAATTTGCATAGGGGTGAAAAAATAGCTTTCTTTAAAAAGAGATTAAATTGGAGATAATCTCTATATCTCAAAAATCAGGCAGATCTTGCGTAGGGGGGCTTGAAATGGCCCAGATAAATTGTTATCTTTAATTAAATAAGTATTATTGGATTATTAAGTCTGGTTCCAAAGAGGCCCAAAGATGAAGTTTTCAGCTCTGTTTCCCGCTCTGTGTATCACCACTGCGTTGACGGCCTGCCAATCTGCGCCTTTTTCCTCGCCTCTTTCTGCTTCAAGTTTAAATTCCGCCACAAATGGCGCGAACCCTGCTTTATTAAGATCCGCCAGCGTTCAAAATACCTCCCCCAGCCGCCAGACTTACCGTTTGCAGTCTCAGACCCGTGTTTTACAAGAGCCGATCAACCAGCCACTGCGGGCTTTGCCGGGACAATTGGTCTTTCGGGGCATGCGGGTCTTTCAACCCGGTGAGATTTTAATCGGCCGCAGCAGCGAGGGCCAGGCCTTTTTGCGGCGCGTGTTGTCTCGCCCAGAACACAATGAACAAAGCGGGCAAACCGTGGTGCAGACCGCCAACGCCAGCTTGGCTGATGCCTTTCAGGAATTGGACCTTTCTGGGGTCAACAACCCAGAGATGGTCAAACCGATTGAATTGGACCGCCGCACCTTTCAATTGGGTTTTGTCACAGTTGAATCCGCTTTGCGAGCCCAGCCGGATCTCTCAGATGTGCAGATACGTCTGGAAAATGGCAAAGCGCTGTTTGTGCGTCTGGCTCCCGAATTAAAATTGACCTGGGATATCACCAGCCGGGTCACCCTCAGTACCCTCAATCAAGCCACGCCGACCGCGCCCTGGGCCACCCAACAGGTGCCGGCAGCAGTGGCCCCCCAAACGGGTCTGCTTTTAAAGCCCATTGGCAGCGTCAATTTTAAAACTTTTCTGATTGTAACCGCGATTGGCCCGATTCCCCTGACCATTTTTATCAAGCCGGGGGCAGCCTTGGAATGGGGCCATCAGGGCACTGGCTCCGTGGAGTTGGGTGGGCAAGTCAATGGCCGCCTCAAAGTGGCCGTCGAAATGAAGGCCCAAAATCTCTCCCAGAGCCCGGACTTCAAGTCTGCGTTTGACTATGATTACGGTGGGCTGATCAAAGATCCCAAACTGGAATTTACGGGCCGGGTTCTCTCCCGCCTGCACCTGCCCCGTTTGCGCGTGGAAAGTGAAATTGCGGCCATGATCGGTCCTTATGTTGAGGCCAGTTCATACCTCGATGGGGATCTGGTCTCCAAAGTGACCGTGGTGGGTTCACAAAAACGCATCACAGGCAAGGCAGAGGTTCATTTGGGACTGGCTTTGCGGGCCGGTTTGTCAAAGTCGGATCTCTTTGGTGACAGCATCCCCGAAATTCACAAAACCCTCTTTGATCGCCGGGTTAAACAGCTCTACAAAAAAGACCTGAACTATACTCTGCCCTAGCCGTGATAACAGGATCGCCAAAGCGGTTCAAGGCTTAAGGCGTAAAACTCTTGAGTTCAAGCAGAACGGAGCTGGTCGTGCCTTGAATCACCGTCTTGGATTCATGTTTGGCCAGACCCACGCCTGAAGCCATCCAGAGTAGGGTATCCTGCGAGGACTCGGCACTGCCACTGCCAACGGCTGTGGTGGTGGCTAGCTTGCTTGAAATTTTATCTGCGGTATAGCTGCCTGCGGGGACCGAAACACTCTCACTGCCCACCAGTGAGTAGGTCAAGGTGCCATTGGTGCCATTGCTGCTGCCAATACCTTCATACATTTTTCCACGATTGGACTTGGAAAAAGTGCTCTGGGTGGGTTTAAACAGATTGAAACTGGCCAACAGAGACTGGGTAAATTTAAACTCAGTGGTCACGGTGACCTGATCCCCAGCCACTGCTTTGACTTCCATGATCATTTCGCCGAGATCGCCATTGCTGGCACCTGCGCTAGCACCTGTGCTAGCACCTGCGCCCAGGTTCAAACCAGGAATACTGCTCAGATCAGGGATCTGAGTGACACTAAAGCCTGGAATAGAGGGGAAACCAGCTCCTGAGGGAATATTGGGCAGACTGAATCCGGGCATTTTGAGGCTATAAACCCATTTCATGCCTGTCCGATACTCAACAGCATATTTATTAAACAGATCGGCGCCCACCACTTTGAGTTCGCCTTGACCTGAGGAGGGCGCTGTTACAGAGTTGGGTGGAACCACTGCGCCCGTTGCCGGTGTGGAATTAGGGGTGCCGGAGGGGCGAATCAGGGCCGGCGAATTGCTCGGCAGCGAGGTCGGGAGTGTGCTGGGCAGATTTTGTCCGTTACAGGCAGCCAGGGCCAGCAAGAGAGTGGCAGAGAGCCAAATCCGTGAAGTGGTCATCAAAAAATCTCCTTGAATCATTGCAAAAAATACAATGGGATAATAACACAGGCTCGGAGCCCAGAACAGAGGCCCAGAACAGCGGCCCAGTACAGAGTCCCAGTAAGCTGTACTCCCTCACATCAAAATATTGTTGACAGCTTGCAACGCAGGAGGCAAATCTGTTTCTTCCAACATTTCGCGCAGGTCAATTTCAATCGTGCGGCTCAGAGCGGTAATCGGCACATCATTGGCGCCCCCTTCAAAGGGATTTTCGGTGCTCTCCCCGACCTGCTCCATTGAGGTAAAGACCCAAGAGACCAGGACGCTGAAGGGAATCGTCAGCCAGACCAAACCATCTCCCAATTTCTGAAATTCGTTGAGCAGACCAAAAGGCACCATCCAGACAAAGAGCCGAATAAAAAACAGGTTGATACTCGCAAATTGGCGCGGGTAGGGAAAATTTTTGATCCGCTCGCATTTGCCCTGCTGGTCGTAAAAGTCTGCCAAGCGCTGGCTCAGCGCCACATAGCGAAATTCGGGCAGCAGGCCGCGATCGACCAGCGCTTTAAGCTGTTTGGACTGCAGGGCGATGACATGGGTCGCACGGTTTTTTTTTGCCCAGACATAGTCCCGCTCGGCCTCTGAAAGGAGCGGGCTGAGTGCCTCTTCGAGCTTTTCTTCGCGTTCTGCAACATGATAATATTTGCGGTATTCGCGGTTGTATTTTTTGTCGCTGTTTTCCCAGCTTTTGGGCTCGCGCAATTGAAAGCGCAAAGCCGTCAACCAGGCGATGTGCCGGTAGATCAGGGCCTGCTGAATGGCCTGCAACTCTTCAGCAGAAAGTCCTTCACTTGAGATAAAGTCTTTGACCATCATGCCCCACGAGCGGCTGCCATTGACAATGGCCCCCCAAATTTGGCGGGCTTCCCAAAGGCGGTTATAGGTTTGGGTATTTTTAAAACCGACTATAAACGCTGCCGCCGTGCCAATCAGGGCAATGGGCACCCAGGGCAAAGCCAGCCATTTGAAATGAAACGTCTGAAACAAAACCGTGGGCAAAGCAGCCAAAAGGGTCAGCCCGTAAATTTCATGCCGGGTCCAGAGTATAAACTCACGCAGTTTATAATGATTGCCCGTGTGCATTTAACTGTCCACAATCTGGTAATTCTGGTAAGCCTTGAGAGCCCGGGATCCGAGCAACAGCACAATCAGGGCCAGGTAGACAGCGGTCAGGCCCAAACTGTATTGCCCTGTAAGCTTATCTCCGCTGGGGGCTGGCTCTTGCCAACGATAGACAGGCAATCGCACATAGTCCGAGACCTGGACTGCGAGGTTATCGCGGATGCGTGGCGTAAACCAATCACGCCAAGCCTTTTGGTGGGCTTCGACCCCGTTGCGGTAGGCCTCTAAACGCTCATGGCCTGTGCCTGCCAAGCGGTTGAAAGCGGCCTGGGTGGCCAATGCGGGTGAAAGAAATTGGAGGTTTTGTAAAACCTGCCGCTGTTTGGCCAATTGGGCGCGAAACTGGGCCACAACGGGGGTAATTTCTTGGCCAATCAGGTCTTCTTTGGCCAATTGCAGCAAATTAAATTCAGCTTCGTCGCGTTTGCTGCTGCTGAGTTCGGGATGGTCTTCAAAATACTTGCCCAAAAGCTGACTGCTGGCATTGCGGACCTTTTCACTGGCTTTGGCCGTGGCCTGGGTGAACTCCACCCGTGAAGGCAATGGATACAGCGCGGAAAGGGCCAGATTCAGGCTGGCAGGCACCACAAAGAGCACGGCCAGCCAGATCAGGGCCAAAATCGTGGCCTGGGTGGCCGCAGGGCGTTTGCGGCTATTGACCCACAGTGCCAGGGCAAACCAACCTGTGCCATAGAGCAGGGTAATACCGAGCAAACCCAACCAGCGTTCAAGAATCTCTGGCTGACGCAGGTCCAGGCCTTGGCCCAGGCTGACCAGCAAGAGCCCAATCACGATTGCTTTGGTCAAGACCAGGGCCCGCATACAGATTTTGCCCAGGGCCAATTGTTGCAGCGAGATCGGCATCGAGAGCAACATGCGCAAACTGCCGTTTTCTTGCTCCGTGGCCAGAATGTCAAAGCTCAAACCGAGGATAAACAAGGGCAAGAGCCAGACTAGCACAAAACCGAGATCAAACTGGCCCAAGAACAGGCCCAAGGGGTGATGCAATTGCTCTTGCCGGGGCAAATTTTCGACATGGGTCAGGCTGATTTGGGTCGAAAGTGGTTGCAAATCTGTCTGCCCCAAGACCAATAGTGCCAGCGGGCCGGGAGGCAAAAGCGCTTGGGAGCCTTTTTGTGCCACTTTAAAGGGATTGCGTGCGGATTTGCCATAGCGCGTGAGTGGCATGCCCTCTTGTTTAAATTGGGCCTCTTCGCTGCGGGCCTTGGCGATTTCTTTGCCCAGGCGCTGCTGCTCTTTTTGCGCCAATTCGGCCTGGCTCTGGGTCAAGATTTGCAATTGGTACGCGCCGTTGAGCCCTCCCAGAAAGAAGCAAAATCCCAAGAGACCCACCACCAGAATGATTTCTTTGCGCAATATGCGCCATTCGTGGCGCATCAGGGTAAACAGCAATGAAATAGGCATTTTTTCCTCAGTCCACCGGCATGCGTTTGAGAGCCAAAGGTGTGAGCAGGGCCAAAAGCAGGGTCCAGCCCGCCAGGATTAGCAGGCCACTCAGTTGTTGTTGCCAGACCCAGGCCAGCGCAGGTAAATCGTAGTGAAAGGGTTTGACCGCCTCCCAGAGTTCTTTGCCGGCAGTGTATTCATAGGCATCCACAGCCTGGGTTTTGCGGCTCACATCGGTATTCATGCGCTGGACAAAGTCCAGGCGGTAGGCCTCTGCGGCTGCTGCAAAATGGCGATGGTGCTGCCAATCGCTGCCTGCGAGACCCATCGAGAGGTTTTGTACGGCCATGCCTGGCAGCAGGAGACCCAGTTTGGCAAAGACCCGCCACTGGTTTTGCCAGTCGTTTTGCAAGTGGTCGAGATGGACTTGGTAGACGCGGGCATCGTCAATTTCGGCATCGGCCAAAATTAAACCGGCGGGATTGACGGGCAGGTCTTGGACTTTTTTAACGCCGTATTGTTTCAAAAGCCGGGCTTCAACTTTTTGCGTGCGCGTGTCCCAGTCCATGACCTGGGAGGCGTCGGCTTCGATGGCCGCTTGTAATTCAACTGAGGTGGGGGCTTTGTGCAAAAGCGAAGCCACCATCATGCCCAAACGCGGGCCGATAAAACTGTTGCTGAACCAAAAGGCCAACAAAAGCAGCAGGGCCAAGCGGGCTGTGCGACAGCGGGCAGAGATCAGCAGGCCACCCCACAAAAACAAGAGCCAATAGAGGGCGTGTAAACCCAACCAACTCAGCAGGCGCGGGGCCCCACTGGCAAAGGCCTCTGCCCCCCCGGCGAGCCAAAGCGTGCCCAATCCGAGCAGGGCCAAAGGCAGCAAAAGCACGGCCAAACTGGCACTGAGGCCGAGCATTTTTCCCAACCAGAGCTGGCTGGGGGGCAGCCCCAGACTCAATAATTGGCGCAGTGTTCCGCTTTCACGCTCACTGGCAAAAGCCCCAAAACTCAAGAGAATAATCATCAGGGGCACCATGACCTCAGCCACGGTGGCGGCGTTCATCACGGCAAATCGCTGCAAGACGGTGCCGTCTTCGGCTTGGCGATAGCGGCTTTGGTTTTGTTTGTGGGCCTCCAAAAAGAGTGAGACCCCCAAATAGGACTGCAGGCCTTGATCAAGTGCAGCCACCAACGAAGCCGGTTTAAACACATGCATACCGTGGTGGGCAGCGGAGTGGGGGTTCATCTCCCCTTTGTTGACCCAGAGTTCACGCTGTTCGTGCATGGCGTGTTCAAATTGAGAGCGATAATCCTGTTGCTGGCTGAAACCCGCCCAGCCAGCCAAGCCGAACAGGAGCAATAAGATGCCAAAGATCCAGCGAAAGCGGCCATCGAGCCAGACCTGCTTGAATTCTTTTTGAGCGATGATGGCGATGATATCTGCTTGCATGGGCTAATGCATATACTTCAAATAGACCTGTTCGAGGTCGCTGTGGTTGATCTCTTCGGTATTCATCTGGGCCACCAATTCACCCGCTTTGAGAATGCCCACACGGGCCCCCATTTCTTTGACGCGAAACAGATCGTGGGTGACCATAAAAATTGCGGAGCCTTCGCCTGCGAGTTGCTTGAGCAATTCCGAAAACTCCCAAGAGGCCTTGGGATCGAGCCCCGAGGTGGGTTCATCGAGAATCAGCAACCCGGCTTTTTTGGCAATCGCCATGGCAATGCCGACTTTTTGACGCATCCCTTTGGAATAGCCGCCGACTGGGCGGGCATGGGCCTCCAGCGGCAATCCGGCCCGTTTTAAAAAATCGCCCAATTGGCTGCGGTCATAGCGGTGCCCCGCCAAAGAGCTGAAGTATTCCAGATTTTCCAAGCCGTTGAGGTGTTTGTACAACATCACCAATTCGGGGATATACGCCAGGTGCTTTTTGGTTTCGAGCGGGTCGCGGGTGACATCAAAGCCATTGATGGTGGCGCTGCCAGAAGTGGGTTGTATAAAATTTAAGAGCAGATTGACGGTGGTGGTTTTGCCTGCCCCATTGGGGCCGAGCAGGCAAAAGATATCCCCCGCAGGCACATCCAAATCAAGGCCGACCAGGGCGGTTTTGTCTTTGTATTCTTTGCGCAAAGCTGAAATTTTTAACATGGGCATCCGGATCTGTCGTGTATTGGGATTCATTTTAGCAGCACTTGTTCAAAATGAGAACTTAATTGCAAGTCATTTGCAATTACAATTAAAATCATTTATACTTAAAATAATCAAAAATCTATTTACTTTGTGTTAAGAATAGATTAATATAGATCTTAACTGATACTCTAAAATTTGTTTTGTGAGGTTTTTTTCAAATGGCACGTACCCTTTTTGTTGCTCTGGCTGCCCTGACTGCTTTGATCGGCACCCAAATGACCCTTTCCACTTCTTATCAGGCCGCTGTGGCTGTTGAATCTGATCGCCATCCCTGTCCCGGTGATGGTCGCCACCCCTGCCCCAAACCCACCAAAACCCCACCCCCTGCCCACAGCATGGTGAATGCAGACACCGACCGCCATCCCTGTCCCGATGAGGGCCGTCACCCCTGCCCCAAACCCACCAAAACTCCCAAACCCTAAATACTTAAGCCTAAGTTTTTTAGAGTACAGCTAAATTAGCCCCTGCCGGTTCTCCCGGTGGGGGTTCTTTCTCAGAAAAAATAACCTCTGAGGGATAATGAAATGGCTCTTTTTAATGCTAAATATTCAGAACATTATTTCCAATCATAATTTAGAGAATCTATCGAATCACTCAAACATCTCTCAAGGCAATATCAATCTTTCTGATTGACGTTCACTTCAAAGGCAGACTACCATTGAAACGAACAATTACCGAAGTGGGTCTGCCCCCTTTGAGAGCGATGTTTGGAGTTTCCCATGTCCCAATCTGATTCTGTCTCCGCAGACACAGCTGCCCGCAAAACCACAACAACACTGGGTCGCCGTTTTTTTTCCACAGGCCGTGTTTGGCACCGCCGCGCCGCCCTCGTCATTTCGCTGCCCCTGCTGATCACGATCATCACAGGTCTTTTGCTGATCGCGCGGGGAGATTTTGAATGGGTTCAACCCAAAACCCGCACAGGCAGCGTCGCTTTGAGCAGTCCCCTGTTTACCCATGAGGCCCTTTTGACCAAGCTCAAAGCCCTGCCTGAGGCCGGGGTCAAAAGCTGGAAAGATGTGGGATCGGTGATTTTTAATCCCGGCAAAGGGGTCTACCAGGTGCGCCTGAAAAACGATTTCGAATTTCAGTTCGATGCCAGCAATGGCGATTTGCTCCACCATCAATTTCGCCTCAGCGGTGTTTTGCAGAAATTCCACGAAGGGGATTTCTTTCATCCTGTTGTCCGCAAGGCTGTCTTTTTGCCCTCAGGCCTGATTTTGCTTACCCTGTGGCTGAGTGGGCTCTATCTGTTTTTCTTTCCCAAATTTCAAAAAGCCAATAAAAAAGCCAACCCCAAATCGGCTTAAATGGTTTAAGCCTTCAATTCTGGGGTCAGAGCCGTGTCCCCAAGGCCACTTCTTGTTCCCAGAGCGCGCCCGTAATGGTGACAGGCAAAAATGTATTGTGATCTGCTTGGCTGCAGCCGGGCACCTGCACGCGTAAATAATGGGGCGTATAGCCTTTGCCCACCCCGTCTGAATTGATCGTTTCGATCAAAACGGCGACTTCTTTGCCCTGCCAACTCTCAATCCAGGCCTTTTGCTGGACGCGGCTGAGTTCGAGCAATTTTTGTGTTCGCTCCTGAATCAGGGCCTCGGGCAATTTGTCTTTCATATACGCGGCACGGGTGCCGGGCCGCACAGAGAAAGGAAAGACGTGGATTTTGTGAATGCCGAGTTCGGCCATCAGGGCATAAGAGGCCTCAAAATCTTCGTCTGTTTCACCTGGAAAGCCCACAATCATATCTGTCGTCAGCGAAATACCGGGAATCGCGGCCTTCAGAGCCAAGACCGTCTCGCGAATGCCGGCAGAGGTATCGCGGCGGCGCATGCGCTGCAAGATGGCATCGGAGCCACTTTGAATCGGAATATGCAAAAACGGGCAGAGCCGGGGCGAAGCTGCCAGAGCCGCGATCATGCGCGGGGATATTTCGTGGGGGTCAATCGAACTCAGGCGCACAGCGGGCATCGTCGTCTCGCTGTTGATGCGTTCAAAGAGCAAATCCAAATCGTGGCGGTTTTGCTCATGGCCCAAGGCCCCGAGATGTACGGCGGTGAGAACCACCTCTTGGTAGCCCAGGGTCTCAGCCAATTGAATCCGCTTGATAATTTCGTCGATTTGCAAGCTTCGCACCGTACCGCGCCGGGCGGGAATAATGCAAAAGGCGCAGGACTCAAAACAGCCATCCGCGACCTTGAGATTCAGGCGTGTGGTGCGGGATTCCGCCACAGGCGGAAAGGGCCGCTCAAATTGGGGATGTAATTCTTCGCCCAAAAACTGCCGCAATTGAGGTACCAATTGCTCTTTGTCGAGGTTGGGGATATACAAATCTGCCACACCCTCCATTTCGGGGTGGCCCTGCAAGGAACGTCCGGCACAGCCGGTTACCACCACCGTGGCCTGCGGGTTGCGCCGCCGGGCTTGGCGGATCATCTGCCGCGATTGCCGCTCGGCTTCGAGGGTCACGGCACAGGTATTGACGATATAGATGTCTGCGACTTGGCGAAAATCCACGATCTTCCAGCCACTTTCGAGGCTGTGTTCGCGGTAGGTGCTCTCTTCAGCCTGATTCAGCCGACAGCCCAGGGCCAAAAAAGCCACGCTGCGCGGCTGATTTTTAGCTGGGGCAGAAATTGTCGGCAAAGGGGTTTCTGAGGCTGTGGCAGACATTGAAGAGGCTCCTAATAGGCTCCAGGCAATAGGGGATGGGCCGGGTAATAATAAGGGCCGCCACCGAAGGGCGTGTCCCAAATTTGGTATTTATTGCCTGCTGGCAGTTTACCACTGTAGCGCACATCCAGGGAATACAAACGACCGGCGGTCAGCGGGCCCGGCAATTGGATCCTGAGTTGGCCCTGCCGGTGTTGAAAGGCCAGGGCCCGGCCCCCACTCTGGACCGCTTCAACCGTAAAGACCCGGTTCAGGGCCAAGTGAATCGTGCGGGGCGCAGGCAATGTGGGCATGCCTGGGGTTGCGGTTTTTTTGCCTTTGAGTTGAAAGTGACTCTGGGCTTTAAACACACCCGAAGCGGTTTGCAGCGAAAAGTTCAATCGGTAGTTTTCGAGTTCAAAGAGCGGAGACGGGCCCTGCACACTCTCTTGTTTGGAGCTATAACTCAGACTCATGTTTTGGGGGGTGTTGGGAGCTGAACTTTTTCCTTCGATAAACACGGTTAAAAAGCCACCCTGGTGGTTAAAGCGCAGGGGTTGGCCACCCAAACTGACCTGACTCAAGATCCGGTTGCTGGGAAAATAGACCCGCATGGTTTTGGCTGGCAGGCTGCTGAGCTTCAGCACTGTTTGCCCTTTGAGTTCACCCGATGCCAAGTTCAGCTGCTGCTGTGAGGTAATTTGCTCGATCACTCCCGTCAGGGGGACTGTCTGGGCCTGGAGCAAAAAAGACAGCAGGATTAAAACGGGCAAGCGGTGAATGGGGAGGGGCATAAACGCTCTTTGGTTCTGATGTGGATTTTGAGGTGGCGGGCTTTGAAATAGAGGGTATTTGTATTTTAACACGGGCTCAGCTGAGCCAATGATTGAGGTCTGTTTTGAGCCAATCCAAATCGGCTTCTGGCAGCCCACTGCCGATACAAACGGCCTCGTTTTGCCCTTTGAGTGTCAATTGCAAGACCGGCAAGGAGCGGATCCGGCCTGTAGCGGCTTGGCCTACCTGAATCTGCACAAGGGCATCGCGGGGAAAGCTCAGGCCAGAATAGCCCGTGATTCCGGTCTGTTCAGCTTCTGCCCTGGCCAGTCCTCGTTCATTCAGGGGGCCTTCCCAAATCTGAATCTGGTGGGCATCCACCCGCAACTCCACGACCTGTTCCCGCAGTCGCATCAGCCCCATCAACAGCACAAACGCCCCCAATCCCAACAGACCCGGAAAAAAACCGCGAATGCCCGCAGTCAGTACCGCTTGAAACTCCAACACCGCCAATAACATCGCCAGGCCTGCCAAACCCGCTGTTTTTTGCAGCTGCTTGCGCAAGGCCGGATGGCTCCAGGGCAGGGGCAAACTCTGGGCCTGCCAGGTCTCTGCATTGCTCTCAATTTCAATCAGGCCCGAAGGGGAGTGTTTAGACAATCTCAATCACCAGTCGAAAGCCGAGATCGGGTTTGCGCTGATGGGGCACCTCTCCGGTTCTGGCCCGGGCCTGGAAAGTGGCTGCAGAGGTATTCCAACCGCCCCCGCGGGCTGTCCGCTGGGGCTGGCGTTTGCGATTCGTTGGGCCTGGTGCTTGGGGTTCAGTTAAAGGAATAAAGGGGTCTTGGGTCCATTCCCAAACATTGCCCAGGACATCAAACAGACCGTTGGGATTGGCCCGTTTCATGCCCACGGGATGGGTGTGCTGTTGGGCATTTTCGGCGTACCAGCCGTTGTGACCCAGTTCAGATTCCGATTCACAAAAGAGGTATTTGTTTTGGTTGCGGCCTGAGCAGCCATACTCCCATTCCACTTCGGTCGGCAGGCGATAATGGGCCTCTTGGAATTGATTCATCCGAATCACAAAAAGCTGGCAATCGTCCCAGCTGACTTGCTCGACGGGCAAAAGGGGATCTTCGTTGAATTGTGAGGGATTGTTGTACATCAACATCTGCCAATGGCGCTGGGTGACGGGGGTGGCCTGCAGGTAAAAAGCGCGTTGTGGTAGGGGTTGAAATCCCCATTCTGGGGGGCCGACCGAAAACGCCTTGGCTGAATCCGGGGGAGGCGGAGAGATCAAGACAAAATCCATGCCCAAGCCATTACTGATACGTGAAGGCAGGGGACCTGGGACTATCAGGCGGGATTTAGAGACAGGAATATCTGCCAGTTTGGTGGCCAATTTGGCGTAATGGGCATCGAGGGTGGCGCGGGGAGACGCTTGGGGGGCTTTGGTGGGTGCAGAGGAGGGAGCTTCGAAGAGTTTAACCAGATCTTCAAGTTCGTCTGAGAGATCGGCCAGATCTTCAAGATCTTGATTGGTGAGGTTGCGTTGGGGAGCTTTGGGAGACGGAGGGGGAGGCGTGGCCTCTGCGGGTGATTGGGCCTTGCGCAGCAATTCGGCCTCTTTTTGGCGCAACTCCTCTTCTCGGCGCTGCAGTTCTTCTTCGCGGCGCAAATGGGCTTCTTTTTGGCGCAAATCGGCTTCTTTGCGTTGCAGTTCTTCTTCCCGTTTTGCGATTTCTTCGGCTTGTTTTTGCTTTTCCTGTTCTTCGAGCAGGCGTTCAGACTCTTGCTGTGCCTCTTCTTCTAGGCGCTTTTGCTCAGCTTCTTTTTTGGCCTCTTCGGCTTCCCACCAGGGGGTATGTCCCCGTTTGGAGCCGGTATCATTCAGGGCCTTTTCAATCAGCGCTTTGACCCGTTCGGCAGAAATAGCCATAAAAGCCGCAGAATCATAGATCAACTGCTCGTCTTGGGGGGTGAGAATTTGATGGGTGAGTTTGGGCAAAACCGCAATTTTGGTGAAATTTTCTTCGGCATTGCGAATTTGGGTATCGATGTCGAAATGGATATTGTTGAGGGGCTCTTCAATCATGGCTCGCCAGGCTTTGATATTGCCCGGACGCTGGCTCCATTGCAACGACAGGGCTTTTAACAGCCATTCTTCGTCGCGGGGCAAAATATCCGAACCCAGTTTGGAAGGGGCGATCAGCTCTGCATCACCGAGTAAACGATCTGACGGCACCGGCGGCAAGACGCCTGTCAGGGCGTAATAGACGGTGGCAGCCAAGGAGTAGATATCTGTCCAAGGGCCCTGAACGCCATTGGTGGAATATTGCTCGGCCGCTGCAAAACCGGGGGTTAAAAACGAGAGCAGATGGGTGGTCTGCGAAGAGAGACTCTGGCGGGCTGCGCCAAAATCCAGCAGAATTGGGTCCCCTTTGGCTGTGAGGTAGATATTATCTGGTTTGATATCGCGGTGAAAAATCGCATTTTCATGCACTTCGTCGAGAGCATCCAGCAAAAGCATGAGAATTTCGCGCACGCGGGCAAAGGGCAATTTTCCCCCCTGCTCTTTGATGTATTGGTTCAGGGTCTGACCCGTGAGATACTCCATCACAAAATATGCGGTGTTATAGGCCGTGAAATACTGGCGAATTTTGACAATATTGGGGCTGCGGAAATTGGCCAGCAGGCGGGCCTCTTTCAGAAATTTGTCTTTGCCAGCCTGAAAGAGTTCTGCCGCTTTGCCAATAAAAGGCACCACTGAGAGATCTTCACTGTCGCGGGTGGCAAATTCAATCGGGAAATACTCTTTGATCGCCACCAACATGCCCAAATTGCGATCATAGGCCAGATAGGTAATGGCAAACCCTCCATGTCCGAGCACGCGGCCCACGTAATACTGGTCCATGAGGCGAACAGGGGGCTTGAGATAAAGTGGGCTCTCTTCAAGGGTCTGGGTGTATTTGCAGCGCGAGCAGATCGTCACCTCAGCATTGAGGATACAAAAACAGTTGATACAGTATTTCTTTTGAGACATAGGGCATCCCCAACCAGCTGAATAGTGTTTCCAAAAACGACTTTCTAATTATACAGCTAAGGCCAAGATTGGATGGACATGTCCACGAAAAAACGGGAAGAAAAGTCTTTTCTTCCCGTCTGATCTGGCGCAGAATTAGCCAGGCAAATGTTCACAATAATGTGCAATCGCCTGGCTTAAAAAAGCCGCCAATCCGGTTTGGATGTTTTCGTAAAAGGCTGTGAAGCGCTCATCAGCCACGTACATCTCACCCAGCCCCTTAAAAATTTCAGGGGTGCAATCATAATAATAATCGCAAAAGCTTTGGCGCAAATCCGCTATAGCCGCCTGTACTTCGGGGTCCGCGGGGCCCCTGCCCATGCCTGCCACAATCTGGCTATAAATGGCGGCCGTGCGGGCCTGGATGCGCTCCCAGTCTTGGGCTGTATAATGGGCGGTCTTTTGTTGGCTCTGTTTATAGGCAGGGGTGTGCCCCCAGCGCTCCTCTACCTCTTGGGCATATTTTTCTTTGTGTGCTTCAATCGCTTGCATGTCCATGCCTTTAAACATCTCCTTGATTTTCATTTTTTGGCCTGTTTCCAGGCTTAACAGTGTTTCTTTAACCGTTTCCATGATTGTCTCTAAACGGTTTTTTTTGCTTTGCAGCAGTTCATACTGGGCCCGCAGCGCTTTTTGACGATCAAAGCCAGGATGGTCTAACATGGCTTGAATTTCGCGCAAGGGAAAATCCAGCTCCTTAAAAAAGAGGATCTGCTGCAGACGCTCCAAACTCTGGTCGCCATAATAGCGATAGCCATTTTCACCGATCAAATCGGGTTTTAAAAGTCCAATTTGGTCGTAGTGATGCAGGGTGCGGATGGATACGCCACCCCATTGGGACAGTTCTTTGACTTGATACATGGCTTACCTCCTTGTTTTCTATAGATAAACTATCACGTAAGGAGAGGGTCAAGCCTGAATGCAAAAATAATGGTTTAAAGCAGTTCTGTAAACAGAAAAGGACTGAACATAGCCGGTTCAGCCCTTTATTGTTTCCGTGATAGATGTCTTGGCCGACGTTTAAACCCCAGTTTGAGATCTAAGTGTGCGCCTGTTGTCCGCTACAGTACTCTCCCATGCAGACGGGAGAGGCAGGATTTGAACCTGCGGCTCGCACAAAATAACGGGGGTGGTTGATGCCAAAACCACGGAGAATACTAAGTCTTTGAGTAGAGTCTAAATTTATCTGCGCCCTCTTTGCGTTTGCCGTTTCGCCACCAGCCCGCGTAATGGGCTGGGGTGGAGTCGAACCACCAGCTTTAGAGGGGATGCGTCAGACTAAACTTGAGTCTTAGCTTGTCTCAAGTTTTCAGCATGAATCAAGCTCAGACAAAAGTCAAGCTGGCCATGATTGAGCGGGCACTTCGCCCCCACCTTAGCCCAAAAGATAGTCAAAGAGTTTTTTGCCCACTTCTTTTTTGAAGGCATCCACGGCATTGGCTTCTTCTCGGGCTTTTTTTACCGCGTCCAAGAGAGTTTGAGCCCGTTTGACCAGCGCTTGTTTTTTGGGCAAAGGCACAGCCGCTGAATATTTAATACTGTCCCAATAGCCTTCAATGATGTCTTCGGTGATCAATTGGGTTTGGGCCGGGTGCTCAGTGGTGGCGGGATACATCACCAAAGGTCTTTGGACTTTTTTGGTCTTGGCGGTTTGCACAGGCTGTGTTTTATACAGATCTGAGTTAGCATCCAAAGACCAGTCTTCGGCTTCATCCAGAATCGGCAGCGAGCTGACAAAAGTATGTAAGTCATTGAGCTGCTTTTCCAAAAACAGCAAATAGGTCACGGGGGCCTTTTCAAGCAGAATCACGCCATCAACCACCACATTGGCCACAGCATGGCAATTGGCATAGTCTTTTTGGGCGGTGATATCAAAGAGTTCGGTTTTGCTCTCGGCAAATTTGGCCAAGGCCTCTTGGGCGCGCACAGCCACCTTTTTACGGTCAGCCGGATAGTCTTCGCCCTCTTCGGATTTTTTGCGGTAGGTGCGGGTGATGCCGTTAAACAATTCGGGTTTTTGAATCAGTTTATAGAGATTACTGACTTCAGCATGGTCACGGGATTTTACACCCTTTTCAACGGCAATAATTTGATTCAGTTTTGTCATGATTTTTTCCCATCATTTTTTAGCGTGGCGTTTAAACTTAGGTTATTTTACCTTTTTGGCGCCAAGATAGAAGAGGTTCAATTGAGACAAACTGCACCGACTTCTCCCTGGGCGGCAGCTATACTTGAGCAAAACTATCAAAGGAGTTTTGAGCCATGATGCAACGTCTGATCGGGATACTCAAATTGGATATCCCCACCTATGAGGAGATTGAACACGATGAGTCGGCCATGAGCCAGGCCATGGCCGTGGTGGGGGTGGTCGCAGTTTTGGGTGCCATTGGGACGGGTTTAAGCTCGGGTCAAGGCGGTGGGATCGCTGGAGCGGGAGCCTCGCTTGTGGGCGCTTTGATTGGTTGGTGGGTTGGGGCTTGGGTCACTTACAAAGTGGGGACCAGTCTGTTTAAAGGCCAGGCCGAAGCCACCCATCAAGAAATGCTTCGGGTATTGGGTTTTGCCCAAGCCCCCATGGCTTTGAGCGTCTTAACCTTTATTCCAGGCGTGGGTGCCATTGCTGGCTTGGTTGGTGGCATTTGGTCGCTCTGCACCTATTTTATTGCCGTGCGCCAAGGGCTGGACATCTCCAATTTTCAGACCGTGATCACCATTCTGGTGATGATGGTTGTTTATTTTACGATTATTTTTGGTTTGGCGATGGCTTTTGCAGCTTTGGCAGTTATGCTCGGCTTGGCAGCGGGAGCCTAACTCACTCTCCGCTGCCGATCCTGAACTAGCCTTCGATAAAAAGCCGATAGTGCTGGTACAGCACATCATCGCCGAGGGGGCTGCCGACAGGCAAAGCCTGTTGGGGAAGAGGGGAGCGCATTTTGACCCAGATTACCTGGTTAACTGTGTCTTGCCAAAACAGGCTGCCGTCGCCATCAGCCACTTGATTGAAGCTGGTGGCGGCGCTTAAATACCTGCTACGGGTACCATAAACCGGCCCGACAGAGACCTGAGGCACCCGTGCACCCGAAAAACGTATCCCCAAGAGAAACTGATCTTCAGGGCGATAGGCATTGGTCACGGTCAGTTCAACCCGTTGGCTGGGCACAGGCTCTCCCGGAAAATCGAGCAGGTAACGGCTGTTGCGCAGGGCCGCGAAATGGCGCATATTGCCCAATCGCGTGGCTTGCTCTCCATTGCCGACAAACCACGTGCCAATCGTGGAATTGTCTTCACGAAAGCGCGTCACCTGAATGGGCATCATCGAGCGGTAGCGCTCGGAATTGTCCACAACAAAATTGTCGACCCCATAATATTCACCATCACAGCTCAGGCCATTTTCACCTGCAGGGGCCACGGGCTGGCAGTTTTGGCCTTCGGTTAAAAAGGGCAAATCGTAAACCCAGAAATTGCCTGCGGGGCCCCAATAGCCGTGGGGATCCCAGAGCGCTCCGGCCAAAGCCCAATTTTCTTGCAGCCGCAAGGGAGAACGGTAGCCCGGATGGCTCTGAATCAATTGGTTATTGGGGTTGCGCACCAGGCCTTTGTCCACCGGCGAAATATAATAATCATCGGTTTTAAAGGCCCCACTGGATTGATTGGCCACATAGGGAAAGTTGACGATGGTATTGTGATGCAAATTAAACGTGCTGTGATAAGAGGCCAAAGCCACTGGCGGCTGCATTCCAACTGCTGCTTGCCATTCTGAGTGCTGATTTTGCCAGCGTTGGACATTGTTGAGGCTTTCGCCCACCAAAAGCGAATGGGAAATATTGCCGTCTGCGCCAGCACCTGCAAAGAAGACGCCAAGATTGTCGGCAGAAATCCAGCGCTCGTAATCGGGGGTGGTGACGCGATTCCAGAGCCCACTGTCGCGGTTTTTATAGGTTGAAATATCGCGAAAGGCAGCGCGAACCCAATTGCTGTAAGGCCCGGCTGCCCCACCATCACTGCTGGGTGCGTAGGACTGGGGCTGGGTATCTCCCGCATCGTTGAAAGGCACAAAATCCAGCTGAATGCCAACTGAGCCGTTGGAGTGGCTGGTATTGTCATCAAAGACGCCCAAAGGCAAGCGATTGGGGCGAATCGGGACATTTTTATTCAGTCCCAGCGGCGACGTAGGAAAAGCCAGCCAAAAACCGTTGCCTTCGGCATCAGCAGCCAGATTACCGCGCACAGTATTGTCGGGATTGGTGAGCCAGAAGCCACTGGGGCCGCGTTGAAACTGGGGCATATCGGAGTTAATCAGCAACCGGGCGGGGCGGCGGATATTGAGCACCAGATTGTTGCTGATGGTATTGCGGCGCTCGACTGCATCTTCGAGAAAGACCGCGTGCCCGGCGATGTTATAGCAGATATTCTGATCCACCGTGGTGTCGTTGGTGCCGTGAATCGTGATGCAGCGGTTGCTGGAATTCCAGATCGCATTTTGGCGGATTTCGCGCACGCCGCCGCTGGGAATTTCGTTGCCCGCAGCGCTATAACTGAGCAAATGGAAGTGAATCGGGTAACGCCCCATGCGGCCTGATTGGCCCACACGGCGCAGTTCAACCCCCTGAATGCGGGTAACCGATTCTGAACCCATGATCATGACCTGGGCGCCAAAACCTTCGTTTTGCCAGAGCGCATCATTGGCCCCTTGGATCACGATATTGCGGGTCAAATTGCCCACTGCAGCGCGTTCGTCCAAAATGGTGGGAGTGCCGGGGTTTTGCGGCACAAACCCTGTCGGCGTTAGGCTCATGCCTTGGGGGCCCAGGTATTGCAATTGGCCCCAGCGCGAGACTTCGGGGCCCTGCTGCAGCACCACTGTTTCGCCCTGCACAGCCGCAACCTGTAGGCTTTCCGTCTGGGTCGTGCCGTAAAAGTCGCTGGGGGCCAGCACCAACTGATCGCCACTTTGCCAACCTTGGGCCGAGAGCACCTGCATCTGGGTGCTCCGCGCGGGCAAATGGGCATTGAGACGGGTCCAGGGGGTTTGCGGGGCACGGCCAAAGAGTTCGAGTCGGCCGCCCATCGAGAGAATCCCCCGCGTGCCCATATTGTGAATGCTTTCAGCTGAATTGGCGGCATTGAGGGTGATCGTGGCATGGCCGGTATATGGATTTTGGGCTGAACCGGCCCGCAAACTGCCGTGTAACATAATATAGTCGGCTTGTAGTTCCAGGGTCTGGCCCTCGGCCAGAATCAAATCGCCCTCAATCGTGAGTGCTGCCAGATCGGGCGTGGATTCATCGAGCAAGACTGTTTGCCCCGCTGGAATGGTGACATTTTCACCGGCTTGGGGTTTGTGGCTGCCAAAGCCTTCCCAGGTGGCCGGATCTGACCAGCGCAAAGCGCCCAAAGTGGCATTTGAGCCACTTTCTTGACGGTCTGCTGTGGCAGGTGGTGGGACTTGTTCACCCGCATTGCTGGGGGGAGAGAACACGGCCCCACCGCCACCACCACCACCACCACCACCACCGCCGCCACTACTGCAAATGTCACTGCCACAGAGACCTTGGTTCGATACCATTTCAACCTGTAAACGGGCCTGTAGTGGGCTTTCGGGGATTTCGACCCAAATTTCAGCACTGCCACTTGTTTGTTTGGCGGTGATCAGGCCCTTTTCATCTACTTGAAAGAGATCGGGTCGGCTGCTGTGCCAGCGCAAGCTCACCTGCCCGTTGAGGGGCTGACGGGCACTGTCCAAAAATATGACTTTGGCTTGGCTCTGTTCTCCAGGGCGACTTAAAAAAGGGGTACTCAGGCTCAATTGCAGGCTGTGGACTTGCTTGAGATCCAGACTACCAAAGGCAGGCTGAGCCTGTGCTTGAACGGGCAAGGCTTGATGCGTTGCAACGGGAATTGTTGCAGCCAGTGGCTTTTCCTTTGGTTGTGTCTGATGTTGATCCAGACTGGTTGATTTTGGGCGCTCTGAAGAGTGGCTGAGCGCTTTGTGCTCAAATCTGGGCTCAAATCTGGGCTCAAATTTGGGAGCGGATGAAGACAGGCTATTGGGGGCGGGACAGGCGGTTAAACTCAGCAGAGCCAGCAGCGCCAAGAGTCCATTGGGTGACAAAAAACGGGATTCCGGAAAGCGGTGAAGTGACATAAAACGACCTCAGTGCAAATTTGTTTTGGGGCCTCTCCTTGCCGCTTTCCGGGGCGGTCCTCAAAGAGAAAGTTCTATTGTTAAGAATTGTAAATTAAGATTACCCTTTATTACAAATCTGGACAAGCGATCTGGCTCACACCAAAATTGTTATCTTGCCCCCTTTTCCTGGGTTTGATTCCCCTGGGGATTTGAAAAACGACTGAGTTTGACGCTATGATAGAACATATACGCAAAGCAATTACGCACATCAATCGCAAAAGCCAAAAAGGAATGCCCATGGAAGACAATCCCCGCGCCAAAGAACTCCTGGACAAAGCCATTCTCTCACTGAGTGAGTGGAAAGAATTGATGGGCCTCTGCCCCCACCTGATTCGCAGTGCCCCCCAGTATGTCAAAGACGCCCTTGAGTATTTTGGTATCAGCCATGAGACCCGCTTTGGCCGCCGTTATACCCATCTCAACGCCCTGCAACTCTCCGACAAACCCGATGAGCGCTTGGTCGGACACGGCTTTATTCAGACCCGAATCTTTGAGATTTTGACCACCCTCTGCCGCGACAATACCAAGATGATTCTGCTGGTGGGCCCCAATGGCTCTGCCAAAAGCACGCTTTGGAATGCCCTCTCTTATGCTTTGGAGGCCTATTCCAAGACTCCCCACGGGGCCCGTTACACGATTGAGTGGGTTTTTCCCCACGACGATGATCAGGGCAAGCGGGTGGGTTTTGCCAAGGCCCTCGACGCGATTTTTGATGAGCGTCCGACGTTTGCCTTTATGGACGATGAAAAACTCGACAAGATCACCGACGACGCGGGCTGTTCTCCAGCTTGGCTCTATGAAGCCGATGCACGCAAAAAGTATTTTGGCAAAAGTCCCTCTAAATATGTGATGGACAACAAGCTCTCGCCCCAGGCTTACCGCATTTTGCAGGAGATTATCAACGTCTACAAAACCAAGACCAAATTGGTGACCGAATACTCCCCCGACGAGGTGCTGCGTCTGGCTGAGCGCCATATCCGCATTCGCCGCACGTATATGTCCAAGACCTACCAAGAGGGTTTGGCGGTGATCGACCCCGGCACCAATCCGATCTACCTGACGCAAAAATCGCGGCAGCCGTATATGTTTCAGCGCAAAAAATACCCCTATATGCTCAAGAGCATTGAATTGCCTGAACTCACAGGCCCGCTTTCGAAGGCCTCAAATGGTCTGATGGTGATGGAGGACTCGCTCGAAGGCATTTTGCAATTTGTCAGCCAGTTTTTTAACGACAAACGCAAGATCAATATCGAAGGGGAGCGTTATACCCTGGATATTATGCTCGTGGGCAGCATCAACCCCGAAAAATTCAACCTGCTCAAACAAGACCCCGAATACAACCGCTTTCGCACCCGCTTGGAGATTATCAACGTGCCCTATTTGCTCGACTACCGCCTCGAAGAGCAGATCTACCGCACCAAACTCGACGATTTACGCCATTGGTACCATGTGGCCCCGCACACCGACGAACTCTTTGGGCTCTTTTGTGTGATGTGTCGCCTTGAGCCAATCATGGGTAACCGCCAATATTCGGGCTACGAAAAAAATGTCGAATTGCTCAATCTCAAAGACAAATTGCGCAAGTTCAGCCTGCTCGACAAAGCCAAGCTCTACCACACCATGCGCGTGCCCGAAGAAGTGGCCAATCGCCACTCCCTCAATTCGGAGGAGATCAGCACGATCAACCGGGCCATCGATCTGATCTACGATGAATACCAAGACGAAGCCAAAACCTATAATTTTTCTTACCGTGAAGTTGATGCGATCATTGACCGTGCCATGATCGACGCCCCCCACGGCTTTCTCTCACCGATTTCACTCATGAAAAAACTGCGCGACGTGATCTTCCTCGAACGCGACGATTATCCCTTTCTCAAAGAGTCGAAAAAAGACTATGAAGAACTGATGCGCCTGCTCGATGAAGAGTATTTCCGGATTATCAACAGCGAAATGCGCGATGTGTTTAAGTTTGACTACGAAGATCAGATCGTCGGCCAAGCAGAGATCTATTTGGTGCAAGGGCTCAAGACCCTCTACCTGGAAAAAGGCAAGATCCGCGATCAGGCTGGCAATGATGTCACCGAACGCTTCCTGCGCGACAAAGAGGGCATGATCTTTGGCAAAACCCTCAGCAATGAAGAACGCGAAAAATTCTGGTATGAATTTACAGCCCGTGTGCAACCGGGGCAGAGCACCCGCGAGAATATCAAGCGGATATTTGAGTCTCAGCTTTACCAGGCCCGTGATCGCATGTACCAGGAAAAACAGGGCGAGATTGAGAGCAAACTCGACTATATGTTGCTCTATCTCGAAGGCAGCAAGCTGGCAGCCCTGACCCCCGAAGAGCTGGAAGAGATACAGGCCAATGTCGAAAAACTGCTGCAAAAAGGCTATAATAACGACTCAGCCCATGAACTGGTGGGTTATCTCAAGAGCAATATGGAAAGGTTGGTCAAAACATGACATACACCCGCTATCCGGCTGTCGCAGGGCGCTTTTATCCCGATCAGGCCCCTGAATTAAACCAATTGCTCGATCAATACCTGGCTGATGCACCTGCCCCGGATTTGAAGCAGAATCTGCGTGTGGTGATTGCTCCCCATGCTGGTTATATCTATTCTGGCCCGATTGCTGGATACAGCTATCGCCAATTGGAGAGCTTAGACCCAGAGACCCATTGGAAGGTGTTTTTGTTGGGGCCTTCCCACCGCTATCCCTTGCGGGGGGTGTCTGTCTGCGCCTTTGACCAATACCAAACCCCTTTGGGCAATATTCCCGTCTCACCCCTGGCCAAAGACCTGGCCCACCGCCTGGGTTTTATTCCCGAAGCGGATCTGATGGAGCACTCCCTTGAGGTGCAATTGCCGTTTTTGCAGCGCTGTTTGAAGTCCTTTGAGATCATTCCAATGGTGCTGGGGGGGCCCTCGCCGATTCAATTGGCCCAATTGTTGATGCCCTATGCCGAACAGCCCGATGTGTTGTTTGTGGTTTCGACAGATTTAAGTCATTATCACAGCTATCAAAAGGCCCGTGAAATTGACGCCCTTGCCAATGAGTGTATTCCCAGTCTGGATCTGCGCCGCATGGCTGAAAAAGGCGATGCCTGTGGTATTGTCGGGGTGCTGACCGCCATGGAAATGGCCCGCCAATCTGGCTGGCAAGGCCACTTGCTCGACTACCGCAATTCAGGCGACACTGCAGGGCCGCGCGATCAGGTCGTGGGTTATGGGGCCTATAGCTTTACCGCGCCTCACCGCAATTAGGCAGCAGGCCACTCCCAGCGACCCAACAGACCCAACTGCACCAAGCAACTCTCTGCGCGGGCGAATTGAATGCGTTGAATCCCTGCCGGAGAATAATCCTGAATAATATAGGCGTAAATCTGGTTTTGGGCCCGGCTCAGATCTGTTTTTTGCAACTCGCCGCTCTGCGCCCCACTTGCGTGTAAGGAGCGTTCATACAGGGCCCACAGCTGGATCAAAAGCAGATTGAGTCCCCAGGCCAGCAATTGATGCAAAAGTCCCAAATGGCCCTGGATCAGATGGCTTTGTAAGAGCAATTCTTTTTGCATCCAGGCCTGGAGATAGGTATTAACGGCCTGTTTTTCGTCGGGGTTTAAAGTGGGCCAGTCAGAGCTGTCTTTCCAGCTCTTGATCCATTCAATCAGCGGATGTAAAACTTGATTGCGTTTGAGCACCTGTTCGATCAACCAATCCAGCATGGGGCGCAGCGCTTGGGGTTCCAAAGCTGGCAAGGGGCTTTGGGCTTGGAAGGACTGTAATGCCTGGGTAAAAGCCGCTTCTGTCAACACCTCCGGCCCCCGTAACATCGCCCCGTGCCATTGCCCCTGAACCAGCAGCCAATGGCTGATCTGCTCCGTATTCAGCAGCGCATCGAGCTGAAAACCTGTCAAACAGAGCCAGGCCCCCCAATCCAAATATTTACCACTGACAACCGGCAGCAATGGCAACGGGGAGCGCTGCTCCAATTGCACCCAGCGGTAGTTGAGGGTCTTTGAGAGTTTTAAATTTTTGCCCACACTGACACAACTGCCTGCCAGGCCTTTGCTCTGAAAATGACCATAGTCCAGCCGTGCACCCGTGATGGGGTATTTCCTGCAAATATGGGGCTTGGCCGTTTCCCCCAATTCAGCGTGAATCCGACAACGCAAATCGTCTGCGAGAAAGACACAGCTATTGCCATCAGCCTGTTTGGCCAGCGCCGCATAACGGGAGGGCAGATCGGGCATGTCTATTTTTACCAACTGCTCCAAGGGTTGCTGCATAAGCTTTTCCCAAGCCGGACCCCATTGCTCCAACTCAGCCTGGCCGACATGAATTTTCCAAGGGCGGTTGCAGCAATTTCCACATTGGCTGCATTCAAAGGCTTCAAAGTCTTCCCACCAAAAGATCAGGCCTTGGTTCCGGCGCTGAGGCAATTCATGTGCCAAATCACAAAAGAGGCGAAAATAAGCCCCGGTCTCCATTTAGACCTGATCTTCTTCAAGTGGCGGCGCTTGGCTGATCTGAAATACAGCCAAAATCAGCAGAAGCAACATGCTCAGATAGACGACCCATTCGCCAAAACGGGTATAAGGGGTTTTTTCCTTGCGCACGACTTCCGCTGGATCTAGCAGGGTGTAGAGGTAGGTCCGCTCCATGGGCAAAGACTGGGTTTGAATCCGTCCCCAGGGGTCAATCACACTGCTGATACCCGTATTGCCTGCCCGCAAGACATAGCGGCTGTTTTCCAGGGCCCGCATCACGGCGTGGGCATTGTGTTGGTAGAGGGCAATGGCATCGCGGTACCAACCGTCGTTGGTAATAATCGCCAAAATCTGTGCGCCTTCAGCGACAGAGTTGCGGGCCACGTGGGCATAGACCGATTCAAAGCAGATCAAGGTCCCGAGTTTGCCCAGCGGGGTGGTCATCAGTGAGGCATTTTGGCCAGCGGCGGTATCGTCTTTCATTGGGTTGAGTTGGGCGATGAGTCCGCCGAGTACTGGAATTTTGCCCAAAAAATCACGGTAGGGAAAAAACTCGCCAAAGGGCACCAATTGGCGCTTGTAATACCAAGCTGTGTTTTCACCCTGGGGGGTATAGAGTGTTGCGCCATTATAACTGGGGCTTTGCCAGGTTTTGCGGTCAAAGCCCCCGGTGAGCAAATAGGTCTTGTGTTTTTTTGCAAAGGCTTGCAAAGGAGCCTGAAACTCTGGAAAATAGCGCGGAAAAACGGGAATGGCGGATTCGGGCCAAAAGAGAATTTGGGCCGTGGAGGCGGGGGCTTTTTTGAGCAGATCCTCGGAGAGATCGAGATAGATCTTTTCAATATCGCGCATGTTTTTCCAGAATTCATCGGCACTTCCCCATTTTTGCCCTTGGGGAATACTTCCCTGGACCAAGCCCACCAAGACCCCTTTGTCCGATGCTGCAGGCTCAGCGGGCGGTGCTTGGGACAATTTGTAGAAGCCATAGAGATGCAAGCTCAAAACACAGCCTGCGATTCCAAGCAGGGAGCGAAAAGAACCATAATGCCAATAGGGCTTGGGTGCAGAATCTGGCACAAATTCGTCGAGAAACAGCGCAAAAGCCACATTAAAGGCCACAATTACCCCGGCAATCAGAATCGAACCTGTAAAAGGGACTATTTGCAGCAGTGGCAAATCCTGAAACTGGCTGATCGCCAGGCGGGCCCAGGGCAACGAGAGGTCTCCCAATTCTTGGGCCCATTCCATGATCATCCAAAGCAGAGCGGGAAAGACAATCCTGAGCACCCCTTGGGGTTTGAGTGCACCCAAAATGGCCCCAAAAAGCGTGACCCAAAGCGATACAAAGAGACTGATACCGACCAGACCCCCATAGACAATCAACAGGCTGATTTCCGTGGTGACTCCACCCAACCATGTCAGTGGGTGCAATTCAATCAACCAGTGAATCACGCCGATATAAAAAGACATGCCAAAAACCCAGCCCAGAAAGGCACCGCGTTTCCAAGTCAACGGCAATTTAAAAAAAACATGGAAAAAGGGAATCAGAGAGACCCAGATCAGCCAACCTGTAGACAGGGTTGAAAAAGACAGGGCACTTAAGAGCCCTGAGAGGATACAGAGTAAAATATCCTGCCGCAGGGCCAGGGTTTCAGCTGTGGGAGGGGTTTTCATACCAGTCCCACAAATTTGGCTTCGATCAAGGGTCTGACGGTTTCGACATCTTCTTGGCGTTTAACCGGCAAAAAGCGCTGATCGCGTTCGACTTTGACCACGCAGACATTTAATTCTCGGCTGAGATCGCCAGCCAAATGTTCAAACTGAATCACCGTCTGGCCTTCCACCTTTTTTTCGACCGCGTACCAGGGCAATTCAAACGGGCGCTCCAGCACAGGGGCTGAGAAGATATACGAGGCCGTATTAAAGACCTGAATGCTGTCCTGGTCAAAATGCACGGGGAAGAGAAACTCTTCGACCAATTGCAGGCGATTATTCACTCGGGCCGGGGCTCCGCCTTTGTCTCCGGGAGCTTTGGCCGCCACTTCAATACTCATTTCGCTGCCTTTGTCGATATGCAGACCCAAAAGCAGCGGATCAGGGGTCGCGCCGAGGTTGTCGATATTGGAAAAAAGCAAGTATTTGCCCCCGGCCTGGACAAAGTTGCTGAGCAGTCCCGCCTGCTTGAGGGCTTCGACAAAATCGCCGTGGCCACTGGTGGCGTATTCGATTTCGCCCGCTACTTGGCGCAAAGATCCATCGCTGTAAATGCGGGGCAGGTGAAATTGCTGAAAGAGGAAGATCTTGTCGTGGTAGCCAAACCAATCGTGTGCGTCTAAAAAGGCCGTGATCGGCGCATGGGCGTGAAAGCTGGTCATGAGATAGAGCGGGATGCCCTGGGCCTTGAGACTCAAAATTTTGAGTTCGAGAAAGGTCTTTTCGCCCAATATCGGGAAGAGGGCTTTGGGCAAGGTATAGGCAAAGCGTGTCGCCATGCCCCCCGCCAAAACAATGGCTCCGACCTCTGCCTGAGCCAGGGCCTGGTCCCCCAGAGCGCGCAGTTTGGCCTGCTGCTCTGTGCTGAGCGCATCTGGCGCATGAATATCTTCAGAAAGTGGCGGGCTGACCGGCTCTTTTAAACGCAGATTGTCGGGTTTTAATTCCCCGCTGCGAAAGCGGGAGATCAGATCTTGGCTCAACGCATTCAAGGCACTCATTTTATTCTCCCAGGTGGTGAACCTGCGGCACAATCACAGGACGCCGCCGGGTTAAGTTGTAAATAATTTTACCGAGCATGTCCTGAATCAGCACTTCGCCTTTTTCAGAGGTCAACGCGACTTTTTCATGTTTGATCATATAATTGCCCAGCACCTTGGTGAGCTGCTCAGAGGCGTTTTCGTAGAGACTGTGGGGATCGTCTTCGATAATAAAACCCTTGCTGATAATCCGGGGCAAAGAGGCCAATTGACCGACTTCATCCAAGGTACATGAGACAAACAAGACCCCGTCTTTGACCATTTTGTGGCGCTCGCGCAGTTCTTTGGCATCGAGAAAGCCGTGTCCCCGGCCTGCGACCATCACAACGCCGGAAGTGACCTTCTCGGCAATCACGGCCCCACTTTCTTGCACTTCGAGCTTATCGCCAATATCCAAGAGGAAAATATCTTCACTTTTGATGCCCACGGCTTCAGCCAATTCTTTGTGGCGCATCATCATGCGGTATTCGCCATGGGTGGGCACAAAATAACGGGGTTTGGTCAAGTTTAACATCAGCTTGAGTTCTTCTTGGCTGGCGTGGCCTGAGGCATGTAAACCTTTGCTGCGCGAGTCGTAAAGCACGGTGGCTCCCCGCTCTTGTAACATATCTACATTGCGGGTCACTGAGCGCTCATTGCCCGGAATCGGCGTGGCAGAAATGATCACCGTATCCCCTTCGCGGATCGAAACCTGGTGGTATTTGCCCTGGGCCATGCGGCTCAAGGCCGCCATTGGCTCTCCCTGGCTGCCTGTGGTAATGATCGCCACTTTGTCAGCAGGCAGGCCATCGAGCACCTCGATCGAAGTGGCCACACCATCGGGATAAGTCAAATAGCCCAAGTCAAAGGCCTTGGCGGTGATCCGCTCCATGCTGCGACCGACAAAGGCCACCTTGCGGTCAAATTCCACACAGCGGTTGACCACCTGCTGGATCCGGTGCAAGCTGGAGGCAAAGGTGGCGACAATAATCCGGCCCTTGGCGCGGTAAAAGGCGTTGACAAAGCTCTCTGCCACTTCTTTTTCTGAAATGGTATAACCGGCCTGACAGGCGTTGGTGCTGTCGGATATCAACATCAGCACACCTTCTTCACCCAATTGGGCGAATTTAAAATAATCAGTGGGCTGCTGGTCGATCGGGGTCGGGTCGAGCTTGAAGTCGCCCGTAAAGACGATCGCCCCTTGGGGGGTGTGAATTGCCAGGCCGACAGCGCCTGAAATGCTGTGGCAGACATGGATAAACTCCACGTCAAAACTGCCAATTTGAACCCGTGAGCGGTTTTTGATTGGCCGAAAGAGCTGATTATAAACGGCTTCAATATCCGTGACCCGTTCTTCGAGCAGGCCCAAGGTCAGTTCTGTGGCATAAAGCGGGGGGGGGGAATCGAGCTTTTCTAAAAGTGGGACCAAACCACCGACGTGGTCTTCGTGGGCATGGGTCAGGACAATCCCCGCCAATTTTGCCTGGTTGTCGATTACGTGGCTCATATCTGGCAGCAAATAATCGACGCCATAGAGATCTTCGCCGGGGAATTTGAGCCCACAATCGACGATTAAAATCTCTTCGCCATTGCTAACGACCCACATGTTTTTGCCAATTTCGCGAATGCCACCGAGGGGGGTGACGCTGTAGTTCTGTGTCATTGGGCTCTGTTCTCTTTCACAAAGGTATTCCAGGTCTGGCTGACCAAATCGGCTTCGGCCTCAGTTAAAGCCGTTAGGGGCAAACGGACCCCGCCCACAGGCATATCAGAAAGTGCCAATGCGGCTTTGGTGGGGCTGGGACTGGGAGCACAAAAGAGCACACGGGACAAAGGCAATAGGGCCAAATGCAAGCGCAGGGCTTCGTCCATTTGCCCCGCAGCAAAAGCCGTGAGCATGGCTTTGATTTCTTTGCCCGCCACATGGCTGGCCACACTGATCACGCCTTGGCCTCCAATGGCCAGAATCGGTAAGGTCAGTGGATCATCACCACTGTAAATCACAAAGTCGGGCAGGCGTCGACGCAATTCACTCAAAAAAATCAGATCGCCTGAGCTGTCTTTGATGGCGACGATATTGGGGATTTCTGCCAAGCGGCAAACGGTTTCCACGCTTAGGGCCACACCTGTGCGCCCTGGGTGGTTGTACAAAATCATCGGGATCTCAACTGCCCGGGCCACTGCGCTAAAATGTTGAAAAAGCCCCTCTTGGGAGGGTTTATTGTAATAGGGGTTGACCACCAGCAGGGCATTGGCACCGGCTTTTTCGGCTGCCTGGGAGAGGCTGATGGCTTCAGCGGTGGAATAAGAGCCGGTGCCCGCGATCAGGGGCGCACGGCCTTTGAGGTGCTGGGCCAGAAGGGTGTAGATTTCAACTTTTTCGGCATGGGTCAGGGTTGGAGACTCTCCCGTCGTGCCCACGGCCACCAAAGCATCGGAACCCTGGTCCAATAAAAAATCGGCCAATTGGCACAAGCGGTCACGATCCAATTGGAGCTGGCTGTCAAAGGGGGTCACCATAGCGGTACACAGGGCACCTAAAAAGGGTGTATTCGGCCTCATAGAACATTCTTTCTTAAAGAAAATATTGTTTGCAAGCTGGTTTATTTGCTTTATGTATCACTTTCGACTTCAAGTTGGCTGGTTTCTTTTAAATCGCGGTGGGTTTGTAAAAGGGTATGATAAAACTCCATTAATTCAATCAAAGTTGCCTCGCGCTCATTTTCAGAGCAGGTGTTTAATTCTTCACTCAGACGGGCAATCTGGGCAAAGAGATGATTTTCCATAAAGCTGACATACTCCAAATCGGAGCCATGTTCGCTGATCCGCGGCCTGAAAAAGTCACTCAGGTCGACTTCATCCTCGTTGCGCACGAGCCGGACACCGCGTTGTTCAAGAATGCTGCGCTGGCCCCAAAATTCATTCAGCAAAAAGCGCAGTGTCATTAATGAGCCGTGGGGCAAGAGATACGGCGAGCGCATGACCAAATAGAGCGCTTCGCGAAAGCTGATCAGCTCGCCATTGTCGTTCATGATCAAACTGCTGAGATAAAATTCAGGCGCCAAAGGCAGATCTTTGACCAGGGTCTGGGTCAGACCGTTGATAAATTCAAAAAAGCTGGTGTTGATAATGCTGTGCCGGGCCAAGGCCTGTTCGTTGTCGCTGGGATTGTTTAAACCCCATTCGAGCAGGGGCAAAAAGTGAATAAAAAAGTCGATCACACTGCTCTGCAGAGCCTCGGAGATCTGCAATTCGGGGGCCTGGTAGAGCTGAGAAAAAACCTGAAAGCGCTCGTCAAAGAGCTTGCGCGAATCGGGCAGTAAAACCCGGGCCAAGGCCAAAAAGAGATGACCAGAGCTGAGCAATTTCTGAATATCTTCGACCTGGGTGCGCTCCAAAGCCAGATTTTCATTTTGCTCTTGGCCGACATCTTTGCCCATCTGCTTGCGGACAGATTCTTGCTGTTTGGCCTGCTGACTGACAATTTCGTCGAGCACTTCTTGGGCAATGGCTCCCTGTTCGACCAATAACTGGCCCAGGGGCTTGGCAGCAGGCCCCGATTGCATTTGCACCGAAAGGGCCTGATTGAGCTGTTCGCGCTGAATCAAACCGCGTTGAATCAGCAACTCGCCCAGGGGCTGCTGAATGCCAATCCGGGCCTGCATAAAACTCTCAAATTCAGACTGAGTGAGAAATTCAGATTCAATTAAAATCTGTCCCAAAAGGCGTTCGGGATTTTGTTTTTGCAAATACAGTGCCTGTTCCAATTGTGCTTCGGAGAGCAGCCCGCTTTCCAGCAATTGCTCTCCGAGGGGCTTAAGGGTATAAACAGACAAATTCTGCATGCAGGTAGTGATCCTTTGGAAATGGGCTTCAGGCTGTATCAGTATACCTTAGAGGAGAGGGGTTAGGTATTGGGTTTTAGGGTTGAGAGACCTCTGCCAAAGGATCTGGGTTTGCGTGACTGAGTTGCTTGAAGAAAAGTTTAATTTAACAGATTAATTAATATTAATTAATCTGTTGATCTGTTTGCAGAGCGCCTGTAGCGTATTTCGCCAACAGGGATTTGACCCGCCCGCTCCCCCATTGCCTGTTTGGGCGGTAGAGAGTGAACGCTGGGATCTGACGGGTTTGACTATTTCGGCATATGCCTCAGTGCCTTACAATTTTTCGGCATATGCCAGTTCAGAAGATCCCAGCTTGGCGGGAGAAATAAACAATCAAATGGATTTAGCTGAAGAGGCTGCCTACCGCCGGGCCAAAGAATTGCTGAACGAAGAACTCACTCAAATTTGGCTCGACTTTATGACCTTGGAACAAGATCAGCAACCGGATCCCCAAAGTGTGAAAGCCTCTGTGAGCAAACATCTGTGCGCAAACATCTGCGCGGGGTTTTTGTGAATAAACGCGCTCATGACGAACAACTGCGTATTTTTCATATTCAGGTCTATTTGCCCGCTTCGCGGATCAGTGCCATATTTTGGAAGCAGCCTTTGGCATCGGAGTGGTCTTGGGAGACCTCGGAAAATTGGCACTGGCGGTAAAACCAATTCCCTAGAAACACCCCCCCCGCTCTCTGGTAAGATAGAAAACAAGTTTTTCCTTTGACTTTTCTGTCGGATATTGCCACAAGGAGCCCGCTATGCCTTTTTTGTTGAAACCCCGGTTTTCGAAGTTGCTCGTGCTTGCATGCCTGCTTAGTGTTTCTGCTTGGGTTTCTGCTTGGGTTCCGGCTTGGGCAGCGGAGATTCCGCCCAATGAAGTCGCCCTGCGTGAAAAAATAATTCAATTCCCCAAAGTGGCTGAGCATTACGAGCAATTGGCGCAATTATTGCTGGAGCGCCTGCGGGCCGATTGGCTGCGGCAAGACCCCAGCATGCGTGGGGCCGCGACCCTGAGTGTGGCCGAAGATTTTAACCGCCGGGCGCGGGAACTGATTTATTTGCTCGAAAAGGTCAAAGAGCTCAAACCCAATCAGGTCGAATTGTTGATCCAAATGGCGGAGATCCAATACCTCTTTCTCGGTTCGCCCCAAGAATCAACCAAATTGCTCAAACAGGCACTTGAGCAAGCTCCCCAAAATCCGCGTGTAATCATCGCTTATGCCGACTTTACTTTTTTTGACACGGGCAAGCGGGCCGAAGCCCTGGACCAATTGCGCAAAGCGATTCAGACCTACCCCAACGAAAATGACTTTGTGATCACCCTGGCGGATTTGCTCTCAACCGCTGTTGTGGATGTCAAAGATTATGCCGAAGCCAAAGCTGTGCTGAGCCAAGCCCTTGAAAAAAAGCCCGAGGCCCAGAATTTGCGCCTGATGCTGGCCCGTGTTTGGCTGCGTGAGGCCAACCGCAACGAATTAAAAATCGATAAAGCGGGTCTGGGGGAGGCACTGAAACTCTTTCAGGCTGTCACTATCGCCGACCCCAGTAACGATGCAGCCTTGAGTGAATTGGCCCAAACGGCCCAGCAATTGGGTGAAATTGAATTGGCCGAATCTGCACTGCGGCAATTGCTGAGCCTGCAACCCCAAAATGCTTTGGCCAAATTGCTCTTGGGCGATGTCAAACTGCTGCAGTCTGGCAAAGAACTGGATCAGGGCCTGTACCCAGCCTCTGCGGCCGAAGCGGATCAGCTTTACGCCCAATTGGTGGCTGCCGGTCAAGACAGCCAATTGGCCGTCACCCAACGGGTACAAATGTATTATAACCAGGGGCTTTTGGCCATGGTCGAAGCGGCTATTTTGGCCGCCAAAACCGAAACGGCGGCCCAAGCCGAAAAGCGCTACCGCGAATCGATTGCCCATTATGAAAAGGCCCAGATGATCTTTGACAATCTCAATGTGCTCAATCCGGTCTTGCAAAAAGATTTGGGCAGGTCGTACCATGGCATGGGTTTGCTCTATCAAAAAAGTGAGCGCATGGCAGAAGCCGTGGGTTTTATCCAGACAGCCTGCAGCCTCAAACATGATGAGAGCTGTGCCTGGCTGAAAAAAAATAATTATGGACGTTAAGATGCACAAACGACTTTTGCTGATCAGCAGCAGCCGGATTCATGGCCAAGAGTACATGGCCTATTGCCGCCAAGACATCTTGGATTTTTGGGGCCCTGTCAAAGAACTCCTGTTTATTCCCTACGCAGCCTTTGATCAGGCTGCATATACCGAAATGGTGCGCTCGCGGCTGGAGCCCTTTGGCTTTCAAATTCGCGGACTCAACGAAGTCGCGGATCCCCTTGCTGCTCTGGCAGAGGCCCAAGGGGTGTTTACAGGGGGAGGCAATACCTTTTTGCTGGTGCACACCCTTTACCAGACAGCGGTGATGGCTGCTTTGCGTGAGCGGGTCTTGGCGGGCATGCCGTATATGGGCAGCAGTGCCGGTTCCAATATCACCTGCCCGACCCTAAAAACCACCAACGATATGCCGATTATTATGCCTCCCAGCTTTGAGACCCTGGGTTTGGTGCCTTTTCAGATCAATCCCCACTATCTCGACCCCGACCCCACCTCCACCCACATGGGTGAAACCCGTGCCGACCGCATTCGCGAGTTTCACCAGCTCAACAGCGCTCCCGTGGTGGGCCTCCGCGAGGGCGGACTTTTGCGGGTCGAAGGCGATCAGATGCAGCTCTTGGGGGTCTCTGGCGTGCGGCTGTTTCGCTCTGGTGAGTCCCCCGAAGAATTTGCACCGGGGGCCGACCTGAGCTTTTTATTGCAAGCCTGAACGCTTTGCCTTCGTTTTTTTCGAGCTTAGTTCTTTTCGACCGTAAGCACCACTTTGCCGGTGTTCTTGCGTTCTTGCATATAGCGCTGGGCCTCAGCGGCATGGGCCAGGGGAAAGGTTTTGTCGACCACACAGTGCAGTCGCCCGGCTGCCAGCTCTTGTAAAAGTGCCTCACCGACCTGGTGCATCATGGGGTATTTCCAGAGCCGCAAGACATTCAGACCAAAGATGCCTTGGTTTTGCGAAAAGAGCGCCATGATATTCACATTCATCATCTTCAGGCCTGCGAGCAGGCTCGTTAAAGGATTGGCCTTTTCGCCTGTGACTGCTTGTGCCATGCCATAGACGATCAGTTTGCCCGTGGGGGCCAGCAATTTGCGATCTTTGGCCAAATTGTCACCGCCAATGGGATCCAGAATCACGTCCAAGGGGCGCCGACCCACATTCAGCCGAAAATCTGACACAAAATCTGTTTGGCGGTAATTGACCCCGTAGGTCATCCCCAGGGATTTGGCATAGGCCAATTTTTCAGCAGAACCGGCTGTGCCATAGACAGTACAACCGGCGTTTTTGGCAATTTGCAAGGCCGCCAAACCCACCCCACCCGCGATGCCGTGAATCAGGACTTTGTCGCCACTGCGCACGCGGGCCATTTCATGGAGCGCTACCCAGCCTGTCATAAAATTGACCAAAAGACCTGCCCCTTCGACAAAACTCAAATTCTCTGGCATGGGCAGGGTCTTGTCGGCTTCGACCACTGCATAGCTGGCATAACCGCCAAAATAACTGGCCGCCATAACCCGGTCGCCCACAGAAAAGCCGCTGACTTCCGGCCCCACTGCCGCGACGGTCCCCGCCACTTCGTAACCCGGCACAAACGGTGTGGGCGGCGCTTCGGGATACAGCCCCATGCGCATCAAAATATCTGCAAAATTAAGGCCGCAGGCGTGGACATCGATCGCGATTTCTCCTTTGCCCGGTGTTTTGCGCTGAATTTCTACTTTTTTGAGGACCTCGCCCCCACCTTTGCGGGAAATTTGCATGGCCCAAGCTATATCTGTCATGGTGATTATTCCTCGGTAATTCTTCAGTTTCAGGCTATCACATCCTTGCCATCAAAAGTCCAAATTGGCAGACAATGGCCCAAAGCAGCAGACAAAAGAGGGGCAAGATTCCATTTCTGTGCAGGTATAATAAAGTTATGTCAGATATCCAATCCCGCGTTCGCGTCGCCCAACTTATTTCTGGAGACTCGCCCCAAGGCCTGTTTGCCAAGAAAGAGCATGGCGTTTTTGCCACCCATGCAGAGGCAGAAGCCAAAGCCAAACAGGTGGCTGATGCCGTCGATCAAGACGCGGTGATACTGCAAACCGAAAAGGGCTTTGAAGTTCTTGGAGTGGATGAGATCAGCGGCCTTTTGCCTGCTGGGCAGCTCGGCGGCGAGGTGATTCGCGAGGCCCCCATTGTCTCGTTTGTGGCCAGTGATCCACTCACAGGCCGAGAAAATGTGATTGGCCAACAGAGTGAAAGCCAAGCAGCAGGCCCCAAAGCCCCGGCCCGCAAAACCGACCTGGATAAATACGCTGAACGCTTTGGCAAACAACTCGATAAAGTCCTCGGTGCTGAAAAAGAGAGCTTTATCCAAGAGTTGAACCAATTGCAGCAGTCTCTTGAGGCCAATGGCATCAAAGTCAGCGTTGAAATGGACGACGATGTCTTTGAGTACAAAGACAAATTGCTGGGCTTTCGCAATATGTTGGTCTATGCCAACGAAAACTTGCAGACCTTAAAAGAGCGCAGCATCACTGAAATTGCGATTGTCGACGAGTGGGACGGCATGTTTGGCACCAAAGTCGATCTCGAATACAACAAAAAAGATGGCGTGCGCCGCCTCGAAATTGGCGACGACTTCCTCAACGATTGGGGCGAGAGCAACAATCTCTTACATAGCAAAAGTCTCGACAAACTCAAAGATGGCCTCGGCGAAAAGCTCACAGACGCAGAAGTCACCCAGCGCACTGAGGTTTTTTCAGATATTCGCGGCACCTTGATCGAGACCCACAAACAAATCAATGGGCTGCAACAGGCCTCCATGCAGGGCTCCCCCAGCGACTTTAAAACCACTTTTGCGGGTATCGAAAGCCAATTGCAACGCCTCGAAAAAGAGGTGATACCCAAAGCCAAAGAGACCTTCGACGATTTCAGTGTCAAAGAAGAACGCAAGATCTCTGCCCGTTACCTTGAAACGTTTGAAAGTACTGTCAAAGCGGTTCGTAACCAGCTCGAAACCCTGCAAAACCTGCCACCAGATATTGACGCAATTGAACGCAATGCCCGCTTGGAAAAACTCAAACTGATCCTGCTCAAGGGCATGAAAGAAATTCCCGACCAGCGCAATTATTTGGGTCTCTACAGCAGTGGTTTTGGTGATGGGGCCCGTCCCAGTGCCGGGGTGATGTATTCTCATGCCTTTGGTACAGATAAAAATACGGTGGCCAGCATTCGTGCCGGGACATCTGCCCCGCTTAAAATGCAGGGCAATAGTAAAAACGACATTATGTTGGGCCTGGGGGTGAGCCACACCTTCCACTCCAACAATCGGCTGATCGATGGTGCCAATGTCGGTGTGGGTGTGGGCTTTAGCCGCGATACACCTTTCTTTGTGGGTGTCACGGCTTCCAATAGCTGGTACCTGACGCCCTACCATGGCCTGCAAGACGAAACCTCAGTAGTGGGGGGCTTACACGCTACAATTGGCAGTTTTAACAATGTTGGCGGCACGATCGATGTGCACAAACAGCTCAATGGCCGCGTGGACTTTGAAGGCTATGGCGAGGTCTCACTCTGGAACCAAGCCGCTGAGGCTGAGCTGGAATTTGCCCTCTCCAAAGACAAAGATGTCTATCTGACCGCCGGTATTGGCACCAATAAACTGATCTATGCGGGCATTGGCATCGCCGACAAATACGAACTCGAAGTGGGCCTCGGCGGCATTTCACTTGGCAAAGATTCAAATAATTTGCCCGGCGAGAGCGGGTGGGAAGTGGGGGTGCGCAATTTTATTCTGCCGATTCCCTATTTCCGCCACAACCGTGTGCCCGGTTACCAATTTACGTATAACGACAAAAGCACTGAATATATCACGCCCAACGGCAGTTTTATGACTGTGCGTCAAAACGAAAAAGGCGAAAAATACCGCCAGGCTTATGTGCCCGACCCCCAAGCCAGCACCGACCCGATGAAGGTCGTCTACCGCCGGGTGCGTTCCAAAGAAGAATTGGAGCGTTTAGACCAGGCCCCGGCCCGCGAAATTTCAATTGGCCCCTTGGGCTATTTGACAGTAACTGAAGACGGCGAAAAAATCATCGACGATGGCTTGATCATCAAGGACATGAATGAAGCGGATTTGGGCATTATCACCGATCAGGCGGGTGTGCTCTGGTTTGACCGGATCAAAAAAGATGCCAAACACTCTCTTGGCACACGGCGTGAAAGTATGCCGCTGCCTCTCTACCGCGCTGTTCACTATTAAAAGCAGCGCTTCTAGCCGCTTGCTATTCGTCGCTGGACTGGCCGGTCCAGACAATGCGCCGCTTGCGTGGCAAGATCATCATGACCTGGGTGCCCTCTTCGGGATTCGATGAAATCAAAAACTTGCCCTGCAAGGCCTGAGTGACCAGGGTCTCAGCAATGGCCAAGCCAATTCCCATATGTCCCCCTTCGCGGTCAGAGGTGTAAAACAACTCACAGGACCTGCAGAGCACCTCTGGCGTCATGCCAAGGCCTTGGTCCGTCACTATCAGTTCATAAGCGGCGCGGTTATCCAACAGGGTCGGTTTGAGTGAAATTTGAACAGGGCCATCGCCATTGAGGTAGGCATGGGTCTCGGTATTTTCCAAAAGCCGGTGTAAGACCTCCGTGAGCAGGCGGGGAAAACCGTCCCAGGGTTTTTGTTCTGCTGCATAGTGGACTTCAAACGCCACTTTAAGTTGGGAGTGACGATCCATGCGGTAGAGATCGAGAATATCCCGAATCGTTTTATCTAAAACCACTGTTTCAGGAGTTTCTCGCACCGATTCCAGCCCCATGTGCTGAAAAATATTTAAAAGTTCTTGCAGGTGTCCCATTTGGCTTTGAATCAGGTGAGTGGCATCGAGCATCTGGCGCAAGGTTTGACCATCTCCCACAGGGGTATCGAGGTATTCTTGAAGCAGATCCTGAGAGAGGATTTGCGACATTGAATGAATCATGGTCAGGGGTTTAAGGATTTCATGGGTAATGGCCGTCACCATGCGGGCTGCAACGCGATCATGCTGGCGCTCCAGGGATTGTTCTAAAGCGTGTTTTTCCCGGTATTGTTGCAAGGTTTGTTCGTTGGCACTGCGCAGTTTTTTGCTGATGCCCGCGATAATATGTGAGATCAACATCGGAGATTGAGAGAGAAAGTGCATAAACGCCGAGCGCGTGAGCGTGAAAAACTCAGATCCATGGATGGCTGTGACAGTGGCCGTGCGCTTTTCTCCATCGGTCAATGCCGATTCACCAAAAAATTCACCAGGACCCAACATAGAAAGAGAGATATCTGTGCCATCGAAGATCCGGGCTTCAATCCTCACCCGCCCAGAGAGGATGACATAGAGGCAGTCCGAATCTTCACCTTCGGAAAAAATCAGGCTGCCGCCTTCGGCTTTGACCACCTGTCCGACCTCGGTTAAAGCCGCCAATTGTTCGGCATTAAGGGGATCAAAAAACGGAATGGCCCGGAGTAATTTTTCGACAGAGATGTCAGCCATGCTATTTTCCCAAATTGTATTTTCTACGCAGAATCTTGTTCTCATTATTAAACAGATAAGTGAGTGCGGTCAAATAGAATGGCCTCGGTTACAATAATCATATGGCTACATCCAATTCACCTGATTCAGACGAAAAAAAACGCACAATGCGGGCCTCCGAGTTTCTCAAGACGGGTTCAGATCTTGCAGGCAAAAGCGGGCAAAGTGATCCTTTGTATGAGAGTCAACTTCAAGAGAGAATATCTCAAGAACCGCATGAAAATACAGCGTCAGAACCAGAACAGCCAGCTCCACAGGCCCAAGAAAAAAGCAAACCCCGCTCAGGGGTTGTGAGTTCAACCATTCACTACCCCGCCAAGCAGCATTCAGAAGCAGAAACCCCTTCGCACCCAAAAGCGGTTTCAAAGAACCCAGCGACAAATACAGCTCCATTAATGGCCGAAAAGCACCTCAAACGCGATGCACAAGTGGAACGCATGGCAGACAAAATTGTCGGTCTCGCCGAAGGCCTTGTCTTGTTTAAAACAGGCATGCTCAACCCGCAATTGACCCCCTCACAAAAAGTCAAATTGGTGGCCCAGCGTTACCCCCACTTTTTTAAACGCTTTGGCAAAGTCTTTGCTGGCTTGATTCCGGTTTTGTATCCGCTGATGCTTTTTTTGCAAAAGCTGAATCAAAAAATGGCGGAGCGCCAATTGATCCAGCCCGTGCCTGTGCCTCAGAGTGCAAAGCCTCAGCCAGAAACAGCAAAAGCGGCAGAAGCGCCCATGCCAGCCGAACCTGAAAAAATCTCGTTTTTGGAGCTGGCCGAAAAAAACATTGTCTTTTGCGATAATTACAAACGGCCCCTCTACAGCCTGGATAAACTGCGTGATAAATATGGCCGAACCGCCAGCGAAGACGTGATTGGGCCCCATGTCTATGCTGAGATCCACAAGGCCTTTCAAGAGGTGGCGCTCAAAGCCAAGGGCCTGCCCACACCCGAAAGTGGATTATTTGCAGGCATCCCGATGGAGTCGGTGATGGAAAATGCCACGGAGCGGGAGATTCTGCTTTTTTTAAACTATGTCAAACGCTTTCCCAGGGGCTATACGGGTAAAAATTTTCGGATTACCGAATCCTTTGCAGGCTGGGTGATCAGCGGGACGCCAGACGATTAATCTTCCTCAGGAACCAAGAACAAGGCCACGGTTTTGTCCAATATGTCTTGAAGCTTGGAAAATTGTCTGGGCATTTCGCTGTAAAGCTGGCTGACCTGGGGAGCCAAATCTGCTGCTGAGGGGGCCAATACCTGGCGCACCGCTGGAGAAATTTCTCCCTCTTTTTGCAGCAGGGGCAGAGCCAAAAATTGCAAACACAGCTCGGTTTGTGCGTTGGGAGACAAGTCGGCCCACAGAGAGACAGGGCCTTGGAGCTGGTTTTGTAAGGCTTTGAGTTGGGGATTGCTGGCTTGATTGCTTGGGGAATTGCTTTTGCGTAGGTTTTTCATATGAGTGGCCTTTTTTGATTCAGTATAGTTGATTATTGAGGGTTAGAATTACTTAAGAATTTGACTTAGACAATTTCAACCAATGGGAAGGCCTGCAAAAGAAATTCTTTAACAGCTGTGATGATGCCGACTTTGTCAGCTCGGTCAAAGCCCATTTGGCTGGAAAAAAAGAGGGTGGATGGCTGGGGAAGGCCTTGAAAAAGTTTTTTGGTTAAAACCCTTTAAAACAGGAGATCCAGACCCTCTTGGAACTTCTTTTGGCTTTATCTCGTCTCCAATCGAATGCGCTGCTTGCTGGAAGATCTGTGGCTGGAGAAAGAGGTGACTGATGGCTGATAATACCAATACTTTCAATTTAAAATCGCGCTGGCAATGGGGAATAAGTTGTGGCTGCGTTTTGGTGCTGGGGGCCTGCCAAGGCCCCGGAACAGTAAGCCCACAACCGTCAGGGTCTCAGGACACACCGCGTGCAAATGCCTCTACTTTGCCGGGGGTGATTGCTACCCCACCACCTGGAGGTCAAACACTGGCCCCCTTTACCCTGCCCCGTTTGGGTGCCCGAACCTTGATTGAAGCAGATATTCCCTCGGCAAATTTGCAGGTGCCATTGACTCCGGATTCCAATCAAACGTCTGGTTCTACGCCAGGTATTCCAACACCTTTGCCCGCCGCTACCAGTGATATCTCTGTGATTGAAAAATCCACGTTTAATGGCAAGCTCTTTGACGATTTGGGTGTGCCTTTGGAGGGGGCCACGGTCAAGGTTCGCTCACTGAATACATCGGTGCCTTATGAGGCCGAAACTTATACCGTGGGCGGAGAATTTGCCTTTAATAACGTGCCTTCAGGAATACAAATCGAAATTATTACCAGCAAGGTGGGTTTTGCCACGCGCAAGCGGGTTGAGGTGATCAAATCCAATAAACAGGGTGATCCCAATGCCAACCGCTATGATTTTGGGACAGATCAGGGACAGAGGGCTCCCGTTGCCCAACCCGCTTTTTCGGCCCCACCCATTCTGCCTTCGCCTCTCTTGCCTCCTCTGGCCACAGCCAGTATTGCTGAGTCCCAATTTAACACCCGCAGCAATGATATGGGCAGTCTTTCGTATCAGGGCCTGATGGGAAAATCCTATTTAGAAAAACTCAAAACCCAAATCCAATTGCGCAGTCCAATTTCGGCCTCGCTGATACTGCCCTGGGAGGCCTTGCGGTTGGAACCCCTTAATTTTTCAAATCTGAATTTTGTCTCCCCTTTTCAAGTGGGGATGGGGCTCGTACAAGTCGCCTCAGGCGGAAGTTCCGGCCAAGATTTGTATGAATGGGGGGCTCAACTGCGTTTGCCTGCTCAGGCTTTGCAGAGCCGTCCCCCTGTGGTGTTGACCCTCTTAATTGAACGCTCGGCCCTGATGGGAAGCTTTCGCGCTTATGCGACGGGTTCAACGGCTCCCCCTTCGCTCTGGGACTTGGCTAAACAGGTGATACAAAGCTTTACAACGGGGCTTAAAAGCGGAGATAAAATCAATTTACTGGTCTTTTCTGAACATGCAGAGACTCTGGTCAGTGGATTGGATTTTAACTCAGGATCCCCATTGAACCAAGCTCTACAAACCCAATCGCCCAAGGGGCAAGCCCGGCTCTTGCCCGCCTTGACTGCGGCATATACCTTGGCCGAAAGCCAATCCGATGCGAGCAAAAATCAGCGCATTCTTTTGCTCAGTTCGTGCTCTAACCTGAGTTTGGCAGGACAACAGACAGAAATCCTCAATTTGGTTGAAAGCAAAGCCCAATCTGGTCTGCCCCTCTCTGTTGTCTCTTTGGGAGAATTGGCCGATCGCGAATTGCTCGAAAATCTGCAGAACAAAGGCCGGGGGGTGGCCCGCAGCTTATTGGGGCAAAGTGAATTGGAAATGTTGCCCCAAATACTTCCGGGTTTGCTTTTGCCATCCGCCCGTCTGATCCGTTTTCGTTTAGAAACTCCGCCCCAAATGGGTCTAAGAGCCAGTTCTTCGTCACTCCAAGGAGGGACTTCGCTTTGGAGTGGGTCCTTTTTGCCAAGTGAAATGCAAATTTTCTGGCAACGCTTTGCTGTACCCAGTGGGCAAGTTTTGAGTGGGACTTTCCGTTTGCATGTCGATTTTCTCAATGCCGCAGGGCAGCCTCAAACGGTCACGATTGAAGAGCCTGTTGCCAGTTTACTGGGGCAAAACGCCAGTGCTCTGCGCGATGCGGGCATCATCAATTTACTCTACCGTTTGCTGGCCGGGCAAACCGAAAATGCCACTGCCCAAGCCGAATTAAATTCCTATTATGGGGCACAAAACACCACATTGGGCAATGAATACCGCAGTTTAATTCAAGTTTGGAGTGGCCAATGAAACGCTTTACCCCTGCTTTTACGGTCGCCTTCACCCTCGCCGGAGCGGGGCTAAATGCCTGCGCTCCGGCTTCACCCACGATTCAGGTTCCGATCAATACCACTTTGGTTCAAGCTTCTGAGCCCCCCAGTTCTGCCTCTGATTCACCCAATACACCCCGCTTAGATCTGAGCCAACTGCCCTTGAACCGTAAAATTGTCACCCTACAAGATGAAGATTATGAGCTGTTCTTTTTGCTGGGCCCCAATGATCAATCCATTTTGGAGGCAGTACAAGCGGGTGAATTTGAAAAGGCCAAAGAACGCCTGCAAAAGTCCTCCGAAGTAACAAATCCCAATCAACGCTTTGATCTTGCGACCCTGCAATTGGCTCGCGGTCAAGTTTCTGATGCCCTGGTTCAATATTCGACCTTGGAGCCTGTTGTTACCGGGAAATGGGTCTTATTGGCCAATCGGGCAATTGCCCATCTACAATTGGGGCTCTATGACCAAGCCCAAGCGGATCTCAATGAAGTGATTCGCCAAAGGTCGGGAGAAAAAGCGGCATATTACCACCGCGGCCTTTTGCAGTTGCGGCTGGACAAACTGGCTGAAGCTCTCGACAGTTTAAATCTGGCCCTGAGACAGGATCGCAATTATGTCCCTGCCTTGACCCGTCGTGGAGGGGTGTATTTGCGCCAGAATCAAGCGGACAAGGCCCTTGAAGATCTCAACCGCGCGTTGCAGCTCAATCCCAATTATGCCCCAGCTCTCAATGGCCGGGGGCTGGCTTATCTCAAACTCAATCAACTCGATCAGGCCCTCTCAGATTTTGATCTGGCTCTCAAGTTTCGACCCGCCTATTCCGAAGCGCTGCTCAATCGAAGTCTGGTACATATCCGGCGCAATGAGTTGGGCAAAGGGGCCCAAGACGCAGCCTCGTCTTTGCAGTCCCTGAGCGGGAATCAGACATCTTTGGTCGAACAGACCAAAACCGCGTTTGTCTATGAGAATTTAGCCTGGATTCATTTGCTGCAACAGGATTGGAACGCAGCTGCAGATTTGGCCAGCCAAGCCCTGCTCAAAGATCCCCAAGCCGTGCCCGCACAGATCAACCGGGCCCATGCCCTGCTTTATCGGGGGGATAAATCCGCTGCGCTCAAAGCTTACCAGGAGGTGATTGCCCGCGTCGTCGACGGCAAACCTGTGGCAGATATTATTCAACAAGACTGGCTCTTTTTTCTCAACAAAGGATTTCCGGGAGTGCCCCACAGTGAAATCGCCCAGGAATTGGGATTTAAAACCCTTCTGGCACCGCTGCTAAGTAGCACGGCCACCCCCTCTGCCCAGCCTCTGCCAAGCAACCCATTGATCGGACCCATTTCATCCCCTTCACCCAGTCCTATCCCAACGCCCAGTCCGGTCCCCACACCGTTTGTGCAACCCACTCTGCGGCCTGCCACAGGGAGTGGGACCGGTGGCAGCAATACTTTCAGTGCCACTTACAACGCATTAAACGAGTTGCCTGAAGTAGTTCAGGTGACCCCTGCCCGCAATGGCTCGGGCGTAGATCCCAAAACCAGTTTTGTGATCAAGTTTTCCGAGCCGATGGACCGCAAAAGTGTTGAGGACACCTTCTCCATTCGCAGTTTTAATAGCCGTAAACTCACAGTGGACAGTGGCAACCAGCGGATCACAGGGGGAGCAAATACCCTGACGGGCAACGGCAATGTCTCTCTGCTGGAAGGCACACCCATTTATGATAAATCTGCCTTTCATTTTTCCTGGAACAGCGACGATACCGAAGTCACTTTTTCGTTCAAAGAGGAATTTTCGCTGCCCACGGACAAAGACAGCAATTTGGTGCCCGATTACCGTGTTGCCTTTCAATCTTTGAGTACGGGTGAGCGTACCCTTCGTGACAAAGTCGGCTGGCCCCGGCCTTACCTGCACTTCAAATTGACTGACGGCGACTTTGAAGAATCTTACAAATTCTCAATCAAAACCGACGAGGTCAAACCCAATTTAAGCCAACTTTTTGTGCAAAGTGCCGAAACCGGCGGTAAATATGGAGATGCGATTGCCGTTCGCTACAGTGAGCGAATGATTATTTATACCCGCGGTCAAATTATTGCTGGGGGCATGGCTGAGAGTGAATCCGACCAGAGTTGGAAGCAGGCCCCGGCAGGGTATCCTGGCAATGGCGGCCTGAGTACCCCAGAACGGGCTGCTCAGAATTACCATGTTACACTCACACCAGCTGGGTATGTCTTCCCACTTTTTGAAGGGGCATGGAGCGAACTCGGCGGTGGCGTCTATTATGATCCGGGGGATCCCACCGGAAAAACTGTCTTATTGATTCCCCCTCCAGGGCTTTCTCTGTTTCGGCCTGGGGATCTGGTCAAAGTGACGCTCTCGCCCACCATTCTCGATCCTGCAGGCAACTCCATCGACACCAGCCGCAACAGCCGAACTGGGGTGGCTGGTTAGGGCGCGCTTAATGTCCTTGATTGACAAAGCGGTTATTGCTGCGGTCCACATCGGGGGTCACACCTGAAGGGTCGAGGCGAACCTCTTTGACTTCAGAACCCACTTCAAAACTCAGCCGCTCCGAGCGGCTGTTGCCGTCCCAGAGGTGAAAGACCACCTCACCGCTTTTAAGCACCAGAGCAATCGAAACGGGCATAACGGCTTCACCCAGACGTTGAACCGTCACTGTCACTGTGTATTTTCCTTCGCGTTCGGAAACCTGCAAAGATTGAATCGCATAGTCAATCACATGGCTCTCTTGAACCCATTGGCGAAAGAACCACTGCAGGTCTTTGCCCGCTATTTTTTCCAATTCGGTCTGAAAGTCTTGCACTGTCAGATCTTTTTGCAAATAGCGCTTTTGCAATTGCACTTCGAGATTTTCGAGCACTTTTTTGCCCAGCAGCACGTCCAACATGCGGAAAATGGTATACCCTTTGCCCTGGGCCAGTGCCGAAAAACTGTTCAGGGGCAGGCGATCGAGAATCAAGCGCGGGGTTTGCAGTGAGGTATTCCAGCCCTGTCGGGCTGAGCGCAAATAGTTTTCGGAGGTTTGATCGCCGAGCAAATAGGATTTGCGCTTTTGTTGCATATAGACCTGGCCGGTATAGAGGGCCAAACCCTGAGTCACCCAGGGCACAAATTCCTGGTTTTGGCGCACGCGCTGGCCCCAGTACTGTTGAGCAATGCCATAGACCAACCATTCAGTCAGTTGTTGACGACTGCGGGCTTCATCTTTGCCTTCAGCAAAACTATTGCGCAGAATCAGCAATTGCTGCGAGGAAATCACCGGGTATTTGCCATCTTCAGTGGCCACAATCGTCAGGCGTTTGCCTGGAAAGACCCCATAGCGCTGTTTAAAAAAACGCAGAATTTCTTCGGTGATCTGCAGGGCCTCTGTGCTCCATTTTTGCATTTTACCAGGATAATAATAGCGCAATTGTACATCGTCGACATCCGCTGTGCGCAGCAATAAATCGGGGGTAAAGATCAGATCCAGACCACTCTGACGTTCAGCACTGTAGCGGTAAGTATGGTCTGAGCTGGAAAGGCTGACGGGGGCCAATGGGGAGATCGCAAATAGTTTGTCTAAAACCCGTGCACTGACACTGTAATCAGAGAGTTCGGAGACTTCAGGGTGCCATTTCCCCTGTTGGTAGGTCACCAAACGGGGATACCAGCTGCCCAAACCGAGGCGATTGGGGTCGTCGATCAGGTAATAAGAACGGCTGATCTGGGGCAGACGTTCGAGTACATACCGAATGGTTAATTTGAGTTCTTGACCGGGCTCCAGTGGCTGCGACAAAAAGACCTGATAGAGCAGGGGGTCTTCAATTTCACGGCCCAAATAAGTGTAGCGGTAGAGACGTCCTGGCAGGACCAATTTGTCGGCACTTAATACTTCACGAACCTGCATTCGGGCTTGGGTATTGGCGTCCAAGCGAAAAAACAGCTCTTTGAGGGTGTCTTTGCCGTCGTTGGTCAAGGTTAAAAATTCTTCGCCTTGTAAGCTGGCACTGTCTGTATTGAGTTCCAGATTGAGCTGGTAACTTGCCCTCGCTTCGGCAGCGGCCAGCCCAAACGGGCCCATCAGGGCAAACAGACCCAGCAAAAGAGGCAAGGCAACGAGCGAGAATCCGTGCTTTAACATAAATGTTTTAATTTTGCAATTTGCTCAGAGCGGCTTGTGCTGCGCTTTTGAGCGATAGGCTTGTGCGCTCATTTTGAACCAGGCTCTGCAATGCAGCTTGGGCACGGGGGTCACGCAGTTGACCCAGGGCTTGAGCGGCCTCCAACCTGACACTTTCGTGGCTGTCTTCGAGGGCGTTGAGCAGCGGGATCAGGGCACGGGCATCCCCCTGTTTACCCAAAGAAGCGGCGGCAAAAGCCCGCATCAAAAAGTCGCTGTTTTCCTGCAAAACGGTGATCAGCGGTGCCATAATTTCAGGGCTGTGCATTGCGCCAAGGGCTTCTGCTGCTGCGGTTTTCACCCAGGCATCACTGTCATTTAATGCTTTGAGCAGGCCCTGCAATGAATCCGGGCGGTGCAATTGTCCCAAGCTTTGCACCACAGCCGAACGTACCCAGGCTTCGGGATGTTCTAAAAGCGGTTGCATAGCTGTGGCCACTTGGGGATCACCCAAAAATCCCAGTGCTTCGACAGCGGCCTGAACCACTTTGGGATCTTTGTCTGTTAAAAGCGAGACCAAAGCAGGACAAGCACGGGTGTCTTTGAGCAGGCCCAAGGCGATTGCCGACCGTTGCCGAACACCCGAAGCCCGATCTTGCAAAGCTTCAAGCAGGGCATTAAATGCCGCTTCGCCTTTGATATGTCCCAAAGCCTGTGCCGCGAGGGTGCGGACAATAAAGTCTTCATCTTGCTGTAACGTTGCAATCAGGGCGGCTGTCGCACTGGGATCGCTCCTGTCGCTCAACACCTGGGCTGCCGCTTGGCGAACCCATGCTTCGGGGTCTTGTAAACTGGCAATTAAGATTGCGGGAATGTCTTCGCCCTCAGCCGCTCCCAAGGCTCTGACGGCCAATTCCCGCACATCGGCATCGGGATCTTGGGCGGCCAGACTCATGGCTGCAAAGACCTCTGGGGTGTGAAAATGGATCAGCGCCTGTGTTGCCACAATCCGGGCCCAGTGTTTGCCAGATTTTAAGGTTTCCAACAAGGCGGGAATGGCACGGGGATCACCCTGTCGCGCCAAAGCTTCAGCGGCTGCTTGGACCACGCGCTCTTCACTGTCTGCGAGCATGGGAATAATCAGGGCATATGTTTGACTGCTGTCCAACTCGCCTAAGGCAACTGTGGCAACGGTTCTGACCCACTCATCTTCATGGCCCAACGCCCGCTGAAGGGCATTGAGGGCCAAAGGACTGCGCAAATAGCGCAACATTTCAATCGCGTTTTGGCGGATTTCTAAATCGCTGGAATCGAGAGCGCGGGTCAATGCGGGCAAGACCTGTTCTTCTCCCAATAATTTCAGCGAGACCAGAATTTTTTCACGCATCAGATCCCCATCGGGCAAAAGCGCTGCCTGGATCAGAATTTCGATGGACCGTGGGTCTTGCAATCGCCCCAAAGCGGTGATCACGGCTTCGCGCACGGGCGCAAGATCGGATTGTAAAGCATGTTCTAAAAAAGGCAAAGCGCGGCTATCACCCAAACGCCCAAGGCGTTCAACCGCACTCAAACGCAAGGTCTGATCTTCGGCATTTAACTCAGACAACAGGGGCCAGAGTCGGGTTTCGGGATCAATCCGGGAGAGGCTTTGAGCGACCTGGGTGCGTACCCAGCGATCGGGATCATCCAGTGCCGCAGTCAGTGCCTCACGCGACCGTTCACCCGGAAAGCCCCCCAAGACCTCGGCGAGGGTGGCCCGCACCAAATAGGAGGAATCTTGGCGCAAATGGTGACAGAGAAGTTCTGAAATCTTGGTATCTTCCAGATCTGTGGAAAGTTGTGCAATGGCTTCGACCGCCGTGGCACGCACGAGATAATTTTCATCTTCGAGTGTGTTTAATAACGGGCCGAGTGAGCGGGGATCTGCCAATTTTCCCAAGGCCGCAGCAACCTGTTGACGCACATCGGGTTCGGGGTCTTTGAGCAGGGCCATGATTGGTTCAACCGCTCGCGGGTCTTCACTTTCACCCAAAAATTCAACCGCCTGTTGACGGACATCGGGCTTTTGGCTCTGGAGCAAGAACAAAAGCGCATCAAAGCGCTGGTTGCGTGCTTTATGGCCATCAGGTGTGGCCGGGGGCGCTTCCTGTGTCTGTGGTCGGGCTGTGCTGTCTAAACTGGCCAGCAGATCTTCGGTCTCGTCCATGGTGCATCGTTTCCCTTCTGGGGCGGAAATTTAAGCGCGGATTAGGTCCTGTTTTTAACATGTTACCATTCTGCAGGGGCAGCTTGCTATTCACATGCCTTGAACCCTATCATTTATGCGATAATAGACAAAAAATCAGGGGTACTTTGCCATGTGGGGCGGCGTTTTTGCACTTTCCGACGCTGCTGTTTTGCAATTTGATGCAGACACAGCAAATCCCGGTTTTGAAAGCGCATTCTTGGGTTTTAACGCCCGTTCTGCCCTGAATCGCTTGTTGCTCCACCTGAAGCCCACCAAAGTCTGGTTACCTGCCTATCTCTGTCCTGACCTGCTCAAGGCTTTGCCCCCAAGTCAAAATTGGGGCTTTTATGCCCTCGATCGCCACTTAAAACCTGTTGCAACAGAATTGTTTGAAAAAATTGTACCCGGCGATCTGGTGCTGACCATTGCCTATCTGGGCTTTGCTCCAGATTCAAATTGGTTAATGCAACTCAGGGACCTGGGTGCTGAAATTGTCTTAGATGCCTCTCAGGCCCTCTATTTAAAACAGACAGACCCCCGAGATTATCTGCTTTACAGCCCGCGAAAGTGGGGGGGGATCAGTGATGGAGGGATATTAATCGGCCCCGATTTGCCCCCGCAACCTGTCCGAAATCTTCGGCCTCCCCCAGCCTGGCAAAAGCTCCATCAGGCCCAAGTTCTGCGCCGAGAATTTGATGACCAAGCACAGCCCAATTTGACTCTGCAGGCTGAATGGTTTGGGCTCTTTCGCGATGCCGAGGCCCAACAGCCCGTAGGGAATTGGGCCATGACAGATGATTCACAAGCGCGTCTTAAGTCGCTGATGCAAGATCCGCGAATCCCTTTGTTGCGGCGCAAAAACTACCAAAGATTGTTGGCAAAGCTGGCTGAGTGGGCGCTGTTTCCCGCTTTGCAACAGGAGACGGTGCCCTTGGCGTTTGCTCTGCGTGTGCGACAGCGCGATGCCTTGCAACATGCTTTGGCAGAAAAGCAGATCTATTGCCCGATTTATTGGCCCTTGGGGGAGCATGTGCCTGGTTCTTTTTCAGAAAGCCATACGCTCAGCAAACAGACCCTGGCTCTGCCCTGCGATCAGCGGTATAACGAAACAGATATGGAAAAGATCCTTGCAGAAATTAAAATGCTTGAACACCTGTTATGAGCGCGTTTAAAGGCTATTTGCACCCGATCTATCTCGCCTCCCTCACGGCCTGGGGCGAGCCTGTTTTTTTGCCCGAAGCCCAGGGCTGGCTTTTGCGTCGCCCCCTCCCCCGTACCGAAGATGAATCTGGGGTTTCAGAAACTGCGGAAACAAATTGCGATTTATCTGGTCCTTATCCTTTTTTGCGCTGTTTGAAACCACAGCAACTGCCAATAGATCTGGCTTTGAACTCAGATGCTGCAACGGCTTTGGTGATCGTGACGGATCCTTTGGGGCCTGAACTGCCCCCAAATTTTTGGCCAACGCTCTTTCCCGATTGCTGTCGCTTGTTTAAAGCCCATTGGGGCGTTGATTTCGCTCTACCGCTTCAGATCAGTTCACACCACCGCTACTATGCACGAAAAGCCCTGCGCAGCTTGGAGATCGAAAGGGTGTCTGAGCCGTTGAGCTTGCTCAAGAGCTGGAACACTCTCTATGCCCATCTGGTCCAGCGTCACCAGATTCAGGGGCTGAGGCGTTTTTCTGAGCAGGCTTTTGCTCAGCAATTGCAAGTGCCAGGGATTGTGGTCTTCGTCGCCACCTATCAAAGTGAAATTGTCGCCATGCATCTTTGGTATTGGGAGTCTGAGTTGGGTCTGGCTTATAGTCATTTGGCGGCCTGTTCCGAGATGGGTTATCTGCATTCAGCTCCCTATGCCCTCTATTTGGCTGCCATTGAATGGTTTCAAGCACAAGGGGCGGCAGAGCTCGATCTTGGTGGAGAAGTCAGCACACTTGGGGCCCAGAGTCAGTCTGGTTTGGGCTTTTTTAAACGGGGCTGGGCCAATCGGGAGCGTCCCGTTTGGCTTTGCGGTAAAATTCTGAATGCTGAGCGCTATGCCCAATTGGCAGGGGAAAAAACAGGCGTCTATTTCCCGATTTATCGCAGAGACGAGTCAAGCGGCGGAACCTGAAAGGGAAAAAAATGAAGAGTGAAAAACATCTAAAGACCATCAACAGCCAAGGCTGGGTCTTGTTTGAGTCGCAATTGTCCCAAAGCCTGACCCAGGGGTTGCGTCAGGCTTTGGATCAGGCGATTGCCCACTGTGGCGAATTGCAATTGGAAAATTTAGGGCAGGTCTTGCCAGGAACGGCCCACCATCTTCTGGGTCAAGGCCCCGTTTTTCAGACTTTGCTGGAACAGGCATGGCTGGATGCCGAACTGCAAACCTGGCTGGAGGGGCCTTATATTCTCAACTCATTTGGTGGGGTGGCCAATCCTCCGGCACAATCGGCATACGTTCATCAAATTCACCGCGATCAGCGCACGTTTATTCCCAATTTTTGCCTGATGCTCAATCTCTTGGTGATGCTTGATGACTTTTTGCCCGAAAATGGGGCCACTTGGCTTTTGAGCGGTTCACATTTAAGTGCGTCTGCCCCCAGTCCTGCAGATTTTTTTGCTCAGGCCCAACAAATCTGTGCCCCAGCTGGCAGTCTCTTGCTTTTTGATTCTCGAATCTGGCACGCGGCAGGTCACAACAAGACCCAGACTGTGCGCCGGGGTCTGACTCTGACATACAGTCGTCCCTTTCTCAAACCCCAATTTGACTATCTGGCACAGGTTAAAGGTGAACTTTCAACACATCTCAATCAGGTTCTCGGTTATTATGCTCGGGTACCCGCCTCATTGGAGCAGTGGTATGCACCGCCAGAGGCTCGTTTTTATAGGCCCGGTCAGGGCTAAATCAAAAATGGGAGCAACGTGATGGTTTCATTTGCAGACGGTTTTGTCGACCAAGAATTTGAAAAGCTCAATCAAATCGCTGATGTTTACGATCTTTCCCCTTTTGATCAGCGCATGCGCCACTATATGTTGCGCGGCCTGCGGCCTTGGTTGAAAACGGGCAAAGCGTTGGAGATGGGCTGTATGCACGGCGAGTTTACCTCTCTTTTGGCTGGGCTCTACCCCGATCTCACAGTGGTTGAAGCCGCAAGCCAATTTATTGCCTGCACCCAAGCACGCGTGGGACCTGATGTTAAATTTGTGCAATCGCTGTTTGAAACCTATGCCACAACAGAGCGTTATGATGCGATTTTTTTATTACATGTCTTGGAGCACCTCGACGATCCTGTGGCGGTCTTAAAACAAGCAAAACAATTATTGGCCCCGGGCGGTAGGTTGTTTTTGGTGGTGCCCAATGGCAACGCCCCTTCGCGCCAGATTGCTGTCAAAATGGGGGTCTTGAGCCATTTGACAGATCTCTCAGAGGCCGATCTCAAACACGGCCACCGCCGTGTTTATCTTGCAGATACGCTTGAAAGAGAGGCCCGACAAGCCCAACTGCAGGTGATTGCAAGGGGAGGGATCTTCTTTAAACCCCTGGCCAATTTTCAATTTGATCAGCTGATTGGCACGCCACTGATCAGCGAGGCCTTTATGGAGGGCTGTTTTGCCTTGGGAATGGAGCACCCAACCCTCTGCGCCAGCCTGTTTTTGGTCTGTGAGGCGGGCCTGTGATTTACCTGCGCGAATTGACCCGCTCGGATTTGGCCCAAACCCTGATTTGGCGACAAGATCCCGCTTTGGTCGCCCATTTGGGAGAACCCTTTCGCTTTATCAATGCCGAGACCGAGGCCGCTTGGTTTGAAGCGTATCTCACGCAGCGTGCCCAGCAGGTGCGCTTGGCGATCTGTGAACAGGGCAGTGATCGGCATCTTGGCAATGTGCAACTCCTGCAAATCCACCCCGTTCATCGCAGCGCGGAGTTCAGCATTTTGATTGGTGAGGCCACAGCCCGTGGTCAGGGAATTGGTTTGCGGGCCAGCCAGCTCTGTTTGCAACACGCCTTTGACGATCTTAACCTGCACAGGAGCTGGCTGCAGGTCCGATCCGACAATCTGCCCGCCCTGAAACTGTATCAGCGTCTGGGTTTTGTCGAAGAGGGGCGGTTGCGCCAAGCGGCGTTTAAACAGGGGCAATATGTCGATCTGCTGATCATGGGCCTCTTGGCCGATGAATTTCGCACAACCCAGGCCTAAAAAAAAGCTCCCCGACAAAAAAGCCGGGGAGCTTGCGGTTCTGCGCTGTTTGAGCAGCGCTAAAACCTATCTGTGTTTTTCGATTTTGCCAACGTAGGGCAAAAGAGCCATGTGACGGGCACGTTTAATTGCGCGGGTCAATTGACGTTGGTGCTTGGCGCGACTGCCTGTAACGCGGCGAGAAAGGATTTTGGCGTGCTCGCTCAAAAACTCTTTCAAACGCTCAACGTCTTTAAAGTCAATCGTTTCAATGCCCCATTCATCAAATTTGGACACTTTCTGACGACGACGACGGGGGCCGCCGCCACCGCGTCCACCAAACGAACGGCCACCGCCGCCGCCTTGGCCACCACCGAATGAACGGCGTCCGCCACCATAAGAGGGACGATCTCCGCCGCCGCCATATGCGGGACGGTCGCCACCACCCTGGTAGGGAGGACGATCACCTTGGGGACGATCTCCACCACCTTGGTAAGGAGGACGGTCGCCACCACCACCGGGCGTGTAAGGACGGCCACCACCTTGGTAAGGAGGACGGTCGCCACCACCACCGGGCGTGTAAGGACGGCCACCACCTTGATAAGGGGGACGGTCACCACCACCTTGGTAAGAAGGACGGTCGCCACCACCCTGGTAAGAGGGGCGATCTCCGCCACCTTGGTAAGAGGGGCGGTCGCCACCACCTTGGTAGGAGGGGCGATCGGCGTTATAGGCTGGGCGCTCAGCCGCAGGAGTTTCTCCCCCTTCGGAGGAGCTACGCGGGGTTTCATCATAGGGTCTGCTCATAATGCTGTTCCTTTCATATGGGTTGAGCCTAATATGCTCAGGGATTCAAGTTGGATTTCCGGCTGCATCCGTTTAATGCCGGAGACTTCAGACTTTCGTTTTTGGATTTGGCCTTCGACAATCACATTCATTCCTTTGCGCAGTTGCCGCTGAAGTTCAGGGCTGCTTTCGCGGCGATTAATCACCCGAATGGTGTGTGTCTGGTCTGGTTGATGGGTATCAACCAAAGCCAGATTAAATTCGAGCACCGCTTTTCCAGAAACGGTGTAGCGAATTTCACTGTCTTGGACCAAATGGCCCGAAAGAATGACGTAGTTAAGACTCATCTCTGCGAACGATCAGATGCCGGATTAATCCATCCGTGATCCCCATAACCCGCTGAAGTTCGTCCAGCGACTGGGTGTCGGTCTCAAAATGTGTCAGCATATACAGCCCATCATTCTGCTTTTTGATGGGGTACGCCAATTTTTTGCGACCGAGGGATTCGGATTTTTCAATTTTGCCACCGATTTTGGCGATGGTTTCGTTGACACGTGTGTTGATTTTCTTCTGGCCTTCTTCGTCAAGACGCGAATCCAGAATATACATCACTTCGTAAGGTCTTTGCATGGATATAATTTCCTTTCCTATGGCCTAAGGTTGCTTTTGCAGAAAAAACAACAGAAAAGGCTGTGACTGATTTACTTGAAACATTCCACTCTCAAAACATCCTTTTAAGGAGATGTGATGAAAAAAGATTTTCGCAACCTGCGGGGGAGTACCTTCATGTGGTGGAACATAGCACTACAGGAACCAAATTACGCGAGAGGTTTGTCCAACCTTCTCCACCTGCGAAGCAGTTTAACACAAACTTAATCTGGTGGGTAGACGCTAGGAATGATGTCTTGGGTTTTAAGAAACAGCCGTCTTGTCTTGAGACTCAATTTGGATTTATTCTGCATAGGTAAACAGAGGGAGCTATCAAAGGCAAATGAAGACGACAGAATTACAAGCGACTTTACGCGAGCAGGCCAACCCAGAACAGGCCCAACAGGCCTCGCGCTTTTTTAAGACAGGCCCCGGCCAATACGGCGAAGGGGATTGTTTTCTCGGCATCAAGGTGCCTGTTTTGCGCAGTTGGGCCAGGAACCACAAAGACACGCCGCTGCGGCAATTAGAACCCCTGTTGGCGAGTAAATACCACGAAGAGCGTTTGGCCGCGCTGCTGATTGTTCTTTTGCAATATCAAAAAGCGCGAAGTGATGCTGCCCGGCAGGTTTGCTTTGATTTTTTGCGCCAACATATCAAGGCCATGAACAATTGGGATCTGGTCGATGTGATTGTGCCTAGCACGCTGGGGGATTGGATTTTGCGAAACCCGGCAGAAGAAAGGCTTCTCTGGAAATGGATTGCCTCTGAGACCCTTTGGGAGCGGCGGATAGCGGTCATGGCGACCTTTGCCCAGATCCGCAAAGGCCGCTATGACTTAACCCTGCAGCTCTGTGAGGCCCAACTTAAGTCTGAACAGCCCTTGCATGATTTGATGCAAAAGGCCAATGGCTGGATGTTGCGGGAAATGGGCAAACGCGATTTGCCTGTATTGCTGGGATTCTTGGAACTCTGGGCGGCGCACTTGCCGCGCACGATGCTGCGTTATGCGATTGAAAAATTGCCCGAGGAACAGCGGCAGGGGTTCCTTCGACTCCGCTCAGGAGCCGAGCAGGCCAGAAAACCATCTGCCCAGGAACCGAGCTGAATAATTCACTGAATTGAAGTTGTTCACTGAGCGGAGTCGAAGTGAACGACCTATTCCCCGCCGTAGGTCTGAAACAAATCCAACTCAGGGAAAGGCCCTTTTTGCACCAGGCCACGCTTCTGTATCAGGCTGACCAGGGACTGTTGTTTGATCTGAGAGGTCATTTTTTGTTGACGCTGGACGCGCTCCAGGCTGTTGTTGCGCTGGAGTGGGGCCAGTTTTTTGGGCGGTGGATTTTGCATGGGGTTTATCCTCGTTTGGGCTGACTGCGCAGATCTTGAAAGCGGCTGACTTTGAGGGCCAGGCGCTCATAAGCGGGCACCAAGCGGCTGCAGTCGAGGCCCAGCGCTTCGAGTTGGTCAAGTTGATCAGCCAAATCGTCACAGTCTTTGAGCAAATAGTCAAAGCGCTCTTCGGAGAAATCAGGGGGCAATTTGCCTGTCTTTTCAAATTGCAACAATTCGCGCTCCATCCAGCGGTGGTGGCCTTCGAGCATCTCCTGCAAATGGATCATCTGCCAAGAGAGATTGAGGCTGTGTTCACAGCGGGCCACGATAATATCCAGCGGCTTGAGCATTTGGCGCAGGGCTGAACAGTCAATTTCGGTTTCGATCTCTGCGATCTTGGTCAAAAACTGGTTTTGCGACTCCCGCAGGCCAATATACTGTTTCTCAACTTTATCCACTTTAAAGCGGTCGCGGCTGCTGGCATACCAATCGGGATGAAAGATCGACAGCTTTTTGACTTCGCGCTGAATCCGGCCTTCGAGTTGATCGTAGAGTTTGTCATAGTCCACCACGACCAAAGGGGCCAGTTTGGGGCCGGTTTTGGCAAAAGACGGGGGCCGCGATTTAAACTGAAATTTGGGGCGATTGCTGAATCTGGCCGGATCTGGGCGGCGGAGACCCGAGGTTGTATCCGTATTTTCGCCCTCGTCTCCAAAAATGACGGCTTCAAAATCATCTTCGGCCAAGCGCTCTTCAGTCGCGCTCTCCTCCTGCAAGGCGTTTCTATCAGACGTTTCCGGGGGTTCTGGTGGGGCCTCCTCTGGCGCTGGAGCCGTCAGCGGCAGCAATGGGCTGAGAATATTGTCGGGTTGCGGTGGCGGGGGCGGCGGCAATAAAAAATGGATTTTTAAGGCATCTGCATGTTCGGGATCGAGCAACAGGGCCTCTTCTAAAAAGGCCTCTGCGTCGCGGTTTTCGCCAATCAACCAGAGCAAATAGCCCATGGCAGCAAAGGCATCCGGGTTGCTGCGGTTGTAGCGAATCGACTCCAATAAATACTCACAGGCCTCTTTGAGAGCCATCGGCGCTTGGGCTGGGTGGGTTTGGGCTGTACGCAGACCCGCTGTTCCCAAACGCAACAGATTGACCGCCAATTCTTTGCGTTGATCGGCCAGTGAAGGCGCTTTGCTTTCAGCAACAGCGTCGGAAACGGGTTCGACAGAACTTGACACGGGGTTCTCCAATAATTTAATCCTCGGGGAGAATGCCCCATTCTATCACAGGCCTGCGGGGGCTTGGCAACGCCGTTGCCGAGGCGCAAGATCTCTTTTCACCTGACTTCAAGTCTGAGCTTGGCGTATAATCAGGGCAAATGCAATGACAGGATCACCCAAATTATGATGATGCAATGGCACTTCGACAATCGCTTTATCTCTGAACTTCCCTCTGACCCGGTTTTAAACAATCAATCACGACAGGTGCGTGGGGCTGCTTGGTCAGAAGTGGCGGCCACCCCCGTGCCCAAACCACAGCTTTTGGCCTGGTCACCTGAAATGGCAAAAGAACTGGACTTAAGCCCCGAAGAGGTTGCCTCACCTGAATTTGCCGAGGTCTTTGGGGGCAATCGCTTGCTACCAGGTATGAAATCTTACGCCACCCGTTATGGCGGGCATCAATTTGGCAATTGGGCGGGCCAATTGGGGGATGGCCGGGCCTTACATTTGGGCGAAGTGATCACCAAGGCAGGGCAGCGCTGGGATCTGCAACTCAAAGGGGCTGGCCCCACCCCGTATTCGCGCCGGGCGGATGGTCGGGCCGTTTTGCGCTCGTCGCTGCGGGAATTTTTGTGCAGCGAGGCCATGTATCATCTCGGGGTGCCCACCACCCGCGCCCTGAGTCTGGTTTTAACAGGCGAAGAAGTGGTGCGGGACATGATGTACGATGGCAATGCGGCCCCCGAACCCGGCGCGATTGTCTGCCGGGTTGCGCCTTCGTTTTTGCGTTTTGGCCATTATGAAATTCTGGCTGCCCAGAAAGAACCTGAGCTACTTGAAAAACTGGTGGATTTTACCCTGGCTCGGGATTTTCCTGAATTAGAGGGCGAGAGCAAAGCCAAGCGGGGAGCCTGGTTCAAAGAGGTCTGTGGCCGCACGGCATTGATGGTCGCCCATTGGATGCGGGTCGGTTTTGTGCACGGGGTGATGAATACCGACAATATGTCGATTCTGGGCCTGACGATAGACTACGGCCCTTATGGCTGGGTCGACAACCTCGATCCCGGCTGGACGCCCAATACCACCGATGCTCAGATGCGCCGCTACCGTTTTGGGCAGCAGCCGCAGATCGCGCTCTGGAATTTGGGTTGTCTGGCCACGGCCTTAGATGTGATCTTGCAAGACAAAGATTTGCTCGAAGCCGGTTTAGAACATTATTTGCAGGTCTATACCGAGACCCACCAGCGCTTCAGTGCCGAAAAATTTGGCTTTGCGTCCTTGGGGCAGGCAGAAGAAGATCTGGTTACACGGGCCTACCGCCTGATGGGCCAAGCCGAAGTGGATATGACCCTGTTTTTCAGGGCCCTGGCGGAGATTTCAGTCAATGAACCCCTTCCAGAAACGCTTCTACCGGCCTTTTACAGTGCCGAAGAATTTGCCAAAGAACGAGAGCATTGGCAGATCTGGCTGACAGATTATGCCGCGCATTTGCCAAAGCAAGCTGCGGCGTTGGCTGAACGGCGCACAAGCATGAACTCCGTCAATCCGATCTATGTCTTGCGCAATTACCTGGCCCAAGAGGCCATTGATCTGGCTGAGCAGGGAGACAATAGCCGGATTCTGGCTTTACAAGCGGCCCTGAGGCAGCCTTATACTCCCAAGCCGGAATTTCAGGCCTTTGCCCAAAAACGCCCCGACTGGGCCCGTTTTAAAGCTGGTTGTTCGATGTTGTCTTGCAGCTCTTAAGCTGCGGGGTTATCTTGCAGCTCTTAATCGCTCAAGGCAGTTTAAATCCCGGCAGGGGATTGCCATAAAACGCCCCTTTTTCCCAGCCTTTGGCATTCCAATGGCCATCGGTCTGGGCATGGACTTTGACGGGAAAGGTCCAGCGGTCAAAAGCCCCGGTTTTCAGCGAAAAGCCATTGTCGACCACTTTGCCATCATTGCCCACGGCAAACTTAAGGCTGCGGCTGAGTTTGCCCTCGTGTAAGACCTTGATCTCGTATTCGCCTGGGTTTTTGGCCAGGACATGCGCTGAGGCATAGGCATTGCTCTGGGAGAGGTCATAAAAGAAAACCGGCCCCGCGTTTTCGCGGCCCATAAAGGTGAATTTAACCGCACTCCAGCTATAAGGGGAGGTTTCGGTGGTGCTCCAGGTCATGCTGTCGCCCTCGGCACGGGCAATGTTTTTTCCCTGGTAGAAAAGATGGGCCTGGGTCTTTTGCAGGGTCGTGCTATCGCCCCGGAACCACATGACCGCACTCAACGTGGGGGTATTGTTAAAGCCTGTGGCCGTATAATTGCTCTCGTACCAATTGCCGGTGAGATAGCCAAAGGGCATGCGCCAATCCTGATCGACATAATAGTCAAATTTGTTTTTGAACGCGGGAAACTGTTTGGGATCGAGCGGGTTGTATTTTTTGACATCGAGGGTGCCTTTGTAGAGCCATTGTTCGGTGCCTTTGAGTTCGTTGCTGGCGCGAATGGTCAATACGACTGGGCCAGTGGCCACAGTGGCCTTTTGATCATCCCCTGGCGCACCGACCCGGCTGAAAAATTGACTGCCTGTGGCAGGCTGGGGAGAGGGATTTAATTCATAGCGCAGCCAAGGGGTTTTACTCGCTCCAATCCAATATTCCACCGTGATCAAGGTGCCGGAATCTACAGGGCCGTTGAGTTTAAAGTCCAAATTGGGCAGCCAACTCCATTGGGTATCTGTCGATTGGTTCGGCTTGGGATAATACAGTCCCCGTTTGCTCAGCCAGACAATCAGCGAAGACTGATCAACACTGGGCCCCGCTGGCGCACTGGCCACCTGCACATTTTGGGCCCGAGCAGAGTTTGCATCAAAAGCCCCCAAAAGGCTGAGTGTGCTTGAGATGGTCAAGGCCATCAGCAGAAAACGAGAGGAAAGGGACTTTAACATCTTAGAAAGGCCTCCAAGGCAATCATTTTTGGCTTTTAACCCTCAGAAATTTTAACCTTAAAATCGCCAGAAAAAAAGACCCCGTGAAGGGGGCCTCTTTGGTAATTTTTAAATGAAAGGGCTTATTCTTTCACTGCAGCAGGGGCTTCTGCTTTGGCTTCAGCCGGTTTCGCTGGAGCAGCACCCGACAGTGGCAACGAAGCAGCTGTGCTGGCTTTGACAGCCTCAGCCTGTTCGTCGCGGTTTTTATTGTAGAAATAATAACCGGTCCCGGCGGCTGCGGCCAAAACACCCAGGGTCACAAAGGGATGCTGAACGGCAGTCGTAAAGACTTTTTCAGCCCCTTTGCCCAAATACCTTGCACTGGTTTGCACACCTTGGGCCGTGGTTTCGAGGACCCTCATGCCGGTTCTTTCAACCCCAGGCATATTAAAGGTGCGGCCCACCAAAGCCGTGGTGCCTGCGCCCGTCAGGATACCCGCGGTGGCCAAACCGGCTGACATAGCGCCCGAACCCAGATTGGGATCTTTGAGGAAGTCTTTGCCATGGTCGAGGGCCATTTCACCCAATTTGTAGGTGGTGGCACCGAGCGTGACTGCGGCAACAGGCTGCCAGCCTTTTTCGACTACTTTGCGGGCGGCCTTTTCGAGCACGGGAATATTGTAGGCATGACCCACCAATCCAGTGGCTGTGGTACCTGTCGCCACGGCAGCGGTGCCCAACCCAATCGCTTTGGCACCCGCGACCACATCGTCGCTGTTTTCCAAAAAGGCTTTGCCCTCTTCGATGGCCATTTCACCCAATTTGGCGGTGGCCACACCCAAGCCTGCGGCGGCAATCGTTTCATAACCTTTGGTGAAAGCGGCATCAGCGGCTTCCATGCCAAATTTGCGTGTGATAATATGCGCCCCACCTGTGCCCATCAGGGCGGCTGCGGTGCCGGTTGCCGTATTGATCAAATTGAGTCCGTCTTTTTGGGCGCTGTCGATTGTGTGTTTGCCCATCGCAAAGGCCCCACCCACCAGGGCGGCGCCCCCGAGCACATCGACGTTTTCAGGGAAAACCTTGAGTAATTTTTCTGAGCCCGTGGCATAGCCAATAATTGAGGCCCCACCGGTCACTCCGGCCACACCTGCGGTAAATTCAGCCACCCCAATCGCGTCGTTGACTATACCTTTTTCGGTGGTCAAGCGGCGCACGCCATCAGCAGCAGCTCCCAGACCCGCTGCTGCCACGGTCCCGCCAGAGACGGTAATCCCCCCTTTGGAGGTAAACATATATTTCACAGGGCCTGTCAAGGCTTGGTTGAGCACAGGAATATTAAAATTGCGGCCCACGAGTTCAGCCCCACCCAAGGTACCCACCACGCCACCGGCAATTTCTGCCCCAGCCAGCCATTTATTGCCACCTTCGCCGAGACGATCCACGCCGTCTTTAATCGCAAAAGCCCCACCAGCCACAGCTGTGGCACCTGTAACGGCTTTGACATTGGTTTGAACCCATTCAGCAGAGCCTGAAAGCGCGCTTTTCAGCACCGGGATATTGTAATTGCGGCCCACGAGTTCAGCGCCACCGAGGGTCGCCAAAGCGCCCCCTGCCAGTTTGGCACCGCCCAACATGGTTTCACCTTCTTTGAGATCGTTGACGCCGCTGGCGGCCAAAGCCACCCCCGCACCGGCCACGGCCGTTCCGCCAATGCCACCGGCATTTTTGGCCACCACTTCAGCGACTTTTTTGGCGGGCGTTGAGACAATGCCCTGCAGTGGGCCCACATTATACGCATGGCCAATGATTTCAGCCCCTCCCATGGTGATCACACCACCGCCAGCCAATTTGCCTGCGGCTTTGAGGTATTCGCCTTCTTTGATGTCATCCACACCACTTTTGGCCAGGGCAGCCCCACCGGCAGCCACACCACCGCCGACCAAGCCGACCCCATGTTTGCCCAAAAACTTGGCAGTGGCTTCAGCTGGGCCACTCAAGGCGCGATTGAGCACGGGAATATTAAATTGACGGCCTGTCAGCTCTGCGCCACCCAAGCCCAGGATCGCGGCCCCAGCCCCTTCGGCCACAGCCCGGCCGGTGTTGCCCTCTTTGTAGGCCGCCACAGCATCTTCTGCCAAGAGGGCGGAAGCGGCCAACGCGGCGCCAGAACCCACCAATTTGCCATTGTCAACAAAGACCGTTTTGAGCACTTCTTTGACAGCAGGAATGGCATCTGCGGTCTTTTTCAGGGCCGAACCTGCGGCCACAGTGCCGACCACAGCACCTGCGCCTGTGAGCAGCATATTGTCGCCAATAAAGGTGCCCTCTTTGACATTTTCGTGAATGGCTTGACCCATTTTCTCCAGGCGGGAGTCGATTTTGGGTTTATCGGCTGAGGCAGGAATCACAGGCTGGTTATTGACTTGCATGGGGGACTTTCTCCGTTAATTATCGCGCCAAGATAGGCACAGTTAATTTAGATATCGCCAAAAAAGTGAGAATCTGACCTGAGAACGGTCGCTTACTGCTTTTATTTTACGATTTTTTTACGGCAAAAGCCAGCCCCCACCTTTAAGCTTGAGAGCCCCCACAGGGCAGAGCCACAAAGCGCTCCCGGGCCCGCAGGTAAAGCGGATGGCAGATCTCTTGCAAATAAGGGCCCTCCCAGGCGGGCACTGGGGCAGTGGAAGGGTAATAGGGCGGCAAATGGGGAATCACACACGAGGCGCCGCCTTCATCATCCCAGGCGGCAAAGACGATGCGGCCCACACCGTGTAAGAGCAGCGTACCAAAACACATCAAACAGGGTTCCAGGCTGCTATAACAGGTCATGGCTGCCGCTTGGGGCCAGAGCCCCGGATCCACGCGTTTGATCGCCTCGATCTCGGCATGGCCACCGGGATTATAAACCGGCAGGAGCAGGGCATTTCGGCCTTCTGCGATGATCTCTCCCTTTAAGACCAATAGAGAACCAATCGGCATATTGCCCACAGATTCGGCTTCCAGGGCCAGATCTTTGGCCCTGTGTAAAAAATGCAGATCGGCTTCGCTGGCGGGCATTACATCACTTCGGGGGCTGAGATGCCAAAGACATCGACCAAGACATTGCGCAGCACCACCTGGGTGGCTTTGACCAAATTCAAGCGGGCCAAACTCAGGGCAATCTCTTCAGAAGTGACATCTTCTTTTTCAAACAAGACGCGGCACTGCTTGTAAAAGGAGTGAAAGAGCGCTGCCAGATCCTGGGCATAGGTCGCCAGGCGATGCGGCTCACGTTGGCTGGCTGCAAATTTGAGTTCGTCTGGATAAGAGAGCAATTTGAGCAGCAAAATCCGCTCTTCGGGCGCCACAAGCGCTTCGAGAGAGGCCTGGGGCCAAGCTGTGGCATCGTAAGCTTGGAGATTGGCGGCATTGCGGAAAATACTGCAAATGCGTGCATGGGCATATTGCACATAAAAGACCGGATTTTCGGAATTTTGGCTCTTGGCCAGCTCCAGGTCAAAGTCCAAGGTCACATCAGCACTGCGCTGCATCAGCAAAAAACGGGTGGCATCGGTGCCCACTTCTTCGAGTACCTCGCCAAAACTGATCATGTCTCCTGTGCGTTTGGACATGCGCACCTTTTCGCCATTGCGGAAGAGATTGACCATTTGGCCGAGCAGCACTTGCAGCGCTTCTTTGGGATACCCCAGGGCCTGAATCGCTGCAGACATGCGGGCGATATAGCCGTGATGATCGGCACCCCAGAGGTTGATCAAACGGGTGTGGCCGCGGCGCAATTTATCCCAGTGGTAGGCGATATCGTTGGCAAAATAGGTATTGCTGCCGGTCTGTTTGACCAAGACCCGATCTTGATCGTCGCCATAATCACTCGAGCGAAACCAGAGCGCGCCGTCCTGTTCGTAGGTTTTTCCCGATTCTTTGAGGTGTTTGAGGGCCTCTGCCACGGCCTGTTCGTGGTGCAGGCGGCTCTCGGGGAACCACTCGTCAAAGACCACCCCAAATTGTTTGAGTTGGGCCTGTTGCTCTGCCAAAATGGCAGATTTGGCATAGTCGCTAAAATAGCCCAAATCCGCCGCGAGTTGTGCCGGGCCTTGGTGTTCAAACAGGCTCAGGCCCAAGGTTTGAATATACTGACCGTGGTAAAACTGGACCTGGCCTTTGGTTTCAGCGTTTTTTTCAGCCAGATAGGTCTCAATCAAAGTCAACGCCTCGGCATCCAGGGTTTGGCCCGCAGCCTGAGCAGCCTGAAAATAACAGGCCTGCACGGAGGCTCCCAAATTATTGACCTGGGCCCCTGTGTCGTTGATATAAAACTCGGTTTTGACACTGTAACCCGCCAGACGCATCAGCCGGGCCAGACAATCGCCCAAAACCGCCCAGCGTCCATGGCCAAAGTGCAGGGGGCCGGTGGGATTGGCCGAGACATATTCAATCAAGTAGGTTTCGGGATCGCCATTTGTTTGTTGGCCAAAACCCTGGTTGGCCTGAATCAAGCCCTGCAATTGCTGCAAGAGCCAAGCTTGAGAGAGCCGGAAGTTGATAAAGCCCGGCCCGGCAATGCTGACCTCTTGAAAAAGTGGCCCCTGCAAATGGGGCAAGAGGATTTCAGCCAATTTGCGCGGGGGAAGTTTGGCGCTTTTGGCCAAACTCATGGCTATATTGCTGGCATAATCGCCATGACTGGGATCGCGGGGGGTTTCAATTTTGATCTCACTGGGCAGGCTGTCGAGGGTGAGTTCTTGGGCATTTTGGGCCGCTTGCAGGGCCTTTATAACGTGTTGGGCCAAACTGGCTTGAATCATGGTACTTACATCTTTCTCGTGCTGGTCTAACTGCAGATCGATTGCTTGGGTCAAAGAGCTGGTTTTAATTCATCAAAGACAGAAATTCAGTTTCAGTATCGCTGAGAATTTCGCTCATGGTCTTGTCTGAGTGGAAAAAATCATTGAGTTTTTCGCCAATTTTTTGGCTGAAAAAGCTGAGAATTTCGAGGATCTCAATAATTAAAAAATTAGAGATATCGCCCTGAAGCCTGACAAAATGGTGTCTGAAGACGATTTCTCGGGTTTGTGGCTGCAATTGAATCGCGCCAATCGGCAAAAAGCGATTAAAATGCACCAGCAATTCCGCTGTCTCGTTGAGTTTCTCAGGGGGTAAAGTGAGATCCAAACCCACCTGAAAACAGAGCATCATACTCTTTTGCGAATCCTGCTGTGGCACTGTGTCCGATGCCTGTGGCACTGTGTCCGATGCCTGTGGCACTGTGTCCGATGCCTGTGGCACTGTGTCCGATGCCTGTGACACAAATTGTTCCGTCGGCAACCAATTGGCAAGCGCAGATATCTGCAGGGCCTGAGGTCTTTGCGGTAAATCCACCAAGAGCACCCCTTTGGCTGGGTCTTCGGGATGGGGGCAGGGAGTGGTCTGGAAATCGAGGTAATTCAACATGCTGGCCAGACGCAGCAAAAGCGGCCAGAGGGGTTCTTCACCAAAGAGCTGGATGTCTGGGGATGTCGCTATGACTGATGCATTGACCTTTTGCTCCAACCCTGAGACAAAGAGCTGGTGTTCCAATTTGAGGTGTTCGGTGCTCAGCTCCAAATCGGCCTTGCGTTTTTTTAAATCGGTGCTGCGCTGCAAGAGACGCTCTTGAAAGGCGACAATTTGTTTGGACTGGGTGTGCAAACGCAGCAATTGGCTGGGGGATTCTGGCGCACTTTGGCGCATATGCATCAGGGAATAGTCGTTCTGATCGCGGTAGCTTTGAATTTGCTCGATATGGCTGCTGACCCGCGTCTGCTCAGACTCGAGAATCTGAAAATAAAAATCAAATTTGGCTTGTTTTTTTTGAATGCGGTGGAGTTTGCGGTGATTCATTTGGCTGCGATAAACGAGACCAAAACCTGGAATCAAGGTCAAGAGACCCAGTCCCAATCCCAAACTGCTACCGATCCAGGGCGTGAGCAAGGTGCTGGCCACCACCGCTGTAAAACCGACACCAAAATAGCCCAAACCATGGCGAATTTCGCTCAGACGCTCGCGGGGCAGGTTGCGCGCCGGGGGGCGGGCCAGGGGCGAACGTACACGGTGGTTGAGCAAATCCTGAAAATCGTGGCGCAACTCCTGGTAGAGATCGGCTGAGATCGGCGGTTGGCCGGTCAAGATCTTTTCAAGCCAGGCCTTAAAACGCGGCAAAAGCTGGTCCAAGAGCAAAACAATATCCGTGGCAGAGCGGCTCTCTACCCAAGGGGCTTCGGTTAAGAGACCATAGCGGTAATAGATACTGCGGGCCGGGGAGAGTTCGAGCGAGCCCAATGGCAAAATATAATTGAGGTAAGACAGGAGTTTGGCCAGATCGGCACTGCTGAAATTTTCACCGGGTAAGGCAAATTCAGAGAAGAAATACAAGATTCCAGTGCTGGGTGCGTGGTCTTCTTGGGGCAAACGCACGGGGGCGTCCGCGGAAAAGAGCTGCAGCTGAACCGGATCGGGTTCTTCGCCCAAAGGCAATAAAAGGGCCGTCTGCTCCGGGCCCGCTTCAAACCACTGGGCCTCGCGTTGATACCGGGTGAGAAGAACCGAATAGATATCTTTGAGAATTTCTGAAGGCATGATCTGTACCTGCTTCAAAGTCAGCGCATTAAACTATTATAACCCATGGGGCTGGCTTTCGGGCGAGGGTTTTACCCCCAACCAGGCAGCCAAAGTTTGGGTGGTCTTGTGGTTGCGGGCGGTGGCCCAGGTGCCCAGCTGTTTTTCGAGCCAAGTTGAATTGTTTAAGCGTTTGTCTTGCAGATCTTTGGCGGTTTTGAGAATCAGGGCCCTGGGCAGCAAATGCCAGGCCAGACCGGGCTGTTCCAGGGCTTGCAGGCGCTCCTTAGCTTCGGGTGCGGGAGCATCCCCCAGAAAGTAGACATTCAGCCGTTGCTCGGGAGTGATTGGGGGCAAAGCCGCCAGGATGGCTTGCAAATCGGGTGCCTTCAGCAGTACACAAGGAATCGCAAAGCCCCAATGTTTAAGCAGCAACGCTTCGAGTTGGCGCGTCAGGGCCTCCCGATCACTTTCGGCAGATTCAAAGACCAGATTGCCACTTTGGATATACGTGCGTATGTTGATATGGCCCAATTCAGCCACAGCGCTGCGCAATTCATCCATTTTGACAATGCGCTTGCCGCCGACATTGATGGCCCTGAGCAAAGCGAGATACAGCATCTGAGACCGCCTCCAATTATTTGACAAAAGCCAGCGAAAGTCTTTTGTTTTGTTGTGATTAGCTGTGATAAGCTAAGCGTATTGCTACATTGAACAGAATCTAATCTACCCCTGTCCTGAGTGTGTATCCTCCGACAAAGCCTCAAGAAGGAGAATTGCCATGACCCACAGCCCCAGTTTACACAAACTGCCCCAGGCCTTGGGGATGCTACTCTGTCTCTTTTCTGTCGCCCTTTCAGCCCCCCTTTCAGCCTTGGCCGATGATGAGGCCAGTAATTGGCCCCATGTTCAAAGTGCCGAGTATGGCCGCTGCTATCTCAAATCTGTGCCCGCAGAACATTATGGCAGCAAAGGCAGCACCCGAGTTTTTCAGGTAACGGCTCAAGACGATCAACTTGTGGCCACCTATCCCTGGTACAGCAACCAGATTTGGCTCAATTGTGCGGTTTCTAATGGCAAAAGTGCCACCGGCATCTCAGTGGTGCGCCGGGGCCCCTGGTCGCGGGGACACAGGGCCTCTGCCAACGATCTGGCCTTGGCCTTCGCCTTTAATGGCAAAGAGGTCAAACGCTATTCCAGCCTCGATCTGGCAGGCAAAGCCGACAATGTCAGTGCCTCGGTCTCGCATTACACCGTGATCGAGAAAGTCCTGGGCTATCGCTGGGTCAAAAGCAATGAATTTGTCTTTGAAATTTTGCTGATCGATGGACGCAAACAGGCTTTTGATCCCACCACGGGGGAGCGAGTGAAAGGGTGAATCACGGCCAAACAAAGGTCTCAGGCCTGAAACACAGCTCAGGCTTTTCTCCCCGCAAGAGCCCCTGATACACCGCCCAGAGATTGGAACTGAGCGGATAGCTGAAAGGCTGTGGTTGCAACCGGTATTGGGCCAATTTGTGGGCTAAGCCCACCGCTTCACTTAACAAGCCCGGCGGCAAGACCTTGCCTTGTTGACTTAAAATTTCGGCAAAGATTGCTTCCTGCTCGGCAAAGAAATCAGGTAAAGCCCCGCTTGAAACCAGGCCCGTGAGCAAAAAGTCTTCGACCGTCAACCAGACTTTTTGGCCCTGGGCCCAAAGCCCGACACAGAGCTCGGGCTCACCGGTCTGGATCGCTGCTGCTTTTTGGCGCAGAAACGCCAAAAGTGGAGAGGTGATCTCGCCTTTAGCGTGTTCCAAATAGCCCTGAAAGATCTTGGCAAAAGACAGACCTGTCAGTCCGTGCATCAACAAAAGTGGCAATTGCAACAAATGGCGATTAAAATAGTGCAATTCGTACAGCCAAGCCAGAATCCGCATTCCCTGCCAATCTTCGCGGCTCATGCTGTTGGTTGCAATTAACATTTCCTGTTTTTCTTCCACCTCTGAGCCCGTCCCGGCAGTCTGAGAAAAAGCTTCATATGGCGCTTTATACGGCTGCCAAACCGTTTGCAGGGCATATTGTTCCCGGTAAGCAGGTTGGCTCATCGGGGCATTGGGCAAGAGATAAACCGGATAAAACTTGATCTGATTGTGCTGCCCTTCGGCGATTACCTGCGAAATACAGGCAGCAAACGATTCGCGGGTCTCTCCCGGCAGGCCAATCAGGAGATCGGTATAGGTGGGGATCGCTTCGGCGCGAAAGCGCCTCTGCAAACTGCGGTAGGTTTCCAAAGAGATATTTTCACGTTTCACCTGTTTTAAGGCCTCGGGTGTGACCGTTTGCAGTGAGAGGGTCACGGTTTGGCTCAGACCACTGCCACAGAGTGTTTTTTGAATCTGGAAGGCACGTTCAGTGGCATTTTTGGTGTTTTGCACATAAAAAGATTTAGGAAAACGCTGTTCTCGGGCGGTTTTTACCATGGTCTCAGCCAAATCCAAATCGCGGGGCAAAAGGCCAAAATTGGCATCACAGCAATAGACCATCTGAATTTGATGGCGTGCGAACCAGGCTATTTCGCCTTTCAGTCGCGCTTCAGGAAATTGAATCACCTTGCTTTGGGTTGCTGAGCCCCAATCGCAAAAACTGCAAGAAAACGGACAGCCCCGATTGGTCTCCCAGAGCGCAATCCAGGCCTGACTCGGTTGGGCCTTGAGCAAAGGTTCAAAAACCCCGGCCAAATAAGGCGAGGGGAAATTTTCCAAATTGCGGCTACGCTCACTCTGTGCCGTGCTCTGAAAGCCCCCTTCAGCATCTAGAAAACTCAGACCCGGCAGCCCGTGCCAGTCTCGGCTTGGCAAGCGCTCCAATAACGCCAAAAAGACCGCTTCTCCTTCTCCATGTACGCAGGCATCCACCCAAGGATAGGCTTTTAAAAAATCGTCGGCCCGGTCGGGTACGTGAGGCCCGCCAAAGACAATCAGAATTTCGGGCTTGGCCTGTTTGAGCAAATGGGCCAGGGCCAGTGAATATTCACTGTTCCAGACATAGCAGCTGAAACCGACCAGATCAGCCAGCAGCAGTTCTTTTAACATGGTTTGCAAAGGCAATCGCTGGTAGAGCGGTGGCATAAACACATAGCGGCTGAGAGCAGGGGCATGGCGTTGGACATAGGCCTGTAAGAGCCCAGCGGCATAAGGCAAATAGTTCTGCCTCAGCAGGGGCTGATTGATCTGCACCAGACGGACAATCAGGGAATCGGTAACACGCATGTAGACTCCTGTCTAAGGATCATTTTATCAGGATTTTGGCTAGATTTAGGCTTTCTCAATACTTGAGAAAAAGCCCAAAATATGCTATAGTCGTGCTTGTCATTTTTTGCAATTTTTTGGCTCAGCGCAAGCGTTGGCGCGAAAGGAATTCACTTGGACCCTGACAGTAGTCGCATTTTTATTATCGGCAGTGTGATTGTCGTTTGCCTGCTTGTCTCTGCTTTTGTTACCGCTTATGAAGCTGCTTTTGCAGGATTGTCTCGCGTGCGCTTACAAAAGCGCACAGACGAAGGTGACAAACGCTCAGCTTATTTGCTGAAGCTCATGAACCAGCCCCACAAAACACTTTTGGCCCTGATGATCAGCGATTGGCTGGCAGATATTCAATTTGTGGTCCTTTTTACCTATTTGATTTTTCAATTCACCCATCACTGGCTCTCTGTTGTGGGTTTGACCCTCTTGGCGACACCCGTTTTGTTGCTTGTCGGTGAGATTCTGCCGCGCACCATTGCCCACCGCTACCGCGAACATTTTGTCTATGCTTGGCTGCCCCTGCTTCAGATCTTGATGTTGTTGCTCAGCCCGCTCGTGAGTTTTATGAGTTGGGCGGCACGTCCTTTGTTAGATGCCTCTGGGGCCCGTTTTGGCCAAATGATGCCCGATTTCACCGAAGAAGAGATCTTACAAATGGTCAATCTCGGTGGCAATACCGGTATGTTGGACAAAGAAGAGTCAGAATTGGTACATTCCGCCTTTAATTTTAACAATACCCCCGCCAGTGCTGTACTCACCCCCCGTGTGGATATGCTCTGTATCGAAGACAGCATGACCATCGACGAAGCCCTGGAATTGATGGCCGGTGATGAAGGCTATTCACGGCTGCCGGTTTACCACGACAATATTGACCAAATCATTGGCATCGTCCACACCAAAGACTTGCTGCGGGCCCGTCTGCGTGAGAACAGTGGGGAGATGGCTGTTGGCAAATGTGTGCGCAAGGCCCATCACATCCACGAATTTCAGCCGATCAATACCGTTCTCAAATTGATGCAGAGCAAAGGCATGCCCATGTTTATCGTGACGGATGAATATGGTGGAACGGTGGGTCTGGTGACAATTGAAGACCTGATCGAAGAAATTGTGGGAGAAATTCGCGACGAATACGATGAGGAAGAACAGCCCCAATTGGTGGAAATTGATGCCCACACCATTTTGGTTGATGCCCGCCTGAGTGTCGAAGATGTTAACGATGCACTCGATTTGGAATTGCCCAACAGCCAATCTGTGGCAGGGTTGGTCTTTAACACACTGGGAGAAGCGCCTGTCGTTGGGCAAAGTGTAAAAATCGACAATGTGCTGTTTACAGCTGAGGTCATGGATGGCATTCGTATCATCAAGGTGCGAATCCAAAAACTGACAGAGCAAGAAACCCCCGAGCCCGTCAGCAAAGCTTAAGGAGCCTGATTGTCTATGTCCATGTACATTGTGCTTGCAGGAACAACCGGGGTGGGGAAATCCACCTTAACCCGTCGTTTGGCTTCCCATTTCCATTTCCACGCTTTTTATGAACATCTCGACGACAACCCCTATTTAGCAGATTATTATGCCGGCAAAGGCAAAGAGATTTGCTTTGAGATGCAGGTTTATTTTTTGGGTCAACGGGTGTCTCAGCAAAAAGAAATCGAAAAAATGCTCAAAACAGGCACAAATGTAATACATGACCGCTCTATTTACGAGGATTTTCATATTTTTACTCAACACCAATACAATATTGGCTGTATCAATGATCTGCAATTTGAAAACTACCGCCGCCTCTTTTTTACTGTCACGGATTTGCTTTACCCACCGGATCTGATTATCTATTTACATGCTTCCACCGAACGGCTCAAACAGCAGATCGTCGAAAGGGGCCGTGATTATGAACAAAAGATAGACCTGACTTATCTCGAGCAGATCAACGAACTCTACCAAGATTGGCTCGAACGTCTGGAACAAGGCCCCACTACCACTCCTCTGCTGCCCGTCGATGTCTGTGAAGTGGATTTAATGGGAGCAGGTTTTGACTCCCTCTGCCATGACTTACAGGCCAGGCGTGATCGGATCAAAGGCCCTGTTCGCTAAAAAACTTTCAGATGCGTGAACATTTTTCCCGGCTCTTGATCGGACCGCTGTTTAATCCGGGTGTGATCGGCAATTATTTGGAGCATCCTTGCATTCAAACCTTTATGAGCGGCTCAGCTCAAGATTTGCGCTCCCCTTATGACCACTATTACGATATCCAAACAGATACCATTGCCAGCTTTTTGGCCCGACTGACAGGGCCTCTTCCAGATTTTTTAATCTGGTGGGATGGTGTTTATCAGGCTATTCCACCCGGGATAGAAGCCTGTCCCATTCCCACGGTCCTGATCCCGGGTGATTGGAATTTGAGTTTGTCGACACTTTGGCCTTACCTCGGCCAGTTTGACCATGTTTTGGCAGACAAAGCCCTCTTGCAATGGATGGAAAAAGGGGGCTATACCCATGGTGTGTTTTGGCCGGGCTTTTCTTTTGAACCTTTAAAACACAGGGTTTTGCCTGATCTGGAGCGGATCTACGATCTGACCTTTGTGGGCAATCTCAACCATTATGTGCAAAGGCAGCGCGGATTTTTACTCGAACGGCTGGCTATGCTCTCAGATCGCTACCGCGTTCAGATCTGCGGGGGAGTCTATGGCGAGGACTATGTCAAATTGCTCAATCAGAGCAAAATCGTGTTTAATTACACGATCTGCCAAACCATGAATATGCGGGCCTATGAAGCTCCCGCCTGTGGGGCACTGCTGATGATCGAAGCTGAAAATCTGGAAGTGAGGGATTTTCTTGAAGATGGCGTCAGCTGCGTTTTATACACCCAGGCCAATCTCGAAAGCCAGATTGACTATTATCTCAGTCATGCCAGCGAGCGGACAAACATTGCCTCCGCAGGTCAGCTTCAGATCCAAAAATTCAGTTATGAAAAACAATTTGAGTGGCTGATTGATCACCTGACTACATTTTTGATGCAGCGTACTGCAAAACGATCTCCTGATCGGATTCGCACTCAGGATACCTTGTTGCTTCAGACCCGACAGCTCTTTCGCAGCAGCACCCCCAATGGACCCTTGCGGGCCATTTTGAGCTTAAATCAACGCCCCAATCCCAGATCTGCTGAACAGTCCAATCAATTGGGTGTTTTTCTCTTGCACGAGACTTACTCCTGGGGGGCTGGCGGCCAATTGGCTCTCAACGAAATCTTTCGATGCAATGTCGAAGAGGCCTTACTTGCCTTTGATAGGGCCTGCTCTCTTTCCCCAGATAACCCTGTGATGGGTTTTAATCGCGCTTGGTGTTTAGAATTATTGCGCGATCACAATGCTGCCAAAACAGCTTATCAAGCGGTATACGAGCAACTCAAACAAACCCAAGCCACTGGCTGGGAGCAAACTCTGCCCGTTTTTCCCGAAAGGTATACCCATTTTGAGGTGGAGTGGGAGACCCGCTACCGTTTTAGCTTGCCTCCGCAGGCTGCCGATTTAAAACCACTGAAGGCCTTGCTTCAATGGCAAATTTGTCTAAGACTGGCCTCCCTTTCGGTGGGCTCTCCCGCAGAGACCTTACACTGGCTGATTCGGGCTTTAATTGCCGAACCTCAATTGGGCGAAATTCCCTATTTATTGGCTTTGGCCTGGAAAAAACAGGGATTCCCCAAACGGGCTCTCAGTGCCTTGCAATTGGCCTTGCGCAATCAACCCTTTCAAACCCGTATCTGGGAATTTCTCTTGCACGAATATGTGGCTCAATCCCAATGGACTTCGGCCCAAAATTGGGTCCGATCGCTGCTGCCCATTGTGGACAGTCTCGACAATCTTAAGGCCGAACGCGCTGTCTATCGCCGCTGGGAAGTTTTGCTCAAGCCCTTGGTTTTGATTCAAAGTCCACCCTCTCCAGAACACAATCAGGCTGTCTTTGCAGCTTTGGCGGCCTTCTCAGATCCCGCAATAGCAGAACAATTTTTGGCTTATTATCCCCAATTAAAAAATCAGCTGCACCCGGACTGGCATTGGCTGTTTATCAACCTCGAACTGGAGTGGAAACCGGCTTTACCGGAGCCTGAACCCGATCTTTTTCCCGCTTTAAACCGCACCACGGGTCTCTCTCCTCTGGTACACATCGGCCAGACCCCAAAACCGCCTGTGAGTTATCTGCGCAAGTGGCAGGCCCAGACAGAAAGTGGGGTGATCAGCGGTGGAGATCTGCCCAATCTTTTTCCGCAAGCCCCTGCAGAGCCTTATGAAATCGAAGGCCTGATCGATACAGGTGGGCCCGAGCAAAGGCCATTAAATCTCTTGATTTTGATTCAAAACCCCCTGCTCCCTGAAGAAAAAAATAATCTGGCTGGCCTGGCCCAATGGGCCGAAAACCAAGCTCAAGTCAGTCTCTTGCTCTGGTGTTGTCACTCAGAGCTGGATGCTTCTTTTTTGACCGAATTGGATGGAATTTTTTCTGAGACCCCCTGCGCAAATGTCACTTTATTAACAGATATTCAGACCCTGGCCCAAGAAGCCTCTTTGCTGGAGCAGGTCCAGGTTCTGGCCGGGGTTTATCATCCTCAAATCGCTTGGTATTACCATTGGGCCCTGGCCTGGGGGCTGCCGCTCTGGCTCCGCTTAAGCTCATCAGAACTTGAGTTGGAATTTGAGCCGGAGGAGCAATTCTTGCTCAATAGCAGTACCGATTGGCAGCGCCGCCAAAGTGAGTGGCCCGAGGAAAAAAAAGGATTTATGAATTGGGCAATGTTGCAAAAAAACCGGGACCATTTGTTACAATTAAAACGCTTTCAAACAGCCTGGAAGCTTCGCTTGGACTGGATTAAAGAACAGTTGAAAAAACGCTAAAGATCACCCCAAAAACTTGTTTGAAATTCCATTTTAAAGTTAAAACACTGTCATCTTTTCTTAAAATACATATGTTACTTTATATATAGACCAGTTATTTCTGGATTCATTCAAAAGTCCACTGGTTAGCCCATCAAAACTCTAGCTGGCGCCCCTCCCTGGGGCGTTTTTTGTTGTTTAAGTGGCCAATAATTGATTTAAATAGCGATTTTCGCCCAGAAAATCATCACAATGGGCACAAATTGCAGGGCGTGTCTGCAACATCTCGGTCCGAAACTGCTGGTATTTTTTGCCCAACCAAATGTCTTTAAACGTCGCTTTGGGCCCCATTCGGGCCAATGGCGCTTTTTCGCCTTTGAGCATACAACAGCCATAGACCAAACCATCGGCAGCAATCAAGCTGTGGAGCCACGGCGCAAAACAGCGGTTTTGCTGGTAATAGCCCAAAGCATAATGGCCTTGGGCCGATTGAGCGATTTCCGCTGGGCTGCGCCCAAACGGATACGCTTCTGACACAGACTGAATCAAGCCCCATTTTAGGGCTTTTTCTGCTACTTGGGGCGCAATCTCACGGTTAAATAATTCAATTTCAGGGGCATTGAGACGCATTTGCGGACCCGTCTCGAGATGTAAATCATCAACGGGCAAAAAACGAATCCGATCAATTCCCAAATCATGGGCCAATTCTGGCCAGAATAACATCTCTTGAAAATTTTGTTGGGTTAGGACCGTATTGGCCTTGATCAAGACAGAACGCCTGGATTTTTCGATCGCCAAACGGGTATTGGCAATGCCTTGTACCACTCGTTCCCAGCTGTCCTGGCCGCGAATTTGGCGATAAGTCTCAGGCAAAGGACTGTCCAGTGAAAAGGTGATTTGGCTGAGACCTGCATCCACCAAGGCCTGGGCTTTGCGGCGGCTCCAGAGGGTACCATTGCTGACTAAGCTCACATGCAGGCCCCGTTCTGTTAAATAGCGAATCCCCTGTTCCAGCCAGGGAAACATCAACGGTTCGCCCCCAGAAAAATGCACTTTTTTGGTTTTGAGCAAGACCAGGTCGTCCAAGACCGGCTGTAAATCTTCCCAGCTTTGGAAATAACTGGGTCTGGGCGGTTTTTTTCCTTCTACCCGCCAACTTGAACACATCACACATTTTAAATTGCATTGCCAGGTCAGTTTGATCTTGACACTCAGGGGGCGCGGTTGTCCTTCGGCCTCTAAAATACGCTTGAGTTTTTTGGGGGCCGCCCCCAAATACTGGTCGAGTTTATACATCGCTTTTAGGTCTGCTCAATTCGTTTCAATCTCATTTAATGCCGATCCGCATCGGTGAGAAGTGCTTCGAGATTGTCGGCCTTGTGGGCAATTTGCAGAATAGCCGCACGCAATTCTGCAGGGTCTGCGGTTTCAGCCAATTGGTTATCTCCGACCACAAACATTTCTTCGTTGCCCAGTTTGGCCAAACCAATCGCGCCATAGGCCATTTTGCCATTTTCTTCGAGACAGATTTTATACAATTCTGGACTTTGGGCGCCACAAAACGACTGAATGGCAATCATGGGATGACCCTCAAGATCTTGCCGATCAAAGCGCACATGTACGGTCTGTTTGCGCTGCTCTGAAACCGGCAATATGACTCTGAACTTTTTGGCTTGAGAGCTCAACTCTGAATCCACGCCCTGGAGCGCTTCTTGCAACAGAAATTGCTCCCAGCCCGCTTGGCGCAGGCCTTTAAAGGCTTTGGCTTTGACAGGCAACTCCCCCACTTCGGCCAATTGACTGCCCTGTGTGGCCAAGCCATGGATTGCCGTGTCGAGTTCAGCCTGATCGAGGGTGGCATAGAGCAGGGTTTTGGTTAAAAACAATTCAGGGGCTTTGCCTTCAGCCTGTGGCAAAGTGGCAAAACGCCCATAGGCCAAGGCGGGATTGGCGCGCAGCAATTCTTCGGGTTTGACCTGAGGCAATAGCACTGGCAAAAAGAGGCGCAAATAGGTCAACTCTCCTTCTTCGCTCAGGCTCAAAGTCAGATTCTGGGGCTGGCCGTTGGGCGGGGTGTATTTGACGCGAAAGCCCCCTTTGGCCAAGCGGGTATAGTTCAAGCCTGGCAATTCACTCTGATTGAGATACGCAAGCAAACGGGTGGATGAGACAATGCGCCCGGAAGCAAGGCCGGCCGCAGCTTGGGCGGGCGGTGGCTCCACTTTTGCATCCATCGCATTCTCAGCGAGAGTGGACAAGCTCAGCTCCTGTTTTGGCCCCCATTGGCGCATGCTGATCTTCAGGCTTTCCAACATTTTTTCACCACAGGCTCCGGCATTGTCACGCAGGTCCTGTTCACTCAAGCTCAATGATCGCCGTACCGGAATCAGGGTCTTTTCACTTTGATACAAAAGGGCATTGGGCTGACATTTGGCCTTTTGAATCTCTTCAAAGCGCACAACTGCCCCACCTTTGTCTTTGATTTTGTCGAGGCATTCCAAGCGCATTGATGTGCCGTCTATCAAGGTAAATTTGAGCCGAGCCCAGGGAAATTTGTAGTATTTCTTTTTGGTCCCCGAATTGGGGCTGGTCTTTTCTTTGTAGACATGATTGGCACCGTGTTTGCCATGATCCAGTATCCCTTTGAGTCCTGAGTCTGGATGTAAATCGGCTTGAATCAAGCCAAAAAACTGGTGCAAGATTTGCTGCCGGGCATGTAATAATCCATGTTTTTTCTGGCGTCCCCGGTACATCACGATCAGCACGACCAAGACAATCGCCAGAGCAATAAAAGCCATGATGATGATTCCACCCTCTTCATCATCGCCGAGATCAAATTCATCCATCAGATAGGCCAAACTCAAAAAAGAGAAGAAGAGATAGATGCCCATGGTAATCCAAAAATTGCGCCGGGCCTTGGCTTTGACCGTTTCACAATAATTGCCAAAGGCCTCAAAAAATTTGGGGATTTGCTCTGTGCGCAAATAGAGTCGGGATTCACCGTGGGGATTAACGCGGGTTTCGGGCGTAGAAACAGGGGTGGCCATAAAACACACTCTCTCAGCAGGAGGATGGGTTTATTATAGCTTAGAGCAGTGAGAATTTAACCATCCGCGTAGAGGTTTTTCAGCCAGCCTTCGACAAATTTATCCGCAATCGGGTCCCCCCGGCGCGAGCCGGTTTTTTCGAGCACCTTGTCGATCAAAAAACGCACCCGGTCGCCGTTGATATTCATGTACCCTGCGGCCTGAAAGACCTCTTGCTCTTCAGCGGGGGTCAGCAGTTTGTCGGCCAATTTGGGCAAAATGGCAATCTTGATAAAGGTCTCTTCTTGTTCTTTGCGCTTGCGGTACTCTTCGTCTTCGGGGCGGCCTTCGAGCATCATGCGCCATTCGGTAATGCTCTCTGGTCGGTTGCTCCATTTGAGTTCCAGGCCTTTCATCAGCCAGCGCTCTTCTTCGGGGGCAATCTGAATCCCATACCGCGAAGGCGGAAAAAGCAGATCCTGCTGCTGCCGCTCTTGAGGCGTGGGGGGAATCATGCCGGTCACGGCCTTGTAATAGGTCGCCGCCAAAGCGTAGATATCCGTCCAGGGGCCCTGAATGCCATTGCTGGCATATTGTTCTAAAGGGGCAAACCCCTCGGTCAAAAAGAGCATCGACTCCGTGCTGCCCGAGATCTGCTGACGGGCCGCGCCAAAGTCCAAAAGAATCGGCTGGCCTTTGCGGGTCATATAAATATTTTCGGGTTTGATATCGCGGTGAAAGGTATTGCGATCATGGACCTCATCGAGGGCTTCGAGCATGGGAAAAAGCAGTTTGCGCACTTCTGGGGCCGGCAATTTGCCGCCTTTCTGCTCTAAGTAGGCATCCAGGGTTTGACCTTCCAAATACTCCATCACAAAATAAGCGGTATTGCAGTCTTCGAAGAAGTGACGAATGGTAATGATATGGTGATTGCGCAATGAGGCCAAAAGCCGGGCCTCTGCGATAAATTTTTCTTTGCCGACCCGAAAGATTTCACCTTCTTGCCCGGCAGCGGGCACGACGGTAATCCCATCCGCAGCCCGGCTGGCACAAGAGGTCGGGAAATACTCTTTGATTGCGACCTTGGTGCCCAAATTGCGGTCATAGGCCAAGTAGGTGACCCCAAAACCGCCACAACCCAAGATTCTGCCGATATAATACTGGCGATAGAGTCGAAATTGGGGGCGCAAATAGCGCAGGTCATAGCTTTGGGGCTGGGGATAGTGACAATGGCTGCAGTCAGACAATTGCCCTTCGATAATGGCAAAACAGTTCAGGCAATATTTGCGTTGTGCGTTGTCTTTGTTTTCACTCATGCTTCACAGCCAACAAGATTTCTTCTATTGTAGCGGAATCTGAACGGGTTTTGCTGTGACTGGACTCTCTTTGCCCATTCACCTTCCCTGGATTCAGGGATTAGCAGTTCTATACCCAATTCCAACCCACCTGAAACAACAGGCCTGATATAATCCATACCACCCAGCTACGATAAAAGTACATAAAACTTTACAAAAATTAATAATTGAGTTATGCTTTATTTATCCGCTTTAATTGTCCTGAGGAAGGAGTGCCCTCTTCCAATGCGTGTGAATCAAACTGTGAAAACGATTCAATCCCAAACCATGAGCCAGAATGCACAACGGCTCCCGGTTAAACCCCAAGAGTTGCCGATGAGTGCGGCAGACACACTTTTTCCCTTGCACCACCTGGATGCCTTTTTATACTTTGTATTTCAATTACTCTTGGTTTTTATTATCAGCGCATCTGTCTTTCCTGCCCTGAATTGGCTGAATATTCAGATGCAACAATTCGCCAGCAGCTACCCAACAAAATAATGTTTCTGACGGAACTTTTTTTCTCGTGCCTGCGTCTGAGAAAATAATTCGCAAAAAAAAGGAGGAAATTGTCAATGATAGCCCTTACCCTTACTTCATCTTTGCCCCTTTCCTCCCTGCTCAGCTTATAGCTTAAACTGCTCCTGAGTGGGGAAACACACCCACTTTATTCAGGAGCGATCCATGACTCTCGACCCCTTTTCTGACTTGGCCCCTTGGGGCTACAACGCTTATTTCCAGGCCCTCTTTGCTGAATACGCAGAGCAGGGGTTTTTTCCTGGCCGTGTTTTGGCTGAATACACCCACTGCTACCGTTTGCAAACCCCTTTGGGTGAAGTTCTTGGCGAAGTGACAGGCAAATACCGCCATTTGGCCAGCAGTCGCGAAGACTTCCCCGCCGTTGGCGATTGGGTTGCCTATAGCCAAGAATCAGATGGCCCCGCTCGGATTCATGCCACTTTGCCGCGTTTGAGCTGTTTTCGCCGACAGGTCTCAGGAACCAAAGGCGATGTTCAGATTCTGGCCGCCAATGTCGACACCCTGTTTTTGGTCATGGGCCTCAATCAGGACTTTAACCTGCGCAGATTAGAGCGCTACCTGAGTTTGGCCTGGGATAGCCGTTCCAAAGCCGTGATTATCTTAAACAAGCAGGATCTCAGCCCCGATCCCGAAGCCCAGCTCCAAGCTGTGCGCGACTTGGTGGGCGATACCCCTGTCTACCGCTTGAGTGCGCTCTACCACGAAGGACTACAGGCCCTTGAGGCCTATTTGCAACCGGGCCAGACCTTGGCTGTGTTGGGGTCGTCTGGGGCCGGCAAATCCACCTTGATCAATGCCCTCAGTGGACAGACGCTGATGGACACAGGCGGCGTGCGCAAAGGCGACGAAAAGGGCCATCACACCACCACCCACCGCGAATTGTTGCGCTTGCCTCAAGGTGCACTTTTGATCGATACACCAGGCATGCGTGAACTCCAGCTTTGGGATGCAGGTCTTGGGATCGAACACACCTTTGGCGAACTGGTTGAGTTGGCGCAGCAATGCCGCTTCCGCGATTGTAAACACGAAGCTGAAAAAGGCTGTGCGATCCAGGCTGCTTTAGAGGCTGGCGAACTGGAGCCTGGGCGTCTGACCAATTTTCGCAAACTGCAACGCGAAGATGCCCACCATCGGCGCAAATTTGACGCATTGGCCCAAATCGAAGAAAAACGGCGCTGGAAACAAATTCACAAAAGTATGCGACAGCGCTACCGCAGCCAATCGTTGGAATTTTCAGATTGAAGTCCAATTGGCGTCCTTGTCCAATTGCCAAGCAGGGGCAGAGTGGTTAAGCTATTAAGATGAAAGTTTTACTCTCAATCACCACCTTATTATCGTTTGGCTTATGTTTGCCCCAGGCCCAGGCTTCAACGATGCCCGGTGCAGACATTCAAAAATTGCGCCTGGGGCTGGGGACGGCCCCAGGCGTGGCCCTGCAAATCCCCTTGGCAGAAAATTTTAATCTGGGGGGATCTGCGGCCATGCCCTTTTTTTACGGGGCCTTTGGCTTTACCCGCTATGATGCCCATCTGAGTTATCGCCTAATCAAGACTGATAGCTTGAGTGTCGCGGCTATGATTGGGGTCTTTGGGGACATCAACACTTCTCAGCGAACAGACCTCAAACTCTCCCCTTTTGGGATTCAAGCAGGGGTCGGCATTGCTTATAAAATCAACGAATTTTTTACTGCCCGAGTGAATATTGTGCCAGGTTTGGGTTTTCCCAATTCGACCGGTTGGGGTCTCTTTCCACCTGCTGGAGGTGTTGAAGTGGCTTATCATCCCCTGCCGCAATTGGAAATCAGTGCTGGGTTTAATGGCAACAGCGATATCTTCGGCGTTAATTATAGCTTTTGATGAAATACATGCTGTTCTGCCTCTTGGGCTGGGGCCTTTGGCTCTCTCCTTCTGAGGCCCAGGCTTCCAGCTTGCCTGCGGCTGATGCCACTGGCAGCTTGGTCAGTTTGGGCAGCGGTCCCTCTTTGTCTTTTGAGCTGCCCCTGCCTTTTAATACCCGCCTGGGAGGTTCCGCAGCCACGCCCTGGTATTATTTTTCGCGTTTTGGCATTTCCAATTACGATCTGCATCTGCAATTTCCGTTGCTCAAACAAGACGGGTTTTTGATCACGGTTGTGGCTGGGGCCTTTGGTCAGATCAATTTAAGATCAACCCCAGATAGTGCCCCGCTTTCACCGGTGGGTTTAGAAATGGGGGCCTGTTTCAGCTATCTTTTTTCAGAGCAATTGCGCCTGCGTCTGAATCTGGTTCCGGGGTTTAATTTTTTTCTGCCCTTTGAAGAACCCGCCAATGACAAAAACGAAACGGGAGTGGGTTGGACCTTTTTAACCCCTGCCAGTGGCTTTGAAGTCGCTTGGCGGTTTAACCCCCATTTTGAAGCCAGTTTGGGCTTTAATGGCAATGGGGATATCCTGAGTTTAAGCGGGATTTTCTGAAAAAAGGGAGTCGAGCCCCCGTTCGACCAAGAAATCACCATATTGACCTTTTAAGATCGCCTGACGGGCATCGCGCATCAGGTGCACCAAAAAGTGGATATTGTGAATGCTGACAAGCGTTCCCGCCAATTGCTCTTCGGCTTTAAACAGGTGACGGATATATGCTTTGGTGAAGTTTTGGCAGGTATAACAGGTGCAATCGGCAAAGAGCGGTGAAAAATCCTCACGATTTTTGGCATTGTGTAATACCACCCGATCATTCAGCCACATGGCTTGGCCGTGGCGGCCCAATCGGGTGGGGATCACGCAGTCGAACATATCTATGCCCGTGATAACCGCTTTGAGCATGTCTACAGGTGTGCCCACCCCCATCAAATAACGGGGTTTGGTCTTCGGCAGATGGTGTACTGTCCAGTCCAATACCTTGTGCATTTCAGCCATACTCTCACCGACCGAAAGCCCGCCAATGGCATAACCAGGAAAATCCAAAGAGGTGATATCTTGGGCGCTGAGTTCACGCAAATGCTGAAACATGCCTCCTTGTACAATCCCGAACAGGGCCTGATCCTCTGGGCGGGCATGACTTTTGAGGCAACGCTCGGCCCAGCGCGAGGTCATGGCCACAGATTCCCTGGTTTGGGCTTCGGTGACTCCGGCAGCCAGACATTCGTCAAAAGCCATCATGATATCTGCGCCCAAATCGTTTTCGATCTCCATGGCCTTTTCGGGTGAAATAAAGTGATAAGCTCCGTCACGCGGAGACTGAAATTTGATCCCCTCTTCAGAGATTTTGAGCAGGGAATTGAGGCTGAAGATCTGAAAACCCCCGCTGTCGGTCAACATCGGCCGGGGCCAATTCATAAATTTGTGCAAACCCCCGGCTTTTTTGACCAAGGCTGTTCCAGGCCGCAAATAGAGGTGATAGGCATTGGCCAGAATGATCTGGGTTTCCATCTCCAATAAAAAGGGATTGTGGGGCACAGATTTGAGCGTGGCCTGGGTGCCCACGGGCATAAAAACAGGGGTTTCTACCCAACCGTGGGGGGTGGCCAAACGACCCGCGCGTGCACCTGTCTGCGGACAGATGGCCTGCAATTCAAATTCAAACATCGGAGATACTTTCTAAAGGCGGATTAGCCGTTTTGCTTGTTTTCTGAGGCTTTGTTTTTCTTCTCAGCCAATGCTGCTTGAGCGGCTTTGGCTTGGGCAATCAAATAGCCCTCGTAGTCCTGAAATTCAAAAGAGGTGAGCATGGTTTTAAAGATCGTGACAGGGGTTTCCGGGGGCACGCGATCATAGATCCAACGTGCGCCACCGCGATCTCCCCAAGATTTGACCCCCGTTTTGGGATCGGTCTCAACCGATGGCAAGCGGCTCAAACGAATGCACCCATGGGAGGCGGGGCGACCGAGTAAATAGAGATAGCCCCCATCTTCGAGCGAGTGAAAACCATATTCCCCCTGCACACCATTGACGTTGATCGCACTCCAAAAGGGCATGGGCGTGTTGTTATACCGGGCTGAACGGGGATAATAATCTTTGAATCCCAATTTGTATTTGCCTGTGGGTGTGGCATGGCCAGGGGCACCAGATGAGACCAAAAAGCGATCTACAATCCGATCATCATAGGTAATTTGTACATATTGCCGCTGCTTTGGGGCTTTTTTTTCGTCGTAGAAGAGATTGGCCCAAATTTTAAAGCGCTGGGGATTGTTTGTTTCCATATCTTTGTATTGCTCCCAGGCTTTGGGGAAAACAGTCGCAGGGAATGGTTGAACTTCGATCGGGAGGGTTTTGAGCAGCGCATTTTCGCTGTTTTTTATCTCAATTGTCTTTTTGCCGGGGCTCTCAAAAATCAAGGGAACGGTCAGGGCTTCGCCCCCCCATTCCAGGTTCTGAGACACATTTTTGGCTTCACCTGTATAGCTGGTATCGGCATAGCTGAGTTTAAGTTTGATGGGGCCCACTTGGTGAGACAGTTGCAGGTGCAAACGCAATTCTGTGGGTTGACCCTCTTGGGTTTGCGGGGGCAAAGCTGCGCGCAAGTCAGTGGCATTCAATACCACTGGGGCGGCATGGGGCGGATCCGCCAGGGCCTGGGGGCCGGCTCCTGGTTTGAAGACAAAGAGAACCGCGCCGATCAATGGCAGTGCCAGGGCGGCGATCATCAGGCCTTTTTTGGCAGGTCCTGAGAGGCGGGGTAAGGGGGTTGACCGATTTGTTTCGGGGGTGGTACCGGGTAAATTTTCAGGGGTGGGATGGGGGGAAGACATGGCTAAAAACTCCAGACAGAACTGACCTTCAGTTTAACAGAAAGTCGCTGTCCGGAGTTGGTATCTAGCGCACAGAAGCAAATCGTTGGGAATTTAGAAAGAGTAGTCCAAACCAAAGAGCTGGTAGAGTGGGCAATAACCAGAGGCCGCTGTGGCCGTTGGAATCGCGGCCACACCAATCAAGGTCCAACTGATCGGTGCAGAGATGGCATTGCTGCTCAGGCCATAAATCCCTGTGCCAATCAGGCCAGCGGCAATGACGCCACGCAGGATGCGGTCAATCGGTCCCATGTTCAGGGGCAGACCAAAAATCGTGGTCCCGTGAGAGGGCGCTGCGCTGGCTGAAAAGGACAAGAGCGGCGCTGACTGCAATTCCTGACGCAGCTCACTGTTCAGGGACACACTGGGCAGATCCAGGCTGGAAGAATTTAAAGCCAGTGTATATGAGCTGTTTACCTGAGCCGGTGCTGCAAAGGCTGGCAGGGAAGTCAAAACAAATGCCGCACTCAGGGCGGCAACAAGGAGTTTCAGTTTCATGGGAATTACCTCTTTCGTTGGTAAGGAGATGTATTCTCCTGCATTACCCCCTATGGTATAGGTGTTCAAAGGCAATCCCCATGACGTACAGCAAGCCAAAAACTGATCTGGATCAGTTTTACTTCTTCGAGAGGGGTTTGTATTTTAAACGGTGAGGCTGGTCCGCCGCAGAGCCAAAACGCCGGTGTTTGTCCTCTTCGTACTCTTCGTAAGTGCCTTCAAAAAAGGTCACTTGGCTGTCCCCTTCAAAGGCCATGATATGGGTCGCGACACGGTTTAAAAACCAGCGGTCATGGCTGATCACCATGGCACAGCCGGGGAATTTATTCAGACCAAACTCCAACGCTCGCAGGGTATCGACATCGAGGTCATTGGTGGGTTCGTCCAATAGGAGTAAATTGCCGCCTTTTTTGAGCAGCTTGGCCATATGGACCCGGTTGCGCTCCCCACCCGAAAGCAGACCGACTTTTTTCTGTTGATCGGATCCCCGGAAGTTAAATTTGGCCACGTAAGCGCGGGCATTGACTTCTTTTTTGCCCAATTGCACAAATTCATAGCCTTCAGAAATTTCATCGTAGACAGATTTGTCGCCATTGAGGCTGTCGCGGCTTTGGTCCACATACCCCAATTCAACCGAATCGCCAATCCGCATTGAACCACTGTCGGGCTGCTCTTGGCCGGTAATCATTCTAAAAAGGGTGGTTTTGCCTGCTCCGTTGGGCCCAATCACACCGACAATACCAGCTGGTGGCAAGCGAAAACTGAAGTTTTCAAACAGCAATTTATCGTCGAAGGACTTGGTCAGGTTCTCGGCTTCGACCACAATATTGCCCAGACGTTCGCCCGAGGGAATGTAAATTTCGACCCCTTCCACTTTCAGCTCTTGGTCTTCGGCCAGCAGTTTTTCGTAATTGCTGAGACGGGCTTTGCTCTTGGCGTGTTTGGCTTTGGGGGTCATGCGCACCCACTCCAATTCCTGCTGCAGGGTCTTGCGGCGAGCTTCGGCCTGTTTCTGGTCGGTGGATAAACGGGCCTCTTTTTGCTCCAGCCAAGAAGAATAATTGCCTTCCCAGGGATAAGATTTGCCAGATTCCAATTCGAGAATCCAGTCGGTGACATTGTCGAGGAAATAGCGGTCGTGGGTCACGACAATCACAGTGCCTTTGTAGCTCTTGAGGTGGGTTTCGAGCCAGGCCACACTTTCGGCATCCAAATGGTTGGTGGGCTCATCGAGCAAGAGCAGATCCGGGGCCTGCAGCAGCAAGCGCGCCAGGGCCACACGGCGGCGTTCGCCCCCAGAGAGTTTGTCTACAGCCCAGTCGCCGGGCGGGCAGCGCAGGGCTTCCATGGCCATATCCAACGTGGTATCGAGATTCCAGCCATCAGCGGCTTCAATCTGGTCCTGTACGCGGGCAAATTCATCAGCGGTCTCTTCAGAATAATTCATGCTGAGATCTTCAAAGCGCTTGAGCAGATCGCGGATGCCTGCGACGCCATCTTCGACGTTGCCACGCACATCTTTGGACTCGTCGAGTTGAGGCTCTTGGGACAGATAACCTGCGGTAAAACCAGGGGTTAAACGGGCTTCTCCCTGAAAATTGGTGTCGATCCCCGCCATGATTTTGAGCAGCGTCGATTTGCCCGCCCCGTTGTGGCCAATCACACCAATTTTGGCGCCTGGGAAAAAGCTGAGGGTGATGTCTTTGAGAATTTCGCGGTTATTGGGTTGGACAATTTTGGTTAATTTGTAAGTTTGAAAAATATACTGTTCGGCCATGGAAATTTCCTCTTTCTGGAGTTGAATTCAGTTTAACAGAGAGGCGGGGGGTAGGGGTTAGCTTTTAAGGTACAGACCAGAGACGGCTTGTGCGCCGCCGGAGATTGCTTTACCAGCGACGATTCCCTGGCTTGCCTATTGGCCTAATGGCCTAATGGCCTAACCCCTAACAATGTCTTGAGCAACTCCTCTGGTGTTCCCTGGGCCTTGAGGGTATAGTCGGCCTGGGCGTAAATCGGCAAACGCATTTGAACCAGGGCTTCAAATTCAGCGGGGCTGCGGGAGAGCAAGAGAGGGTGCTGGGAGGCCCGCAGCCGGGACTTAATCAGCTTGAGATCGACCTCTAAATAGATTGTATAAGCAAATTTTTTTAACTGGTCCAGCGCACCAGGTTGGCAGGGCAGCCCCCCTCCCGTGCTGATCACAGAGGGGGGCAGATCCGCCAAACCTGCTAACCATTGCTGCTCCCATTGGCGAAAACGGGGCTCTTTGCCACAGGCAAAGAGATCCGAGATTTTTTCTCCCGATTCAGCTTCAAAGCAATGGTCAGAGTCGAGCCAAGGACGATTCAACGCCTCGGCCAAACACTTTCCCAAGGTACTTTTGCCGCTGGAGGGTAATCCAATCAGGGCAATATGGCGATCAAGTATATTATTCAAAACTAAGCGGCATTCTCTTTGAGCCAGAGAATGGCGTCATCGACGCTGGCCACTTCCACCAATTGCAGTCCGTGTGGCCCCACTTGGGCTTTGTAACGGTTGACCGTTAATTTGGTCAGGGTACTGACTTCAGAATTTATGGTGATAAAATATTTAATCCCATTTTTGGCAAATGCAGGAAAAATATCAGAACCAATAAAAGCCTGAATTTCAGGGCTAAAAACCCCAACTGCTTTGCTGGAATCGACAATCCAGGCCTTACCATGATTGGCTTTGGCGTGATCCAGCCCCTTGACCAGAACTGCGTTGCGAAAATCTTCCAGACTGATATGATAAGTGGTCCAGGTATCAATGATGGCAAAGACTTCTGGGTTCCAACTGACCTCTAATTTTCCGGGAATACTGAAGATATGCATGGGCGACAAAGTTCCTTCCAATATTGCTAAAAGTATTAACTCAAATGCCTATGAAAAAGTGATCAATGCCTTAGTTTCACTCATTTTAACAGCTTTCACATCTTCTTTGAAATATTTGCCAACTCCCCGGGCCAAACCAACATAAACATCGATTAACCCCCGGTCGGAAATATAGGTCACTTCTAATTCGTTTTCGGATTGCAATGGTATTCAAAATGGGGTGGACGGGCATTTTTAATCGTGGCTGTCAATTGGGTATGGACTTTGTCCATGCCCAGAATCATCTCTTTGGCGTTGCTAAATTTTTCAATCACAAAACTGTAATTTTTGGGCACATACGTGCAACACCAAAATTCACCAAATGCATCACAGGCCGCTTCCAGGGATAACCCCGTCTCGCTGAGCGTGGTTGTAAAGAGCTTCATAAAGTCATCTTCAGGCACATCACTCAAGCTCATTCTCAATAAATTGGGTGAACTCACGCTCGCTTTTTCAACAATCCGACTGGACATCTCACTGCCCATCTTTTCATCGATCATTTCTAAAAGACAACGACTGATGGTTCCCTTCATAATTAGGCTTCTCCATTCAAAAAAGATTTAATATAATTCAACGAAATCACTTACCGTTTAAACAAAACCCGACTGACGATTTCACCTCCTATTTCATTCAGGGGGAGCACTTTATCGGCCAGACCCGCCCTTGCAACATAGCCAGGCATGCCCCAAATAATGCTGCTGGCCTCATCTTGGGCAAAAATTTGCCCACCTGCTTCATGGAGCCATTCACAGCCACGCAATCCATCTTGGCCCATGCCAGTCATGATCACTCCCAAACTGGCTGAACCAAAGGTCTGGGCCATGGCTCGAAAGAGCACGTCCACTGAGGGACGGCATGAGTTTTCTGGCGGCTCTTGATTGAGAAGAATTCTGGTAAGGCCCTCTTGGGATTCAAGGCTCATATGATAATTTCCGGGGGCGAGATAGGCGCAACCCGCTTCAACAACCATGCCTGTTTCTGCTTCCACAACCCGGATTTCAGAAATTTGATCCAATCTTTCCGCCAAATAACGGGTGAACAACGGTGGCATATGCTGTACCAGCAAAATTGCCACAGGAAAACCAACTGGAAATTTGGGGAAAATGGAAGCCAAGGCGTTGGGGCCCCCTGTTGAGATCCCTATTCCGACCACGTCCACGCGCTTGTGAACTTTGGGTAGTATTTTGGGGAATTGATCTGAATTGGCATAGATTTGCTTGTTCGTGGACAATTTTGATCTTTGTTTTTGACAAAGATTACGAATTCGGGGCTCAAAGGCCTCTAAGATATATTTTTCCAACTCTTCTTGCGAGGAGGTATTGGCTATTTGGGGTTTCGTGACATAGTCATTGGCCCCCATTGACAAAGCCTGAATGGTGATGGCTGCGCCGGATTCTGTCAAAGAACTGAACATGATCACGGGCAAATCTCGATACAGTTCGCGAATCTGCTCTAAGGTTTCTAATCCATTCATTTCTGGCATTTCGATATCCAAAATAACCAGATCGGGATTAAGCTGAGGAATCCTGGCCAAGGCCAAACGGCCATTGCTCACCACAGCCACCACTTCAAAATCTGGTACCAAAGACAGAATTTTTTTGAGCATCTGCCGATTGACCACGGAATCATCGGCGAACAAGATTCTGATCGGGATCAAAATAATATACCCCCTATTGTATGTTTGAGAGGGTCTGTGATACGATGTCTTTCAATACGCTTTAAATCCCTATAAAGCACTTAATTCTACCAAATCTATTAAATTTAGCCGCATTAAATTTTATGGGATTAAGCATTTTGTCGACACTTTATGATTAACAGGGAGACTCCATTGATGAGTCGAGCAAAGATCCAAGAGGTAAACATGGATATTCAAGCACTTTCGATAGAAAAAGTTTATCAAATTTTTCAGGATAACCCTTCTGAGACCATTTTTTTGGACGTTCGCCGCCCTGAAGAGTGGCAAGAAGGAGCGATTCCTGGCTCTCTGAAAATTCGATTGAATAATTTGGCCGAAAATTTCCCCAAACTGGACAAAGTAAAGCAATACATTGTCATATGTCGGAGTGGGTTTCGCAGCGAAATAGCCTGTCAAGACATGCTCGCAGCGGGTTTTAATCGGGTGTTTAACGTCCCTGATGGCATGTTGGGTTGGGTGGAAAAAGGCTATCCTGTAGAACCGCATCAAAGTTAATCCCCTTATTTTTTCAGTACAGGTGCATTGATCTTGTCAGAACGGATGGTTATCACTTCTCCATTTTGTAATAAGAGATCACGGGCTGCTTGGTAGGGGCTGTTCTCCTCAACAAATCGGCTTAAATGCATCATCAGCCGATTAAAGGGAATATTCAAACTCTTGGTGACGGGTTCCCAATAGGCCTCTTGTCGAAAGAGGCCATAATTGATTTGCAAGATTTTTTTTAGCGCATCTCTTCCGATAAAATCACCATAGGTGGCGTGTAGGATTTCGCCATCGCTGATAAAAATTTGACCTGCTTGGCCTGAGAAAAAATCTGTCACTTCCAAGAGGCGTGAATGCCTGAAATAGGAAAAAATCTGCAAAACCCCAAACAGTGCCAGATCTTGTAATTCTCCGCTGAAATGTTGAGCCAAATAGGTTTGTTCGATTAACTCTGCCATTTCTTGGTACTGATCCCGCGTGAAAAAACGGACCACGTTGGGATGTTTCAGGGTTTGCGTCAATGAAGACTGAAGCTGGGTTCCCATTAAAATAATCCGCGTATCCAGGTAATTACCATCGAGAAAATCCAATATCTTTTTGGGTTTGACTGAATCCGTATCTGTATCCAGAATCAGGAGTTCGGGATTTTTCATCAATTGCTCTTGGGCATCTTCCAAATTGGTCACCCAATGTGTCATCAGCACCGACTCCTGGTGGAAGCGAAACAACTCTCCGAGCACAATGGGTAAGAAATGTTCTGTGGAAACCACGACACAGGATGTTGGGGGCAATTGGATCTGGGCTCCTCCCGTTTTTTCATCCATAATTAGAGCGGAGTTTGCCATCAATTGATCCAGAGATGAGTGAATCACCTCATCATCGGTTTCCATCACCTGTAACTCCGAAAAAAGCCCCCGCTTCATCTTCATGATTTCGTAAAAGGCTTTTTCGCCAGTCAACTCACCATACATGGCATGTTGTACTTTGCCCTTGCCAAAATAGATCAGGCCTTCCTGGTGGGTTTGCGGAGAAGTGATATACAGATGGTAATCGCTGCCAGAAAAGGAAACCAATTTAACCAATTCAAAAATACTGATTTGGTTGAATTGGTAAGTCAGCCCCCGTTTGTACTTGCACATGGCCTGCAATTTGGTGCGAAATTGCAGGAGATTGAGCTTGCTTTTGAGCAAGTAACTGGCTTTACGAGTGCGAATCAGCTCACTCAAATCTTCATCTTCATCATCACAGATCATGACAGGATGGATATTGGGGTGGTGTTTGTTTAACCAATCCAAGAGATCTAACCCTGAATTATTTTTGAGTTTGAGCTCCATCAAGACCGCATCCAACGTGATTTTTTCAAAAAAAATGAGCGCACTTTCAGCAGAATCAGCCGTATATACCGTGTATTCTTCATAAGGCAAATACCGCGCCAACATTTCGCGAATGCTGTACGATGGTGATACAACTAAAAGGGAAATCGTCATTTATTGTTTGTCCAAGACCAAACTGATAAAAAAGAGCCCTTTATCGGTGTCAATGGGCACCAGGATATACTCTTTATTTTTACCATGATAGACCTGTTTATCTTTGCCCGAAATCATGATCGGGATGCTCACGTCAAATATATCATGTTCATTGCTAGAGAGGCGATTTTTGAGACCTCCCGCAATCATATTGATGATCTCACCCACAGCTTCGTAAACCTCTGAACTCAACTCGGCATAACTCGCTTCCATCAGCCAACCGGCCATATCCAAAGCCAGTGGCAAGGGCAAATACAGAGAAATGGTCCCATTGTATTCACCCGTCAAACCGATGGAGGCAATCATATCGTCCTGAATATCTTTGAGCTTGTAATCAAAGGGCAAAGGCCGTTGACTCATCTTGTTGCTCATCGTCATTGGCAACATCATTTCAAAAATTTCCGCGCAGGTGGCCACAATCGTATCAATAAATTGCTCATGTGTAATCATGATCAGCCCTCCAAGACGTTATTGAGAGCATCTACCAATTGAGCTGCAGAAAAAGGTTTGACAATGTATTCATTGACCCCAGCATCTTTGGCCAAATTGACCTTTTGGGCCGTGCCTTCAGTGGTAATCATGATAACCGGAATCAATTCGCTTTCAGAACGTCCCCAGGTCCTTTCACGGTTGCGAATTTCACGTGCAAAATCCAATCCATTGAGACCGGGCATATTCCAATCACTCATGACGACATTGATACTCTCATCAAATAACTCGAGTCCATTTTCAGCACTGATGGCTTCAATCAGAATTGCATCTTCATAGGTGCTGCCTGTCAGGTGTCTTTTGATCATTTTTCTGGCAACAATGGCGTCATCTACCACAAGTATTTTGATTGGCATTGGCTTCTTTATCCTTTTTATTGATTATTTCGTGAGTTCACTTGATAACAATTGACATTATAGAGTGAGTCAATTCGTGAAAAGGCATCATCGATCATTAAGGTGGTCTCTGCATTGCCTAAAAAGAGATACCCATCTGGCTTGAGTTGCTGACGCACTTTTTGTAGAATTTTTTTCTTTGTGGCAAAATCAAAATAGATCAAGACGTTTCTCAAGAAAATAATGTCCATTTTGGGCATATAGCTGGGCCAGGGTTCAATCAGGTTGAGTTCTTGAAATTGAACCTGCTCTTTGATGACAGGTTTGAGTTTCCAGCGATCGTTTTCCTGTTCAAAATAACGAACCAAAAGTGAAATAGGAAGCCCTCTATTGACCTCAAACTGATTATAAACGGCATCTTTGGCATAATTCAGGCAGGTAAACGAAATGTCTGTGGCTTGGAGATGAATTTTCCAGTCGCTTCTTTGCTGAGCAAAGTACTGATCTAAAACCATGGCAATACTGTAAGGTTCTTGCCCCATTGAGCAGGCTGCAGACCAAATATTGAGTTCTTTTGCACCCGATTGACGTTGAAAAAGGTGAGGCAGAATTTCCTTATGTAAAAGTTCAAACGGTTTAAAATCGCGAAAAAACAAAGTCTCATTGGTTGTCATGGCATCGACGACCTTTTTGACCAATTGAGGTTCTTTTTTTTGCGTAAGTTGTTGAATCAGATTTTGGGCAGAAGAGAACCCTTCATTTTCAGCCAAAATGCCAATTCGAAGTTCGACCAAATACTCTTTGCCGACATCCAAAGCGATAGCACACTCACTTTTGAGCAATTGGCAGATATAATCATACTCAACTGGGCTTATGGGCATAAAGGCACATCTAACCCTAAAATTTGCAATTTATTTGTCAGCATCTCTTTGTTAAACGGCTTCATCATGTATTCATTTGCGCCAACTTCCAAGGCCTGAACCACTTTTTCCATGGCAGTTTCGGTGGTGATCATCAGGATTTTGGTATCTCTAAAACCCGGTTTTGCGCGCAGATTCTGTATAAAATCAACCCCGTTCATATAAGGCATATTCCAATCCACCAAAACCAAATCCAGAGATTCTACATCCTCCAGCAATTCCAGCGCTTCGATCCCGTTTTCTGCCAAATGGATGTGGGTAAACCCCAACTCCTGTAAAAAAGTTTTGGTCATCATCCGCACGGTAACGGCATCATCAATAATCATGACTGTCATGGCTGTGTTTCCTTGCCTAAATCAAAACTTAAATTCACTGACCAGCTCTTTCAGGGTCTTTGCCATTTTTTGTAAGGCCTGGGCTGCAATTTGAGATTCTCCAGCACCTGCTGAGGTGCTCCGGGCGGCTTCGGCAACCCCCGCAATATTGCGGGCGATTTCATGGCTGCCTTTGCCTGCTTCTGAGACATTGCGGCTGATTTCACTGGTTGTGGCTGCTTGCTCTTCTACAGCGCTGGCAATGGTATTCTGTATATCATTGATCAGAGTGATAATGCCCTGTATTTCAGTAATGGCCTTGACTGCAGAGGAGGTATCTTTTTGAATTGTTTCAATCTTTTGGCCGATATCCTCGGTTGCGGCGGCTGTCTCTTTGGCGAGTTCTTTGACTTCATTGGCCACCACGGCAAAGCCTTTGCCAGCCTCACCGGCTCGGGCGGCTTCAATCGTGGCGTTGAGGGCCAGCAATTTGGTCTGTTGGGCAATGGAGGTAATCGCTCTTAATACCTTGCCAATTTCAGCACTGCTCTCCCCCAATTTGCTTACAATCTGATTTGTTTCTGATGCCACCTTAACAGCATTTGCCGCCACTTTGGCTGCCTCATGGGCATTCAGGGCAATTTCTTTGATGCTAAAAGTCATCTCTTCGGTACCAGTGGTGACCACCTCAATATTGCGATTGACCTGTTCAGCCGCTGCCGAGACCAGATTGGATTGGCTGGAGGTTTCTTCTGCATTGCTGCTCATATGTTGGCTGATGGCTGAGAGCTCTTCGGCGGCTCCTGTTAATTGCTGAGCATTATGTGCCACGGTTCGCAATACACGTTTTTGGACAGAGTTATCCAGGGCAAAAAACATAATTTGGAAAGGAGAACCTTCAGCGTTCAGCATAGGAGAATAGGTAGCCTGAAACCAAACTTCTTCACCCGATTTGCTCTTTTGCAAAAACTCACCGCTGTGGGTTTGGCCCTTTTTTAAATTTTCCCAAATTTCGGTCAATTCAGAGTTGTCTTTGGTTCCCGAAAGGAAAAAACTGTAATGCTGTCCTTCAATTTCATCCTGGGCATAACCCAACTTATTCAGATAGTTTTCATTGGCTCGGCTGACTTTTCCATCCAGATGAAATTCCACAATTGCTTGAGTGGCATTAATGGCACTGGCAAAAGACTGTAAATAGGCGTACTGTGCTTGTTTGTTTTCCTGGTTTTTGGGGGGGGTGAATTTGGCTTTTTCAGTCATAGGTTAAATTTCCATTTGGCTTTCATTTGTTTTCTAAATCTGTGGCTTTTTCAGTGTTCAAAATTAATAAAAAATCATCATCGAGCTTATAAACACCCTTGATCATTTTTTTGAGTCCGACATTTAAATGTTGTGGAGGTGGCTCAAATTGCTCGTCACCCAATTCCAAAACATCCCCAATTTCATCCACCATTAAACTGACCGGTGCGTCATGGGTATTGATTATTACGTTCATAAAACTGGATTCAGATGTTTCTCCGGGGAGCTCCAGTCGCAGCCGAAGATCCAGGGCGGTCACAATTTGTCCGCGCAAATTAATCAATCCCCGAATCATGCGGTGGGCCAAGGGAATGCGGGTCATCTCTTGAAAGCGAATCACTTCCTGAACTTGTAAGACGTCAACTCCCAAATACAATTGATCCAGATAAAAAGTGCAAAATTGCCGTGTTGACACGTCTCTTACCTCACAGCTATTAAATCTTGAGATGCTGGCAGATCTTCAAAAAATGAGGGAATGTGTCTGCCGATTATGCCGCGAAAATCCAAAACATCAATCACTGAACCCTGTAAAATAACAGAGCCAATGACACCTTCACGTTTTAAACTGTGTTGGATTTCTGTCTCATCATCACTATCTACGATATCCAGAATTTTTTCCACGACAATGCCTGCCATTCGGCCTTGGTCAACACAGACGATCACCTGTAAAAGTTCCTCTAGATCAGGCTCGGTCTGAGCCGAGAACCTGTTAGAATCGGGCAAAACCTCAGCCAAATGAATCAATGGCAGGATTTGTTTGCGGTACTGAACGACGCTCAAATCCCCTGCATACTCAATTTTGTTACTGTTAAATTCTTCCAAACGGGCAACATAGGCCAAGGGTATCACCATTTTTCGCTGACCGATGGCCTGAAAGAGCAACAGATTATGCAATTCATTGTCCTGGTCCTGCCGGTTTTCCAATTCAGCTTGCAGGTTGTTGCGCTGGGCTTCTGAAATGACGTTAACCCTTTGCGCCAGTCCCATGACATCAATAATCAGGGCCACTTTGCCATCACCTAAAATGGTGGCGCCCGCGTAGACTGAAAGATTTTTTAATTGCTTGCTCAATGGCTTTACCACGATTTCTGCTGTGTCATGGATTTGATCGACAATTAAGCCGAAATTTTGATCATCCGCCTGAAGCACTACGATATTTAACCGGGCATCTTCGCCTTGCTGTTTTAAATGGGTCAAGAGATCAGCAAATGACAAACCTTGTTCGAAGACCTGATTGAGATAGACCAGTGGTAATAGTTTTTCCCGTAATCGGTAAACCGGAGAATTATAAATCATTTCGATACTTCTGACGGCATCATCTCCTTCTAAGCAGACCAATTCGAGTAGGTTCATTTGTGGAATTGCGAAGCGTTCATTTTGGCTTATAACCATCAAAGCGGGAATAATAGCCAGGGTCAACGGAATTTTGATCTTGAAGGTGCTCCCTTTGCCCTTTTCGCTGATCAGTTCAACCATTCCTCCCACAGCTTCAATATTGTTCTTGACAACATCCATACCCACGCCTCTGCCCGAAATATTGGTGACTTTTTCGGCTGTAGAAAATCCGGGGAGAAAGATCAGATTCAACAGGGCTCGGTCACTCATCTGAGCGGCGTCGGAGGCCTGAATCAGGCCCTTTTGCAGGGCCCGTTCACGCAGTTTTTCAGGATCAATCCCTGCCCCATCATCTTGAATGCTGATATTCACGTGACCCCCTTCGTGGTAGGCCCGCAATGTCAGTCTTCCCATGGGGGGTTTGCCTTTGGCGATGCGTTCTTCTGGGCGTTCAAGACCATGATCGATGGCATTTCTGACAATATGGGTCAAAGGGTCTTTGATTGCATCGATCATGGTGCGGTCCAACTCGGTTTCTTTGCCATCCATTTCCAGGGACACCTGTTTTCCGCATTCCAAGGCCAAATCTCTGACCAATCGGGGATAGGCATTCCAAATCAAGCCAATCATCTGCATCCGGGTTTTCATGACCCCTTCTTGTAATTCCGAGGTGATCAAATTAAGGCGTTGGGTGGTGATGGTAAACGCGGCGTCTTCTTGTGTATTTGTAAATTGCAGCATTTGATTGCGGGTTAAAACCAGTTCACCAACCAGATTCATGAGTTTATCCAATAATTTGACATCGATACGAATACTTTCAGCCGCTGTTTGTTGTCTCTGAACGGTGGGTGCTGCAGAGATAGGCTCAGCAGAGATGGTTTTGGGTTCCGCTGGCTGGTGAGCGGCAAGTGAGACAGGACTTTGCAGGGCTTTTAACGCTTGAACCAGTGAGGAGTAGTCTTTGCTGCTTTCATCGCTTCCCGTTGTGGAAATATGTGCCAAAATTTCGCGGATTGCGTCAAACATTTCTAGCAATGTGGTCACAATGGCCGTGGTGATTGCCACCTTTTCTTCGCGCAGGCACACCAAAAGATCTTCACCATCATGGACCACTGATTCCAGACGGTTCAATCCCAACCAGCCACAACTGCCTTTGATGGTATGCACGGTACGAAATATCTTTCCCAAAGCCTCCGCGATATGTGGACCCTGGGGATCTCGCTCCAATAAGACCAATTCATTGTCTAATTTTTCGAGATTTTCACGGCACTCGGCCAAAAACGCCGCTAAGACTTCATCCATAAACAACAATGACTCCCTACTTGTCCTTACCACACTTTATGGCAAAACTGAGATACATTCAGATCTCCGCTTTTTATCCTGGTATTTAAGCATTTAATGATGACTTTGGTATTTCTGCGGTGCGTCTAATTGCACAAGAAATATTATCAAAACTTGACTATCCTAGCATTATCACGGGTTGGCCTGTGTGAATTTAACATTTTTTAACATAAGTTAATCTTTTGTAGTGATTCACTTTGGCCTTTCCCGAATCCCTTCCACTTTGAGTTAAAATGCAAGCGGCACCAAAGATTACTCAACATATAACAAACCAACCAGGGCCATTTTTTGATCTAAGTCAATGTGGAAATTGATTTGGATCAGCTAAAATAGCCTGTTTAACCCCTGCTTTGGCAATAGCAGTGATATGATTATATGTATTTTTTTTGTTAAAAACAAGAGAGTATGAGATATTGAAATGTCATTTTTTTGATATAATCTATTTCGGGTCAGAGATGTGTTTTGTCGGTAAGGCAAATTAAATGTTAAGTTTCTTTAATTTTTCAAAATTCAGAGATGGTCAATCAAACCCTATTTTTGAGCTTTGTTTTGCCTGATACGTCCCAAGTATCAAGCTTTATGCCGAAAATTAATCAATCAAACTGTATATATTTCAGATCTCATTATCTAGTCAAGAATGATTCACAATTAGAGAGCAGTAGGAGTAGACTTTGATGTTGATCCTGTGTCATGTGATTCGGGGCTTTGTTGTGTGTTGAACCTATTTAGATTTCAGGAGGATTTTGAATTGTGGCGGGAAAAATTAAAACGCTATTGGATCAGATTATTTTAGAAAAGGCCAAAGGAGATCCCATTATGGAAAAATTGACCAAAACGAAGCTTTTGGTCAAAGGTATCCGGGTGGAAAATTTTACCCCAATTTCTGAAGACGATCCTGTCGTGCTTCAAAAAGTACAGCAGGTAGCTCGAGATTTTGGGGTCACCTTGGCTGTCTAAAATTGTCTATCTGTGTTTTTTTCTGAGTACATTTTTTAAAACGGAGAGTAGAGCGAATTTATGAATATAAAAAGTATATACAGTCAGGCGCAGGATCTCAAGCAGGCTGTAGCTGAGTTAAAGCAGCAATTGGATCCCGCTTTTGAAGCCAAATTACTTTTGGTCTTTGCCTCGTCAGCTTATGACCAACAGATTTTAAACCAACAATTACATGAGAGTTTTGCAGGAACCGCCGTGGTGGGTTGCAGCACGGCGGGTGAGATTGTTAGTGGGCATATGTTACAAAATGCGATTGTGGCCATGGCCTTTAACAATCAGGCCATTGACGATTTTGAGATTCAGATCTTGGAAAATATCAAGACAGAAGATCATGTTGCAGAGGCCTTTGCTGCTTTTGAGCAACATTTTGGCTCCTCTATGGCTGAAATGGACTACAACAAATTCGTTGGCTTGGTGTTGATCGATGGTCTGACTATGGCCGAAGAACGTCTGATGGAAAGCATTGGGGATAAAACCAATATCACTTTTATTGGCGGCTCAGCGGGGGATGATCTGCAGTTTAAACAAACCAATGTTTATGCAAATGGCCGGGCTTATTCAAACGCAGCCGTCCTGGTTCTCTTGAAGCCCACAGTTGGTTTTGACTTTATTAAAACCCAGAGTTTTTGTGAATCGGTCAAACGGCTAACACCCACCAAAGTGGATCCTGCTACTCGCACGGTGATAGAATTTAATGGTCAACCTGCCGCTCAGGCATATGCTGAGGCCGTGGGCACAGAGGTCGCAAACCTTTCGGACTATTTCATGAGCAATCCTGTGGGACTGATGGATGGCAATGAGCCCTTTGTGCGCAGTCCCATGCAAGTTAACGACCAAGCATTGGCTTTCTACTGCAATATGGTAGAGGGCATGGAGTTGTCCCTTTTAGAACCGATGGACATAGTCAAAGATACAGAAGTTGCTGTGCAGGCAAAACTGGCTGAGTTGGGCCATATCAGCGGAATTATAGATTTCCACTGTATTTTGCGTACTTTACAATTGCGCAATGAAAAGCGAACTGAGGCCTATGGAAGAATTTTTGAAGCCATTCCCACCATTGGTTTTAGCACCTATGGAGAAGAGTTTATTACCCATGTAAACCAAACTTCTACCATGTTGGTCTTTAAATAGTCCCCAATAACCCAGAGGCAGGCTGAAAAAGGCCTGCTTCTTGTAACATTTTTCTATGAGTGAGTCATCAATATGTCATCGTCTACCCGGTCCGATATCCATGCAGGCCTGTCTCAGTTGGAAGACTGTTTAAAATCTCTGATCAATGGAGCGGAAGTCAACGTTCCCGATTTTTCAGAAATTCCTGATTTAGCAGGTCTACAAACCACGCTCAGCCAGTTGGTGTTAACCCTGCGTGCCCGCGAAGAAAAACAAGCTTCCCGAGAAACTGCCTTTGTTGATCAGATAGGGAGTCTCAATGATTTATTGCTCACGGCAAAAGAAGTCGGCTCTCAGCTTTTAAGTAGCACCCAGGACACAATCAACTTTGCCAGTTTTGCCTCTGCAAAAGGGCAAGAAATCAACCGCAGAAACCAAAATTTGGCGATCAGCATTGAACAAATGGGCTTGGGTATTCAAGAAGTTTCGCAACAAACTGCAACTTCTGCAGGCATTGTTAAAAAAGCCAAAGGCCTTACCCGAGATGCCGTTGTGCATATTGAAATGCTCGGTAATAACAGCCATGAGATTGGGGCCATTACCAAGGTCATTGAAAGTGTGGCAGGTCAGACCAAATTGCTGGCTCTCAACGCCACAATTGAAGCCGCTCGGGCCGGTGAGGCTGGCAAAGGCTTTGCCGTGGTGGCCGCTGAGGTCAAAAATTTGGCCAAAGAGACGGCTGCTTCTGTTGATTCGATCCAAGCTAAAATCGAAGCAATTCAGAACAGCACTTTAACAGCTGTTGGATTTATTCAGCAAATATCTTCAATTATTAATAATTTAGAGGGTATTTCAATGACAATAGCATCTTCTGTTGAAGAGCAGGCCAGTGTTTCTCAAGAGATCAGTTTACATGCACGTGATACGGCTTCAGATAGCGGTGAGATTACCCATAAAATGCAAGAAATTGAGCAATACAACCAAGTAGCCGCAGAAATTATTGAAGCTTTACAGATGAGCAATCAAGAAATGGTTCATGTTGTTGAGGAATTGCAGACTCAGTTGAATATTAATTATATAAAATAACTGAAATTGGTTTTTTCAGAGTTTTAAATAGAATATTCAGAATTTAGGGGTTAAATTTATGAAAAATAACAGCCATTGAGTAGTAAACCTGCTGTAAAAGCGGCATTGCTTTTTAATATTATGAAATTTGTCAAATGGCCTTCTGCAAATTCTATCAAAGTTTGTGCAGTCTCAAATGGTGCTATGGCAAGTGCCTTAGCGTTTTCCAGAAAAAGATTTTCATCGACTCAAATCGTTTAATAGCAATCCTTTTGGCCTAATAGTTGTTTTGCAAAAGCAATGCTCTGTCCCTCCATTTCTTGAGAATGCCGTCAACCCATGATGGCTCATCCTGAAATAACCTCAATGCTTTGAGTAATTCCTTGCGAAAGACTTTCTCAGAAGCAAAGAAGCGATTGTGTAAACGCTCCTGCTTGACCTGTTTCCAAAGTTTTTCTATGGGGTTCAACTGTAGGCTGTAAACAGGCAATCTGACCAACTCAATCTGTTCATTTTTTGTCAGAAAATCTCGGATAATTTGCCCTTTATGTGAAGAACCATTGTCTACAATCAGATAAATCTTACAATTGTAGCGAGTTAACAAATATTTGAGAAATTTAGCAAATTCTATTGCTTTGAGAGACTCTGCTTGTCGGAAGATAAACTGGCCCGATTTCAGCTCCAGAGCACCGAAAACCTTCTGAAGCACGTTGTTCATGTAGGCAGTACCTTTCAGCGGAATGCCTTTTTCTCCCCAGGAATAGGCATTTCGAGACCACATTTGGGCGGCAGCCGTAGGTGAGCTTACGAGCCTTACGGATGGCGACAGCACAGCAAGGTGCTCTCATCTTCGTAAAGGATGACGGCACCTTCTTTTTGCGCTTTTCTGACCAGTTTAGGCCAAGTCTCATTTTTCCATTTTTCTCTGGTAGCAATGTCCTCTCTGTGACTGAAAAGTTCCATTTTTTTGTGGCTCAAACCCAGGCCATTTAAGCGTTCAGATATGTATTTTGTTGCATACTCTTTGCCCCAGTGCTGGAGAATAAGAGATTGAATCATAGCCGCTGTCCAGCGGCCTGATGGGTATCCATTTATTTTCTGGATGACTCTAGTCAGGTTATTGGATTGGATGAGCCATCCAGAAACCATTGCCAATAAAACCTATGGGGGAGACAATGAATCAGGTTTATCCGATGATGGCATCTTTTTCAAACCCTCTTTGGGGGTGGTTTATCGTCCCAGTACCAATATTGTTCTAAAATTGGATAGCAGTATGCATATACAAAAATTTAATGGGGCTACAACTATGTATCCCGAAGTTAGATTTGATGCGTCTTTTGCATTTTCAACCCAATAAATTTGCCTGGTTGCAGACGGTGGATTTTGGGTGTACCCTGAACGGGTCTCGGGAGGATAAAATTAGACCTATTAAAAGTGAAATGCTTACAAACTTATTGTGCCATAAAAAGAAAGGAAAAGCGAGAAACAGAATTGTATCAGTCTGGCGTCAAAATCGTTATCTTTGATTCTGTTTTTGCCATAATAAATCAAAAAAATATTATGTTTCTCGTTATATTTTGATGAATATAGAAAAATATTATCGTATTGAAGTAAAAGAGAATGAACAGTTAATTGTCATCCGAGTTCTGGGAGCTTGGAGTCTAGACGCTGTTATCCAATACAATCAAGATCTGTTGGCTACAATCAAAAAACTCAATCATCAGAATGGTTTTTCAATTTTGTATGATACAACTCAGGGCAGTATTTTAAGTGAGGAGGTCAGTGCCAAAATTATGGAAGTTGTACCAGAACTTGAACGTCTGGGTTTGAAAAAAACAGCTTTGGTCATCATAAGTGCGATCATTCGTATGCAGGCAACTCGGTTGATAAAAGAATCGGCTTTGAGTGAAAAAACACAGTACTTTGCTTCAGAAGAAGAAGCATTGGGTTGGCTTGCGCCCTAATCAACATAATCAACGACTCTATTTGATGATGTGATAGAAATAGCGAGCGAGGGCTTAGCTGCTCTCATTTTTCACAATATTTACAGAAACAGGAAAAACATGATTACCTTTGGTCTGAACTACGACGTAAAAGATGAGTTTATTCCCCAATTTTTGGGTGTCGCCAATCAGGTTTTGGAGATGATGCCCAGCCTCGAAGGGCATGTGAAAACTGCGCTTTATTCAGACGTCAATAGCCCGAACTCCTATTTGATCTACTCAGAATGGGAAAACGACGCCGCTTTTCGAGAGTTTATGAAGTCAGAGGCCTTTAAAGGGGTTCAAAATATGACCCGCGACATGCTCTTAAACCGACCCAAACACAAAATTTATGAAACCAAAAACATGGAGCGGCCTGCTTAATTTGTTCTAACCGTCTCTACATTGCGGTTTTGGGTACCTGCATGGTCACGCAGTGAACCGCCCCGCCACTGACAATCCAACTGTCGGAGGGAATCCATTTGACCTGATAACCGGCTGATTGATACACCTGTGCCACCGCTTGTTCATAAGCATTGAGCCGTTCTGCATCCGGGTAAATGCCGTTTGCAGGTAGATTTTTGTATTGGGGCAAAAGGGCGGTGCCATTGACCAAAAGAGAATTGGTATAACTTCTGACCAATAAATTACCCTGGTAAAGCATGGGGGCAGGCATGGGCAGGCGCAAGATCTTGAGATCGGGAATGGCCGTTTTGGCTTTCTGAGCCAGACTCTCGGGCATTTCTTGGCCAGAGGCATCTTGTCCTGTGGCCTGCTCATCAAGAAAGGCTTGGATCACGCGGGCCTGTGTTTGCTCCAAAACAGGCAGTTGCTGGATCGTGGCATCACTGAGTTGGTGTACCAAGAGGGTTTTTTCGTCTAAAAATTTGGCCCACATATCTATATGACCGGTGGCTTCTCCAGGCAGAGCATTGACAAAAACGCTTTGCTGGCTGAGTTGGCTGGCAAACTCATTGATAATATCACTCTCATTGTTCAAGGGACGACTGTTGCGAAAAACCTGGCCCAAATTTCGCTCAACCACACTGCGAGAGGAGAAACAGAGGGCCTGGGTGCACATCAGATTTCCCCCTTCCAGGGCCAAAGAGAGTTGGCTGGTAAACACCGTTTTTTCTGTTAATGGGCCCAAAGGGGAGTTTAAAATTCGTGAAAGCGAAGCGGGAACGCGATCGTCTTGACGCCGATCGGGATAATAAAAGCTGTTCAGCAGTTTGTAGTCCAGTTTGGGCCCCGAATATTCTGGCGTGGGCAAGGTGGCCAAAGGCCCATAATCCCGGCTCCAAACGCTGTCGGTGGCCAAAGGCAGAGCGACAAATTTTTGCGCCAGTGGAAAAATCCCCAAAGGTGAAAGTGTAAATTGCAAGGCCTGTTCGGTCTGTTTGGCCAGATTGGCATCGGTCCCCAACATCCAAACATCACTTTGGGCCTGGATCAGGGCCTGTAAAAGGGGTAAGCCATTGCTGTCTGCCATCACCCGATCAGAGACAATCACAGCCTGGGTGGGCATGTATTCTGGCGGCAAATAAAAGCGATTTTGCTGGGGCAAATTAAATTGCTGAGGGCGGCAGGCCGGATTGCCTGGCGGACAGTGCAAGCGGCCCGGAGGTGGCGAATTGTTTTGGGCCAGTGTCTGCAGTGGATTTTGGGAAAGCACCGGGTCAAAGGTTTGGCAAGCTGAGAGCAATAACGCAGCACAAACCCCTGATAGGATAAAGGTGGGCTGTGATCGTTTGCGATCGCGCTGTACAGGCATGAACACGGTCGGATTTCCTTCCTGGAACTGAGATTAAATTCAGCATAACAGCTGCTTTTGGGCTTTTGCTTAGATTTAATGAACTGCATGCTGCTTGCATTGCAAAAGTAGGTACAACGTTGTGAATCTGTTATAGTTCTGAAATACAAAGTTTGATTCAGATCAAAAATGGCTTTGATGCAGGGCAGAGACGCTTTCTGTATTTTCCCATAAACTCAAGGTGTAAAGAGGAAAAATCCATGTCCATTCAACCTGCACTGATACCGAGTCCGTCCCAGCCCAAAACCAGCTGTCAGCACTGTTCTTTGCCGATTCCTTCGGATCTTTTGTCCAAGGGAGAGGTCTTTTGCTGCAATGGCTGCCAACAGGTGTATGGGATTTTGCAGGCCGCAGGTCTGGGGGACTATTACCGTATCCGCAGCCAGGCCGTGAGTATTCGCCAACCGCTTTCCGCCCCTGCCCGCACGCAAAGTTATACCTACCTCGATGATCCCGCCTTTACCACCCCTGATTTTAATTGTGATGGCAGCAAGACCCTGGAATTTTACATCGAAGGGGTTCATTGCGCGGCCTGCGTCTGGCTGATTGAAAAGCTGCCGGAATTGCTGCCAGACGTCAAATCTGCCCGCTTGAATTTGGGCAATGCCATGGCCACCATTACCGTTCCTGCCACTGGCAATTTTGCCCCTGTGGCAGCCGCGATTGAAGAATTTGGCTATAAACCCTACGCGGTCAAAAATCACCGTGAAGCCGAGGCCCACCGCCAACGGGAGAACCAATCCCTGTTGATGCGTATCGGTGTGGCCGCTTTTTCGGCCGGAAACCTGATGATTCTCTCCGTTGCCCTCTACTCTGGCCTGGAAGGCGGCTTGGCTCGCTATTTTTCCTGGTTGGCGCTGCTGTTGGTCCTGCCCGCTCTGACCTATAGCGCACAGCCTTTTTACAAAGCTGCTTGGCACCGGCTCAAGCTGCGCGAAATCTCAATTGATGTACCGATCGCTTTTTCGTTGCTGGTGGGTTTGGGCGCAGGGATTTGGCAAACCTTGACCCAGCAAGAAACCTATTACGATTCTCTGGCTATGTTGGTCTTTTTATTGCTGCTCAGCCGCTATGCCCTCAACCGGGTACAGCAACGTGTGGCCGCCACTCACCCCCTGCTCTCTTTCTTTGAGCATCAGGTTATTCAAGTCTGGTCAGATGAACAGGCCCAGTTTTATTCCCTGCCTGTTTCTCGTTTGCAAGCAGGCATGCGGATCCAGGTTCAACCCGGTGAGCGCCTGCCGGCCGATGGCGAGGTGGTGGCCGGAGAGTCGGCTGTGGATATGTCGCTTTTAACCGGTGAAACCTATCCCCAGACCGTCAACGTCGGTAGCTTGGTCTATGCTGGCACCCGCAATGAGTCAGGTCTCTTAGAGATTCATGTCAGCGCCTGTGGTGAAGACACCAAAATGGCAGGCATCTTGCGCAAAACCCACAGCAATTTGCTCAACCGCACCCCGATTGTGGCTCTGACTGACAGACTTTCCCGCCGTTTTATGATCGGCGTGCTGCTGGCTGCAACCGGCATCTTTCTCTGGCAAGGTTTGAGCCACGATGCCCTGACCCGCGCCTTGGCTTTGATCATAATTTCTTGCCCCTGTGCCCTGGCCTTGGCCACCCCCTTGGTGATGAATATCGCGATCAAACGGGCCTTTGCCCGGGGCTTTTTGATCAAAAATGCCGCCAGTTTGGAAGTCTTGCCCAAACTCAAAACCCTGATTTTTGATAAAACTGGCACCTTGACCGAGGGCCGGTTTCAGGTTTTAAAAAGTGATGAACTCAGCTCCGAAGCCCGTTTGGCCATTGTGGCCTTGGAAAGCCAAGCCGCCCACCCCGTGGCCCAGGCCCTGGTAAGGCATTTTGCTTCTAACACGCCCCTGCCTGAGGTGACCGCGTTTGAGTCCCTCAATACCGGCGGTGTACAAGGCCGCATCGATGGTCAGCTCTGGCAGATTATCCCCTCACAGGCCCAAAGTGAGTTTCAGGTATCGGCGCAGCCACTGACCCAGTTAGAAGTTTATAAAAACAGTCAATTACAGGCCCAAATCTGGCTGGGTGACCGCATTCGGGTTGACGCTCGCGAAACTCTGGGCCAATTGCGTGAAAAAGGTTATACCCTGGTTTTGCTCTCGGGCGACCAGCGCGAAGCCTGTGAGCAGGTTGCTGAAGCCGTGGGCATCGACCGGGTCTATTCACGGGTTACGCCCGAAGAAAAAGAACAGATCTTAAAACAATTTGAAGCCCCCGCCATGATTGGCGATGGCGTTAACGATATCCTGGCGCTCTCAGCGGCCCGGTTGGGGATTTCGGTACAGGGTGGGGTCGAAGAAAACTTACAAACGGCTGATGTCCACCTCGCTGAAGCGGGGGTGGCACAAATCCCCGCTTTAATAGAACACGCAATCAAAACCGGCAAGCTGGTCAAGCTTTGCCTTAGTTTTTCCCTCTTTTATAACCTGATCAGCCTCACGGCCGCCGTGATGGGTTGGGTAACCCCCTTATACGCGGCCATTCTCATGCCCGTTAGTTCGTTGACGATTGTGACCCTGGCCGTGCTTGGAGGCAAAAAATTATGAATATCTTAATCCTGACTGTGCCGATGGCGATCCTGATATCTGCTGCTTTCGCAGGCGCTTTTCTCTGGGCGGTCAAATCGGGACAGTTTGAAGATTTGGAAACTCCGTCTCATCGGGCTCTTTACGATGAGAAATAATGTTGAGTATTTAGATAGAAAGGTATGGACGAGCGAACGAAAATGAAATCGGAATCGCATTCTGGCTTACCGAACTCGTCGGTGCTTGATGTAGATTCAACCGGACAGGTTGAATCCTTTGAGTACGATGACAAGGTAGTCAAATATTTTGTAGTGGCCACAATGGTATGGGCCTTTGTGGCGTTTCTGCTCGGGATCGTGATTGCTTTTCAGCTTGCCGATTGGCGTCTGAATTTTAATCTGCCCTGGCTGACTTATGGTCGCCTGCGTCCGCTGCACACCAACGCAGCGATTTTTGCCTTTGCGGGCAATGCTATATTTGCGGGGATTTATCATTCCTCGCAACGATTGTTAAAAACCCGGCTGTTTAACGACCTATTGAGCCGCGCTCACTTTTGGGGCTGGCAGCTGATTATCGTCTCAGCAGCTGTGACCTTGCCTTTGGGGATAACCATGGGCAAAGAATATGCTGAGCTTGAATGGCCCATCGACATCGCAATTACCGTTGTCTGGGTCATTTTTGCTGTGAACTTCTTCGGTACCCTGTTTAAACGCCGGGAACGCCATATTTACGTGGCAATCTGGTTCTATATCGCCACGATCGTCACCGTGGCCATTTTGCACATCGTTAACTCCCTTGAATTCCCCGTCAGCTTTCTCAAAAGCTACCCGGTCTTTGCTGGGGTACAAGATGGGCTGATTCAGTGGTGGTATGGTCACAACGCCGTGGCCTTCTTCCTGACCACCCCTTTCTTGGGCCTGATGTACTATTACATGCCCAAAGCTGTGGGTCGTCCGGTTTATAGCTATCGCCTCTCGATTGTTCACTTCTGGGCTTTGGTCTTTCTGTATATCTGGGCCGGTCCTCACCATCTGTTGAACACCGCATTGCCTGAATGGTCTCAGACTGTCGGCATGGTCTTTTCACTGATGCTCTGGGCACCCAGTTGGGGTGGGATGATCAACGGTTTGCTGACCCTGCGTGGGGCCTGGGACCGGTTGCGCACCGACCCGATTCTCAAATTTTTGGTGGCCGGTGTGACCTTTTACGGCATGTCGACTTTTGAAGGCCCCCTGCTCTCCATCAAAGCGGTTAACTCCCTGAGCCACTATACCGACTGGACCATTGGTCACGTCCATGGTGGTACTTTGGGTTGGAACGGCCTCTTGACCTTCGGGATGTTGTATTATCTGGTTCCCAAACTCTGGAACACCAAACTCTACAGCGAAAAACTCGCCAATGCCCACTTCTGGTTGGGTGTGACCGCCACCGGGATCTATATGATCTCCATGTGGGCCGCCGGGATTACCCAAGGCCTGATGTGGCGTGCAATTAACGCCGAAGGCAAATTGACTTACCCTGACTTTATCGAAACCGTGACCCGGATTGTGCCCCTGTACTGGGTGCGCGGTGTGGCCGGTTTGCTTTTCTTGATCGGCTATTGTCTGTTGTTGTTCAACCTGGTCAAAACCATCCAGGGCGGTCAAAAAGATCACGTGGTCAAAGACAGTGCCGCCAAACTGCCCTCTTTCACCAAGATCAATGCCCAATTGATGGGCTCCAAACACCGCCTGCTCGAAGGTCTGCCTGCTGTTTTCACAGTTCTGACTGTGATCGCCATTTTGGTCGGTTCTGTGATCGAATTGGTGCCGGCTTTGACTGTACAGGAATTCATTCCTGTTAAAAGTGCCATGCGCACCTATTCTCCGCTGGAATTGACCGGACGTGATTTGTATGTGCGTGAAGGCTGTTATGTTTGTCACTCTCAACAAATTCGCCCCATGGTGGCTGAAACCCTGCGTTATGGCAAACCCAGCACCCTTGAAGAGTCGATGTATGATCGGCCTTTCCAATGGGGTTCTCGCCGGGCGGGTCCTGATTTGGCCCGTGTAGGTGGAAAATACCCCGACAGCTGGCATTACCGCCACATGCTCAACCCCCGCGATATCGTGCAGCAGTCGATCATGCCCAATTATGGTTGGATGGCTGAAAATGCCGCCGATTATGCCAGCATGTCAGCCAAACTGGGTGTCATGAAAAAACTCGGCGTACCTTATACCGATGAACAAGTCAAAGACGCAGAGAAAAATGCCAAGATCCAAGCTGCTGCGATTGCAGCCAATCTGGCCAAAGAAGTCGGCGTCAAAGCCGCTGATGTCCAAGACAAAGAGATTGTGGCCATGATTGCCTATCTGCAACGTCTGGGCAAAACCGCAGAAGTGGAGGTTGCATCTGCCAAATGAAATCACAAGTACTGGCTTATTACAATATGCCTGATCTGAGTAATCTCGGCCTGATCATCTTCTTGACCGTGTTTGTGGGAATGTTATTCTGGGTTTTCCAGCGCTCTCGCAAGCCGTTCTACGACCATCTGGCCGCATTGCCTTTGCAGGAGGACACCTAAAATGAGTCATGATCACGATAAATTAGAGCGCGATCCATTGACCCAGGATCCCATGCTCAATCACGAATATGATGGGATACGCGAGTTGGACAACCCCCTGCCTGGCTGGTGGTTGGGTACCTTTTATATCACCATCGTCTTTGCCGCCTTTTATTTCACCTGGCATCAGATTGTCGGCGACGGCCATCTGGTCCAAGCCAGTTATGAAAAAGAATGGGCTGCAGTTCAAGCCGCTGACCAAGCCAAAGCTGCACAGCAAATGGCCTCGATCAGCGATGAAGCGCTGCTTAAAGCCAGCAAAGACACCGCAACATTGGCCGCAGCCAAGGACAAATACACCAGCACCTGCGCCAGTTGCCACGGCCCCGATGGGGGGGGCTTAATTGGCCCCAACCTGACCGATGATCACTGGATCAATGGCGATGGCAAACCCATGGCTATTTATAAAGTGATCAAAGAAGGCGTGACCGCAAAAGGCATGCCCGCCTGGGGACCCGTGCTCTCTGAGGGAGACAATTTTAAGCTGGCCGCTTATATTGTTTCACTTAAAGGCAGCAAAGCCACGAATCCCAAGGCTCCTCAAGGAGTGAAATACTAAGGTTATGAAAATTCAGGAATTGCCCCAAGACAGACTGGCTACCACCGATGAACGTGGTAAACGGGTGCAACTCTATCCGGCAGACGTTGAGGGAAAATACCATGCGCGTCGCCGTGTGGTGCATTCGCTACTGGTGGCATTGTTTTTGCTCCTGCCCTGGATCAAGATCAATGGCTACCAATCGATTCTGCTGGATATTGCCCATCGCCGATTCGTGATCTTCGGATTGGCATTTTGGGCCCATGATGCACCTATGTTGGTCTTTGTCTTTGGGGCGGTCCTGATTGGCATTTCGCTCTTGACCGCCGTGAAAGGACGCCTCTGGTGTGGCTGGGGGTGTCCGGAAACGGTCTTTGTTGAATTTGTCTACCGCCAAATTGAGCGTTGGATTGAAGGCAATGCTGTTCAGCGCAAACGTCTGGACCAATCGCCTTTTTCACTCAAGAAAATCGCCATTAAAGGCGCCAAATGGGCCGCTTTTTTGGTGGTGACGCTGATCATCACCCACAGCTTTCTCGCTTATTTTATCGGTGTGGAAGAATTGGGCCATTGGGTGCGCCACTCGCCAGCGGAGCACCCCACCGCCTTTAGCGTGATGGCCTTTACCACCGCTGTCTTGCTCTTCTCCTTTGGCTGGTTCCGCGAACAGTTCTGCATTATCATGTGCCCCTATGGCCGCTTTCAGTCGGTCTTGATGGACGAACACTCCCTGGCTGTGATCTATGACGAAAAACGGGGCGAGCCCCGGCGTGGACCGGACGTGCCCAAAGCCGAACAAGGCGATTGTATCAGCTGCTACCGCTGCGTGCAGGTCTGTCCCACGGGGGTGGACATTCGCCGGGGTGTGCAGATGGAATGTGTGGCCTGTACGGCTTGTATCGACGCCTGTGATGAGGTCATGTTGAATCAGCACAAAGAACCTGGCCTGATCAGTTACACGACCCTGGAAGATCTCAGTGGCCGCAAACCCAAAACCATTCGGGCGCGTGTCTTGATCTTGTCGGTGGTATTGGTGGGAATTTTGGCCGGACTGACGTACGTACTGGTCACCCGCGATCCCCTCAAAACCACGGCTTTTAACGCCAAAAACGTGCCCTTTACTGTTCTGGAGCAGAATAAGTCTGACCCCCTGGTGGCCAATCAGTTTTTCTTGGTCTCTTCCAATTACACCTTTGAAGATGCCTCGATTGAACTGCGTGTGGCGGATCCCGCTCTGCGTGACAAAATCAAGCTGATTATCCCAACAGGCCAGCTCAAGGTCAAAGCTGGGCAAGAGATCAAAAACCCATTTTTGGTTGAATTCCACAAATCTGTGCTCAAACAGGGCCGGATGCGTCTGCAACTCGAAATGGTGAAAAAAGCCGACGAAGGCAAATGGCAACGCACTGTCACCCAGGAGATTCCCCTTGCTGGCCCTTATTGAGCATCCTGAGCACCTCGGTCACCTCTCCAGTTGGACCCTGATCCCGCTGCTGGTGTTCCTGGCCAGTTTGTTCGGCAGCATGCACTGTCTGGGTATGTGTGGGGCGATTGTGGCGGTGATCAAACCCACGCCTGCCGGGGTGGCCTCTTACCATCTCGGCAGGTTGTTGGGCTATTTGAGTCTGGGAGCTTTGGCCGGTTTGGCCGGTGGGCAGCTCTTGGCCCAGCAGCGCCCGCTGATCGCCGGGTTTGCCGCCCTCTGGCTGGCAGGCATGTTTATCTGGCTCGGGATCAAAGTTTGGCGTGAGCAAAGTTTTCACCTGAACCTGCCCGGCCCCTTGCAAAATCTGGCCCAAAAGCTGATGGGCTCGGCCTTACAAAAAAGAGGGGCATTTTCAGGTCTGACGATTGGCCTCAGCTCGGTGCTCCTGCCCTGTGGCTGGTTGTATATGTTTATTCTCGGTGCTGTGGCCACCCAAAACATCTGGCTTGGTGCGCTGTTCTTAACGGCATTTTGGCTCGGCACTCTGCCGATTCTGAGCCTGGCTCCCGCCCTTTTGGCGGGCCTTTTGCAACGCCTGACGCCCACGAGTCGCAAATTTAGCTCCAGTCTCTTGATCGGGGCCGGATTTGTGACGATCTACGCCAAATTTGGGGCCTCGCTGCAATCTGCCATCGTGCAGATGTGCCATTAGGCTTGTTTGGGTACCAATTTAATTTCCAATTGACAACCCACAGCCTGGGCATACTTTTGCAAAGTGGCCAACGAAGGGGTGTGTTTGGCAGCAGATTCCAATCGGGATACCACACTTGTGGTTGTGCCCATCCGTTCTGCGACTTCAGCTTGGGAAAGGCCTGCGTTTAAACGCGCTGCCAGCATTTCTCGCAAAAGCAGATATTCACCCTCCAACGCTGTATAGCTCTGTTTGAAGGTTTTGCGCTTTAAGGCTTTTTGCAAAAAAAGAGCGTGGTTATGCTCAACAGGCTCATAACTGATATCAGACATCTTTCACCTCTTTTAACCTTTTCTGAGCAATTTTAAGTTCACGTTCTGGAGTTTTTTGAGTTTTTTTAATGAAGCTATGTAAAACAATAATTTTTTGCCCCTTTTTATAGCAATAAAATGCACGCCCCATTCCCTCTTTTCCACGCGCCCGCAATTCAAACAAACCGTTGCCCATGGCGCGTGAATGGGGCAGACCCAATTGGGGGCCATACTGCATCAGTAATTCAATTATCCTGGCATAGTCAGCCAAGATAGGGTCGGGCCAAGCTTCAATGTCTGCTCGAACAGAACTGTGGAAATATAAGATCTGAAATAGCATATGATGTTATATTAGCAAATTTGCTAACTATTATCAATCAGGTTATGGCTCGGTCTGGGGCTGCATCGATTGCTGGATTTGCGCCTCGCTCAGGCCCAATTCTTTGCGCAGGGCTTCGTTATAAGCCGCTTTGATCTTTTCGTATTCTTCTTGTCGAAGGAAACATTCACCCCTATGGTTTGGGCGGACGCGGACCAATGCTGCGAATCTGGCCCGCTTTAAAACCCCCAGAAGCCGGTGGAGGGGTTTTGCTCACCTGCCCTGATTGAGTGGCTGAGGAACTCGCTGAAGCGCTGTCAGGGGCGGGCTCAGTTGGTTCGGGGCCTTTGCCTCCACTGAACCCGGCTTCGATTACCAGATAATCGCCTTCCATGCCCACAAAAGCCACGCGAATCAACTGTTCGCCAGGTTGAAGATCTTTTTGGGCCGCGCTTTTAATATCTTCTGCCGTCACAGCCCGGTGCATCGGGCGCGGCATTTTGATCTGGCGGCTATAGACTTTTTGGCTCATCTTGACAGGCTCATCGAAAAAAGGGCCATCCTTTGTCTGGATTCAGGTTTTATTGTAGCACAGCGGCGCTTTTTGACTGGAGTGCAGAATAAGCTAAATGCACTGTCTGGCTAGAAAAAGCCCTGCGTCTGGGGTAAGCTATATTAAATTTAACTAAGCGGAGTCTGTCTCATGAGCAAAATATCCCTCTCCCGCGCCCTGGTCGAACTCAAAACCCTCGACAAGCGCATCCAAAAAGCCATCGACCAGCTTGAGCCCCTGGGGCTGATGATTGGCAAGAACCCCGAAAGCAGCATTCAAAACCGCCAGGACTTTGAAAAAACCGCTCGCTCGGGCTTTCAACAGGTCAAAGACCTGATTGCCCGCCGCCGCTTGATCAAAAATGCGATTGTGCTTTCCAACGCCAATACCAAGGTCGAAATTGCCGGAGAAAAAATGTGTGTGGCTGAGGCGATTGAACGCAAAGCGTCGATCACGCTCGAAAAAGAACTCAAAAACGAACTCTGGCAAAAATTTACGGCCAAGCAGACCCAATTGGAAGAGCACAATCAAAAGGTCATGCGTCAGCTCTTTCAATTGCTGCAAGCCACGTACGCCAAGCCCGAACACGAACTCAAAAGCGAAGACCACGACACCTTGGCTCTGCCCTTTAAAGAAAACAACCTGGCGACGCTGATCGACCCGCTGCAACTCAAAGCCACCCTGTTTGAACTCGAAGCCAAGATCGACGCCTTCGAAGCCGAGGTCGACATCGCCCTGACCGAGTCCAACGCCCGCACCGAAATTGAACTGCCGGACTAAGTTGGGTGTTTGACAATCACCTGACTTTTGCAGATAATGCCCAAGTGCTGGTCTGACGAAATTCAATTAAGACCAGAAATTTTCAGGCCAACGACAGCCGGTTCGATTCCGCTTGCCCCTGTTTATACGGGGGGGTGTGGTGCAGTGGTAGCACATTGGCCTTGCGGTTAAAAGTTTAGACTTTAAGTCTCAGGCTTCAAGGTTTAAACTTTAGGCTTTAAAACTCAATTGCCTCAACGCTCAAAGTTAAAAGCTCAGCAAATCCCAGATCCGAGTCAGCGGGTGGCTGGTCACCTTTTGAAGCTCCTGGGCTGTCAGGTCAGCACATTTTAAGCGCTTCTGCGGGTATCAGGCAAAGTGAATCATGGGCTCGATACCCAATTCAAAATACCAGCAGGCCTCCCCCTCGCGATTGACCTCCAACATGCTGCGGGAATTGTTGTAGACAATCAGGGTATTGCCATTGCTCATGCGTTGGCAGGCGATGGGTCGGTGCAATTGGTATTTTTTGTGGCTGGAAAACTCCCAAAGTATCTTGCGTTTGGGTGAGACCTCAATCACGCGGTGATTGCCGGTATCTGCAATCAAAATCGCGCCAGAGTGCAAACGGGTGGCAAATTCCGGGCTGGTGAGCTGGTTTTCTTCGGTGCCAATCCGGCTGGGCTGGCCATACGACCAAATTAGCTCTCCGGCACGGGTGATCTCTTTGACCATGTGCAGGCCCTGATCGACATAGAGAATGGTGCCATGGCCGAGGGCTTCGGCATAATAGGGGTAAGATATCTCGCGGTGTTTGTGGTATTCCCAGATGATCTCTCCCTGTTTGTCAAACTCGACCAAGCGCTTGTGCCCCTGATCTGCGACCAGGGTTGTGCCGCGCAGGGTGCGAAAAGCGCTGCGGGGGCGAAAGAGGGTGCCGGGTTTTTCGCCAAAAATCTGGATCACATCTTGGCCCACCAATGAGACTTCCAAAACCAAATTGTGGTGGGTATCTGCAATCAGCAGGCTATTTGCGGTTTCGTAAATATGACCGGGGCGCTGCAATTTGTGGCTGGGCTCGGTGCCAAAATGCCAATGATCCTGGCCTGCGTGGTCCATGCGCACAATCTGGTGGTTGACGCGGTCGATCACATAGATCGAGACATCAACCAGGGGAGCGTCGTTAATATGTTTGACTTGGGCCGACCGTTCCCGCTGGCTGTCGCTTTCACGCCGGGCTTCGAGCAAGGTCTGAAACAATTCCATAATTTTTTCAGCAATCCCGTTGGAGGTCTGCAGGCGATTGGTTTCGCGCAGGCGATCAAAGAGTTCTTCTAAGGTGGGCAGGCGGTATTGGTCAAACGATTGAACGTAGCTGTCGCGTTTGTCAAACGCATCGCGCCGGATTTCCACGCGCCGCGAGAGGTGTTTGAGCAAAGAAGACCAGATCAGTTTTTGCTGGCGGGGCTGGATTTCGATCACCTTGTCTTCGTCCATCAGCACCAAACTTTGCTTTTCACGCCGATAGACCCGGCTGGGGCTCTCCATGCGCAGCTCTTCGGGCATGTCGTGGGTATAATAAAAACACTCGCGGACCTGTTCGCCATCGAGGTCAAATTCCACCACCCTGTAATGGCCGGCATCCACAATCAGCGTATCTTGATCGAGCAAACGCATAGCAAAAATCGGGTTATTCAGGCCCTGTTTCCAGCCAAAGCTGCGAATGATCTCCTGCTCGCGCACCTCGATCACACGGTTATTGCCTGTGTCTGCAATCAGATACGTGCCATCGGAAGTCTGTTGTAAATCTGAGGGACTGTTGAGATAGCCTGCTTCAGCACCTGCTTCGCCCAAAACACCGTATTGCCAGACGATCTGCTGCTGGCGGTTGATCACCAGCACGCGGTGGTGGCCCTGATCGACGATTAAAAAGTGTTCGAGATGGCCTTTGCTCTCTTGGTAGGCCTCGGTATAAAAGCTGGCTTTGACCGGGTTGAGCAATTGGTGCTCGGGAGAAATTGCCTGGTTGACCGACCAGCCCACATGGCCCATGGGACTGCATTCAAAGACCTGGCTATTGTGTTTGTCTACCACCAAGAGGTTTTGTTTGTTGAGCCAAAGGGCATACCAAAAATGTATCTCATGCCCTTCCCAGTTCATTTCGTGGGCCCGCAGTTCCCAATCAATCGTCTTGTGATCGTCGAGCATGAGCAGGCGACGGCGTTTGGGGTCAGCCAAAAGCAGGTGAAAGCGTGGCAGGGCCCCAATGCTGTCGAGTGAAGCCCGTTTTTTCCGTTCGGCCCGATTCGGGCTCTCCAATTCAAAAAAGCAGCTGGGGCAGTCCCAACTGCCTTTGAGTGGCTGGTTACAGGCTGGACAGGTATATGGCGGGCGGATCAATTTGCCGGTTTTTTCGGAGACTTCACTCATCAGGCTGAGAATGTCCTGGCGGGTCAAAACCGTTTCGAGGGTTTTATGCTCCAAAATTTCAGTGACCAAGACATCCACCGAGTCGTAATTTTCCAATTGCGAGCGGTAGTCTTCAGCCAGTTCTTTAAAACGCTCGTTTTCTTCTGGGTGGGCGTGGAGGTCAATTTCGGTTTGCTGGTACAACTTTTGCCCGAGCACAAATAAAATGGCGGGAATGGCTTTTTTGGGGTCGAGCACCAGATACTCAGCTTCAACGGGCACCAGTGCGGGCACCAGGCCGATTCCCAGCCCCACTTCGATCTCTTCAAACGGGGCGTGGATCATGGCCCCATCCAAGAGTTGGGCTTTGAGTTCTTCCAATTTTTCAGCGGTGAGTAAACCCTGGCGGAGCAACAATTCCAGTGGGGATTTTTGTTCGTGTACCACAGGGTTGGGTATCGGGAAGACCAGGGCCACGGGTTTGGTCTGATCGCGCAGGGCATGGGGTATGCTCTGAAAGTGCACAGGCTGAAACTGATCGGGATCGATCACCGAAATCCCAGGTGTCAGTGGGGTGGGATCGCTGTGGCTGGTCATGACAAAGAGCAAATTGTGGGCTGGGCTTAAAGCCATTAAATCACAGGGGTCAATCTGGCTGGTACTTAAAAAATGCCCTTTGAGCTGAATTTCTTCGTCAAATTCCCCGCTTTCAATATTCAGGTATTGCAGGGTCACACCGGGTTTAAGCAACAAGAGACAGAGATAGCGAATATCTGGAGCCCGAAATAAATTGCCAAAAATCTGCCCATGCATGCCCACGGGCATTTCTTCAAGTTCGAGGGTTGAGAGATTCAGGCTGTAGAGTACAGGCGTGAGGTTATCTGTAATAAAAGCGCGGGGCTCGTAAAAGTCGAAGGTCACATTCAGGGCTTTGGTGCTGCCTGGCTGGCGAATTTGCACCTCTCCCAGCAGGGTGTGGTCGTAGGTCGAAAAGATCTTGAGGGTGCCGGCCTGTCGATCACTTAAACACAAGACACTGCGATCTTCATTTAAGTAGAGATCGTAAACAGTGTGGTTTGGGCTGGGTTTGTGGACCATTGAACACAAGCTCTGCCGAGTCTCAGCCAAAAACTCACTGTGGTAAAAATCCGAGGTGTACAAAAAGCTGGTGTCTGCACTGATCACCAGGCCATACATACTTTCATGGCGGACTTTTTTGATCTGTTCGATCTGGCCATTTTCACGGTTGAGATAACAGAGGGCCGAGCCCCAGGGTTCATTTTTGAGGTGCAGGGGTTCATTTTCTGTAAACCAGCCCCCCCCAGCAGCCAGGGGATAGCTGGCAATTTCTTCCCCTTCGGGAAAACTTTGGATGAGTAAAGCCCGGTTGGCGAGATCGACAATATACGCCACCCCTTTGAGGGCTGCCAGGCCTTTGTCAAAGCGGCTGCGCTGATCCTGTTGCAATAAATCGAGCATGCTGAATTCAAGGCCCAGTTCCTGCAGTGTATAGGCCAATAATTCTGCTTCGTCGATCTCAGATGAAGGGGGCGGCTCGGGCTCGATCATGCCTTCACGATACCATTTTGAGGGCGAGAATAGGTTCCTGCTTGCTCCATGATCTGGCCCTGTGGGCCAGATTTTAAGGGAATCGGGTGCGTATACCTAGCAAGAATCTGAACTTTTGGGGAATAATAGAGTTATCGTGATCATATTTTCAGCTCAGAAAGGCCCCTTCAGACATGTCAGATATGCAGTTAAAAGGCTCGACCGGATTCTTTGGCAAAGAGACGCCGGTTAATGTACGCAAGGTTAATACATGGGTGCCCACCTACGATGTCAAAGATGCGCTGCAAGACAATAACCTCGATGAAGTGGTTGTTAAAGGCCAAAGTGGTGCCTCTTATGTGGTCTATGCCGACGAATTAAACATGGCCAAAGGCAGCTTGCCCAAACCCGGCACCAAACTCTCTCTGCCTTTGATTCCCGGTGAAGATGGCAAAAATCCCCTGACCGTGCAATTGGTCGACGATGAATCCAATGAAGACTATTCAGGCCTGAGCGGTGGCGCGATTGGTATGTTGATGAATAAAAATGGTGGGTTTAAAGGTGATGATGCCAAAATTAAACGCATCTCTGAAGTTGCCGACCTCTCTAGTTCCAAACTCCCCACCATGGATGTGACTGAAGCTGAAAAGCAGTGGGTCACGGACATCGAAACAGCGATTTTAGATGATCTCTATCAACCATTGCCTGAAGAAATCGACAAGTATCACAAGATTATGAATCGGCTCAACAAACAATAGCCCTCAGTCCGGGCGCATTTATTTCAGCTTGAGCTTGGCGCTCTCTTCGGGGGTGAGCGGCCGCACCTCAATAATGTGGGCAGGGTTGAGGTAGAGGGTGTTGCCGTCTTTGTCAGTTTGGCGCGGGGTCCAGGTGGTAAACCCCCCTTCGTTGACCGGCGTCAGAACATGGCCCCCACAGACTTTTTGCTGCATCATCGGGGTGCCACCTTTGTGAAACGGGGCTTCAAAGTATTTGGAGTTCTGTAATACCCGGTAAAACTGGCCATCGCCTTCGTTTCTGTAGACACAGGACAGGGTGGTGGCTTTGACTTGGGCCTGTTTAAAGCCCCCCACACATTGTTTTTGTTCTGTGCCATCTTTGCCCGTCACCGTTTGCACGTCTTTGCGGCAGTGTTGAATCTGATCACTCTGGGCAATTTCGGGAGAATCCACAAATGCAAAGGGCTGAGAGCGGCCATGGTAGAGTTTACTCATCTGGTTTTGGTCGACATTCTGGGCTGTAAAGCGGGGCTGGCCAGGCTGCAATTCTGCAGCCGTAACGGTATTTTTGGTTTCACGTTCTAATTGGGCTTTGACATCCGCATCGGAAAGGGTGGGGGGCAGATGGCGAACAACGGGTTTATTGACACTTTGCATGGCAGGCTCCAAAAACGGATTTGAGCTGATCATATCATATTGCAGGGGATTTTTAGCTCTTTTTTGGCTGGGATTGAAGCAGACTCAAAGCCGCTTGGCGTGTGATCGGGTCCGAAAAGCGAAAGACCCCCCGATCGTAGAGATAGTGCAAAAATGAGCTAAACAAGGCCATGCCGCCAAAGAAAGTCAACCAAAGGGAATCGCGAAAAGCAGGTAAAAACCCTTTCACAATCAGGGCTTCGGGATTCAAACCGTGTACGATAAAATAATCAGCCTCCAGGATGGGTGTTAAAAGCAATGAGAGCGTTATAAGCACCAGCAGCGGCCCCCAGACCCGGCGATTGACCCAGCCCCAAAAGGCGTACCAGTGGTTAAAGCCAGGGACCGTTTCAGTCCCACTTTGAGAATTGCCTGCCATCCAAGCTGTCAGGCCCAACGACACCAACCAATGTTGCAATTGTGCCAAAGAAAAATACAGCAAGGGATCGAGCAGAAACGAAACCAGACTCATCAAACAGAGACTGGAAAAATACAGAATCCGCCCCCAGCCCTGGTGTTTGCGCAGATATATGCGCAAGGTGAGGCCCCAAAAAAGCAAGACACCCAGAGAAAGCAGGCCTTTGATGGTTGCAATCAGGACAGAGTCCGTCAACAGCACAGGGGTCTGTAAAAGGCCAAAGAAGTTAAAATCGCCGTAGAGAAAGTCCAAAACAAGGCTAAACACCCCTGATACACTCAGACAGGCCCAAAAGTCCCATTTGAGCAAGCCTGCATCGCGCTGCCCATGGGGCAGACGGCTGCGATACACCGACAATACGCCATAATGCTGAACAGCGAAGTGGTAAAGCGAAAAAAAATAATCTGCAAAAGCCAGCAAGAGAAACCGTTCCAATTGCGTCAGGGGCAAGAGCGTATTCGGGCAAAAGAGATAGCCCATGAGCAGCACAAAGATGGCAAGGGGCCAGCCCCCAAAATAGCCTTTTTTGGCAGCCAGCACCGAGCGGTACTCGCGCACACAGAGCGCCAGATAGACGCTGGAGAGGCGATGGGCAATCCAGAGACCCAAAGTCAAGGCCAGAATCACAGGCTTGGCTTGACTGAGCGGCAGCAATACAAAAACCAGGGGCAACCAGAATCCTGAGAGGATCCAAAAGCTGTCCCAGCGGGCGGAACGAATCCAGGGGGACGTCGAACTATGCGATTCTGATGCCATCTCTTCCTGATTCCATTTGCTATTTCAGGCCCAAAGCGGTGAAGTTCACGCTCATTTTAGCTCAAAGCCCATCCACAAAGGAGAGAGCAAGTCCCCTTTTTCCTCACGATTTTATTGTCCTGTTTTAAATGGGATAATGGAATCTAAAACAGGAGGTGTAATGGGCAATATGCATGAAAAGGCGTTGGTCCATGCCGTCTGCAGAAGTGAAACACACGGTTTTTCTAAAACTGCTGTACCGGTCATTCACCTGATTGAGGGAGAAGGTGTCGAAGGCGATGCCCACCGGGGCACAACCGTCAAACACCGCTCACGGATCAAACGCACTCCAAGTGGGCAAAAGGCCCCCAATTTGCGCCAGGTCCATCTTATGCAACTCGAATTGCTTAGTGCCTTGCAAGAACAGGGCTTTGCCGTTTTTCCAGGGGCCCTCGGTGAGAATCTCACCACCGTTGGGCTGGATTTGCTGGTTTTGCCTCAGGGCACCCGGCTTCAGATTGGCCCAACAGCCGTTTTAGAAATCACAGGCCTGCGCAATCCCTGTGCCCAATTGAACCAGTTTCAGCCAGGCCTAATGGCGGCAGTGCTGGAGCGGGATGAAGCAGGACAGTTGATCCGCAAAGCTGGCGTGATGGCTGTGGTGCTGAAGGGAGGGACCGTCTCAGTGGGAGATGAGATCCGGGTAGCATGGCCAGCTGAGCCGCATTTTGCTTTGGAATGCGTTTGAAATGACACACTTGTTTCAAACCAAATCACTTGTTGTCCGTCAATTTTGCCAGTCAGATTTGGATTCTCTTTACCAACTCTGCCAAAATCCCAATGTAATGAAATGGGTGGGAGATGGTCAGATCTTATCCCGTGAGCAATGTCAAATCTGGATCGACAAACAAAACAAGGATTCTGATAGACCTGTTTTGGGAACGTTTGCTGTGCTTATAAAAGAGAGTGACGAATTTATCGGCTATGCTGGTATTGTGAAGGATCCGGCACTTTATTCCAATGAAGAAAATAAACAAGCACCTGAAATCATTTACGCTCTCAAACAAGAAATCTGGGGGCAAGGTTATGCGCGTGAATTGGTGCCTGCTTTAAAGAACGCTCTGGGAATTCCCATCCCCTTAAGGGGATTTGGGATGAAAAGA